>NC_007760.1:0-1360000 GCF_000013385.1 Anaeromyxobacter dehalogenans 2CP-C
CGGTCCTTGGGGGACTTGGGGATGGAAGCACCTGCGAGCGCACTCGTGGAAACGCCGCTCGACGATCTCTGGTCCCGCATCGACGGGTTCCTTCGCGCCCGCTGCCGCGAGGACCTGTACGAGCGCTGGTTCGAGCCGCTCCGCCCCGTCTCGCTGGGCGAGGGCCGGCTCCAGATCGGCGCGCCGGACAAGTTCCACCGCGACTTCGTCGAGGACAATTACCGGGGCTGGTTCGAGGAGTTCATCCCGGAGCTGACCGGCGAGCGCCTCCGGATCGCGTTCGCGGTGGACGACGCGCCGCGGCCGATCGGCGCGCCGGCCTCCCCGCCGCCCGCCGCCGTGGCGGCGCGCGCGGCCGAGCCGCACCTCGAGCCGCGCGACTCGCGCCCGAACCCGCGCTACGCGTTCGACACCTTCGTGGTCGGCGCCTCCAACCACTTCGCCTTCGCCGCCGCCCAGGCCGTCGCCGCCAACCCCGGCCGCACCTGGAACCCGCTCTTCCTCCACGGCGACTCCGGCCTCGGCAAGACGCACCTGCTCCACGCGGTCGCCCACGCGATCCTCGAGAAGAGCGGCGGCCGCGTCGCCATCGTCTCCTCCGAGCGCTACACCAACGACTTCGTCGCCGCCCTCTCCAGGGGCACGATGGACGAGTTCCGCCGCAAGTACCGCGAGTGCTCGGCGCTGCTGGTGGACGACGTGCAGTTCCTCGCCGGCAAGGACAAGACGGCGGAGGAGTTCTTCCACACGTTCAACGAGCTCCACGACCACCACGTCCAGATCGTGCTCTCCAGCGATCGCTCGCCGAAGGAGCTGAAGGGCCTCGACGAGCGGCTCTGCTCGCGGTTCGAGTGGGGCATGCGGGTGCAGATCGAGGTGCCGGAGTTCGAGACCCGCGCCGCCATCCTCCAGAAGAAGGCGGACGTGGAGAAGATCGACCTGCCGGACGACGTCACCCAGCTGCTCGCCCAGCACATCCGGTCGAACGTCCGCGAGCTCGAGGGCGCGCTCATGCGCCTCGCCGCGTTCGCCTCGCTGAAGAGCGAGCCGATCACGGTGCCGCTCGCCCGCGACGTCCTCTCCGACGTCATCCCGCCGCCCGGCTACCGCCCGCCCATCGAGAAGATCCAGGAGGCGGTCGCCGGCCACTACGGGCTCACCGTGGCGAAGCTGACCAGCGCGTCGCGCGAGCAGAAGATCGCGTTCCCGCGCCAGGTGGCGATGTACCTCTGCCGCGAGCTGGCGAAGGAGAAGTTCCAGTCCATCGCCGAGAAGTTCAACAAGAAGGACCACACCACCGTCATCGCCGCGGTGGACCGCGTGAAGGGCCTCCTCGAGTCGGACGACGCCGTCCGCACCGCCGTGGCCCAGCTCTCGGCGAAGCTGGCCCCCTAGGCGCCATCGCCCCGCCACGCCCTCGCGCGGCCCGCCTCGCGGCCACGGAGGCCGTGGTGCGTCCTCGCGCCTTCCCTCACCCTGAGCGTAGGCGGCCCGAAGGCTCGCCCGAGTCGAAGGGTCACCCTGAGCGTAGGTTCCCGGCGGCCGCGACCGGAGTCGAACGGCCGGCCTCGGTCGCCCCGCACCCGGAACAGCCTGTGGGAAGGCGGTGGAAGGTGCGTCGATCCGGCTGGGGACGGGCTGTGGGCGAGCGTTGACACCTTCTCTCGCGGCGCGCTACACAACCCACACCCAGCTGGATCCACGGGTTTTTCCGGGGAAGAAACTCGAGCAGGATCAGGGCGCTCGGCCGCTTTTCCACATCGGTCCTCCCCCTGCTTCGACGACGGATCTCAAAGAAGAGGATCATCCCATGGAACTGAAGATCGGCGCCCAGGAGCTCGCGAAGGCCCTCGGCCGCTCGCAGGGCATCGTCGAGAAGAAGAGCACGATGCCGATCCTCTCCCACGTCCTGCTCGAGGCGAAGAAGGGCGACCAGCTCGTCGTCTCCGCCACCGACCTCGACCTGGCGGTCTCCTCCGAGCACGCCTGCGAGGTGCTGAAGGAGGGCGCGGTGGCCGTCTCGGCCCGCCACCTCTACGAGATCGTCCGCGCCCTGCCCGAGCAGACCGTCACGCTCAAGAAGGCGCACAACAACTACCTCGAGGTGAAGAGCGGCCCGTCCGAGTTCCGGATCGTCGGCCTGCCCGCCGAGGACTTCCCGGCGCTGCCCCGCTTCGACAAGGTGCCGTTCGCCGACGTGGACCCGGCGCTGCTGCTCGAGATGATCGAGCGGACCTTCTTCGCCGTCTCGAACGACGAGACCCGCTACAACCTGAACGGCGTCTACTTCGAGCCGGCCGGCGACGCGCTCCGCCTGGTCGCCACCGACGGCCACCGCCTGTCGCTCTCCGAGCGCACCGTGGGCGCCACCTTCGGCCTGAAGCGCGGCGTGATCCTGCCGAAGAAGGGGCTCGCCGAGCTGAAGAAGCTGCTCGCCGAGGCGGCCGAGTCCGGCGAGGAGAAGCCGGAGGCGAAGCTCGGGTTCGTGGAGAACAGCGCCATCTTCCGCCGGCCGAACGTGGTGCTCGTGATGCGGCTCATCGAGGGGCTGTTCCCGGACTACAAGCAGGTCATCCCGAAGGCCGGCGAGAAGGTCTTCAAGGTGGGCCGCGCCCGCTTCCTCGAGACGCTTCGGCGCATCTCGCTGCTCTCGTCCGACAAGGCGCACGCCGTGAAGCTGGACCTCTCGAAGGACCTGCTCCGCGTCCTCTCGCAGAACCCGGACCTGGGAGAGGCGAAGGAGGAGGTGCCGGTGGAGTACGCGGGCGAGCCGCTCAAGATCGGCTTCAACGCGCGCTACATCATGGAGGTCCTCCAGGCGGTGAAGTCGAACGAGGTCGTGTTCGAGCTCGCCGACGACCTCTCCCCGGGCGTCCTGAAGGGCGGCGAGGAGGCGGACCAGGGCTTCACCGCCGTCGTGATGCCGATGCGCATCTGACGGTCCGTGGTTCACCTGAGTGAAGCTCCTCTCCCTCCACGTCCAGGACTTCCGAAACCTCGCCGCCGTCGAGCTCGCGCCGTCGCCGCGGGCCACCGTGCTCCTCGGCGAGAACGGCCAGGGGAAGACCAACCTCCTCGAGGCCATCTACTTCCTCACCACGCTGAAGCCGCTCCGCGCGGTGCGGCTCGCGGAGCTGGTCCGGTTCGGCGCCGCCGACGCCGCGGTGGCCGGCGACTTCGAGGGGCCGGGCGGCGTGCGCCGGGTGGCGGTGCAGGTGGCCGCGGGCGGCCGCACCGCCTCGCTCGACGGCAAGGCGCTCGGCTCCGGCGCCCGCCTCGACGACTACTTCGAGGGCCTCGCCTCGGTCTGCTTCTCGCCCGACGACCTCCTGCTCGTGAAGGCGGGGCCGGACGGGCGGCGGCGCTTCCTCGACCGCGCCGCGTTCAACCGCTGGCCGGCGGTGCTCGGCGAGGCGCGCGAGTACGTGCGGGCGCTGCGGGCCCGGAACGCGGCGCTGCGCAGCGGCACGGCCGAGGTGGAGGCGAGCTTCCGCGAGCCGCTGGTGCGCGCCGGGGCGCGCCTCCTGGTGCGGCGGCGCGACCTCGTGGCGGAGCTCGCCCCGCGGCTCCGGGCCGCCTTCGCCGAGATCTCCGGGCCGGCCGCCCCCGAGGCCGACCTCGCCTACCGCGCCGCCGGCGGCGTCGAGGTGGGGCACCCGGAGGCCGAGGTGGCGGCGCGCCTCGCCCGCGCCCTGGAGACGCGGCTCGAGCGCGATCGCGAGAAGGGCTTCACGTCGGCCGGGCCGCACATGGACGACCTCGTGCTCGCGCTCGGCGGGAAGGGCGCGCGGCTCTACGGGAGCCAGGGCCAGCAGCGCGCGCTCGTGCTCGCGCTCAAGATCGCCGAGATCGAGAACCTGCGCGCGGCGCTGGGGCGCCCGCCGCTCCTGCTGCTCGACGACGTCTCCTCGGAGTTGGATCCGGCCAAGAACCGGTTCCTGCTCGGCTACCTGGCCGCCCTGCCGGCCCAGGCGTTCCTCACCACCACCGACCGCCGCCTCATCGAGCCGGCCGCCGGGCCCGACACCGCGTTCTACGAGGTGCGATCAGGGGTGGTTTCCCCGCTGGTTTCGTGAAGAAGCTCGCGGGGTTGCGGTCCGGATAAGACGTTGCCTCCGGCGTCCGCGCCTGCTATACCCCAGGGTCGCCTCAACACCTGAGAACCTTTCAGAGAAACGAGCGAGGACCCCCCTGGAAACCGCCGAGCAGAGCCCCCGTCCCGCGGCTCCCGCGGATGACGACTACGGGACCGACACCATCAAGGTGCTCGAGGGCCTCGAGGCCGTGCGCAAGCGGCCGCACATGTACATCGGCGACGTGGGCGCCCGCGGCCTGCACCACCTCGTCTACGAGGTCGTGGACAACTCGGTGGACGAGGCCATGGCCGGCCGCGCCAACGAGATCAACGTCGCCATCCACGCCGACAACTCCGTCACCGTGCTCGACAACGGCTCGGGCATCCCGGTCGGCCCGCACCCGACGGTGAAGGGGATGGACACGCTCGACGTGGTCCTCACGAAGCTCCACGCCGGGGGCAAGTTCGAGTCGAACGCGTACAAGGTCTCCGGCGGCCTGCACGGCGTGGGCGTCACCTGCGTGAACGCGCTCTCCGAGTGGCTGAAGGCCGAGGTCTACCGCGACGGCAAGGTCTGGGCGCAGCGCTACGAGCGCGGCACGCCCGCCGGCAAGGTCACGGCCATCGGCGAGACGCAGCGGCGCGGCACCCGCATCACGTTCAAGCCGGACGCGACCATCTTCGAGGTGACCGAGTACAGCTTCGAGACGCTCTCGGGCCGCCTGCGCGAGCTCGCCTTCCTGAACGCCGGCCTCAAGATCACCATCGAGGACGAGCGGCACGGCAAGAAGCACGAGTTCCTGTTCAAGGACGGCATCCGCGAGTTCGTGGCGTTCCTGAACAAGAGCCGCGACGTGCTGTTCCAGCCGCCCATCGCGCTGCGCCAGGAGGTCGAGACCGAGCGCGGCGCGGCGCTGGTGGAGATCGCGCTGCAGTGGAACGACGGCTACGACGAGAAGGTCTTCGCGTTCGCCAACAACATCCACAACCACGAGGGCGGCACCCACCTCATCGGCTTCAAGGCGGCGCTCACGCGCACCATCAACGCCTACGGCCAGAAGAACAACCTGTTCAAGGACCTGAAGGACGAGCTGCCCAGCGGCGACGACATGCGCGAGGGGCTCGCCGCGGTGATCTCGGTCCGCCTGCCCGGCGCCAGCTTCGAGGGGCAGACCAAGACCAAGCTCTCCAACACCGAGGCGAAGAGCATGGTCGAGACCATGCTCAACGAGCGGCTCTCCGCGTTCCTCGACGAGAACCCGAACGTCGCGAAGCGGATCTGCGGCAAGGTGGCGGAGGCGGCCCGCGCCCGCATCGCGGCGCGCAAGGCGCGCGAGACGGTGCGCCGCAAGGGCGCGCTCGACAGCGCCTCGCTGCCGGGCAAGCTGGCCGACTGCCAGTCGCGGGATCCGAAGGAGTCGGAGCTGTACCTGGTGGAGGGCGACTCCGCCGGCGGCTCGGCGAAGCAGGGGCGCGACCGGCGCACCCAGGCCATCCTCCCGCTCCGCGGCAAGATCCTGAACGTCGAGAAGGCCCGCTTCGACAAGATGCTCGGGTCGGCGGAGATCGCGACCATCATCACCGCGCTCGGGACCGGCATCGGCCCCGAGGAGTTCGACGTCGAGAAGATCCGCTACCACAAGATCGTCATCATGACCGACGCGGACGTGGACGGATCGCACATCCGGACGCTGCTCCTCACGTTCTTCTTCCGGCAGATGCCGAGCGTGATCGAGCGCGGGCTCGTCTACATCGCGCAGCCGCCGCTG
Source organism: Anaeromyxobacter dehalogenans 2CP-C (assembly GCF_000013385.1). Classification (GTDB taxonomy): domain Bacteria; phylum Myxococcota; class Myxococcia; order Myxococcales; family Anaeromyxobacteraceae; genus Anaeromyxobacter; species Anaeromyxobacter dehalogenans_B. Next base: position 5,845 of record NC_007760.1, read on the forward strand.
TTCCGCGTCGCGAAGGGCAAGAAGGAGAGCTACCTCAAGGACGAGGCGGCGCTCGACGAGTACCTGCTCGCGCTCGGGACCGACCGGACCCGGCTCGTGGCCGGCGAGACGGTCGTCGAGGGGCGCGACCTCGCGCGGCTCGCCCGCGACGCCATCGCCTACCGGGCCCTGCTCGCGCGGGTGGACCGCCGGCGCGACAGCCGCATCGTGGACGCCGCCATCCAGCTCGGCGACCTCGACCTCGACCTGCTGAAGCACCACGAGCAGGTGAAGGAGCAGGTGCAGAAGATCTTCGAGAAGGCGCAGAAGCTCCACCCCGAGCTCCAGGTCCGCATCGCCAAGATCGAGCGCGACGAGGAGCACGGCTGCGACGCGCTCGTCTACCAGACCAGCATGGCCGGCGCGCCGCGCGACACCCGCCTCGACCACGACTACCTGTCGGGCGCGGAGTGGGGCGAGCTCGCGGCGCTGCACGCCGCCATCGCCGAGCTCGGGCCCGGGCCGTTCCGCCTCGAGACGCCGGAGGGCGCCGAGGAGGTCCTGGACGTCTTCGAGGCGGTCGAGGCCGTCAAGAAGGCCGCCGGGCAGGGCCAGACCATCCAGCGCTACAAGGGGCTCGGCGAGATGAACCCCGAGCAGCTCTGGGAGACCACCATGGACCCGGCCCGCCGGACCATGCTGCAGGTGCGCGTGGACGACACGGTCGAGGCCGACGAGGTGTTCTCGATCCTGATGGGCGACGCGGTGGAGCCGCGCCGGGAGTTCATCGAGAAGCACGCGCTCGACGTCCAGAACCTGGACATCTGACGGGCGCGGCCGGGACGCCGGACCGCTCCGGCCCCCGCGCACCGCACCCGAGTTCACCGCTAGCAGAGGAAGGAGCCGCCCATGCCCCGCGCCGCCATCGTCGCACTCGGCACGCACGTCCCCGACCGCGTGGTCACCAACGAGGAGCTCACGCGCCACATGGAGACCACCGACGCGTGGATCCAGGAGCGCACCGGGATCCAGGAGCGCCGCTGGGTCCGCGAGGGCACCGGCAACTCGGACCTCGCGCTCGAGGCCACCAAGAAGGCGCTCGACAAGGCCGGCTGGAAGCCGACCGACATCGAGGCGATCGTCTACGCCTCGCTCTCGCCCGACCACATGTTCCCGGGCGACGGCTGCTTCCTGAACGCGAAGCTCGGCATCCCCGGCGTGCCGGCCATCGACATCCGCAACCAGTGCACCGGCTTCCTCTACGGCCTCTCGGTGGCGGACGCCTGGATCCGCACCGGCATGTACCGGCGCATCCTGCTGGTCGGCTCGGAGGTCCACTCGACCGGCCTCGACGTCACCACCCGCGGCCGCGACGTGGCGGTGATCTTCGGCGACGGCGCGGGCGCGGCGCTGCTCGAGGCGACCGACGACCCGGGCCGCGGCGTGCTCTCCTGCCACCTGCACGCGGACGGCCGCTTCGCGCGCGACCTGTTCACCGACGCGCCCGGGTCGATCTACCACCCGCGCGTCCAGCCGCGGATGCTCGAGGACGCCAGCATCTTCCCGCACATGGAGGGGCAGAAGGTCTTCAAGCATGCGGTCGTGCGCATGCCCGAGGTGCTGAAGGAGGCGTTCGACAAGAACGGCGTGGGCCCGCAGGACCTGAAGGTCCTCGTCCCGCACCAGGCGAACCTCCGCATCGCGCAGATGGTCCAGCGCTCGCTCGGGCTGCGCGACGACCAGGTGTTCAACAACATCCAGCGCTACGGCAACACCACCGCGGCCTCCATCCCGCTCGCGCTCGCCGAGGCGGTCGAGGCGCGCGGCGTCGTCCGCGGAGACCTGGTGGGACTGTGCGCCTTCGGGGCCGGCTTTACTTGGGCCAGCGCCCTGGTACGCTGGTGACGGCTTGATCGCGGTCAGCGGGTGAGGGCCACTCAACAGCGCGTCGGGAGCGCAAAGTCCGGAGCAGCGCGCGCGTGTCCGTGAAGCATCCTGAGGCGTCGTCTAATGGCAGGACCGCGGACTTTGGATCCGCTCATGAAGGTTCGAATCCTTCCGCCTCAGCCAGCTCTCCCTCCCGGGCGGCGAACGCGCACGACGAGGTGAGGCCCGTGGCGGCACCTTCGCACGTCCTGTTGATCGGCCTCGGCAACGTGGGCCCCAAGACGCTCGCCGAGGCGGCGCAGGCGCTCCGCGACGTGTACGGGCTCGCCAGCAAGGCCGGCCCGTCGCTGGACCGCCCGCAGTACGCGTTCAACAAGGACCGCGGCCAGTACCACGCGCCCGCCATCGTCCGCCGGCTGGCCGCGCTGCGCGCCGGCGCGGGCGGCGTCCCGGTGCTGGGCGTGGTGGACGTGGACCTGTTCCTGCCGGACGCGGCCTACGTGCTCGGCGACGCGGACCGCGACGCGGGCGCGGCGGTGTACTCGGTGTCGCGCCTCGGCGCGGCCGACCCGGCGCTGGCCCGGCGGCGGATCCAGGTGGAGGCGGTGCACGGCGTGGGGCACCTGCTCGGCCTCTCGCACTGCCTCGACTTCCGCTGCGCCATGTTCCTCTCGCGCGACGCCGCCGACAGCGACCGCAAGGGGCCGGGGCTCTGCGCGAGCTGCCGCACCTCGCTCGCCCGTCCGTGAAGAGCCTCTGCCAGCGGGACGGCATGAGCTGCGGCGCGTGCTGCGGCCTGTACAACGCCGAGGACCTCTCCCGCCCCTCGCTCCACGCCGAGCTCGCGCGGCGCACCCGGGTCCTCCGCGAGGTCGAGCGCACCCCGGCCGCGTTCCACGCCGCCGCGGCCGCGCTCGCCGTCGGCGGGCCCGCGCCGCTCTTCCCGTCGGTGCGCGTCTGCCCGCTGCTCGGCTTCCTCGACGAGGCCGAGTCGCGCGTCGGGTGCCTGGCGCACCCGGCCGCGAACGGCGGCGTGGACCTGCGCGACTGCGGCGTCTACGACGTCGCCACCTGCGACGCGTTCCTCTGCCCGAGCCACGCCTGGCTCTCGGAGGAGGAGGCGGCCATCGCCGCGGCCGCGTGCGACGACTACCACCTGTACGGCCTCGTCATCACCGACGTCGAGTTCGTCCGGGCGGCGCTCGCCGGGGTGGCGGTCCGCGCCGGCGCGCGGGTCGAGCTGCGCCACCTCGAGCACCCGCCGTTCCGCGCCGCGCTCCGCGAGCTCTTCGCGCTGAAGGAGGAGCTCGCGCCCGGCTCCGACGGCCTGTTCGGCGCGTTCCGGCCGGGGGCCGACGGCGAGCCGGTGGCGCGGCGCATCGACTACGAGGCGCTCGGACGCACCGGCGGCTCGCCCCACGACCGGATCCTCACCTGCGTGGGCGCGGACCCGCGCTCCGGCAACGACCTCGAGGCGCTCGAGGCCGAGGTGCGCCGACGGCTCGACGCCTGCGCGGAGGTGTTCGGGGGGACGCGTCCCCCCGGCTAGGCCTCGCCCCGCGGCGCGGCCGGGGTGCTCTCGGGCGCCGCGGCGGGCGCGGACTCGGCGCGCTTCGGCAGCCCGAGCGCCACGATCTCGGCGACGTCCAGCACCCGCAGCGTCTCCTCGCGGCCGGTCTCGTTCACGCCGTCCTTCATCATGGTGAGGCAGAACGGGCAGCCGGTGGCGATGACGCCGCCCGCCTTGCCGAGCGTCGCGGCGGCCTCCTCCACCCGGTTCTGGTTCACGCGGGCGCCGAGCTTCTCCTCCAGCCAGAAGCGGCCGCCGCCGGCGCCGCAGCAGAAGCCCTGCCGGCGGTTTCGCGGCATCTCCGCCACCTGCACGCCCGCCGCGGCGAGCGCTTCGCGCGGCGCCTCGGTGACGCCGTTCCATCGCGCCAGGTAGCAGGGATCGTGGAACGTCACCTGGCCGAGCCCCTCCGCCACCCCGGGCGCGAGCCGCCCGTCCTTCACCAGGCGCGCGATGAGGTCGGCGTGGTGCACCACCTCGTAGCGGCCGCCGAACTGCGGCAGCTCGTTCGCGATGGTGTTGAGGCAGTGCGGGCACTGCACCAGGATCTTCTTCACCCCGTGGCCGTTCAGCGTCTCGGTGAGCGCGGTGGCCTGCATCTGGAACAGGTACTCGTTGCCGAGCCGCCGGGCCGCGTCGCCGGTGCAGGTCTCCTCCTCGCCCAGGATCGCGAAGGACACCTTCGCCTCGCGCAGGATCCGCACGATGGCGCGCGAGACCTTCTTCTGCCGGTCGTCGAACGCGCCGGCGCAGCCCACGAAGAACAGCCACTCGTGGTCGCCGCCGTCGGCGGCGCGCGGCACGTCCAGGTCCTCGCACCACTCGGTGCGCTTGTTCGAGCCGATGCCCCAGGGGTTGCCCTGCGTCTCGATCCCCTTGAACACGCGCTGCGCCTCGTCGGGGAAGACCGAGTCCACCTGCACCGCCTGCCGGCGCATGTCCACCAGGCGCGGCACGTTCTCGATGAGGACCGGGCAGGCGGTCTCGCACCAGCCGCAGGTGGTGCAGGCCCAGAACGTCTCCGGCGGGATCACCTCGGAGATGGGCGGGAGCGCGCCCGCCGCCGCCTCGCGGACCGCGGGGTCCTTCGCGCGCGCCAGCGCGGTGAGCGCCGGCGCCACCTCGGCGAGGTGGTGGCGGATCGACCGGTTCACCTCCTTGTGGCTGAGCGGCTTGCCGGTGACGTAGGTGGGGCAGTGGGTCTGGCAGCGGCCGCACTCGGTGCAGCTGTAGACGTCCCAGGCCTCCTTCCACGACAGGTCCTTCACGGTGGCGGTGCCGTAGCTCGCGTCCTCCGCCTCGAGGTCGAGCTTGCGGAGCGCGCCCGCCGGCGGGAGCCGCGCGAAGAACACGTTCGGCAGGCCGGTGATGATGTGGAAGTGCTTGCCGTAGGGCAGCACGTTGCCGAAGACGAGGATGAGCGCGAGGTGGAGCCAGAACGACGCCTCGCCCACCGCGCTCACCGTGCCCGCCGACGCGCCGATCCCGTGGTAGAGCGCGGCGCCGAGCGAGCCGGCCGGCGCGAGCCAGTCGAAGCGGGGCGCGGGGAGCTGGAAGCCGGCGCCGGCGAGCAGGTCGCCGAGGCCGAGCGGGTCCTCGCGCAGCACGTGCAGCGCGCCGTCGAACAGGACGTCCGTGATCATCAGGCCGGCGATGAAGAAGAGGATCACCACGCCCTCGGTCGAGCGCGTGACCCGGTCCGGCCGCGTGACGAGCCTCCGCCACAGGAAGCCCAGCACCGCGACGAGCGCGAGCAGCACCATCACGTCCTTCACGAGCCCGTAGGCGCGGCCGAGGCCGGAGTCCGGCGCGAGCAGCGGCAGGTGGAAGCCCGCCGAGAAGCCCATGCCGAACATCGTGACGGTGCGGAGCGCGAGGACCAGGAACGCCGCGAAGATGACGACGTGGAGCAGGCCCGGGCGGCGCTCCTCGGGATCGACGAGGCGCCGCTGGCCGAGGCCGTAGCGGACGAGGGCCCGGAGTCGCTCCCCCGGCCGGTCGGTGCGCACGTCCCGCCGCAGCGCGAGAAGCGGCATGACGCGGCGGGTCATCGTGAAGGTGAAGACCGCGGCCGCGACGACGAGCATCGCGCTGGTGAGGGCTGGATTCATGACGCAGGACGCTATCCGCGTCCCGCGCGGGAGGGCAAGTTACCCGTCAGGTGCCACGAACGAAGAGGGCCGCCCTGGTGAGGGGCGGCCCTCCTGGAAGGCCCGCGAAGCGGGGGGCTAGAGGCGCTGGAAGCGGCGGTCCTTCAGATCGTCCTGCTGCCGCGACTTCCGGTCGTCCTTCTTGCCGCCGTCGCCCTTGTCGCCCTTGTCGTCCCGGCGGCCCTGGCCGTTACCGCCGCCGCGGGCGTCGTCCCGCGGCGCCGGGGCGGGAGCCGGGGCCGGCGCGGCGCGGCCGGGCGGCGTCCCACCGTGGCCGGGGGGCTGGACGTTTCCTCGGTCGTTTCCTCGGCCGGGCGCGGGGTAGGCCGGCGCGGCCTGGCCGGGCGGCGTGCCGCCGTGTCCCGGGGGCAGGGTCCCGTGGCCGGGGGCGTCGTCGCGGTGGCCGCGCTCGTCGGGGGCCGGCGCCGGCGCCGGGGCGGGGACGGGGCGGCCGGGGTACGGGGCCGGGGCCGGCAGTGGAGCGGGGGCCGGCGCGGGCGCGGGGCGGCCCGGGTACGGGCGATCCGGATACGGGGCCGGGGCGGGCGCGGGGGCCGGGGCCGGCCGGCCGGGATACGGGGCGGGCGCGGGACGGCCCGGGTACGGCGCCGGCGCGGGGGCCGGTGCGGGCCGCGACGGATACGGCGCCGGGCGCGAGGGCCAGTAGGCCGGCGGCGGCGGGCGCTCGGGGCGCCAGTTGCCGCGGTAGGCCCAGCCGCGCCCGCGACGCCATTGCCAGTCGTTGCCGCGCGGTGGGTAGTAGTCGTGGCGATGCGGGCCGCGGACGTAGCACCAGCCGCCGCCCGGCACCGGGTGGCCTTCCCAGTACGTGAAGACGAGCGGGCCCCGGTAGAAGTAGTAGCCGCCGTCGAGCACGTAGGCCGACGGCTGGTCGGGGTAGTAGTCGTGCCAGTGCGCGCCGGGCTCGTAGCACCAGCCGCCGCCGAACGTGTCGGGCACGAAGTGCTCGCCGTAGTACCAGACCTGCAGCGGCTGCGGCGGCGCGGGCATCGCGACCGGCGGCGGCTCGGACGGCACCGGCGTCGCGACCACGCAGCCCGAGGCGGCGATCGCGAGCGGCGCGAGGATGGCGAGGGTGCGCTTCATGGTGGGCTCCTCGGAGCGGCGCGCTCCACGGGATCGACGGGCGGCGCGCCGTCGAAATTCGAGCGCGAGCATAGCAGCGGCCATGCCACCGCCGAACCCCGCGGAACGACGCGCGTGGGCGCGGATGTGCGCGCGCGCCCGCGGCACGGCGTGAAGCGGGCGCACGCCGGGTGGCTGGTCGGTGGCGGCATGCTCCAGCGCCGCGCAGCGGCGCCCGCGGGGACCTTGCGCGCGCCCGCGACGGCGGGCGCGCAAGGTCACGGGCCCCGCGAAGCAGGAGTGGGGCCCCGACGCCCTTCGGCGAGCTCAGGGCGGCGGGGCGAGGGCGCAGCCCTCGTCGTGATCAGTGGAGTGTCTTGAGAGGTGCGAGGCCGAGCCTGGCCGACGCGTACCGCTGCAGCACGGTCCGGTACTCGTCCACCGAGCGCGGGCCGGTCACCAGCCACTCGTCGCCGATGACGAGCGCAGGCGCGCCGCGGATGCCCTTGTCGAACGCGCTCTCGTGGACCTCGCGCACGCGCCGCTCGGTGGCGGGCGCGGCCAGCGCGCCGGCGAAGCGGTGCAGGTCGAGCCCGGCCCGGTCGGCGAGCTCGAGCAGCACGTCGGTGCGCGCCACGTTGAGCCCGCGCACCAGCGACGCCTCGCGGATGGCGTGGCGCAGCGCGGCCTCGCGGCCAGGGCCCTGCAGCCGCGCGGCGGCGAGCGCGGTGAGCGCCGGGATGGAGGTGAGCGGCGGATCCGGCGAGAGCCAGAGGTCGTCGGTGACCGCCGCCGCCTCGGGCTCGCGCGCGGCCTTGCGCGCGGCGCGGGCGAGCGCGCGCCGCTCGGACTTGGTCATGGCGCGCGGCTCGAGCCGGGTGGGGTACGGCTCGAGCTGGAGCGCGCCGAACGCGCCCTCGACGTCCTCGAGCGCGGCGAGGATGCGCCGCTCGGCCACCAGGCACCACGGTGAGAGCGGATCCTCGTAGAGGACCAGCGCGACGGGTTGTGCGTGACGGTAGTGGGGGGACACGACGGGCGCGGATTCTACTCGGGCGCGCGCGCCGCGCAGAAGCGACGGGCGGCTGCCTGCTCCCCCGTGTCACGCGAGCCGGCGACTGCGCGCGACACCCACACGACGCAGGGTGAAGCGTCAGGCGAGGTGGCCGCTCGCGTACCCCGACTGCCGCGCGCTCGCGAACTCCACCGCGTGCCGCACGTACAGGGCCGCGATGTCGAGCCCGGTGGCCGCCTCCAGCCCCTCGAAGCCCGGCGAGCTGTTGACCTCCATGATCTTCGGGCCGGTGCGGGCCTCGAGCATGTCCACGCCCGCCACCTCGAGCCCCATGACCCGGGCCGCCTTCACCGCGGTCTCCGCGTACTCGCGCCCGAGCTCGAGCGACTCGGCCACCCCGCCGCGGTGGATGTTGGAGCGGAACTCGCCGGCGCGCGCGGTGCGCCGCATGGCCGCCACCACCCGGTCGCCGACCACCAGCGCGCGGACGTCCCGGCCCTTCGACTCGGCCACCAGCTCCTGCAGCAGGATCTCCTGGCCGAGGGTCCAGAGCGTGTCGAGCAGCCCGCGCACCTCCAGCTCGGTGTTGGCGATCATCACGCCCACGCCCTGGCTCCCCTGGATGAGCTTGATGATGCAGGGCAGCCCGCCCACCATCTGCACCGCCTCCGGCACCTCCTCGCGGTAGCGGCACATCACCGTGCGCGGGATGTCGATGCCGAAGCGGGAGAGGAGCTGCAGGGCGCGCAGCTTGTCGCGCGAGCGGCCGATGGGCGTGGCGGCGGCCAGCACCGGGACGCCCATCAGGTCGAACTGGTTCACCACCGCGACGCCGTAGCCGGTGATGGAGGCGCCGATCCGGGGGATGACCACGTGGACGTCGGTCGCGAGGACCTCCTCGCCCAGGTAGAAGATCCGCGGCCGGTCGCGCGCCAGCACCATGTTGCAGCGCAGGGTGTCGAGCACGCGCGGGGCGTGGCCGAGGGCGGTCGCCGCCTCGATCAGGCGGCGGGTGGAGTAGAGCCGCGGGTTGCGCGACAGGATGGCGACGCCGAGCCCGCCTTCCGGGCGCGGGCGGGCGGCGGCGCGCTTCGCGCGGGCGGTCTTCTTGCCAGGGGGCATGGGCGCGGGAAGGTTAGCGGCCTTCCCCCGCCCCCGCAACGCGCCGCGCCGCGCGGAAAACCGTTCGTTGATCCCGCCCCCCTCGGCTGCTAGAACCCTTGTCTTTCCGAGGCGAAAGAGCCGTGGACTCCAAATACAGCGTCAACCTCCCGAAGACCGACTTCCCGATGAAGGCGAACCTCCCGCAGCGGGAGCCGGAGATCCTGCGCCAGTGGGAGGAGCAGGCGATCTTCCAGCGCCTCGTCGCCCAGAACGCGGGCAGGCCCGGGGCGAAGCGGTTCGTCCTTCACGACGGCCCGCCCTACGCGAACGGCGACATCCACATCGGCCACGCCCTCAACAAGATCCTGAAGGACGTGGTGGTGAAGTACCGCAACCTGAACGGCGAGGTGGCGGACTACATCCCGGGCTGGGACTGCCACGGCCTGCCCATCGAGCTGAAGGTGGACAAGGAGCTCGGGCCGAAGAAGCGCGAGCTCGATCGCCCGGCCATCATCGAGGCCTGCCGCAAGTACGCGCAGAAGTGGATCGAGAAGCAGCGCGAGTCGTTCAAGCGCCTCGGCGTGTTCGGCCGGTGGGAGACGCCGTACGCGACGATGTCGCGCGGCTACGAGGCGGAGATCGTCCGCACGTTCGCCCGCGCCGCCGAGAAGGGCTTCCTCTACCGCGGCAAGAAGCCGGTCTACTGGTGCATCACCGACCGGACGGCGCTCGCCGAGGCCGAGGTCGAGTACGAGCAGCACCGCTCGCCGTCGATCTACGTCGCGTTCGACCTGGTCTCGAAGCTGCCCGACCCGAAGCTCGCCGGCCGCCCGGCGCGCCTCGTCATCTGGACCACCACGCCCTGGACGCTGCCCGCCAACCTGGCGGTGGCCGCGCACCCGGAGTTCACCTACGTCGCCTACGACCTGAACGGCCAGGTGGTGGTGGTGGCGAAGGACCTGCTCGCCGGCTTCCTCGCCGACGTGGCGCCCGGCGAGCTGTCGGTGACGGACGTCCCGGCGCCGCACTCGCCTCCCGCCCACGAGGCCGCCACCGGCGGCGGCGGCACCGTGCTCGCGCCGCACCTCGCCCACCCCGAGCGCGTGCTCGCCCACCTCGACGGCAGCGCGCTCGAGGGGCTGCGCTACCGGCACCCGTTCCTCGACCGCGAGTCGCAGGTGATCCTCGGCGATCACGTGACGCTCGAGGCCGGCACCGGCCTCGTGCACACCGCGCCCGGGCACGGCCAGGAGGACTACGTCGTCGGCCTGCGCTACGGGCTCGAGGTGCTGAACCCGGTGGACGGCGCCGGCCGCTTCACCGAGCGGGCGGGCAAGTACGCGGGCAAGAAGATCTTCGAGGCGAACCCCGAGATCGTCGCCGACCTCGCCGCCTCCGGGCACCTGCTCTCCGACCCGAAGGCCAGCCTCGAGCACAGCTACCCGCACTGCTGGCGCTGCCACAACCCGGTGGTGTTCCGCGCCACCGACCAGTGGTTCCTCTCGCTCGAGCACGCGGACCTCCGCAAGGCGACGCTCGCCGAGATCGACCGGGTGCGCTGGATCCCGCACTGGGGCCGCGAGCGCATCCACAACATGATCGAGAACCGGCCCGACTGGTGCGTCTCGCGCCAGCGGACCTGGGGCGTGCCGATCCCGGTGTTCTACTGCGAGGGCTGCAACGAGGCGCTGCTCTCGCCGCCGGTGATGGAGCGCGTGGCGGCGGCGTTCGAGGCGGAGGGCATGGAGGCGTGGTACCGCCACCCACCCGCCGACTTCACCCAGGGTGCCGCCTGCCCGAAGTGCGGAAAGACCGAGTTCCGCCGCGAGCAGGACATCCTCGACGTGTGGTGGGACTCGGGCGTGTCCTGGGCGGCGGTGATCGAGCGCGAGGGCCTCGAGCTGCCGGTGGACCTGTACCTCGAGGGCTCCGACCAGCACCGCGGCTGGTTCCACTCGTCGCTGCTCACCTCCATGGCGTTGCGCGGCGCGGCGCCCTACCGCGCGGTGCTCACCCACGGCTTCATCCTCGACCAGCACGGCAAGGCGATGTCGAAGAGCGCCGGCAACGGGATCGAGCCGTCGGAGATCATCAAGAAGTACGGCGCGGACATCCTGCGGCTGTGGGTGAGCGCCTCCGACTACCGCGACGACATCGGCCTCGGCGACCAGATCCTGGCCGGCCTGGCCGAGGGCTACCGCAAGATCCGCAACACCATCCGCTACGCGCTCGGCGCGCTCGACGGCTTCGACCCGGCGCGCGACGCGGTGCCGGAGGCGGAGCTCGAGCCCATCGACCGCTGGGCGCTCGCGCGCCTCGCCGCCTGGGACGAGAAGGTGGCGAAGGCGTACGAGGACTACGAGTTCCACCTCGCCTACCACGCCACCATGCAGTTCTGCGCGGTGGAGCTGTCGGCGCTCTACTTCGACGTCATCAAGGACCGCCTCTACACCTGGAAGGCCGACGGGCGGCAGCGCCGCTCGGCGCAGACGGCGCTCCACGCCATCGCGCAGGACCTCATCCGGCTGCTCGCGCCCATCCTGTCCTTCACCGCGAGCGAGGCCTGGTCCTACCTGCCGGGCCGGCCCACCGAGAGCGTGTGGCTGGCCGGCCTGCCGCGCCGCGCGCGCCCGGCCGACGCCGACGCGCTCGAGGCGCGCTACGGGAAGCTCTTCGAGGTGCGCGGGGTGGTGCAGTCGAAGCTGGAGGAGGCGCGCCGCGCGAAGCTCATCGGCTCGGGCCTCGAGGCGATGGTGACGGTCCGCGCCGAGGGCGAGCAGCGGCGGCTCCTCGAGGAGGCGCGCGCCGAGCTGCCCGCGCTGTTCATCGTCTCGAAGGTGGTGCTCGCCGCCGGCCCGCTGTCCGCCGAGGTGGCGCGCGCGCCGGGCGTGAAGTGCGAGCGGTGCTGGATCTACGCGGAGGAGGTGGGCCGCGACGCGGCCCACCCGACGCTGTGCGCGAAGTGCGTGGGCAACCTGTGATGCGGCGACCGGTCTCGAAGTGGGCGCTCCTCGCCCTCCTGTTCACGGCGCTGCTCGCCGCGGACCAGTGGACGAAGTACCTGGCCGTGGAGCGCCTCACCGTGGTGTTCGAGCGCGGCGGCGACGAGACGCTCGCGGAGCGGGTCCGCGGCTTCTACACGTACCGTCACCTCGAGCCGCTCTCCACCGAGCCGTACTACGTGTGGCGGCCGGTGTGGCGGATGAACTACGTGGAGAACCCCGGCGCGGCGTGGGGCCTGTTCCGCGGCCACTCGCAGTTCTTCCGCAACGCGTTCTTCACGCTCGTGTCGGTCGCCGCGGTGGCGTTCATCCTCCACTACTACCGCAAGCTCCGGCAGGACCAGCGCTACCTGCAGGTGGCGCTCGGGCTCGTGCTGGCCGGCGCGGTCGGCAACTTCGTGGACCGGCTCGCCCGCCGCTACGTCATCGACTTCATCGAGTGGTACTGGTGGAACCGGCCCGACATCCGCTGGCCCACCTTCAACGTCGCCGACTCGCTCATCGTGGTGGGCGTCGCCATGCTCGTCCTGCACCCCGGCTCGAGGCGCGAGGCGGCGCGCGCGCCGGCGCGGCGCGACGCGGCGGCCGAGCGCGTCTAGCCCTCGCCCCGCATGCTCCCCGTCCTCTTCCGGATCCCGCTGCCCGGCGGCGCCTCGCTGCCGCTCCACACCTACGGGCTGCTCATCGCCATCGGCTTCATGGTGGGCATCTGGCTGGCCCAGCGCGAGGCGGTCCGGCGCGGGCAGGATCCCCGGCGGCTCGCCGACCTGGCGTTCTGGATCCTGGTCTCGGCGCTGGTGGGCAGCCGCGTCTACTACATGCTCGTGAACCCCGGCGAGTTCTTCTCGCCGGCGCGGTTCCTGGTCGAGACGCCGTTCGGGCGCATCCCGCGCGTGCTCGCGATCTGGCAGGGCGGGCTCGTCTTCTACGGCGGGTTCATCGGGGCGGCGCTCACCGCGGCCTGGTACCTGCGCCGCCACCGGATGGGCTTCCTCGAGCACGCCGACACGCTCATCCCCTCGGTGGCGCTCGGACACTTCTTCGGGCGGCTCGGCTGCTTCGGCGCCGGCTGCTGCTGGGGCGACGTCGCCCACGGCCACCTGCCCTGGGCCGCCCGCTTCCCGCCCGAGTCGCTCGCGTTCCAGTCGTTCGCCGACCGGCCCGATCCGGGCCAGTACCTGGCGCCCGACCGGCTCGCCACGCTGCCGCTCCACCCCACCCAGCTCTACGAGGCGTTCGGCGAGCTCGGGCTGTTCCTCCTGCTCGTGCTCGTGGTCCGCCCCCGGAAGCGGTTCCACGGCCAGGTGCTCGCCGCGTGGCTGATGCTGTACGCGGTGCTGCGCACCGGCGTGGAGGCGTTCCGCGGCGACGTGGAGCGCGGCGTCATCCTCGGGCTCGGGGTGGGCCAGTGGACGTCGATCGCGATCTTCGCGGCAGGTGCGACGGTGTGGGCGCGCGCGCGCCGTCCCGCGCCGGCCGGCGCCGGCCCGGCCGCGGCGCCCGCCGGCGGGCGTTGATGTCCGGGCGCCGGCGCCGATAGACTCGGCCCGTGGCGCTCCCTCCGCAGAAGCCCGGACGTCCCGCCGGTCCCCCGCCGTCCGCGGAGGAGGCCGCGCGCGCCGCGCGCCACGCCACCGACGAGCTCACCGACGAGACCGCCAAGCTGGAGGAGGAGCTCGAGGCGCTGAAGGCGAGGTACGAGCAGTACTTCCTCGGCACCGAGCGGCGCGAGCCCGCGCGCTGGCGCGACGAGGTGCGCAAGAAGGTGCTCCGGCTGAAGGGCGCGTTCACCCGCAACACCGGGCTCCGCTTCCGGATCCAGTCGCTCCACGCGCGCTACCTGTCCTATGAGCGGCTGTGGCAGCGGAGCGTGCGCGAGCGCGAGGAGGGCACCTACCGGCGCGACCTCGTGAAGGCGCGGCGCCGCGCGGGCGAGGCCGAGGCCGCGCCCGGCAACGCGGCCGCCCCGGCGCCCGCCGCGACGCCGTCACCATCGGTGAACGCCTCGGCGCCGCCGGCCCGCACCCCTGCGCCGCCGACATCGGCGCCGCCCGCCGGCGGCGACGAGGCGCGGATGCGAGCGCTCTACGACGCGTACATCGCGGCGAAGCGGCAGTGCAACGAGGACGTCTCGCGGCTCAGCTACGACGTGGTCGCCCGCAGCGTGGCGAAGCAGGTCCCCGAGGTCATGGCGCGGTTCAAGGCCAAGGCGGTGGACTTCCGCGTCGAGGTGAAGGACGGCAAGGCGATCCTGAAGGCGATCCCCCGCGTCTGACGCGGTTCGCGACCCCCGTACCCGGCGTCCGCCGGCGCTCGTCGTGAAACCCCACGACGTGGCGCGGGGCGGGCATCGCGCCCCGGACGTGCGGCACGAAGGACATTCTCCTGTGGTGAAGCGGATCTCGGTGCCGACCACCGCGCGGGTGCCCTGTCACCGCCGGGAGGTTCCCTCGCACATGGTAAGTGACCAACGTCCTCCCCGAGCGTCTGCTGATGTGGGGGGAGGGGAGCTTGCGAGCGCTTTTGCCGTCGATCGCCGCCGTCCTGCTCTGCGCTGCGTGCGGCAGGTCCGACGCGGACGCGCGCCGGGCGCGGCTCGGGGCCGAGCGTCGCGCGCTCGAGGCGACGCTCGATCACCTCGAGGATCGCCTCATCGTGAACCAGGCGCGCGTGCGCTTCTGGCGGGAGATGCAGGCGCGCCACGAGAGCGTCACCGCCGTCGCCTGCACCTCGCAGGAGGAGCACGCCATCGAGATGGCGCGCCACGTCCTGCCCGACGAGCCCGCCCGCCGCGCCGGCCGCCGCGCCTCGATCGACCGCGCCCGCGTGGCCGCCGCCCCCCGCGCCCCGGCCCCGGTGCCCGTCCGCGCCGCCGCCCCCTAGCCGTCCTCGCGCCCGTCCCGCTTGCTTCCCCCGCCGGCCCGCGCCCCGGGCCAGCGTCTACCGCTCGTAGACGTTTTCGGTTTGCGTCCGGCCCCGTTCGATCGTAAAAGGGCTGCCCGCGGCTGGCGCCTCGCCGGCTGCAAGCGCTGTTAAAACGCCTGGGTAGCTCAGTCGGTAGAGCAGGGGACTGAAAATCCCCGTGTCGCTGGTTCGATTCCGGCCCCAGGCACACCATCAAAGCTCGAACATCTCGGCCCGCCAGATCGCAAGGTCTGGCGGGCCGTCTGGTATCCGGCCACCGCGCGCCGCCGGATCACGCGGCGGAGCGGAACGGGTCCAGCCGCTCCGGTTCGCCGAAGCCGCGCGAGGAGCGCGGCGGGCGGATGCCGGCGCCGGCGCGACGTCCTTGGACCGCCGCGACCACGGCGTCGGCCACCGCGTCCGGCCCGAGGCGCGGGTCCACCACCTCGTCCACGCCGAGCGCGGCGAGCTCGTCGCGCAGGGACGGGCTCGGGTCGCTCGCGAGGACCACGATGGCGAGCTCCTGCTCTCCGCCGGCCCGGCGGACGAGGTCGGCGAACGCGCGGGCGTCGCGGCCGGGAAGATCGAGCGCCACGACCAGCGCGTCGAGCGAGAGGAGCTCCTCGAGCAGGAGCGCGAGGCCGCTCGCGCCGTCGGCCGCCGAGATGGACGCCATGTCCCGGGCGCCGAGCGCCCAGCCCAGCTCGGCGCGCACCGAGACCTCCGGGTGGAGGACGAGCGCGCGAGGGGGCGGATCCGGCATCACATCGAACGTCGGGTTCATCGCGAACCTCCTGGTGCCCCCGCCCCCGCGGGCACATCACACCAGGATGCGAGCCGCGTACCAGGGTGGCGGGCCCCGGGATCGCGAGGGAATCCGCGAGCCGGCGCGCGCGATCGTCGAGGAACCGCCACGATCCGTGAGGCGCGCGCACGTCAGGCGCGGCCTCGTCGCCGGGGTAGGGCGCTGTGGCCGTTCACTCGCGCGCGCTCCTGGCGAAGAATGGCCCCCGTCGATGAGCTACGACTACACCGTCTTCCGCGCGCCCGCCGAGGGACCGATGGACGCGTGGCCGGCCGAGGCGCCACCCGCGCTCGGCTCGCTCGCGGAGGTGAGGCAGCGGCTCGACGCGCTGCTGCACCAGGTGACGTGGACGCAGCACGCGTCCACCTGGCTCGGCCGCTGCGAGGCGGGCCCGCGCAGCGCGGAGCTGCAGCTGACGCCGGAGGCGGACGGCCAGGTCCGCTTCGTGACGATCCGGCGCGTGGAGCGGGCGCTCGTCGAGGAGCTCTGCGCCGGCCTCGGCGTCGTGGCAGTCGATCCGCAGGAGATGAGGCTGTACCGCCCCGAGGCACGCGCCTGGAGCGACGCGCGGTGAACACCGTCCCCAGCGTCGCGGGCCGTCCGGCCTCCGGCGCGGCGCTAGTGGTTGCAGTCCCCGGGAACGCGCGGGCTGTCGTTGTCCACCCAGTCCAGGCGCTTCCCGTCGTACGCGTCCCCCTGCGCGCCGTCCCAGTGCGTCTCGCGGAGCACGACCACGAGGTTTTGGTTGTCGGTGCTGTACAGCGACACGACCAGCTCGTTCGCGGCGATGGTGGTGATGTTGCGCATCTCGTAGTCGTGCGGCGTCGTCCACACGCCGGAGCAGAACGTGCCGGGGGCGCACCAGGAGCCGGTGCGCGGGAGGAGCGTCGTCCAGGTGCCGTAGTGCGGGTACGCGAGGGCGCCGCCGTACACCTTCTGCCGCTTGAACTTCACCTGGAACGTGGAGGTACGCCAGGTGAAGTCTATCTTCCCGTCGTAGCAGTCGTTCGCCCACCCGCCCCTCCAGATGGCGCTGTCGTTCCGCTCCACCCGGACGGTGAACGGCGCCGGGCGGAAGCCCTGGGTCACGTCCTGGCAGGTGTTCGGGTTCAGCTCCGCGTCGGAGCAGAGCTTGTAGAAGGGGGGATCCGCGCAATCCCACCGGACCATGCCGGGAGCATAGGCGACCGAGTACTTGGCCATGGTCGCGTTGATGTCGGCGGCGCCCTCGAGCGCCGCGTCGCTGAGGTTGACGAGCGTCAGCGAGAAGAGGTCGGAGTAGAGCCCCTGCGCGTCCAGCTTGGTGAAGATCCCTCCCGCGGGGACGTCGGCGGACGTGCACTGGCCGGCGGTCCGGCCGGGCGTGGCGAGGAGGACCCCGAAGGCGAGGCTGCAGGCCACGGTCTTGGTGGACATGTCGCTCCCTCCTCTCACTCGTCGTCCGTCAGCCGGGCGCGCGCGGCGACGATCACCATGTGCAGCGCCTTGTGCGCGTCCTTGTCCAGCACGCCGCCCGACCGCACGGTCAGGACCGCCGCTCGAAGCTGCTCGCGCGCCTCGGGGGCGAGCGCCAGCACGACCTCGCGGATCGCGAGGAGGCCGGCGCGGTCGTACTTCTCGTAGAACTTCCGGTACTCCGCGACGAGCTTCGCCGCGCCCGGATCGCGCTGCGGGCGCGAGGCCAGGCTCGCGTGGGCGAGCCCGGCGACGTCCGCGCTCAGGTACTGATCCCGCGTCCAGATCGTCACGTTGACGATCGGCACCGAGCCCCACTTCCCCGCACACGCTGACCCGCCCTCGCTGTGGGGCAGGTACCTGCGCCCCCGAAGGACGTGGATGGTCGTGATCAGCTCGGACGCGCCCGGCCCGGCCGCGTCGGCCCACTGCGCGTCGGTGCCGTCGTCGGCCGTGCCGGAGACGGTCTGGGGGGTGCAGATCCGGGGATCGGGCAGCGCCGGCGACGGCGCTGTCAGCTCGTTCTCGACGAGGTTGTTGTTCGACAGGTAGCAGTCCTGGCTGGGATCGGACCGCGTGAACGGCGCGGGGATGGGATACGAGGCGACGTACATCTCGATCCCGTCGTCGGGCGCGACCTGCTCCTCCTCGAACCGCGCCGGATCCGCCATGTCGGCGGCGGCGATGAAGAGGCCGTACCAGTTGAGGGGATTGAAGGGATCCGTGATCACGCCGGCGAAGGCGACGGCCATGGTCATCGTGCCCACGAAGTCGGAGCCGAAGAACCCGGCGTACAGCGACTCCCCGGGATCGTCGAGCGGCCGCGTCACCCAGAGGCCCAGGTGCACGTCGTCGTGCCGCGGGGTGCACTCGCCGCCGAGGGGCGGCGGCGGGCACACCCACGACTGCACCCCGCGCACCACCCAGCTGACCCGGCTCTGCTCGACGCGGCCGGCGCGCTCGTTCCACGAGAACACCATCTCGTACGGGCGCGTCACCGTGTTGACGTAACCGTCGGTGTAGGCTTCCGGCGGGACGCCCGGGATGACCGCCGGGACGCCCACCGGCGCGAAGAAGAACGCCTTCGCCGTGAGGCGGTCCCGGTCCAGGACGTCCGCCAGCGTCGTGCCGACCTGGTACTGGTCGCCGTACGCGGTGGAGGTCGCCTCGGTGTGCTCGATGCGGTACGGCGTCAGGTTCAGGATCCGGACGACGACCGTCCGCGCGATCCCTTCGTACGTGACGAGGTCCGTCTGCATCTCCCCGGCGGTGCCGTAGGGGAAGTAGTTGGTCTGCGCGGTCGCTGCGAGCGGCAGCAGGATCGCGACCATCAGGACGTGCAGCCTGGACGTGCGGCTCACGGCTCCTCCCTTCCCGCGGCGCGCCCGAGAAGCGCCGCGCTGACAGCGCCCGGCGACCCCGGCACGGTGATGTTCCGCGCATTCGCGTCGCGACGCCTGAGGTACGGGGTCTCGCGCCACCGCATTACGTCCGCGGGAGGTGCGACCGCCCGGCCCGCCGCCGGCCGGCGGGGCGGCGCCGCGCGGCGCGCGCGGGTCGCCTCGAAGGGCGACGGCCCCATCAGGCCCGGAAAAGGGACCGGCACCGCGGGCATATGCCGCGACACAGGCCCAGGCTCGCGCGGCCGCCCGCCTTCTCCCCGGAAAGTCGCGCGCCAACGAGCACGGACCTCGCTCACGAGGGCAAGACATGGCGAGTCCGGGTCCAGACCTTCGGTCGAGGCGGTTCCTGTTCGGCGGGTACGTGGTGGTGGTGGCGAGCTTCCTCGCGGCGTCGCTCTACACCGCCGAGCACGTCCGGGAGATCGACGTCGCCTCCGACGAGATCGCGCGCGACGCCATGCCGACGATCCGGTGCCTCGCGGAGGCGCGCCACGAGCTCGGCCAGTTCGAGATCGAGGCCGCGGCGTTCGTCAGGGCGCCGGTCCCCGCGCCCTCGCGCGCCGCGGCGGAGGCGGCGCTCCGCGCGGTGGGCGAGCAGGTGGGCATCTACCTCGCGCTGCCGCTCTTCCCCGGCGAGCGGCCGTTCTGGGAGGACGTGCAGCGCGGGGCGTCACGGCTCATGGGCGCCGCCAACCGGATGCTCGGGGAGGCCGACGGGGGCGACGCGCGGCTCGCCGGCGACACCTACCTCCGGGAGGTGGTGCCGGCGGCGAAGCGGCTGCACGAGGTCCTGTCACGCGACCTCGACTTCAACGCCCGGAACGGCGGCCAGCTGGCGGAGCACATCAAGTCGGTGCGCGCGCGGGGCCTGTGGCTCAGCCTCTCGCTCGGCGTCCTCTGCGCGTCGATCGCGCTGCTGGCGGGCCTGATCGTCGCCGGGCAGCTCCGCCGCCACGACGCGCTGGTGATCGCGCACGAGCGCATGATGGAGGAGCGCGCCGGCGAGCTGGAGGCGTTCGCGGGGCGGGTCGCGCACGACATCATGAACCCGATCGCGAGCGCGCAGATGGCGATCGAGCTCGAGCTCCGCGACCAGGAGGCGGAGGGGGCGCCCGCGGGTGAGCGCCTCGAGCGCGCCCGGCGGAGCCTCCGGCGCATCCAGACCCTCGTGGCGGGGCTGCTCGGGTTCGCCCGCGCCGGGGCCCGGCCCGAGACGGGCGCGACCGCGGAGCTGGCCGAGGTGGTCCAGGACGTGCTGTCCGGTGCGGAGGCGCGTGCGACCGACGCCGGGATGACGCTCGTCGCCGAGGTCGCACCGGCCACGGTCGCGTGCGCGAAGGGCGTGCTCATCAGCCTGGTCGCGAACCTGGTGGAGAACGCCGTGAAGTACGCGCGACGCGGTGGGCGCGTCGTCGTTCGGACGAGGGCGAACGACGACGCCGTCCGCGTCGAGGTCGAGGACGACGGTCCGGGGCTCCCGCCAGACCTGGGAGACCGCGTCTTCGAGCCGTACGTCCGCGGAGGCGCGAGGGACGTGCCGGGGCTGGGGCTCGGGCTCGCCACGGTGAAGCGCCTCGCCGAAGCGCACGGCGGGCGCGTCGGCGTCCGCTCGGAGCCGGGCCGGGGAGCCACGTTCTGGTTCGAGCTCCCGCGCGCATCCGCCGGCGAGGCGCCAGGCGGCGCCGACCGGACGCCGGCCGCTCACAGGTCCGCGTAGATCTCGAGGACGTTCCCGTCGGGATCGCGGAAGAACAGGGTGCGGTGGCCCCAGGGCTGATCGGTCGGCGGCGAGACGATGGGCACCTCCAGGCGGCGCAGCTCCTCGGCGCAGGCGTCCACCACGGAGGGTGCCACGCGGAAGGCGAGCTGCACCGACAGCGCGCCCTCGGGCGTCGGCGGGTCGTCGAACAGGCCGCCGCGCTCCGTGAGCACGAGCAGGTTGGAGCCGACGCGGAACTCGACCCAGCCGGGCCCGAGCTCGCGCGCGATGGGGAAGCCCATCACCGCCGAGTAGAATCGGCGCATGTGCTCGGGGTTGCGGGCGAACAGGATGGTGTAGTCGAGCTGGCGGATGGTCTGGAGCGCGGTCATCGGTGCACCTCGGGGACGGCGTGGTGGAGGCAGGGATGGTGATGCCGGTGAGCATCGCGAAGAAGGTGCCCGCGGATGCGGGTGGTGGCGCTACCACCCTCGCGGCCCGCGCGCTCGGCGACTTCCTGCGTCGCATGCGGTCGCGCCCGGCGCTGGCGGTCGCGGGCGCCGTCCGCCGGCGCGTGACGGGTCTCCGCCGCGAGGAGGTCGCGGTCGCGGCGGGCATCAGCATCACCTGGTACACGTGGCTCGAGCAGGGACGCCCGGTGCGCACCTCGCGGCGGACCGTGCGCGCCCTCGCCCGCGCGCTGCGGCTGGGCGAGGCAGAGGCGGCGCACCTCTCCCGCCTCGCCGAGGCGGTGGCGGCCGCAGCACCGCGCTGGCGGCGGACGGCGCAGGCCTCGCCGGCCCTGCGGGCGATGGTGGACGGCCTTGGGGATGCGCCCGCGTACGTGGTGAACGGCCGCTGGGACGTGCTTCACGCCAACGCGGCCGCCCGGGCCACGCTCGGGCCGTTCGACGGGAGCCCGGGCATCACCGACAACGTCCTGGTGCGCCTGTTCCTCGATCCGGGCTGGCGCGCGCGCTTCCTGGACTGGGAGGCGGTGGCGTCCTCCGCGGTGGCGCAGTTCCGGGCGGCCGGTGGGCGCCTGGTGGCGCACCCGGACTGGAACGCGTTCGTGGCGAACCTCGCCGCGCGCAGCCCGGAGTTCGGGCGGGCGTGGGAGGCGCAGGCCCTCGCCGACCCGCACCTCCGGCGGAAGCGCCTGGCGGCCCCGGGCGGCGAGCCGCTCGAGCTGCTCTACGCCTCCTTCGCGCCGGACGGCGAGCCGGAGGACGTCCGGGTGGTGCTCTACGTCCCGGCGGACGACGCGGCGCGCGCGGCGCTGGTGCGGGCGATGCGTCCGCCCGGCCCGGCCCCTCGCCGCGCCGCGCGGTAGGCGCCGCACGGGACGGCGGTTGGCCCCGACCGCGGTCCTGCGCTAGATCCTCCCGCCATGAGCGACGCCAGCGCCGAGACCGCGATCCGCCCGACCCGGGCCGAGAACTTCTCCGAGTGGTACCTCGAGGTGATCAAGGCCGCCGATCTGGCCGAGAGCTCGAGCGTCCGCGGCTGCATGGTGATCAAGCCGTGGGGGTACGCGCTCTGGGAGCACGTGCAGCGCGTGCTCGACGGCATGTTCAAGGCGACCGGCCACGTGAACGCCTACTTCCCGCTGTTCATCCCGCTCTCGCTGCTCGAGAAGGAGGCCGCGCACGTCGAGGGGTTCGCGAAGGAGTGCGCGGTGGTCACCCACCACCGGCTCGAGGCGCGCGACGGGAAGCTGGTGCCGGTGGGCGAGCTCGAGGAGCCGCTCATCGTGCGGCCGACCTCGGAGACCATCATCGGCGAGAGCTTCGCCCGCTGGGTGCAGAGCTACCGGGACCTGCCGCTGCTCATCAACCAGTGGGCCAACGTCGTCCGCTGGGAGATGCGGACCCGGATGTTCCTGCGGACCGCCGAGTTCCTCTGGCAGGAGGGCCACACCGCGCACGCGACCGAGCCGGAGGCGATCGACGAGACCATGCAGATGCTGGGGATCTACGCCCGCTTCGCCGAGGAGTGGATGGCGCTGCCGGTCGTGCAGGGCGAGAAGACCGAGAGCGAGCGGTTCCCGGGCGCGGTCCGCACCTACTGCATCGAGGCGATGATGCAGGACCGCAAGGCGCTGCAGGCCGGCACCTCGCACTTCCTCGGCCAGAACTTCGCGAAGGCCTCCGGGATCCAGTTCCAGGACGAGAAGGGCACGCTCACGCACGCCTGGACGACGTCCTGGGGTCTCTCGACCCGGATGATCGGCGCGATGATCATGACCCACGGCGACGACGACGGCATGGTCTGCCCGCCGCGCCTCGCGCCGCAGCAGGTGGTGATCATCCCGGTGATCCAGAAGCCCGAGGTCCGCGAGCAGGTGCTCGCGTGGTGCACCGCGCTGAAGCGCGAGCTGGAGGCGCAGACGTACGCGGGCGCGCCGGTGCGCGTCCACCTCGACGCGCGCGACCTCCAGGGCGCGAAGAAGTCCTGGGAGTGGATCAAGAAGGGCACGCCGGTCCGCCTCGAGGTCGGCCCGAGGGACATCGAGAAGGGCGCGGTGTTCATGGGCCGGCGGGACCGGAAGCCGAGGGAGAAGCAGAGCGTCCCGCGGGCCGAGCTCGTCGCCGGCGTTGGCGCGCTGCTGCAGGAGATCCAGGACGCGCTGCTCGAGCGCGCGCGGACGATGCGCGCGGCGCACACGCGCGTCATCGACACCAAGGACGAGTTCTACGCGTACTTCACGCCCCCGCCGACCCGGCGCCCGAACGACCCGACGCCCATCCACGGCGGGTTCGCGCTGGCGCACTTCGCCGGGGACCCGGCGGTCGAGGCCCGCATCAAGGAGGACCTCGGCGTCACGGTGCGCTGCATCCCGCTCGAGCCGGGCGAGCCCGGCACCTGCGCGTTCACGGGGCAGCCGAGCCCGAAGCGGGTGGTGTGGGCGAAGTCGTACTGACGCCCTCGACGCGCGTCTTCCCGTCGCGGTCCACCTCGAGGCGGATGCGCGGGCTTGCTTGCGCGTCGTGCAGCACGATGCTCGCGACGCCCTGCTCCACGCCCATCGTGATCCGCTCCTTCCAGTCGTGGCGGAAGGTGATGCTCGGCTCGCCCTTCACGAGCCCGACGCACATCGCCTCGTAGGCGTCCTTGATGTCGAAGCAGAGGCCGCGGATGTCCACCGGCTCGAGCATGCCGAGCCCGGCGACCTCGTAGCCGTCCGAGTCCATGAACTGGATCCCGAACGCGTCCACCGCGCGGCGCTCGGCGCCCTTGGGCGGTGGCAGCGGCGCGCCGAGGCGCAGCCGCGGGCGGCCCTGCGCGTCCACGATGGTGAGCTCGCGAGCGGTGAGCGCCGCGGGCGGCGCCTCGGCGCGCCGGGCGCCGGCGCAGGCGGTGAGGAGGGCGGCGGCGACGACGGTGGCGGCTCGGGATGAGAGGTACAAGGCGGCTCCACGGTGGCTGGGGGCTGGAGGCGCATGATGACCCGGGGCCTCACGCTCCGTCTCTGTGCCGGACGGGGTCTGCACACGCCAGCCCGCGCGCCCGCTGCCCCGGCCCGCGTCCGTCCTCCGCGGCTGCCCGCAAGAGCCCGGCGGGGCGTCCGCGGCGCCGCAAACCACCCGGCCACGGAGGTCGTCCATGGAAAGAACGGGTCGGGGGTTCGTCGGCGCGGTGCTCCTCGCTTGCCTCGCGGTCGCGACGTCGGCGCGCGGCGCGGAGTCGTACACGGTGGTGGCCGGAGGGCTCGAGAGCCCGCGCGGCCTGGCGTTCGGGCCGGGCGGGCGGCTCTACGTGGCGCAGGCCGGCTCGGGCGGTACGACGGGCAAGATCAGCGAGATCCGCGGGGCGGGCACGGCCTCGCCCGCGATCCGCGACGTGGTGACGGGCCTCGTCTCCGCGGGGGACGAGGGGGAGTTCGTGGGGGTGGACGGGCTGTCGGCGCTCGGCAACGGCACGCTCTACGCGATCATGGCGCTCTCGAACGAGGCCACCGGCTTCGCCTCCGCGCTCGGGCATCTCCTGCAGGTGAACCCCGCAGGCAGGGTCCGCAGCGTCGCGGACGTCGGCGACTTCGACTTCGACTGGACGGCCGAGCACGTGGAGCTCGCCCCGGACGACTTCCCGGACGCGAACCCCTACGCCGTGCTGGCCGCCGGTGGGCGCGTCTACGTCGCCGACGCGGGCGCGAACACGCTCGACCTGGTCCGCCCGGACGGCTCGATCCAGGTCCTCGCGTACTTCCCGAACCCGCTCGCGCCGGACGGGACGCCGGTGAAGGACGCGACGCCGACGTGCATCGCCGAGGGACCCGACGGCGCGCTCTACGTCGGGACGCTCGCGCTGGCGGCGAGCCTTCGGTTCGGGCCGTCGGCCGCGGTGTACCGGGTCGATCCGGGCGCGGCGCTCCCGGGCGACCTCGAGGTGACCCTGAACCTCGCGACGCCATGGGCCACGGGTCTCCCGCCGATCAACGGCTGCGCCTTCGGCCCGGACGGCAGCTTCTACGCCTCGCTCCTCGCCACCGGCCCGGACCTCGCGAACCCGCACAGCGACGTCGTGAAGATCCCGTTCGACGACCCGACCGCGCGCGAGCTGCTCACCGGCGGGGAGCTGATGTTCCCCGCCGGCGTGGCGGTCGGGCCGGACGGCGCGGTGTACGTGTCCAACCACGCCGCGTTCGTCCCGGACGGCCAGGTGGTGCGGCTGGCGCGGCGGTGATCGCAGCGTCCCCGCGCGCCGCGCGTGGCCGCGTCAGGCGGCCTTCGGCGACCGCGCGGGGGCTTCGCCCTCGACGATGGCCCGCGCCGTCGCCGTCACCGCCTCGGCGGCCGGCGTGGGCCCCACGCCGAACGCGGCGCGGAAGCGGCGGTCGTCGGGCACGTACGGCACCTTCCACTGGTAGGTCATCTCGGCGACGGCGCCGAGGGTCGGATCGAGGAGGCCGCCCACGCGCAGCAGCCAGTCCGGGACCGCGCGGAGCCGGGCAGGCCTGCCGAGCGCGGCCCCGATCGCCTCCACCAGGCCGCGGGTGCTGCCGGTCCAGGCGACCGGCAGGTGCCACGCCCTCCCCAGCGCGGCGTCGTGCGTGCCGAGCACGGCGAGGCCGCGCGCCACGTCGGCGACGTACGAGTATGCGTGGGGCAGGTCGGGGTCGCCGAACGCCTCGAACGGCTTCCCGGCGCGGAGCCGGGCTGCGAGCCGGTCGCCGAGCAACGCGGCCGCGCCGGCGCCTGGGCCGAAGAAGTCGGAGGCGCGGCCGGTGGTCGCGCGCAGGTCCCCGCGGGCGTGGGCCTCGAGCAGCTCGAGCGCCAGGAGCGCGCGCAGCTCGCCCTTGTGGCTGCAAGGGGCGAGCGGCGCGTCCTCGTCGAAGGGCGAGGTGGCCGGCCGGCCGTACATGTACAGGCAGTCCAGCGCGACGAGGCGCGCGCCGGCGCGGGCCGCGGCCTCGCGGATCCCACGCCGGAGCGGGGCGAGCAGCTCGTCCCAGCGGTGGTAGTCGGGCGGGTTGGTGCAGTCGTAGACCACGTCGGCGCCGCGGCAGGCCTCGCCCGCGAACAGCGGGTCGGTGGCGTCGCCGCTCAGCCAGCGGAGGCCGGGGAGCGCCGGGCCGGGCGGGCCGCGGCGGGCCAGGCGGACGGAGTGGCCGAGCGCGAGCAGCTCCCGCGCGAGGCGGCGGCCGACCTGGCCGGCGCCGAACACGACGTGGAGCTCCGGGGGAAGGGATGGATCGGGACGGGGCATGCGGGGTCCTCTCGAGCGGGAACCTACGAACCGCGAAAACGCGGTGCACGCGGCGAGTGTGCCGGGTACCCTTGCGATCATGCAAAGCCCTCCGCCCGCGCCCCCGCCCGCCGGCGCGCTCGACTGGGATCACGCGCGCGTCCTCCGCGCGCTCCTCGAGGCGCGCTCGCTCTCCGGCGCGGGCGCGCGCCTGGGCGTGAACGCGTCCACCGTCTCCCGCCGCCTCGCCGCGCTCGAGGCCGCGCTCGGCGCGCGCCTCTTCGATCGGACCCCGGACGGCGTGCTCCCCACCGCGCTGGCCGAGTCGCTCGCGCCGCACGCGGAGGCGATGGAGCGCGCCGCGAACGCGCTCGCGCTGGCGGCGCAGGGGCGCGAGCTCGCGGCCGAGGGCGAGGTGCGGCTCACCGCGGCGCCGGGGGTGGCCGAGTACCTGCTCGCCCCGGCGTTGCCGCGCCTGCTCGCGGCGCACCCCGGCGTGCGCCTGACGATCGACGCCACCATCGGCTACGCCGACCTGACCCGGCGCGAGGCGGACCTGGCCGTCCGCGGGGTGCTCCCGGCGTCCGGCGACCTCCTCGCCCGGAAGCTCGGCACCGCCACCGGCGGCGTGTTCGGCGCGCCGCGCCAGGCCCGCGCGCTCGGCACGCTCCGCAGCCTCGACGCCGCGCGGTGGATCACCTGGGGCGAGGACCTCGCCCACCTCGAGCTCACCCGCTGCATCCTCGACCACGTGCCCCCGGAGCGGATCGCGCTCCGCACCAGCCACATGGGCACGCAGATGGCCGCGGCGCGCGCCGGGGTCGGGCTGGTGCTCGCCGACCGCAACATGGCGCTCGCCTGCGGCCTCGCCGAGGTCCGGCTCTCGCCGGCGGTCCGGCGGCAGCTGCCGTCCCCGCGCGCCGGCGACCTGTGGCTGGTGGTCCACCGGGCGCTCCGCGAGGTGCCGCGGATCGCCGCCGTGTGGGACTTCGTGCTCGACCAGGCGCGGCGGCTGGGGCTGACGCCGGGCAATCCCGCCTGACCGGCGTCGGCCGCGGCAGCTCGCCGCATGCACACCGAGGGTCATCCCGGGACTCAGGAGGTGGTGCGGCAAACGAGCGCATGTCCGTCTGCTCGCCGGTCTTCTAGCGTGGGTGATCACAGCCGCGGGGTTGGGGGAAACCCCCGGCTGACCTACCCAGGGGGAATACCCATGCGCCAGCCGGTGCACCGCCACTCGCGCGGCGGCCTCCACGCGCCTCGCGGGAACGCCTCGTCTCGCCTCCATCCGATCACCGCGACCGCCGTCGCGCTCGCCGCCCTCCTGGTCTCCGGCTGCGGGCCGGAGGAGGCGCCGGCGTCTTCGGCCCAGGCCGGCGACCCGGCACCGCGCAAGATCGTCGAGCCCGCGCCGGCGCCGCTGCCGCCGCGGTTCACCACCCAGGCGCTCCCGGTGGCGGGCGAGGTGTGCGTCGGCTCGGCGGCGCACGACAAGCATGCGGCGTCCGGCATCGGCTGCGCCGCGTGCCACCCGTGCGGCGGCGCGCTCGGGTTCGCGAACCCGGTCACGTTCCCGGGCGGCACCACCAGCGCGAACGGCACGATCGTGAGCGACGCCTCGGGGACCACCTGCTCCGTCGGCTGCCACGCGCCGCTCGGCGCCGAGCCGCATGGGGTGACCTGGACCGCCGGCCCGCTGCAGTGCGTGACCTGCCACACGGACGTCGGCGCGATCGATCCGGCGACCGCGCTCTCCGCGCACCCGCTGCCGGACGCCAGCTCGGGGACGAGCTGCCAGTCCTGCCACGACACCTCCCAGCACCTGAGCGGCGAGGTCCGCATGGTGGACGGCGGCGGCGGCAGCGCGGCCGTCACCTGCACCGGCTGCCACTCCGGCCAGGGTCAGACGCTCTCCGGCGAGACGCCGCCGTTGCTGGTCGGCTGGGACGACCTCGCATCCGGCGACTTCCACGGCGACCGGCCCGGCACCTGCCGGTTCGACGTCCTCGACGCCGCCGGCCAGCGCTCCCTCGGCCGCGGCGCGTATCCCTGTCCGCCGAACCAGCCCGACCAGCCCGGCGCGCTGCGGATCACGCCGCGCTGGTGGTACGCGAACGGCACCTCGGGCGCGTTCGCCTGGATCTGCACGCTGCAGCCGGTGGACGCGGCCGGGAACCCGGTCGGCGCGCCGCGCACCGGGCAGCCCTGCCCGGAGGGCACGATCCAGAACTCCACCTGCAGCAGCAACCCCGCAGCCCCGAGCTGCTACCCGACCACCCTCGTGACGCGCGGCTTCGGCGGGACGCTGCTCGCGCCGTACGCGCGCGGCCAGGGCGCCATCGCCTGCGCGCGCTGCCACGACTTCCACGCCAGCAACAACGCCTTCCTGCTCGCCGCCGAGGTGAACGGCGTCACCATCCCGCCGGGCAGCATCGACCGCGCCGGCGTGGGCGCGCAGGCGCTGTGCACCGCCTGCCATCAGGGTGACCGTCACGAGGTGTGCAAGGCCTGCCACCGCGAGCGGTGGGTCACCGACGGCTCGTACTCGTGGTTCGAGGGCGCGCCGGCGGACCCGGCCCCGGACGGCGCCGCGTGCTTCTTCTGCCACGGGCACGAGGGCATCCAGCAGATGGAGGTCACCTCGCCGGCGTACCCGCCGAACCACCCCTACTCGAGCGGCCAGCCCCAGAGCGCCTGCACGCACTGCCACGACGGGTGGGCGCCGCCGCCCACGGAGTACGTGGCGCCGCGCTTCCAGGCGGGCCCCACCGCGACGAACCTGACGGCGACGACGGCCACCGTGACCTGGACCAGCAGCGAGAAGGCGACGTCGTACGTCGAGTACGGCGTGGGCACCGCCGGCCACGTGGTTGGCGACGACGCGTTCGTCGTCCAGCACTCGATCCAGCTCACCGGCCTGACGCCCGGGACCACCTACGTCTGGCGCGTCCGCACGAGCGACGTGTTCCGGAACGTGACGCATACGGCCCTGCAGTCGTTCACCACGCCGGCCGAGGGCGCGCTGCCGAGCCCGGACCTGGGCGCGGTCGAGGCCAGCTTCGAGGTGGGCACGTACGAGGCGACCGTGCCGCTGGTCTGGTTCCCGGTGACCGCACCGGCGGGCGCGGTGCTCCAGTACGAGGTCCAGCTCGCCTCCGACGCCGCGTTCACGTACCTGCAGAACGGCTCGCTCACGGGTCCGGGCGTGCCGGGAAGCTCGGTGGGCAGCACCGGCTGGGTGAACGGGACGCCGACCACCTCGGGTGGGCGCCCCGCCCTCCAGGTGCCGGCGCGGCTGTTCAACATCCCGCAGGACTGGTGCGGGCCGTACGCGCCGCGGATGTACTACTGGCGCGTGCGCGTCCGCGACCAGGCGGGCCACGAGTCGGGCTGGTCCACGCCGGGCAGCTTCGGCGCGTTCGCCTGGGACATGTGGTGCTGAGGTCCCCTTCGCCCCGGGGCGCCTCGCGCGCCCCGGGGCGCGCGCGCTGAGCCGCGCCTCCGCGCGTCGCTCAGGCCGCCCGGCCCGGCCCGGCGCCGAGGAGCGCCTGCGGCCTCGCGGCGGGGGTCGCCGCGCGCTCGGGCTCGCCGGTGCGGAACCAGGCTGCGGACCTGCGCAGGGCCTCGGCCTCCTCGGCGAGCCGGGCGGCGGTGGAGGCGAGCTCCTCGGACGACGACGCGCTCGCCTGGATGGCGGCGTCGAGCTGGCCGATGGCGCCGGTCACCTCGTGCGCGCCGGCGGAGATCTCCTCGGTCGCGCCGGCCATGCCGCGCACCAGCTCCGAGGTGCGCGCGATGTCCGGGACCACGGCGTCGAGCGCCTCCCCGGCGAGGCGCGCGGCCTGCACGGTGGAGGCGCCGAGCGCGCCGATCTCGGCGGCGGCGGCCCGGCTCCGCTCGGCGAGCCGCCGGATCTCGGTCGCGACCACCGCGAACCCGCGTCCGTGCACGCCGCTGCGCGCGGCCTCGATGGCGGCGTTCAGCGCGAGCAGGTTGGTCTGGTGCGCGATCTCCTCGATCACCGCCGTGCGCCCGGCGATCTCCTGCACCGCCTCGACGGCGCGGCGCACCGCCTTGCCGCCCGCCGCCGCGGACGCGGCCGAGCGGGCCGCCAGCGACTCGGTCTCGGCCGCCCCGCCGGCCACGTCGCGCACCCGCGCGGCGAGCTCGGTGGTGGCGCCGCTGGCGGTCTCGGCCCCGGCCGCCTGCTCCGAGGCGCCCTCGGCGATCTGCGCGGTGGACGCGGACAGGGCCTGGCAGGCCTCGGCGACGGCGTCGGAGGCGGAGCGCAGCGTGCCGACGACGGCGCGGAGCGCCCGCACCATCTCGTTCAGCGCCTCGCCGAGCGCGCCCACCTCGTCCCGCGCGCGCACCTCGAGCTCGCTCGCGAGGTCGCCGCCCGCCACCCGCTCGGCGAAGCGCGCGGTGCGCGCCAGCGGCTCGAGCACCAGGCGCCGCACCAGCCAGAGCGCCAGGCCCGCCAGCACGGCCACCAGCGCGGCGCCGCCCACCGACAGCAGGAGCCCGAGGCGCCGCCCGTCGTGCTTCAGCTCCTCCTCCGGCACCGCCCCGCAGACCAGCCATTCCCACGGCTCGAACACCTGGCAGGTCGCGAGCTCGGCGCGCGCCGCGCCCTTCGCGTCGGCGCCCGCGATGCGCAGCCCCTCGGCGGCGCCGCCCCGGGCGGCGAGCGCGGGCGCGAGCCCGTCCGGCGCGGCCTCGCCGGCGCGGGTGGGGTGCACGATCATCCGGTTTCGCCCGGCGCCGCCGGAGGCGTCCACCACGAGGAAGTAGCCCTGGTCGCCGGTGCGCACCGCGCGGATCCGCTCGCGCAGCGCGGCGAGCCCCTCGGTGAAGTCCACGCCCACGAACAGCGCGCCGATGACCTTCCCGTCCTGGAGGATGGGCTCGTAGCGCGTGAAGAAGTCGCGGCCGAACAGCACCGCCTTGCCGGTGTAGGGCTCGCCCTCGAGCAGGTGCCGGTGCGCCGGGTGGTCGGCGCCGAGGAACGTGCCCACCGCCCGCCGGCCGTCGTCGCGCTGCACCGAGGTGGTGATGCGCACGAAGTCGCCCCCGGCGCGCGCGAAGACCGTCGCGACCGCGCCGCTCGTGGCGGTGAAGCGATCGACCGTGGGGTAGTCGAGATCCACCATCCGTTCACCGGCGGCGAGGCCGGGGAGCGCCACGCCCTCGACGTACGCGGCGCGCGACGGGTCCGAGCGGATGCCCTCCGGGTAGGAGGCGCGGAAGACCCGGAGCAGGTCGGCGGTCGCCCTGGCCAGGCTGGCGTCGTAGACCCCGACCATGTCGCGCACCAGCGCCACGCGGCCGCGCAGCGCGTCGGCGGTCTGCTGCTCGACGGTGCGCGCCGTGAAGGCCGCCGAGACCGCGGTGAAGCCGCCGAGGACGAGGGCGAACGCGAGGCCGATGCTGACGACGAGCTTGGTGGCGAGGGAGGCGGAGCGCATGCAGGGTGGACCTCGCCGGGCGGTCGCTGGCCCGGTCCCAGGGGGGTGAAACGACGGGTACTGCGGCCACCCGGGGTCCGCCGGACCTCGGGCTGGCGACCCGCCGCCCGGCCGGATCCCGGCGGCGGGCGGGCCGCTGCGCCCAGGGGCGGCTGGCCTGCGGAGCTGGCCGCGGCACCGGCTGCAAGCGACGGACCCCGCGCCGCCGAACGCCCGGCCGCGCAGCGCCGTGCGGCGGACGTGCGCAACGTTCGGCGGGAGGAGCGCCCATGCGCCGTTCGACCGCACTGTCGCTGACCGCCGCGCTCGCCGCCGGCGCCTGGCTCGCCGCGCGCCGGCTGCGCCGCCGCCGTCCCCTCGCGGGCGGGGTGGCGCTCGTCACGGGCGGCTCGCGCGGCCTGGGGCTGGTGCTGGCCCGCGAGCTGGGCCGCCGCGGCATGCGGATCGTCCTCTGCGCGCGCGACGAGGAGGAGCTGGAGCGCGCGCGCGGCGGCCTCGCGCAGGAGGGGATCGACGCGACCGCGCTGCCCGGCGACGTGACCGACGAGGACGGGATGCGCACGCTCGTCGCCGACGTGGAGGAGAACCTCGGCCCGGTGGACCTGCTCGTGAACAGCGCCGGGATCATCCAGGTCGGTCCGGCCGAGGCCATGGCGGTGGAGGACTACCGGCACGCCATGGACGTGCTGTTCTTCGGTCCCCTGCACGCCGCCGAGGCGGTGCTGCCGGGCATGCGGGCGCGCCGCCGCGGGACGATCGTGAACGTCACCTCGATCGGCGCCGCGGTGGGGATCCCGCACCTCGCCCCGTACGACGCGGCCAAGTTCGCGGCGCGCGGCTGGTCGGAGGCGCTCGGGGCCGAGGCCGCCAAGCACGGCATCGACGTCATCACGGTGGTGCCCGGGCTGATGCGCACCGGCTCCTTCGGCCGCGCGCTGGTGAAGGGGCGCCGCTACGCGGAGGCGAGCCTGTTCTCGCTGCTCGCCTCGCTCCCGCTCGTCACCGTCTCGGCGGAGCGGGCGGCGCGGCGCATCGTGCGCGCGATCGAGCACGGCGAGCGCTTCGTGATCATCGGGCTGCCGGCGCGCCTGCTCCGGCTCGCCCACTCGATCATGCCCGGCGCCATCGTGGCGATCCTGGGCTTCGTGAACCGGTTCCTGCCCACCGCCGCCCCCGGGGCGCGCCACGGGATCGCGCTCCCGGCCGAGCTGTTCCGCCGCGGGCTGGCGCGCTCGATCCTGACCGCGCTCGGCGAGCGGGCCGCCCGCAGGTACAACGAGGAGCCCGCCTGAGGCCGCGCCGGGTCGCCTGACGCGAGAAGGCCCCCCCGCCGCGAGGCGAGGGGGCCTTCGAGTCCGCGGGCCGGCCGGCGACTACCGGCCGCCGAGGTCGGTGCGCCAGGTGAAGCCGAGCGCCACGATCCAGATGTCCGTCTTGTAGCTGCCCGGGAACGCGGTGGTCCCCGTGGCCGTCTGCTTGTCGCGGTCGCCGTAGAAGAACGCGCCGTTCAGGCCCAGGTTCGAGCCCACGTTCCAGCCGGCGCCGACCGAATAGCCCGTCGTGTTCGAGTCGGGCAGCGTCGGCGAGAGCGTGTTCGTGCGCAGGCCCGACCAGTCGCGCATCAGGCCCGCGCGGAGCCGCAGGCTGGGGAGCGCGGTCCACTCGACGCCGCCGCGGATCACGTTGCCGTTGCGGTAGTCGCGCGGCACCTCGATGGTGGTGGTCTCGCCCTCGAAGACGTCGCTCTGGTACACGACGAACCGCGACCAGGAGTACTGCAGGGTCACCAGCACCGGCTTCACCACCCGCCACGCCAGGCCCGTGTCGATGCGGTTCGGGAAGGTGAGGTCCTGCTCCACCTTCTGGTCCTGCGTGGTCGGGCCGACCAGCGAGGGCGGCACCTGGAAGTGCGCGTCGCCCTTCATGTGCATGGTCCCCTTGTGCTTGTAGTCGAACCCGAGCGTGAGGTTCTCGAGCGGCTTCACCTCCGCGGAGAGCTGGTAGGCGAAGCCGCCGCCCTTGGTGTCGAGCTCGGCGTAGGCGTCGGGGAACGGCTGGATGCCCTGCTTCAGGTACTGGATGCCCTCGTAGTAGATGGCGCCGCCGCCGACGCGCAGCCACGGCATCAGCTCGTAGCCGCCGTTCAGGTAGAAGCCGAGCATGCGGCGCTCGACCGTGATGATGCGGCCGCGCCCCTCCCACTGGTCGTCCCACTTCATCTGGCCGCCGCCGGGCGTGGCGACGCCGAAGCCGAAGCCGAGGCCGCGCCCGGCCAGCTTCGTGCCGTAGGCGGCGTACAGCGCCACCGGCGGCGTGGGCGCGAACTTGGTGGTCTCCTTGCCCGGGTAGGCGTCGGTGCCGGTCCACTTGGTGCGGATGCTCAGCATCGAGCCGGCGAGCGACAGGTTGAGCCCGGAGAGCTTGGAGAGCGCGGCCGGGTTCTGGAACGTGGCCGCCGCGTCCTCCTGGGCGGCCACGCCCGAGGACGAGAGCGCGAGGTCGCGCGGGTTGATGTTGATGACCTCGAACCCGCTGGCCAGCGCGACGGCCGGGGCGGCGAGGACGGCGAGGAAGGCGATCCGGAAGGTCTTCCGCATGGTCGTCACCTCGTTACGGCAGGGTCACCGGCGAAACCGGCGCGGACAGGTCGAAGAGGAACTGCGCGGCGTCGTCGCGCACCTGCCCGCCGATCGAGTTCGGGAGCAGCGTGTCGTTCAGCACGCCGTGCGGGACGCAGTTGTTCGGGGCGGAGGCCGAGACGTAGAGGGTGCTCGGCGCGCTGGCGAGCGCCAGCAGCTCGTCGCCGTAGGGCAGCGGGACGCCCCCCACCACCGTGGTCGCGTTCGGCACCACCGGGTCGCACTTCGCGAGCTGGCCGAGCACGTCGGTGGTGGCGTGGACGAGGCCGGTGCCGCCCAGGCCCGCCGGAGGCGCGGCGAGCAGCGGGCTCGCCAGCTTGGTGCGGACGTGCGCGGCGTAGTTGAGCGGCTCGGCCGGATCGAGGATCCACTTCGCCAGGATGAGCGTCTGCAGGTAGCGCGACGCGACCGCCGGGTTGGTGGGGATCTGCGACCGGTCGATGCCGAGCGAGAGGAACAGCTCGTTCACCGAGGTCGCGAAGGCGGGCGCGTTCGTGAACACGTCCACGAGCGTGCCGCCCGGCACGTTCAGCACGCCGCGGGCGAAGCGCGGGTTGGTGGCGAGCAGCTCGGTCCCGATGATGCCGCCGAGCGAGATGCCCTCGTAGTGGACCTCGGTCGGGTTCACCGCGAAGCCGCGCTGGAACAGCGCCGCCGCCAGCGGATCCTGCGCCGGCTGCGGGAACGGCGTCGGCGGCCGCGCCACGGCCAGCACCAGGGCGGCCTGGTCGATGTGGTCCTGGCGGATGGCGTCGCGGATGCGGAAGAAGTTGCCCGAGATGAAGTAGTTCCCGGATGCGACGGTGGAGAGGTTCGTGCCGCGCAGGTGGCCGGTGGTGCAGGTGCCCGGCGGGATCGCGTCGCCCTGGCCGGCCTTGGCCTGGTCCGGCGTGCACACGCCGTCGGCGGTGCCGTCGGTGGTGCACTCGCTGTTCTCCATGCAGTACGCGCGGTCGCCGTGGTACGGCGCGTCGATCGCGGCGACGAGGAAGCCCCTCGCCGCGAGCGAGTTCGCCACCGTGAGCATCTGGAGGCGGCCGCCGGAGAGGCCGTGGTGGAAGACCACCAGCGGCCGCACGCAGGGGGTCGCGGTGGTGCAGGCCGCGTCGGACGGGTAGGCCACCACCGCCGGGATCGCCTTCGGCGCCCACTGGGTGGTGTCGGGGTTGAGCGCGCCCGTGGCCGGGTCGATGGCGTCGATGGTCGGCACCATGGCGGTGAGGAACCCGCCCACGTTCGGGAACAGCGCCGCCTGGGCGGCCGCGTCGAAGCCCAGGGTGGCGAGGTCGAGCGGGGCGACGCCCTGGCCGACGAACGCGGTGGGGGTCCGGTACGGCAGCGCCGAGAGGCCCACCGAGACGTCGGTGACGGTCTGCGTCTGGACCGTGTACGCCATCACCACGTTGTCCCGGGTGACGGCGCCGCCGGTGAGCGCGCCGAGGTTGGCGAGGAGCGGCTCGAGCCCGGCCCGCAGGTTGGCGAGCGCGGTCGCGTCGGCGTTGGACACGCCGGAGAGCTGCGAGACGCCGTCCACCGCGGGCGGGTTGGTGAACGTGAAGAGGATGTTGGCGAGCGTGGAGCGCTTGAGCGCGTTCCCGGCGAGGTCCTTCACGCCGTCGGTGATGACCACCGCGTAGTTCCGCTTCTCCTTGAGCGGCGGGGTGGGGACGATGCCGACGCCCGGCACCGGCACGGCCACGCCGGGCTGGAGGCCGATGGCGGTGGTGACGGCCACGTCGGCGCCGCCCACCTGCACGGTGCGGTTCAGCGCCGGCGGCTGGGTGAGGTACTCGGCCGTGGCGGGGGCGCCGGCGCCGAGCGCGGCGGCCACGTCGCGCATGCGGCGCGGGGCGCCCGCGCCCTCGGGCAGCTCGAACAGGAGCACCGTCTGCGCGTTCACGCTGGAGGCGGCGACCGGCGCGCTGAGCGGCGCGAGCATCATGCCGGTCGTGGAGAAGCCGTCCAGCGTGGCGAGGCCGGCGGCGGCCGGGCCGAACGCGGGGACGTTGCGGACGTAGAAGCGGGTGGGCGGGTCGTTGGCGGGCCGGGTGCCGTCGAGCAGGAACGTCGAGGGCAGCGGGATCTGCCCGGAGCCGGAGTCGGTGAGCGGCTGGGCCGCGGCCGGCGCGATGCCGAAGGTGGCGATGGCCGCGACCTCGGAGGGCGCGAACGTCGGCGCCACGGCGGCGAACGCCGGGGTCACGCTCGTGTCCACGGAGGCGGTCCAGCGGCCCCCGACGTCGCTCCACGTGAGCGGGCTCCACAGCGTCTTGCGCACGGCCTCGAGCTGGGCCACCAGCGCCGGGGTCAGCCCGGGCGGCTGGTTCTCGTGCACGGTGAGGTCCTTGTTCTGCGCCGCGATCGCGATCGCCTGGTCGGCGTTCACCGGCAGCGCGCCCTGGGCGGCGGTGGTCTTCACGCCGGACGGGCCGCCGCGCACCGCGACGACGTAGCGGCCGGGCGCGAAGCGGCGGCTGCCGCTCGCGTCCGCCTTCTTGCGGAGCACGAGGCGCCCCGCGGTGGCGCTGCCCACCTCGAACTCGACCGCCTGAGGGGCCCCGTCCACCTTGAGGAGCGCCACCGTGGACGGCGTGACCGTGGCGGGGTCGAGGTCCGGCGGGGTCGTCTCGACGTAGGCGCTGCCGTTCCAGTTCACGGCCCGGAACGGGACGGTGATGGCGACCTCCTGATCGCTCGGGAACCCGCCCGCGTCGATGAAGGACTGGAGCAGCTCCTTCTGCGCGCTGTCGGGGAGCGTGGGCACGGCCTGCAGGACCAGGTCGTTGGGCGTCGGGATGTTCGGCGACGCGAAGGTGGCGATCACGAGCTGCGGGGCGGGCTTCTCCTGCTTCACGTCGGTGCAGGCGAGCAGCGACACGAAGACGAGGGCCAGCGGGGGACCGTAGCGGCGAAGCGGCATCTGCGGCCTCCTCGGGTGCGCGAGGAACGGGGTTTCGGTGAAAATTGGGGAACCAATCCTGTTTCTCCTTCGCTGACTGAGAAGTCAAGAATTGGCGGGACACGTCCAATTCGTGACGCAATCGGCCAAATCGGGATGACGCAATGCGTCCGCGCCGTGCGTCCCGGTCGGTGCCACGGCCCCCCTTTCGGAAGCGAGTTGGAGTCCCGCGCGGGGCCAGCTACCATGGCGGGCTCGGTCGCCCTGTACCCGCCGCACCTGACCAGAGGGGGTCACGCGTGAACCTGGAGCTGCTCACGCTCGCCGTCGGCGCGTACGCCGCCGTGCTCGCCTTCCTGGGCTGGCTCGGGTACCGCCGCACGCGGAGCGCCGCCGATTACCTGGTGGGCGGGCGCGAGATCCACCCGGTGCTGATGGCGCTCGCCTACGGCTCCACCTTCATCTCCACCTCGGCCATCGTGGGCTTCGCCGGCGTCGCCGCGCTCATGGGCATGGGCCTGCTCTGGCTCACCATGCTCAACATCCTGCTGGGCGTGTTCGTCGCGTTCGTGGTGTTCGGCCGCCCGACGCGGCGGCTGGGCGCCGCGCTCGACGCGCACACGTTCCCGGAGCTGCTCGGGCGCCGCTACCGCTCCCGCTTCATCCAGGGCTTCGCCGGCGGGACCATCGCGCTGCTCATGCCGCTCTACGCCGCCGCGGTGCTCATCGGCGGGGCGCGCTTCCTCGAGGTGCAGCTCCGGCTCGACTACCACATGGCGCTGTTCGTGTTCGCGGCCATCACCGTCGGCTACGTGCTGTTCGGCGGGCTGAAGGGCGTCGTCTACACCGACGCGTTCCAGGCGGTGCTGATGGTGTGCGGCATGCTGGTGCTGCTCGTCGCCACCTACGCGCAGGTGGGCGGGCTCTCCGCGCACCAGGCGCTCACCGATCTCGCCGACCAGGTCCCGCCGGCGCTGCGCGCGCAGGGGCACCGCGGCTGGACCGCCATGCCCGCGGCCGGCTCGCCGCTGTGGTGGCAGATGGTGTCCACCATCGTCCTCGGCGTGGGCATCGGCGTCCTCGCGCAGCCGCAGCTCACGGTCCGCTTCATGACGGTGAAGAGCGGGCGCGAGCTGCACCGCGCGCTCGTGCCCGGCGGGCTGTTCCTGCTGCTCATGGCCGGCGTGGCGTACGTGGTCGGCTCGCTCACCAACCTCTGGTACTTCCAGCGCACCGGGAAGATCGCGCTCGCGATCATGACCGACCCGGCCACCGGCAAGCCGAACGTGGACCGGCTCATGCCGCTCTACACGCAGGCGGCCATGCCGGAGTGGTTCGCCTACCTGTTCATGCTGGCGCTGCTCGCCGCGGCGATGTCCACGCTCTCGGCGCAGTTCCACGCCATCGGCACCGCCATCGGCCGCGACCTCTACGAGCAGGCGTTCCGGCTGGGCGGCGGGGCCGAGCGGACGGTGCTGCTGGCGCGCGCCGGGATCCTGGCGGGCTTCGCCGGCACGGTGCTGCTCGCCTGGAACCTCGGGCCGGGCGTCATCGCCATCGCCACCGCGCTCTTCTTCGGCATGTGCGCCGCGACGTTCCTGCCGGCGTTCGTCTCGGCGCTGTTCTGGGCCCGCTCCACCCGCGCCGGCGTGATCGCCGGGATGCTGGCCGGCTTCGGCGCCTGGGCGCTGTGGGTGCTGTTCGTGCACGAGCGGGAGTCGGCCGCGCTCGGCGTGGTGAAGGCGCTCACCGGCCGGACCAGCCTCGGCGCCGGGACCACCTGGGCGCTCGTCGATCCCATCGTGGTGGCGCTGCCGATCGCGGCGCTGGTGACGGTGGTGGGCTCGCTCGCCGGCCGCGCCGCGCCCGGCGCGGAGACGGGCGGCCCGGCCCGGACGCGGGAAGGAGGGCTCGATGCTGGGCTTCGGTGATCTCGGCGTCACGGCGGCGTTCGTGCTCACGCTCGCGAGCGCGGCGCTGTGCGTGGTGTACGGCCTCCTCCACTGGAACGACGACGACGCCCCGCTGCCCCCGCCGGTCCACCCGCGCGGCGAGGCCGAGCTCGACGACCTCTGATCCGATCCGCCCGCACCGCCCGACCCCGTCCCACGGAGCCCTCGATGCGCCGAATCCACCTCGCCCTCGCCGTGCTCGCGACCCTGGCCGCGCTGCCGCCCGCCCGCGCCCAGCCCGCGCCCGCCGCTCCGCCCGCGCCGCAGGCGCCGGCCCCCGCCGCCCCGGCGCCCGCGCCGGCCGCGAAGCCGCCCGGCGTCACGGTGGACCTCTCCGGCTGGCTGATCGCGAACGCCTACTGGAGCGACGGCGGCCTGAACGCGAGCGACCTGCCGCAGTGGGCGACGACCGCGCACTCCACCGCGGGCATGACCGTGCGGCAGAGCCGGGTGCGCGCCGCGCTGGGGCTGCCGGTGGACGGGCTGCTCGGGGGCGCGGTGCTGAAGGGCCTCGTCGAGGCCGACTTCATGGGCACCTACGTGAACTCCGACGCGTCGATGCCGCAGGTCCGGCTGCGCCACGCGTACCTCACCGCCGCCTGCGCGCGCGGGAACCTGACCCTGCTCGTCGGCCAGACCTGGTCGCTGTTCGGCGGCCCCTGGTTCGCGGCCAGCCTCGGGCACGTGGCGCTGCCCCGCTTCGCCGGCGCGGGCTACCTGTACCGGCGCGCGCCGCAGGTCCGGCTCACCGCCGAGGCGGGCCGCGGCCGCGACGTCGGGGTGACCGCGGCGGTGGCGGCGCTCGCCTCGAGCGGCGACAAGGCGACCTCGCAGAACCAGCTCGTGGGCGAGCGCGCCGGGGTGCCGGACGCGGAGGGCCGGCTGGCGCTGGTGCTCCGCCGCGCCGGGAAGGCGTGGCTCGAGGTCGGCGCCTCGGGTCGCTTCGGGCAGCAGCTCTGGAAGCTGGACGGGCTCTCGACGCCGCGCGAGGAGCGGCTCACCGGGTGGGGCGTCGCGGCCGACGGCCGGCTCGAGGTGCCGCACCTCGTCGTGCAGGGCGGGACGTTCATGGGCGAGGTGCTGGGCGGCTACGGCTCGGTGGCGCCGGTGGTGCGGCCGACCAAGGACGCGACGGACGCGACGAAGCTCGACGCGATCTCGCCGGTGCGGACCGGCGGCTTCTGGGCGCAGGCGGTGGTGACGCCGATCCCGGTGCTGCAGCTCCTCGGCGGCTACGGGATCGAGGAGCCGCGCACCTCCGACCTGCCCGCGGGCGCCGAGGCCACCACCATCGAGCGCAACCAGCAGGTCTCGGGCGGCGCCATCCTGGCGCTCACCTCGCGCTGGAAGGTCTCGCTCGAGGGCACGCTCTACACGACCGAGACGCTCGACGGCGCGCGCCGCGAGAGCACGCAGGTCGAGGTGGGCTCGCTGTACGCGTTCTGAGCGGCCCTGGATCCGCTCGTCCTGAGCCCGTCGAACCACGAGCGGATCCTCACCCTCGCTCACCCTGAGCGTAGGCGAGCCGAAGGCTCGCCGGAGTCGAAGGGTCGGGATGAGCGGCCGGAGTCGAGGGCCTACGCCGGCCCCACCTTCCGGTGATCGAGCACCCGCCGCGCCTTGCCGGCGGAGCGCTCGAGCGTGTTCGGCGCCACCAGCTCCACGATCATCCGGATGCCGGTGACCGCGTGGATCTCGCGATCGATGCGGTCGCGCAGGCCCACCATCTCGCGCATCTCGTCGCGGAAGTCCTCGGGCCGGACCTCCACCTTCACCACCGCCTCGTCGAGCGCGCCGGGGCGCGAGACCTCGATGAGGTAGTGCGGGGCGGTGCCCTCGACGCGGAGCAGCGCCTCCTCCACCTGCGACGGGAACACGTTCACGCCGCGGATGATGAGCATGTCGTCGGAGCGCCCGCGCACCCGGCTCATGCGGACGCCGGTGCGGCCGCACGGGCACGGGGAGCGGTCGAGCGCGGCGAGGTCGCGGGTGCGGTACCGCAGCACCGGCATGGCCTCCTTGGTGAGCGAGGTGAAGACGAGCTCGCCCACCTCGCCGTCCGGCACCGGCTCGAGCGTGACCGGGTCGAGGCACTCGACGATGAAGTGGTCCTCCTGCACGTGCATGCCGTCGCGCGCGGGGCACTCGCCGGCCAC
This sequence comes from Anaeromyxobacter dehalogenans 2CP-C, assembly GCF_000013385.1. GTDB lineage: Bacteria > Myxococcota > Myxococcia > Myxococcales > Anaeromyxobacteraceae > Anaeromyxobacter > Anaeromyxobacter dehalogenans_B. The sequence continues at coordinate 46,706 of NC_007760.1, forward strand.
GCCCGGCCCGATCACCTCCGAGAGCCCGTAGTTGTTGAACGCCAGGATCCCGAGCGAGCGCTCGATCTCGCCGCGCATCTCCTCGGTCCAGGGCTCGCCGCCGAAGTGGCCGTACCGGAGCGGCAGGTCGCCCGGCTTCAGCCCCTCGGCCCGCGCCACCTCGCCCACGTGCAGCGCGTAGGACGGCGTGCTGATGAGCACGTCGGCGGAGAGGTCGCAGATGAGCCGCACCTGGCGCGGCGTGTTCCCGCCGCCGGACGGGACCACCGCGGCGCCCACCCGCTCGATGCCGTAGTGCAGCCCGAAGCCGCCGGTGAACAGGCCGTAGCCGAAGGCGACGTGGACGGTGTGCTCGGGCCGGAGGCCGCCCGCCACCAGGAAGCGCGCCACCAGGCCGGTCCAGGTGTCGAGGTCGCGGCGGGTGTAGGCGACGAAGGTGGGGCGGCCGGTGGTGCCCGACGAGCCGTGGATGCGCACCACCTGCTCGCGCGGCACCGCCAGCAGGCCGAGCGGGTAGCTCTGCCGGAGGTCGTCCTTCACCGTGAACGGCAGGCGCCGCACGTCGTCCGGGCCGCGCAGGTCCTCGTCGCGGACGCCGGCGCGCTCCAGCGCCTTGCGGTGGTGCGGCACCGCGCGGGCGCGGCGGACGGTCTCGGCGAGGCGGCGGCCCTGGAGCGCGGCGAGCGCGTCACGGTCGAGCGTCTCCTCCGGATCGAGGATCCGGTTCTCGAGCGCGAAGCGGGCCATCGGCTAGGCCCCCGCGCGCGCGAACAGCTCGGCCGCGCCCACCAGGCGGACGCCGCGCGCCTGCAGGAGCGCGGCGGCCCGGTCCGGATCCGAGAGGCGGAAGACGAGCGTGGCGTGCTCGCCGCGGCTCCGCACCGAGTACGCGTACATGTACTCGATGCCCAGGCCGCAGGCCTCGAAGCCCTGCAGCACCTCGGCGAGGCCGCCCGGCCGGTCGGGGACGTCCACCGCCAGCACGTCGGTGACGTTCACCACCACGCCGGCCTGCTCGAGCACCTGCCTGGCGCGCGTGTGGTCCTTCACGATGAGGCGCAGGATCCCGAACTGCTGCGTGTCGGCGAGCGACAGGGTGAGGATGTCGATGCCCGCGTCGCCCAGCACCTGGCACGGGACCCGGAGCTGCCCGGGGCGGTTCTCGAGGAAGAGCGAGAGCTGACGGATCTTCATGCCGGCCTCCGGTGCGGGATCAGATGTTGCGACGGTCGATGACGCGCTTCGCCTTCCCCTCGCTGCGCTGCAGCGTGCGCGGGGCCACCAGCGTCACCTGCGCGCGGATGCCGAGCACCTGCTCGAGCGCGGTGGCGAGGTGCTCCTGCAGGCGCTGCAGGCCGCGGATCTCGTCGGAGAACACCTCCGGCGTGACCTCGACCTGCACCTCCATCTCGTCGAGGCCCTTCGCGCGGGTGAGGACGATCTGGTAGTGCGGCAGCGTCCCCTCGACCTGCAGCAGCGCGGTCTCCACCTGCGACGGGAACACGTTCACGCCGCGGATGATGAACATGTCGTCGGAGCGCCGGCCGATGCGGCGGATGCGCCGGAGCGTGCGGCCGCACGCGCAGGGCGTCGGGTCGAGGGCGGTGATGTCCCGGGTCCGGTAACGGATCATGGGCATCGCCTGCTTCGAGAGCGTGGTGAGCACGAGCTCGCCCTCCGCGCCGTCCGGCAGCACCGCGCCGGTCTCCGGGTCCACGATCTCCGGGTAGAAGTGGTCCTCGAACAGGTGGAGCCCGTCGCGGTGGACGCACTCGATGCCCACGCCCGGCCCGATGATCTCGGAGAGCCCGTAGATGTCGTGGGCGCGGATGCCGGCCTCGCGCTCGATGTGCGCGCGCATCGACTCCGACCAGGGCTCGGCCCCGAACACGCCCACCTTCAGCCGGCCGAAGCCGATCTTCGCGTCGCGGGCGCGCTCGATGAGGTGCACCATGTACGACGGCGTGCAGCAGATGGCGGTGACGCCGAAGTCCTGCAGCACCATGAGCTGGCGCTCGGTGTTGCCGCCGGAGATGGGGATCACCGTCGCGCCGAGCGCCTCGCCGCCGTAGTGCGCGCCGAGGCCGCCGGTGAACAGGCCGTAGCCGTAGGCGTTCTGGATGAGGTCGCCCTGGTGCAGCCCGCAGGCGGCGAACGCGCGGACCATCACGCTCGTCCACACCTCCAGGTCCGCCGCGGTGTAGGCCACCACGATGGGCTTGCCGGTGGTGCCGGACGACGCGTGCAGCCGGACGATCTCCTCCACCGGCGAGGCGAACAGGCCGAACGGGTAGGTGTCGCGCAGGTCGGCCTTCACCGTGAACGGCAGGCGCGCCAGGTCCTCGAGCGCGTGGAGCGCGTCGGGGAAGACGCCGCGGGCCTCCATGCGCTGGCGGAGGAGCGGGACCTTCTCGTAGGCGCGCGCCACCACGGCGCGGAGCCGGGCGAGCTGCAGCTGCTCGAGCTCGCGGCGGGGGAGGAAGTCGGGGGCGCTGGCCGGGTGGAAGGCGCTGCCGGCGTCGTTCCAGGAGGTGGTCACGGGGCCTCCCGGTCAGCGCGCGGCGGCGGCGGTCTCCCGGCCGAGCCGGAAGGCCGCGTCGTTCACGGCGTGGAGCCGCTCGGGCAGCGCGGCGTGGATGGCGGCGAGCCAGTGGGCCTCGTCGAGGTCGAGGTGGTGCGAGAGCAGGCCGAGCAGCGCCACGTTGAGGCTGCGGCGGTTCGGGAGCCGCGCCTCGTCCACCGCGTCCGGCGGGATGAGCAGGCCGCCGGGCCGGAGCAGGGGGCGGGTCACCTCCAGCTCGGACGGCGCCAGCACGAGCAGGAAGTCCGCCTCGCCGGCCGGGACCATGGGCGAGAGCACCTGCGCGCCGAAGCGGACGTCGGTGGTGACCGAGCCGCCGCGCTGGCTCATGCCGTGGACCTCGGCCTTCTTCACGTCGAGGCCGGCGCGGAAGGCGGTGTCGGCCAGGATCTCGGAGGCCTTGATGACGCCCTGGCCGCCCAGGCCGGCGACGACCACGTTCACGGTCCGGCTAGGCATCGGACACCTCCCCGGCGCCGGCGCAGCCCGCGCACGCCAGCGCGGCGCGCTTCTCGTCGGCCGCCTTCTCGTACCTGCGGATGTCGGCGGCGGCGAGGATGCAGGGCCGCCGCGCGATGATGACGGACAGCTTCGGCTCGGCGAGGCGCTCCTTCAGGAGCTCCTCCCAGCCGGCCGGATCGGCCACGGGGTCGATCACGTCCACGTTCGCGACGCCGAGCGCCCGGGCCAGCCCCTCGATCGACACCTTGCCGGTGGGCTCGTGGTCGAGCGTGCGGCCGGTGCCGGGGTGCTCCTGCTGGCCGGTCATGGCGGTGGTGCCGTTGTCGAGCACGACCAGCACGTGCCCGGTGGGCGGCGGGTTGTAGACCATCTCGACGAGGCCGTTCAGGCCGGTGTGGATGAACGTCGAGTCGCCGATGATCGAGACCACCCGGCGCGCGTCCGCCTCCGGCAGCACGTGGCGCAGGCCGAGGCCGACGCCGAGCGAGGCGCCCATGGCGACGCAGGTGTCGATGCCCTGGTACGGCGGCAGGACGCCCAGCGTGTAGCAGCCGATGTCGCCCGCCACGATGCAGTCGAGCTTGCGGAGCGTGGCGTAGACCGGGTGGTACGGGCAGGCCTCGCACAGCGCCGGCGGCCGGCCCTTCGGCAGCTCCGGCTCGGGCGACGGGTCGCGGGCCAGGATGCGGCGCACGCGCTGCACGTCCAGCTCGCCGAAGCGGTACGGCGCCTCCTTCGACTCCACCGCGATGCCCGCGGCGCGGATCGCGTCGGCGAAGACGGGGTCGCCCTCCTCCACCACCACGCAGCGATCGACGCTGGCCGCGAAGGCGCGGATCTTCTCGAGGGGGAGCGGGTAGACGGTCTTCAACTCGAGCCGGCTCGCCGAGGGCGCGGCCTCGGCCACGTGCCGCGCGGTCACGCCGGAGGTGATGACGCCGAGCGCGCGATCGCCCTTCACCCAGACGTTGAGCGGGGTCTCCTCGGCGAACGCCTGGAGCGCCTCCAGCTTCTTGCGGAGCCGGCGGTGCGCGGGGCGGGCGTACGCCGGGATCATCACGCGGCCGGGGATGTCGCGCACGAACGCCGGCGCGGGCGGGGCGGGCAGGTCGGCGCGGCGCGCGGCCAGCGTCTTCGAGTGGCAGACGCGCGTGGTCATGCGGAGGATCACCGGGATCGCGAAGCGCTCGGACAGCTCGAACGCGGCCACGGTGAGGTCGTACGCCTCCTGCGAGTCGGCGGGCTCGAGCATGGGCAGCCCGGCCGCGACGGCGTAGTGCCGGTTGTCCTGCTCGTTCTGCGAGGAGGCCATGCCCGGATCGTCGGCGCTCACCACCACCAGCCCGCCCTTCACGCCGGTGTACGCGGCGGTGAACAGCGGGTCGGCGGCCACGTTCAGCCCGACGTGCTTCATGGTCACGAGCGCGCGCGCGCCGCCGAACGCGGCCCCGAGGCCCACCTCGAGCGCCACCTTCTCGTTCGGCGCCCACTGGGCGCGGCCGCCGAGCGCGTCGAGCGCCTGGAGGATCTCGGTCGAGGGGGTGCCGGGATAGCCGGTGCCGAGCCGGACGCCCGCGTCGCGGGCCGCCGCCGCCACCGCCTCGTCGCCGGATAGAAGCCGCCGTTCCATCGTTCGGGTTCTCCTCTCGCGCGCCCGGATGACGGGGCGTGCAGGCCGCCCCCGGTCCGGGATACAACCCGGCCCGGCCGCGGTCGTCGCTGACGTGGACCCGGCATGATACCTGAACGGGGCTGATGATTCCCATCCCTACCCTGGCCCGGCTGACCGCGGAGGCCCGGACCGCCGGACCGCTCCGGCTGGTGGTGGCGGCCGCCGCGAGCGACTCCGCCCTGGCGGCCGCGGCGCTGGCCCGCCGCCAGCGGATCGCCGACGCGGTGCTGGTGGGCGGGCGCTCGGAGATCGCGGCGAGGCTGCGGGCGCTCGGCGAGGACCCGGCGCTCTTCGAGCTGCACGAGGCCGCGAACGACGAGGACGCGGCGCGCCGCGCGGTCGCCATGGTCCGGGGCGGCGAGGCGGCGGTCCTGATGAAGGGCCGGCTCCAGACCGCCGCGCTCCTCGAGGCCATCCTGGATCGCACGGACGGGCTCCGCGACGGGCGGCTCCTCTCGGACGTGCTGGTGGCCGATCACCCGCTCTCGGCCGCGCCGCGGCTGCTCGGGGTCACCGACGGCGGCGTGAACGTGGCGCCCGACCTCGGGCAGAAGCGGGCCATCGTGGAGAACGCCGCGGCGCTGTTCCGCGCGCTCGGCCACGACCGGCCGCGGGTGGCCTGCCTGTGCGCGGTCGAGACGGTGACCGACGCCATGCCGCACACCCGCGACGCGGCCGCGCTCGCGGCGATGAACGCGCGCGGGGAGCTGCCGGGCTGCGTGGTGGGGGGCCCGTTCGCGCTCGACAACGCGCTCTCGGCCGACGCGGCGCGGGCGAAGGGCATCGACCACCCGGTGGCGGGCCGGGCCGACCTCCTGCTCGTGCCGACCATCGAGGTCGGGAACGCGCTCGGGAAGGCGTTCACGTACCTCGCGCACCGGAGCGTGGCCCACGTGATCGTGGGCGCCCGCGCGCCGGTGCTCATCCCGTCGCGGGTCGAGCGCCCCGAGGACAAGCTCTGCTCGATCGCGCTCGGCGTCCTGGCCGCGGCGAGGGGCGCCCCGTGAGCGCCAGCGCGGGGCCGCACGGGCCGCTGGTGCTCGCGGTGAACCCGGGGGCCGGGTCCACCAAGCTCGGCCTGTTCCGCGGGGGCGGGCTGGTCCGCGAGGAGAAGGTGCTGCACCCCGAGGCGATGGCGCGGCCCGCGGCGCGGATCTGGGACGAGCTGCCCGGGCGCGTCGCCGCGGCGGAGGACTTCCTCGCTCGCGCCGGGGTGCGGGCGGGCGACCTCGCCGCGGTGGCCGGGCGCGGCGGGCTGCTCCCGCCGCTCGCCGCCGGCGCGTACCTCGTGGACGACGCGCTCGTCGCCGAGCTGGAGCGGGCCGCGCACGGGGAGCACGCCTCGAACCTGGGCGCGCCCATGGCGCGGGCGCTCGCCGCGCCGCACGGGTGCCCGGCGCTGGTCGTGGACCCGGTCTCGGTGGACGAGCTCGCGCCGGTGGCGCGCGTCACCGGCCTCGCCGGGGTGGAGCGCACCAGCTTCGCGCACGCGCTCAACCTGCGCGCGGTGGCGCGGCGCCACGCGGCCTCGGCCGGCCGGCCGCTCGAGGCGCTCGCGCTCGTGCTCGCGCACCTCGGCACCGGCATCTCGCTCTGCGCCCTGGCCGGCGGCCGGATGGTGGACGTGGTGAACCCGCGCGACGAGGGGCCGTTCTCCGGCGACCGGGCCGGCGGCGTGCCGGCCACCGCGCTCGTGGACCTGTGCTTCGCGCCGGGCGCCGACGCACGGACGGTGAAGCGGCGGCTGTTCGGCGACGGCGGGCTCTACGCGCACCTCGGCACGCGCGACGTCCGCGAGGCGCTGGCGCGGGCCGGGCGCGGGGACGCCCGGGCCGCGCTGCTCGTGGACGCGATGTGCTACCAGGCCGCGAAGGCCGTGGCGGCGATGGCCGTCGCGCTCGACGGCCGGGTGGACGCGATCGTGCTCACCGGCGGCCTCGCCCACCTCGCGCCGGTGGTCGAGGGCGTCCGGCGCCGGGTGGCGTGGATCGCGCCGGTGGAGGTCCACCCGGGCGAGGACGAGCTGCGGGCGCTCGCCGAGGGCGCGCTGCGCGTCCTCTCGGGCGAGGAGCCGGCGCGGCCCTACGCGCCGCTCGCGCCCGATCGCTGACCCCGGCGCGGCAGCGCCCCGGCCAGCCGGCGCACCGCCTCCGCCAGCTCGCGCGCGTCGAGGCGCCCGAAGCCGAGCCGCAGGAACGGGCGCGCCCGGCGGTCGTGCGCGAACAGCCGCCCCGGCTGCACCGCCACCCCGGCGCGGAGCGCCCGCGCCGCCCAGGCGCCGGGGTCGATGCCGGGCGCGACGCGGCACCAGAGCGCCATGCCGCCCGCCGGCGTCCGGAAGGAGAGCGCGCCGCCGAGGCGCGCCCCGAGCTCGGCCGCGAGCGCCTCGCGCCGGCCCGCGTAGACGCGGCGGGTCCGCCAGGCGTGCCGCTGCGCCTCGCCCTCCTCGAACAGCTCGGCCACGGCGGCCTCCACCGCGAGGTCGCCCTGCCGATCGAGGAAGCGGCGGTGCGCGGTGAGCCGCTCGATCGCGTCCGGCGGGCCGGCCAGCCAGCCGAGGCGCAGGCCCGGGGCGAGGACCTTGGAGAGCGTGCCCACGTAGACCACCACCCCGGCGCCGTCGGCGCTGGCGAGCGGCGGCACCGGCCGGCCCTCGTAGTGGAACTCGGCGTCGTAGTCGTCCTCGAGCACGAGCAGCCGCGCGCGGCGGGCGAGGTCGAGCAGCGCGAGCCGCCGGGCGGGCGCGAGCGTGACGGTGGTCGGGTACTGGTGGTGCGGGGTGAGGTAGACCGCGCGGATCGCGCCGGCCGCCGCGAGCGCCTCGAGCCGCTCCACCTCGAGCCCGCGCGCGTCCACCGGCACCGGCACGGTGCGCAGGCCGGCCAGGCGCAGCGACTCCCACGCCGGCCGGTAGCCGAGCGCCTCGACCGCGACGCCGTCGCCGGGGGAGAGCAGCGCCCGCCCGGCCAGGGAGAGCGCCATCTGCGCGCCGCGGGTGACGAGGATCCCGTCCGCGTCCACGGCCAGGCCGCGCGCCTCGCCCAGCATGCGCGCGAGCGCGGCCCGCAGGCGCGGGTGGCCGGCGGCGTCGCCGTAGGCGAGGTGCTCGCGCCGGCGCAGCGCCCGGCGGTAGGCGCTCCCGAGCGCGGCCACCGGCACGAGCCGCGGATCGGGGGTGCCGCCGAGGAGCTCGAGCGTGCCGGGCGGCAGCGCCTCCCAGGTGGCGTCGGACGGGGCGGGGGGCAGATCGAAGCCGGCGCGCGCGGCCGGGCCGGGCGCGCCCGCGGCGCCGCGGGGCACCGGCGGGAGGTCGCGCGAGACGAGCGTGGCGCGGGCCGGATCGGACGCGATCCAGCCCTCCGCGGCCAGCTCGCCGTAGGCGGCGAGCACGGTGTTGCGGTGGACGCCGAGCGTCCGCGCCAGCGCGCGGCTGGAGGGGAGCGGCGCGCCGGGGCGGAGCGCGCCGGCGCGGATCCGCGCGGCGAGCGCGCGGGCGATCTGCACCGAGAGCGGGGCCGGGTCGGCGCGGTCGAGCGCGAGCGGGGTCTGCCAGGTCCGCACTGGTCCACCGAATTACTCGAAACTGGACCTTCTCGCCAGACCAGCCCCGGCGCAGGCTGCCGCGCATGAGACGCGAGCTCTTCCGGGCCGGCCGCGCGGAGGCCCTGGCGCTGCTGCGGCGGGCGCCCACCGTGCACCTCGCCACCACCACCCCCGAGGGCGCGCCGGTGCTGCGCGCGCTCGACGCCGCCGTGCTCGACGACGGGGTCTGGTTCCACGGCGCGCGCGCCGGCGAGAAGGCGCGCTGCCTGGGCCGCCCGGCGGTGGTCGCCGCGGAGGAGCTGGTGGCGCACCTGCCCAGCTGGATGGCGGACCCGGTGCGCGCCTGCCCGGCCACCACGCTCTACCGGAGCGTGCAGGCGCACGGGACGCTGGAGGAGCTGACCGACCCGGCCCGGAAGGCCGAGGTGCTCTCGGCGCTGATGGCGCGCTGGCAGCCGGAGGGGCGCTACCGGCCCATCCGCGCCGACGATCCGCTCTACGCGGGCGAGCTGCGCGGGATCCTGGTGCTGGGCGTCCGCCTGGGCGAGGCGCTCGACGGCAAGTGGAAGCTGCTCCAGAACCGCTCGCCCGAGCAGCTCGGCGCGGCGCTCGAGGGGCTGTGGGCGCGCGGCGCGCCCGGCGACGTCGCCGCCGTCGAGGCGGTCCGGGCCGCGAACCCGGCCGCGCCGGAGCCGGCGTTCCTCGCGGCGGGGATCCCCGGGGTCCGGCTGCACGTCGCGCTGGGCGAGGGGGACGCGCCGGCGGTCGAGGCGCTCCTCGCCGGGGAGTACTGGTGGGAGGGCGAGCCCGCCGCGCTGGCCGGCCCCTCGCACCTCGCCTCCACCGCCTGGGTGGGCGCCCGCGACGCGGACGGCGGGCTCGTCGCCTCGGCGCGCGCCATGGCCGATCCGCGCCACGCCTGGATCTACGACGTGGTGGTGGCGCCGGCCTGGCGCGGGCGCGGCCTCGGCAAGCGGCTCCTGGCGCTGCTCCTCGACCACCCCGCGCTCCGCCGCACCCGCTTCGTGCGCCTCGTCACCCGCGACGCGCAGGGCCTCTACGCCTGCTTCGGCTTCGTGGACGCGGCGGGGCAGCGGCGCTTCGGGACCTCCACCGAGATGGTGCTCGTGCGCGACGGGCGCGGGGCGTGAGTCCGCTCGGGGTTCGGCGGGCTCACCCCGAGCGGACCCCCTGAGACGCCCTCACCCTGGGCCCGTCGAAGGGTCGCCCCGAGCCTGGACGCGGCGCCGCCGCCGGACCCACGCGGCCACCGCGACGGCCAGCAGCACCGCGCCGAGCACCGCCAGCTCCACCCGGCGCACGCCGCGCTCGGCCGTGCCGAGGTGGTGCGCGAACAGGTAGCCCACCGAGACCACCAGCGGCACCGAGACGAGCGCGGAGAGCCCGTCGGCGAGGACGAACGTCCGCAGGCGCACCCCGTGCGTCGCGGCGAGCGCGAACGCGGCCAGCCGCAGGCCGGAGGTGTGCCGCGCCACCGCCACCGAGAGGAACGCGTGGCGCGCGAGGTGGCCCTCCAGCCGGCCGCGCCGCTCGGGCGTGAGCACCCGGGCCACCATGCGCGTGCGCAGCACGCGGTCCCCGTGCCGGCGCGCCACGAGGAAGAACGCGAGGTCGCCGAGCACGATCCCGAGCCAGCACGCCGCGATCACGAGCGGGAGGCGCAGGTAGCCCTGGTGCGCGAGCGCCCCGGCGGCGAGCTGGGTGGCCTCCTCGGGGATCGGGACGCCCAGCCCCGCGCCGGCCAGCAGGGCCAGCACGGCGAGGTAGCCGAAGCGGGAGAGGAGCGCCTGGAGCACTGGGGCAATGTACGCGCCCCGCCGCGCGGCGGCCCGGGGCGGCTAGAAGTAGCCGAGCACCAGCGCGGCGGCCTCGGTGGCGAGCGGCTGCCGGCGGGCCTCGAACGCCAGCGAGAGGTCGCGCGCGAGGTGCAGCCGGAGCGCGCCGCCCCACGACCAGGTGGTGCGGGGCGCGGCCTCGGGCAGCCAGCGCCAGCGCGCGTCGGCGAGCAGGACCGCGCGCGATCCGAGGCGGAGCCGCGCCAGCGCCGAGGGGCCGATCCCCGGGCGCCAGCCAGTGCCGCCCGCGCCGGAGAGCCGGGGCGAGGCGCGCAGCTCGAGGTCGCCGGTGGCGGCGAGGTCGAGGCCGCCCGGCAGCGCCGCCGCCAGCCCGCCGCCGAAGTCGCCCGCGAACGCGACGCACCGGTCGCAGCCGCGGTCGCGCACGGTGGTGGCGCCGAAGCTCGCCTTCCAGGACGGCCGCGCGTCGAAGCGCGTCACCGGGCTGAGCGAGACGATGCGCACGAGCGCCACGTCGTCGAGGTCCACCCGCCGCTCGCGCGGCGTCCAGCGCAGGCGCGTGGGGAGGAACTCGATCTGCGCGGTGGGCGGGTAGCCGTCGGCGGGATCGCCGAGGTCGTGGAGCGCCAGGCGCGCGTCGAGGAGCACCGTCCCGCCCTGGCCGTCGGCGGCGCCGCCGCCCACCCCGAGGCGCAGCGAGCCGTGGCCGCGCTCGGGGCGGCGCGCCTCCGGGACGGGGAGCGCGAGCGGCGCGCTCGCCACCCCCAGCGCGGCCCGCCGCTCGAGCAGCGCCTGCCGGTCCTGCGCCGCCTTCGGCTCGAGGCCGCGGATGAGCTCGCGCGCGTGGCGGAGGTCGAGCAGGTCCACCGCCGCGTCGAGCACCTTCGCCTGCCCGTCCGGCGGGGTCCCCGCGGCGAGCGGCGCGGCCGGGTCGCCGGCGAGCGCCTCCACCTCGCGCAGCTCGGCGCCGGAGAGCCCGCGGGCCCGCGCCTCGAACTGCGTGCGGATGGAGGGGCGGTAGTGGACGCGCCGCACCAGGCCCGGGTTGCGGAACAGCGCCACCACGGTGTCGGAGGGCAGCACCACCGCGCGGCCCACGTGCGAGAGGAGGTCGAGCCGCGGCGCGGCGGCCTCGAGCGCGCCGAGCACGTGGTAGCTGCAGTTCTCGTCGAGGTACCAGTAGTCGAACCAGGTGCCGCCCAGCTCCCAGACGTGCGCGCCGAGCAGCGCCACCTCGCCCTGCGTGAGCTCGAGGTCGTACTCCCACAGATCCCGGGACTCGTAGTCCCCGTACTCGCGGACCTTGTAGTAGTACGGGTAGTACTTGAACTCGCCCTTGAAGAAGCCGAGCAGCCCCTTCGCCGCGTAGAGCACCGCGTTCCCGGTGTCCACGGTGGCGGCGTAGTCCACCCCGTAGTCGAGCAGCTCGAAGTGCTTGCCGCCGATCGCCTCCGGCGCCTTGTCGAGCCGGAGCAGGGTGTGGCCGAACGCCGAGGCGGGGTTGTTGAGGTAGTAGGACGAGAACACCACCGTCACGCCCTGCGGCCGGATCTTCCCGTAGAAGTCCTCGAAGCGCGGGCAGCGGCGCGGCGGCAGGCGGGCGAGGTCGAAGCCGAGCCGCCCGCCCAGGAACGCGAAGCGCGCCGGGAAGCGGCACTGCGCGTCGTCGAGCTCGTCCGCCTTCGGGCCGGCGTCGAGGAAGCCGGCCAGCGTCGCCTCCAGCTCGGCGGCCGGATCGGTCTTCCCGTCGCGGGCCCGGAAGAACTTGGCGCCGTCGGCCTCGCTCTTCCAGCCGCCCAGCGGGCGGCGGCGCCAGTGCCCCAGCTTCAGCCACCCCGGATCCTCCGCCAGCCGGAGCGCGCGGGCCCTCGCGACCAGCTCGGCGAGGTAGGCGGGGTCCGGCGCGGCGTTCGCGGCCGGGCTCAGGGAGCCCGGCGCCGCGGTGGCGATCGCGGCCGCGGGCGCCGGGCCGGGATCCGCGGACGGCGGGGCGGGCGGGGACGCGAGCGCGAGGGCGAGGGCGAGCGGGGCGAGCATGCGGGGCGACGAGGGTAAACGAAAGGGGAGCCCTCTCGCGAGGGCTCCCCTCTCACGAAGCGGAATGCGGCGGGGCTAGCTGCGGCCGCAGCCGAGGGCCGCGTCGCCGTGCAGCGTGTCGAGGATCGCCTTGGTCACGTCCTCGTTCGAGGCGCTCTCGCTCGGGAAGATCGCCTTGAAGTTCTTCTGCAGCGCGGCGCCGACCGCGTGCGAGTTCTCGCAGGCGTTGATCACGGTGAGCGCGCCGATGGCCTCGCCCTCGCCGCGGGAGATGTCCTTGGCGAGCGCCTCGCGGTTCGCGTCCACGAAGTTCTTGGTGCCGGCGGTGAACACGCCGCTGCCGCAGTTCGAGGTGCCGGTGGTGATGCCGAAGGTCTGGTTGCCGAAGGTGCCGTTGGTGGTGGCGGCCAGGATCTGGACCGCGCCCGGGGTGTTGCCGAACGCCATGGAGCCGAGGCCGCAGCCGGCGGTGCCGTAGCGGCCGGTGCCCTTGATGGCGGAGGCGGTCTGATCAGCGGCGGCGGCCGGCACGGCGAGCAGCGCGGCGACGAGCGCGAGCGTGATGCGGTTCATGTGTCTCCCTTTCGTTCTCGGGGGTTCACGAACCCCCAGTGAAGTCCCCCCACGCATGCTTTCCGTGGAGATCGTTCCCGTATACCGCTGTCTCTCACGCCTGCGAACTTCGCAGACGACCCTTCTCGGGGCCCTGCCGGACGGGACAGGATTTCGGTTGCGGCACCGTGGCGCACTGCGCAATATGGTCGAGCCCCAGGCTTGATTCCGGAATCAGGAGCGATCATGGCCCTCAAGATCGTGGTGACCGCGAAGCGCGTCGAGGACCCGGAGTCGAAGATCCGCGTGAAGCCGGACGGCTCCGGGATCGTGACCGACGGCGTCAACTACAAGATCAACCCGTTCGACGAGATCGCCGTCGAGGAGGCGCTCCGGCTGAAGGAGCGCCACGGCGGCGAGGTGGTGGTCGCGTCCATCGGTGGGGAAAGGTCGCAGACGGAGATCCGCGCCGCGCTCGCCATGGGCGCCGACCGCGGGATCCTCGTCCGCCACGACGGCCCGCTCGATCCGGTGGTGGTGTCGGCGCTGCTCGCCAAGGTGGTCGAGCAGGAGAAGCCCGACCTCGTCATCCTCGGCAAGCAGTCCATCGACGACGACCAGAACCAGGCCGGCCAGTACCTGGCCGAGCGGCTCGGCTGGCCGCAGGGCACGTTCGCCTCGAAGACCGAGAGCCTGGAGAGCGAGGCCGAGCAGAAGAAGGAGCCGGGCCTCGTGCTCTCCGCCGACGGCAAGGCGCTCACCGTCGTCCGCGAGGTGGACGGCGGGGTGGAGACGCTGGAGCTGGGCCTGCCGGCGGTGGTGACCACCGACCTGCGCCTCAACAAGCCGCGCTTCGCCTCGCTGCCCGGCATCATGAAGGCCAAGAAGAAGCCGCTCCAGGAGCTCGCCGCCGCGTCGCTGGGGGTGGACCTCGCGCCGCAGGTGGTGGTGAAGCGCCTCTCCGAGCCGCCCGCCCGCAAGGGCGGCGTGAAGGTGGCCGACGTCGAGGAGCTCTGGAAGAAGCTGCACGACGAGGCGAAGGTCCTCTAGCCCCCCGTCCGCGCCCGGCGCGGCGATCGAACTCCGGAGGCGACAATGTCGAACGTCCTCATCGTGGCCGAGCAGGGCGGCGGCCAGATCCGCAAGGCGACGCTCCACGCGATCTCGGCCGGCCGCGCCGTCGCCGCCCGCACCGGCGGCGCGCTGCACGTGGCGCTGCTCGGCAACGGCGTGCGCCCCCTCGCCGACGCGCTCGCCGCTCACGGCGCCGAGGTGCACGTGGCCGACGCGCCCGCGCTCGAGCACCCGCTCGCCGACGCCTGGGCGCCGGTGATCGCGGAGATCGCGAAGGCCTGCGGGGCGGCGTACGTGGGCGCGGCCGCCACCGCCCAGGGCAAGGACCTCCTCCCCCGCGTCGCGGCCCGGCTCGGCGCCGGGATGGCGACGGAGGTGCTCGGCTTCGGCGGCGAGGGCGCGGCCGTCACCTTCCGCCGGCCCATGTGGGCGGGCAACGTGCTCGCCGAGGTGGAGATCGCGACGCCGGTGAAGGTGTTCACCGTCCGTGCGACGGAGTTCCCGGCGGCCGCCGGGGAGGGCGCCGGCAAGGGCGCGGTGCACGAGGTGGCGGCGGCGGTGCCGGCCGGCCTGCGCACCCGGCACGTGGGCTTCCGCGAGGTGAAGAGCGAGCGGCCCGAGCTGACCGAGGCGCGCGTGGTGGTGTCGGGCGGCCGCGGCACGAAGGGCGACTTCAAGCCGGTCGAGGCGCTCGCCGACGCGCTCGGCGCGGCGGTGGGCGCGAGCCGCGCCGCGGTGGACGCGGGCTGGGTGCCGAACGACTGGCAGGTGGGGCAGACCGGCAAGGTGGTGGCGCCGGACCTGTACGTGGCGGCGGGCATCTCCGGCGCCATCCAGCACCTCGCCGGCATGAAGGGCTCGAAGGTGATCGTGGCGGTGAACAAGGACCCGGACGCGCCGGTGTTCCAGGTCGCCGACTACGGCCTGGTGGCGGACCTGTTCCAGGCGCTCCCGGCGCTCACCGAGAAGGTGAAGGCGTCGAAGTGACCGTGCGCGGGACGGCGGTGCGGGCGTGACCGAGGCGGATCTCGAAGGGCTCGGCGTCCACCGCATCGCCATCCCGGTGCCGTTCCCGCAGGCGGGCGGGCCGGTCAACGCCTACCTGGTCGAGGACGCCGGCGGCGGCCTGCTCATGTTCGACGCCGGCCTGGGCACGCCCGAGGCGCAGGCGGCGCTCGAGGCCGGGTTCGCGCGGCTGGGCCGCCGCTTCGACGAGGTCACCCGCATCGTGGTCTCGCACGGCCACGTGGACCACTACGGCGCCGCGCGCTTCGTGCAGGAGCGGCACGGCGCCCCGGACCTCCCGGTGTTCGGCCACCCGGCCGACGCGCCCAAGATGTCGGAGCAGGGGCCGCGCTGGCGGGAGCTGGCGCCGCGGCTCGCCGCGTACCTGGCGCGCCAGGGCGTGCCGCCCGAGGTCGTCGAGCTGCTCGCGAAGCAGGGCGAGGGCGGCTTCCGCTACGCGCGGCGGCTCCCCGAGGTGCGGCCCATCGCCGAGGGGGAGGTGCTGCGCACGCGCCACCTCGCGCTCGAGGTGGTGCACATGCCGGGGCACACGCCCGGGCTCCTGTGCCTGTACGAGCGGGAGAAGCGCCTGTTCTTCTCCGACGACCACCTGCTCGAGAAGGTCTCGCCGAACCCGCTCGTCGAGCTCGGGCCGGACGGCCAGGACGGCTTCTTCCACCCGCTGCTCGCCTACCTCGACAGCCTCCGCCGCCTGCGGGCCCTGGAGGTGGACCTGGTCCTCCCCGGCCACGGCCCGCCGTTCTCGGGCCACCGCGAGATCATCGACGCGCTCGTCGGCTTCTACGCGAAGCGGCAGGCGCGGATGCTCGAGCTGCTCCGGGCCGGGCCGCGCACCGCGCACGAGATCGCCCGCGCGCTCTGGCCCCACGCCCGCCCCGCCGACGCGTTCCTCACCCTCTCCGAGACGGTGGCGAACCTGGAGGTGATGGAGTCGCGCGGCGAGGTGCGGCGCGATCGCGCGGCCGAGCCCTGGCGCTACCTCGCCGCCTGACGGGGGCCGCGCCGCCGCTCGACAAGCGCGGCGCCATCGGGCATTCAAGGCGCCATGCTCGAGCTGCTCGGCCAGGCCGACACGTGGATCTCGCTGGTGACGCTCTCCGCCATGGAGATCGTCCTCGGCATCGACAACGTGGTGTTCCTCACCATCCTCGCCGGGCGGCTGCCGCAGGAGCAGCAGGGGAAGGCGCGCAAGCTGGGCCTCTCCTTCGCGCTCCTCACCCGGCTCGGGCTGCTGTTCGCCATCAGCTGGGTGATGGGGCTGACCCGGCCGCTGTTCGAGGTGCTGGGCCGGGAGGTCTCCGGGCGCGACCTCATCCTGCTGGGCGGCGGCCTGTTCCTCATCGCGAAGGCCACCCACGAGATCCACGACAAGCTCGAGGTCGAGCACGCCGAGGAGCGCAAGGCCGGCGGCGGGGCCGCGTTCTGGGCGGTCATCGTGCAGATCGCGCTGCTCGACATCGTGTTCTCGCTCGACTCGGTCATCACCGCGGTGGGGATGGCGAAGCACCTGCCGGTGATGGTCGCCGCCATGATCCTCGCGGTGGGCGTGATGCTCGTCTTCGCCGACGCCATCGGCGGGTTCGTGGAGCGCCACCCCACCATCAAGATGCTGGCGCTCTCCTTCCTCATCCTCATCGGCGTGATGCTGGTGGCCGAGGGGCTCGGGAAGCACATCGAGAAGGGCTACGTGTACTTCGCGATGGCGTTCTCGCTCGGCGTCGAGCTCCTCAACATGCGCGTGCGCAAGGCGCGCCAGGCGCCGGTCCACCTGCACGGGCGGTTCGAGGAGGAGCGGGCCGGGCGCTAGCGCCGCCCGCCGCGCCGTGGCCGACCTCGCCCTGCTCGTCCTCACGCTGCTGTGGGGGACCACCTTCGCGCTGGTGAAGGAGGCGCTCGAGATCGCCTCGCCGGGCGTGTTCCTGACCGCCCGCTTCGGCCTGGCCGCGGTGGCGCTGCTCGCCGCCTGGGCGCTCCGGCCGCGCGCGCCGCTCGGCGACGGGTTCTGGCGCCACGGGATCCTGCTCGGCCTGACCATGCTGGTCGGGTTCGTGCTGCAGACGGTGGCGCTCCGGCACACCACGCCCGCGCGCTCCGGGTTCATCACCGGCCTGAACGTGCTGGTGGTGCCGGTGGTGGCCCGCTGGTTCCTGGGACGCCGGGTGCGCCCCGCCTTCTGGGTGGGCGTCGCGTTCGCGCTGGCCGGGCTGGTGATGCTCACCCGGCCGTTCACGCCGGGCGCGGTCACGGAGGAGGTCCGCTTCGGCGACCTGCTCACGCTGTTCTGCGCCGTCGCCTACGGGCTCCAGGTGACGTTCACCTCCGAGTGGGCGCCGCGCCACCCGCTCGCGCCGTTCGTGGCGGTGCAGGTGCTGGTCACGCTGGCGGGGGCGCTCGTGCTCGCGCCGCTGGAGGGGCCGCGCTTCGATCCGGCCGGGGCCGGCCACTTCGCGCTGGTGGTTGCGTTCACCGGCCTCGTCATGACCGCGCTCGCGTTCTTCGTCATGAACTGGGGCCAGCGCCACACCACCGCCGTGCGGGCCGCGCTCATCTTCTCGCTCGAGCCCGCCGCCGCGGCGGTGTTCAGCTGGCTCTACTACGGCGAGCCGCTCGGGCCGCTCGACTGGGCCGGCGGCGCGCTCATGGTGCTCGGCGTGGTGGCCGGCGAGGTGGGCGGGGTGCTGGAGGCCCGCGCCCCTCGGCGGGCCCGGGGCGAGCGCGCCTCGACCGGCCCGGGCTGAGCGCCTCGTCGGGCTCCGGGCTCCGGGCTGCGCCCGCGCCGGCGGGACCTCTGCTACGTTCGGCCCGATGCGACGCACGCTCCTCCCGCACGCGCCCGTCGCGGCGCTCGCCCTGGTGCTCGCCTCGGCGCTCACCGCCTGCCGCCACGCGCCCCCGCCCGCGCCGGCCCGCACCGCCGACGAGGCGCTGCGCGAGGTGCCGCCGTCCGAGCTCCCGGCGTTCGCCGACGACCTCGACTACGCCGGCCTCGAGGACGCCATCGGCCGCAGCGAGACCTGGCTGGCGCGGCTCGCCGCCTCGGATCCGGGCCGGACGTTCGCGTACGGGAGGGAGCGCGTGCCGCTCGAGCGCGTGCGCGCGACGCTGGCGCGCTTCCGCGCCATCGTGGCGGCGCGGCCGCCGCCCGCGGCGCTGCGCGAGACGCTCCGCCGCGAGTTCCGCGCCTTCCGCTCGACCGGCGACGGGCGCGGGACGGTGCTGTTCACCGGCTACTACCTGCCGGAGCTGCGCGGCGCGCTCGCCCGCGGCGGCCCGTACCAGGTGCCGCTCCACCGCGCGCCGGACGACCTCGTGGTGGTGCGCGCGCGCGACTTCCCGCAGGTCGCGGAGGACGTGATCGGCCGCGTGGAGCAGGGCCGGCTCGTCCCGTACCCGACGCGCGCCGACATCGCGCGGGGCGCGCTCGACGGCAAGGGCGCGGAGCTCTGCTTCGTGGACTCGGCGCTGGACGCGTTCTTCCTCGAGATCCAGGGGAGCGGGGTGGTGCGCCTCCCCGACGGCACCGCGCGCGTGGTCACCTACGCCGGCAAGAACGGCCAGCGCTACGCCGCGGTGGGCGCGGAGCTGGTCCGGCGCGGCGCGCTCCGGCGCGAGGAGGTGTCGATGCAGTCGATCCGCGCCTGGCTGCTCGCGCACCCGGAGGAGCAGGCGGCGGTGCTCGCCACGAACCCGTCCTACGTCTTCTTCCGGTTCGCCGACGACGCGATCGGCGCGCTGGGCGTCCCGGTCACCCCGGATCGCACCATCGCCGCCGACGCGAAGGTCTTCCCGAAGGGCGGCCTGGCGTTCCTCGAGACCGAGCGCCCGGTGGACGCGAGCTCGGCCGTCATGCGCCCGTTCTCGCGCTTCGTGCTCGACCAGGACGCGGGCGGCGCGATCCGCACCTCGGGGCGCGTGGACCTGTACCTGGGCAGCGGCCCCTACGCCGCGAACGCCGCCGGCCGCATGAAGCAGCCGGGGCGGCTCTGGTACCTGCTGCTCAGGTAGCGGGTCCCCGCCCGCGGCTCGACGGGCTCACCGCGAGCGGGGATGCGGCTCGCGGCTAGACGTCGGGCGCCTCGGAGACGGCCCCGTTCGCGGCGGTGCCCTCCATGCCGCGCGGCAGCACCAGGTTGAGCAGGATGCCGACGTAGGTGGCGAGCGGCATGGCGTCGATCTTCACCGAGCCGAAGTGCATCTCGGCGCCGCCGACGCCGATGACCAGCACCACCGAGGCGATGATCAGGTTCCGCTTCTGCGAGAAGTCGATGCCCGCCTCGACCAGCATGCGGATGCCGGCGGAGGCGATGATCCCGAACAGCAGGATGCAGATGCCGCCCATCACCTGCGTCGGGATCGAGCGGATGAGCGCGCCCACCGGCGGGAGGAACGACATGAGGACCGCGAGCACCGCCGCGCCGCCGATCACCCACACCGAGAAGACGCGGGTGATGGCCATGACGCCGATGTTCTCGCCGTAGGTGGTGTTGGGCGGGCCGCCCAGCGCGCCGGAGATCACCGTCGCGACGCCGTCGCCGGCGAGCGAGCGGTGCAGGCCCGGGTCCTTCACGAAGTCCCGGCCCACCACGTTGTTCGTGACGATGAGGTGGCCGATGTGCTCGGTGATGACCACGAGCGAGATGGGCGCGAGCGTGATGATGGCCGCCCAGGTGAACTTCGGGAGCACGAACGGCGGCACCGCCAGCGGCCTCGCCGCGGCGACGCCGGAGAGGTCCACCTGGCCCGCGAGCAGCGCGACCACGTAGCCGCCCACGATCCCGATGAGCACCGGGATGACGCCCAGGAAGCCCTTCAGGAACACCGCCGCCAGGATGGCGATGGCGAGCGAGGCGAGCGCGACCGCGAAGAACTCCGGCCGGTAGGTCGGGCCGCCGCCGTTCATGGCCATGTTGACCACCGCCACGCGCGCGAGGCCGAGGCCGATGACCATCACCACCGAGCCGATCACCACCGGCGGGAGCAGCCGGTCGATCCAGCCGGTGCCGAACTTGCCGATGAGCGCCGCCACCACCAGGTAGCAGACGCCCACCGCCACGCAGCCGCCCATGGCCACCGCCACCCGCTCCGCGGGCGCGGCCTGGCCCGGCGCCACCCCGAGGATGGCGGAGAGCGCGGCGATGAACGCGAAGGAGGAGCCGAGGTAGGCCGGGATCTTCCCCTTGGTGATGAAGATGTAGACGAGCGTGCCGACACCGCTGGTGAACAGGGTCACCGAGGTGTCGAGCCCGACCAGGAACGGCACCAGCACGGTGGCGCCGAACATGGCGAACAGGTGCTGCAGCGACAGGGGAATGCTCTGGAGCAGCGGCAGCCGCTCCCCGACGTCCACGGTCCTCTTCATGGTCCCTCCTCGAGATGCGCGACGCGACGCGCCCGCTCGCCCGGGCGCTGGCCGCGACGCGGCCGGGGTGCCGGAGGCTGGGGCGGCGCATCATGCCCTCCCGCCCTGACACCCGCCAGAGGGGTGCGGGGCGGCGCTCGGCCGCGGTCGGAGCCCCCCACCGCGGGGGGACCTCCGGGCGAACCCACCCTGGCGCGGACCGGTTCCCCTGGCGGCGAGAGGATCCCTAGGGTCCTCGAAGGAGGTGTTCGCATGGCGGACGAGAAGAAGAAGGGCGGGTTCCATTCGCTCGAGAAACGCATCCACCAGATCGAGGAGGAAGACCGGACGAAGGCGCCGCAGGAGTCGAAGCCGGAGGAGAAGAAGGCGCCGGCGAAGGAGCCGCCGAAGAAGTAGCGGCGGGGCCCGCGGGCCCTGCCTCGCGCCTTTGTCGGGCGCCCGTTGTAGAACGGGCGCCCGATGAGGCGCCCGCCGATCGAGCTCCACCGGGGCGAGCTGAGGATCACCGGCTCGTCCCTCCACCTCGACGCCACCCGGCGGGTCGAGTGCGCGTTCGTGTCGCACGCGCACGGCGATCACATCGGGCGCCACGACCGGACCATCGCCACGGCCCCGACGCTGGCGCTCATGCGCCACCGCCTGGGCGAGGGGAAGCGCCGGCGGACCGAGCACCTGCCCGCGTCCTACCGCGCGCCGTTCGGCCTGGGCGAGCTGACGCTGGAGCTGTTCCCCGCCGGCCACGTGCTCGGCTCGGCCCAGGTGCGGGTGACGCGCAACGGCGTCTCGCTGGGCTACTCGGGCGACCTCTGCACCGAGCCGACCCACGCCGCCGAGCGCGCCGAGGTGATGGGCTGCGACGTGCTCGTGATCGAGTCCACCTTCGGCCACCCGCGCTACGTGTTCCCGCCCAAGGACGAGACGCTCGCGGCGGTGCGCCGCTTCGTGGACGACGCGCTCGCCGACGGCGTCACGCCGGTGCTGCTCGGCTACGCGCTCGGCAAGGCGCAGGAGATCCTGAAGTACCTCTCCGACCTCGGCTACGCCTGCCGCGCCCACCCGGTGGTCCAGGCGGTGAACAAGGTCTACGAGGCGCACGGGGTGGCGCTGCCCAACGTGCGGCCGCTCGGGCCGGAGGGCGCCGGGATCGACGAGGTGGTGGTGTGCCCGCCGCACCTCGCCCGCAGCCCGGCCATGCGCGGCCTCCGCAGGCGCCGCACCGCCATCCTCACCGGCTGGGCCATCGACGGCGGCCGCTTCTTCCGCGGGGTGGACGCGGCGTTCCCGCTGTCCGACCACGCCGACTTCCCCTCGCTGGTGCGCTACGCCAGGGCCACCGGCGCCGGCCGCGTGTTCACGGTCCACGGCCACGAGGACGCGCTCGCCGCCGCGCTCCGCAAGGAGGGGATCCGCGCCGAGCCCCTGCGCGAGCACATGCAGCTCGAGCTGATTTGAGGTGTCGCGGGCCCGGGTGAGGTAGATCTCCCCCGTGATCCAGCTCACCGTCTCGGCCGACGCGGCCGGCCAGCGCCTCGACAAGCTCGTGCGCAAGGCGCTGCGCGACGTCCCGCTCAGCCACGTCTACAAGATGTTCCGCACGCGCAAGGTGCGGGTGAACGGCGCGCGCGGCAAGGCCGACCAGGTCGTCGCCGAGGGCGACGTGGTGGTGATCCGCGGCGACGAGGAGCGGCTGCTCGCGAAGGCGGCGCCGGCCGCGCCGGGCGGCGCGCCGCGGGTGACGTTCGGCGTGCTGCACGAGGACGCCGACCTGCTCGCGGTGGACAAGCCGGCCGGCCTGGCCGCGCACCCCGGCACCGGGATCGAGGGCGCGACGCTGGTGGAGATGGCGCGCGGCTACCTGAAGACGCCGGACGACCTCCCGCCCACCGAGTTCAAGCCGTCGCCGGCGCACCGGCTCGACCGCGACACCTCGGGCGTGGTGCTGGTCGCGAAGCACCGGAAGGCGATGGTGCGGCTCGGCGAGACCTTCACCACCGGCGAAGGCGTCCACAAGACCTACCTCGCGCTCGTGAAGGGGAAGATGCCGCGCGAGGCGGGCACCATCGACCTGCCGCTCTCCGAGCACGAGCAGACGTCGAAGTCGAAGGCCATGCGCGGCGTGAACTTCCAGGAGGCGCTGACGCGCTGGAAGGTGGTCTCGGCCGCGAAGGAGATCTCGCTCCTCGCGGTCACCATCGAGACCGGCCGCACGCACCAGATCCGCCGCCACCTCGAGGCGGTGGGCCACCCGGTGGCGGGCGACCGGCGCTACGGCGACTTCGCCTTCAACCGCACCGCGCGCACGCGCTGGGGGCTGCGCCGCATGGGCCTGCACGCGTGGCGGCTGGAGGTCCCACATCCGCTCACCGGCGCGCCGCTCCGGCTCGAGGCGCCGTTCCCGGCGGAGCTCGCGGAGGTGCTCTCCCGCGCGAACCTGAAGCTCCCCGCGTCGCCCACCGGCGCACACGCGCCCGGCGCGCGCCGCGAGGGACCGCACCGCGAGCGTTGAACTCCGGGGCGGGGCACGCATAGATTCGGCCACCCCATGAGCGAGCCCGGCGAACCCCACAAGCCGCCCGAGGAGCCCTCCTCGCGCGTGGTCCTCGACGGGCTGCCGCCCGAGCGCCCGCTGCGCCGGCGGCTCCTCCGCTGGGGGCTGTTCGCCGGGATCGCGGCGGTGAACGCCGCGGTCGTGGCCGCGGTGGTGGGCTGGTTCGTGTTCTCGCGCGGCCTGCCGGACGTCCCCACGCTGGAGCAGTACCGCCCGCCCATCATCACCGAGATGATCTCGGCCGACGGTCAGATCGCGGGCGAGTTCTTCGTGGAGCGCCGCAAGGTCGTCCCCTACGCGCGCATCCCGAAGCGTGTCATCCAGGCGTTCATCGCCTCGGAGGACAAGAACTTCTTCGAGCACGGCGGCATCGACCTGCTCGGCACGCTCCGCGCCGCGGTGAAGACCTACGTGCTCCGCTCGCGCATCCAGGGCGCGTCCACGCTCACGCAGCAGACCGCCAAGGCGCTCCTCATCAGCGCCGAGGGGTTCGAGCGCGGCACCGAGCGCAGCCTGCGCCGCAAGATCCGCGAGCTGATCCTGGCGCGGCGCCTCGAGGCGCGGTTCACGAAGGAGCAGATCCTCTGGATCTACCTGAACGGCGTGTACCTCGGGCACCACAGCTACGGGGTGCAGTCGGCCGCGGAGAACTACTACCGGAAGAACGTCGAGGACCTGACGCTGGAGGAGGCGGCGCTCATCGCCGGGCTGCCGCAGGCGCCCTCGCGCTACTCGCCGTTCTCGCGGCCCGAGGCGGCCGCGGAGCGGCGGCGCTACGTGCTGCGCCGCATGGCCGAGGAGGGGATGATCACCGAGGCCGAGCGGCGCAGCGCCGAGAAGGCCGAGGTGAAGGTCTTCGGCGTGGACGACGTGTTCCGCGAGACCGCGCCGTTCTACGTGGAGACGGTGCGGCGGCAGGTGGTGGACCGCTACGGCAACGAGCGGCTGCTGCACGACGGGCTGCGGGTCGAGATGGCGATGGACCTCGAGAAGCAGCGCGCCGCGCAGGCGGCGGTGCTGAAGGGGCTCGTCGAGGTGGACCAGCGGCAGGGCTACACCGGGCCGGTCGCGAAGGTGGCCGGCGCGGAGCGGACCGCGCTCGCCGCGCGGCTCGCGAAGGCCTGGCCGAAGGGCACGCTGCGGCCCGGCGACCACTGCGTCGGCATCGTGGACCGGGTGGACGACAAGGCGGGCGTCGTCGAGGTGGAGGTGGGCGAGACGCGCGGCGTGCTGCCCATCTCCGGCATGCGCTGGGCGCGCCGGCCGAACCCGGTGGTGTCCTACGCCGACGCGCTCCTCTCCCGGCCGTCGAGCGCGCTCCACGCCGGCGACGTGGTGGTGCTGAAGCGCGTCGAGCGCGCCGAGCTGCAGAAGAAGGAGGCGCAGCTCGGGGTGGGCCGGCCGAAGGACGTGCCCGAGGCCCCGGTGCTGTTCTCGCTCCAGCAGGACCCCACGCTGCAGGGGGCGCTGGTCGCGGTCGATCCCGGGACGGCGTACGTCACCGCCATGGTGGGCGGCTACGACTTCGAGGCGTCCGAGTTCAACCGCGCGTTCCAGGCCTGCCGCCAGCCGGGCTCGGCGTTCAAGCCGGTCGTCTACTCGGCCGCGGTGGAGAAGCTCGACTACACGCCGGCGACGATCCTCACCGACGCGCCCATCGTGTTCCGCGACGACGAGTCGAGCTGGAAGCCGCAGAACTACGGCGAGGACTTCAAGGGCGACGTCACCCTGCGCACCGCGCTCGTCAACTCGATGAACATCCCGGCGGTGAAGACCGCCGAGGCGCTCAACGCGAAGCTCGGGCCGGCGGGCCTGGGCGACTGGGCGAAGACGCTCGGGATCACCACGCCGGTGAAGCAGGAGCTGGGGAGCGCGCTCGGCTCGTCCTGCGTGACGCCGTGGGAGCTCACCAACGTGTACGCGCTGTTCGCGCGGTACGGCGAGAAGCGCCCCAGCACGTTCGTGAAGCGGGTGCTGGACCGGGACGGGCGCGTGCTCGAGGACCACGCCGACTACCGCGACCCGTGGGTCGGGCTCGACGAGCGGCTGGCGGGCGCGGTGGCCGAGGTGACGCGCCCGCGCGAGCAGGTGATGGACCCGCGCAGCGCCTACATCCTGGTGCGGCTGATGCGCGAGGTGGCGACGGTCGGCACCGGCGCGCGCGCCGCGGCGCTCGGGAAGCCGGCGGCGGGCAAGACCGGCACCACCAACGACTCGTTCGACACCTGGTTCATGGGGTTCACCCGCGACCTCGCCACCGGCGTGTGGCTCGGCTACGACGTGAACGTCACGCCGCTCGGCCGCTACGAGACCGGCGGCCACGCCGCGCTGCCCATCTGGCTCGACTTCATGTCGGCGGCGCTGAAGGGCCGGGCCCAGCCCGAGTTCGAGGCGCCGTCGGGGATCGTCGAGGTGCGGATCGACCCGGCCAGCGGCAAGGCCGTGGCGGACGGCGCCGGCGGCGTGCCCGAGCCGTTCAAGCAGGGGACCGAGCCCGTGCTCGCCGACGCCGAGAAGAAGCAGGTCGAGGTGCAGGACCTGTTCATGCAGTAGCTCACGCAGCGGTAGGACGCGGGGCCCGGCGGCGTGGGGGAAGGTGCGTCCGCCGCCCGCCGCGGCGCCGGCCGTTCCCTTGCCTCGATCCCGACCCACCGGTAGCATCGCGCCGAACCGCCGGAAAATCGCGTGCTTCAGCCCGCGCCGGCGAGAAGGGCCCGATGCGTCCAAAGCTCGCCCACCTCGGCGTGAAGCGGATCCTGTTCCTCTCCATCGCCGGCGCGCTGGCCATCGCCGGCGTGCTCACCTCGATCGCCGTGAACCGCGAGATCCACGTCGCGCTCGAGCGCGCCGCCGCGCACCGCGGGGAGGCCGACGCCCGCGTCTACGCCTCCGCGCTCGCGCCGGCGCTCGCGGCCGGCGACCCGGCGCGCATCGCGGCGCGCGTGGACGAGGACTGGGACGAGGAGTCGTTCGCGTACGTGGTGGTGGTCCGGGAGGACTGGTCCATCGCGGCCAGGCACCTCTCGCGCAACCTGGGCCGGAGCGCCGAGGAGGTGGTGGCGTGGCACCAGGCGGCGGGCGGCGCCGCGCAGCCCCAGGCGCCGGGCGTGCTCGCCTTCACGCGCCCGGTGGAGGGCGCGGCCGGCGGCGCGCGCGCCGGGTACGTGCTGCTCGGCCTCGACCGCGACCCGCTCGACGCGCAGGCCGGGCGCGCCGGCTGGTACATCTTCGCGCTGCTGGTGGGCGGCGGGATGGTGCTGGCCGGGCTCGTCTACGTGTTCGTCTCGCGGCTCGTGCTCCGGCCGCTCGACGAGATGAGCGCGGTGGCGCGCCGGGTCTCCGACTGCGACCTCACCGCCCGCTCCGCGCAGCTCGGCCCGGACGAGCTGGGGACGCTGGCCGAGTCGCTGAACCGGATCGGCGAGAACCTGGCCGCGACGCTCTCCCGCGTGCAGAACGTGACCGGCGGGGTGGCGACCGTCATCGACCGGATCTCGCGCACCGGCTCGGCGGTGTCCTCCGGCGCCGGCACCGTGTCGGCGCGGGTGGTGGACACCTCGTCGTCGATGAGCCAGATGATCTCGTCCTTGAAGGGCATCGCCGACAACGTCGAGGTGCTGGCCCAGAGCGCCGAGGAGTCCTCCTCGTCGATCCTGGAGATGGCCGCCACCAACGACGAGGTGGCCGAGAACATCCAGGCGCTGGCGGCCAGCGTGGAGGAGACCACCGCCGCGATCGAGCAGATGACCTACTCGATCAAGGAGGTGGCGAAGAACATCGAGGACCTGTCCGCCACCACCGAGGAGACGTCGTCCTCGATGAACGAGATGGACGTGTCCATCTCGCAGGTGGAGTCGAACGCGAACGAGACCGCGCGCCTCTCCGAGCAGGCGCAGCGCGACGCGGAGTCGGGGGCGGAGGCGCTCTCGCGCACGCTGCTCGGCATCGACAAGATCAAGGAGTCGTCCAAGGAGGCGGCCAGCGTCATCGAGGCGCTCGGCGCCAAGATCGCCGCCATCGGCAACATCCTCAACGTCATCGACGACGTGGCCGAGCAGACCAACCTGCTCGCGCTGAACGCCGCCATCCTGGCGGCGCAGTCGGGCGAGCACGGCAAGGGCTTCGCGGTGGTGGCCGACGAGATCAAGGACCTGGCCGAGCGCACCGGCGCGTCCACCAAGGAGATCTCCGAGCTCATCCGCGCGGTGCAGGACCAGTCGCGCAACGCCATCCAGGCGATGGACCGCGGCGTCCGCAACGTCGAGGAGGGCGTGCGGCTCGGGCAGGAGACCGAGACCGCCCTGAAGAAGATCCAGCAGTCGAGCCAGAAGTCCACGCAGATGGTGAAGGCCATCGCGCGGGCCACGCTCGAGCAGGCGCGCGGGTCGAAGCAGGTGACCATGGCCATCAACCGCATCGCCGAGACGGTGCAGCAGATCGCGAGCGCGACCGCCGAGCAGGCGCGCGGCTCCGAGCAGATCATGAAGAGCGCCGAGAAGATGAAGGCGATCACCAAGCACGTGGAGCGCTCGGCGCAGGAGCAGGCGCGCGGCTCGAAGCAGATCACCCGCGCCATCGAGTCGATCTCGGAGATGGTCCACCACCTGAACCGCGCCCAGAAGGAGCAGACCAAGGGCTCCGAGCAGGTGATGACGGCGGTGGTGCAGATCAAGCAGGTGGCCGAGGCGCAGACGCACTCGGTCCGCGACCTCGAGGCCGCGATCGTGGACCTCGCCTCGCAGGCGGAGGTGCTCCGCGGCGAGGTGAGGCGATTCAGGATTTAGCGGAACGGCGCGCAGATTGGCGCGCCCGCGGGGACCTTGCGCGAGCCCGCGGAGGCGGGCGCGCGAGGTCACGGGACCCGCGCAGCAGGAGTGGGGCCCCGACGGCTCTGCCGGCGGGGCGAGGGCGCAGCCCTCGTGGGATCAGAACCGCGCCTTGCGCCGCAGCCCGCCGGTGCGGGCGATGACGTCGGCGAGCGCGGCGAGGTCGCGCCACTCCGCCGGCGCGAGCGGCACCACCGACAGCCTGCCCTGCCTGAGCAGGACCGAGCCCTCGAACGCGGGCTCCAGCTTCAGCGCCTCGAGCGGCACGGGCGCCGGGAGCGGCTCGACCGCCTTCACGTCCACGCAGACCAGCTCGCCGCCGGCGGTCGGGTCGGGGTAGGCGGTCCGCACCACCTCGGCGATCCCCACCGCGCGCTTCTCGCCGGAGTGGTAGACGATCGCGCGATCGCCCGCCTTCATGGCCCGGAGGTTCGCCTGGGCCTGCGGGTTGGCGACGCCGGTCCACGGGGTGGTCCCATCGGCGACGAGGTCGGACCACGCGTAGGTGCCGGGCTCGGTCTTCAGCAGCCAGTAGGCCATGCGCGGGGACGTTAGGCGTGGCATGCTGCCGCCGCAACCGGATCCGTCCGGCGGCGGAAGCGTCCCGGTTTCCGCCGTGTTATAGGAACCGCCCTATGTTCGGTCTGTCCTTCGGCGAGATCGTGATCATCGCCGTCCTCGCCCTCATCCTGCTCGGGCCGGATCGCCTCCCGGAGGCGGCGAAGACCATCGGCAAGGGCCTGCGCCAGTTCAAGCAGGCCACGGACGATCTGAAGGACCAGATCGAGACCGAGATCTACAAGGACGACCGGAAGGTTGCGCGCCCCTCGCTGGTGCCGCCCGTCCCGAACCGCCCGGTCCCCGGTCCGGCCGGCCCGCCCCCCGCCGCCACCGCCGAGAACGTCCCCGGGCTGGAGGCGGCGCTGGTGGACGCCGAGCCGGCCGCGTCCGCGGTCGAGCCCGCCGCTGCCGCCGCCCAGCCCGCCGCGGTCGCCACCGCGCCGGCCCCGTCCCCGTCGCCCGAGCCGTCCGGCGAGGGCGCCCCGCCGCCCGGCACCGGCGGCACCGCCGCGTAGGCCCGCATGAGCGAAACCGTCCCGCAGCTGCCGCCGCCGCCGCCGCCGTCGCCGTCCCCCGAGCCCGAGGGCGAGGTGAAGCTCTCGTTCCTCGACCACCTGCGCGACCTGCGCGTCCGCATGGTGCGCGCGATGCTCGGCATCGCGATCGGGATGGGCCTCGTCGGCGGGTTCGTGCCCCAGATCGTGGATCACCTGATGAAGCCGGTGCGCGACGCGCTCCCGGCCGGCCGCCAGCAGCTCGTGTACACGAGCGCGATCGAGCCGATGATGGTCTACATCAAGGTGGCCATGTACGGCGGCGTCTTCGTCGCGGCCCCCTGGGTGCTGTGGCAGCTGTGGCTGTTCATCGCGCCCGGCCTCTACAAGCGCGAGAAGAAGGTCGTCTTCCCGTTCCTGTTCTGGGGGACGCTGCTCTTCTACCTGGGCGCGGTGTTCTGCTTCGAGCTCGTGATGCCGCAGGCGTTCCCGGCCATGCTGGCGTTCGCCGAGAGCGACACGCTCTCGCCGATGCTCTCCCTCTCGGAGCAGCTCTCGCTCGTGCTCGCCATGCTGCTCGGCTTCGGGGTGGTGTTCGAGGTCCCGGTGGTCATCGCGTTCCTGTCGATGATCGGCCTGGTGCAGTGGCGCACGCTCGCGAAGTACCGGCGCATCGCCATCATCGTGAACGTGATCGCGGCCGCGATCATCACGCCCACCGGCGACCCGCTCAACCTCGCCCTGATGGCCGTGCCGATGATCGTCTTCTACGAGGTGGGCATCGTGCTGGCCCGGATCCTCGGCAAGAAGCCCGCGCCCGACGCCGCCCCCGCGGCCTAGCGTCGCCCGGCCCCTGGCCCGGGCGGGCGCGGCGCCCCGGCGCGCTGTTCAGGGCCGCCGCCTGCGTCTAGCATCGGCGGATGCTCGTCTTCCAGTCGGTCGCGGCGCTGTTCGCGGTGTACATGCTCGCCCGCCACGCCCCGCGCGCGTACGCCGCGCTCCGCGGCCGCGCCGGCGACCGGGTGGGCGCGCTCGTGCCGGCCCTGAACGTGGCGCTGGCGCTCGCCATCCTGGTGGTGGCCGTGAAAGGCCTGGCGGGCGCGCTTATCTCGAGGTGACGCACCAGGAGGCGTGATGAACCGGGCCGGCCAGCAGGACGTGGTGTTCCTCGCCGCGAAGCGGACGCCCTTCGGGACGTTCGGCGGCGCCCTGAAGGACCTCAGCGCGACCGACCTCGCGGTCCACGCCGCGAAGGCGGCGATGGCGCAGGCCGGGGCGCCGCCCGCGGACTACGGCCACGTGGTGGTCGGGAACGTGGCCCAGACCTCGCCGGACGCCATCTACCTGGCGCGCCACGTGGGGCTCCGCGCCGGCCTGCCCGAGGGCGTCCCCGCGCTCACCGTGAACCGGCTGTGCGGCTCCGGCTTCGAGGCGGTCATCGAGGCGGCGCGGCTCGTCCACACCGGCGAGGCGGAGCTGGTGCTGGCCGGCGGCACCGAGTCGATGAGCCAGGCGCCGCTCGTGCTGCGCGGCACGCGCTTCGGCCACGCGTTCGGCAAGACCCCGCAGCTCGAGGACATGCTCTGGTCGGCGCTCACCGACACCTACGCCGGCATGCCCATGGCGCTCACCGCCGAGAAGCTGGCCGAGACGCACCGGATCGGGCAGGACGCGGTGGACGAGCTCGCGGTGGCCTCGCAGCGGCGCTGGGCCGCCGCGGACGAGGCCGGGCGCTTCCGCGAGGAGCTGGCGCCGGTGGAGCTCCCGTCGCGCAAGGGGACGGTCCGGTTCGAGAAGGACGAGCACCCGCGCCCCGGCACCACGCTGGAGGGGCTGCGGAAGCTCCCGAAGGTGTTCAAGGCCGACGGCGTCATCCACGCCGGCGCGGCGAGCGGGATCGCCGACGGCGCGGGGATGCTGGTGGTGGCCTCGCGCGCCTACGCGGAGCGCCGCGGGCTCCGGCCGCTGGGACGGCTGGTGAACTGGGGCCACGCCGGCGTGGACCCCACCGTGATGGGCATCGGCCCGGTGCCGGCGGTCCGGAACGCGCTCGCGCGCGCCGGCGCCACGCTCTCCGACCTCGACCTGTTCGAGGTCAACGAGGCGTTCGCGCCGCAGTACCTGGCGGTGGAGCAGGAGCTGGGGCTGCCGCGCGACCGGACCAACGTGGACGGCGGCGCCATCGCGCTCGGCCACCCGCTCGCCGCGAGCGGGGCCCGGATCACCATGCACCTGCTCTACGAGCTGCGGCGCCGCGGCGCCCGGGCCGGCATCGGCTCGGCCTGCATCGGCGGCGGCCAGGGGGTGGCGGTCATCCTGGAGCCGCTCTAGCGGTGCCTCATTCTTGCCCCCGCACGGAGGGGACGATAGGGTCCCCGAGGGTCCGCGGCGAGGAGGGGCGACGATGACGAGCTTCACCGGCGTGAAGGTCTTCTCGACGACGCTGGCGCGCGATCGCGACGCCATGGGCGAGACGATCACGCGCTGGCTCGCCGGCAACCCCGAGCTCGAGGTGGTGAGCCACGAGGTCCGGCAGAGCTCGGACAAGGAGTTCCACTGCCTCACCATCACCCTCTTCTACCGGGAGAGGAAGAAGGGCTAGGACCGCGTGCGCAGCAGACGGAGCCCCGACCTCGGCAGCGCGTTCACCTTCGGCGGCCGCATCCCCTCCGGGCTGGGGCTGCTGCTCGTCCTCATCCTGGTCGCGACCGTCGGCTCCTGGGTGACGCGCGACGACGCCTGGGCCGCGCTGGTGCCGGGCCTGGTGCTGCGCGGGCAGGTGTGGCGGCTCGTCTCCTGGGCCTTCGTGCAGAGCGACCCGCTCACGCTGCTGTTCGGCGGGTTCATGCTCTACTCCATCGGCCAGCAGCTCGCGTTCACCTGGAGCGAGCGGCGCCTGGTCGGCACCTTCCTCGGCCTCGCCGCCGGGGCGACCGCGGTCACGGTGATCGCGGCGCTGCTCTGGTTCCCAGCCGACCGGCCGCACCTCGGCCTGTGGCCGGTGGTGAACGCGCTCCTGCTCATGTGGGCGATGCTCTACCCGGATCGCCAGGTGAGCATCTGGGGCGTGCTCCCGCTCACCGGGAAGACGCTGGCGCTGCTGGTCGTGTTCGGGACGGTGCTGTACGGCCTGGCCGGCGGCGGGCTCCCGGGGCTGGGCGCGTTCGTGCCGCACTTCGCGGCGCTCGCGCTGGGCTTCGCGCTGTCGCGCGGCGGCCGCATGCCGACGCGGCGCTGGAAGCTGCAGGCGCGCGAGTGGTGGGCGGAGCGCGAGTTCCGCCGGCGGTCCAAGCACCTCAAGGTGATCGGCAAGGACGGCAAGGGCGAGCCGCCCCGCTGGATGAACTGATCCGCGGCGCGGGCGCGCCCGGCCGTCAGCTCACCGCCACCTGCCGCACCGCCGAGCGGTAGATCCAGATCCGCGCGGTGCTGGTGCGCGTGTCCGCCGGGACCATGAAGAAGCCGGGCCCGTCCTCGCGGTAGTCGGGGCTGAACCCGGCCACCTGCCGGCCGTCGCGGAACGTGACGCGCACGCGCTTCCCCTCCGCCGCCGGCGCGGCCTCGCCCGGCGCCAGCATGAAGAAGATCGCCTTCACCTTGTCGGTGGGGATCCGCTCGGGGAGCGGCCCCTGCGCGACGAGGTCCAGCGCGGGCGCGTCCAGCGCCGCGTCCTCGATCACGCCGCGCCTCACCAGCCCCTCGAGCGTGTGGATCACCACCCGGTGCGCGCCGGGCACCTCCCACCCGCCGGGCGGCGGGGGCGCCGCCTCGACCACCGGCGGCGGCGTGAACGAGACCTCCTCGACCGGCAGCGGCTCGAGGTCCGGGGCGGGGATCGATGCGGCCGCGGCAGGCGCCGGCGCCGGCACGCCGGCGTCCTCCGGCCCGGGGGCCGGCTCGGGCACCGGCGCCGCGACCGCCGCCTCCGCGAGCGGCGGCGCGCCGGGCTCGACGTCGCCGGCGACCTCGTCGGGCGGCAGCGGCACCAGCTCGTCCGCCGGGATCTCCTCGAGGATGTCCTCGCCGTCGAGCGTGGGCAGGTCGTCCGCGTCCGGCGGCGGCACCGCGGCCAGCTCGGCGAGGTCGGCGAGGTCGGCGAGCTCGGCAGGCTCGACGCTGGCGTCCTGGGAGGACACCTCTGCGCCGAGCAGGTCGTCGATGGCGGGCGGCGGCTCGGCGCCGGCATCGAGCAGCGCGCCGGCGAGCGACGCCGCGGCGTCGGGCGCGGCCTCCGCCACGGCGTCGGGCGCCGGCGCGGCCGGCCCGTCCAGCTCGAGCGGCGGCAGCGCCTCCGCGGCCTCGGCCAGGAGCGCCGAGGGGTCGGCGGCCTCGATCGGCGCGTCGGCGACGTCGCGCTCGACGTCGGCCATGCCCGCGCCCCACCGGGACGGCTCCAGCTCGAGCGCGGGCGCCGCGCCGGCGTCCCACGCCGGGAGCTCCGCCTCCGGCTCGGGCCCGGCGAGCGGCTCCGCCTGCGGGCCGACGTCACCCAGCGTGAATGGCGCGGGCGCCTCCGTCGGCGCCTCCGCCGCGGCCCACGCGTCGGCGTCCTCGCCCAGCTCGCCCGCGGCGAAGTCGAGCGCGGAGAGGTCGCGGCCGCCGGCCGGCTCCGGGTCCGGCTCGCGGAGCGCGAAGGGATCCTCGCCGGCCGCGATCCCGGCGCCGGCCGCCGGCTCCGCCAGCTCGGCCAGCTCGAGCGTGGGATCGACCGGCGCGCCGAGGTCGAGCGTCGGCTCGAGCGCGAGCGGCTCGCCGTCCTCGCCCGCCGCGCCCATCTCCTCGGGGACCGCGAGCGGCTCGGGCGCGGGCTCCACCGGCAGCTCGCCGGCGAGGTCCAGGCCCCCGGCATCGCCCGCGTCCGCGGGCGGCGCGTCCCAGGGCGGCAACTCGGCCTCCCTCGCCCACTCGGGCACGGTGGCCTCGGCGGCGGCGTCGAACGAGCCGCCCGACTCGAGCTCGAACCCCTGGTCGAGCGCCACCTCCTCCGCCCAGCCGGCCTCTGCCGCCGGCTCCGCGCCGGCGGTCGCGAGCTCGAGCGCGCCCTCCTCCGGCGGCGCGGCGAAGCCGCTCGTGTCGTCGTACTCGCCGAGCTCCGGCGGGGCGCCGGGCGGGAGCGGCTCCGGCGCCGGCTCGGCGCCGAGGCCCTCCGGCGAGAGCGCCACCGGGGCGGCGCCGGCCTCGTCGTACTCGCCCAGGACGGCACCCTCGGGCGCGGGCGGCGGCGGCGCGGTCACCTCCCAGCCGTCGGGCGGCAGCGCGGCGGCGTCGCCGCCGGCGAGCGGCGCGGGGAGCTCGGCGGAGGGATCCCCCTCGAGCGCCATCGCGTCCGCCGAGAGCGGCTCCAGCTCCTCGATCATCGCCTCGGTGGCGAGGTCCACGGTCTCCGGCTCGTCGGCCGGCGTGGTCCACGCCTCGTCCGCGGGAGCGGCGTCCGACCGCGGCGACTCGACGGGCGGCGGCGGCTCGGGGGCGCCGAACGTGGCGGTGGCGTCCGGGTTCCACGCCGGCTGCGCGGCGTCCGCGTCGTAGGCCGGCGCGTTCGGATCCCAGGCCTGCGGGGCGTTGGGGTCGTACGGCTGCGCGTTCGGATCCCAGGCCTGCGCGGCGCTGGGGTCGTAGGGCTGCGCGTTGGGGTCCCAGGCCTGCGCGGCGCTGGGGTCGTACGGCTGCGCGTTCGGATCCCAGGCCTGCGGGGCGTTCGGGTCGTACGGCTGCGCGTTGGGATCCCAGGCCTGCGCGGCGTTGGGGTCGTACGGCTGCGCGTTCGGATCCCAGGCCTGCGGGGCGTTGGGGTCGTACGGCTGCGCGTTCGGATCCCAGGCCTGCGGGGCGTTGGGGTCGTACGGCTGCGCGTTCGGATCCCAGGCCTGCGCGGCGTTCGGATCGTACGGCTGCGCGTTCGGATCCCAGGCCTGCGCGGCGTTGGGATCGTATGGCTGCGCGTTCGGATCCCAGGCCTGCGGGGCGTTCGGGTCGTACGGCTGCGCGTTGGGATCCCAGGCCTGCGCGGCGTTGGGATCGTACGGCTGGGCGTTCGGATCCCAGCCCTCCGCCGCCGCAGGCGCGGCGGGCTGCTCGGCGGCATCCCACGCCGGCGCCTCCGGCGCGTCCACCTCCAGCGCCTCGAACGGCTGGCCCTCGAACGCGTCCGCCAGCCCGGCGTCGGGGGCGACGTCCTCGAAGAGCGGCTCCGGCCCGGCCTCGGCGGCGGGCGGCTCCGGCGGCGCCTCGGCGGGCGCGCGGCGGAGCCCGGCCGGCTCGAGCGACGCCCGAAGCCGCTCGGCCGCGGCGCCGACGTCGAAGCCCGAACCCGGCCCGGCCTGCAGCTCGGGCTCGACCAGGTCGCGCAGCTCGGCGTGCCGCCGCTCCTCCTCGGCGGTCAGCCCCTCGGAGAGGCGCTTCCGGTCGAGCTGGCGGAACT
Source organism: Anaeromyxobacter dehalogenans 2CP-C (assembly GCF_000013385.1). Taxonomy (GTDB): domain Bacteria; phylum Myxococcota; class Myxococcia; order Myxococcales; family Anaeromyxobacteraceae; genus Anaeromyxobacter; species Anaeromyxobacter dehalogenans_B. Next base: position 81,679 of record NC_007760.1, read on the forward strand.
CCTTCAGTGCGCTGCGCGGATCGGGCATGTGCGGTGTACCGCCGGTGGGCGTGGGGCCGGCGCTCCGGAGGGCCGGATGATACCTCCGCTCCCCGTCCGCTCAAAGGCGAGGGCGGCTTGCTTTCCCGAGGCCCGGCGGCCATCTATGTGCGCCGATGGCCCGACTTCCCGTGCTCCAGGGCGACCGCGCCCGCCGCTCCGCGCCGCCCGGCCCGGAGGCGTTCCTGCCCATGTCCCCGGAGCACCTGCGGGCGCGCGGCTGGGACGGGCTGGACGTGCTCCTGGTGAGCGGCGACGCCTACGTCGATCACCCGAGCTTCGGCGCGGCGGTGATCGGGCGCGTCCTGGAGGCGGCCGGCTACAAGGTGGGCGTCGTGGCGCAGCCGGACTGGCGCTCGACCGCCGAGCTCCTGCGGCTGGGCCGTCCGCGGCTGTTCGTGGGGATCACCTCGGGTGCGATGGACTCGATGGTGAACCACTACACCGCCCACAAGCGGCGGCGCTCCGACGACGCGTACACGCCCGCCGGCGCCGCCGGCAGGCGGCCGGATCGCGCCACCACCGTGTACGCCCGCCTGGCGCGCGAGGCGTTCGGGCCCACCACGCCCATCGTGCTCGGCGGCATCGAGGCGTCGCTCCGCCGCATCGCCCACTACGACTACTGGGACGACCGGATCCTGCCCTCGGTGCTGGTCCCGTCCGGCGCCGACCTGCTCGTCTACGGCCAGGGCGAGAAGCCCATCCTCGAGATCGCCCGCCGCCTCGCCTCGGGCGAGGACATCTGCGGCCTCACCGACGTGCCCGGCACCGCGCTCGCCGTGCCCGACCTCGCCATGGCGATGCTGGAGGGGCGCGACCGCGAGGTGCTGGAGCTGCCCCCCTACGAGGAGATCGTCCTCGACAAGCGCCGCTTCGCCGAGTTCAGCCGGCTCTACCACCTCGAGCACAACGAGGCGAACGCGCGCATCCTGGTGCAGCGCCACGGCCGCGGGCCGGCGCTGCGCCACGTGGTGGTGAACCCGCCCATGCGGCCGCCCTCCACCGAGGAGCTGGACCGGATCGCCGAGCTGCCCTACGTCCGCGAGGCCCACCCGGCGTACGGCGGCGCGCACATCCCGGCGCTCGAGCAGATCCGCTGGTCGGTCCAGATCCTGCGCGGGTGCGCGGCCGGCTGCGCGTTCTGCTGCATCACCGAGCACCAGGGGCGCGACATCGCCAGCCGCTCCGAGGCGAGCGTGCTGCGCGAGATCGCGACGCTCGCGAGCAAGGAGAGCTTCCGCGGCACCGTCACCGACGTGGGCGGCGCCACCGCCAACATGTGGCGGATGGAGTGCACCAGCGAGGAGGCGCACGCCGCCTGCCGCCGCGCGAGCTGCGTGTACCCGAGCGTCTGCCAGTTCTTCTCGGTGGACCACGGCCCGCTCGTGGACCTGTACGAGAAGGCGCGGAAGGTGCCCGGCGTGAAGCACGTGTTCGTCGGCTCCGGCGTCCGCTACGACCTCGCCCAGGCCGACGAGAAGAACGGCGCGCGCTACCTCGAGGCGCTCGTCGCGAACCACGTGTCCGGCCAGCTCAAGGTCGCGCCCGAGCACGTCTGCGAGCCGGTGCTGAAGGTGATGAAGAAGCCCGGCGTCGAGTCGTTCGAGCGCTTCCGCAAGGACTTCGAGCGCTACACGAGGAAGGCCGGCAAGGAGCAGTACCTCGTCCCGTACTTCATCTCCTCGCACCCGGGCGCGTCGCTGGAGGAGGCGGCGGATCTCATGGAGTACCTGCAGGCGAACCGCTGGAAGCCGCAGCAGGTGCAGGACTTCATGCCCACGCCCATGACGCTCGCCTCGGACATCTTCTGGTCGGGCTACCACCCGATGACCGGCAAGCCGGTGCACGTGACCCGGGACATGGAGGAGAAGCGCATGCAGAAGGCGCTCCTCCGCTGGGGCGATCCGGCCAACCGGCCGCTCGTCGAGAAGGCGCTCCGGAAGATCGGCCGGCTGAAGCCGGGCGAGCGGCTCGGCCCGGGGATGCGCCCGGCGCGGCGCGGCGGCGGGAGGTCCCGGCCCGGCGCGCGGGGCGGCCCCGGTCCCGGCCGCGGCCCGCGCTAGGGGGAGGCGGCCACGCCGGCGGCGCTCTCACGCGGCGTCCCGGATGTGGTAGGGTCCCGCATGCCCCAGACCCGCCCCATCCTCGCCGCCGCCCTCCTGTCCCTCGGGATCGCCCAGGCCGCCCGCGCCGCGGATCCCGCGCCGGCCCCGGCCAAGCCCGCCGCCACGCCCGCCCCCGCCGCGAAGCCGTCGCCCACCGCGATGGACCTGGCGCGCACGCTCGCCACGCAGGAGACGTGGAAGCGCGGGATGGACGGGCTCACGCAGTCCGTCGTCGGCCAGTTCCGCGGCCACCCCGGCTCCGAGCTGAGCATGCCGAAGGACTTCCAGGCGAAGGCGCGCACCGAGATCGAGGCGCTGCTCCCGTACGAGGAGCTGGTGAACATCCACGCCCGCCAGCTCTCGGCCGCGTACGGCGAGGCCGAGATGAAGGACCTGCTCGCGTTCTACAAGTCGCCGCTCGGGCAGAAGACGCTGAAGGCCATGCCCGAGGTGCAGGAGAAGGTGGCGGTGGAGACGCAGCAGCGGATCGAGCCGAAGCTGCCGCAGGTCATGCAGAAGCTCGCGAAGGACGTGAAGCCGCCCGCGGGCGGCGCGAAGGCGCCCTCGAACCCGCACGGCGCCGCGCCGGCCAAGGCCGCGCCCGCGAAGCCGGCGCAGCCCAAGAAGTAGCGCGCCGTCGCCGGGCGAACCCGGGCGGGCGGCCGGGCGCTCCCCCGCTCCCGCGCCGGCCCGCGGTGGCTACCTTCACCGCGTGACCCCGCCGCCCCCCCTCCGCGCCGGGCGCCTCGTGCGCCCGGCGGTCGCGCTCGCCGTGTTCCTCGCCGCCGGCGCCGCCCCCCGTGCCGCGCCGGCCCCGCTCGTCTACGTCGCGCTCGGCGACTCCACCGCCGCCGGGCAGGGCGGCGGCCCGGGCGGCGGCTACCCGCCGCGCCTGGCCCGCCGGCTCGAGGGGGCGGGGCTCGCGGTGAAGCTCGTGAACCTGGGCGTCCCGGGCGCGACCGCCGCCGACCTGCGCCGCGATCAGCTCCCGCGCGCCCTCGAGGCGGGCCCCGGCCTCGTCACGGTCGGCATCGGGATCAACGACCTCGTGCAGGGGCGGCCGCTCCGCGACTTCGCGCGCGACCTCGAGGTGGTGGCGGACTTCCTCCGGCACACGCGCGCCGTGGTGGTGATCTCCAGCCTGCCCGACCTGGGCGACTCGCCGTCGGCCGAGGGCGCGCCCGCGGCGCTCCTGCGCCGGCTCGACCAGTACAACGCCGCCATCGCGCGGGTGGCGGAGCGGCACGGGTTCCTGGTGGCGGACGCGTTCGGCGAGACGCGACGGACCGTGAAGCGGCTCGGCCCCGCGGCGGTGTTCGCCGGCGACGGCTTCCACCCGTCGGCGGCCGGCTACGACGCCTGGGCCGAGGCGCTGTGGGGGCCGGTGGAGCGGGCGCTCGGCGCGCGGCTGCAGGGCCGCCGGCCTCCCGCGCCGGCCGCGGCCGGGCGGCCGTGACGCCGCCGGGCCGGTGCGCTAGGGTCGCGGCCCATGGAAGACCGCGAACGCCAGGAGCGGCACCGCCGGCTGTGGGAGGCGGACCACCGGCACCTCTGGCACCCGTTCACGCAGATGAAGGACTGGCTCCGCGAGGAGCCGCTCATCGTGGACGCGGCCGAGGGCGTCTACCTCGTGGACACGCTCGGCAACCGCTACCTCGACGGCGTGTCGTCGCTCTGGTGCAACGTGCACGGCCACCGGGTCCCGGAGCTCGACGCCGCGGTGCGGGCGCAGCTCGACCGCGTCGCGCACTCCACCCTGCTCGGCCTCGCCTCCACCGCGTCCATCGAGTGCGCCGAGGAGCTGGTCCGGCACCTGCCGCCCGGCCTGACGCGCGTCTTCTTCTCCGACGCCGGCGCCACCGCGGTCGAGATCGCCATCAAGATGGCGTTCCAGCACCACCAGCTCCGCGGCGACGAGCGCCGCACCGAGTTCGTGGCGCTGCACGGCGGCTACCACGGCGACACCATCGGCTCGGTCTCGGTGGGCGGCATCGACCTGTTCCACCGGATCTTCAAGCCGCTGCTGTTCGAGGTGCACCACGCGCCGCAGCCGTACTGCTACCGCTGCCCGCTCGGGAAGGCGCTGCCGGGGTGCGGGATGGCCTGCGCCGACGAGGTGGAGCGCATCGTCGAGGCGCGCGAGGGCCGGGTCGCCGCGCTCGTCATCGAGCCGCTCGTGCAGGGCGCCGACGGGATGATCACGCAGCCGCCGGGGTACCTGCGCCGCATGCGCGAGGTGTGCGACCGGCACGGCGCGCTGCTGGTGTGCGACGAGGTCGCCACCGGCTGGGGGCGCACCGGGACCACGTTCGCGGTGGAGCAGGAGGGCGTGCGCCCGGACATCCTCACCATGGCGAAGGGGCTCACCGGCGGGTACCTGCCGCTCGCCGCCACCGTGACGACCGAGCAGGTGTTCGAGTCCTTCCTGGGCGAGCACGCCGAGAAGCGGACGTTCTTCCACGGCCACACCTACGCCGGGAACCCGCTCGCCTGCGCCGCCGCGACCGCCTCCATGACGCTGTTCCGCGAGCGCGGGGTGGGCGCCGCGGTGCCGGGGAAGGCGGCGGCGCTGGCCCGCGCGCTCGCGCCGGCGGCGCGGCTCGCGCACGTGGGCGAGGTGCGGCAGCGCGGGCTCATGGTCGGCATCGAGCTGGTGCGCGACCGGGCCACCAGGGAGGAGTACGCCTACGAGCTGCGGGCCGGCGACCGGGTGACCCGGGAGGCCCGCAAGCTCGGCGCCATCCTGCGGCCGCTCGGGAACGTGGTGGTGCTCATGCCGCCGCTCGCCATGACCGAGGCCGAGCTCACGCGGCTGGCCGGGATCACGCTCGCCGCCATCGAGGCGGCCACCGCGAGGCTGTAGTGCGCGGCCTGTTCGTCACCGGCACCGACACCGGGGTGGGCAAGACCGAGGTGGCCTGCGCGCTGGTCCGCGCGGCGCGCGCGGCCGGCCTGGACGCGGTGGGCATGAAGCCGGCGCAGTCCGGCCACGTGGCGGGCGAGCCGTCCGACGCGGAGCGGCTCCGGGAGGCGTCCGGCGGGGTCGAGCCGCTCGAGGCGATCTGCCCGTACACGTTCGCGGCCCCGCTCGCGCCGGCGGCCGCGGCGCGAGCGGAGGGGCGCGAGGTCTCGCTGGCGCGGGTGGTGGAGGCGGCGCGCGCGCTCGCGGCGCGCCACGCGGCGGTGGTGGTGGAGGGGGCGGGCGGGCTGCTCGTGCCGCTCACCGCGCGCGAGACCCACGCAGACCTGGCCGCGGCGCTCGGCCTGCCGGTGCTGGTGGTGGCGCGCGCCGGGCTCGGGACGGTGAACCACACCGCGCTCACCGTCGAGGCGCTGGAGCGGCGCGGCCTCCCGATCGCCGGGATCGTGCTCAACCGCACCGGGCCGGAGGACGACCCGTCGGTGCCGCTCAACGCGGCCGAGATCGCGCGATTGACCCACCGTGAACCGCTCGCGCTGCTGCCGTGGGAGCCCGATATCGCGCGGCGGGCGCGCGCGCTCGGATCCGTCCTCGCGGCGAAGATCCAGTTTTGAGCGCCTGGAGCGAAAATTGGATCGATCGCGAGATCGATCCTAGATCGCTGACGTGCCGAACGTCGTCGACCTCACGCTCGTCTCTCGCGCGCGCCGCGCGCTGCACGCCGTGCTCGAGGAGCGCGGCCTCGGGTTCTTCCTCGCCGCGGGCTCCCGCACGCCGCGCCTCGACCCGCGCCGCATCGCCTGGGTGGTGGAGGTGGCGCGCCGCCAGGTCTCGCTCCGCGCGCGCCGCGATCCCGACGCGCTCTCGCGCACCCGCCGCGTGCTGCGCCGCGAGCTGATCCGCCGGCTCACCGAGGCGATGCTGCAGGCGGGGCTGTAGCCCTTCGACTCCGGCGAGCCGTCGGCTCGCTCGCTCATCCCGAGCGTAGCGCGGCCCGTGGGGCCGCGCGAAGTCGAGGGACGCTCAGGGTGACCCTTCGACTCCGGCCGTGCCTGCGGCACGGCCTACGCTCAGGGTGAGCGAGTTAGATCGCTCATCCCGAGCGTAGCGCGGCCGCCAGGCCGCGCGGAGTCGAGGGAGGGACGCTACCGCCCGCTCGACTTGCCCACGTAGCGCAGCCGCAGGTCGGTGAGGAGGTTCTCGAGGAACCGGGCCTCCTCGTCGGTGAGGTTGCCCTTCGTCTTCTCGGCGAGCATCGACAGGATGTCGATGGTCTGCTTCGCGAGCAGCAGGTTGGCCTGCGCGATCTCGCCGGTCTCCGGGTGCGGCGCGTCGCCGAGGTGCACGAACGCGGAGGAGCCGAGCGACAGCACGAACGTGTAGAAGTCGATGGGCGCGGGCTGCTTCTCGTCGGCCATGGTCGGTCCTCCCGGCGATCTAGTCGAAGTCGAAGGCGATGCGCTCGGCGGCGTAGCCGCGCTGGACGAGCAGCACGAGCCGGCCGCCGCGGCGGGCCCGGGCGGCGGCCCGCTGGAAGCCGGCCACCGACGAGACCTCGGCGGAGTTCACCTCGCGGACGAGGTCGCCCGGCTGCAGCCCGGCCTGGGCGGCGGGCGAGCGGCCGGCCACGCTGCGCACCACCACCAGCGTGCCGCCGGAGACGCGCTCCTCGGAGACGCGCAGGCCCACGCGCTGCTGCACGAGCTCGGCGGCGCGCTGCGGGGTCAGCTCGACGGCCGTGACGGTGGCCTGCACGCGCGCGCCGCGGCGCGAGAGGTCGAGCCGCGCGGCGCGGCCGATGGGGAGGTCGCGCAGCCGGAACAGGAGCTCCGCGGCGCTGCCCGGCGGCGTCCCGTCCACCGCCTCGACCCGATCGCCGCTCCGCACGCCGGCGCGCTCGCCGGGCGACCCCGGGTCCACCCCGGTGACGCGCACGCCGCCGGAGCCGCCGTCCACCGAGCCATCCTTGCGCGGCAGGTCGTCCACCGAGATGCCGAGGTAGCCCTCGCGCACCTCGCCGTGCGCGATGAGGTCCTCGGCGATGCGGCGGGCCCGGTCGATGGGGATGGCGAAGCCGATGCCGGCGCTGCGGTCGCCCAGGATGGCGGTGTTCACGCCCACCAGCCGCCCGTCGATGTCGAGCAGCGGCCCGCCGGAGTTGCCGGGGTTGATGGACGCGTCGGTCTGGATGAAGTCGAACATCGTCCGCTCGCCCGCCTTGAAGTTGCGGTGCACCGCCGAGACCACGCCGGTGGTGACGGTGTGCGCGAGGCCGAACGGGTTGCCGATGGCGATGACCGTCTCGCCGATGAGCAGGTCGTCGGAGCGGCCGGTGGTGACGTAGGGGAGCTTCTCGCGGGTGTCGAGCTTCAGCACCGCGAGGTCGGACGACGGATCGGTGCCCACCACCTTCGCCATGAGCTCGCGGCCGTCGAGCAGGCCCACCCGGAAGCGGGCGCCGCGCTCCACCACGTGGTTGTTCGTGAGCACGTAGCCGTCGGGCGAGACGATCACGCCCGAGCCGAGCGAGGTGGTCGCGTAGCCCTTGCGGTAGCGCGGCCGCTCGAACAGGTCGCCGAACAGCAGGTCGCCCATCGTGCCGCCGCGCGGCTGCGACGGGACGCGGATGCGGACCAGCTCCTCGGCGGAGACGTTCACCACCGCGCCGCGCACCTTCTCCACCGCGATCACCACCGGGGTGCGGCGGTTCGCGGACGCGCGCTCGTCGGCGCGGGGGAGCGCGGCGGGGGGCCGGGCCGCGGCGGGCGCCGCGACTCCGGCGGCGAGCGCGGCGGCGAGCGCGAGGGCGCGCCCGGCGCCGCGGACGGCGCTACGGCTGCTGCTGCGGCGGGACCTCACCACCTCCGACGTCCTCCTCGGGCTCGTCGTCGTCGAGATCGTCCGGCTCCTCGACGCCGCTCATCGACGCCTCGATGGGCATCGCCTGGTCGGCGAGGTCGGGGAGCGCCTTCTGGAGCTTCTCGTACTCCTTCTCGTCCACCTTGCCCTTGCGCAGGTAACGCTGCACCACGCGCTTGTCGACGAGCTTGTTCTCGAACGGGTCGGCCATGTCACTTCCTTGCTGTCTGGGCGGAGGCCGGAAAATAGGCCCCGCCTTGCGGCCCCGTCAAGCGCGTGTTAGCGCTGTCGCCATGCCGGTTTCCGAAGCCTCTGTGAGCGCCGGGCGGCGCGCGCGGCTCGGCGGGCTCTACGTCATCGTGGGGGGTGCGGATCCGGTGGCGCAGGCGCGTGCCGCGATCGGCGGAGGCGCCCGCGCGATCCAGGTGCGGATGAAGGACGCGCCCGCCGGCGCGGTGCTCGAGGCCACCCGCCGCATCCTGGCGCTCGCCACCGGCCGGGCGCTCGTGCTCGTGAACGACCGCGCCGACCTGGCGCTCCTCGCCGGCGCCGACGGCGTCCACCTGGGGGACGACGACCTGCCGGTGCCCGAGGCGCGCCGGCTCCTCGGCCCCGACCTGCTGGTGGGCCGCACCACCCGGACGCTGGAGGAGGCCCGGGCCGCGCTCGCCGAGGGCGCCGATCACGTGGGCTACGGGCCCATCTTCGCCTCGCGCTCGAAGGCCCTGCCGGTGCCGCCGCGCGGCCTGGCGGCGCTCGCCGAGGTGGCGCGCGCGCTCCCCGCGCCGGTGGTGGCCATCGGCGGCATCGGGCTCGACGACGTCGCCGCGGTGGCGCGGGCCGGCGCCGCCTGCGCGGCGGTGATCGAGGCGGTGCTGGGCGCGGCGGATCCCGAGGCCGCCGCGGCGCGGATGCAGGCCGCCTTCGAGGCGGGCCGCGCCGCGCGAGGGGCCACCCCGTGAGCCCTCGGCCGCGGATCGGGATCACGCTCGACGCCGACGCCACGGGCCGGCGGTACGAGCTGCCGCGCGGCTACGTGGAGGCGGTGCTGGACGCGGGCGGCCTGCCCATCCTGCTGCCGCACGCGGTGGACGTGGCCGGCGCGTACCTGTCGCTGCTCGACGGGCTGGTGGTGAGCGGCGGCGACTTCGACCTGCCGCCGGAGCTGTACGGCGAGGCGCGGCGCCCGGGCTGCGGCCCGTCGCGCCCCGAGCGCACCCGCTTCGAGAAGGACCTGCTCGAGGCCGCGCTCGCGGCGCGCCTGCCGGTGCTGGGCGTGTGCGGCGGCATGCAGCTCCTCGACGTGGTGCGGGGCGGCACGCTCTGGCAGGACCTGCCCGGCGAGGCCGGCCTCCGCGGCCACGAGCAGCCCGCGCCGAAGGACGTCCCCTCCCACGAGGTGACCATCGCGCCCGGCACGCAGCTGGCCGCGCTCGCCGGGGCCGGTCCGCTCATGGTGAACTCGACGCACCACCAGGCGGTGCGCGAGCCGGGGCCGGGCGTGCTCGTCTCGGCCCGCGCGCCCGACGGCGTGGTGGAGGCCATCGAGCTCCCGGACCTGCCGTTCGCGCTGGGCGTGCAGTGGCACCCCGAGGCGACGCGCGACGACCCGCGCCACGCCGCCATCTACCGGGGCCTCGTGGACGCGGCGCGGAGCCTGCGCCGGTGATCCCGCGGGTGCTGGTGGTGGCCGGCCTCGACCCGTCGGGCGGGGCGGGCCTCACCGCCGACCTCGAGGCGCTCGCCGCCGTCGGCGCGCGCGGCTGGGCCGTCGCGACCGCGCTCACCGCGCAGGGCCCGCGCGGCGCGCGCGGCGTCTCGCCGACCGCCGAGGCGTTCCTGCGGGCGCAGATCGACGCGCTGCTGGAGGGACGCGAGCGGCCGCGCGCGGTGAAGACCGGCATGCTCGGGACCGCCGGCCTGGCCCGGGCGCTGGCCGCGCGGCTCGGGGAGCCGCCGCTCGCGCGCGTGCCCGTGGTGGTCGATCCGGTGCTGGTCGCGTCCTCCGGCGCGCCGCTGCTCGACGCGGGCGGCGCGGCGCCCGGCGAGGCGCTCGCGGCGCTGCTCGCGCGGGCGCGGCTCGTCACGCCCAACCTGCCGGAGCTCGCGGCGCTCACCGGCGTCGAGGTCGCGGACGACGCCGCGGCCGTCCGCGCGGCGCGGATGCTCCCGGCGCGCGCGGTGCTGGTGAAGGGCGGGCACCGCGCCGGCGCGCCGGTGGACCTGCTGGTGGAGGGGCGGCGCGTGACGCGGTTCACCGGGCGGCGCAGGGCGGGGACGGCGCGCGGGACCGGGTGCCGGCTGGCGTCGGCGATCGCCGGGCTGCTCGCGGGCGGGGCGTCGCTGGAGGAGGCGGTGCGCGGGGGGAAGCGGGTCGTGGGGCGGTATCTGGATCTCGCCGCGCGGTGAGGGGGCGGGGTTGCTGGCGGGGGGGTGGTGGGGGGGTGGTGGGGGATGGGCGGGCGGGGGTCTCCGCTCGCGGTGAGCCTGTCGAACCGCGAGCTGGGCGCGGGGGCGGGGCTCGGGCTTCGAGGGTGCGGGGGGCGGTCGGGGCGGGACCGTGTGGCCGGAACCGGGCCGGTGGGATCGGCTTGCGAGAGGCTCGAGGGTGGGGCGCGGGGCGCGGGGAGGATGCTCCGCGCGCGGTGAAGGTGTGGGACGGGCGAGCTGGACGCGGGGGGGGGAACCAGTCGGAACCGGTCGGAACCAGTCAAGACATCGCTGACAGGTGGCTGCACCGTCGGCGCTCCGGCCTCCGCGTCCAGAGAGATATGTGCCCAATCACCCGGGGCGAGCGAACGCTTGCGACCCACACGGACGGTGGATCGCGGTCTCACGTCCAGTTAATATCTGCCCAATCATGATGCGCGGCGCTCGTCAGCTCCGGTTCCGGCTCTCCCCTCCTCGCAGCCACGGCGGCCGTCGGCCCGGCGCGGGGCGCAAGCCCTCGGGCGCGCGGGCGGGGGTCTCGCACCACGGGCGGCCTTCGGTCACCGCCTCTTCGCCGGTGCACGTCACCTTGCGTGTGCTCCCGCACGTCTGGAACCTGCGGAGCCAGCGCGCGCTCCGGGTCGTCGAGGCGGCGTTCGAGGCCGCCACGGCGGCTCGCAGCACCTTCCGCGTGGTCCACTTCGCGCTCGAGGGGAACCACCTCCACCTCATCGCGGAGGCGGACGGGTCGCGGGCGCTCTCCTCGGGGATGCAGGGGCTGTGCATCCGGCTCGCGAAGGGGCTCAACCGCATGATGGGGCGGCGCGGCAAGGTCTTCGCGGACCGCTACCACGCGCGCGTGCTGGGCACGCCCACCGAGGTCCGCACCGCGCTCGCCTACGTGCTGCTCAACCACCGGAGCCACCTCGCGCGCATGGGAAAGCCTCTCGGGCGCGGGGGCGTGGACCGGTTCTCCTCCGGCGGCTGGTTCGACGGGTGGCGCGGCGGTGGGGCTGGGGCTGCGGTGCGGGAGGCTGCGCGGAGCATCACGGCGGCGCCGCGCTCCTGGCTGCTCTCCACGGGGTGGAGGCGCCGGGGGCTGCTCTCGTGCGACGAGGTTCCGCGGGCGCTCGGGGGGTGACGGGCCGGGCCGCGCGCCACGCCTACTGCTGCGGTCGGCGGTCCATCTCGGCGAAGTACGTCGTCGTCTTGAAGAACACCAGGTCGATGGTGCAGGTGGGGCCCTGGCGCTGCTTCGCCACGATGAGCTGCACGGGGAGGGTGTCGCCGGCGGCGGTGCCCTGCTGGACGTCCTTGTTGTCCTCCTCGGCACGGTGCAGGAACATCACGATGTCGGCGTCCTGCTCGATGGCGCCGGACTCGCGGAGGTCGGAGAGCATGGGGGGCTCGCCCTTGCGCTTCTCCACGCTGCGGTTGAGCTGCGAGAGCGCCACGATGGGGCACTCGAGCTCCTTCGCGAGCGACTTCAGCGAGCGGCTGATGGTGGCGATCTCCTGCTCGCGCGACTGGTTGGAGCGGTCGCTGGGCGCGTGCATGAGCTGCAGGTAGTCGATCATCACGAGATCGAGCCCGCCGTTCTCGCGCTTCAGCTTGCGGCACTTCGAGCGCAGCTCCACGGGGGTGAGCACGAAGTTGTCGTCGAGCCACAGGTTGGCGGCGCCGATGCGGTCGGCCTGGGTGGCGAGCTTGTCCCAGTCGTGCCGGGAGAGCTGGCCCTGCGAGAGCTTGCGCCAGTCGAGCTTGCCCTCGGACGCGAGCATGCGGAGCGCGAGCTGGTCGGACGGCATCTCCAGCGAGAAGAACGCGACCTTGCGCTGGGCCTTGGTGGCGGCGTGGGTGGCGATGTTGAGCGCGAACGCGGTCTTGCCGACCGACGGGCGGGCGGCGAGCACGGTGAGCGTCCCGGGCTGCAGGCCGAGCGTGTTCCGGTCGAGCGTCTGGATGCCGGTGGGCACGCCGGTGATGGGCGACAGGCCGGCCTGGACCCGCTTCTGCACGGCCTCGAGGTTCTCGAGCGCCCGCAGCACCGGCTCGGAGATCTTCTTCAGCGTGTCTACGTTGCTGCCCTGCGCGGCGCCGAACACCTCCTGCTGCGCGGCGTCCAGGAAGTGCTGGACGTTCGCCCCGGCCTCGTAGCCGCGCTCCACCAGCCGCTGCGCGGTGAGCATCATCACCCGCAGCCGGGCGAGATCCTGCACGGTGCGCGCGTAGTGGCCGACGTTGGACGCGGTGCCGATGGCGCGCGCCAGCGTGAGCGGGAGCTCCTGCGGGACCGCGGAGCCGAGCAGCCCCTTCGCGTCGAGCCGCTGCTGGACCAGGATGGGATCGAGCGTCTTCGACTCGCGGGCCAGCTCCTCGCACGCGCCGTACACGTGCTGGTGCGCGAGCAGGTAGAAGTCGCCGGCCCGCAGCAGCGCGGCCACCTGGTCGAAGGCGGTCTCCTCCACCAGGATCGCGCCCAGCACCGCCTGCTCGGCCTCGAGGCTGTGGGGGAGATCGCGCGCGGAGCGCAGGGGGGAGACGCCGGCTTCGGCGACGCGGCGGGCAGGATCCGATTCGGCCATCGAGCGGCGCAGCCTACCAGCCGACTGTGACCCGATCATTGTCGATGTTCGGTGGATAACCCCCGAAAACGCATGGAAAGACGCGGTGGAAAGGCTGTGGAAGGCCTGTGGATGGGCGGTGGACGGGCGGCACCGCCCCGCCGGTGTGCCCAGGGCGGGGCAGGTGGGAGTCGCCTCCGGCGCGCCCCCGTCCCGCGGCCGCGGTACAACCACCCCCATGCGATCCCTCCGGCTCCTCGCCCTCACCTCGATCGTGGCGCTCTCCGGCTGCGCCGCGCTCAACCAGCTCGCCGCCTCGGCCTTCGAGAAGCCGAAGCTCACCTTCCGCTCCGCCACCCTGCAGTCGCTCGACCTCGAGGGCGCCACGCTGGGCTTCCAGTTCGACCTCGAGAACCCGAACGGCTTCGGCCTCACGCTGGCGCGCCTGGGCTACGGCGTCGAGGTGGAGGGGACGCGCATCGCCGCCGGCGACATGCCGGGCGGCCTCAAGATCCCGGCGGCCGGGAAGGCGCCGGTCACGTTCCCGGTGCGGGTGCGCTTCAAGGACGTGCCGGGGATCGTGTCGCTGCTCGGCCGGCAGCAGGACTCCATCCGCTACAAGCTGGGCGGCACGGTCGGGGTCTCGACGCCGGTGGGCGTGGTGGACCTGCCCATCTCCCACGAGGACAGCCTGAAGCTGCCGCGCCTCCCGGGCTTCACGCTGGAGGGGCTGTCGGTCCGCTCGGTGTCGCTCTCCGACCTCGCGCTCGACGTGAAGCTGCGGGTGAAGAACCCGAACGCGTTCGCCATCCCCTCGGGCACGCTCGACTCGGCGGTCTCGCTGGCGGGCAGCCAGGTGGGCCGGATCGACGGGCGCGCCCTGGCGGCGGTCCCCGCGCAGGGCAGCACGGTCCTCACGATCCCACTCAAGGTGGATCTCGTCCGCGCCGGCCGGGCCGCCAGCGAGCTGATGCGCGGCGCGCCGGTGGACGTCGGGATGCGCGGCACCGCCGACCTGGGCGGCCTGCCGGTGCCGCTCGACGTGGGCGGGCGCGTCCCGGTCGCGCGGTGAAACGAAAGGAGACGCCCGGCGGGGAGACCGTCCGCCGGGCGCCTCGAGGCCGGCATGGGAGGGGAGGAGCCGGCCTCCCTTCACCCTGATGCTCCGCGGGCGTGCCAGCAAGCCCCCGCCCGAACGTTCCGCGTGCGGGTGCGGTGGCCCGCCACGGGAGCACCCCGGCGCCGGCCGCGCCCGGGCGGCGGGCGCCGAGCGGGCGGGCTCAGCGCACGGTGAAGGCCACCTCGGCGCCGGCGGCGAAGCTGAAGAACTCGCCCGAGATGCCCGCGCCGGTGACGTTCTTCACCAGCGCGACGTCCTGGCCGGCCGCCGCGTAGGGCCCGCACAGCGCCATCACCGAGGCGGTGTACGCGTCGGGCGCGAGCGGCTCGCCGGTGGCGAGCGAGCGGACGTCGAACGCGCGATCGCTGCCCCAGTAGAAGTCGCCGTCCCAGGGCTCGGCGCTGGCGGTGACCGCGGCCCAGTACAGCGGCGCGTAGTCGGGATCGGCGGTGCCGGCCTCGATCGCGCCGTCGCCCCAGGCGGCGCGGAGCCCGGCGGCGTCCACGGTGGCGCCCTCGGGCGGCGACGTGAAGGCCGGCTCGCCCACGAGGTAGGTGAACCCCGTGCCGTCCACCGCGCCGTCGCCGTTCGCGTCCACCGCGATGGTGTAGCGACGGCCCGGCTGCGCGGCGAAGGAGGCGGCGTACACGCCGGTCTGCGCGGCCGCCAGCGCGAGCGCGTGCGCGCCGTCCGGGCCGGTCACGGTGATCACGGCGCCGTCGGTCGGCTGCGGATCGACGAGCTCGCCGTCGGGCCCGGGCAGCCCCTCGCTCACCAGCGCCGCGGCGCCGCTCGCGTCCACCCAGGCGACGACCTCGTAGGTGACCTTGCTCAGCAGGCCCACCCGCACCACGAGCGGATCGGCGGGCGTGCCCACGCCGGCGGCGGCGGCCTGCATCTCGCCGGCCGCGCCGGCCAGCGAGGCGCCCCCGGAGCAGGAGCGCGCCACCAGCCCGGTGAGCGGCAGGTCGTCCACCTTGCCGAACTCGATGTACTTCGCGCCGGGCATGCCGGTGAGCGAGCCGTCGAGGTCGAAGCCGGTCTGGTAGGCGACCACGCTCGACGTGCCGTCGCGGAGCGCCACCACCTGGAAGCTCCCGTTCGCGTCGGTGTACGCGGTCGTCCCGGGGAACGCCTCGACGCGCGCGTTGGGGAGCGGTCGCCCGTCCACCGCCGACACCACGCGCCCGTACAGATCGGCGCACTCGTCCCCCTCCGGCGCGGCGCCGTACCAGGAGAAGTGGCGGATGGAGGCGCGCAGCACCGGCGTCTCGCCGTCCACCGTGGAGACCGCCACGGTGCCCTCCACGAAGTCCTCCCAGGCGCCGGTGACCGGATCGTACGAGTAGCAGTGGATCACCGTGCCCACCGGGTAGCGGGGGCGGAGGGCCGGCGGGATGGGCAGCTCGACCACCGCGCTCGCCGACGGCTTCAGGTTCACCCGGCGGCCGGACGGCTCGTAGATGCTGAACTCGGCGAACGTGACGGGCGCGAGCACCGTGCCGCCGGCGCTCCCCGCGACCAGCTCGCCGGGGAGCACCGCGGTCTCCTTGCTGGGATCGACGGGCGTGATGGTCACCTCGAGCTCGGTGGCCTCGGTGTCCAGGCCGCCGGCCGGGAGGATCACCGCGTACGGGCCGGCCTCGGTCACCTCGGAGAACGTCCGGGCGGTGGACGGGTCGTAGGGCTGCCGCGCCCCCTCGCGCTTCAGCGTGGCGAGCACCGCCTCCGCGCGGTCGCCGGAGCGCGCGCCGGCGTAGCTCGGCGCGTAGCCGGGCTTCGTGAAGGTGAGCCGCACGTCGCCGGCGGCGAGGCCGGCGAGGGTGAACTCGCCCGCCGCGTCGGTGACGGCGGTGCGGCCGCCGGCGGCGACGGTCACGCCCGCGAGGCGCGCGCCGGTGGCGGCGTCGGTGACCGCGCCGAGGAGGGTGTTGCCGCCGCCGGGCGGCGGGGGTGGGGGCGGGTTCGCGCCGCCGCCGCCTCCACCGCCGCCGCAGGCCGCGAGCGCGGCCGCAAGGAGAAGGGCGGGAAGGGCGGGCGCGGCGCGCGCGCCGGCCCGGGACGTCGAGGTCGGGTGCATCGGGACTCCTGTGGGATCGGGTTCAGGGTGCGGGGGGAAGCGGGGCGGGGCCGGGCACCACGGCCACCGCGAAGGAGAGGCCGTCCACGGGGAGGGCGCGCACGACGGCGAGCGTCTCGACGTCCACCGCGAGGAGATGCCCCTCGGTGCCCGACGACACCACCCAGGCGACGCGGCCGTCCGGCGAGAGCGCGGCGTGGCTCGGGTTCGCGAAGGACCGCGCGGCGGAGCGGAGCCGCTCGGTGCGGACCTCGCCGCTGTCGAGGTCGAGGCGCGAGAGCGAGTCCGAGTAGTAGTCGAGCGCCAGCACCCGGCGCCCGCCGGGCAGCGGCAGCAGGCCCATGGGCCCGGGCGCGGCGGTGAACGCCCGGCCGGCGCCGGCGTCCGGGAGGACGGGCGTGACGTGGTCGGAGGCGAAGTCGGAGACGAGCGCGAGCCCCCGCTCCGGCATGGCGAGCAGCGCCACCGGATCCGGGCCCACCGCCACGTCGCCGAGCGGCGCGAGCGTCCCGGCGTCGAGCCGGCGGATCACCGCGGGCGCGCTCGACGGCGGCTTCGGGCGGAGCGCCACCAGCACCTCGCCGCCGAGCAGCGCGAGCGCCACCGCCTCGCGCGCCTCGCCGGCGGGCTCGAGCGCGACGCGGCGGCGGATGGCGCCCGTCGCGAGGTCGAGCTCCGTGAGCGCGCCGGAGCGGACGTGGGCCACGAGGAGCCGCCCGCCCGGCAGCGCCAGCAGGGCGATGGGCCGCTCGCCCACGTACCGCGGCGACGGCCCGCCGGGCGCGCCGTGGCAGGCGGCGCAGCTCGTGGCCGCGGCGGCCTCCGCGGTGGCGTGGCCGGCGATGGCGCTCCCGTCCTCCCGCGCCGCCGGCAGCGGGGCGGTGAGGAACGTCCGGGTGAGGCGCGCCGCGGCGGGATCCAGCTCCGCCACCGCCTGCGAGCCGGTGAGGACGACGAGGAGCCGGTCGTCCACGGGGAGGAGCTGGTGCGGCAGCTGGCCCACCGGGATCCGGCGCACCGTCTCGCCGCGCTCCGGATCGACCACCGCCATCGTGCCGCTCGCCGCCTGGCTCACGTACAGGTGGTGGCGCGCGCCCGGCGCCTCGGGCGCGGGCGCGCAGGCGAGCGCGAGCGCCGCCGCGAGCGCCGCGGCCGCGGCGCGTGAACCCTTCGTGAGCACGTCTCCCCCTCCGTCGCCGCCGGTGCGGGCGCGGCGAGCGGCGCAGGATGCGCGCGGCGGGCGCGGCGGAGGCGGTCCTTCTCGGGGGAGCGGGCGCGCCGGACGGGCGGCCTGCGCGCGAGGACAGGCGCCGCGGCCGGCTAGAGCGCCAGCCGGAGGAGCGGCGTCGCGACCAGCACGCCCAGGCCGGCGACGATCATCACCACCCCCGCCACCGCGCCCTCGACGCGCCCCAGCTCCATGGCCTGCGCGGTGCCGGCGGCGTGCGCGCCCATGCCGAACAGCGCGCCGCGCGCGACCGCGCTCCGGAGCGGGAGCCAGCGGAGGAGGAGCTGCCCCACCACCAGGCCCACCACCGCCGTGAGGATCACGAACACCGCCGCCAGCGCCGGCACGCCGCCGAGGTCGCCGGCCACCTGCATCGCGAACGGCGTGGTGATGGAGCGGGGCGCCAGGCTGAGCGCGAGCGGCCGGCCGAGGCCGAGCGCGCGGGCGAGCAGGAACGAGCTCCCCACCGCCACCGCGCAGCCGGCCAGGATCCCGGCGCAGAGCTCGGCGGCGTGCCGGCGGAGCAGCCCGGCGTGGCGGTGGAGCGGCAGCGCGAACGCCACCGTGGCCGGGCCGAGGAGATCGACCAGCAGCCGCCCGCCTCGCATGTAGCCGGGGTACGGCACGCGCGCGGCGAGCAGCACCGCGGCGAGCGCGCCCGGCACGACCAGCAGCGGCGTGAGCCACGGCCGCGGGAAGCGGCGGTGCAGCGCCCGGGCGGCCGCGTACAGCGCGGCGGTGACGGCGATCCAGGCGGCGGCGATCACGGCGCCTCCTCCCGCCGGCGCGCCAGCCACTCCACCGTGGCGCCGGTCACCGCCATGACGAGCACCGTGCTCACCGCCACCACCGCGAGCGCGCGGGCCCCCTCGCCGCCGAGCAGCTCCGGGTACTGGATCGCGCCCACCGCGGCCGGGATGAAGAAGAGCAGCATGTGGCGGAAGAGCCAGTCGGCCCCGCGCTCCAGCCAGCCGGCCCGCACCAGCCCGAGCCGGAGCGCGCCGAGCAGCAGCAGCATCCCCACCACGCCGCCGGGGAGCGGGAGGCGCAGCGCGCGGGCGGCGAGCGCGCCGGCGCCCCAGAACCCGCCGAGCGCGAGGAGCTGGAGCGGGAGCGCCAGCAGCGAGCGCGCGGTGGCGGGGGGCGGGGACGCGTGGGGGACGGCGGGAGGCATCGGCGGAACCTAGGCGCCGCCCGGGCATGAGGGAAGTGAATCTTTCGACTAGGATCCATGCCGAACAGGCATGGAGGCGCGGATGGACCTGCGCGGGCTGGGCGCGTTCGTGGAGGTGGTGCGGCAGGGCGGCTTCACCCGGGCGGCGGCCGCGCTGCACGTGACGCAGCCGGCGGTGAGCAAGGCGGTGCGGGCGCTCGAGGACGAGATCGGCGTGCCGCTGCTCGAGCGCGGGGCGCGCCGGACCGTGCCCACCGAGGCGGGCCGGGCGGTGCTGGCGCGGGCCGAGGGCGTGCTCGCGGCGGTGCGGGCCATCGAGGACGAGGTGGCCGACCTGGGCGCGCTGCGCCGCGGCCGCGCCCGCGTCGGCCTGCCGCCCATGGTGAGCGGCGCGTTCTTCCCGCCGGTGCTGGCCGCGTACCGGCAGCGCTACCCGGGCATCCGGCTCGAGCTGCGCGAGGAGGGGGCGCGCGAGGTGGAGGCGCTGGTCGCGTCCGGCGCGCTCGACGTGGGCGTGACGGTGCTCCCCACCGACGAGGCGCGCTTCGAGGCGCTCCCGTTCGTGCACGACGTGCTCGCGGCGGTGCTCCACCCGCGGAGCCCGCTGGCGCGGCGCCCCCGGCTCGCGCTCGCCGACCTCGCCGCCACCCCGTTCCTGCTCTACCGGCCGGACTTCGCGCTGCGCGGCCGCATCCTCGACGCCTGCCGCGCGGCCGGGTTCTCGCCGCAGGTGGCGAGCGAGACCGGCCAGTGGGACTTCATGGCGGCCATGGCCGCGGCCGACGTGGGCGTGGCGCTCCTCCCCCGCACCATCTGCCGGCGGCTCGACCCGGCGCAGGTGGCGGTGGTGCCGCTCGCCGAGCCGGCCATCGGCTGGAACCTGGGCCTCGTCTGGCGGCGCGAGGGGACGCTCTCCGCCGCGGCGCGCGCGTTCGTCGAGACCGCGCGCGAGGTGCTGCTGCCCGGCCGGCGCCCGGCCTACCCGGCGGCGCGCTCCAGGCCGCGCACCAGGAAGTAGATGGCGTCCGGGTGGTGCAGCACGATGGCGCTGGTGGACTGCTCCGGCACCATCTGGCAGGCGTCGGTGAGCGAGACGCCGATGGTGCGGACCGGGTCGAGCAGCTTCCACACCTGCCGCTGGTCGGAGAGCTCCGGCCACGAGGGGTAGCCGGGCGAGTAGCGCTTGCCCTGGCCGTCGGCGAGCCCGAGCTCGGCGCGGACCTGGCGGTGCCAGTACTCGGCGAGCGCCTCGGCGGTCTCGACCGCGAGCCCGTGCAGGAACAGCGCGCGGGTGTAGTCGCCGCGCTCCTGCGCCTGCTCGGCGAGGTGGGTGGCCTGGTCGCCGACCGTGACCACCTGCAGCGCGCACACGTCGGCGCCGCGCTCCTCGCGGAAGTAGTCGGCGAGGCACAGGTTGCGGTCGTCCGGCTGGCGCGGGAGCGCCAGGCGCGCCACCTCGGCCTTGCGGTGCGTGGGGTCGAGGACCACGAGGTCGTTCCCCTCGGCGTGGCAGGGGAAGTAGCCGTAGACCACCTTCGGCACCAGCCACCCCTGCGCCTGCGCCTCGGCCTTCAGCTCCTCCAGCTTCGGGCCGAACTCCTCGCGGACGAGCCGCTCGTACTCGGCCCCCTTCGCCTTCACGCCCCACTGCAGCTTGAACAGCTCGGCGAGGTCGAGGTGCGGCCACACGTCGGCGAGCGCCACGCTGCCGGAGGGCACCACCCGCGGCCCCCAGAACGGCGGCGTCGGGATCCGCGCCGCCGGGGCGACCGCGCCGGTGCGGCGCGCGGGCGCGGGCGCCATGGGCTTGTCGGCGGGGCGCTCCTTCTCGGCCACCGCCTTCTGCAGCACCTCGCGCTTCAGCGCCTCGCGGCGGGCCGGGTCCACCAGGGCCTCGACCACCTCCAGCCCCTCGAACGCGTCCTTCGCGTAGAACACGCCGCCCGCGTACGGGGTGCCGTCCTGCGCGAAGTGCGTGCGGTAGCCGAAGCGGCGGTTGATGGCCGCGCCGCCGATGATCACCGGGAAGGACAGGTTGCGGCGGTGCAGCTCCTCCACGCAGAACGGCATCTGCTTCGAGGTGGAGACGAGCAGCGCGGAGAGGCCGATGGCGTCGGCGTTCACCTGCAGCGCCTTGTCGAGCACGGTCGTGACCGGCACCTGCTTGCCGAGGTCGTGCACGGTGAAGCCGTTGTTGGAGAGGATGGTCTTCACCAGGTTCTTGCCGATGTCGTGGACGTCGCCGTACACGGTGGCGAGGACCACGTTCCCCTTGGTGGCGCCGGCCTTCTTCTCGAGGAACTGCTCGAGGTGCGCGACCGCCTTCTTCATCACCTCGGCGGACTGGAGCACGAACGGCAGGATGAGCTCGCCCGCGCCGAACCGGTCGCCCACGTCCTTCATGGCGGGGAGCAGCACCTGGTTCAGCACGTCCACCGCCGAGCGGCGCGTCAGCGCCTCGTCGATGAGCGCCTCGATGCCCTCGGGGCGGCGGTGCAGGATCTGGAGGTGGATGCGCTCCTCGGCGCCCTTGCCGGCGGCGCCGGCGAGCGGGTCCACCGCGGCCTTCTCCGGCGCGCCCTTCGCGCCGAAGTGGGCGATGAGCCGCGCCAGCGCGTCGGGCCGGCGGTCGAAGACGAGGTCCTCTGCGAGCGCCCGCTCCGCCGCGTCGATGGCGGGGTAGGGGAGGATGTCCTTCGGGTTGACGATGGCGAGGTCGAGGCCGGCCTGCACCGCGTGGTACAGGAAGACCGAGTTCACCACCTCGCGCGCGCTCTTCGCGAGGCCGAAGGAGACGTTGGAGACGCCGAGCGTCGTGAGCACGCCCGGGTTCTCCGCCTTGATGCGGCGGATGCCCTCCAGCGTCTCGACCGCGCTCCGGCGGTACTCCTCGCCGCCGGTGGCGAGCGTGAACGTGAGCGCGTCGAACACCAGGCTGTCCGGCGGGATGCCGTGGTCCTTCGCCACCGCCACGATCCGCCGGGCCACCTCGGCCTTGCGCTCGGCGGTCTGGGCCATGCCCTTCTCGTCGATGGTCATGGCGACCACCGCGGCGCCGTAGCGGCGCACCAGCGGCAGCACCCGGCGCACCCGCTCCCCGGACTTCTCCAGGTTGACCGAGTTCACGATGCAGCGGCCGGGGTAGACCTTGAGCGCGCCCTCGATCACGTCCGGCTCGGTGGAGTCGATCATGAGCGGCGCGTCCACCGACTGCGCCAGCAGCTTCGCGAGCGTGCGCATCTGCGCCGCCTCGTCGTCGCGCTCGTTCAGCGCCACGCACACGTCGAGCACGTGCGCGCCCGCCTCCACCTGCCCGCGCGCGATCTGCACCAGGCCGGCGTAGTCGTCGGCGAGCAGCAGCTCCTTCACCTTGCGCGAGCCCTGGCTGTTCAGCCGCTCGCCCACCACCAGCGGGCGCGGCTCCATGGCGAGCGGGACCGCCTTCATGGCGGACGACAGCTCGGCGGCGGGCGCGGGGCGGCGGCGCCGCGGCGCGGACAGGCCGCGCAGCGCCTCGACCACCTTGCGCAGGTGCTCGGGGGTGGTGCCGCAGCAGCCGCCCACGATGTCCACCCCGTACTCGGCCACGAAGCCGGCGAGCGCGCGGGCGAGGTCGTCCGGGGACAGCTTGTAGACCGCCCGCCCGTCCTCGTTCTCCGGCATGCCGGCGTTCGGCAGCACCGAGACCCAGTGCGAGCACCGCTCGGCGAGCGCCTTCACCGAGGCGCGCATCTCGTCCGGCCCGGTGGAGCAGTTGAGGCCGACCGCGTCCACCGGCAGCCGCTCCAGCGTGGCGACCGCGCTGCCGACGTCGGTGCCGAGCAGCATGCGCCCGTTCGCGTCGATGAGCGTCGGCTGGGCGATGACGAACACGTCGCGCAGCGCCTCGCGCCGGACCGCGTCGCAGGCCAGCACCGCGGCGCGGAGCTCCAGCATGTCCTGCTGCGTCTCGATGATGAGGGCGTCCACCCCGCCCTCCACCAGCCCCTTCGCCTGCTCGAAGAAGATCCGCTCCAGCGCGTCGGAGGTGATGTTGCCGAGCGCCGGGTCGGAGGACGACGGCAGCATGCCGGTGGGGCCGATGGAGCCGGCCACGAAGCGCGGGTGGTCCGGGGTCGAGAAGCGCTCGGCGGCGCGGCGGGCCAGGATGGCCGCCCGGCAGTTCACCTCGTAGGTGCGGTGGCCGAGGCCGTACTCGTCGAGCTTCAGCCGCGAGGAGCCGAACGTGTTCGTCTCCACCACGTCGCAGCCCACCGCGAAGTAGCGCGCGTGGATCTCCTCGATGAGGTCCGGGCGGGTGAGCGTGAGCAGGTCGTTCGCGCCCTCCTTCCCGCCGAACTCCGCGGCGGTGAGCTGGTGGCGCTGGATCTGGGTGCCCATTGCGCCGTCGAACACGAGCGGGCGGCGTTCGAGGGCTTCGCGGAAGGTCACGGTGGTCGTCCGTTCGGAAGGGGCGGGGCGGAGGGCTGGAGAGGCGTCCGCGAAGTTAGAGAGATAACACCCCGGCCCTGCGCGATCGAGCCCGCCTGCAGGCTGGCCGCACCGGCGGGAGGGGCCCCGCCCGCCCCCCGGTCGCGCCCCGCGGCCGCGGCGCTAGGATCGGGCCATGATCCACGAGGCGCGTTACTGGGAGCCCGCGGCCGGCGGAAAGGTCCGCTGCACGCTGTGTCCGCGCGACTGCCGGATCGGGGAAGGACAGGCGGGGTTCTGCTTCGTGCGGCGGAACGAGCGCGGGAGGCTCGTCACCTCCGCCTGGGGCCGATCGACCGGGTTCGCGGTCGATCCCATCGAGAAGAAGCCGCTCGCGCACTTCCACCCCGGCGCGCGGGTGCTCTCGTTCGGCACGGCCGGGTGCAACCTCGGCTGCCGCTTCTGCCAGAACTGGGACATCTCCAAGGCGCGCCTCGACGAGCTGCGCTCGGAGGTGGACTGGACGCCGGACCGCGTCGTGGCGCTGGCGAGGGAGGCCGGCTGCCCCGGCATCGCGTTCACCTACAACGACCCCATCATCTGGGCGGAGTACGCCATCGACGTGGCCGACGCGGCGCACGCGGCGGGCCTGTTCACGGTGCTCGTGACGAACGGCTACGTCTCGCCGGAGGCGCGGCGCGACCTGTTCTCGCGCGCCGACGCGGCCAACGTGGACCTGAAGGCGTTCACCGAGGAGTTC
Organism: Anaeromyxobacter dehalogenans 2CP-C; assembly: GCF_000013385.1. Lineage (GTDB taxonomy): Bacteria > Myxococcota > Myxococcia > Myxococcales > Anaeromyxobacteraceae > Anaeromyxobacter > Anaeromyxobacter dehalogenans_B. The sequence goes on from NC_007760.1 coordinate 105,368, forward strand.
TACCGGCGCCAGACGTTCGCGCACCTCGCCCCGGTGCTCGAGACGCTGGAGTGGCTGGCGCGCGAGACGAGCGTGTGGACCGAGGTGACGACGCTCCTCATCCCGGGCCTGAACGACGGCGACGCCGAGCTGCACGAGCTGGCGGGCTGGATCCGCGATCACATGGGCCGGGAGGTGCCGCTCCACTTCAGCGCGTTCCACCCGGCCTACAAGCTCATCGACCGGCCGCGCACGCCGCCGGCCACGCTGACGCGGGCCCGCGAGATCGCCCGCGCCGAGGGGCTCCGCCACGTCTACACCGGCAACGTCCACGACCCGGAGGGCGACACCACCTACTGCCCGGGCTGCGGCGCGAAGGTGATCGAGCGCGACTGGTTCGCGGTGACGGCGGTGCGGATGCGGGGCGGCGCCTGCGCGGCCTGCGGCACGCGGATCGCCGGGCGCTTCGGCGACGAGGCGATCCGGCTCGACGACGGGGTGCCGATGCCGCTCGGCGTGCCGGTGTGAGCCCTTCGACTTCGGACGGACCTCCGGTCCGTCCCAGGATCAGGGCTCGGACTGGACCGGCTCGCCGTCGAGCGCGGCCGCCGCGGCGGGCTCGCACGCCGTGGCCGGCTCGTCCGAGGACAGGCCGCAGGAGGCCTTGCCGCAGGCCGTGTTGATCCACTCGCAGAACTGCGCCCCGTCCGGCGCGCGGCAGGTCTTCAGCCGCTGGTCGCAGAGGTGCTCGACGTCCTTCGACGGGTTGTGGTTCTGGAGCTGCTCCTTCACGCTCCGCTCGCAGGCGTCGCGCGTGGTGCCGACGCCCACGCACTTGCAGAGCCGATCGCCCAGGTCCTGGCAGGGACCGGAGCAGCCGGCGAGGGCGAACGTCAGGGCGAGCGGGACGAGGAGCAGGCGGCGCATTCGGAGGGCGGGAGGATCACCCGAGCGTCCCCCGCCGTCAAGGACCGCCGGACGGCTGAATGCGCCGGCGCGGCGGGCCGTCTGCTATCTAGACCGCCATGACCCCGAGCCTCGCCCTCGCCCTGCCCCTCGCGCTCACCCTCGCCGCGTCCGCCCCGGTCACGCCCCCCGCCCCCGCGGAGGCCGGCCGCGCCGCGGCGGCGCGCACGCTCGAGGATCCCCGCGCGCTCGCGCGGAAGGTGCAGGCGTTCTACGAGCGGACCCGCGACCTCGAGGCGCGCTTCCGCCAGACCTACGTCTATGCCGGCTTCGGCCGGCGCCAGACGTCCTCCGGGACGCTGCGCGTGAAGAAGCCCGGGATGATGCGCTGGGACTACGAGAAGCCGGCCCCGAAGACGGTGGCGGTGAAGGGCTCGCGCCTGGTGCAGTACGAGCCGGAGGAGAACCAGGCCTACGTGGACGAGGCGTTCGACAGCTCGGCCATGAGCGCGGCGGTGACGTTCCTGCTCGGCAAGGGCGACCTCCTGCGCGAGTTCGACGTCTCGCTGGACGGCGCCGGCGCGCTGCTGCTCCGGCCGAAGGAGGCCGACCCACGGGTCGAGTCCATCGCGCTCACGGTGGCGGCGGACGGGCAGGTGACCGCCACCCGCGTGGTGGACGGGGCCGGGAACGCGAACGAGATCCGCTTCGAGGACGTGCGGCGGAACGTGGGCCTGCCCGACGCCGCGTTCGAGGTGAAGCTCCCCCGGGACGTCCGCCGGATCGCGGCGCCGAAGGCGCAGTAGTCGTATCCTGGCGCCCATGCCCGACCCCATCCTCGTCGCGAAGGCCCCCCGCGCGGGCGGCGCCTTCACCGACCTCGCCCTGCTGCCCCGGCTGGCGAACCGCCACGGCCTGGTGGCCGGCGCCACCGGCACCGGCAAGACCGTCACGCTCCGCGTGCTCGCCGAGGGCTTCAGCCGGCTCGGCGTCCCGGTGTTCCTGGCCGACGTGAAGGGCGACCTCTCCGGCCTGGCGCGCCCGGGCGGCGAGGCCCCGAAGCTCGTCGAGCGTGCCGAGCAGCTCGGCGTCGCGCTCGCCCTGGAGGCCTGCCCGGTCGCGTTCCTCGACGTGTACGGCGAGGCCGGCCACCCGCTCCGCACCACCATCTCGGAGATGGGGCCGCTCCTGCTGGCGCGCGTGCTCGGCCTGAACGACGTCCAGGCGGGCGTGCTGAACGTGGCGTTCCGCGTGGCGGACGAGGGCGGGCTGCTGCTGCTCGACCTGAAGGACCTGCGCGCCATGCTGGAGCACGTCTCGGAGAACGCCGCGGCGCTCCGCGCGCGCTACGGGAACGTGTCGCCCACCAGCGTCGGCGCCATCCAGCGCGCGCTGCTCGCGCTCGAGTCGCAGGGCGGCGACCGGCTCTTCGGCGAGCCGGCGCTGGCGCTCGAGGACCTGCTCCGCACCGACCTCTCCGGCCGCGGCCAGGTGACCATCCTGCACGCCGAGAAGCTGATCCGCGCGCCCACGCTCTACGCCACGCTGCTCCTGTGGCTGCTCTCGGAGCTGTTCGAGCAGCTCCCGGAGGTGGGCGACCCGGAGAAGCCGCGCCTGGTGTTCTTCTTCGACGAGGCGCACCTGCTGTTCGACGACGCGCCGGACGAGCTGCGGCAGAAGGTCGAGCAGGTGGTGCGGCTCGTCCGCTCGAAGGGCGTGGGCGTCTACTTCGTCACCCAGAACCCGCTCGACGTGCCGGACGCGGTGCTGGGCCAGCTCGGCAACCGGGTGCAGCACGCGCTGCGCGCCTTCACCCCGCGCGACCAGAAGGCGGTGCGCGCCGCCGCCGAGACGTTCCGGGCCAACCCGGGGGTGGACGTGGAGCGCGCCATCACCGAGCTCGGCGTGGGCGAGGCGCTGGTCTCGTTCCTCGACGAGAAGGGAACGCCGCACCCGGTGGAGCGAGCCTGGGTGCTGCCGCCGCGGTCGCGCCTCGCCCCGCTCACCGCGGAGGAGCGCGCGCAGGTGATGGCGTCCTCGCCGCTCCGCGGGCGCTACGACGCGCCGGTGGATCGCGAGTCGGCCTACGAGCGCCTCCAGCGCCGCGCCGAGGCGGTGACGGCCGGGCCGCCCTCCCCCGCCGGCCGCCCCGCCGCCGCGCCGCGCACCGTCGGCTCGGAGGCCGCCTCGGCCCTGGGCAAGATGGCGCAGAGCGCGATGCGCGCGGCCGGGACGCAGCTCGGCCGCGAGATCATGCGCGGCATCCTCGGGTCGATGTTCGGCGGCCGGCGCCGGTGACCGGCCGCCGCCCGCGCGAGGCGGCGGACCGCCGCGCCGGGTGACGCACCCCGAGCAAACCCGCACCCCGTTATGATGGCGGGCGGGGGTTCCGGATGCTCGATGTGGCGGACGCGGCGCTCCGCGCGGCGGTGGCCGACGCGGTGCGCGAGGCGCGGAGGCGCAGCGCCGAGGCGGTGGCCTGGATGCGCGTGGCGCTCCGCGCCGCCATCCTGCTCGTCTACCTCCCGGGCTGGCACGGCACGGCCGCGTGGCACGCCGCCGCGCTCCGCGTGAGCGCCGCGTACCTGGCGGTCGCGGTGGGCGTCCTGGTCCTGCTGCGGCGCCGGTGGCGCTGGGAGGCGGTGGCGCTCGCCGCGGCGGCCGTCGATCTCGCGTTCGTGGCGGTGGGCAGCTGGCGGGTGGTCGCGCTGGCGGGCGGCGATCTCGCGCTCGCCATCGCGGCCGGCGCCGGCAACGGCATGATGCTGATGGTCATCCTGTTCGCGGCGGTGGCCCTGCCGCCGGCGCCGGCCGCGGCGCTCTCGGTGATCGCGATCGCGAACCAGATGGCGCTCGCGGCGCACTCCGGCGTGTCCTGGCGGCTGGTGCTGCTGGTCGGCCTCATCCTCTCCGCGGCCGCGATCGTCGCCATCCGGAACACGCTGCGCGCGACGGCGCTCGGGGCCCGGCTCGCGGCCGAGAGCTACACCGCCTCGCTGTGCCGGGCCCACGGCGAGGCGCTGGCGCGCGCGAACGCCGAGGCGCTGGCGCAGCGCGACGAGGTGATCACCGCGCACCGCCAGGCCCGCGATCTCGTGCGCCTGATGGTGCACGACCTCAAGAACCCGCTCGCCGCGCTGCTCCAGTACCTGCGCCTCGCCGAGGTCGAGCTGCGCGGGCAGCCGGACGCGGCGCAGGTGCGCGAGGACCTGGCGCAGGCGGAGGGCGAGGGCCAGCGGCTCGCCGAGATGATCGGCGACCTGCTCGCCATCTCGCGCCTGGAGACCGGGCCGGCCCGCCTCGCCGCGGATCCGGTGGCGATCGAGGACCTCCTGCAGGCGGTGGCGCGGAGCTGCGCGGCGCACGCGCGGGAGCGCGGCGTGACCATCTCGGTGCGCGGCGGGGACGACCTGGTGGTCCGCCTCGACCGCGACCTGTCGCGCCGGCTGCTCGAGAACCTGGTCGCGAACGCGCTCCGCCACTGCCGGACCGGCGACCGGATCGAGCTCGCGGGCGAGGCGGACGGGGAGGGGGTGCGGCTCGCGGTCCGGAACTCCGGGCCGCCGGTGCCACCCGCCATCCGCGCCCACCTGTTCGAGAAGTTCGCGCCCGGCGAGGCGCGCGAGTGGACCAGCGCCGGGCTGGGGCTGTACCTGTGCCGGCTGGTGGCGGAGGCGCACGGCGGCGGGGTGGCGCTGGTGGACACGCCGGGCTGGACCGTCAGCTTCGAGGCGCGGCTCGCCCCGGCCCGGACCGGCGGGGAGGCGGCGCCGCGCGCGGCCGCGGTGGCGCCGGAGCGCCGGCCGGGCTAACACCCGGCCATGCCCGGGAACCTCGCGCCGCTCTCCTTCGTCCTCCTCACGCTCGTGCTCGCGGCGTGCAAGAGCCGCCCGCCCGCCGACCCGGCGTTCGCGGCGGAGTGGAAGGGGTGGCACGACCGCCGCGAGGAGCGGCTGCGGATGCCCACCGGCTGGCTCGCGCTCACCGGCCTGCACTGGCTCGAGCCGGGCGAGAACCGCATCCCCGGCCTGCCGGGCACGTTCACGCTCGAGGGCGGCCGGGTGACGCTCGCCGCCGCCCGGTCCGACGGGTACGTGCTCGGCGGCGCGCCGCTGGAGCGGCGGGCGCTGGCGCCGGACAGCGCCGGCGAGCCGGACCGGGTCCAGCTCGGGGCCTCGGTGACGCTGGCCGTGATCGAGCGCTCGGGCCGGTTCGCCGTGCGGGTGTGGGACGCGGCGGCGCCGGCGCGCACCGGGTTCCGGGGCATCGACGCCTACCCGCCGGATCCGCGCTGGCGGATCGAGGCGCGGTGGGAGGCGTACCCGGCGCCGCGCGAGGTGGAGGTGCCGAGCGTCATCGGCGTCGCCACCCGCGAGCTGGCGCCCGGGCGCGCCCGCTTCACCGTGGACGGCCGGGAGGTCGCGCTCGAGCCGACGGTGGAGGAGGACGGCGGGCTGTTCTTCGTGTTCAAGGACGCGACCGCCCGCGACGCGACCTACGGGGCCGGACGCTTCCTGTCCGCCGAGGCGCCGCGCGACGGCAAGGTGGTGCTCGACTTCAACCGCGCCGTGAACCCGCCCTGCGCGTTCTCCGCCTTCGCCACCTGCCCGCTCCCCACGCCGGAGAACGTCCTGCCGGTCCGCATCGAGGCGGGGGAGAAGCGGTACGGGGAGCACTAGCGGTCCTCGCCCGCGGCGGCCCGCCCGCCTCCGCCGGGCGCGCCCGCCATCGTCGGCTCCCCCGGCCGGGCGAGTCACCCGCGACGCACGGCGTGACCCGGAGGTCGCGCCTTCCGGCACGTCTTGCGCGGGCCGCGCCCGCGGCGCCCGGGCGCGATCGAGGGATTTCGCGGCGGTGCGGGAGCCGCGCGGACGAACCGTGAAATGGGCCGGAGGCTTGCACGGGGTGCGGCCGAGGGGTCTCCGCACATGGGCATGGAATGGACCGCGCGGCTCGCGGTCGGCATCGACGACATCGACGCACAGCACCAGGAGCTGTTCCGCAGGGTGAACGGGCTCGTCACGGCCATGGGCGAGCGCCGCGGCCGAGAGGAGCTCGCCGAGGTGGTCGCGTTCCTCCGCGCGTACGTGGACGTCCACTTCGCCGCGGAGGCGCGGCTCATGGCGCGCAGCCGGTACCCCGGGCGCGCGTTCCACGCGGCCGAGCACGCGCACTTCCGCGCGCAGGTGGAGGAGCTCGCCGCGCGCATCGCCGCCGAGGGCCCGGAGTCGCACCACGCGGTGAAGCTGGCCGGGATCCTCTGCGAGTGGCTGCGGCAGCACGTGCTGCTGACCGACCGGCAGCTCGCGGACCACGTGCGGGCGGAGGACCTGCTCGACGACGGGTGGCGGGGCGGGGGTGAGGGGTGACGCGGGCGCCGGCTAGCCGAGCACGTTGAGGCCGCCCTTGCGCCGAGGCGGCGGCGGGCGCGGGGCGGCGGGCAGCGGGCGGGCGGCGCGCGAGGGATCGCGGGCCACCACGCGGCCGACGAGGTCGTACTCGGCGGCGTCGGTGATCTCCACGGTCACGATCTCGCCGGGGTAGGCGACGCCGTCGTTGACGTACGTGAGGCCGTCGATCTCCGGGGCCTGCTGCGCGTGGCGGCCGGCGAGCAGGTGCTCGGTCTCCTCGGCGCGGCCCTCCACCAGCACCTCGAGGCGGCGGCCGATCATGGCCTGCTGGTGCGCCCGCGAGATGCCCTGCTGCACGGCCATGATCCGGTCGCGGCGCTCGCGCTTCAGCGCGTCGGGCACCTGGTCCGCCATCTCCGCGGCGGGCGTGCCCTCCTCGGGCGAGTACTCGAACACGCCGAGCCGCTCGAACCGCTGCTCCTCCACGAAGCGGAGCAGGTCCTCGAAGTCCGCCTCGGTCTCGCCGGGCAGGCCGACGATGAGCGCGGTGCGCAGCGCGAGGCCGGGGATCCGGGCCCGCAGGCGCGCCAGCAGGTCGCGCAGGAACACCGAGTCGCGCCCGCGCTTCATGGCCCGGAGCAGCCGGTCCGAGCTGTGCTGGAGCGGCATGTCCAGGTACTTCACGATCTTGGGCTCGTCGGCCATCGCGGCCACCAGCGCGTCGGGCACGTCGCGCGGGTAGGCGTAGTGGAGGCGGATCCAGCGGAGGCCGTCCACCTTGGCGAGCTCGGGGAGCAGGTGGTGCAGGCGCACCTTGCCGGGCAGGTCCTGCCCGTACGCGGTGAGGTCCTGCGCGACGAGCGACAGCTCCACCGTCCCCTGCGCCGCGAGCGCCGCCGCCTCGGCCACCAGGTCGTCGATGGGCCGCGAGCGCTGCCCGCCGCGCAGCTTCGGGATGATGCAGAACGCGCAGGCGTTGTCGCAGCCCTCGGCGATCTTGAGGTACGCGGTGTGCGAGGGGAGCGAGTTCACCCGCGGCGTCGCGGCGGAGTGGACGAAGTCGGGGTCGGGGACCACCAGCCGCTTCGCCTGCGCGTCGGAGACGATCCGCGCCACGTCCTGGTAGGCGCCGGTGCCGAGGAAGTGGTCCACCTCGGGCAGCTCGCGGGCCAGCTCCTCGGCGTGCCGCTGCACCAGGCACCCGGTCACCACCAGCTTGCGGCACCGCCCCTCGCGCTTCTGGTCGGCGAGCTCGACGATCGCCTCGACCGACTCCTCCTTCGCGCTCTCGATGAAGCCGCAGGTGTTGACGACGATGACCTCGGCCTTCGCCGGGTCCTGCACCAGCCGGTAGCCGGCCTCGGCGAGCGTGCCGAGCATCACCTCGCTGTCCACCCGGTTCTTCGGGCAGCCGAGGGTGTGCATGTAGACGCGGGTGGCCATGGGGACGCGCGATCTAACAGACCGGGGGGCCCGGGGCAATCCAGCCCCCTCCCCAGGGCGGGGGAGGGAGGCGCGCGGCGCTGCTACTCCCGGAAGTTCTGGAACTGCAGCGGGATGGGGAACCCGGCCGCGCGGATGGCGTGGATGGCGGCCTGCAGGTCGTCGCGCTTCTTGCCGGTCACCCGCACCGCCTCGCCCTGGATGGCCGCCTGCACCTTGATCCCGCTCTCCTTCACCTTCGCCACGATCTTGCGGGCGTCCTCCACCTTCAGCCCGCGCTTCAGCTTCACCAGCTGGCGCACGTGGCCGCCGGAGGCCGGCTCGAGCTTCTGCGGGTCGAGCGACTCGAGCGCCACGCCGCGCTTCGCCAGCTTCTCCATGAGCACCTGCAGCGCCGCCTCGGCCCGGCCCTCCGAGCCGGCCCGGATGAGCACGTTCTGCTCCTTGTCGCGCTCCAGCTCGGTGTGCGTGCCCTTGAAGTCGAAGCGCTGCGCGATCTCCTTGCGCGCCTGGTTGAACGCGTTCTCGACCTCCATGAGGTCCACCTCGGACACCACGTCGAAGCTCGGCACGGCTGGCTCCTCCAGGCTCGGGGCGGCGCGGCGGCCGCCCGGTTCACAGCTCCAGGACCACCGGTAGCACGGGGGGCTTCTTGCCGGTGGTCCGGCGGAAGAAGCGGCGCACCGCGAGGCGCACCGCCTCCTGCACCTCGGCGGGATCGGTGCGCGCCTGCGGCGACAGCTCGGCGAGGGCGGCCAGCACCTCCCCGCGCAGCTCCTCCTCGGCCCCCTCGAACCCGGCCACGCCGCGGGCGAACAGCTCCGGGCCGCGCACCACCGCGCCGGTGGTCCGCTCGATGGCCAGCACCGCGATGCACAGGCCGGTCTCGGCGAGCAGGCGCCGGTCGCGCACCACCAGCGCGCCCATGTCCGCGCCGAGCAGCGCGTCGCGATCCGTGTACACGCGCCCGGTCGCCACCGGCGCCTCCAGCACGCGCACGCCCGCGTCGGCGAGCTCCAGCACCTGCCCGTCCACCAGCACGTCGCGCCCGGCCACGCCCTCGGCGGCGGCGTGGGCGGCGTGCCGCGACAGGTGCCGGTACTCGCCGTGGATGGGCACGAAGTGGGCCGGGCGGGCGAGCCGGATGAGGCGGCGCTGCTCGTCCGCCTGCGCGTGGCCGGAGACGTGGAGCGGGGCGAGGCCCTCGTAGGCGACCTCGGCGCCGCGCCGGCAGAGCTCGTTCACCACCTGGCCGATGGCGATCTCGTTGCCCGGGATGAAGCGCGAGGAGAGCACCACCAGGTCGCCCGGCGCGACGGCGAGGTCGGGGTGCTCGCCGCGGGCGAGGCGCGCGAGCGCGCTGCGGGGCTCGCCCTGCGTGCCGGTGGTGAGGACGCACAGCTCGCGCGGCGGGAGCGTCCGCGCCTCCTCCGGCGACACCGGCATCCAGGCCGGGAGCTCGAGGTACCCGAGCTCCTGCGCGAGCCGCGCGTTCGCCTCCATCGAGCGGCCCAGGAACGCGACCCGCCGGCCGAAGGCGCGCGCCGCGTCCACGATCTGCTGCAGGCGGTGGACGTTGGAGGCGAAGCAGGCCACGAACACCCGGCCGCGCGCCCGCTCGAACGCCTGCTCCAGCGCGGGGCCCACCTCCGACTCGGACAGCGAGGTGCCCTCGCGCTCCGCGTTGGTGGAGTCGGAGAGCAGGAGCCGCACGCCCTTGCGGCCGAGCGCCTCGATGCGGTCGAGGTCCATGCCGGGGCCGCGCACCGGCGCCGGGTCGATCTTGAAGTCGCCGGAGTGGAGCAGCGTGCCCTGGGGCGTCGAGAGCGCCAGGCCGCAGGCGTCGGGGATGGAGTGCGTGACCGCCAGGAACTCGGCCGCGATGGGCGAGGCCTCGCCGGCGGGCCGCACGTCGCCGGGGCGGACCTCGCGCAGGTCGGCGCGCACGCCGGCCTCCTCCAGCCGCGGCCGGAGCAAGGCGAGCGTGAAGCGCGTGCCGTAGACCGGCACCGGGATCTCGCGGAGCAGGAACGGCAGGGCGCCCAGGTGATCCTCGTGGCCGTGCGTGAGGAACACCGCGCCCACCTGCTCGCGCCGCTCGCGCAGCCAGGAGAGGTCCGGCGCGATCAGGTCCACGCCCAGGTTCTCGTTCGGGAAGAGCACGCCGCAGTCCACCACGGCGATCCGGCCGTCGCACTCGACGGCCATGCAGTTCATCCCGATCTCCCCGAGCCCGCCCAGGGGCACGATCCGCACCGGCGCCGCCACGGGCCCAATGTACCGCCGGTCGCGCCCGGACGCAGCGCGCGCGCGCCGGCCCTCCGGGCTGCGGCCCCCGGGCGACCGTGGTAGCCTGCCCGCCCCGTGGCCGCCGCACGCCGCATCCTCGCGCTCCCGCTCGCGCTCGCGCTCGCCGCCCTGCCGGCGCAGGCCGACGGGCCCGCGGGCGGCGCCGCGCCGGCGCCGTCCCCGGAGGCGTCCCCGCCGGAAGACGCCGCGCCGCGGGCGCCCGGCCCGGAGGTCGTGCGCCTGCGCTTCGCCTGGCCGGCGCCGCTCGACGCGCAGGTGACCTGCCGCCGGACCCGGGTCCGCACCGGCGCGCCGCCCTCGGTCTTCACCGCGCGTTACCGGCAGCGCGCCGCGGCCGCGGGCGCGGGCGAGGCCGGGCTGGCCATCTCCACCCGCGGCACCACCTGGGAGGGCGACCTCCCCTGGGCGCCGGCGGTGGCGCGGCAGGCGCTGCACGCCTCCGAGCAGCTGGTGCAGCGCATCGGGCCGGACGGCGCGTTCGCCGCGCTGGAGGGCGCCGAGGCGCTGCGCCCGGCGCTGCGCAGCCTGGTGGACGGCGCGGGGGTGCAGGGCGCGCAGGCGGAGCGCGCGGTGGCGCGCGCGGAGGCCGGCGCCCGGGGCGAGGCGGAGGAGCTCTGGAACCTGTCGGTGGGGTTCTGGATCGACGCCGACCTGGTGCTGGGGCAGGAGTACGTGATGCCGTCGGAGTCGGAGCTGCCGCTCCTCCCCGGCGTCCGCGGCCCGGCGTCGGTCGAGTTCGCGGTGCGGCGGCGCGTGCCCTGCGCCGCCGCGGAGCGCGCCGCGCGCTGCGTCGAGATCGTGCTCCACGCCACCCCCGAGCCCGCGGCGCTGGCGCGCCACGCGGCCGCGCTCCGGGCCCGGCTCGCCGAGGGCGCCGAGGCGCCGGTGCCGGTGCCGGCCGCCCACGGCCGCGACGGCGGCGAGCTGCAGGCCGAGAGCACGCTGGTGCTGGTGACCGATCCGGCGACCCTCGTGCCGCGGCGGGTGGCCTGGACGCGCGCGGTGCGGCTCGCGAGCGCCGAGGACGGCGCGCCCGCGCTCGAGCACGTGGACCGCGTCGAGTACGACTACCGCTATCCGGGGAAGGCGCCGGCCGCCCCGCCCGCCCTGCGCCGCCGGCACGCGCCGGGCGCGCCGCTCGAGCCCGCCCCGGTCCCGGCGCCGGTGCCGGTGGGCATTTGAACGGGGCTGCGCCCCGCCCCACGGAGCGGAGCTCCGCGGGGCCCCACCCTGCTGCGCGGGGCCCGTGACCTCGCGCGCCCGCGTGCGCGGGCTCGCGCGAGGTCCCCGCGGGCGGCTTCGCCGCGAGGGGCGCGAAGGCCCCTGCGGGCACCGCCGCGTTGGGCTATCTTCCGGCCCCCGTGGCCGAGGACCTCCTCCAGGATCTCAACGACGCCCAGCGCGAGGCGGTGCTGCACGACGACGGCCCGCTGCTGGTGCTGGCCGGCGCGGGCAGCGGCAAGACCCGCGTCATCGTGCACCGCATCGCGCGGCTGGTGCGCGACCGCGGGGTGGTGCCGTGGCACGTGCTCGCGGTCACCTTCACCAACAAGGCCGCGGGCGAGATGCGCGAGCGGCTCGAGCGCCTGCTCGGCCCGCTGGCGCGCGAGCTGTGGGTGCAGACCTTCCACGCGTTCGGAGCCCGCTTCCTGCGCCGCGAGGCGGCGCGGGCCGGCCTGCCGCCCTCGTTCGCGATCTACGACGACGACGACCAGCTCCGGCTGGTGAAGCGGATCCTGGCGGAGGTGGGCCTGGACGAGGCCGAGGGGCTCACCCCGCGCCGGGTCCTCTCGCAGATCGACCGCTGGAAGAACCAGGCGCTCCGCGCCGCCGAGGTGAAGGTCGCCGGCCTCGATCCGGACGCGGCGCGCTCGAAGGAGGTCTACCACCGCTACGAGCAGGCGCTCTCGCGCGCCGGCGCGGTGGACTTCGGCGACCTGCTGCTCCGGCCGGTGCGGCTGCTGGAGGAGGACGCGGCGCTGCGCGCCCGCTGGGCGGGGCGCTTCCGCTACCTGCTGGTGGACGAGTTCCAGGACACGAACCCGGTCCAGTACCGGCTCCTGCAGCTCCTCACCGGCCCGCGCCGCAACGTCTGCGTGGTGGGCGACGACGACCAGGCCATCTACCGCTGGCGCGGCGCCGACGTCTCCAACATCCTCGGCTTCGACGGCGACTTCCCCGGCGCGAAGGTGGTGAAGCTGGAGCAGAACTACCGCTCCACCCGCACCATCCTCGACGCGGCGCACGCGGTGATCTCGCGGGCCCGGCGGCGGCGCGAGAAGCGGCTGTGGACCGAGTCCGGGGCGGGCGCGCCGCTGGCGCTGCTCGTCGGCGAGGACGAGGGCGCCGAGGCCGAGCGGATCGCGCGGGCGGTCGCGGCCGAGCGCGGCCGCGGCACCTCCGGCGACGAGATCGCGGTGCTGTACCGGACGAACGCCCAGTCGCGGCCGCTCGAGGCGGCCATGCGCGCGGCGCGCATCCCCTACGTCATCGTCCGCGGCACGAGCTTCTACGAGCGCGCCGAGGTGCGGGACGCGGCCGCGTACCTGCGCCTCGCGCTCTCGCCCGCGTCCGACCTCGATCTCGAGCGGGTGGTGAACCGCCCGCCGCGCGGCATCGGCGAGAAGACGGTGGAGCGGCTGCGGGCCCACGCCGCGGCCCGGGGCGTGCCGCTGGTCGAGGCGGTGGCGGAGCGCGACGCGGTGGCCGAGCTGAAGCCGGCGGCGCGCCGCGCGCTGGCCGAGTTCCACGACCTCGTGACGGGGCTCGCCGCGGACGTGCCGGCGCTCGACGCCGGGGTGGCGGTGCAGGAGGTGCTGAAGCGCTCCGGCATGCTCTCGCGCCTCGAGGAGGAGCACACCGACGAGGCGGTGGAGCGCGCCGAGAACCTGGCCGAGCTGGTGGCCGCCGCGCGCGAGTTCGACGAGTCCATCGCCGGCGAGCCGCCGCCCGGCGATCCGGACGAGGTGCGCCCGCCGCCGCTGGCGCGCTTCCTCGAGCAGATCGCGCTGCTCGGCGAGGCCGACGCCGCCACGCCCGAGGGGCGGGTCGCGCTCATGACGCTGCACGCGGCGAAGGGGCTCGAGTTCGAGGCGGTGTTCCTGGCCGGGATGGAGGACGGGACGCTGCCGTACGAGCGGCCCTGGGCCGACCAGACCGCGTCGGAGCGGGACGAGTCGCTCGACGAGGAGCGGCGCCTCTGCTACGTGGGCATGACCCGCGCGAAGCGGCGGCTGACGCTCTCGCTGGCGCGCCGTCGCATCGGCTACGGCGAGAGCGGCCCCTCCTACCGGAACATGGAGCCCTCGCGCTTCCTGCGCGACCTGCCGCCGGAGCTGTTCGGCGACGCGGTGGCGCGCGAGGTGCGCGCGCGCGAGGCCGCCCAGGCGGCCGCGGTGGCGCGCCCGCCCACCATCCGGCGCCTGCCCGGCGCGCTCGAGGGCGAGCCGCACATCGAGCTCGACGGCGACGACCTGCCCCGGGCGCCGGCGTCCGCGCCCCGCGCGCGCCCGGCGGCCCCGCGCGGCGAGCCCACGGTGGACTACTCGTTCGACCAGCGCGGCGACGCCGGCGCGGCCGCCTTCTCGCGCGGCGAGCGGGTGGCGCACGCGTCGCTCGGCGAGGGCGTGGTGCTCGCCTGCGAGGCGGGCGGCGCCGACGCGAAGGCCACCGTCCGGTTCGCCTCGGTGGGCGACAAGCGCGTCCTGGCGCGCTTCCTCCGGAGAGCCTTCTAGCGCGCTGCCCCCTTCGCCCGGGCGCCGGCACACCTCGCCGGGCGGCGGCCCCCACCCGTCCCTCCGCACGGGGCGGAGGCGGCGTATGATCCGGGCATGGCCCAGGCCGCCCCGACGACGCTCCCGCAGGTGACGGAGGCGCTGGTCCGCGACCTCCCCAAGACCGACCTGCACTGCCACCTCGACGGCTCGGTCCGGCTCGCGACCGTGCTCGCGCTCGCCGAGCAGCAGGGGGTGCGGCTCCCCGCCGATACGCCCGAGGGGCTGGCGAAGGCCATCCACATGGGCGAGGTGTGCGCCTCGCTGGAGGACTACCTCACCGCGTTCGACGTCACGCTGGCGGTGCTCCAGACCGAGGAGGCGCTGTACCGGACCGCGTACGAGCTCGCGCTCGACGCGGCCGCCGAGAACGTCCGCTACCTCGAGGTCCGCTACTCGCCGGTGCTGCACACCAGGAAGGGCCTGAAGCCCACCACCATCGTGGACGCGGTGCTGGCCGGGCTCCGGGCGGCGCGGCGCGAGACCGGGATCGAGTCGAACGTGATCATCTGCGGGATCCGCCACATCGATCCCACCACCTCGGTGCGCCTCGCCGAGCTGGCGGTCGCGTACAAGGGCAAGGGCGTGGTGGGCTTCGACCTGGCCGGCGCGGAGGAGGGTCACCCGGCGCGCCGCCACCGCGACGCGGTCCAGCTCATCCTCGACAACAACGTGAACGTGACCATCCACGCGGGCGAGGCGTTCGGCCCGGAGTCGATCGCGCAGGCGGTGCACTGGTGCGGCGCGCACCGCATCGGCCACGGGGTGCGGCTGCGCGAGAACGGCGACCTGCTCAACTACCTGAACGACCACCGCATCCCGCTGGAGATGTGCCCGTCGTCGAACGTGCAGACCGGCTCGGTGCAGGGCTTCGCGAGCCACCCGCTCAAGTTCTACTTCGACTTCGGCCTGCGGGTCTCGGTGAACACCGACAACCGCCTCATCACCGACACCACCGTCACGAAGGAGCTGCTGGTGGCGCACCGCGAGATGGGCTTCACCCTGGAGGACCTCTGCACCGTGCTGGTGCAGGGCTTCAAGAGCGCGTTCCTGCCGTTCCGCGACAAGCAGGAGCTGCTCCGCCGGGTGAACCTGGAGATCGCCCAGGTGCTCGCCCGGCACGGCGCGCCCGCGCCCGCCGCGGGCGACGGCGCGGCCCGCGCGGACGCCGGGGCGAGGGCGCCGTGAGCGCGCGCCTGCGCTACCGCTCGCCGGTGGGGGTCCTCACGGTCGAGGCGAGCGACGAGGGCGTGTTCGGGCTCTCCTTCGGCGATCGCGGCCCGTCGCACCCCGGCCCGTCGGCCCGCGCGCGCGGCCACCTCGACGCGGCGGCGCGGGCGCTCGACGACTACTTCGCCGGCCGGCCGCCCTCGCTCCCGCCGCTCGTCCTGCAGGGGAGCCCGTTCCAGAAGCGGGTCTGGGAGGCGCTCCTCGCCATCCCGTGGGGCGACACCCGCACCTACGGCGAGGTGGCGGAGGCGCTCGGCGCCGCCGGCGGGGCCCGGGCGGTGGGCGGCGCGAACCACGAGAACCCGGTGGCGATCCTGGTGCCGTGCCACCGCGTGGTGCAGGCCCGCGGGCGGCTGGGCGGCTACGGCGGCGGCGTGGAGGTGAAGCGCTGGCTGCTCGCGCACGAGGCGGCGCACGGCCCGGCGCTCCGCCCGGCGTGAGCCGCGCCGCGCGTCCCCCCCGACGAGGCGCGCGCGCGCGCGCAGCGCCGGCCGGATCGCGCCGCCGCCCGCGCGCCCGCTTCCTTGCCCTGCCCCGGGCCGGTGCGTAGCATCGGAGGTGTTCCCCACCCTGGATCGGAGTCACCGATGGCGAAGCTGCTCGCGATGATCCTCGCCGGCGGAGAGGGGCGCCGCCTCGACCCGCTCACGCGCGATCGCGCCAAGCCGGCGGTGCCGTTCGGCGGCCGCTACCGGATCGTGGACTTCGTCCTGTCGAACATGGCGAACTCCGGCATCCTCAAGATGAAGGTGGTGGTCCAGTACAAGTCGGAGTCGCTCAACACGCACGTGCAGCGCGCCTGGCGGCTCACCTCGCTGCTCAACCAGTACGTGGAGCTGGTGCCGGCGCAGATGCGGGTCGGCCCGAAGTGGTTCGAGGGCTCGGCCGACGCCATCTACCAGAACCTCAACATCATCACCGACGAGGAGCCCGACTTCACGTTCGTGTTCGGCGCCGACCACGTCTACCGCATGGACGCGCGGCAGATGCTGGCGTTCCACCAGGACCGCAAGGCGGACCTGACGGTGGCGGCGGTGCCCATCCCGGTGGGGGAGGCGAGCGAGTTCGGCATCATCGAGGTGGACGCGGAAGGCCGGATGGTCGGCTTCGTGGAGAAGCCGACCTCGGACCCGAAGACCATGCCCGGGGACCCGACCCGCTGCCTCGCCTCGATGGGCAACTACCTGTTCACCACCGAGGCGCTGGTGCAGGAGATCGTCCGGGACGCCGGCGACCCCGCCAGCGCGCACGACTTCGGCAAGTCGATCGTCGCCTCGATGTACCAGCGCAAGCGCGTCTACGTGTACGACTTCGCGCGGAACGTGGTGCCTGGGCAGACGGAGCGCGAGCGCGGCTACTGGCGCGACGTCGGCTCCATCGACGCCTACTTCCAGGCCAACATGGACCTCGTGGCGGTGGACCCGGTCTTCTCGCTCTACAACGACGAGTGGCCCATCTTCACGGTCCAGTACAACTACCCGCCGGCCAAGTTCGTGTTCAACAACGAGCGCGACAACCGGATCGGGCGCGCCACCGACTCGCTGATCTCGGAGGGCTGCATCATCTCCGGCGCGCACGTGCACCACTCCATCCTGTCGCCCAAGGTCCGCGTGAACAGCTACGCGACGGTGGAGGAGTCGATCGTCTTCGAGAACGTGAACATCGGCCGGCACTGCCGGATCCGCCGCGCCATCATCGACAAGCACGTGGACATCCCGGCGCACACCACCATCGGCTTCGACCACGAGAAGGACCGCAAGCACTTCCACGTGACCGAGAGCGGGATCGTGATCATCCCGAAGGGCATGCGGATCGAGGCGGGGCGGTAGGCCGGCGGGCGGCCCTCGAGTTCGCGCGCCCGCGGCGGTCCCTCGACTCCGCCCGCCTGCGGCGGGCTACGCTCGGGATGAGCGGGGGTTCGCAGTGGATCAGCGGCGCGCCAGCCGCTCGGCCTTGTTGAACGCGATCTGGAGATCCACCGGCTTCTCCATCACGTCCCAGGCGCCGAGCCCGAGCATCAGCTCGCGGAGGTTCTGGTCGGACCCGTGCGCGCTGATCACGAGGACGGGGATGCCCTGGGTCCGCGGGTCGGCCTTCAGGCGGCGGAGCGCGTCGCGGCCGTCCACCTTCGGCATGGCCACGTCGAGCAGGATGAGGTCGGGCCCCTGGTCGGCCGCCGCGCTGAACGCCTCGGCGCCGTCGTGGGCGACGAGGACGGTGTGGCCGCGGCTCTGCGCGTAGGCGGTGTACAGCCGGGCCACGGCGGGATCGTCCTCGGCGACCAGGATGCGGAGCGGGGAGGGTTCGGGGGCCATCCGGGGCGAGGATACCGCGGCCGGCCGCCGGCGCAACGACCGCCCCGTCGTGCCTCGTGCGGGCGGGGGCATGTCCGGCCGGTTGACCACCGGCGGGCCGTGACGGGCGGCCGGTCGCGGCATATAACGCGAGGCGCCATGATCGCGAGCCCGCTCCTCGTCGCAGCGCTCCTCACCGCAGCGCCCGCGGCCGCCGCCCCGCCGCCCGGCGACGCGCCGGAGATCCCGTACACGATGTTCACCCTCGGGAACGGCCTCACCGTGATCCTGCACGAGGATCACACCGCCCCGCTCGTCGGCGTCCACGTTCAGTACGACGTCGGCTCGAAGGACGAGCGGCCCGGCCGCACCGGCTTCGCGCACCTGTTCGAGCACCTCATGTTCCAGGGCAGCGCCCACCTGCCCAAGGGCGAGGCCGACCGGCTGGTGGACGCGGCCGGCGGCGAGGCGAACGGCGGCACCAGCCCGGACAGCACCGTGTACTGGGAGCAGGTGCCCTCCGGCGCGCTCGAGCAGATGCTGTTCATCGAGGCCGACCGGATGGGCTGGATGTTCCCCACGCTCACCCAGGAGAAGCTCGACAACCAGCGCGACGTGGTGCGGAACGAGCGGCGGCAGTCCTACGAGATGCAGCCGTACGGGCTCGTGTTCGAGAAGCTCCTCGCGAACCTGTGGGACCCGCAGTTCCCCTACCACTGGCAGACCATCGGCACGCACGAGGACCTCGAGGCCGCCACGCTCGCCGACGTGAAGCAGTTCTTCGAGCGCTGGTACGGGCCGGAGAACGCCGTGCTCGCCATCGCCGGCGACATCGACCCGGCGCGGACGCGGGCGCTGGTGGAGAAGTGGTTCGGGCCCATCCCGGGGAAGGCCCGGCCCGCGCACCAGGCGCCGGCGCCGAAGCCGCTGACGGCGGAGCAGCGCGTCTCCATGGACGACCGGGTGCAGCTCCCCCGCCTCTACCTCGCCTGGCAGACGCCGCGGGTGTTCGCGCCGGGCGACGCGGCGCTGGACGTGCTCTCGAGCGTGCTCTCCGACGGGAAGAGCGCGCGCCTGGTGAAGCGGCTGGTGATGGACGAGCAGATCGCGCAGGGCGTCTCGGCCGGGCAGATGAGCCAGGCGCTCGCGAGCATGTACCTCGTGGTCGCGACGCCGAAGCCCGGCATCCCGCTGGAGCGGCTGGAGCGCGAGATCGACGAGGAGCTGGCGCGGATCGCGCGGGAGCCGCCCTCGGCCGAGGAGGTGCAGCGCGCCAAGAACAAGATCGAGGCCGGCGCGGTGTTCGGCCTCGAGCCGGTGGGCGGCTTCGGCGGGCGCGCCGCCTCGCTGGCCGGCTACTACGTGCGGACCGGCGACCCCGGGTACCTGGCGAAGGACCTGGCCCGCTACCGGGCCGTGACGCCCGCCGACGTCTCCGAGGCGGCCCGCCGCTTCCTGCGCAAGGACGCGCGCGTGGTCCTCACCGTCCACCCCAGGCCGGCCGCCGCCGGCGCCGCCGCCGGGAGCGCCCGATGACGCGCAGCCTCCGCCTCCTCCCCGTCCTCCTCGCCGCCGCCCTCGGCTGCGCCGGCTCGCGGCCGGCCCCCGCGCCCGCGGCGCCCCCCGCCGCGCCGCCGCAGGCCGCCGCCGCGCCCGCCGGCGCGGATCGCAGCCAGCTCCCGGCCCTCGGCGCCGCGCCCGAGCTGCACCTCCCGCAGCAGCGCCACTTCGCGCTCGCGAACGGGCTGCGGGTGCGGCTGGTCGAGCACCGGCGCCTGCCCATCGTGGCGCTCAACCTGGTGGTGCGCGCCGGCGCGGTGAACGACCCGGCGCGCCTGCCGGGCCTGGCGAGCTTCACCGCCAGCATGCTCACCGAGGGCGGCACCCGCACCCGCACCGCCACGCGGCTCTCGGACGAGGTCGGCTTCCTGGGCGCCTCGCTCGGCGCCGGGGCCGGCCAGGACGCGGCCTCGCTCTCCGGCTCGTCGCTCTCGCGGCACCTCCCGAAGCTGCTCGACCTGTTCGCCGACGTGGCCATGAACCCGGCGTTCCGCGCGAAGGACTTCGCGCGCGTCCAGGACCAGCGCAAGGTGACGCTGCTCCAGCAGCGGGACCAGCCGGCCACCATCGCGGGCAAGGCGTTCCTGAAGGCGTACTGGGGTGAGGGCCACCCCTACGGCCACTACGTGCTCGGCGACGAGGCGTCGGTGGCGGCCACCCGGCCCGCCGACCTGGCCGGGTTCCACGCGCGCTTCTGGCGGCCCGCCAACGCCGAGCTGGTGGTGGTGGGCGACGTCTCAGAGGCCGAGCTGCGGCCGCTCCTCGAGCGGACGCTCGGGAGGTGGCCGGCGGGCACCGCCGCGGCGGCCCCCCGCGCGCCCGCGCCGGCCGCGCCGCACGTCACGCTGCTGCTCGACAAGCCGGACGCGCCCCAGACGCTGGTGATGCTGGGCATGCCCGGGCTGGCGCGCGCCTCGCCGGACTACGTCGCGGCCACGGTGGCGTTCCAGGTGCTGGGCGGCGGCATGTCGTCGCGGCTGTTCCGCACGCTCCGCGAGGAGAAGGGCTACACCTACGGCATGGGCGCCGGCGCCGACGCGCGCCGCCTGGGCGGCGTGAGCATCGTGCACGGCAACGTGAAGGCCGAGGTGACCGGCGCCGCGCTGGGCGACCTCCTCGGCGAGATCCGCAAGCTGCGCGAGCAGCCGGTCGGCGACGCGGAGCTGGCCGACGCGCGGAACGCGCTCGTCCGCTCGCTCCCGGCCGACTTCGCCACCGTGGGCGGCATCGCCGGCCGCGTCGCCGAGCTCGTGATCCACGGCCTCCCCGACGACTACTGGAACGGCTACGCCGACGCGGTCCGGAACGTCGGCTCGGCCGACGTGCAGCGGATCGCCGAGCGCTACCTCGACCCCGCGCGCGCCACGCTGGTGCTGGTGGGCACGCCGGCCGCGGTCCGGCCGCAGCTCGAGGGGCTCGCCATCGGCAAGGTCGAGGTCCGGCCGGTGCCCGGCGCCACGCCGGTGCGCGCGCCGCCGCGGAGCCCGCGGGTGCGCACGCAGCGGGCGCCTGCCACGTCGCCCGCGCCCTAGCCCCCCGCCTGTCGGCCCCCTCGGCTACACTCGGGCACCCGCCGGTCCCAGACCGGCGGGCCTGCCCATGGCCGATCTGCAGAACGAGTTCTCCTGGTCGAAGTCGCGCCACGAGAAGTTCGCCGAGTGCCGGCGCGCGTACTTCTACGCCTACTACGGGAGCTGGGGCGGCTGGGAGGCCGCGCACGGCACCCCGGTGCGCGAGCTGTACGTCCTGAAGAAGCTCTCCTCCCGCTGGCAGTGGGCGGGCTCGGTGGTGCACGGCGCGCTGAAGCAGATGCTCTCGGCGGCGCGGGTGAGCGGGACGTTCTGGCCGGCGGAGAAGCTGCTCGACCGCACCCGCCGCAAGGCGCGCGCCGAGTGGGCCGCCTCGCGCGACAAGTCCTACTGGCGCGAGGCCTCGCGCATCACCGGCCTGGTCGAGCACGAGTACGGCGAGCCGGTCTCCGACGCGGACTGGAAGCGGCTGTTCGAGCAGGTGGTGGACGGCGGGCTCCGCGGCTTCTACGCGAGCGAGGCGCTCGAGGCGATCCGCGCCACGCCGCGCGACCGCTGGCTGTCGGTGGACGAGCTCGACGCCTGGGACTTCGAGGGCACGAAGATCTGGGTGGCGGTGGACTTCGCCTACCGCGACGCCGAGGGCCGGGTCCAGATCCTCGACTGGAAGACCGGCCGCGAGCGGACGGTGGACCACACCCAGCTCGGCATCTACTCGCTCTACGCGCAGCGGAAGTGGGGCGCCGCGCCGGACGCGGTGGTGGGCGGGCTCGTCTACCTGGCCGCGCCGGAGGACGGCGGCGCCGGCCGCGTCTCGGTGGCGGTGGATCCGGCCGCGCTCGCGACCTGCCAGGACCAGATGCGGGGCTCCATCGCCGCCATGCGCGCGGCGCTCGCCGACCCGGCCCGCAACGTGGCGGTGGAGGACGCGTTCCCGCGGCCCGACGACCGGGTCGCCTGCCGCCGCTGCCCGTTCCGCCGCCCCTGCGGGCGGCTCTAGCCCGTCGCGAGCGGCTTGCGCATCCAGCGCGCGGGCAGCCCGAGGCCGCCCGGGAGCGGCGCGCGCGCGGCGCGGCCGGGGCGGAACCCGAGCCGGGCGTAGAAGCCGATCGCGGGCGCGGCCGCGAGCACGCGCAGCGCCCGGACCCCGTCCCTCCGGGCCCGCCGCTCCACCGCGGCGACGAGCGCCGCGCCCACCCCGCGGCCGCCCGCGGAGGGCCGGACGAACACCGCCGTCAGCTCCGCCCCGCGCCAGGCGGCGTACCCGGCCACCCGGCCGCCGCGCTCGGCCACGAGGTAGCGCTCGCCGCCCGCGCTCATGGCCCACAGGTGATAGAGCGGCGGGAGCGAGCCCCACGCGGCGCGCAGGCGGGCCGGGAGCGCGCCGTCGGCGACCCCCCGCACCGCCGCGCGCATCACCCGCGCGATCGCCGGGGCGTCGGCGGGGCGCGCCGCGCGGAGCCGGGGCGCGCCGGGGCGACGGTCGCGCCTCAGGGCTTCGCGTCCTTGTCGGCGAGCCCGTGGCGCGCGAGCTTCTCGTAGAACGTGGAGCGGTGCAGGCCGGAGAGCTCGGCGGCCCGCGCCACCTGCCCGCCCGCCTCGCGCAGCACGTCCTCGAGGAAGCGCTTCTCCCAGGCGTCGCGGGCGCGCCGGTAGCGCCCCTCGTCGGCGCCGCCGGCCGCGTCGGCGGGCGGGGTGAGCTCCGGCGGCAGGTCGGCGAGCGTGATGGCCTCGCCGCGCGCGAGCAGCAGCCCGCGCTCGATGGCGTGCTCCAGCTCGCGGATGTTGCCGGGCCAGGCGTGGTCGAGGAGCGCCCGCATGGCGTCGGCGTCGGGCTGGAGCGGCGGGCGCGAGAGCCGCAGCGCGTGCTTCTGGACGAGGTGCTCGACGAGCAGCGGGATGTCCTCGCGCCGCTCGCGGAGCGGGGGCAGGCGCAGCGGGACGACGCGGAGCCGGAACCAGAGGTCCTCGCGGAACTTCCCCTCCTTCACGCGCCGCTGCAGGTCCTCGTTGGTGGCCGCCACCACCCGCACGTTCGCCTTGCGCGCCTTGCGGCTGCCCACCGGGATGAACTCGCCGTCCTGCAGCACGCGCAGCAGCTTCGGCTGGAGCGCCGGGGGCAACAGGCCGATCTCGTCGAGGAACAGCGTGCCGCCCTCCGCCTCGGCGAAGAACCCGGCCCGCGGCTGGTCGGCGCCGGTGAACGCGCCCTTCTCGTGGCCGAACAGCTCCGACTCGGCCAGGTTCTCCGGGATGGCGCTCATGTTGAGCGCGACGTACGGCCCCTGCGCGCGCGAGGAGAGCGCGTGGGCGGCGCGGGCGAGCAGGTCCTTGCCGGTGCCGGACTCGCCCTCGATGAGGATGGGCACGTCGGACGGCGCGATGCGCTCCAGCATCGAGACCAGGTCCTTCATGGACTGCGACTTGCCCACGATCCCGTGCACGCTGAACTGCCCGGCGAGCGCCGAGCGGAGCCGGGCGTTCTCCTTCTTCACCCGCGCGTGCTCCACCGCCCGCGCCACCACCAGCTCCAGCTCCTCCGGCTCGAACGGCTTCTTCAGGTAGTCGAACGCGCCCGCCTTCATCGCCTCGACCGCGGTCTCCACCGTGGCGAACGCGGTGACGAGGATGACCGGGATCTCCGGCACCTTCGCCTGGAAGCGGCGCAGCCCCTCGATGCCGTCGATGCCGGGCATCCGCAGGTCGGTGACGATGCAGTCGAAGTCGGCGCGCTCCACCGCCGGCACCGCCTCCGCCACCGAGGGGAAGTCGTAGACGTCGTAGGAGCGGGCCAGCGTGCGCTTCATCATCTGGCGCGCGCTGTCCAGGTCGTCGATGACCATCAGGCTAGGCTTCTTCGCGCTCGCCATGGCTACCCCGCGCCTCCGGCCGCGGCGTCCGCGGCGGCGCCGGCCTCGGCGGCCGGCAGGTGGACCCGGAACGTGGCGCCGGCGCCGGGCGCCCCGGCCACCTCCACCGTGCCGCCGTGCGCCTCGGCGGCCTGGCGCACGATGGCGAGGCCGAGGCCCGTCCCGGTCGCCTTGGTGGTGAAGAACGGCTCGAACACGTGCGCGGCCGCGTCGGGGTCGATGCCGGGGCCGGTGTCCTGGAACTCGACCACCAGGCCGCCCGGCTCGCGCAGCGCCCGGACGGTGAGCTTCCCGCCGCGGTCCTGCATGGCCTGCACCGCGTTCACGCCCAGGTTGAGGAAGGCCTGCCGGAGCAGCTCCGCGTCCGCGAGCAGCTCGGGCAGGCCGGGCTCGACCTCCACCGCGCGCTCCACCTTCGCGTGCGCCGCGGCCGGGCCGAGCACCTCCACCGCCTCGCGCAGGATGGGCTCGACCGGCTGCACCAGCGGGTGGACCGTGCGCGCCCGCGCGAACACCAGGAAGCGCTCGATGAGCCCGGCGGCCCGGGTCACCTCGCGGCGGATCGCCTCCACGTCGGAGCGGTGCGGCGAGTCGTCGGGCAGCTCGCGCGAGGTGACCGCGGCGTAGCCGCGGATGACGTTCAGCGAGTTGCCGAGCTCGTGCGCGAACCCGGCCGCGATGCCGCCCAGCGTGGCCAGCCGGTCGGCGCGCAGCACCTCGCGGGTCTTCTGCGCCACGCGCTCCTCCAGCTCGGCGATGAGCCGCTGGTTCTCGGCGCGCCGCTCGTCGAGCCGGGCGGACATGTGGTTGAAGGCGCGGACGAGGTCCACCAGCTCCCGGTCCTCGGGCTCCTCCAGGCGGACGCCGCGCTCCTCGGCGAGCGACTCGGCCGCGCTGGCGAGCGAGACGAGCGGCTGCGTCACCTGGCGGATGAAGATGGCCGCGAGCAGGTGCCCGAGCGCGATCCAGAACGCCGCCACCGCCGCCGCGCCCCAGGCGAGGTCGCGGGCGGCGCCCACCACCTCCTCGTGCGTGAAGTCCACCCGCACCGCGCCCACCACCGCGCCGGCGCGCACGATGGGCGCGGAGGCGACGATGCCCTCCGGCCGCACCAGGCGCGAGAGCGTCTGCAGCGGCCAGTCCGCCGCCTGGAACTCGGTCGGCGGCACGCCGTCGGGGCAGGGCTCGCCGGTCCGCGACACGCACGCGAGCACCTTGCCGGCGGAGTCCACGATCCAGGCGCGGTCGAGCGGGGCGGAGGAGACCAGCCGCTCGAGGAGCGCCGGCAGCGCCTCCGGGCCGCCCGGGTCCACCCCGCCCTCGCGCACCCAGTGCGAGGCGCCGGTGGCGGTGGTCGAGGCGAGCGCCACGCCCTCGCGGAGCAGGAGCTCCTGCCCGCGCACCAGCTCGCGCCAGAGCGCCACCGCGGTCACGCCGGACATGGCGAAGATGATCACGCCGGCGATGAGCACGAACAGCTTGAGGCGCAGCGTCATCGCACGCCCCCGTCCTCGGTCGGGAAGGAGGGCAGCGGGGCGCCCACGAACGCGTGGCAGGTGGTGCAGGCGGTGCCCTCGGCGTGGGCCTTGCCCGACGGATGGCAGCGCAGGCAGTCGGCCTGCTCGGCGGTCCAGGTGTGCGGCTTGTGGCACTCGAGGCAGGCGCGGTGGCCGCGGTGCGTGTGCAGGCCGCCCTTCGCCATCTTGTCGTCGCCGTGGCACTCGGCGCAGGCCGCCAGCGTCTGGCCCTCGGGCCGGTGCGGGCGGTGGCAGGCGCTGCAGCTCATCTCCATGGGCGCGCCGTGGTCCGCCCCGTGCTCGTTCATGGGCGCGTGGATGCCCTGCGCGGTGTGGCAGCGCATGCAGTCGCGGCGGGTGGGGCGCAGGCCCTGCTCGCTGCCCAGGAACTCGTGGCAGGCGAAGCAGTGCAGCGCGGCCATCTTCTCGACGCCCACCGCGTGCTTCGGGTGGCACTCCTCGCACTTCTTCGCCACCGGCTCGAAGCCGTGCATGGAGGCCGCGTGGCAGCGCACGCAGGCGATGCCGCGCTCCTGGTAGTGGATGCGGTGGCCGCGCGAGTTGCCCACCTGCGGCCAGCGCGGGTCGTGGGAGAAGTGGCACTCCGCGCAGGCGCCCACCTCCACCTCGGCGTGCTTCCCCTTGGGCTTCTGGCCGGCCAGGAACGCGCGCAGCATGGCGAGGCCCTGCTCCGGCGTGGAGTGGTGGCAGCGCTGGCAGGAGACGCTCCGGTGCGTCCCGCCCATCCACAGCGCGAACTCGGGGCTGGCGCGGTGGCAGGTGGCGCACAGGCGCGGGTCCTCGTCCACGAACTCCTTGAAGCGCAGGAACCCCGCCACGAGCCCGACGAGCGCCAGCGCGGCGAGCCCTGCCAGGACCGTCTTCGCGTTCCTCGAGAGGCGCATGCGATCCCGCGATTCTAGCCCGTTCCGCGCGATTCCCGGAGCCCGCCGCCGGAAAGGGAAGGGGCCGCACGGAATCCCGTGCGGCCCCCGAGGTGCCCCGACCCGGCGAGCGCCCGGCTACAGGTCGTCCTTCAGCCGGTCGTACTCCAGCGGATGCTCGTGCTTCATCGCCTCGACCGAGATGCGCCCGTTCAGCCAGGCCCAGTTCATCGGGAAGATCGAGGGCTTCAGGTGCACGTTGTAGAAGTGGACCGTGAAGAGGAACAGGATGGCGAGCGTCGCCTCCTCGCCGTGGATGATCTGCGCGGCGGTGATGAGCCAGCCCGGCGCCCAGCTCGCGAACCAGACCGGGAACCAGAAGATGAACCCGGTGCCGACCATCATCACGATGCCCCAGAACACGGCCCAGTAGTCGAACTTCTCCAGGTACATGTACCGGTCGAACTTCGGCCGCTCCTTCTTCACGCCCATCATGAAGAGGATGTTGTCGCGCATGTCGAGCGCGTCCTTCGGGACGGGGAGCATCGACAGCGGCAGCCGCTTCTTGGAGGCGAGGAACGTCAGGTAGAACAGGTGGTAGGCGGCCGAGATGATGATGAGGACCGCGCCGACCCGGTGCCAGGTGGCCGCGCCCTCGGCGCCGCCGAACACCTTCATGAACGCGCGCGAGTAGGTGGCCGCCTCGGCGTCGCCGGCGCCGCGCAGCGGCCAGCCGGTGATGCCGAGCAGGATGACGCCCGAGAGCATGAACCAGTGCTGGATGCGCTGGTGGATGTCGAAGCGGATGACCGAGCGGACCGCGTCCGCGCTCGGGCCGTGGCCGGCCTTCTTCGCGAGCCGGCTGCGCAGCTCGTAGACGAAGTCCACCAGCACGTGGAACGCGAAGAACAGCAGCGTCAGCGTGGTGAGCCAGGAGAACGCCACGTGGACGAGGTGCGGGATGACGCTCCCGCCGGTCTCGTGCAGCGGCTTGTGCGCCACCAGGCCGGCGAACGTGTCGGTCGCGCCGGCGTGGCAGCGGGCGCAGGCCTGCTTCTTGTTCGCCGCGCTCACCGTGGACGCGGGATCGGTCTTCGACAGGATGGCGTGCGTGCCGCCCGCGTCGGGCGCGGCCGCGTGGCAGCTCACGCAGGTCGGCGCCGCCGCGTTGCCCACCCGCGTCAGCCGGCCGTGGATCGAGTCGTGGTAGGTGATGACCGCCTCGGGGTCGAGCCCGGCGGCCTCGGCGAACGCCTCGTTCCCGTGGCAGGCCTCGCAGCGCTTCGTCATCTCGCGGCGGTCGGCCGGCACCGGCACGCGCTTGCCGTCCTTCGGCGCGTACTCGGCGAGCTTCGCCGGGAGCGCGTGCGGGGAGCCGTGGCAGGAGGCGCAGGTCGCGCCCGGCGCCTTGGTGTCCTGCGCGAGCCACTTGCCGTGCACCGACTTCGCGAACGCCTCGGCCTCGGTCGTGTGGCAGCTCTGGCAGGCGAGGTAGGCGCGCGGCGCGGTCACGCCGTGCTTCGCCTCGCCCTCGCCCCAGGCGCCCTTCGCCAGGCGCGCCACGGTGGCCTGCTCGGCGGCGGAGAGCGCGGGCAGCTCGCCCTCGTGCGGGCCCTCCTTGTAGCCGGCGTGGCAGTCGGTGCAGCCCACCTCGGCCTGGCCGTGGACCGAGCCGGGGAAGGCCTTGAAGTCCACCTCGGGCGCGCCGCCGCCCTTGTCGTGGCACATGAGGCAGGACTCGGCGTCGGCCGGCAGCTTCGGGGCGGGCTTCGCCTCCTCGGCGCGGGCGGCGGTCGAGAGGAGGAGGGCAATGGCAAGGAGGGTGGCTCGCATAGGCGTGGTCCGCGTGTGCAACCGATGTGCCCCGGTCCGGTGCCGGGGCGATGACTCAACCCACGGACAGGACTCGGATTTGCGTGTGGTCAAGGGACAGGGTGACGCAGGGTTTGCGCGGTGCAGGGGTGCGGCGGAAAGGATCTGCGCGATGGCGCGCGCGCCCATCCGCGCACGGCGGGTTCCCCAGGGTGGGGGGGAAGAGGCGGGCCCGGCCTCGCGGCCGGGCCGCCCCGGGGTCCCCGCCCGCGAAGGTCAGCGGCCCGACTGCTCCTGCGCGACCGGGCGGCGCCCGGCGATGGTCAGGATCGCGCCCACCGCCGCGCCGGCGGCCGCGCCGGCCACCGCGAACAGCGAGGCGACGCCCACCACGCCGAGGCCCATGCCGAACACGATGAGGCCGCGGACGAGCAGGGTGGGCTGCACCGGCGTGCCGACGATCCCGCCCGCCAGCAGCAGGCCGGCGTAGCCGCCGTAGAGCAGCGCCGGGAGGAGCGCGACGGCGAGGAACAGCGCGAGGCCGATGCCGGCGCCGATGAGGGAGGGGAGCTTGTTCTGGGCCATGGCGTTCTCCTGGAGTCGCTGCGGGTTCGAGGTTCCCGGGGGCGCCACCGTGGCGCGCCACCGTCGTCCCCCCGCTACTGCAGGAGCGCGGCCAGCCCCGCCCGACGCGATCTCGCGGGGTTGGCCGCGGCGCTGTCGGGAACTCCCGACCCGCTGCCGGGCCCGCCGGACGCGGACCGGCGCGGGCGTCGGGCCGCGGCCTCAGGGCCGGCGGGCGGCGCGCAGCACCGGGTAGAGCCGGTAGGCCTCGTCGTGGGCCGGGTGGCGCCGGTGGAAGAACTCGAGCCGCGCGGCCGGGTCCTTCGCGAACGCCGGGTCGGCGAGCCGCCGCTCGAACTCCGCCTTGACCGCCGGATCCTTCGCGAGCAGCGCCCGGGCCCACGGGTCGAGCACGTAGTCCTCGATGTACTCCTTCTTCTCGAACGCGGTGGCGAACGCGCCCCAGGCCACGAACGCGTCGGGCCCGGCCGGATCGAGCAGCATGGCGGCGAGCGGCGCGAGCGGCTGCGCCGACGGGACCCAGAGCCAGCCGGGGGCGAGGTCGCGCGCCTCCGGCGCCCAGGCGCCGGCGAGCGTGGTCTGGTGCCGGCCCTCGAACGACTGCGCCTTCGTCTCGACCGCGGTGGCGCGGAACGCCTCCACCTGCGCGGCGGCTCGACGGGACGCCATCCGCTCGAAGGCGATGCCGTGCAGCCGGAGCTTCCCGGCCATCCACCCCGCGTGCGCGGCCGGGACGATCCAGCCGCCCATCGGGACGCGCGCCCGCGCGGTGACCACCAGCTCGTCCACGACCGGGACGTTCCACACCTCCGGCCGCGTCTCGTCGTAGCGCGGGACCTTCTTCCCGAGCACCGGCGAGTCCTCGCGGACGTAGGCGTAGCCCTGGAACGCGAGCGGCCGCGTGCGCGACCCGGGCGCCCAGCCGAGCTCCACCTCCCGCCCGCCCGCGGCCGCGCCCTCGCGGTCCGCGCGGTCGGCGGCGGCGCGCCAGCGGCCGCCCCGCTCGGCGGCGAGGTCGAGCAGCGCGCGCACGAAGTGGGCGGTCGCCTTCACCCGGTGCGCATACGGCCGCCAGGAGTGCGTCTCGAGCAGGATGCCGAAGCGGTTCCGCGCGGCCCAGTAGCCGTGGCCGAAGCGGATGGGCGCGGGGTAGGGGGCGAAGCCGGAGGCGGGATCGCCGTCCTCGCGGAGCGAAGGGTAGAAGTCGAGCGGCAGGTGGCCGGCCGCGGCGAGCCGCTCGACCAGCGCGGCCGAGAGCGCCGCGCCCTCCTCGCGCATGGCCGGCGAGTAGCCCTGGCGCGGCTCGACCATCACCGCGAGGTCGTGCTGGAACTGCGCGCCGTCGGTGACGTGGAGGTCGCCGAGGGCGATGGGGTCCCAGGCGTCCATGAGCCGGAGCACCGCCTGCGTCTCCGGCGCCTGCGCCGCGACGTAGTCGCGGTTCAGGTTCAGGTTCTGCGCCGTCGTGCGCCAGCCGGAGGCCTCCGGCCCGCGCTGGTTGGGCCGGTGGTTCGGCCCGAAGCGCTCGTGACCGTCCGCGTTCAGCACCGGCACGAACAGCGCCGTGACCTTCGCGAGCGGCCCGCCGTCCCGCGAGGCGAGCAGGTCGCGGAGCACCATGAACCCGGCGTCCTTGCCGTCGATCTCGGCGGCGTGGATGCCGCCCTGCAGGAGCACCACCGGCCGGCGCGCGGCCCGCGCGGCGCGGGCATCGAGCCCCCCGCCCGCGCTCGCCACGAGCGCCACCAGCGGCCGGCCCTCCGGCGTCTCGCCGAAGGTGAGGCAGCGGGCGCGCGCCGGGTGCGCGGCGGCGAGCCCGCGGCACAGCCGGACCGCCTCGTCGTAGCGGCCGGTCTCCCGGAAGCCGGTCTTCTCGGCGGTGGTGGTGAGGTCGGCGCGGGCGGCGAGCGCGAGCGCGAGGAGCGGGGCGAGGGTGGGCGCGAGCATGCTGGGCGCACATCCTAAGCGCCCGGCCGGCCGGCATCCACCTCGCGTGAGGGTGCGCCGCGGACGGCGCTCAGCCCTGCGCCGTCACCTGGCGGAGGATGTCGAGCTCCTCGAGCGCCTTGCCCGCGCCGATGACGACGGCGGAGAGGGGGTCCTCGGCGAGGAAGACGGGGAGGCCGGTCTCCTCGCGGAGGAGGACGTCGAGGTTCTTGAGGAGGGCGCCGCCGCCGGCGAGGACGATGCCGCGGTCGGCGATGTCGCCGGCGAGCTCGGGAGGCGTGCGCTCGAGGGTGACCTTCACCGCCTCGACGACGCCGTTGACGGGCTCGGCGAGGGCCTCGCGGATCTCGGAGGAGGTGACGGTGAGGGTGCGGGGGACACCGGCCACGAGGTCGCGGCCCTTGATGTCCATGGTCAGCTCCTCCTCGGTGGGATAGGCGGTGCCGATGCCCATCTTGATGAGCTCGGCGGTGCGCTCGCCGATGAGGAGGTTGTACTTGCGCTTGACGTGCTGGATGATCGCCTCGTCCATCTTGTCGCCGGCGACGCGGACGGAGCGGGAGTAGACGATGCCGCCGAGGGAGATGACGGCGACGTCGGAGGTGCCGCCGCCGATGTCCACGATCATGTTGCCGGAGGGCTCGGTGATGGGGAGCCCGGCGCCGATGGCGGCGGCCATGGGCTGCTCGATGAGGTAGACCTCGCGGGCCCCGGCGGACTCGGCGGCCTCGCGGACGGCGCGCTTCTCGACCTCGGTGATGCCCGACGGGATCCCGATGATGATCCGGGGCTTCACGAAGCTCTTCCGGTTGTGCGCCGTCTGGATGAAGTGCTTCAGCATCGCCGCCGTGACCTCGAAGTCGGCGATGACGCCGTCCTTCATCGGCCGGATGGCGACGATGTTGCCCGGGGTGCGCCCGAGCATCTCCTTCGCCTCCTTCCCGACGGCGAGCACGCGGCGGCTGCCGCGCCCGTCGGCCTGGACGGCCACGACGCTGGGCTCGTTCGACACGATGCCCATGCCGCGGATGTAGATGAGGGTGTTGGCGGTCCCGAGATCGATCGCGAGATCGCGCGACAGGATGTTGTGGACGAAGTTCAGCACGGTGGTTGCCTACTACAACACGGTCCGCGGCCAAACCCTTTCTGCGAGTTGGGCGCGGATCGCGGATTCGCCCACCCCCGATCGCGGGAACGCCTCACCGGACGTGAAGGCGCCCGCCCGGTCGGAGGAGATCAGCCCTGGGCGGTGACCTGGCGGAGGATGTCGAGCTCCTCGAGCGCCTTGCCCGCGCCGATGACGACGGCGGAGAGGGGGTCCTCGGCGAGGAAGACGGGGAGGCCGGTCTCCTCGCGGAGGAGGACGTCGAGGTTCTTGAGGAGGGCGCCGCCGCCGGCGAGGACGATGCCGCGGTCGGCGATGTCGCCGGCGAGCTCGGGAGGCGTGCGCTCGAGGGTGACCTTCACCGCCTCGACGACGCCGTTGACGGGCTCGGCGAGGGCCTCGCGGATCTCGGAGGAGGTGACGGTGAGGGTGCGGGGGACACCGGCCACGAGGTCGCGGCCCTTGATGTCCATGGTCAGCTCCTCCTCGGTGGGATAGGCGGTGCCGATGCCCATCTTGATGAGCTCGGCGGTGCGCTCGCCGATGAGGAGGTTGTACTTGCGCTTGACGTGCTGGATGATCGCCTCGTCCATCTTGTCGCCGGCGACGCGGACGGAGCGGGAGTAGACGATGCCGCCGAGGGAGATGACGGCGACGTCGGAGGTGCCGCCGCCGATGTCCACGATCATGTTGCCGGAGGGCTCGGTGATGGGGAGCCCGGCGCCGATGGCGGCGGCCATGGGCTGCTCGATGAGGTAGACCTCGCGGGCCCCGGCGGACTCGGCGGCCTCGCGGACGGCGCGCTTCTCGACCTCGGTGATGCCCGACGGGATCCCGATGATGATCCGGGGCTTCACGAAGCTCTTCCGGTTGTGCGCCGCCTGGATGAAGTACTTCAGCATCGCCGCGGTGACCTCGAAGTCGGCGATGACGCCGTCCTTCATCGGCCGGATGGCGACGATGTTCCCGGGCGTGCGCCCGAGCATCTCCTTCGCCTCCTTGCCGACCGCGAGCACCTTGCGGCCGCTCCGCGACTCCTGCTGGACCGCCACCACGCTGGGCTCGTTCGACACGATGCCCATGCCGCGGATGTAGATGAGGGTGTTGGCGGTCCCGAGGTCGATCGCGAGATCGCGGGACATCATGTTGTGAAGCCAGTCGAGCACGGCGGGTCCGGACTATAGCAGGGGGTTCGAGGGCGACAAGGTCCCGGCCATCATCGCGGCGCGCTCGCCTGCGGCGCAGGCGAATCCAGCCAGCGCCCGATCCAGCCGAGCACCTCGTCGTGGAACACCTTCGCGTTGCGCGGCTTCAGCACCCAGTGCCCCTCGTCCGGGAACACCATCAGGCGGGACGGGATCCCGCGCCGCTGGAGCGCGGTGAACGCCGCGAACCCCTGCGTCACGGTGACGCGGAAGTCCTTCTCCCCGTGCGAGATCAGCGTCGGCGTCCGCCACTGCTTCACGAACGCGCTCGGCGACCAGCGCTCGAACGCCTCCGGCGTCTCCCACGGACGGCCCAGCTCCCATTCGGGGAACCAGAGCTCCTCGGTGTCGTAGTAGGCCATGCGCAGGTCGAAGTTGCCGGCGTGCGCCACCAGGCAGCGGAACCGGTCGGTCTGGCCGTTGATCCAGTTCACCATGTACCCGCCGTAGCTCGCGCCGGCGGCGCACATCCGGCCCCCGTCGGCGGCGCCGGTGGCGACCGCGGCGTCGGTGAGCCGCATGATGTCGTCGTACGGGGTGCCGCCCCAGTTCGCCCGGACGGCGTCGGTGTAGCCCTGGCCGAAGCCGGTCGAGCCGCGCGGGTTGGGCAGCACCACGGTCCAGCCCCGGGCCGCGTAGAGCATCGGGTTCCAGCGGAAGCTCCAGGCGTCGTTCCAGGCGCCCTGCGGGCCGCCGTGGACGAGCACCACCGCCGGGTGGCGCTCGCCGTCGCGGTGGCCGGGCGGCAGCACCATCCACCCGTGCAGCGCCTGCCCGTCCTTGCCGGTGGCGGAGAGCGGGCGCACCTCGCCGAGCGCGATCCCGGCCAGCCCCTTCGCGCCGAGCGCCGTGAGCGGCCGCGGCTGCGCGCCGCGCCCGCCCGGCTCGAGCACCGCCACCTCCGGCGGCGCGGCGAGCCCGTCCACCAGCGCCGCCAGCCGCGCGCCGTCGCGCGACCAGCTCACGCGGGCGAGGTTCCGCCCGCGGTACAGCTCGGTGACCTTGCCGGCGAGGTCCACCTCGTACAGCGCGTGGACGCCCTCGCTCTCGGCGGTGAACCGGAGCGCCTTGCCGCCGCGGGCCCACACGAGATCCGCCGCGGAGCGGTCGAACCCGGCGGTGAGGTCGCGCGCGCCCGAGCCGTCGGCCGCCGCCACCATCACGTGGTAGCGGTCCGCCTCGTAGCCGGCGCGCGGCTGCGCCAGCCAGGCGAGGCGCTTGCCGTCGGGCGACGGGCGCGGCGCGCCGTCCCAGCCCGGCGCGATGGTGACGCGGCGGGGCGTCCCGCCGGCGAGCGGGACCGCGTACACGTCGCCGTTCGTGGAGGTGGCCTCCACCGGATCCGACACCGCCACGTAGTAGAGCGTCTTCCCGTCGGGCGAGAACGCCAGGTCGTCGCCCGAGCCGCGCTGCACCGGCGGCGCGTCGCGGTCGCCCGGGGTGAGGTCCACGGCGGCGCCGCCGTCGAGCGGCACGCGGACGAGGTGCGTGCGCACGCGCTCGCGCCACTCGTCCCAGTGCCGGAACAGGAGCCGGTCGGCGAGGTGCGGGCGGACCTCGGCGGCCGCGTCCGCCTTCCGGTTGCAGGCGGCGTCGGCGCCGCAGGCCGGGTCCACGTCGCTGGCGACGACCAGCGCGGCGCCGTCTGGGGTGAAGCGGAGCTCGGAGACGCCGCCGGGCAGGTCCGTCACCCGCCGGGCCTCGCCGCCCTGGAGGTCGAGCACCCACGCCTGCGTGCCGCCCTTGCGGTTGGAGAGGAACGCGATCCGGCGCCCGTCGGGCGAGAACGCCGGCGAGGACACCCGCTCCTCGCCGAACGTGAGCCGGCGCGCGGCGCCGCCCGCGGCGGGCACGAGGTGCAGCGCCGAGACGAGCTTCTCGCCGCCGGGCGCCGAGGTGGCGACGGTGTACGCGACGCTGGCGCCGTCCGGCGAGATGGCCGCGTCGCCCGCGCGCTCCAGGGCGAGCAGGTCGTCTACGGTGAAGGGGCGGGGGACCGATGCGAGGGCGAGCGCGACGAGCGCGGCGGTGAGCATGGGGCGGACTTTCTACCACGTCGCACCGGCGCGCGATCCCGATGCCGCGGGGACTTTCCGGGTCCGGCGACGCCGGGATACTCTCGCGGCGAGCGCATGCCCGGCCCCCTGGCGATCCCCGACCTCCGCGCCCCGTGCCCCGGCTGCGGACACCTCGCGGAGCCGGCCGGCGGGCCGCTGAACTTCTGCCCGCGCTGCGGCCTCGACCTGCGCGAGACGGCGCGCCGCGCGCCGCCGCCGGACCCGCTGGTGGGCCGGGTGATCGCGGACCGCTACCGGCTCGTCTCCCTGCTCGGCGAGGGCGGCATGGGCGCGGTCTACCGGGCCGAGCACGTGCAGATGGGCAAGGCGCTCGCGGTGAAGGTGCTGCGGGGCGACTTCGCCCGCGACCCGTCCGCCGCGGAGCGCTTCCGCGCCGAGGCGCGCATCGTGTCGCGCCTCTCGCACCCGCACACCATCGCGGTCTTCGACTTCGGCGAGCTGCCCGAGCGCGGCTTCTACCTCGCCATGGAGTACGTGCCCGGGCAGGACCTGGCGCGCGCGCTGCGCGAGGGCGGCGCGTTCTCCGAGGCGCGGGCGGTCGGCGTCGCTCAGCAGGTGCTCGGGTCGCTGGCCGAGGCGCACGAGGCGGGCGTGGTCCACCGCGACATGAAGCCCGCGAACGTGATGCTGATGCAGGCGCGGCCGGGCGAGGACTTCGCGAAGGTGCTCGACTTCGGGATCGCGAAGCTGCGCGACGAGGCGGGCGGCGCCACCACCGGCGCGGGCGCGGTGGTGGGCACGCCGAGCTGCCTCGCGCCGGAGCAGGCCCGCGGCGGCCCGGTGGACGCGCGCGCCGACCTCTACGCCATGGGCTGCCTGCTGTACGAGCTCGTGTCCGGGCGGCCGCCGTTCACCGCGGCGAGCCCGGTGGCGGTGATCACCGCGCACCTCCACGATCCGCCGCCGCCGCTCCGGCAGGTCGCCCCGGGCGTCTCGCCGCGCCTCGCCGAGGTGGTCCACCGCGCGCTCCGCAAGGATCCCGCCGAGCGGTTCCCGAGCGCGGACGCGATGCGCGCCGCGCTCGCCGGGCCCGGGCACCCGGCCCGCCCGTCCCGCCGCCCCGCGCTCCCCCGGGCCGCGGGCGAGCTCGAGCTGGCGAGCCGGGAGGACTTCCGCGACGGCCTGGAGCAGGGCGCGCTGGAGCGGCAGGTGGGCGTGCTGCGCCCGCAGCGGCTCGTCACGCCCGCCGGGGCCGCGCTGGTGGCGGCCGTCGCGCTCGCCGCCGGGGCCGCCTGGCGCTGGGACGACCTGTACGCGGCGCTCGCCGACCGCGCGCCCGGGATCGCGGCGCGGGTGCCGGCGGCGCTCCGCCCGGCCGCGGCCGCCTGGGTGGAGCGCGAGCCGAACGACGGCGCGGCGGAGGCGACGCCGCTCCCGCTGCTCCCGCGCGCGGACGGCGTGCCCGCCGCGGAGGTGCGCGGCGCCGTCGGCGCGCCGCGCCGGCCGGACGAGGGCGACCTCGACGTGTACCGCCTGGCCGTGCCGGACGGCGCGGGCCGGCGGGTGCTGCGGGCGCGCTGGCACGCGGCGGGGGCCGCGCCGGACCAGGGCATCCCGGGGCTCGCGGTGACGCTCTCGCTCAACCGGGCGCCGGCCGGGGCCGAGCGGGCGCCGCTCGTGGCCGCCGCCGGCGAGGGCGGGCCGGGCGCGGCCGAGGCGCTCTCGGCCGAGGTCGAGCCGGGCACCTACTGGCTGTCGGTGCGCGAGCGGCACGCGGCGGGCGCCGCGCCGGCCGGGCGGCCGGACGCGCCCTACGCGCTCGAGGTGGAGCTCGCGCCGCCGGCGCCGGGCGAGGCCGCGACGCGCGCACCGCAAAAATGAGAAGGGCCGGCGGGAGCCGGCCCTTCGGAGCTTCGGGATGACGCCGGGCGGCTACTCCGCCTCGGCCTCCACGGTGACCTTGACCTTGCCGGCCACCTCGGAGTGCAGCTTCACCGGCACCTCGAACTCGCCCAGGGTCTTGATGGGCTCGTCGAGGACGATGGAGCGGCGGTCGAGCTGCACGCCGCGGGCGGCGAGCGCCTCGGCCACGTCCAGCGCGGTGACCGAGCCGTAGAGCTTGTCCTGCTCGCCCACCTTGCGCTTCAGCGTGACCGGGGTCTCGCTGAGCCGCTTGGCGACCGCCTGGGCCGAGGCCTTCAGCTTCGCGGCCTTGGCGGCGGCGACCGCCTTCTGGTGCTCGAGCTCCTTCACGTTCTTCGGATTCGCGGAGACCGCGAGCCCGCGCGGCAGGAGGTAGTTCCGCCCGTAGCCGGGCTTCACGTCCACCAGGTCGCCGCCCTTTCCGAGATTCTCGACGTCTTCACGGAGGATGAGCTTCATGGCGGCGCTCCTTTACATCTGCCCGACGGTGTAGGGCAGGATCGCGAGCATCCGGCCGCGCTTGATGGCGGTGGCCACCTCGCGCTGGTGCTTCGCGCAGTTCCCGCTGATGCGGCGGGGGATGATCTTGCCGCGCTCGGTGAGGAAGTACTTCATCTGGCCCTGGTCCTTGTAGTCGACCTTCAGCGTCTTGTCGGCGCAGAACCGGCAGACCTTGCGCCGGCCGAAGCCGCGCCGCCCGCCGCCCTCGTCGCCGCCGCGGTCGTCGCGGTCGCCACGGTCGCCGCGATCACCGCCGCGGCCGCCGCCGAACCCGCCACCCCCGAAGCCGCCGCCGCCGCCACCACCGCCGAAGCCGCCGCTGCGAGGACCGCCGAAACCGCCACCCATCTTCGGACCACCCATGTCAGGACGCGCCATGGCTCACTCCTCCTGCCCTTCCGGCGCCTCGGCCTCGAACGGCTCCTCGCCGCCCTCGGGGCGCTCCTCGCGAGGCTTCTGCTCGTCATCGACGGCCTGGATCTTCACGTCGGCCTCGACCTGGCGGGCGTCGAAGTCCACGCCGTCGGCCAGCTTCACCGACTGGAACTTCGTGACCACGTCGATCATCTTGAGGTTGCGCTCGAGCTCGGTCACGAGCCCGGGCTTGCCGATGTACAGGCAGTGCATGTACAGGGCCTTCGCGTTCT
This sequence comes from Anaeromyxobacter dehalogenans 2CP-C, assembly GCF_000013385.1. Lineage (GTDB taxonomy): Bacteria > Myxococcota > Myxococcia > Myxococcales > Anaeromyxobacteraceae > Anaeromyxobacter > Anaeromyxobacter dehalogenans_B. Next base: position 142,757 of record NC_007760.1, read on the forward strand.
TCGCGACCGGGAAGGCGGTCTTGCGCTTGCCCTGGTTGGTGAACCGGATCACCTTCCCACCCTGGCGGCTCACCACCCCGCGCAGGCGCTCCTTGATCTCGTCCACCTGCTCGTCCGGCGTCTCGGACTTGAGCAGGTAGATCGTCTCGTACTCGCGCACGAGCTGCTTCGTCTCTGCCATGTCGCTCCCCTCGGGTTCGGTAGCGGCGGTTCGCCCGCCGCGAGGAGTCGTTCCCGCCAATCCGGCCCGCCGGCCCGATGCCGGCGCGTCCGGTGCTGCCTCGCTTCACTCCGCCGCGCGGGAGCGGCGGTTCACCTGGTTCATCGCCTTCGCGGCGCCCAGCTCGACCGCGAGCCGCGTCGCCTCGACCGCCTGCTCGACGCACAGGTCGAGCTCGGCATCCTCGCCCTTCGCGAACTTCCCCAGCACGTAGTCGGCCGGGTCCATCCGCGGTGGCGGGCGGCCCACGCCCACGCGCACGCGCGCGTACTCGGGGCTGCCCACGTGGGCGTTCACGCTCTTCACGCCGTTGTGCCCGCCGTGGCCGCCGCCGACCTTGAGCTGGACGCGGAACGGCTCCAGCTCCAGGTCGTCGTGCACCACCACGAGGTCGTCGAGCCCCAGCTTCCAGAACCGCAGGGCCGCGCCGACCGCCTCGCCGGAGTGGTTCATGTAGGTCTGGGGCTTCAGGATCCAGACCCGCTCCGGCCCGAGGCGGGCCTCGGCGAGCTCCGCCGCGAACTTCTTCGCGGTGAAGCTCGCCCCCGCGAGCTGCGCCAGCCGATCCGCCACCACGAAGCCGACGTTGTGGCGGGTGCGGGCGTATTCCTCGCCGGGGTTGCCGAGGCCGACCACGAGCTTCAAGCGACGCCCTTACTTCTTGCCCTTGTCGCCGCCCTTGGCCTCGCCGCCCTTGGCAGGGGCAGCGCCCGCGGCCGGGGCCGCGCCGGCGGCCGGAGCCGCAGCGCCCGCGGCCGGAGCCGCGCCCTCGGCAGGAGCCGCGCCCGGGACCGCCGCAGCGACCGGCGCCGCGACCTCCTCCTTCTCGGGCACCGCGACGAAGACGACCACGTAGTCCGTCTGGAACTTGAACTTGCAGCCCTCGGGCGCCTTCAGCTCCGAGACGTGGAGCGACCGGCCGATCTTCAGCTCGGTGACGTCCACCTCGATGCGCACCGGGATCTTGTTCGGCAGCGCCTCGACCACGATGGCGTGCGCGGCGACCGAGAGGATGCCGCCCTCGGCCACGCCGGCGGCGCGGCCGACGGTGACCACCGGGACGTTCACCTTCACCGGCTGGTCCATGCTCACCTCGAGGAAGTCCGCGTGCAGCAGCTTCCGGGTGACCGGATCGACGGTGTAGTCCTTGAACAGCACGTGCTTCGAGGCGCCTTCCACCTGCAGCTCGAGCAGCGTGTTGAACTTGTGGGGCGTCTCGATGGCCTTCAGCAGCGTGGCCGGGTCGAGCGCGACGTGGGTGGGCTCCCGCTTGCCGCCGTAGACGACCGCGGGGATGAGGCCCTGCTGGCGAAGCCGGCGGGCGGGACCCTTGCCCTGCTCGGTGCGCTTCTGGGCGCTGAGGACGTTCTCTGCCATCTTTTCCTCCCAATGGACTCGCGCCTCGCTCCGGAGCGCGCGGGGGGCCGTCGCGAACAAGCGCATGGGCCCTGGGTGGTTGTCGGAGGCCACTCGCTCGTCGAGGGGCCGTCGGGAACGCGGGGAATTAGCCGAAAACCCCCGCGAGGTCAAGGGTTCTGGATCTCGCCCGCCAACGACCGCCAGCCGGGAGGGCCCCAGCCAAAGGCTGGGGAGGGGTGCAACCCCTCCCCGCGGGGACCTCGCTCGGCGGGGCGAGGGCGCAGCCCTCGTTCAAACGAACAGCGACGACAGCGAATCGGCCGAGTGGATCCGCCGGATGGCCTCGGCGAGCAGGCCGGCGACCGACAGCGTCCGGATCTTCGGGCAGGAGGCGGCGGGCGGGGCGAGCTGGATCGAGTCGGTCACCACCACCTCCTCGATCGGGCTCTTCATGATCCGGTCCACCGCCGGGCCGGACAGCACCGCGTGCGTCGCGTACGCGAACACCCGCGTCGCGCCCTTGTCCACGAGCGCGTTGGCGGCCTGGGTGAGCGTGCCGGCGGTGTCGATCATGTCGTCGAGCAGCACCGCCACCTTCCCGTTCACGTCGCCGATGACGTTCATGATCTCGGCGACGTTCGGCTTGGTGCGCCGCTTGTCCACGATGCCGAGGCCGGCGCCGAGCCGCTTCGAGTAGGCGCGCGCGCGCTCGACGCCGCCCGCGTCCGGCGAGACGATCACGAGGTCCTGCGTCAGGCCGTCGAAGCGCTTGCGCATGTGCTCGAGCAGCACCGGCGCGGCGTAGAGGTGGTCGAACGGCACGTTGAAGAAGCCCTGGATCTGCCCGGCGTGCATGTCCATCGAGACGACGCGCGTCGCGCCGGCGGCCTCGATGAGGTCGGCGATGAGCTTCGCGGTGATGGGCACGCGGGGCGCGACCTTCCGGTCCTGGCGCGCGTAGCCGTAGTACGGCAGCACCGCGTTGATGGAGCCGGCCGACGCGCGCTTCAGCGCGTCGATCATGATGAGCAGCTCCATCAGGTTGGTGTTCGCGTCGGGCGAGGTGGACTGGATGATGAACGTGTCCAGGCCGCGGACGTTCTCGCCGATCTCGACCTGGATCTCGCCGTCGGAGAAGCGGCCGACGGTCGCGCGCGCCAGCGGGCGCCCCAGCTCCTTCGCGATGGCCTCCGCCAGCGGCCGGTTCGCGTTGCCGCAGAAGACCCGGTAGTCGGGGTAGTGACCGTTGCTCGCCATGGCGCCCTGGCTCCCTTCAATCCCGCAAAGATGGAAGGCGACGCGCACGCCCGGAGGCCGTCGCCGGACGTCGGATCGTCGAAAGGGCGCCCTTATACCGGATGGGTCCCACGCCGTCGACCGGGCGCTGCGTGAACCGCATCCGCGGCTCAGTCCTCGTGGGGATCCGTGCCGGTGGCCCGCGCCGGCGCCGCCGCGCCCTTCTTCAGCTCGCGGTCGTACTCGGCGAGGATGGTGCGCTCCATCTTCTCGCGCGTGTCCGAGTTGAGCGGGTGGGCGATGTCCTTGAACGTGCCGTCCTTGCGGCGCTTGGCCGGCATGGCGATGAACAGGCCGGTGTTGCCGTGGATCACCTTCAGATCGCGGATCACGAAGCAGTGGTCGAGGGTGATCGTCACGTAGGCCTTGAGCTTCTCCTCGTTGACGGGGAAGACGCGGACCTCGGTGATCTCCATGGCGATACCCTCGGATGCCGTCGCACCGTCCGCGCGAGGAGGACCTGCACGCCCGCCGCGCCCCCCTTCGCCCTGCCCTGGATCGCTAACGCCGCCCCGCGCGCCGCGCCTCGGCCCGGGAAGACTCCGAAGACCGTCGGCCCGCTGCCGGACATTATAGCGGCCGTCGCCCCCGCCCCCACAAGCAGCCCAAGCAGCGCCTGGAGCGCGGGCTTGCGTGCCACGCAGGGCGCCTGGAGATCGTTCCCCAGCAGGGACGGCCGCCACCGCCCCGGACGGCCCAGACGGCGGGGGGCCTGCGGCCCGCCGGCGCGCGCCTCGTCGAGCCAGCGGTAGGCGTCGCCGGCCCGGATCGCGAGCGACGGATCCGCCGGGTACACGAGCACGAGGTCGAGCGGCGGCACGTCGGCGGGGGAGAGCCGCTCGCCGCGCCCGGCCGCCCAGGCCGGCCCCGGCCCGAGGAAGAACGGCACGTCCGAGCCGATCTCGAGCGCGAGCGCGGCGAGCGCGGCGCGGTCGCGCACGCGGAACGCGCGGGCGAGGCAGCGGAGCACCGCCGCCGCGTCCGACGAGCCCCCGCCCAGCCCGGCGGTCACCGGCGTCCGCTTCTCGATCCGGATCGACACCGCGCGATCGACGCCGAAGCGCCGCCGGAACGCCTCCGCCGCGCGCGCCGCCAGGTTCTCCGGACCGTGAAGCTCGGGCCGGCCCGGCACCGTGCAGCGGACCGGGCCGCGGCGCGCGGAGACGCGCACGTCCACGCGATCGCCGAGATCGAGCGGGACCATGAGCGTGCGCAGGTCGTGGTACCCGTCCGCGCGGACGGGGCCCACGCGCAGCACGAGGTTCACCTTGGCCGGGGCGAGCGTGACGAGGCGCACGGACAGGCCTCTATCACGCCCAGGCGCGGCGGTGCGCCGGGCCCGCGCGCCGATGCGCGTGTCACGGAGGCGCGCGCGCTTACTCTCTGTCCCCGAGGGCGCGGACCGCACGCGCGGCCGGCGCGCCTCTTCTTCGGAGGAACACCGAAATGAACTCGACGTTCGCCCGCGCGGCGGCTTGCGCCGCGCTGCTCGCCGCGGCCGGTTGCCGCAGCGCCTTCGCTCCCGAGCCCGTGCTCAAGCTCTCCTCGGCGCCCGCCGCCGAGCACCCCGCGACCGTCGTCCAGGCCGCCGAGCTCCGCTCCGGTCCGGACGGGCTCGCCAAGGTCCTCGGGACCGTGGCGGCCGGCACCACGGTGACCGCGTCCGACAAGCCGATCCGCGGCTTCCTGCGCGTGCGCACCGCCGACGGCAAGTCCGGCTACGTGCCGCAGGCGGCGGTGTCCGCGACCGCCGCGGCCAGCGCGCCGGCCCCGGCGCCCGCCGGCGCCGTCGCGCCGTAGCGGCGGCCTCCGCGCCGGGCGCCACGGGCGCGGGGGCAGCTCGCCTCCGCGCCCGCGACGTTCCGGGCCCCCACGCGCTCCGCGGCGGGGCGGGCGGGGCCGCGCTAGGATGCCCACCGCCCCGCGGCCTCCGCCGCGGCGCGACGCCCGGAGGAGCACCCGCCATGACCCGCACCGCGATCCTGCCGCTCGCCGCCCTCGCCGCCGTCCTCGCGCTCGCGCCCGCCTGCAAGGGCGACGACGCGAAGGAGCAGGTGGTGAAGGTCACCGTGACGAAGAACGGCTACGAGCCCTGGCGCATCGAGGCCAGGGCGGGCCGCCCGCTCACGCTCGTCATGACCCGGGTGACCGACGAGACGTGCGCCACCGAGATCGTCATCCCGGACCTCGGCATGAACGTGCCGCTGCCGCTCAACGAGACGGTGATGGTGCGCCTCGTGCCGCAGAAGACGGGCGAGCTCCGCTTCTCCTGCGGCATGAAGATGTTCCAGGGCGTCATCGACGTGAAGTGAGACCGGCGCGGTGCGCCGCCGGCGAGCGTCCCGGCGCCGGCTCCCCGCGGCCGGGGCGCGCAAATTTGGCAGGAGGCTTCCGGGCCGACCCGCATTATGCTCCCGGCCCGTGCGAGACCTGAGCTACGACCACGTCCCCTACCGGATGAGCGAGATCGAGCACCGGTACGGCGAGAACGTCCACATCGTCGCGAACCCCTTCCTGCTCGGCGCGCTCGCGACGCTGTGCTCGAAGGAGACCCGCCAGCCGGCCATCAACCGTCTGGTCCGGCTGCTGTACGAGGACCTCATCCGCACCGTGATGAACCACGAGTTCCCGCGGCGCCGGGTGGCGGTCCCCACCCGCATGATCGACAGCTCGCCGCAGGCGATCTTCGAGGGCGAGGTGGTGGACCGGCAGGTGCGCGCGGTGACGGTGAACATCGCCCGCGCCGGCGCGGTGCCGTCGCAGCTCGTCTACGACCTGCTGAACGAGACGCTCGAGCCGTCGCTGGTCCGCCAGGACCACATCATCATGAGCCGGATGCTGGGCGAGAACGAGGAGGTCGTGGGCGCCGGCATCGGCGGGATGAAGATCGGCGGGGACGTGGACGACGCGTTCCTGCTGTTCCCCGACCCGATGGGCGCGACCGGCTCGTCGCTCGCGACCGCCATCGAGACCTACAAGAAGAAGGTGCCCGGCAAGGCGAGGCGGATCGTGAACATCCACCTCATCGTCACCCCCGAGTACCTGCGCAACATGACGAAAGCCCACCCCGACGTGCGGATCTACGCGATCCGGCTCGACCGCGGCCTCTCCCCGCCCGACGTCCTCGCCACCGTCCCCGGCACGCGCTGGGACGAGGAGCGCGGGCTCGACGACCACCAGTACATCGTCCCCGGGGGCGGCGGCTTCGGGGAGATCATGAACAACGCCTATGTCTAGCAGCCGCGCCGGCCTCGACGTGCTCATCTCCGAGGCGGACCTCCGGGCCCGCGTCGAGCAGATGGGCGCCGACGTCACCCGCGACTACGCGGGGAAGAACCTCGTCGTCATCGGCGTGCTGAAGGGCAGCTTCATCTTCCTCGCCGACCTGGTGCGCGCCATCGACCTGCCGCTGTCGGTGGACTTCATCGGCATCAGCTCGTACCAGGGCACGCGCACCACCGGCGTCGTCCAGATCACGAGCGACCTGACCCGGCCCATCGACGGCAAGGACGTGCTGCTCGTCGAGGACATCATCGACACCGGCCTCACCATGCGGTACCTGCTCGAGAACCTCTCCACCCGCAAGCCGGCCAGCGTGCGGATCGCGGCGCTGCTCGAGAAGCCGGCGCGGGCGCAGGTGAAGATCCCCATCGACTACCGCGGCTTCGTCATCGGCGACGAGTTCGTGGTGGGCTACGGGCTCGACTGGGACGGCAAGATGCGGAACCTGCCGTTCATCGGCGTTCCGCGAAAGTAGCTCCCGGAGGACATCGACATGGCGGACGAGACCACGCGCGCGCGCGCCGGATCCGGCGCGAAGGCGCTGCTCGCCTGGGTGGCCATCCTGGGCCTCGCCGGCGTGGTGGCGTGGCTCGCCTCCGAGCGGAACGCGCGCACCTGGTACCTGGTGCCGGACGAGGGCCGGCTGGTGGTGATGAAGGGGCTCATGCTGCCGGTGGGGCGGCAGGCGTTCGCCACCGACGACCCGGCGCTCGCCGCCGCCTACGCGCCGCTCGTGCCGCCGCCGGGGAAGCCGCTCCCGGCCGAGCGCGCCTTCGAGGAGCGGAGCCTGCTCGACCAGGGGCTGTTCGACCTGCTCGCCGGCTGGGCGCGGGAGGAGGTCGCCACCGGCGACCCGGCCCGCCTCGAGCGCGGCCTCGGGTACCTCGGGCGCGCCGAGCGGCTGGCCGGGATCTCCCCGGCGCAGCGCGACGAGCTCGGCGCCATCCGCGCCGAGTCCGGCTACCACGAGGCGCGGCGGCTGCTGGAGCGCGCCGCCGCCGAGCTGCGCGACGCCGCCGAGAAGCTCCGGGTCACCGCCGGCTCCCGCTCGTCCCGCGCCATGGACGCGCAGCTGCTCCTGAAGCAGCTCGAGCCCGCGGTGGACGCCACCCTCGGCGCGATCCGCACCGCGGCCAGGGCCGAGCCCGCCGCCGCGGAGCAGGGCGCCGGGACGCCGCCCGCCGCGGGCGAGCCGGCCCCCGCCGCCGCCCCGGCGCCGGATCACGCGCCGGCCGCCCCGCCGGCCGCCGCGCCCGCCGGGCCGGCCGCCCAGCTGCCCCCGTCCGGCGAGGGGCGGTAGGGCGCCCGCGCACCCCCGCCGCCCCGGCGCCGCGCACGGACCGGCCCTCCGCCGGTGTACCATCCGGCGCCATGGCCTCCTTTCACGCCCGGAACGGCACCGGCGAGCTGCTCGCGCGCTACGCGTTCGTCGAGCCCCTCCTCGAGGGACGGCGGATCCTCGAGATCGGCGCGGCGGCCGCCACCGAGGGGGCGACCGCCGGCTTCCTCGCCGAGCGGGGCGCGGCCGAGGTCGTGTCCATCGAGGAGGACGGCGCCGCGCTCGGCGCCGCGGCGCGCGGGCCGCACGCACCCTACGTGCAGTTCCGCGCGGCCCGCCCCGAGGACCTGCCCGCCGGCGCCTTCGACGTGGTGCTGCTCGCCGACGGCGCGGCGCTCGCCGCCGACCCCGGCCGCGCCGCGGCGCTGGCGCGCCTGCTCGCGCCGGGCGGCCGGCTCGTCACCGCGGTGGACGCGGGCGGACCGGGCCTCGCCGATCTCGCCGGCGAGCCGCGCGGCGCGGCGCCGCCGGGGTACGAGGCGTTCGTGGGCGCGCTGGTGGGCCGCTTCCCGCAGGTGGAGGTGGCGGCGCAGTCGGCCACGCTGGGCTGGGTGTTCGGGATGGGCGGCGGCTCCGGCGAGGAGCCGGAGCTGTCCATGGACGGCTCGCTCGCCGGGACCGCCGAGACGGCGGCGTACGTGGCGGTGTGCGGCGACGCGCCCTGCGGGCTGTCGGGCTTCACGCTGGTGGCGCTGCCGGCGGGGCCGCTCCTCGAGGAGGGCGCGGCCGGCGCGGCCTCCGCCGCGGTGCGGGCGCTCGCCGCCGACGCGCTGCGCGAGCGGGCCGAGGCGCTCGCGGCCCGCGATCTCGCGCTCGGCGAGCGCGACGAGGCCGCCGAGGAGCGCGAGCGGCTCCGCGCCGAGCTGGACGCGGCCGTCGCCGCCGGGGTGGACGCCGCGCGCGCCCGGGACCGCGTGCTCGCCGAGGCCGCCGCGGATCGCGACCGCGCCGCGCGCGCCGAGCAGGCGGCCGCGGCCGCCGCCGACGCGCGGGACGCGGCGCTCGCCGCCCGCGAGGCGCTCGCGCGCGAGCTGGACGCGATCCGGGCGGGCGTGGACGACCTGCGCCGCTCGCGCGAGGCGGTGGAGGCGGAGGTGGACCGCCTCCGCGCCGGCGCCGAGCTGGGCGACGCGCGGGCGCGGGAGCTGGAGGCGATGCTCGACGCCGAGCGCGGCGGCGCGGCGGACGCGCGGGCCGAGCTGGAGCGGGCCGAGGTCGTGATCGCGGAGCGCACCCACGAGCTCGCCGAGGCGCGGGCCGCGCTCGCGACCCAGGCCGGGGCGGTGGCGCAGGCGGACGAGGCCCGCGCGCGGGCCGACGCCGCGCTGGCCGAGCGGCGCGAGGCGGCGGCGGAGGCCGAGGCGGCGCTGCAGGCGGCGCGCTCCGAGGCGCAGGCGGCCAAGGCCGCGCTGGAGGCGGCGCTGGAGCGCGCCTCGGTGGGCGAGGCCCGGCTGCCGGAGCTGGAGGAGGCGCTGGAGGCCCGCGCGCACGAGGCGGCGGAGGCGGAGGCGGCGCTGCGCGAGGCGCGCGACCGGATCGCGGCGCTGGAGGCCGAGGCGGAGCGCGGCCGCGAGGCGCTGGCCGAGGCGCGCGCGGCGGAGGAGGTGGCGCGCCTCGACGCGGGCTCGGCCCGGGCCGAGGCCGGCCGGGCGCTGGTGGACGCCGAGGCGGCGCGCGAGGAGGCGGGGCGCCTGGCCGGCGAGCTCCGGAGCGCCGAGGCCGCCCGCGCGCAGGCCGCCGCGGAGGCGGAGCCGCTGCGCGCCGAGGCCGACGCGGCCCGCGCGCGCGCCGAGCGGCTCGCCGGGGAGGCGGAGGCCGCGCGCGCCGTCCTCGTCGAGCGGGAGCGCGCCGACGCGGCGCGCGACGCCGAGCTGCGCGAGGCGGCCGAGGCGCGGGCCGAGGCGCTCGCCGCGGGCGCGGGCGAGGTGGAGCAGCTCACCGCCGCGCTGGCCGGCGCGGCGGCCGCGGCCGGGGAGGCCGCCGCGGTGCGCGAGGCGCTCGAGGCGCGGGTCGCCGAGCTGGAGGCGCGGCTGGAGAGCGAGGCGGAGCGGGCGCACCTGGTGGAGGCGCGCGCGGCGGAGGCGCTGGCGCGCCTCGAGGGGCTGGAGGAGGCCGGCGCCGCGCACGAGGCGGAGCAGGGCGCGGCGGTCCGGACGGCCGAGGCGCGCGCGGAGCAGGCGGAGGCGGCCGCCCGCGCGGCGGAGGCCCGCGCCGCCGCGGCCGAGGCCCGCCCGGCGACGCCGGCGCGAGACGCCGGGCTGGAGGCGGAGCTCGCCGCCGCCCGGAGCGCCGCCGACGTGGCCGGGGCGCAGGCGGCGGAGCTCGAGGCCGAGCTGCAGGCGGTGCGCTGGGAGAAGGACGAGATCGAGCAGCGGCTCCAGTCGCTCACCGCCTCGGGCGCGCTGGGCGGGGCCGGCGAGCTGAGCCGGCTCCGCGACGAGCTCGCCGCGCGCGCGGGCGAGGGCGCGCTCCTGCGCAAGGAGATCCAGCGGCTCGAGGCGCAGGTGGCGGAGCTGACGGCCCGCCCGCTCGCCGCGCCCGCGCCCGCCGAGGAGGCGGAGGCGGTCCGCCGGGCCGCCGCCCGCGCCGCGGAGCTGGAGGACCGGCTCGCCGAGGCGCTCCGGCGCGCCGCCGACGCGGAGGCCGCCGCCGAGGCGGCCCGGGCCGCGCCGGCGCCCTTGCCGGCCGCCGCGCCGGGCGAGGCGCTGAAGCGCGCCGCGCAGGAGAAGGACGCGATCGCCGCGCAGGTCGCCGAGCGCGACCAGAAGATCGCGCGGCTGCAGCGCGAGGTGGCCGACAAGACCGAGCGGCTGGGCCGGCTCGCCAAGGAGATGGGCGAGCTGAAGGCGCGCGGCTTCGGCAAGATCTTCCGCTAGGGGAATCCGCACCGTGACCGAGCCACGCCGCTACGAGCGCATCGACGTCGAGCTTCCCTGCCGCCTGTACATCCCCGGCGAGCGCGGCCTCAAGTTCGAGGCCCACTGCACCTCGCGCAACCTCGGGCTGGGCGGCGTGTTCCTCTCCTCCTCGTTCCTGCTGCGCGAGGGGCTGGAGCTGTTCGTCGAGCTGGGGCTGCCGGGCGGCCCGCTCGCGATCCGCGCCCGGGTGGCGCACACGGTGCCGGGCGACGACCCGGAGCTCGAGGCCGGCTTCGGCGTCGAGTTCCTGGACGTGGACGCGGCCGGGCGCGAGACCTTGCTCCGCTACTTCACCCCGCTCCGCTACCACGAGTTCTACCGCGCGTTCGCCGGGGAGTTCCCGCACCTGCGCGAGCGCGTGCCGGTGGCCGACGTGGCCCTGCTCCTCAACCTCTGGGAGGAGTGGAAGGTCCGGGGCGAGGGAGGCCCGGCCTTCACGGCGTCGGGCGCGCCGCCGGCGCCGGCGAGGGCCGGCGCCGCACGCCGCGCCCGACGCTAGGTTCGCGACGAGGGCTGCGCCCTCGCCCCACCGAGCAGAGCTCGGCGGGGCCCCACTCCTGCTGCGCGGGGCCCGTGACCTCGCGCGCCCGCCGGCGAGGGCGGGAGCAGCCCCGGTCGCCCGCCGCCGCCGCCGAGGCGCCGGGCGCATTTGCGCGCGGGGCGTCCGCGTTCTACCGTCCCGCCAGATGACGCCCGTTCGCCTCGCGCTCCTCTGGCACATGCACCAGCCCCCGTACCGCGAGCCGGAGACGGGCGCCTACCTCATGCCGTGGGTCCGGCTGCACGCCACCCGCGCCTACCACGACATGGCCTGGATGCTGGAGCGCCACCCGGGCGTGCGCTGCACCGTGAACTTCACCCCGGTCCTGCTCGAGCAGCTCGAGGACTACGCGCAGGGGACCGCGCAGGACCGACTGCTCGAGCTGAGCGCACGCCCGCCCGCCGACCTCGGCCCCGAGGACCGCCAGCAGATCCTCCGCTCCTTCTTCATGGTCGGGTGGGAGACGAACGTGAAGCCCATGCCGCGCTACTGGGAGCTGCTCCAGAAGCGCGGGCGCGAGCTGCGCGGGGTGGACCTGGCGCGGCTCGCCCAGTCCTTCGACGACCAGGAGCTCCAGGACCTGCAGGCGCTGTTCAACCTCGCCTGGATGGGCTTCGGGGCGCAGGCGGACGAGCCGGCGGTGCGCGCGCTGCGGGAGAAGGGGCGCGGCTACACCCGCGCCGACGTGGACGCGGTGCTCGAGGTGCAGCGGCGCATCGCGGCCGGCGTCGTGCCGCGCTGGCGCGCGCTGCAGGACCGCGGGCAGGTCGAGCTCTCCACCACGCCGTACTACCACCCGATCCTCCCGCTGCTCTGCGACACCGACGCCGCGCACCGCGCGCTGCCCGGCATCCCGCTCCCCCCGCGCTTCGCCCACCCCGAGGACGCGCGCTGGCACGTGCGCGAGGCGATCGCGTCGCACGCGCGCCGGTTCGGGCGGCCGCCCGCCGGCATGTGGCCGGCGGAGGGCTCGGTCTCGCCGGAGGCGCTCGAGATCCTCGCCACCGAGGGCGTGGGCTGGGCCGCGAGCGACGAGGGCGTGCTGCTGCAGTCCTTGCCGGCGGCGGCGCCGCGCCTGCGCTCGGTCTACCGGCCCTGGCGCGTCGCGGCCGGCGCCGGGCGCGAGCTCCGGATGCTGTTCCGCGACCGCGCGCTCTCCGACGTCATCGGCTTCACCTACGCGCGCGTCCCGGCCGCCGAGGCGGTGGCCGACTTCTCCGCGCACGTGCGCGCGGTGGCGGACGCGTGGGCGCGGGACGGGCAGCCCGGCGCGCCGACGGTGGGCGTGTTCCTCGACGGCGAGAACGCCTGGGAGCACTACCCGAGCTCGGGCCACGACTTCCTCGACCGGCTCTACGACGCGCTGGAGCGGTCGGACCGCGTCGAGACCGTGACGATGTCCGAGGCGACGGCGGCCCCCGGGGGCCCGCCCATCGCGCGCATCCACACCGGCTCCTGGATCGAGGCCTCGTTCCGGATCTGGATCGGCCACCGCGAGGACTGCGAGGCGTGGACGGCGCTGGGCCGCGTCCGCGAGGCGCTCGCGCAGGCGGAGGAGAAGGGGGAGCTCCCCGCCGAGCGGCTCGCCCGCGCGCGCCGGCACCTGTACGCCGCCGAGGCGTCGGACTGGTACTGGTGGTACGGCGAGGACTTCACCACCGAGCAGGCGGCGGAGTTCGACGCGCTGTTCCGCGCGCACGTGAACCGGGCGGCGCTGCTCTGCGGCGTGGACCCGCCGCCCGAGTCGCAGGCGCCCATCAAGCGCGCCGGCGCGCCGGCGCCGGGCGGCCTCGAGGCGAAGCCGCTCCGCGAGCCGGTGATGCTGCTCACCCCGGCCCTGGACGGCCGGGAGACGACCTACTTCGAGTGGCAGGGCGCCGGCCTGTACCGGCCCGGCCAGCACCGCGGCTCGATGTACGGCGGCGCGCAGGCGTTCCACGTGCTCCGCTTCGGCTTCGACCTCGCCGCGCTGTACCTCCGGCTCGATCCGGCCGAGTCGCCGGCGCGCGCCGCCGAGGTCGCGACGCACGTGCGCGTGTCGGTGCGCTCCCGCGACGGCCAGCGCTGGGTGGACTTCCCGCTCGAGCCGGACGGCGCGCCGCGCCCCGGCGCCTGGCGCGGCAAGGCGCTGGGCCGGCTCGCGTTCGCGCAGGTGGCGGAGCTGGAGCTGCCGTTCGCGGGGCTGGGCCTGTCGCCGGGCGACCGGATCGACCTCGCCGTCCACGCGCTCCGCGGCGAGGTCGAGGTGGAGCGGCTGCCGCGCTACGGCTACCTCACGCTCACCGTGCCCGACCAGGACTTCGAGCGCATCCACTGGCGGGTGTAGCGCGTCGTGCGCCTGGCGCGCGGGGGCCCGGTGTAGACTCGCGGTCGCATGGCCGACGATCCCACCCGCGTCCGGACCCCGGAGGAGCGCGCCGCCGCCGCGGCCGGCCACTGCCTCGTGTTCGTGGCCGGGGACGGCGCGCTCGGCCTGCGCGTGCCGCTCGACGGCGAGGTGGTGCTCGGGCGCGATCCGTCCTGCGCGGTGTCGCTGCCCGCGGGCGACGTCTCGCGCCGGCACGCCCGCGTGGTGCCGGACGGCGAGGGCCACCTGGTGCTGGACCTCGGCTCGACCAACGGGACCTGGGTGAACGGGCGCGAGGTGGCGGTGCACCGGCTCGCCCCGGGCGACCGGGTGCAGGTCGGCCCGTTCGTGGCGCGGTACCTGCGCGCCGGCGACGCCGAGGAGTCGGAGCTCGCCGCCCTCGCGGACCTGGCGCTGCGCGATCCGCTCACCGGGCTGCCCAACCGCCGCGCCTTCGAGGAGTCGCTCCGCCGCGAGGTGGCGCGGGCGCGGCGCGGCGGCGCCCGGCTCGCCGTGGCGGTGCTCGACGTGGATCGCTTCAAGGACGTCAACGACCGGCACGGCCACGCCGCCGGCGACGTCGCGCTCGCCGAGGTGGCGCGCCGCGCCGCGGCCGCGCTGCGGGCCGGCGATCTCCTGGCGCGCATCGGCGGCGAGGAGCTCGCCGCCATCCTCCCCGGCGCCGATGTGGCCGCCGCCGCCGAGGTGGCCGAGCGGGTCCGCCGGGCGGTGGGCACCGAGCCGGTGCAGGCGGGCGGGCAGGCGCTGCGCGTGACCGTGTCGCTCGGCTGCGCCGAGCTCGCGCCCGGCGACGCCGACGGCGCCGACGTGTTCGCGCGCGCCGACGGCCACCTGTACCGCGCCAAGAACGCGGGACGCGATCGCGTGGCGTGGTAGCGCCGCCGCCCCGCGATTCCCCGCCTCGCGCGCGTGAGTCAATCCCCGGACCGAGCCAGGCGCTCCCGGCGCCGCCCCCGGCCCGGCAGGAAAGCCTGCGCCCCGCCCCTGGCCGGGTTATCCTCGCGCCCGCGTGAAGAACCGGTCCGCCCTCGCGATCCTCTTCGTCATCGTCTTCATCGATCTGCTCGGCTTCGGGATGGTCATCCCGGTGATGGCCCTCTACGCCGAGCGGCTCGGCGCGCCGGACGCGCAGATCGGGTGGCTGATGACCGGCTACTCGGCCATGCAGTTCGTCTTCACGCCGATCTGGGGCCGGCTCTCGGATCGCCACGGCCGCCGGCCGCTGCTGCTCGTCTCGATCGTGATGACGGCGGTCGGGTTCCTGGGCTACGCGCTGGCCCCGAGCTTCGCGTGGCTGCTCGTCTCGCGCCTGTTCGCCGGCGCCGCCACCGCCAACATCGCCATCGCGCAGGCGTACATCGCCGACGTGACGCCGCCGGAGGGGCGCGCGCGCGGCATGGGGCTCATCGGCGCGGCGTTCGGGCTCGGCTTCGTGCTCGGGCCGGCCATCGGCGGCCTGCTCTCGGCCATCTCGCTCTCCGCGCCCGGCTACGCGGCGGCGGCGCTCGCGGCGGTGAACGGCGTGGCGGCGTTCTTCGTGCTGCCCGAGCCGGCCGCGCACGTCCAGGCCGAGCGCCGGCCGCACCTCGAGGCGCTGCTCGGCGGCGTGAGCCGGCCCGGGATCCGCCGGCTCATCCTCATCTACTTCATCGCCATCCTCGCGTTCAGCGGGATGGAGGCGACGTTCGCGCTGCTCGCGGTGCACCGCTACGGGCTCGACCAGCGCCAGGTGAGCTACGTGTTCGCGCTCATCGGCGTGGTCGCGACGGTGGTCCAGGGCGGCCTCATCGGCCCGCTCAGCCGCCGCTTCGGCGAGCGGGCGCTGCTCGTGGCCGGGCTGCTCCTGCAGGCCGCCGCGCTCGCGGCGCTGCCCTACGCCGGCTCGGTGGCGGGCCTGCTCGTCGCCACCGTGCCGCTCGCGTTCGGCTCGAGCCTGACCACCCCGTCGCTCACCTCGCTCATCTCGCGCTCGGCGCGCGCCGAGGACCAGGGCGGCACGCTCGGGATCGGCCAGTCCGCCGCCGCGCTGGGGCGCATCGCCGGCCCCATCTCCGCCACCCACGCGTACAGCCAGCTCTGGTTCGCGGCGCCGTACCTGGGCGGCGCGACGCTCATGCTCGCCGGCGCCGCGGTGGGCTCGACGCTCCGGCGCCCGCCGCGCCACGAGCCGGTGGAGCCGGGGGCGGCGCCGGCGGAGGAGGGCTAGGGCCCCGCATGCCGGATCTCCGCCGCGACCCCATCGTCGGCCGCTGGGTGATCATCGCCACCGAGCGCGCCCGCCGCCCCTCCGACATGCAGCGGGCGGCGCCCGCGCCGCAGGGCGGGCTGTGCCCGTTCGACCCCGGCAACGAGGGCATGACGCCGCGCGAGGTGTACGTGGCGGGGCGGGCCCCCTCCGCGCCGCCCAACGCGCCGGGCTGGAAGGTGCGGGTGGTGCCGAACCGCTTCCCGGCGCTCAAGATCGAGGGCGAGCTGGACCGCCAGGCCGAGGGCATCTACGACCGGATGAACGGGATCGGCGCCCACGAGGTGATCGTCGAGACGCCGGACCACGGCCGGTCCATGGAGGACCTCTCCGCGGCCGAGCTCACCGAGGTGCTGTTCGCGTTCAAGGCGCGCATCCTCGACCTGCGCAACGACCTGCGCTTCAAGTACATCCTGCTGTTCAAGAACCACGGCCACCTGGCCGGCGCCTCGCTCGAGCACGCGCACTCGCAGCTCATCGCGCTGCCGGTGGTGCCGCGGCAGGTGATCGAGGAGATCGAGGGCGCCCGCCGCCACCACGACCTGAAGGAGCGCTGCATCTTCTGCGACATCGTGGGGCAGGAGCGGAAGGAGCGCGCGAGGCTGGTGCTCGAGAACGACGAGTTCGTGGTGTTCGCGCCCTGGGCCCCGCGGAGCCCGTTCGAGACCTGGATCATGCCGAAGCGCCACCAGTCGAACTACGAGGCCGAGCCCAAGGAGCGGCTGGCGCTGTGCGCGGAGGCGCTGGGCAGCACGCTGCGCCGCCTGGGGGGGGCGCTCGGCAAGCCCGCCTACAACTTCATGGTCCACTCCAACCCGCTCCGCGACGCGCAGAGCCCGAGCTACCACTGGCACATCGAGGTGATGCCGGCGCTCACGCAGGTGGCCGGGTTCGAGTGGGGCTCCGGGTTCCACATCAACCCGGTCCCGCCCGAGGAAGCCGCGGAGTTCCTGCGCAAGATGCCCGGCTAGCCGCGCCGGAAGATCCATACTGAGCTCGATGCAGATCCTGTTCGTCGCCTCGGAGGTTGCCCCCTGGTCGAAGACGGGCGGGCTCGGGGACGTGGCCGGCGCGCTGCCGCGGGCGCTCGCCGAGCGCGGCAACGAGGTGGTGGTGGTGACGCCGCGCCACGGGTCGATCGACCCGCGCGCGGCCGGGCTCCAGCCGGTCAGGACCTCGCTCCACGTGCGGGGCGAGCCGGTGGCGCTCTGGGTGAAGCGGGGGCCCGCGCCCGTCTACTTCGTCGAGCACCCGCACCTGTTCGGCAGCCGCCGCGGCCTGTACGGCGACGGCGGGCGCGACCACCCCGACAACGCCGAGCGGTTCGCGTTCCTGACCCGCGCGGCGCTGGCCCTGCCCGGCGCGCTGGGGCTGCGGCCGCGCATCCTGCACCTCAACGACTGGCAGTGCGGCCTCGGGCCCTGGCTCCTCCGCCACGAGCACGCGCGCGATCCGGCGCTCGCCGGCGCCCGGACCGTGTTCACCATCCACAACCTCGCCTACCAGGGGCTGTTCCCGAAGCAGGTGCTGCCCGCGCTGGGCCTGCCCTGGGAGGTGTTCCGCTGGGAGGCGATGGAGTTCTTCGACCAGCTCTCGTTCATGAAGGCCGGGCTGGCGTTCGCGGACGCGCTCACCACCGTCTCGCCCACCTACGCGCGCGAGATCCTCACGCCGGAGGGCGGGGCCAGCCTCGACGCGCTGCTCCGGCACCGCGCCCGCGACCTGCACGGCATCCTGAACGGCATCGACGTGCACGCCTGGGACCCGGCCCGGGACCCGCACCTGCCCGCGCACTTCACCCCGGGCGAGCTCGCCGGCAAGGCGGCGTGCAAGGCCGCGCTCCAGCGCGAGGTGGGCCTGCCGGTCCGGCGGGACGCGCCGCTGGCGGGGCTGGTGACGCGGCTCGCCGAGCAGAAGGGCATCGACCTCGTGGCCGCGGCGCTGCCGGCGCTCCTCGCCCGCGACGTGCAGGTGGTGCTCCTCGGGAGCGGGGACCCGGCGTACGAGGAGGCGTTCGCGCGGGCCGCGCGCGAGCACCCCGACCGCGTCGCGGCGCGCATCGGGTTCGACGAGGGGCTGGCGCACCGGATCGAGGCGGGCGCCGACCTGTTCCTCATGCCCTCGCGCTTCGAGCCCTGCGGCCTCAACCAGATGTACTCGCTCCGCTACGGGACCGTCCCGGTGGTGCGGTCGGTGGGCGGGCTCGCCGACACGGTGGAGGACTTCGACGGGTTCGCCCGCGGCACCGGCTTCCGCTTCGCCGAGTACACGCCGCAGGCGCTCCTCACCGCCACCCGCCGCGCGCTCGACGTGTTCCGTGACCGGCGCGCCTGGCGCGGGCTGGTGGAGCGCGGCATGGCCGAGGACAACAGCTGGGAGCGCAGCGCGGCGAGGTACGAGGCGCTCTACCGCACGCTCGCGCCCTGACCGGTCGCCCGCGCCTTCCCGGCGCCGCCGGCGGTGCGCAGGGTGCGGTCATGGCCACCGCACCCCACGACGACCCGGAGCCGACCGCCCGGCCCACCGAGCAGATCCCGCGCGAGCGGCTGGAGGACGACGACGAGCGGCTCGTGCCCTCGGCGAACGTGGGCGGCGCGGCCCCCACGCCGCTCGGCGCCGACTCGGGGGGCGACCTGCCCGGCCCGGAGGACGACCTCGCGAGCATGTCCGAGCCGGAGCCGCCCGAGCCGCCGGAGGTGGGGGCGGTGCACGTCCGCCGCGCCGCCGCCGGCGAGGAGGGCGAGGAGGCCGAGGAAGGCGAGGCCGGCGAGGAAGAGGAGGGCCGGCCCCGGCCCGGCGCGCCGCGGACGCGGCACTGAGCTGCCCGGCCCGGGCGGCTACTCGAGGCCGCGGTCGCGCAGCTCGTCGTCCGACTCGCCGTGCAGGTGCCCGAGCTCGTGCAGGAGCGTCACGCGCACCTGCTCGGTGAGCTCGGCCCGGTCGCGGGCGAAGCGGAGCAGGTTCTTGCGGTAGAACACGATGCTCCGGCAGCGGGGCCCGTCGGCCTCGGTGCAGGCCTCGTCCGCGGGCGGGCCGCGGTAGAGCCCGAGGATCGACGGCGAGAGCGGCGGCTCGACCGCGGTGAGGTCCTCGGTGTCGGGCAGGTCCTGGATCTCCACCGGCGCGAGCTTCAGCGCCTCGCGCTCGGCCGCGGGGAGCGCCGCCACCGCGGCCTCCACCTCGGCCCGGAACGCGCCCGCGTCCACGGCCAGCTCGTCCTTGAAGTCGTCCGGCGCGAGCGACCGGGCCCGCGCCAGGAGCGCCGCCGCGCGCCGGCCCTCCCCGGTGCGCTCGGCGACCAGCCCGAGCTGGTGGATGGCCCACGGGTCGTCGGGCGCGATCGCGAGCGCCCGCTCGAACGCGCGCCGCGCGTCGCCGAAGCGGCACAGCTCGAACAGCGCCACCCCGCGCTCGTAGAGCGCGTCCGGGTCCTTCGGCCGGACCGCGAGCGCGCGCTCGAGGTGGGCGAGCGCCAGGTGGCTGCGGCCGAGGTCGTTCTCGGCCATCCCGGCCACCAGCTCGAGCCGGGCCGCGAGGTCCTTGTCCTTGCGCGGCGGACGGGTGGCGCTGCGCACGCCGCGCACCGCGTACTCGAGGCCGGCCTCCAGCGCGTCGCGGGCGGAGCCCAGCCGGCGGACGTGCAGCTCGGCCGCGCCGAGCAGCGCCTCGGGCTCGTCCGGATCCACCGCCAGCGCGCGGGCGAAGGCGAGCCGCGCCTCGTCGAGCCGGTCGAGCGCGGCGAGCGCCGCCCCGCGCGCGGTGAGCGCCGGCACCATCCGCGGCGAGAGCCGCAGCGCCTCGTCGGCGCAGGCCAGCGCGCGCTCGCGGGCGCCCGCGTCCAGCGCCGCGACCGCCTCCTCGGCGAGCGCGCTCGGCGCCGCGAACGGCTCGCCCGGCAGGCACGCCTCCGGGCGGACCCGGGCCCCGCGGGCGGGCGGCGGGACGTAGCGGGCGGGCGTGATCGTCCCGCGCGCGACGTGGTTCGCCGGCGGCGCCGCCGGGGCGGGCGCGGGAGCGGTGGACGGGGTGCAGGCCGCAGCGAGCAGGAGGACCGCCGCACGGCGGAGCGGCAGAGACATCGGCGCGAGCTTGCCACAGCCCTCGGGGGCGCGCCAGCCGGGGTCCCCCGGCCCGCGAGCGCCCGCGCCGCCAGCCGTGGGGCCCAGGGCGCAGGCGCCCGCCCGCCGGGCGCGCGCGGACCCCGCCGTCCCCCGCGTCCGGGGGGACGGGGGCGGGCCGGGAGGTCAGCGCGGGAGCGGGGCCAGCGCCGCCTCGCACCGGTCGGCGAGCGCGCCCAGGAACGCGAGCAGCTCCGGCGGGTGCACGGGGTCGGAGGCCCTCAGGTCCACGCGGGCGATCCGGTCGAGCTCGAACGTGGCGAGGTCGAGGTCGGTGGAGGTCCCGAGCTCGAGGAACCAGGCCACCGGGAGCACCTCCAGGTCGCGCAGCTTGGTCCAGATCCAGCGCAGGTTCGGGTCGTTGAACCCGTAGCCGACGAGCAGCAGCTCGCGGCCGACCGCGTCGGAGCAGAAGCGCAGGTCGATGGCGTGCGCGGCCAGGCTGGCGCGCCGCTGGAAGTCGGTCTCGCTCACCACCAGCGTGGCGGGGCGGTCGAGCGTGCCGTGCAGCTTGTAGACGGGGAAGCGCGAGACGAAGCGGCCGCCGGCGGGGTCGAGGCGCCAGCGCTGCAGGTCGTCCGGCGCCGCCACCACCTGGCAGGCGCGGCCCGCCCAGGCGAACGTCCGCTCCAGCAGGTCGTCGAAGTTGGTGGTGTAGAGCGCGGGCACGAACCCGGCCAGCCGGACCAGGAGCCGGTGCAGCGGCAGGCCCGCGGGGTCGATGCCGGAGGTGTCGAACAGCGCCGCGAGCCGCTCCACCAGCCGCGCCTCGCCGCAGAGGGCGCGGTGGGCCTCGGGGACGCGGAGCAGCGTCTCCAGCGCCACCGGGTCGTCCGGCCCGGGCGGCGAGAAGCGCGCCGGCGCGTCCGGGAGCCGCTCGCGGAGCACCGGCACGAGGTCGCGCGCCAGCGCCGCCACCGCCTCGCGCCACGACGGCAGCCCGGCCCAGCGCGAGGCGCCCGCGCCCACCAGCAGGAGGAGCTGGCCCCGCGCGAGCCGGTCGAAGAGGTGGTCCTGCACCTCCCGGATGTCCGGCGCGCCGCGCATGGGCCCGGTGGAAACCTGCGGCCCGGGGCGGCGCCGGGCAAGGCGGGCGGGCCCGCGCCTACTTCCGGCCCGCCGCCTGCGGGCGCCCGGCCCCGAGGCGCGCCGGCGAGAACGGCGCCAGGTCCACCGGCGGCGGCGTCCCCAGCACCGCCGCGGCCACCGCGTCGGCGGTGATGGGCGCGAGCAGGATGCCGTTCCGCGTGTGGCCGGTGGCGTAGTGGAGCCCCGGCACCGTGCCCGCGCCGAGGATGGGCGAGCCGTCCGGGCTGGCGGGGCGGAAGTTGGACCAGGTCTCGACGACCGGCGCGCCCGCCAGCGCGGGCGCGATCTCGAGCGCGATGTCGAGGACGCGCCGCAGCCCGCCCGCGGTCACCGCCTTCTCGTGCCCGACCTCCTCCATGGTGGAGCCGCACAGGATCCGCCCGTCGGCGCGCGGCACCACGTAGCCGTTCGCGGAGAACACCACGCGCGAGAGGAGCGGCGGCCGGGTGTCGAGGAGCGCGATCTGGCCGCGCACCGGGCGCACCGCGCCGGGCGGCAGCCCGTTCCCCTCCACCTGCATGCTCCAGCTCCCCGCCGCGAGCACCACCGCGTCCGCCTCGATGCGCCCGGCGGCGTGGTCCACGCCCACCGCGCGCCCGCCCTCGTGGACGATCCGCTCCACCTTGCCGGTGACGAAGCGGGCCCCGGCGCGCGCCGCCGCGACGTACACGGCCCGGCCCAGCAGCCGCGGGTCCACCGAGGCCTCGTCGGCGAAGTACAGCGCGCCGCGCGCCTCGGGCGAGACGCCCGGCTCGAGCCGGCGCACCTCGGCGTCGTCGAGCACCTCCACCGGCAGCCCGGCCTTGTGGAGCTTCTCGGCGCGGCCGGCGAGGAGCCGGGCCTCCGGGTCGTCCACCGCGATCTCGAGCGTCCCGCCGCCGCGGAGGCCGACCCACATGCCGCTCGCGGCCTCGACCTCGCGCGCGAACGCCGGGTAGCGCGCCAGCGAGGCGGCGCAGAGCGCGTAGAACGGGCCGGGCTCGAGCGCCTCGACGCCGGGGGAGAGGATGCCGCCGGCCGCGTAGGAGGCCTCTGCGCCCGGCACCGCGCGCTCCAGCACCACCACCTGCTTGCCGGCCTGCGCCAGGCGCAGCGCCACCGAGGCGCCCTGCAGCCCGGCGCCGACCACCACCACGTCCGTCTTCATGGTGCGCGAGCCTACGCCCGCCCCGGCGCGCCGGAAAGGCTCGCGTGCGCCGCGGCGAGGGGCCGATCGCTCAGCCCCGGGGGCCGCCGGCGCGCGGGGCGAGCCCGTTCGCCAGCACGTGCAGCACGTGGGCGCGCCAGGCCTCGGGGGCGAGCTGCTGCCCGACCATCGGCAGCATCGCCTCCCGCGAGGACGCCACCAGCGCGGCGAGGCCGCCCACCGTCACGACGGCCAGCACCGGATCGACGCCGCCGTCGGTGCCCTCGGCGATCACCGCCGCCGCCCGCCGGAGCGGGTCGAGCAGCGCCGGCTCGGCGGTGGTGAGCTGGGACAGGTACGGGGCGCCGTCCAGGTACTCGCGCACCAGGATCTGCGCGCCCATCGCGTCGTGCATCATGGCGTCGAGGTAGGCGGCGATGACCGCCTCCGGGCCGCCCGAGCCGTTCTCGACGAAGCGCGACAGCTCGTTCGCCGCCGACAGCCAGACCGCGCGCAGGATGTCGAGGTAGAGGGCGCGCTTCGAGGCCCAGTGGCGGTAGATGAGCGCCACGTTGCAGGACGCACCCCGTGCGATCCCCTGCACGCGGGCACCGTGGTACCCCCGCTTCGAGAACTCGGCCCTGGCCGCGTCCCAGATCCGTTCCGCGATCCCGGCCCGCGGAGGACCGATACGGCGGGTAGCCACCGATCCGTCCATGCAAGCCGCTACTTACCGGGCCACTTGATCAGGATCAAGTGGCGCGGCGTCCCCGTTGGGCACGGCAGGGGGTTGTCCTATGTACAGGAGGCCGATGACCCCGGGACCCCGCACCATCCTCCACCTCGACCTCGACGCGTTCTACGCGTCGGTGGAGCAGCTCGACCACCCCGAGCTGCGCGGCCGCCCCGTGATCGTGGGGGGGACCGGCAACCGGGGGGTGGTGTGCGCGGCCAGCTACGAGGCCCGGAGGTTCGGCGTCCGCTCGGCGCTGCCCACCGCCAGGGCCCGGCGGCTCTGCCCGGACGGCGTGTTCCTCCCGCCCCGCTTCGGGCGCTACTCGGAGCTGTCGCGGCGGGTGTTCGACGTCTACCGGCGCTACACGCCGCTCGTGGAGCCGCTCTCGCTCGACGAGGCGTTCCTCGACGTCACCGCCAGCCGGGCGCTGCACGGCGGGGGGCCGGACATCGCGCGGGCCATCAAGGCGGCGGTGCGGGGCGAGTGCGGGCTCGCGGTCTCGGCCGGCGTGGCGGACGTGAAGATGGCGGCGAAGATCGCCACCGACCTCGGCAAGCCGGACGGGCTGGTGGTGGTGCCGCCGGGCGGGGTGGCGGCGTTCCTGGCGCCCTTGCCGGTGGGCCGGCTGTGGGGCGTGGGCGAGGTGACCGAGGCCGCGCTGCGCCGCATCGGCGTCGCCACCATCGGCGACCTCGCC
Source organism: Anaeromyxobacter dehalogenans 2CP-C (assembly GCF_000013385.1). Lineage (GTDB taxonomy): Bacteria > Myxococcota > Myxococcia > Myxococcales > Anaeromyxobacteraceae > Anaeromyxobacter > Anaeromyxobacter dehalogenans_B. Next base: position 166,091 of record NC_007760.1, read on the forward strand.
CGCATGCCCGAGTCGGCGCTCGCCGCCGCGCTCGGGCCCACGCACGCGCGCGGCCTGCGCGCGCTCGCGTGCGGTGAGGACCCGCGCGAGGTGGTGCCGGACGAGGAGGCGAAGTCGGTCGGCGCCGAGGACACGTTCGACCAGGACCTGCTCGGCCGGCCGGCGCTCGAGCGCGAGCTGCTCGCGCAGGCGGGCACGGTGGCGCGGCGGCTGCGCGCGGCGGGGCTGGCCGGCCACGTCGTGACGCTCAAGGTGAAGTACGCCGACTTCACGCTGGTGACGCGCCGGGTGACGCTCGAGCGGGCCACCGACGACGACCGCGCCATCTTCGACGCGGCGTGCGCCCAGCTCGCGCGGGTGGACCTGCGCCGACCGGTGCGCCTCACCGGCATCTCGGTCTCCGGCTTCGCGGGCGACGAGGAGCGCGGGCAGCTCGGGCTGTTCGGCGGCGCGCCCGCTCCCCCGCCGCCCGAGGCGTCGCGCCGCAAGGCGCTCAACGCCGCGCTCGACGCCTTGGCGGGCCGCTTCGGCGAGGGCGCGGTGACGCGGGCCGACCTGGCCGGCCGGCCGCCCCGCCGGCGCCACGGCGATCCCGAGGACGGCGGCGACCCGGAGGGCTGAGGGCCCGGTTTGCCCCGCGCCGCGGGGCGCCGCAGGTTGACGGGCATGGGCGCGGGCACACGGCCGGGCGAGGACCTCGCCATCCGGGAGCGGAGCCAGGGCGAGCTGGACGCGCGGGCGACCGCGCTGCGGGCGCTCGCCCGCTCCGGGGTGCCGTTCCTGGTCGCGGGCGCGTACGCGTTCTTCGAGTACACCGGCATCTTCCGCGACACGAAGGACCTCGACCTCTTCCTGCGCGAGCAGGACCTCGACGCCGCGTTCCGCGTGCTGGAGGACGCGGGGTTCCGCACCGAGATCACCGACTCCGGCTGGATCGGCAAGGCGTGGCAGGGCGAGTGGTTCGTGGACCTCATCTTCTCGTCCGGCAACGGCGTGGCGGTGGTGGACGATCTCTGGTTCACCCACGCGCGGCCGGGGCGGGTGATGGACGTGGAGGTGCTGCTCGCGCCGCCCGAGGAGATGATCTGGTCGAAGAGCTTCGTGCTGGAGCGCGAGCGCTACGACGGCGCCGACGTGAACCACCTGCTGCACGCCTGCGGCGCGGGCATGGACTGGGACCGGCTGCTGCGGCGCTTCGACCGCTACTGGGAGGTGCTGTTCTCCCACCTGCTCCTGTTCCAGTTCGCCTACCCGGGCGCGCGCTCCATCGTGCCGGACCGGGTGATCGAGGAGCTGGTGGGGCGCACGCTCGAGAACCTGCGGAGCGGCGATCACCCGGTGGCGATGTGCCGGGGGAGCCTGATGTCGCGCGTGCAGTACGTGCACGACGTGGAGCGGCTCGGGCTCCACGACGGCCGCCGCTGGGACGAGGCGGAGCGGGGACCGGCGGGGAGGGCGGGACATGGCGGAGCAGCAGGCGCAGACGCAGCAGGCGGAGCGGACGTTTCGCCTGGCGGCGGCGGCTGACCTGCACTGCCGCTCGGACCAGCACGGCCGCTTCCGCGAGCTGGTGCGGATGGTGAACGGCGAGGCCGAGGGGCTGGTCATCGCCGGCGACCTCACCGACCACGGTACGCTCGACGAGGCGAAGACGCTCGCGGAGGTGCTCTCGCAGCTCCGGGTCCCCTGCGCCGCCGTGCTCGGCAACCACGACTACGAGGGCGGGGTGGTGCGCGACATCTGCCGGGTGCTGACCGAGGCCAAGGTCACCCTGCTCGACGGCGACCACGCCGTGTTCGACCGCCGCATCGGCATCGCCGGCGTGAAGGGGTTCGCGGGCGGGTTCGAGCGCGGGATGCTGCAGGCGTTCGGCGAGCCCGCCATCAAGGCGTTCGTGCAGGAGTCGGTGAACGAGGCGCTGAAGCTCGAGGCCGCGCTCGCGCAGCTCGAGATCCCGAAGAAGGTGGTGGTGATGCACTACGCCCCGGTGTTCGAGACCACCGAGGGCGAGGACCTGCAGCTCCGCCCGTTCCTCGGCTCGAGCCGCCTCATCGGGCCCTGCGAGGCGTTCGGGGCGCGGGCCGTCTTCCACGGCCACTCGCACCACGGCACGCTGGAGGCGCGCACGCCGAAGGGCGTGCCGGTCTACAACGTCGCCATGCCGCTCCTGCGCAAGCTCATGGACGACCGGCGCTTCAGGGTGTTCGAGGTGTAGCCCTTCGACTCCGGCGGTCCTGCGGCCCGCCTACGCTCAGGGAGAGCGGAGAGCGATGGCGCTCATCCCGAGCGTCGCGGCCTCGAGGCCGCGCGGGGTCGAGGGACCTCAGTGCCGCATGGGCGGGGGCCCGGCGGCCTTGCGGACGCGCTCCAGGATCTCGTCCATCCCCACCGACTTCGGGATGTAGCCCTGGGCGCCGAGCAGCTCCGCCTCCCACTCGAAGCCGTACGCGGAGAGGATCAGGATGGGCACGGCGGCGCTCTTCGCGTCCCCGCGCATCCGCTCCATCACGCCCCAGCCGTCGAGCACCGGCATCTTGAGGTCGAGCAGGACGATGCCCGGCGCCTCCTCGTCCACCTTGGCGAGCGCCACCTCGCCGTTCTCGGCCTGCTGCACCGGGTAGCCGGCGTCCACCAGCACCTCCGAGAGCGCCTCGCGGAAGTCGTCGTCGTCGTCCACCACCAGGATGTACTGGCCCGGGGTCATGGTGCGTTCGGCTCCCCCCGGAGCGCGGAGGCGATCTCCGCGGCGATCCGGCGCGCGTCCGCCAGCCGGTCCGGCGCGAGCGACACCGCCCCGACCACCGGGTGCCCCCCGCCGCCGTACCGCTCGCAGAGCTTGGAGATGTCGTGCGTGCGCTTCTCGCGGGCCCACGGGTTCGAGCCCACCGACACCTTGGTTCGCTTCGGGTCCTTCGACACCACCACCGTGTAGCGCGCCTCCGGGAACAGGTCGTAGGCGATGAACTTGTTCGCGGCCTCGATGCCGGTCTCGCCGAGGTCGATCTCCACCACCCCGTCCCGCACCCGGGCATTGCGTCGAACCACGTCCACCGTGCCCCGGTGCCGCTCGAGGATGGGCTCGAGCGGCGCCGCCACCCAGGCCTGCGCCGCGATCTCGGCGAGCGGCATCCGCTGCATGGCGCCGATGAGGCGGGTCGGGACGGACGGGTCCTTGGTGGCCTCGAGCAGCGTCATGATCCGGAGCGCGGGCGCCTCGAGCCGCACCGCCACCGCGGCCGACTCGAAGCGGGCCGCGTCGATGACGTCGGCCCAGCGCACCAGCTCGTCCAGCTCCGGCGCGCGCCAGCCGAACCGGTCCGCGAGCGTGCGCGCGATGAAGCCGGTGCAGCTCGGCGCCTTCGGGTCCCAGAACTTCTGGCCGGTCCCGTCGCGCTCGAACGCCTCGCGGTCGGCGGGCGTCGGGAACGCGCTGGCGTGGTGGTCGAACCACCAGTCGAGGCGGGGCGAGTAGCGGAAGTCCACGCACGCGTTCACGTCCGCGCCGAAGGCGTCGGCGGGGAACGCGTCGCCCTGCTGGTGCTGCACGGGGCGGTAGCGGACGCCGGCGAGGCGCGCCCCCTCGCGCTCCTGGAACCAGCGTCCGAAGAGGGCGGCCGAGGCGCAGCCGTCGAAGCAGTTGCCGTGGTAGAGGAGCTCGAGCTGCATGGCGGGCCGGGCAATCTAGTGACCTCGGGAGCATAGCGTCAACGCGCGTCGCAGGCCCGGGCGGCGATCTGTACCCAGAGGGGGAAGCCACGGCGGCCCGTGCCTCCGGTGCGGGCCGTGCGGGCGCGCGCGTTCTCTGTAAGTGAACACGCTCGGAGCGTGCGGGGCCCGCGGTCCGGCGGCCGCCCCGGGGCGCGCGGGCGCTCGACCCGCGGCGGCGGCCGCGTCCGGCCCCGGGGCGCGGGGCGCCACGCCGGCGCGCGCCGAGGTGGCGGGCCCGGGTTTCGCCGGGTTAGACTCGGCACCCCATGGATGCGATCCGCGTCGGGGCGCTCCTCGACGACACCAAGTTCGATCTGCGGCTCACGCTCGTCGCGGGCAAGCAGGGCCTGTCGCGCCGGATCAGCTCCTCGCGCATCCAGAAGCCCGGCCTGGTGCTCGCCGGGTTCACCGAGTACCTGCACAAGGAGCGCGTCCAGGTGTTCGGGAACACGGAGATGAGCTACCTCGCCACCCTGCCGCGCGAGCGCTCGGTCGAGGTGCTGCGCAGCTTCTTCGCCCAGGACGTCTCCTGCCTGGTGGTGACGAAGGGGCTGCAGCCGCCGCCCGAGATGACGGCGGCGGCGGACGAGGCCGGGGTGCCGCTGCTCCGCACCAGCCACCTCTCCTCCAACTTCATCGAGTCGGTGCAGAACTGCCTCGAGGACGTGCTCACCGCGCAGACCTCCATGCACGGCGTGCTGCTCGACGTGTTCGGCGTCGGGATCCTGCTGCTCGGCAAGTCCGGCATCGGCAAGAGCGAGATCGCGCTCGACCTCATCATGCGCGGCCACCGGCTGGTGGCCGACGACATCGTGGACGTGAAGCGCAAGACGCCGGAGTCGGTGTTCGGCGCGGGCTCCGAGATCATCAAGCACCACATGGAGATCCGGGGCCTCGGCATCATCAACATCAAGGACCTGTTCGGCGTCGCCGCCATCCGCGAGCGCAAGAAGATCGAGATCGTGCTCGAGCTGGTGGAGTGGGATCCGAACGTGGAGTACGACCGGCTCGGCGTCGAGGAGCGCAAGTTCCGCATCCTCGACGTGGAGATCCCGATGCTGGTCGTGCCGGTCCGGCCGGGCCGCAACATGACCACCATCGTGGAGGTGGCCGCGCGCAACCACCTCCTCAAGCTCCAGGGGCACCACTCCGCCCGTGAGTTCCAGGAGCGCCTGAACCGCGCCATCGCGCTCGCGCCGGGGGGGCGCGTCGGGGAGATCGACGTCGAATGACCGCCACGGTGAGCCACGCCGGGCCGCAGGTGGTGATCCTCACCGGCGTGTCCGGCTCGGGGAAGTCCACCGCGCTGCGCGCGCTGGAGGACGCCGGCTTCTACTGCGTAGACAACCTCCCCATCGTCTTCCTCGAGAAGCTGCTCGAGCTCTCCGGCCACACCGCCGGCGAGGTCTCGCGCATGGCGCTCGTGGTGGACGCGCGGGAGGGGCGCTTCCTGGTGGAGGCGCCGCGGGTCATCCGCGAGCTCCGCCAGAAGGGCGCCGACGTGGAGGTGCTGTTCCTCGACGCCTCCGACGAGGCGCTGGTCCGGCGCTACTCCGAGACCCGCCGCCGCCACCCGCTGGCCGGCGAGGGCGGCACCGTGCCCGACGGCATCGCCGCCGAGCGGCTGGCGCTCGCCGACGTGCGCGGGATCGCCGACGAGGTGATCGACACCACCACGCTCAACGTCCACGAGCTGAAGCGGCTCGTCACCCGCCGCTTCGTGGCGGGCGACGGGGCGAAGCTGGGCGTGACGCTGGTGTCCTTCGGGTTCCGGTTCGGCATCCCGACCCACGCCGACCTGGTGCTCGACGTGCGCTTCCTGCCGAACCCGTTCTTCGTCCCGGAGCTGAAGCCGCACCCCGGGACCGATCCGCGGGTGGCGGAGTTCGTGCTGGGCCAGGCGGACGCGAAGGCGTTCCTGGAGCGGCTCGTGGACCTGCTCGGCTTCCTGCTGCCGCGCTACCGGAACGAGGGGAAGAGCTACCTCACGATCGCCATCGGCTGCACCGGCGGCAAGCACCGCTCGGTGGCGCTCGCCGCCGCGCTGGCCGAGCGGCTCGAGGGCTCCGGCCAGCCGGTCCGGCTCTGGCACCGGGACGTCGAGAAGGAGTAGTCCGCGCCGGGCGTTCGGCGCTGGCCGCCGGGCGCGGCGGCGTATATGGTACGCGCGCGCCGGGGGGCCGGACGCGGCCGGGCACTCATCCGCCGCGAGGACGCGAGGACATGGTCGGACTGGTGGTCGCCACGCATGGACGGCTCGCGGAGGAGCTCCTGCTCACCGCGGAGGGGATCGTCGGGCGCCTGGAGCGCTGCGAGGCGGTGAGCATCGTGGCCGGCGCGTCGATGGACGAGGCCCGCGAGCACATCGCCGCGGCGGTGAAGCGGGTGGATCAGGGCGAGGGCGTGCTCGTCCTCACCGACATGTTCGGCGGGACGCCCGCGAACCTGGCGCTCACCTTCCTCGGGGACAAGCTGGAGGTCGTCACCGGGGTGAACCTCCCCATGATCATGAAGCTCGCGACCGCGCGGGGCGAGGGCGTCTCGCTCCACTCGGTGGCCGAGCTGGTGACCGCGTACGGGCAGAAGAACATCACCCTCGCCTCCGAGCTGCTGCGCACCCGCGCGCGGAGCCGGACGTAGCCGCCCGCTGAATGGCCGGCCGGGAGCGACCGTCGAGTCTCACGTGATCCCCCTGGTCCGCGTCGACAACCGCCTGCTGCACGGCCAGATCCTCGAGACCTGGGTGCCCCGCCTGCGCATCGACCAGGTGATGGTCGCGGACGACGAGGCGGCCGCCAGCTCGCTGGCCCAGGCGGCCATGACCCTGTGCGTCCCGCCGGAGCTGCCGGTGCGGATCCGCCGGGTGGCCGAGGTGGACTACGCCGGGCTGGCCTCGGGCGGCGCCAAGGTGCTCGTGCTGGTGCGCGACGTGGCCGGGCTCGCGGCCGCGCGCGCGGCCGGCCTCACCGCCGCGCTCGCACCCAAGGTGAACCTGGGCAACCTCCACTTCGGGCCGGGGCGGCGCCTGGTCACGCCCTCGGTGTTCGTCTCCGAGGAGGACCTCTCCCTGCTGCGCGGGCTCGCCGCGGAGGGCTTCGACGTGGAAGCCCGCGCGATTCCTTCCGAATCCCCCACGGGTTTGGCGGAGATCGAACGCCGGTACGCCGCGGGCCATTAGGTTACACTCGTCCGGCTTGGGTCTTCTCTTCCTAGGGCTCGTGGCGGGCCTCGCCGCCGTGGAGCGCAAGGGGTTCCTGCAGGCCATGCTGTCGCGCCCCATCGCGCTGGCCCCGGTGGCAGGCTGGGTGCTGGGCGACGCGGCCGGCGGGCTGGTGGTCGCGGCGCCGCTCGAGCTGCTCTGGCTGGGCGCGGTCAACCTCGGCGCGGCCGTGCCGGTGCACGAGGCGCTCGGCGCCGCCGCCATCGCCGGCGGCGCGGTGCTGGCCGGCCGGGCGGTGGGCTCCGGGGTCACGCCCGAGGTCGCGGTGCTGGCGGTGCTGCTGGCCGCCCCGGTCGCGCTCGTGGGCCGGCGCGCCGACAAGGCGGTGGAGGGCTGGAACGAGCGGCTGGCGCGCCACGCAGAGGCGGCGCTCGCGAGCCACCGGGTCGCCGAGGCCGCGCGCTCGAACCTCTACGGCCTGGCGGCGCCGTTCGCCATCGCCGCCGTGCTCGCGCCGCTCTCCGCCTGGCTGGCCGAGGCGCTCATCCCCCGCCTGCTCGCCGCCGTGCCGGGCGCGGCCGCGCCGCTGCGGGTGGGGTACTTCGCGTTCGCCGCGCTGGCCTGCGCCGCCGGCGCGAAGGCGCTCCGCTCGCGCGCCGCCCCGCGCCTGTTCTTCGCCGCGTTCGCCGCCGCCTTCGCGGCCCTGCTCACCTGGAGGCTGCTCGGGTGAGCGCGCGCGTCCCGAGGGCCACGCTGGTGCGCGTCTTCTGGCGCTGCCTGTTCCTGCAGGCGGCCTGGAACCGGCGCGGCATGCAGAACCTGGGCTTCGCCTTCGCGATCGACCCGGCGCTCCGCGCGCTCTACCCCGAGCCCGCGCGGCGCGAGGAGGCGCTCGCGCGCCACCTCGGCTTCTTCAACTGCCACCCGTACATGGCCGCCGCGATCGTGGGCGGCGCCATCCACCACGAGGAGCGCGTGGCGGCGGGCCTCGAGCCGGGGCAGGGCCCGCTCGCCTACAAGGCGACGCTGCAGGGCCCGCTCGCGGCGGTCGGCGACGGCTTCTTCTGGACCGCGCTCCGCCCGTTCTTCGGCGCGCTGGCGGTGGTGGGCGCGCTCCTGCTCGGCGTGCCGGCGCTGGTGGCGGCGCTCGTCGTCTACAACGCCATCCACCTGGCGCTCCGGATCGGCCTGTTCCGCGCCGGCTACCTGCGCGGCGACGCGCTCGTCGGGACCATCGCGCACCTGAACCTGCCGGTGGTGGCCGACCGGCTCCGCGCCGGCGGCGCGGCGCTGTGCGGCGTGGCGGGCGCCGTGTTCCTCATGCGCGGCGCGGCGGCGGGCGGACCGCCGGCCGCGGCGCTCGCGGCCGCGGCCGCGGCGGGCGGCTACGCGGCGCTGGCCCGCGGCGCGCGCCTGCTCCCCACCGCCTACGTCGCCACCCTGGCCGGGGTCGGCGCCGCGCTCCTCCTCGGCCACCTCCACGGGAGCAGCTAGGGATGCCGCACCAGGAGCGCACGTTCGTCATCGTCAACACGCTCGGCCTCCACGCGCGCGCCGCGGCGCAGCTCGTCCAGACCTCGAACCGCTACAAGTCCGAGATCCACGTCGAGAAGGACGGCATGCAGGTGAACGGCAAGAGCATCATGGGCGTGCTCACGCTCGCGGCCGCGAAGGGCTCGCAGATCACCGTGACCTGCGACGGCGACGACGCCGACCAGGCCATGACCGCGCTCGCCAAGGTGATCGAGAACGGGTTCGGGGAGACATGAGCCGGTCGTCCGCCACCACGCTCGTCGGCATCGGGGCCTCGCCCGGCATCGCCATCGGGCGCTGCTGGACGATCGAGCGGCGGCGGGTGCGGACCCCGAAGCGCCGGCTCACGCCGGAGGAGGTCGAGGGCGAGCTGGCGCGGCTGCGCACCTCGCTCGAGATCTCCGACGTGCAGCTCGCCGAGGTGCGCGGCAAGGTGGAGGAGGCGCAGGTCCCGGGCAGCGCCGAGCACACCGCCATCATCGACATGCACCGGATGATGCTGAAGGACGAGATGCTCGTCCTGGAGGCGCAGCGGCAGATCCGGGAGGAGCGGCTCAACGCGGAGTGGGCGGTGAAGCGCGCCACCCGCAAGATCAAGAACGCGTTCCACGAGCAGGCCGACGACTACTTCAAGGAGCGCCGGGCCGACGTGGACTTCGTGGGCGAGCGGATCATCAAGAACCTGCTCGGCCAGGCGCCGGACGTGGAGGACGTGCCGCCCGAGGGCGTCATCGTGGTGGCGCACGACCTCTCCCCCGCCGACACCGCGCTGCTCCTGCACGAGCACAAGGTGGCCGCGTTCGTCACCGACGCCGGGGCCAAGACCTCGCACACCGCCATCGTGGCCCGCGCGCTGGAGGTGCCGGCGGTGGTGGGGGTGGGGCGGGTGACCGCCGTCGCCGAGCGCGGCGACTGGATCGTGGTGGACGGCGCCCGCGGGCTGGTGGTCATCAACCCGAGCCCGGGCGAGCGGGCCGGCTACGAGGCCGCCCGGGAGAAGCAGCTCGCCGGCGAGCAGGCGCTGCTCGCCACCCGCGACCTGCCCGCCCGGACGCTCGACGACCTCACCGTCCGGCTGGCCGGCAACATCGAGTTCGCCGAGGAGGTCCCGAGCCTGCTCGCGCACGGCGGCGAGGCGGTGGGGCTCTACCGCACCGAGTTCCTGTTCATGGGCCGGTCCGACCTGCCCGGCGAGGAGGAGCACTACCAGAACTACCGGCGCATCCTGGAGGCGCTCGCCCCGCGCCCGGTCACCATCCGCACGTTCGACCTGGGCGGCGACAAGCTGCCGGCCGGCATGCGCGTGACCGCCGAGAACCCCGCGCTCGGCCTGCGCGCCATCCGCTACTGCCTGCGCCAGCCGGACATGTTCCGCGCCCAGCTCCGCGCGCTGCTGCGGGCGTCGGTGCACGGCAACCTGCGGGTCATGTTCCCGATGATCTCCGGGGTGGCGGAGCTGCGGGCCGCGAAGCACGCGCTCCGCCAGGCCGCCGACGAGCTGCGCGCCGAGGGGGTGCCCTTCCGGCAGGTGCCGGTGGGGATCATGGTGGAGCTGCCCAGCGCCGCGATGATCGCGGACCGGCTCGCGGCCGAGTGCGACTTCTTCTCCATCGGGACGAACGACCTCATCCAGTACACGATCGGCATCGACCGGCAGGACAAGGACGTCGCCTACCTCTACAAGCCGCTCCACCTCGCGGTGCTGCGCCTGCTGAAGCTCATCTGCGACGCCGGCCGCGCCGCGGGCGTGCCGGTGTCGATGTGCGGGGAGATGGCGGGCGAGCCGGTGAACGCGCTCGTGCTGCTCGGCCTGGGCGTGAGCGAGCTGTCGATGAACGGCCCGTCCATCCCGCTGGTGAAGCGGGTCGTCCGCGCGGCCCGCGCCGAGGAGGGGCGGGCCCTGGTGGACCGCCTGCTCGCGCTCACCACCGCGGACGACATCGAGCACGAGGTCCAGGCCGAGATGGCCCGGCGCTTCCCGGGCCTGCTCGACGGCGACGACGAGGGCCCGGAGCCGGCCGGCCAGGGCTGAGCCGGCAGCACGGCCGCCGCCCGGACGGCCACGTCCGGCGGGGTCGCCCTCCGATCGGACGGACGCGGCGGCAGCGCGTCCGCCATATTGACACCGCGCGGGGCGCGCGCGTACCTTGCCCGTCCCGCCCGGGCACCCCGCCGCCGGAGGAGAACACATGCCGCTCCAGGACTTCCTCTTCACCTCCGAGTCGGTCACGGAGGGCCATCCCGACAAGATGGCGGACCAGATCTCCGACGCCGTGCTCGACGCGGTGCTGCGCCAGGATCCCAAGGGCCGGGTGGCCTGCGAGACGCTGCTCAAGACCGGCTACGTGATGATCGCCGGCGAGATCACCACCAAGGCGCGCATCGACTACCCGAAGCTCGCCCGCGAGACGGTGCGCCGCATCGGCTACACCAGCGGCGACATGGGCTTCGACGCCAACACCTGCGCGGTGCTGGTGGCGGTGGACCAGCAGTCCCCGGACATCGGGCAGGGCGTGGACACCGGCGGCGCCGGCGACCAGGGCATGATGTTCGGCTACGCCTGCGACGAGACGCCGGAGCTCATGCCCGCGCCCATCCAGTACGCGCACGCGGTCACGAAGCAGCTCGCGAAGGCGCGCCGCGCCGGCCTCGACCTGCTCCGCCCCGACGGCAAGAGCCAGGTGTCGGTCGAGTACCGTGACGGCCGGCCCGCCCGCATCGACACGGTGGTGGTCTCCACGCAGCACGCCGAGTCGGTCTCCAACAAGCGCCTCCACGAGGCGGTGCGCGAGCAGGTGATCGCGAAGGCGCTGCCGAAGCGGCTCGTGGACCGCAAGACGCGGATCCTCATCAACCCCACCGGCCGCTTCGTCATCGGCGGCCCCATGGGCGACACCGGCGTCACCGGCCGCAAGATCATCGTGGACACCTACGGCGGCATGGGCCGCCACGGCGGCGGCGCGTTCAGCGGCAAGGACCCGTCGAAGGTGGACCGCTCCGCCGCGTACATGGGGCGCTACATCGCGAAGAACGTGGTGGCGGCCGGCCTCGCCGCGCGCTGCGAGGTGCAGGTGGCGTACGCCATCGGCGTGGCCGAGCCGGTCTCGGTGATGGTGGACACGTTCGGCACCGCCAAGGTGCCGGAGGGGAAGATCGCCCGCGCCGTCCGCGAGGTGTTCGGCCTCACGCCGCGCGCGATCATCGAGGGGCTCGACCTGCTGCGCCCGGTCTACGAGAAGACCGCCGCCTACGGCCACTTCGGCCGCACCGAGAAGACCTTCACCTGGGAGCGCACCGACAAGAAGGACGCGCTCGCCGACGCGGCCGGGTTGTCCAAGATCCGCGCCGTCGCGGGGGTGTGAGCCGAAGCAGCTGCGCCCCGGCCTCTCGCGGCCCGTCCGGTCCTTCCGGGCGGGCCGCCTCGTTTGCGGGGCACCGCGCCCCGGGAGTTGACCGGGCCGGCCGGGTGGACTAGCTATCCGTCCATCCGGATGCATTGATGCCTCGTCCCGCCCCCGCCCGCCCCGCCGCCCCGAGCCGGCGCCCCGAGGCCCTGCTCGGCTGGCTGGAGCTGCTCTCCGACCCCATCCGGCTGCGCGCGCTGCGCGCGCTCGAGCCGCGCGAGCTGTCGGTGCTCGAGCTCCGCGAGGTGCTGGCGCTCCCGCAGTCCACCGTGTCCCGCCACCTGAAGACGCTCTCCGACGCGGGCTGGCTCTCCGCCCGGCGCGAGGGCACGCAGAGCCTGTACGGCTGGGCCGCGGAGCTCGACCCGGGGGCCCGGAAGCTGTGGCAGCTCGCGCGCGCCGAGAGCGACGGGTGGGCGGTGGTCCGCGCCGACGCGGCCCGGCTCCGGGCGGTGCGGGCCCGCCGCGACGAGGCGCAGCGCTTCTTCGCCGGCGCGGCCGGCGCCTGGGACGGGCTGCGCGCCCGGGTGTACGGGCGGGGCGTCGCGGCCGAGGCGCTGCTCGCGCTGGTGCCGCCCGCCTGGACCGTGGCCGACCTGGGCTGCGGCACCGGCGCGGTCGCGGCCGAGCTGGCCCCGCGCGTGCGCCGCGTGATCGCCGTGGACCGCTCCGCCGCGATGCTGCGCGCCGCCCGCCGCCGCACCGCCCGCTTCGACAACGTCGAGCTGCACGAGGCCGACCTCGCGGACCTGCCGCTCGAGGACGGCGGCTGCGACGCGGCCCTGCTCGTGCTCGTGCTCGCCTACCTGGACGACCCCGCGCCGGCGCTCGCCGAGGCGGTGCGGGTGCTGCGCCCGGGCGGGCGCCTGGTGGTGCTCGACGCCGCCCGCCACCAGGACGAGGCGCTCCGGCGCCGCATGGGCCAGGCGCACCCCGGCTTCGAGCCGGACGCGCTCGCCGCGCTCGTCCGCCGGGCCGGCGCGGCCGGCGTCACCGCGCGGACGCTGCCGCCGGAGCCGGGCGCCCGCGGCCCGGGGCTGGTCGCCTGCACCGGCGAGCGGCCCGCCCGCACCTGACCCGCCTTCGACCCGACCTTCGACCCGTTCCACGCAAAGGAGAAGCACCATGGCCGTTTCCGCCGCGAAGAAGAAGCCCGCCCCGAGCGCCCCCGCGCCGTTCGAGCACAAGGTGAAGGACCTCTCGCTGGCCGGCTGGGGCCGCAAGGAGATCGAGCTCGCCGAGAAGGAGATGCCGGGCCTGATGGCGGTCCGGCGCGAGTACGCGCGGCAGCGCCCGCTCGCCGGCCAGCGGATCACCGGCTCGCTGCACATGACCATCCAGACCGCGGTGCTCATCGAGACGCTGGTGGACCTCGGCGCCGACGTCCGCTGGGCGAGCTGCAACATCTTCTCGACGCAGGACCACGCCGCCGCCGCGGTGGTGGTGGGCCGCGACGGGACGCCGGAGGCGCCGCGCGGCGTGCCGGTGTTCGCCTGGAAGGGCGAGACGCTGGAGGAGTACTGGGACTGCACCGAGCGCGCGCTCGACTTCGGCGGCGGCAAGGGCCCGACGCAGATCGTGGACGACGGCGGCGACGCCACGCTGCTCATCCACAAGGGCGCCGAGTACGAGAAGGCCGGCAAGGTGCCGCCGCCCTCCAGCGCGGGCTCCGAGGAGCTGGAGGTGGTGCTGCGCCTGCTCGCCCGCGAGCAGAAGAAGGACGCGCGCCGCTGGACCCGGGTGGCGAAGGCCTGCGCCGGCGTGACCGAGGAGACCACCACCGGCGTGCACCGGCTCTACGAGATGCAGAAGGCCGGGACGCTGCTGTTCCCCGCCATCAACGTGAACGACTCGGTCACGAAGTCGAAGTTCGACAACCTGTACGGCTGCCGCCACTCGCTGGTGGACGGGCTGAACCGCGCCGCCGACGTGATGCTGGCCGGGAAGCTGTGCGTGGTCTGCGGCTACGGCGACGTGGGCAAGGGCTGCGCCCAGGCGCTGCGCGGGCAGGGCGCCCGCGTGGTGGTCACCGAGATCGACCCCATCAACGCGCTGCAGGCGTCGATGGAGGGCTACCAGGTGGTGCGGCTCGAGGACGTGGTGGAGCACGCCGACGTGTTCGTCACCGCCACCGGCAACCTCGACGTCGTCACGGTCGAGCACATGAAGGCGATGAAGGACTGCGCCATCGTCGGCAACATCGGCCACTTCGACAACGAGATCGACATGGCCGGGCTGCGCAAGGCGGCCACCCGGGTGAACATCAAGCCGCAGTACGACGCGTTCGTGTTCCCGGACGGCCACCGGGTGCTGGTGCTGGCCGAGGGGCGGCTCCTCAACCTGGGCTGCGCCACCGGCCACCCGTCGTTCGTGATGTCGAACTCGTTCACCAACCAGACGCTGGCCCAGATCGAGCTGGCGGTGAACCGCGCCGCCTACGCGAAGCAGGTCTACGTGCTCCCGAAGCACCTCGACGAGAAGGTGGCCGCGCTGCACCTCGAGCAGATCGGCGCCCGCCTCACGAAGCTCTCGAAGAAGCAGGCGGCCTACATCGGCGTCCCGCAGTCCGGCCCGTTCAAGCCCGAGCACTACCGGTACTAGGCCCGGCCCGGCGATGAGCCTCGTCTCCGCGGCGCTGTTCGGGCTCGTCCAGGCGCTCACCGAGTTCCTCCCGGTGAGCTCCACCGCGCACCTGCTGGTGTTCGGCGAGCTGCTCGGCCACTCGCTCGACGACCGGCGCTTCCGCGCCTTCGTCACGATCATCCAGGCCGGCACCACCCTGGCGGTGCTGATCTACTTCCGCGCCGACATCGCGCGGCTGGTGGCGGCCTCGACGCGGGGGCTGGTCCGGGGCAAGCCGCTCGGGACGCCGGAGGCGCGGCTGGGCTGGTACATCCTGCTCGGCACCCTGCCGGCCGCGCTGGCGGGGAAGCTGCTCGAGCGGCGGATCGAGGCGCTCGGCAACTGGGTCATCGCGGGCTCGCTGGTGGGGCTGGGCCTCGTGCTGCTCGCGGCCGAGCGCCTGGCCAGCCACCGGCGGCGCGTGGAGGACGTGGGCCCGGGCGACGCGCTCCTCATCGGCGTCGCCCAGGCGCTCGCGCTCGTGCCGGGCAGCTCGCGCTCCGGCACCACCATCACCGGCGGCATGCTGCTCGGCTTCACCCGCGAGGCGGCGGCGCGCTTCAGCTTCCTGCTCTCGGTGCCCATCACGCTCGCGGCCGGGGCGTACAAGCTCTGGTCCACCGTCCCGGACCTGCGCGGCGAGGTGGCCTGGACGGTCGCGACCGTGGTCGGTACCGTGGTGTCCGCGGTGGCCGGCTACCTCGTCATCGACTGGCTGCTCGCGTGGCTGCGGACCCGCACCACGTACGTGTTCGTCGTCTGGCGCATCGCCGCCGGCGCCGCCATCGCGGCGCTCATCCTCTCCGGCGTCCTCCCCGCCGGCGCCGAGGCGCCTCCGCCGCCTCCGCCGGCCCTGCACGCGGCCCCGTGACGCTCGACGATCTCGCCGCGGCGCTCGTCGCCCGCGCGCCGGGGGTGGCCCCGGTGGACCGGATCGCGCACGAGCACCTGCCCCGGGGCGGCTTCGCCGCGGCGGCGGTGCTGGTGCCGCTGCACGTGGTCCACGGCGAGGTCCACGTCCTCATGATCCGCCGGCCGATGAAGATGTCCCGCCACGCGGGGCAGATCGCGTTCCCCGGCGGGAAGATCGACCCGGGCGAGGAGAGCCTCGCCGCGGCGCTCCGCGAGGCGCACGAGGAGGTCGGGCTCGAGCCGGCCCGTGCCGACGTCATGGGACAGCTCAGCGAGACGCTGGTGCTGGCGTCGGCCTTCCGCTTGACGCCGTGGGTGGCTTCCGTGCCATACCCGTACCCGTACGCGGCCGCGCCGCACGAGGTGGACGAGATCCTGCACGTCCCGCTCTCGGCGCTCTCCCGCCCCGGCGCGCACCGGGTCGAGTGGCGCGAGGTCTACGGCCTGAGGCTCGACGTGCACTTCTTCTCGTTCGGCAAGGACGTGATCTGGGGCGCGACGGGGCGCGTGCTCGCCGAGCTCCTGTCCATCTGGAGGGCGTCGTGAAGATCTACCCGGTGATCATGGCGGGCGGCTCGGGCACGCGGTTCTGGCCGCTGTCGCGCCGCAACCGCCCGAAGCAGTTCCTGGCGCTCGCCGGCGACGCGCCGCTGCTCGCGGCCACCGTGGGCCGGCTCCCGCCGCTCGCGCGCCCGAAGGACACGTTCGTGGTGTGCGGGCCGAAGCACGCGGCCGCGGCCCGGCGGATGGTGGCGCAGCTCCCGAAGGAGAACTTCATCGTCGAGCCGTGCGCGCGGAACACCGCGCCGTGCGTGGGCCTCGCCGCCATCCACGTGGCCGCGAAGGACCCCAAGGGCGTCATCGCCATGCTGCCGGCCGACCACCACATCGGCCGCCCCGAGGCGTTCCGCGACGCGGTCGCGGCGGCCGCCCAGCTCGCCGAGGCCGGCTCCATCGCCACCATCGGCATCCGGCCCTCGCGCCCCGAGACCGGCTACGGCTACCTGAAGCTCGGGCCGCGCCTGGCGGTGCGGGCGAAGGGCAGGAAGCGCCTGGTGGCGCACAAGGTCGAGCGCTTCGTGGAGAAGCCGGACGTGGTCACCGCGGCGCGGTACCTCGCGGACGGCAGCTACCTGTGGAACTCGGGCATCTTCGTGTTCCGCGCCGACGTGATCCTGGACGAGATCCGCCGCGCCATGCCGGTGCTGGGCGAGCAGCTCGAGGCCATCCGCCGCACGCTCGGCACGCCCGCCTACGCGCGCACGCTGAAGCGCGTCTTCCCCGACTGCCCCTCCATCTCCATCGACTACGGCGTCATGGAGAAGAGCGCGCGCATCTCGGTCGTGCCGGCCGAGTTCGGCTGGAGCGACGTGGGCAGCTTCGCCGCGCTCTCCGACGTCCGCGTCACCGACGACCTCGGCAACGTGGCCGAGGGCGACGCGCTCGTCATCGACGGCCGCAACAACGTGGTGCTGGCCGGGAAGGACCGGCCCATCGCGCTCATCGGCCTCGACGACGTCATCGTGGTGGACTCGGGGGACGCGCTGCTCGTGTGCCGGCGCGACCGCGCCCAGGACGTCCGCAAGGCCGTCGAGGAGCTGGGCCGCCGCGGCCGCGAGGAGCTCCTCTAGCGGGCGCCCCGCCCCCCGCGTCCCCGAGGGACGCGCGGGCCCCGGTCCGAGGTGCTATACAGCCGCCCGGCGGCCTGCCCCGGGGGGAACCGGGCGGCGCCGGCGCTCCCCGGGCACGGAGCCTGCCCGCGGCGCCTCACGTCACGACATTCACGACCGAGGACCACCCATGGCCAAGCTCTCCCCGACCATCTTCCGCGAGTACGACATCCGCGGGCTGGTGGACCAGGACCTCACCGAGGAGGCGGTCTCGCTCGTCGGCAAGGCGCTCGGCACGCGCATCCGGGGCGCGGGCGGGAAGCGCGCCGCCGTGGGCTGGGACGCGCGCCTCTCCGGGCCGAAGTTCGCGAAGGCCATGATCGAGGCGCTCACCTCCACCGGCGTGGACGTGGTGAGCCTCGGGGTGGTGCCGACGCCCCTCACCTACTTCGCCGCCCACACCCTCGACGTGGACGGCATCTGCATGATCACCGGCTCGCACAACCCGCCGGAGTACAACGGGCTCAAGGTCGGCCTCGGCTCGGCCACCTACTACGGCGAGGAGATCCAGGCGCTGCGCCGCGAGGCGGAGGCGGGGCGCTTCGCCACGGGCCAGGGCACCGTCCGCGCGCACGACATCGTGACGCCGTACCGCGAGCACGTCCGGCAGAACCTCCGGCTGGGGAAGCGCCGCCTGAAGGTGGTCGTGGACGCCGGCAACGGGACCGGCGGCGTGGTGGCGGTCCCGCTGTTCGAGGCGCTCGGGTTCGAGGTGATCCCGCTGTTCATCGAGATGGACGGCAACTTCCCGAACCACCACCCCGACCCGACCGTGGAGAAGAACCTCGAGCACCTGCGGCGCAAGGTGCTCGAGACCGCGGCGGACGTGGGCATCGCCTACGACGGCGACGCCGACCGGGTGGGCGCGGTGGACGAGAAGGGCAACGTGCTCTGGGGCGACCAGATCATGATCCTCTTCTCCCGGGCGCTGCTCGCCGAGGAGCCGGGCGCCGCCATCGTGGGCGAGGTGAAGTGCTCCTTCACGCTCTACGACGACATCGCCGCCCGGGGCGGGCGGGGCATCATGTGGAAGGCCGGCCACAGCCTCATCAAGGCGAAGATGAAGGAGGAGCACGCGCTGCTCGCCGGCGAGATGAGCGGGCACATCTTCTTCGCCCACCGCTGGTTCGGGTTCGACGACGGCATCTACTCGTCGGCGCGGCTGCTCGAGCTGCTCACGCACACCGACCGGCCCATGTCCGCGCTGCTCGCCGACGTGCCGCGGACGTTCTCCACGCCCGAGCTGCGGGTGGACTGCCCCGAGGACCGGAAGTTCGAGGTCGTGCGCCGGGCCCAGGAGTTCTTCGCGGCCCGCTACGAGGCGGTGACCGTGGACGGCGTGCGGGTGGTGTTCCCCGACGGCTGGGGCCTGGTGCGCGCCTCCAACACCCAGCCGCTGCTGGTGCTGCGCTTCGAGGCGAAGACCGAGGCGCGGCTCGCCGAGATCCAGGCGCTGGTGCGCGGCAAGGTGGACGAGCTGCTGCGCGAGCTGGGGGCATAGGCCGTGAAGGGGCTCGCGCTCGGCGTGGACCTCGGGGGCACCAACGCGCGCGCCGCGGTGGTGGACCGCGCCACCGGCGAGATCGTCGCCTCGCACAAGGAGCCGCTGCACGAGCGCGGGCCGGAGGCGGTGGTCGCGACGGTCGTCCACGCGCTCGGCCAGGCGGCCGGCGCCGCCGGGATCGCGCCGGCGTCGGCGGGCCGGGTCGGGGTGGGCGTGGCCGGGCAGGTGCTCGGCGCCACCGGCGTGGTGATGAACGCGCCCAACCTGGGCTGGCGCGACGTGGCGTTCGGCGCGCTGCTGGAGAAGGCGCTGGGCGTGCCGGTGCGGGTCGCGAACGACCTGTCGGTCGCGGCCTGGGGGGAGAAGCGCTTCGGCGCCGCCCGCGGCATCGAGGACGTGGTGCTGGTGTTCGTCGGCTCCGGCGTGGGCTCCGGGCTCATCCTGGGCGGCCGGCTGCACGACGGGGCCCAGGGCGTGGCCGGGGAGCTCGGCCACATCAAGGTGCGCCTGCCGCGCCCGGGGTTCACGCCCCGCCGCTGCGGCTGCGGCCAGCTCGGCTGCCTCGAGGCCTACACCTCGGGCGTGAACGTGGCCGCGCGGGTCCGCGAGGAGATCGCGGCCGGCGCCGCCACCCGGGTGCTGGAGCTGGCGGAGGGCGACCTCGCCCGCGTCACCGCCAGCGTGGTGGAGGAGGCGCACGCGCTGGGCGACGCCTACGCCGTGGCGCTGTGGGACGAGGTCTCCGAGCTGCTCGGCCTCGCCGTGGCGAACCTCGTCACGCTGCTCAACCCCGCCCGGCTCATCCTGGGCGGCGGCGTGCTGCTGGGCGCCCCCCGCCTCGCCGCCCTGACGCTCCGCCGGTTCGACGACGCGGTATCGCGGTCGGCCACGCGCGGGCTCACCGTGGAGCGCGCCTGGCTCGGCGACGACGCCGGGGTCATCGGCGCCGCGGTGCTCGAGTAGATCGAAGGGGTGTCCGCGAGGGCCACGCGCCCCCGCGCCCCGAGGCGTCCGGCGGCGCGCCGCGCGCGCGCGAGGACGCCGCCTCCGCGCGCCGGCGCCCGCGCGGCGCCGTCGATCGCAAGACGCTGCGCCCCAACGATTTCCGTGCACCTCCTCGCGCGCGCTCCGGCGCCGCTCCTCGATCACGGTGAGTGGATTGACGCAGCGGCGACGCCGTCGGCGGCGCGGGATCCATCCGGGTGCGCGACGCCTCGCGGCGGAGATCGCGCGCGCGAAACGCGTGTCGCTTCCTTGACGTGCGAGATCGCGCGCTGCTAACCTCCGCACAACTTGTCCATTCCTGAGTGTCCATCGACATCGAATGGACGTTCCGAGGAGGGAACAGATGGCTGCGAAGAAGAAGACCGCGAAGAAGACCGCTGCGAAGAAGCCGGCCGCGAAGAAGAAGGTCGCGAAGAAGGGCAAGAAGTAACGCAGGGCTTCCACCCAGCGTAGCGCCGCGGCCGCCTCCGGGCGGCCGCTGCTTTTCCGGGCTACGAAGAGGCGCATGTCGCTCACCGCTCGCGAGCTCGCCCAGGTGGTCGCCGAGCTCGCCCCGCTCGCCGGGGCGTACGTCGAGGCGGTGCGCGCGCACGCGGAGCGGGCGCTCACCCTGTCGCTCCGCGGCCGCGCCGGCGACGCGCTGCTGCTGCTCTCCGCCGAGCCCGACGTCACCCGCCTCCACGCGGCCCGCCGCCGCCCCCCGCAGCCCGACGCCCCCTACGCCGTCCAGGCGGTGCTCCGCCGCGAGCTGGAGGGCGCGCGCCTCGCCGGCCTGGAGACGCTCCCGGGCGACCGGGTGGTGGCGCTCTCCTTCGAGCGCGCCCCGGCGCGGGGCGGGCCGGTACGCCTGGTGGCGGAGCTCACCGGCCGGCACGGCAACCTGTTCCTGGTGGACGCGGCCGGGATCATCCGCGCCGCCGCCGCCCGCAACCTCTCGCAGCGCCGCGACCTCGCCGTGGGCCGGCCCTACCAGCCGCCCTCGCTCCCGCCCGCCGGCCCCGGCTCCGACGCCGGCCAGGGCGCGCCCCGGTTCGCGCCGGTGCCCGGCACGCCGTTCCCGCTCTCGGCCGCGATCGAGGACGCCTACCTCGCGCGCGAGGAGGAGCGGCGCCTGGCCGAGGGGCGGCGGCGGCTGCGCGAGCCGGTGCGCGCGGCGCTGGCCCGGGCCGGGCGCGCGCTCGCGAAGCTCGCCGACGAGGCGGCGCGCGTGCCGGCCGCCGAGGCGGACCGCCGCGCCGCCGACCTGCTCAAGACCCACCTGCGCGCCGTCCGGCGCGGCGCGACCGAGGTCGCGGTCACCGAGTGGACCGAGGAGGGCCCGCGCGAGGTGCGCGTGGCGGTGGACCCGGCGCTCACGCCCCAGGCGAACCTGGAGCGGTACTACCGGCGCTACCGCCGCATCGTGGAGAGCGCCGCCCGGGTGGAGGCCCGCGCCGCCGAGGTCCGCGCCCGCGAGGCCGCGCTGCGCGCGCTCCTCGGCCGGATCGACGCCGCCGGCGCCGCCGACCTGCCGCGCCTCGAGCGCGAGGCCCGCCGCCTGGCCGCCGGCCCGCGCCCGGCCGCGCCGCCGCGCCGCAAGCGCGACGAGCCCGCGCTGCCCTACCGCACCTTCCGCTCGCTCTCCGGCGCGACGATCCTGGTCGGGCGCGGGGCGGCCGAGAACGACGCGCTCACGCTGCGCGTCGCCCGCGGCAACGACCTGTGGCTGCACGCGCGCGGGCTGCCCGGCGCCCACGTGGTGGTCCGGCTCGACAAGGCGAAGGCGCCGGACGCGGAGACGCTCGTGGACGCCGCCCACCTCGCGGTGCACTTCTCCGACGCCCGCGGCGCGCCGCAGGCCGACGTCGCCTACACCCGCGCCCGCTTCGTGAAGAAGCCGAAGGGCTCGGCGCCGGGCGCGGTCACCTACAGCCAGGAGAAGGTCCTGCTCCTGCGCACCGAGCCCGGGCGCGTCGAGCGCCTGCTCGCCGAGGAGGAGGGCGGGCAGGGCGGCTAGCGATCGAGGGCACCGCGGACGCCCCGACGGTCCGAGGGTCCGTGGGGCGGAGCGCAGCCCCGCCCGATCGCCCAGCTACCCCTTGATGGACGGGCGCCCCCTCCGTAGGATCGGCGCCGCGTGCGCCCCAAGGAGTCGAGCCGTCAGCTGACGCTGTTCTCCCCGGAGGCCCGCCGCTCCGCCGCGCACCTGCTCGCGGACGCGCTCTCCGGGATCCTCACCGAGCGGGTCCGCCTCACCGTCCACGACAACCGCTCCACCATGGTCTCCTTCCGGCGCCGGCCGGGCGAGATCCACTACCGCGTCCACCACATGTTCCTGGAGGCGCCCGACGATGTGGTCTCGGCGCTGGCCAGCTTCGCCGTGGCCGGGCGCGGCGCCGCGGCGGCGCGCCGGCGGCAGGCGGGCAGCCGCATCGACGCCTTCGTGAAGGAGCACCGGGCCCGGATCGCCGCCCCGCGCGCCGACCGGCTCCAGCCGCGCGGCCGGGTGCACGACCTCCAGGCGCTGTTCGACCGGCTCAACGCCGAGCACTTCGGCGGGGCCATCGAGGCGCGCATCGGCTGGGGCCCCGTCCGGCTGGGGCGGCGGCGGCGCACCGTGAAGACCGGCGTCTACGTGCAGGACGCGCGGCTCATCCGGATCCACCCCACCCTCGACCGGCCCGAGGTGCCCGAGTTCTACGTGGCCGCGGTGGTGTTCCACGAGATGCTCCACCAGGCCGTCCCCGCGGTGGAGGTGAACGGCCGCCGGGTCGTGCACGGCGCCGCCTTCCGCCGCCGCGAGCGCGCCTACCCCGACCACGCCCGCGCCAAGGCGTGGGAGGACCGGAACCTGGGGCTGCTCCTCTCCTCGCCCGCGTAGCGTCGGGCCGCGCGCTGCGGCGCGGTGACCCACCGTGCGAGCCCCATCCGCGCGCCGCGCGCCGCCCGTTTCCGGCCGGGCGCCCGCGCACCGGGTGTGCCATGATCCCGTGCGCCCGTGCCCCGACGCCTCGCCCTGTCGCTCGCCGCGCTGCTCGCGCTCTCCGCCGCCGGGTGCATGGCCGCGCGCGCGAAGCCCGGCGAGGAGCCGGTCCTGTACGGGCTGGAGATCCAGGGCACCCACGCGCTCGACGCCGGCGACATCGCCTCGAAGCTCGCCACCCAGCCCTCCGACCGCTGGGCCTGGCAGGAGGCGCGGCGGCTCGACGCCGACGCGCTCGCGGTGGACCGCAAGCGCGTCGAGGCCTACTACCGCGAGCGCGGCTTCTACGACGCGAAGGTGGTGGACGTGCAGGTGCGGCCCGACGGGCCGGGCCGGGCGAAGGTCGTCATGCGGGTGGAGGAGGGCGAGCCCATCCTCGTCCGGAGCGTCGAGGTCACGGGCCTCGACGCCGCCCCCGAGGCGAAGGCCCGCGTCGGCGCGCTGCCGATCCGCTCCGGCGAGCGCTTCACCGAGCGCGCCTACGACGGCGCCCGCGGCGCGCTGCTCCACGCGCTCCGCAACACCGGCTGGGCCGACGCCGCGGTGACGCAGCGCGCCCAGATCCTGCCCGCCGAGCACGCGGCCGAGGTCCGCTACGAGGTGACGCCGGGCACGCGCTACCGGTTCGGCCCGGTGTTCGTGGCCGGCACCGCCGCGGTGCCGCGCGACCGGGTGCGCGAGCAGGCCGGCATCGAGATCCACCCCGGGGACTGGTTCGCCGACGACCAGCTGGCGAAGGCGCAGGCGCGGGTGTTCGACCTGGGCGTGTTCGGCGCGGTGCGCGTCACCCGCGGCGCGCCGGACGCGCAGCGCGGGGTGGTGCCGATCGTGGTGGCGGTGCGCGAGGTGCCGTTCCGCACGCTCCGCGCCGGCCCGGGCGTGGGCGTGCAGGCGAACACGCGCTGGGACGTGAACGGCACGGTGGGCTGGACCCATCGCAACTTCATGGGGGACCTGCGCAAGCTGCAGCTCGAGCTGCGCGCCGGGTACGCCTGGCTGGTGGCGCGGCCGCGGAAGGAGGGGCCCATCGCGCTCGCCACCGCCGAGTTCTCGCAGCCGGGCGCCATCAGCCGGCGCATCGACGCCACCGCGCGGCTCGAGATCGAGCGCGGCCTGGAGCAGGCCTACGACTTCTGGTCGGAGCGGCTGCGGGTGGGCTTCCCGTTCCGCCTGGCCCGGCGCCTCACGCTGGTGCCCAGCTGGAACCTGGAGGTCTACCAGCTCGAGAACGCGGTGAGCACGTTCGATCCCACGCAGCCGGCGAAGCAGGGGCCGGAGCTGCAGAACTGCCAGGGGAGCGTGTGCCTGCTGTCCTACCTGGAGCAGCGGGTGGGCTGGGACGGGCGCAACGACCCGCTCAACCCGCGCCGCGGCGTGTGGGTGATGCTGGCGGTGCAGGAGGGCTTCAACGTCGGCGGCTACGGGTACCGCTACCTGCGCTTCCTGCCCGAGGCGCGCGGCTTCGTGCCGCTGGGCCAGAAGCTGGTGCTGGCGGCGCGCGCCCGGGTGGGCGCGCTCGTCCCGGTGAACCAGTCCGGCGAGCCGCCCATCGTGGCCCGCTTCACCGCCGGCGGCCCGCAGTCGATGCGCGGCTACTACACCGGCCGGCTCGCCCCCATGGTGCTGCGCGACGGCGACTGGGTGCCGGTGGGGGGCAACGGCCTCGCCGACGGCTCGCTGGAGCTGCGCCTCGACCTGACGCGGACCTGGGGCGCGGCGCTCTTCGTGGACGCGGGCAACGTCTCGCGCCCCTCCGGCGTGCCCACCGCCTACCGCGACGTGCTCGACCCCACCCGGCTCCAGTGGGCCGGCGGCCTGGGCCTCCGCTACCGCACCCCGTTCGGCCCGGTGCGCTTCGACGTCGGCGTGCAACTCCCCACCAACCTCGCCGCCGGGGTGCCGTTCGACCAGCGCTTCCCGGCGGTGCCCAGCGTCGAGAACGCCGGCGCGCCCATCTACGACAAGGCCGGGAACGTGGTGGGCACCGTGCCCGCCACCCACCGCGAGCCCTGGATCGCGTTCCACCTCTCCATCGGCGAGGCGTTCTAGTGCGCCCCGCGGCGGCCGTCGGCGCCGTGCTCGGCGCGGTGGGCTGGCTCCTCCTCGGGCTCGCCGCGCTCGCCGGCGTGGCGCTCTCCGCGGCGGTCCTTTTCGCGTCGTGGGGCGCGGGCCGCCCGCTCGTCGCGAACGCGCTGGTGCGCATCGCCGACGACGCTCTGGCCGGGAGCTTCCAGCTCGACGAGATCACGGTCCTGCCGCAGGGCGGCATCGAGCTGCACGGGCTGCGGGTGTTCGACCCGGAGGGGCGGCTGGTGCTGGAGGTCGGGCGCGCCGCGGTGTTCGCGGACGCGACCCGCCTCCGCAACCGGGTGATCGGCCTCACCGCCGAGCTGGACCGGCCCTCGGTCCTCGTCGAGGAGGGCGAGGGCGGGCTGTCGATCGCGCGGGCCTTCGCGCCCGCGCACCCCTCGCCGCCGCGCCCGCCCGGCGCGCCCGAGCCGCGCCGCGAGGACGGGGCCGGCTGGACGCTGCGGGTGCAGCGGCTCACGCTGCGCGGCGGCGACCTGTGGTGGGTGGACGGCGAGGGGGCGACCCGCCTCGAGGCGCAGGCGCTCGACCTCGACGCCCGCGGCGTGGTCGGCCCGCGGCGGGCCCGGGTCCAGCTCCGGCTGCGCGGCCAGGCCGACCTGCCGGTGGCGGGCGCGCTCGCGCTCGACGTGCGCCTGGCGCGCGACGGCGACGTCCTGCGGGTCTCGGTGCTCCGGGCGCGCCACGGGGACACGGTGCTCGAGGCGGTGGGGGAGGGCGACCTCGCCCGGCGCAGCGGGCGGGTGGCGATCACGCGGCTCGGGGTGGACTCGGAGAAGCTCCGCGCGCTCGCGCCCGGGGTGGCGCTGGGCGGCGACCTCGCCGCGTCGGGCTACGCCGAGTCGGACGGGGCCGTCGCGACCGCGGCGGTGCACGTGGCTCCGCGGGCGGGCGAGGCCCGGGGCGGCGGCGACGCGGCCGCGGCGGTGCGGCTCGACGGGTCCCGCGCGCTCGGCGCCGAGGTGGCGCTCGACGCGCTCGACCCGTCGCGGATCTGGTCGGGCCTGCCGCGCGGCGCGGTCACGCTGCGGGCCCGCGGCGGCGTGGCGGGCGAGGACCTCGACGACCTGCGCGGCCGCGCCCAGGTGTCGCTCGCGCGCTCGACCTTGCGCGGGGGCGAGCTCGGGCCGGGCGAGCTCACCGCCCGCGCCGACCGCGGCAGCTGGGAGGTGCAGCGGCTCACGCTGCAGGCGCCGGGGGTGGCCGTGCTCGGGTCCGGCCGCTGGCGCGCGGGCGCGGGCGTCTCCGGCCGCGTCTCCGCCGACGCCGCCGACCTGGCGCGCCTCGCCGCGAACGCGGAGCGGCTGGTGGGCCAGGCGCTGCCGCCGCTCGCCGGCCGGGCCCGGGTCGAGGCGACGCTGTCCGGCACCTCGCGCGCGCCGGTGCTGGACGGCACCGTGGAGGCGCCGCACCTGGCGCTCGGGAGCTTCGCGCTCGCCGGGGCGAAGGGGGTCGGGCACGTGGCCGGGCCGTTCCGCGCGGTCACCGGCCGGCTGCACCTCACCGCCGACCGGGTGCGCAGCGGCGGCGCCGAGCTGGCCCGCGCGCTCCTGCTCGACGCGGAGCTGGCCGCGGCCGACGCGCGGCTGGACGCCTCGGCGGACGTCCCGGCGCTCGGGCGGGAGCCGGTGGCGGTGCAGGCGCGCGCGGTCCGCACCGAGCGCGGCGACGAGGTGATCCTCCGCGAGCTCGCCGTCGCCTACCCCGGCACCCGCTACGCGCTCACCGCGCCGGCGCGGCTGTTCCTCACCGGGCCGCGGGTGGACCGGCTCGAGCTCGCCTCGGGGGCGCAGCGGATCCGGCTGGAGGGCGGGATCGGGGCGCGCGGCGCGCTCGACGCCCGGGCCGAGGTCGAGGCGCTGCGCCTGGAGGGGCTGCCGGTGGGGCTGCTCCCGCGCGGGGCCGGCCTCGCCGGCCTCGTGGCCGCGCAGGCGTCGGTCTCCGGCACCACGCGGCGCCCGGTGGCGCAGGGGCACCTCACGCTCGCCGAGGGGCGGTTCCGCGGGCTCGACGGGCTGAGCGCGGTCGCCGAGGTGGGCTGGGACGGCGGCGCCCGGCGCGCCCGGATCGAGCTGTCCGCGGCGCGCGCGGCGGGCGGCACCGCGGACGTGCGCCTCGAGCTGCCGCTGCCGATGCAGGGTCGCCCGGGCGAGCCGGTGGCGGCGCGGCTCCGCGGCGAGGCGCTGCCGCTCGGCCCCATCCTGCACGCGGCCGGCGCGGCGCTGCCCGCGAGCGGCGAGGTGTCGCTGGACGCCACGCTGGAGGGGGCGATCGGCGCGCCCTCGCTCCGCGCCGAGGCCTCGCTCACCGGCGGCGCCTGGGACGACCTGTCGGCCATCGGCCTCGGCCTCACCGCGGACGCGCCGGGCGAGCGGCTCTCGGCGCGGCTCGAGGCGACGCTGGAGGGGCGCCCGGCGGTCTCGGTCCGGGGCGAGGTGCCGCTCGACCTCTCCGAGCTGCTCACCCGGCCCGCCGCCGCCCTGCGCGCGCTGCGCGCCGGCCGCGCCGCGGTGGACGCGCGGGTGCCGGGGCTGGAGCTCGCCGCGCTGGCGGGGCGATTGGGCCTGCCGGACGAGCTCGCCGGAAGGCTGAGCGGCGACGCGCGGCTGGAGGGCACGCTCGCGGCGCCCCGCGGGCGGGCCGCGTTCCAGGTGGAGGGCGGGGCCTGGGGCGGGGCGAGCGGGCTCGGGGTGGCGCTCGAGGCCGACGCCGGCGCGCAGCGGGTGGGCGCCACGGTGCGGCTCGCCATGGGCGGCGAGGAGCTCCTGCGCGGCGAGGGGTCGCTCGGGGCCGCCCCGGAGCGGCTGCTGGCCCGCGGCGGGCTGCGCAGCGCGCCGCTGTCGGTGTCCCTCGTGGTGCCGCACGCGTCGCTCGCCCGCACCTCCACGAGCGCGCTGCTCGTCGAGGGGACGGTGGACGCGCGGCTCACGGCGGAGGGGACGCTCGCCGCCCCGCGGCTCGCGCTCGAGGCGGAGGGGCGCGGGCTGCAGGTCGAGGGGCGCCCGCTCGGCGACGCCACCGCGCAGGCGCGCTGGGCGGAGGGGCGCGGGAGCGGCCGGGTGACGCTCGCCGCGAAGGCCGGGGGCACGCTCGAGGCGACCGCCTCGGTGGGCGCGCCGCTCGGCCTCGACACCCGCGCCGCCGACCTGCGCCGGGCGCCGGCGGAGCTGGCGCTGCGCGCCCGCGACCTCGACCTCGGCTTCCTGCCCGCCGTGCTGCCGGGCTGGGTGCGGACCGCGTCCGGGAAGCTCCAGGCCGACGTGACCGCGCGCGGGCCGCTCGAGCGCCCGTCGCCGCGCGGGACGGTGCGGCTCGCCGACGGGAGGCTGGCGGTCTCGGAGTACGGCGACTGGACGCAGATCGAGGTGGACGCGACCGTCACCGACGACGCGGTGGAGATCCGCCGGGTGGCGGCGCGCCGCGCGCACGGCTCGTTCGAGGCGCACGGCGCGCTGCGCGGGATGGGCGGCCCGGACGCGCGCCTGGAGGGCCGGATCGTCAGCCGCGAGCTGCCCATCATGCACGCGGGCATGGACCTCGCGACGCTCGACCTGCAGGTGGACGCGACCGGGGCCTACCAGCCCGGCGCGCTGCAGGTGAAGCTCACGGTGCCGCGGGGGACCATCCGCCTGCCCAAGCGCGCGCCCCGCACGCTGCAGTCGCTCGAGCGCCGCCGCGACATCGTGGTCGGGCGCCAGCCGGCGCCGAAGAAGGGGCCGCTGCCGGTGCCGCGCGGGCCGGGGGAGCGGCCGTTCACGCTCACGGCGCAGCTCGTCGTCCCGGGCCGGCTCATGGTGGTGAGCGACAACCCGCGCATCCGCGTCGAGCTGAAGGCGAACGTCACCTACGAGCTGACCGGCGCGAACGACTTCGCCACCGGCACCGTCGAGGTGGTCCGCGGCGAGGTGGAGCCCATCGGCGGCCGCAACTTCCAGATCGAGCGCGGCAAGGTGACGTTCACCGGCGGCCCGCCGAAGGCGGCGCTGCTCGACGTGGAGGCGGTGTACGACAACCCGGTCGCGAAGGTGACGGTCGCGGTGGCCGGGCCGATCTCCGACCCGGAGATCCGCCTCTCCTCGCAGCCGCCCATGGACGACGGGCAGATCGCGCTGCTCATCGCCACCGGCCGCACCGAGCTGAAGCCCGGCTCGGGTGGGGTCGGGACGCTCACCGGCGAGGAGGCGGGTCGGGCCGCGCTGGGCGCGGTGGCGACCCAGGCGTTCAAGAACCTGGTCGCGGACAAGCTCCCGCTCGACACGGTGGCGGTGGACGCGGGCGCGCTCCGGGCCGGCAAGTACGTGACCGACAAGATGTACGTCGGCTACACGCGCCGCTTCGACGTGCAGCTCGAGCAGGGCCAGAACGTGAACGAGGTGCGGGTGGAGTACCAGATCACCCGCCGCTGGACGTTCGAGTCGCGCTACGGCGACGCGCAGTCCGGCGGCGCGAGCCTCATCTGGTCGAAGGACTACTGACCGTCCCGGCCGCCGGGGCGGCCCGCGCGCAGCGCCACAGCTCGCGCGCGATCCACGCGGCGAGCGCGAGCCAGAGCACCGAGCGGACCACGCCGTCCGGGTGGAACAGGTGGTCCCGGAACCAGGGGTCCCAGCGCCGGGCCCGGACCTCGAACGCGACGTGGAAGTCGGCGACGGACACCGCGCTCAGCACGAGGAAGAGGCCGGTGGGGGCGGCGGCGAGCGCGCCCGCCAGGAAGCCGTAGAGCGCGTACTGCGGGCTCCAGATCTTGTTCGTGGCGATCCAGGCGGTGAGCGCGAGCGCCACCGCGAGCCGCACCGCCCGGCGGGCGTCGCCCCCGGCCCGCGCGGCGCGCCAGGCCGCGGCGCAGCCGAGCGCGACCGCGAGGAGCATCGGCCCGGTGGAGAGGACCTCGAGCCAGGGGCCGCGCCCCACGCCCAGCGCGTCCCAGATCGAGTTCTCGGCGCCGCGCCCGGCGTTGAAGCGGAAGAACCAGCTCCAGCCCTCCGGGGCGGCGAGCGCGAACGGCAGGTTCACGGCGAGGAGCGCGCCGGCGAGGCCCGCGCCGAAGCGGAGGAGCGGCGCGCGCGACGGCTCGGCGGCGAGCGCGAGGAGCGCCGGCGGCGCGAGCACGCCCGGGAACAGCTTCGCCGAGGTGCCGAGGGCGGTGAGCGCCCCGCCCGCGCCCGGGCGGCCGCGCGCGAGCGCGAGCAGCGCCGCGCAGAGGAGCGCGATGGGCAGCAGGTCCCAGTTCAGCCCGGCGTAGTAGACGAGCGCCGGCGTCGCGCCGAGCCAGAACGGGCGCGCCCCGGGCAGCCGCTCCAGCGCGAGCAGCGCCGCGAACAGGCACAGCGCCAGCAGGGCGTAGGTCACGGTGAAGTGCACGAGCGCGCCGCCCGGGACGAAGCTCGGGAGCCACAGCGCGATGCCCAGCAGCACCGGGTACTCGATCCGGTCCTCGAGGTACGGCAGCGGCCGGCCGCCGCCCAGGTAGCGGTCGCCGTGCAGCGCGATCACGTCGGAGTAGCAGTGGTGCTGGAACGACCAGAAGCGGTAGCCGGCGCCGGCGTGCGAGGCCCCGCGCGCGACGTTCAGGTAGCCGATCGCCAGCCAGGCTGCGGCGAGGCCGAAGGTGAGGAGCCGGGCGCGGGTGGTCACGCGCGCGGGACGTTAGCACGCGGCGGGCGGGCGCCGGCGGGGAAGGCGGCGGGGCGGGCGCGAACGCGGTGCAGGGCCGAGCTTGTGGGGCGGGAGGTCGCGATGCTCTGGCTGCTGGCGTCGGTGCTGTTGGTCGTCTGGATCGTGTCGCTCGCGTTCAAGGTGACGGTGGGCGCCATCCACCTGCTCCTGCTCGCGGCGCTGGTGCTCTACGTGGTGGGCTTCGTCCGGGGCCGTCACCGGACGGTCACCTGACGGGCGGCCGCGCGCCCCGGCGCCGCACGGGCGGCGCGCCGGCCGCGCGCCTCGGGTAACATCGCGCGCCGGTGACCCCGCTCCAGCGCCTCGCCGACGCGCTCGCCGCGCTCGTCTCGACCACCGGGCCGTACGCGCCGGGGATCCTGTTCTTCGCCACCCTGGTCGAGTACGTGTTCCCGCCGTTCCCCGGCGACCTGCTGGTGGTCCTCGGCGCCTGGTACGCGGTGGAGGGCGCCATCTCCTGGCCGCTCACGTTCGTCTCGGTCACCGCGGGCGGCCTGGCCGGCGCGTGGCTGGACCACCGCGTCGGCGCGGCGCTCGGGCGGCGGCTCGACGCGCGCGCCGCCCGGCACGGCGCGCTCTCCGTGCAGGCGCGGCGGCTGGAGCGGTTCGAGGCGAGCTACCGCCGCTGGGGCGGCTGGCTGCTCGTCGCGAACCGGTTCCTGCCCGGCGTCCGGGCGTTCATCTTCATCGGCGCGGGCGCCTCCCGGATCCCGCTCCGCCGCGTGCTCCTCCTCGGCGGCCTGTCCGCCGCGCTCTGGAACGCGGTGCTGCTCGCGGCCGGCGCGTTCCTGGCGCACAACCAGGAGGAGCTCATCCAGCTCGTGCACCGGTACACGCGCGTCGCCTGGGCCGCGCTGGCCGCCTGCGCGCTCCTGTGGGTGCTCGGGATCGCCTGGCGGCGCGCGGCCCGGCGCCGCGCCGCGGCGGCCGGCGAGGAGGAGGCGTGATCGCGCTCGCCGCGGCGGCGCTGCTGGCGGCGCTTCCGGCGGGCGAGGCGCGCTACCGCGTCGAGCTCTCCGGCGAGCCGGTGGGCGCGGCCGAGCTGCGGGTCGCCTGCGCCGGGGCGCGGTGCCGGCTGACCTTCGAGACCTGGCTGCGCGCGCCGGAGGAGGCCGGCGGCGCGGTGCGCGTGCGCCGCGTCGAGGCCGAGGTGGACCGGGAGGGCCGGCTGGCGGGCGCGGTGCGCCGGACCGAGGACGGGGCGCCGCGGGCGGCGAGCGCGGCGCCGGGGCGGGTGCCGGCCTCGGCGGCCGAGCTCGCGATCCTCGCGAGCCTGGCGGCGGGCGGCGGCGCCGCGGCGTGCCTGCCCGCGTTCGACGAGGAGGACGGGCGCACCGGCCTCGCCTGCGCCGGCCCGGCGCTGCCGGACGGCGCGCGCGCGCTGGAGGTGCTGGGCGAGCGGGAGGAGGTGCGGGCGGCGCCGGACGGCTTCCCGGCCGAGGTCCGGCTGCCGGACCAGGGCGCGCGCTTCGTCCGCGACGCCGCGGCCGCGCCGCCGGCCCGGGCGCCGCGCCTGCCGGTCCGCGTCCCCGGCCCCGCCGAGGCGGACCGCGCCCGCGCGTTCTGCGGGCTCGCCGCCGATCCCCCCGCGCCGGCCCCGCCCCCCGCGGCCGCGCCGCCCGCCGCGCCCGGGCCGGGCGACTGCCGGGCGCAGGCCGCGGCCTGGATCGCGGCGGCGCGGCGCGCCGGGCTCGAGGCGCGCCAGGCCGTGGGCGTGGCGCACGACGGGGAAGGGTTCACCTGGCACGCCTGGGCCGAGGTGCGCGGGCCGGCGGGCTGGATCGCCGTCGATCCGGCGTTCGGCGAGGCGCCCGCGCGGGGGCCTCGCTTCACCGTGGCGCGGTTCACGCTGGGTGACCCGGCCGCCCGCGCCGAGGCGGGTCGCCGGATCCTCGCGTGCTGGGGACGGGGGCGGGTGAGGTAGGCGCGGCGCCCACTCGCGGTGGAACGTCGCCGTTCCGGACCGCGCGGACCCAGCGTAGGATTCGCGGGTGTCCGGCCGCACCGTCCGTCGCCCCGCCCGCAAGGCGCCGCCCACCATCGACCGCACCGCCACGCTCGCGCTCGCCGACCGGGCGCGGGCGCGCGGCCGCCGCCGGAAGGCGGTGGCGCTCTACCAGCGCGTGCTCGCGCAGCACCCCGAAGATCTCGCCGTGCACGGGAAGGTGGCGCCGCTGCTCGCCGCGCGCGGCGAGCGCGAGGCGGCGCTGCGCAGCTTCCGCGCCGCCATCGACGGCCACCGCCGCGCCGGGTTCGTGGACCGCGCGCTGGCGGTGCTGGCGCAGGCCACCGAGGCGTTCCCGCGCGACGACGGCCTGTGGGAGGAGATGGGGAGCCTGGAGCTGTCGCGCGGGCGGCGCGCCGACGCGGTGGCGGCGCTGGTGCGCGGCGGCCGCACGCTGCTCGCCGCGCGCGCGCTCGGCCCGGCGGAGCGGCTGCTCCACGCGGCCGGGCGCCTCGAGCCGTGGCACGGCGAGGCGACGCTGCTGCTCGCGCGCGCCTGGGCGCGCTCCGGCCGGCGGCGCGACGCGATCCGGCTGCTGGAGGGGCTGGCGCAGCGGACCGGCGGGCGCACCCGCGCCGCGGCCCGCGCGCTGGCGCTCCGGCTCTCTCCGACCCCCGCGCGGCTCTGGCGCTGGCTGCGCCCCTCGACCGGCTAGCGGCGAGCGCCCCGCGGTGCGCGGCTCTTCAGCCGGCGCGGCGGGCCAGGAAGCGGGCCAGCGCGCTCGCCTTCGCCACCAGCGAGCCGAGGTCCACCTCCTCGGCGAGCGTGTGGAAGGCCTTGCCGCGCGCGCCGAGCGCGTCGATCGTCGGGATGCCCGCCGCGCCGGTGGTGCACGCGTCCGAGCCGCCGCCGGCGAGCGGGGCCTCGCCCTGCCCCAGGCCGCACTCGCGCTGGCAGTCGCCGTACTCCTTCGCGAGGGCCGACGAGGCCGGGGTGCGCTCCAGCGGATCGCGCCAGGCGCCGGGGGTCACCTCGAGCGCCGTGCCCGGGATGGCGGCGTCCCGCGCGGCCGCCTCCACCGCCTCGCGCAGCGCCTGCCCGTCGGCGACGGTCTCGAAGCGCAGGTCCACCTCGCAGGAGGCCGCGTCCGGCACGGTGTTCTTGGTGGTGCCGCCGGCGATGGTCCCGACGTTCACGGTGAGCCCGCGCGCGTAGTCGGTGAGCGACTGGGCGCGGTCCACGAAGCGCGCCAGCGACCAGATGGCGCTCTTGCCCTTCTCGTGCTCGTTGCCCGCGTGCGCCGCCACCCCGCGCGCCTCGACCCGCACCGAGGCCACGCCCTTGCGGCGCGTGACCACCAGGTCGCCCGGGCGGCCCGACTCGAAGCCGAGCGCGCAGGCGGCGCCCGCGGCGTGGGCGCGGATGACCGGCTGCGACTCGGGGGAGCCCACCTCCTCCTCGGAGACGAGCACCCCGCGCACCGCCACCCGCTCCAGGACCCCGGCGCGCTTCGCCGCCGCCAGCCCGAACAGCATGACGACGAGGCCGCCCTTCATGTCGAACACGCCCGGCCCGCGCGCCCGGTCGCCCTCGCGGCGGAACCCCTCGAACGTGCCCGGCGGGAACACCGTGTCGGTGTGGCCGAGGAGGAACACCGGCGCGCCCGCGGCGCGGCCGGTGAACAGGACGTGCGGGCCGTAATGGTGCGAGGGGCGCAGCTCCACGTCCATGGCGAGCGTGCGGAGCTGCCCCGCCACCACGTTCGCGACCGCCTCCACCCCGGCGCGGTTCTGCGTGAAGGAGTTCTGCGCGACCAGGCGCTCCAGCAGCGCCTCCATGGCGCCGCGCTGTCCCTGCAGCCAGGTGAGCGCGTCCTCGATCCTTGCGGCCATCCGTGTCGTCCCCGGCCCGGCGGCGCCCGCCAGCGGCGGGCGCGCGGGGCAAAGCCCGCGCGGGCGGCGCGTCGGCGCTGGCCGGGCGAGGGCGCTCCCGGTATAAGGGCGGCGCATGGCGACCGGCAAGCGCTTCAAGGCCGCGGTCATCGGCGGCTCCGGCTATGGCGGGGCGGAGATGATCCGCCGGCTCCTCGTCCACCCCGAGGTGGAGCTGGTCCGCGTCGCCTCCATCGACTTCGTGGGCGAGCCGCTCTCGGCCGCCGATCCGGCCCTCGAGGCGGTCACCGACCTCACGTTCGAGGGGATCCCCCCGGCGGAGGCGGCCGCGGGCATGGACGTCGTGCTGCTCGGGCTGCCGCACACGGTGGCGGCCTCGAAGGTGCCGGAGCTCGCGGCGCTGCCCGGCGTGAAGGTCGTGGACATGAGCGGCGACTTCCGGCTGAAGGACGCCGCCGCGTACCAGCGCTGGTACAAGCACGTCCACCCCTGCCCGGAGCGGCTCGCCGACTTCGTCTACGGGCTGCCCGAGCTCAACCGGGAGCGGATCCGGGGGGCGCGCTTCGTCGCCTCGCCCGGCTGCTTCGCCACCACCATCGAGCTCGCGCTCCTGCCGCTCGCGCGCGCCGGGCTGCTCGAGGGCGTGGTCCACGTGCAGGGCATCACCGGGTCCTCCGGCTCGGGGGTGGCGCCGTCGGCCGGCACGCACCACCCGGTCCGCGCCGGAAACCTCAAGACGTACAAGCCGCTCGAGCACCAGCACGTCCCGGAGATCACCGAGACGCTCGCCGCCGCGGGCGCGCGCGACCTCGCGCTGCGGTTCGTGCCGGTGTCGGCGCCGCTCTCGCGCGGCATCCTCGCCACCGCGTTCGTGGAGCTGCCGGAGGCCTGGACGCAGGACCGGCTCGACCGCCTCTACCGCGAGGCCTACGCGGGCGAGCCGTTCGTGCGCGTCCCGCGCAAGCGCCTGCCGGAGGTCGCGGCGGTGTCCGGCTCGAACTACGCCGAGGTGGGCGTGGCGGTGGGGCCGGCGCTCGGCGGACGGCGCACGGTGACGCTGTTCGGCGCGACCGACAACCTGGTGAAGGGCGGGGCCGGCCAGGCCATCCAGAACATGAACCTCGTGCTCGGGCTCGACGAGAAGGCCTCGCTCGCCGATCCCGGCCCCTGGCCTCCATGAAGACCATCGTCCTCAAGCTGGGCGGCGAGATCGTCCACTCGCCGGAGCTCGACCTGGTGGCGCGCGACCTGCGCACGCTCGTGGACGGCTGGAACCGGGTGGCCATCGTCCACGGCGGCGGCCCGCAGGCGACCGCCCTGCAGAAGCGGCTCGGCCTCGAGACGCGGATGGTGGCGGGCCGGCGCTACACCGATGAGGCCACCCTCGAGGTGATGAAGTACGTGGTGGCGGGACAGCTCAACGTCGATCTCTGCGCGCGGCTGCTCGCGAACGGCGTCATGCCGGTGGGGCTGCACGGCGCGAGCGGCCACGCCGTCCAGGCCACCCGCCGGCCGCCCCGGGTGATGCAGGGCGCCGGGCCCGAGCCGGTGGACCTCGGCCTGGTGGGCGACGTCGTCGGCTTCAACCTGCCGCTCCTCGGCGACCTGTTCGAGCGGCGCTACGTGCCGGTGCTGGCGTGCCTGGGCTGCGACGACGCCGGCCAGGCGCTCAACATCAACGGCGACACGGTGGCGAGCCAGCTGGCGGGCGCGCTCCGCGCCGACGCGCTCGTGCTCGTCACCTCCACCCCGGGCGTGCTCCGCGACGTGAAGGATCCCTCGAGCCGCATCCCGCGCATCACCCGCGCCGAGTTCGAGCGGCTGGTGGCGGACGGCACCATCTCCGGCGGCATGATCCCGAAGCTGGAGGAGTCGTTCGAGGTGCTGCGCGGCGGCGCCCGCTCGGTGGTGATCCTCGGGAAGCTCTCGCCCGGCGACCTCGTCGCCGCGGTGCTCGAGCCGGGCTCCGCGGGCACGGTGCTCGAGTAGCTCGGCTATCGCGCCGGCACCCTCTCCAGCACCACCGTGACCGGCTGGAGCCGGCCGCCGACGTACACGCCCTCCTCGGAGAGCGTCAGCTTCAGCACCTCGGGGTTCGGCGCGCGGTCCGGGCCGAGGCCGTCCACCGGGCCGAAGTCGGCGCGGAAGCGCACCACCTCGCCGGGCGAGAGCGTGGCCACGAAGCCGCGCGAGGCGCCCCCCGCGGTGCAGCGCGGGGCCGCCTCCAGCAGGCAGGCGCGCACGAGCGGGAGCTCCTCGCCGCTCGCCGAGCGCAGGCGCACCCGGCCCAGGTCCACCCGCACCGGCGCGTCGCCCACCGCCGCCACGCTCCGCTCCACCGAGAGATCCGCCTCGCCGAGCGAGGCCGCCACCAGCCGGTACTCGGCGCCCTCGCCGATCGGCTCGGCGTGGAGCGGCGGCGCGCCGTCGCCGAACGTGCCCTCCTCGCGGTAGCGCCACAGCGCCTCGCGCGAGGCGCAGCCGGAGGCGAGCGACACGGCCAGGGCGGCGAGGGCGATCCGGCGCATGCCCGGAGCAGAGCATGGGCCCGGAGCGGCCGTCGAGGCGGCGGCCGGCGCCGGGTGTGCGCGCGGGTGCGCGAGCGCGCGATCAGGGCGCCGGCGCGGCCGCGGCGCGGGGGGCGGGCTCGGACTCGCCCCGGAGCGCGCGCAGGATCCGCCCGGCCTGCCGGGCCATCCGCGCCGGCCCGTCGGGGAGCGGCCGGTCGTCGGGGTCGGTGATCTGCGCGCCGCCCATGCCGGCGTACATCGTGACCTTCAGGTCCTTGCCGATGGCGGCGTAGCGCGGCTCCCAGCCCACCGTCGAGACCACGAACCGGTCCTCGGGCGCGTCGAACATGGACACGCCGTCGGCGTAGAGCGAGGGCGCGTGCCGCTCGCCGAGCAGCGAGAACAGCGTCGGCACCACGTCCACGTGGCTGGTGACCGTGTCGCGCACGCCGGCGGGCACGCCCGGCCCGAGCCACACCGCCGGCACGTGGATCTGCTCGTCGGTGACGGCCGAGCCGTGGCCGAGGTGCCCCTTCTGCCGGAACTCCTCGCCGTGGTCGCCGGTGAAGACCACGAGCGGCTCGCGCCCGCGGGTCCGCGCGAAGTCGTCGAGGAACGCGTCGAGCGCGCGGTCGAGCGCGTGCGCGGCGTTGCGGGCGCGGTTCTCGATCTCCTGGCCCGGCGCGCGGGTGGCCTTCAGGCCGCCCAGGCCGTCCCAGGCCGGCGCGAACACCTGGTCCTCGGGCTCGTGGAAGTAGTTGAAGTGGGTGCCGAAGAAGAAGAGGAACAGGAACACCGGGCGCGCCGGGTCGGCCCGGGCCGCGAACGCGCGGGCGCTCTTCAGCATCTGGGCGTCGCGGGTGGACGGGTCGTTCCCGTCGCACCAGGTCTCGAGGTCGGAGACCCCGCCGAACACGGTCTTCTGCAGGTCCATCCAGTCCACGCAGGAGGCCGCGCTGACCTTCACCTGGTAGCCGTTGTGGGTCAGCGCCGGGAACAGCGTCGGCTGGCGCCCCGCGCCGACCACCGCCTCGAGCTTCTGCGCCTGGAGCCCGTACACGAGCGAGAAGAGCGTGTAGTTCGTGGAGCTGGCGGCGGCGTAGTGCCGGGTGAAGCGCGCGCCGCCCTGGGCGCGCGCCCACAGGCGCGGCATGGTGCGCGCGTCGAGGTGCTCGGCGGGCAGGCTCTCCGCCACCACGAACAGGACGTCGGGCCGCGGCTCGAAGCGGAGCTCGGCGGGGTCCACGCCGGCCGGCAGCCGCTTCGAGGCGTTCGTGCCCTCGAAGGGATCGTTGGTGCGCTCGCCGAAGATCGAGCGCGCCAGCCCCTGCATGCGGATGGGCACCTGGAGCGGGAGCGTGGTGGAGGCGGCGAACACCGAGGAGCCGGCGAAGTAGGTGAGCCCGCCGCCGTACACCCGCTCCGCCGCGGAGAGGAGCAGGAGCGCGAGCGCCCACGGCCAGGTGCGGCGCGCGGGGGCCGCGAAGCGGCGCACGAACCAGGCGCCGGCGAGGACGTCCACCGCCACCAGCGCGAGCGCGCCCCCGAGGAACAGGAGCACGTCGGAGAGCGGCACGCCGGTCTCGCGCAGCGCGTTCGGCTGCAGCATGACGCGCAGGAAGAAGCCGTTCAGGTGGAAGCCCACCGACTGCAGCACCTTCGCGTCCACCGCCAGCCCGCCGGTGAGCAGCCCGGCCACGGCCCCCACCGCGAAGCGGTAGGCGCGCGGGGCGAGCGAGAACGGCAGCGCCAGCGCGAACGCCAGGAGCGCGAGGAGCAGCGCCTGCGGGAGGAACGTCGGCCAGAGCCAGGCGCGGTACGGCGCCGGCGTGGCCTGGACGGCCTGCCCGATGGAGGTCGCGTACAGGGCGAGGAAGACCGGAACGTGGAGGAGCGCCCAGAGGAACGCCGGAAACCTGAGGCCGGACGGGCCCCCCCGCGGCGCGCCAGCGGGGTGCAGGAGCATCGGGCGCGGAACCTAGCACCGGCGGCTGCGCCACGCCAGCCAGCGCAGCGCCCGCGCGGGCGCCCGGGCCAGCGCGCCCCCCGCCGCGCGGGGGAGCCCGCGCAGCGGCGCCACCGCGCCCGCCGGGAGCCGCAGCGTGAACTCGGCGCCGTGGCCGGGCCGGCTCTCCACCGTCACCGTGCCGCCGAGCGCGAGCGCCTCGCGGCGCGCGATCCAGAGGCCGAGCCCGAGGCCGCCGTAGTGGCGGGCCGACACCGCCCGCGCGTAGCGGTCGAAGATGGCGGCGCGGCGCTCCGGCGGGATGCCGATGCCGTGGTCGCGCACCGAGAGCCGGGCCTGCGCGCCCTCGGCGCGGACCGTCACCTCGATCGGCCGCCCCTGCCCGTACTTGGCGGCGTTCGCGAGCAGGCTGGCGAGCGCGCGATCGACCCGCGTGCGATCCCAGCGCCCGCTCACCGGGCCCTCGGCGCGAACCGTGACGTCGCAGCGGGCGCGGTCGAACAGCTCGCGGCGCGCGTCCACCGCGTCGTTCGCCAGCGCCCCGAGGTCCACCTCCTCGAGCGCGAGCGGCTCCGCGGCCGCGCGCGCGTCCACCAGCAGGCGCGAGACCAGCTCGGCGAGCCGTCGCGCGGCGCGATCGGCGCGCGACAGGTGCCCCCGCGCCGCCTCGTCGCCGCGCCGGGCCGCGTCGCGCCCCGCGGCGCCGAGCTCCAGGAACAGGGCGGTGAGCGGCGTCTTCAGCTCGTGGGCGGCGAGGCCGAGGAACTCGTCGCGGGTGCGCAGCGCCGCCTCGGCCTGGGCGCGCCCGTCGCGGTCGGCGCGCGAGGCGCGCAGCGCGCGGAGCAGCGTCATCGAGGCGAGCGCGCCGCCCAGCACCGCCGCGGCGAGCGAGGCCCCGAACAGCACGCCCTCGTGATCGCCGCCGGGCAGCAGCGCGTCCCCCGCGCCGAGGCCGATGGCGGCGAGGAGCGCCGTCTCGGCCGCGAGCAGGGCGCACACGCCGAACATGGCGAGCGCCGGCCACGCCTCGGGGCGCACCGCCGCCGAGGCGGCGCGCGGGCGCCGCAGGCTCGTCTCCTTCCCGGGGCCGGCCTCGCCGGCCCCGCCGTCCTGGCCGTCCCCCCGCCCCGGCTCGACCGTCTCCGGCCGCACCGGGCCCCGGCTCGCTGCGCTGCTGATCATCGGGGTCACCTCGAGCTGGCGCGGTCGCGCGGCTCGACAAGAGCGGGCGGCAGGATACTCCCTGGAGCCGGGAGCGAAATTGCCCCCGCGGGTCGGCGCCCGCACGAGGAAGGCGCGGCGCGGCCGCGCGCTCGCTCGCTCGGGCGCACGCGGGCGGGGCGCCGGTCGCCGTCAGCGCGGGGGCGGCGCGAGCCGCATCGCGAGCAGCGGGCGGCCGCAGCCGGGGCAGGCCGGATCGCCGGGCTCGTCGGAGAAGATCTCGCACGCGGGGCAGTGGTGGCGCACCGCCGACCCGCCGGCGCCGGGTGCGTCGTGCGGGTACATCGCCGCGAAGCCGCGCGCCAGCGCGGAGAAGTACGCGTACCTCGCCTCGGGCGTGAGGTCGTCGGGCAGCGGCGCGCGGCGGAAGGTGCGGCCCGCGACCACCCGCGGCGCGCCGTCGCCGCGCGCGGCGGCGAGCGCCTCCGGCGTGCGCGAGGGCCAGGGGAGGTCGGTGAACCAGCGCGCGCGGAACGCGATCCAGTCGGCGGGCGCGCGGACCTCGGCCAGCTCGGCCTGGAACGCCTCGAGGCGGGACATGAAGGCGGGCTCGAACGGCATGGGGCGATCTTGCGCCCGGGCCGCGCGCGGGACAAGAAGGGGGGCGCGCCGCCCGCGGCGGCGCCGGAGGATGCCATGGCCGACTCGCAGCGCCGCGCGTTCGACGATCGCTACCGCGAGGGCACGCCGCCCTGGGACATCGGGCGCCCGCAGGCGGAGCTGGTGGCGCTGGCGGAGGCGGGCGAGATCGTCGGCGACACGCTCGACGTGGGCTGCGGCACCGGCGAGAACGCGCTCCACCTCGCCGCGCTCGGCAAGCGGGTCATGGGCGTGGACGGCTCGCCCACCGCGATCGCGCGGGCCCGCGAGAAGGCGGCCGCGCGCGGGCTCTCGGTGCCGTTCCTGGTGGCCGACGCGCTCGACCTGAAGGCGCTGCACCGGCGCTTCGAGACCGCGGTGGACTGCGGCCTGTTCCACGTGTTCGACCGCGCCGAGCGGCGGACCTACGCGCACTCGCTCACCGAGGTGCTGTCGCCGGGCTCGACGCTGCACCTGCTCTGCTTCTCCGACGAGGAGCCACCCGGCCCCGGCCCGTTCCGGATCTCCGAGTCCGACGTGGGCGACGCGTTCCGGTCGATCTTCGCTCTGACCCGGATCCGGGAGGCGCGCTTCGAGCGGCTCGGCGCCGACCCGGCGCGCGCGTGGCTCGCGACGCTCGTCCGGATCTAGGAAAGGAAACGGCCGCGCCCCTCGCAGGAGCGCGGCCGTTCACACGCGGATCGAGGTTCGGCCCTAGAACACCGTCCACTGCACCATCGCCTGCGGCGCCGAGGAGGTCTCCTCGAACGAGCCCAGGCTGTAGTAGTGCAGCCACCACTCGACGCCGACGTACAGCTTGCCGGCCTTGCCGCCGAACGGCGCGAGCGCGTCCACGAGCAGCTGCGGCTGCGACCAGATCTCCACGCCGTTGTCCGACCCGGTGTAGAAGCCGCCCTCGTCCTTCAGGCCGTTCACGTCGATGAAGCCGGTGAACAGGAACGGCACCTTGCCGACCGCGAACGGCACGGTCCAGAACGGCGACACCTGCCAGCCGTGGCGGTTGAAGTTGTCGTAGCGGTAGTACGCGTTCAGGCCGAGCACCCAGCCGGCCGGCACGGCGAAGTCGAGGCCGAGGCCGCCCATGTACGCGTAGAAGCCGGCGCCCTGGTTCACCTCGCCCGCGAAGCCCCAGTTCCGGATGACGCCGAACAGCGGCTCCTTCTGGCCGAGGAGCTGGTTCACGAACAGGCGGGGGTGCCACTCGACGTACGCGTCCGTCCACTGCGTGTCGTCGGTCTCGAAGCGGCCGCGCGACAGGTCGAAGAACGCGAAGTTGTCGCCGTACTCCCACGTCGAGAAGTGGTTCAGCGTCAGCGTGGTCTTGGTCCCGTCCTTCAGCTTGCCGGCGAACGAGGTGTCGATCGCCTTGTCGAAGTTCCAGCCCTGGAGGAGCTGGACGTTGGTGGTGGAGAAGCCGCCCGCGCGCGCCGCCGGAGCCGCGGCGACGAGGGCGAGCAGGAACGAGGCACGGAGGAGGCTGCGAAGGGTCATGCCGCGCCTTCTAGCCCACTCAAAGGGCAGACCGGAAGGGGCTTCTCAGCGCGCTCCCCCGTCGAACGGGACGACGTGCGCCCGCTCGCCCGGCCGCGCCTCCAGAACCTCCCGTGCGCGCTCGGGAATCCAGACGTTGGTCCCGTCCAGCCGCGCCTCGGCGCGCACCGCCCGAAAGCGGGTCCGCCCCTCTCCGCGGGTCACCGCGATCAGGCAGTCCTCGCCCCCGTGCAGGCCGGCGTCGAGCGGCCCGGGCGCGAGGCGGGCGCGGCGGTAGGCGCGCACCAGCGTGATCTCGGCGAGCGTCGCCTCGTAGTGCGGGCCGCCGTCGAACGGGTCGATGCGGTCCACGTAGCGGAAGCCGATCTTCTCGAGCATCCGCCGCACCGGCTCGGTGTCCGGGCCCACCTTCCCGAGCAGGCGGCGGACCGCCGGCGAGAACAGCGTCGCGTACACGTCGGAGGGCGGGAAGAGCTGCTGGATGAACTCCTTGTTCTCGCGGCTCTTCTTGTCGGCCTCCTGGTAGTCGAGGTCGGTGAAGCGCTTGCCGAACGCCTCCCAGAACAGGCTGCGGCCGTCCTTCGTGAGCGGCGGCATGAGCTCGGCGAGGACGCGCTCGCGGAAGCGGTCGCGGAACATCGCCATGTAGAGGAAGCGAACGAACGCGAGCTGCTTGCCCGCGCGCGCCTCGCCGCCGCGCTGTCCCGGGTGCACCACCAGGCCGCCGATCTCGGTGGGGCCGTCGAAGTGGTAGCCGATGGAGAGGACCTGGTGCTTGAAGTGCCGGTCGATGGTGGACGAGTAGTGCTCGCGCTCCGAGACGTCGAAGAACGTGCAGGGCGACTCGCGGGTGCCGTGCTGCGCGATGATCATCGAGGTGCCGACGATCCGGCGCGTGCGCGGCTCCTCCGCCACGAAGACGTAGGCCCGCTCCAGCGGGTTGCGGATCTTCCCGGCGAAGCTCCGCACCGAGCGATCGACGATCCCCGAGAGCGCGCGCTCGTCGTCGGGGAGGTTGACGGTGTTGAGCACCTTCGCCAGGGCGGAGAGCCCCGCGAGGTCCGTCTTCTGGGCGTCCCTGAGGAGCAGCATGCGGACCGGATCCGTGGCTGGAGGCGGGCCCGGGTCTAGCACGGGGCTCGGGGCCTGTCACGGAGCGCAGCGGGCCGCGGGGAGGCCCCCGCCGGCCCGCCGCGGCGGCGCTCCGGCGTTGAAAGCCGGGCCGCCGCGTGCCATGGAAGGACGCGTGCGCGCGGTCGTCCAGCGGGTCTCGAGGGCCGAGGTGCGGGTGGACGGCGCGGTCACCGGCGCCGTCGGGCGCGGGCTGCTCGTCCTGCTGGGCGTGGCGCGCGACGACGGCGCCCAGGACGCGCGGCTGCTCGCCGACAAGCTCGCCGCCCTGCGGATCTTCGAGGACGCCGCCGGCAAGATGAACCTGGCGGTGGCCGAGGTGGGCGGGGCGGTGCTGGTCGTCTCGCAGTTCACGCT
This sequence comes from Anaeromyxobacter dehalogenans 2CP-C, assembly GCF_000013385.1. Taxonomy (GTDB): domain Bacteria; phylum Myxococcota; class Myxococcia; order Myxococcales; family Anaeromyxobacteraceae; genus Anaeromyxobacter; species Anaeromyxobacter dehalogenans_B. Next base: position 209,448 of record NC_007760.1, read on the forward strand.
GCTCGGCGACGCGCGCAAGGGGAACCGGCCCGGCTTCTCCGACGCGGCGCCGCCCGAGGCGGCGAACGCGCTCTACGAGGCGGTGTGCGGGATGCTCCGCGAGAAGGGGTTGCGCGTCGAGACCGGCGTGTTCCGCGCCGACATGCAGGTCGAGCTGGTGAACGACGGCCCGGTCACCATCCTGCTCGACTCGCGGCGGCTGTTCTAGGGAAGGAGAGGCTTGCGATGAGCGACTGCCTGTTCTGCAAGATCGCGCGGGGCGAGCTCCCCGCCAAGCTGGTGCACCAGGACGCCGACACGGTGGCGTTCGTGGACGTCAACCCGCAGGCGCCCACGCACCTGCTGGTCATCCCGCGCAAGCACATCCCCACCGTGAACGACCTCTCCGCCGAGGACGAGGCGCTCATGGGGAAGCTGTACCGGGTGGCGGCGGCGCTCGCGAAGGAGCGCGGGGTGGACGGGTCCGGCTGGCGCGCCGTCGTGAACACGCACGGCGACGCGGGGCAGACCGTGTTCCACGTCCACCTGCACCTGCTCGGCGGCCGCCGCATGGCCTGGCCCCCGGGCTAGGCGTTCACCCGAGGTTCACGGCCCCGGCGCCGCGCCCTGCCGGGCCAGCCGGTTCGCCGCCGCCGCGGCGAGCGCGGCGTTCCCGAGCAGGAGCCGGGCCTGGAACAGGTCCCCGCGCGCGAGCGCCTCCCGCGCCGCCGCGAGGTCGCGGGCGCCCGCCTCGGCCTGCGCCGCCTCCTCCGCCGCGCCCCGCCGGCCTGCCTCGGCCCGCGCCGCCTGCAGCGCCGCCGCGTCCTGGGCCAGCGCCGCGTCCACGCCGCTCGCGTCGCCCGCCGCGAGCGCGCGGAGCGCGCCGTCCATCCGCTGCAGGGCCCCGCCGGTCGCCTGCGCGCGCTCGGCCGGCGAGCGGGCGGCGGCCTCGGCCTCGGCGGCGCGCCGGGCTCGCGCCTCGGCGAGCTCCTGCTCGACCTCGGCCGTCCGCGCCTCCGACGCGGCGCTCGACGCCCGCAGCGCCTCGACCTCGGTCCGCAGCGCCTCCACCTGCGTGCGGAGCTGGTCCATCTCCGCCTGGGCCGCGGCGGCGGCGCGCTCCGCCTGCGCCGTATCGGCGGCGCGCTCCGCCCGTGCCGCAGCGTCGGCGCGCTCCGGCTGCGCGGCCGCGTCGGCGCGCTCCGCCGGCGCGGCGGCGGGCGGAGGTGCTTGCCCCGCGCCGCCCTCCCGCTCCGGCGCCGCCTGCCCGAGCGCGAGGCCGAGGCCGAGCGCGATGGCGAGGAGGGGCGTCATGCCTCGACCATCGTGACGCCGGCGCGCGCCGGCAACGGCTCCCACCTTCCGCGCGGCGGCCCGCTCTGGCACGCTCGCTCGACGCCGTCCACCGTCCGAGGAGCCTCGATGCCCGTCGTCCGCCCCCGCCGCAGCGCCCTGTACCTGCCCGGCTCGAACGCGCGGGCGATCGAGAAGGCGCGCACGCTGCCCGCCGACGCGCTCATCCTCGACCTGGAGGACGCGGTGGCGCCCGCCGCGAAGGACGCGGCCCGCGCCCAGGTGGTGGCCGCGCTCGCGCAGGGCGGCTTCGGCCGGCGCGAGCGCGTGGTGCGCGTGAACGGGCTCGGCACGCCCTGGGGCGCGGCGGATCTCGCGGCGCTGGCCCGCGCCGGCGCCGACGCGATCTGCCTGCCCAAGGTCGAGCGCGCCGCCGAGGTGCACGCCGCCGTGCAGGCGCTCGCCGCGGGCCACGCGCCGGCGGGGCTCGCGCTCTGGTGCATGATCGAGACGCCGCGCGGCGTGCTGGCGGCCGGCGAGATCGCCGGGGCGTCGCCGCGGGTGGCGTGCCTGGTGGCCGGCACGAGCGACCTCGTGAAGGACCTCGGCGCTCGCCACACCGCGGGCCGCGCCGAGGTGCTCACCAGCCTGTCGCTCGTCCTGCTCGCCGCCCGGGCGCACGGCCTGGCCGCGCTCGACGGCGTGTTCCTCGACCTCGAGGACGCCGCGGGGCTGGAGGCCGCGTGCCGTCAGGGGCGCGACCTCGGCTTCGACGGCAAGACGCTCATCCACCCGAAGCAGCTCGAGCCGGCGAACCGCGCCTTCGCGCCGGACGCCGAGGAGCTCGGGCGGGCGCGGCGGGTGATCGCGGCGCACGCCGAGGCCGAGGCGGCCGGGCTGGGCGTCACGGTGGTGGACGGGCGCCTGGTGGAGGCGCTGCACGTCGAGGCGGCGCGCCGGACCGTGGCGCTCGCCGAGGCCATCGCGGCGGGGCCCGGCGGGGCGGGCCCGCACGCAGGGTGACGCAAGACCGCGTGGATCCGGCGGAAAGCGGGTGGACACCCGCCCCCCCGTTTCCTACACTGTTCGGCTCCCATGCGTGGACTTCGAGGCGCGACCCAGTGCTCGGCCAACACGGTCGAGGCGATCGAGGATGCGGTGACCGAGCTGTGCCGCGAGCTGACCTCGCGGAACCAGCTCGAGCCGCAGCAGATCGTGTGGGCGATCTTCACCGTCACCCATGACCTCGACGCCGACTTCCCGGCGCGCGCGGCGCGCGTGCAGGGCTGGAACGGGGTCCCGATGATCTGCTCGCAGGAGATCCCGGTCCCCGGCTCGATGCCGCGCGTCGTCCGGGTGCTCCTGCACGTGGACTCCGACGGTCCGCGCAACCACGTGTACCTGCGCGGCGCGCAGGCGCTGCGGCCCGACCTCCACGTGCGGCCGTGACCGGCGCGGCCGGGGAGCGGAGGCGAGCGTGAACGTCCCGACGAACAGGCCGCTCCCCGCGCTCCCGGGCCACCTGGGCGTGGTGGGGCTGGGCCTCATGGGCGCCTCGCTCGCCCGCGCCGCTCGCCGGGTGGACCGGGGCGTGCGCATCACCGCGGTGGAGCCGCGCGCTGAGGTGCGCGCGCGGGCGCTCGCCGACGGCGTGGCCGACCAGGTGTCCGCGGAGCCCGACGCCGCGCTCGCCGGCTGCGGCGTGGTGGTGCTGTGCACGCCGGTCGCGACCATCGAGGCGCTGCTCGCGCCGGTCTCGGCCCTGCTCGCCGACGGCGCGGTGCTCACCGACGTGGGCGGCGCGAAGGAGCGGGTGGTGACGCTGGCGCGCGAGCGGGTCCGCCCCGGCGTCGCGTTCGTCGGCGCGCACCCCATGTTCGGCGGCCACGGCGGCTACGACGGCGCCACCGCGGAGAAGTGGTCGGCGGGCGGCACGGTGGCGATCTGCACCGACGGCGACGCCGCCGCGGTGGAGAAGGTCGCGGCGCTGCACCTCGCGCTCGGCGCCGGGGTCGAGCGCTGCACCGCCGCCGAGCACGACGCGGCGGTGGCGATGGTGTCGCACCTGCCGTACCTCGTCGCCTCGGCGCTCTCGGTGGCGGTGCGCGAGGCCGGCCCGCTCGCCATGCACCTCGCCGGCCCCGGCCTCAAGGACGCGACGCGCCTGGCCGAGTTCCCGTTCGACATCCAGGGCGAGGTGGCCCGGCGCAACGCCCACCTGCCGGAGGCGGCGCGCCGGCTGGAGCGGCACCTCGCCCGCATCCTCGCCGCCATCGCCGAGTCGCCGGAGTCGGCGCGCTCGGCCCTCGAGGCGGCCCGCGCCGCACGGGAGGAGCTGTTTTGAGCGCTGCCCCGACCTCCGGTCCCCTGACCTGCCGGCGCGCCGGCCCGCTGCGCGGCGCCATCGAGGTGCCCGGCGACAAGTCCATCTCGCACCGGAGCCTGCTGTTCGGCGCGCTCTCCACCGGGGAGACCCGCGTCACCGGGCTGCTCGACGCCGAGGACGTCCACTCCACCCGCAAGGCGGTGGAGGCGCTCGGCGCCATCGTCCGCGAGGAGGGCGGCGAGGTGGTGGTGACGCCGCCCGCGACGCTGCGCGAGCCGGGCGACGTCATCGACTGCGGCAACTCCGGCACCAGCCTGCGCCTGCTCACCGGCGTGCTCTCCGGCGTGCCCGGCCTGTCGGTGCTCACCGGCGACGCCTCGCTGCGGCGGCGGCCGGTGCGGCGGGTGATCGACCCGCTCCGCGCCATGGGCGCGAACCTGTCCGCCCGCGACGGCGATCGCCTGCCGCCGGTGGTGGTCCGCGGCGGCCCGCTGCGCGGGGCGCGCCAGGTCCTCCCGGTGGCGAGCGCGCAGGTGAAGAGCGCGATCCTGCTCGCCGGGCTGTTCGCCGAGGGCGAGACCACGGTGGTGGAGCCGGAGAAGAGCCGGGACCACACCGAGCGCATGCTGCGCGGGATGGGCGTCCCGGTGAAGGTCTCGGGCCTGGAGGTGTCGGTCTCGGCGGCGCGGCCGGCCGGCGGGCGGGTGGACGTGCCCGGCGACATCTCCTCGGCGGCGTTCTTCCTCTGCGGCGCGGCCGCGCTCCCCGGCTCCGAGGTGACGGTCCGCAACCTGGGCGTGAACGAGACGCGCACCGGGCTCCTCGACGTGCTCCGGGCCATGGGCGCGGACGTGTGGCTCGCGAACCTGCGCGAGGTGGCGGGCGAGCCGCGCGCCGACGTCACCGTGCGCGCCGACCGGCTGGAGGCGACCGAGATCCGCGGCGCGACCATCCCGCGGCTCATCGACGAGCTGCCGGTGGTGATGGTCATGGCCACCCAGGCGCGCGGCCGCACGGTGATCCGCGACGCGAAGGAGCTCCGGGTGAAGGAGTCCGACCGGCTCGCCGCCATGGGCGAGACGCTGGCGCGCGCCGGCGCCCGCATCGAGCTCTACGAGGACGGCTGCGCCATCGAGGGGCCCACACCGCTGCGCGGCGTCGAGGTCCGCACGAGGCTCGACCACCGCATCGCCATGTCCATGGCGGTCGCCCAGCTGTTCTGCGGCGGCGAGCCGGTGGTGCTCGACGACGTGGCCTGCGTCGCGACCAGCTTCCCGAGCTTCTTCCGCCTGCTCGACCAGGTGGCCGCGCGGGTGTCCGTCGGAGGCGCGCCGTGATCACCGGGCGCACCGCGCTCTACGGCGTCGTCGGCCACCCGGTGGCGCACAGCCGCTCGCCGGAGATGCAGAACGCCGCGTTCGCGAAGCTGGGCGTGGACGCGGCGTACGTGGCGCTGCCGGTCGCGCCGGAGCGGATCGACGAGGCGCTCCGCGGCGCGCACGCGCTCGGGTTCCAGGGGCTGAACGTCACCGTGCCGCACAAGCCTCGGGCGGCGTCGCTGTGCCACGCGCTCGACCCGGTGGCGACCGCGGTGGGCGCCGCGAACACGCTGCGCAGGACCCGCGACGGCTGGGAGGGCTTCAACACCGACGCGCCCGCCTGCCGCACGCTGCTCGAGGCGGCCGGGGTGGCGCGCGGGGCGCGGGCGCTCCTGGTGGGCGCGGGCGGCGCGGCGCGCGCGGCGGCCTGGGCGCTCCTCCAGCTCGGGACCGAGCTCCGCGTGGCGGCGCGCCGCGAGGAGGCCGCCGCCGAGCTGTGCCGGGACCTCGCCGCCGCGGTGCCCGGCGCAGACGCGGCCACCGCCGACTTCGAGGACCTGGAGGCCGAGGCGGACGCCGCCGCGGTGGTGGTGAACGGGACGTCGGTGGAGCTGCCCGGGCACGAGGGCCGCCTGCCGCCGCTCCGGTTCCGCGCCGACCAGGTGGTGCTCGACTTCGTCTACGGCGACACCGAGCTCGCCCGCGCCGCGCGCGCGGGCGGCGCCCGGCTGGTCACCGGCGAGCAGGTCCTGGTGCGCCAGGGCGCGCTCGCGTTCACGATCTGGACCGGCCTGCCCGCCCCCGAGGCGGACATGGCCCGCGCGCTCGAGGCGCGCGAGGGAGCGCGATGACACTTCGGTACCTGACCGCCGGCGAGTCGCACGGCCCGGCGCTGGTCGCCATCGCCGAGGGCTTCCCGGCGGGGCTCCCGGTGGACTTCGAGGCGGTGGACCGCGACCTGCGCCGCCGGCAGAAGGGCTACGGGCGCGGCGGCCGCATGAAGATCGAGACCGACGCGGCGCAGTTCCTGGCCGGGCTGCGCGGCGGGGTCACCACCGGCGCGCCCATCGCGCTCGCGGTCTGGAACAAGGACCACGAGAACTGGAAGGACCTCGTCTCGCCGTACGCGCGCGGCGGCCGGAAGTTCACCCAGGTGCGCCCCGGGCACGCCGACCTCGCCGGCGCGCTGAAGTACGGCCTCGACGACGCCCGCGACGTGCTGGAGCGGGCCAGCGCCCGGTCCACCGCGGTCATCGTGGCGCTCGGCGCGCTCGCGAAGGCGCTGCTCTCGAGCCAGGGCGTGGAGGTGTGCTCGCGGGTGGTGGCCATCGGCCCGCGCGACATCCGGCCGGACGCGCCGCCCACGCCGGCGCAGCGCGACGCCATCGAGGCCTCCGACCTGCACGTGGACGACGAGGCGCTCGCCGCCGAGTGGCGCGCGCTCATCGACGCGGAGAAGGCCCGCGGCGGCTCCATCGGCGGCGCGTTCGACGTGTACGCGACCGGGCTCCCCATCGGCCTCGGCAGCCACGTCCACCCGGACCGCCGCCTCGACGCCCGCCTCGCCGGCGCGCTCTGCGGCGTGCAGGCCATCCGCGCGGTGGAGATCGGCGACGGCACGCAGGTGGGCCGCCCCGGCTACGAGTTCCACGACGCCATCCACCACGACCCGGCCCGCGGCTTCTGGCGCGAGACGAACCGCGCCGGCGGGCTGGAGGGCGGCATGACCGACGGCATGCCGCTACGCGTGCGCGCCTACATGAAGCCCATCCCCACCATGCTCCACCCGCTCGCCACGGTGGACCTCGCCACCCGCGCGGCCACCCAGGCCCGCTACGAGCGCAGCGACGTGTGCGCGGTGCCGGCGGCCGCGGTGGTGGGCGAGGCGGTGGTGGCCTGGGAGCTCGCGAACGCGCTCCTCGAGAAGTTCGGCGGCGACACCGTCGAGGACGTCCGCCGGGCGGTGGAGGCGTATGCCGCTCGGATCCGCTGAGACGCTGGCGCTCACCGGCATGATGGGCTCGGGGAAGTCCACCGTGGCCCCGCTGCTGGCGCGCTGGCTGGGCCGGCCGCTGGTGCGGCTCGACGACGAGATCGTGCGCGCGGCGGGCAAGCCCATCGCCCGGGTGTTCGCCGAGGACGGCGAGGGGCGCTTTCGCGCGCTGGAGCGCGCCGCGGTGGCCGCCCTCCCGGCGGGCGCGGTGGCCGACCTGGGCGGAGGCGCGTTCTGCGACCCGCACGGCGCCGCGCGCCTGCTCGCCACCGCGCGGGTGGTGTTCCTCGACGTCTCCGCGCAGGAGGCCGCGCGCCGCATCGGCGACGATCCCGCCCGCCCGCTCGCCGGGCGCTGGGAGGCGCTGCTCGCGCGCCGGCTGCCGCTCTACCGCCGCGCCCACCTCACCGTCCACGTGGACGGCCTCACGCCCGAGGCGGTGGCCCGGCGCGTCCTGGAGTCGCTATGAGCCGGAGCCGCAAGCCCCACGCCGCCCTCTACGAAGCCGAGGCCGAGGCCGGCGCCGCGGTCACCGAGGTCATCGCGGCGCGGCAGGGCGACCACGCCTACGAGGTGCGCGTCGGCCCCGGCGCGGCGGCGGCGCTCCCCGCGCTCGCCGACGAGCACGACGCGGTGGCGCTCGTCTCCTGCCGCCGGGTGCTCTCGACGGCGTTCGGCAAGGACGTGCTCGCCCGGCTGCGCCGCGAGACGCCGCTCGCGCTCGTGCACGCGCTCCCCGACGGCGAGGCGGGCAAGACGCTCGCCGAGCTGGAGCGGGCCGCGACGAGGCTGCTCCGCGCCGGCGGCACGCGGCGCACGCTGGTGGTGGCGCTGGGCGGCGGCGCGGTGAGCGACGCGGCCGGCTTCCTCGCCGCGACCTACATGCGCGGCGTGCCCTGGGTGGCGGTGCCCACCACGCTCCTCGCCATGGTGGACGCGGCCATCGGCGGCAAGACCGCGGTGAACCTGCCCGCCGCGAAGAACGCGGTGGGCGCGTTCCACCCGCCGGGCGCGGTGCTGGCGGACCCCGCCGCGCTCCGCACCCTGCCGCGCCGCGAGCTCTCGAGCGGCCTCGGCGAGGTGCTGAAGTACGGCGCGCTCCAGCCGGCGCTGCTCGACGCGTTCGCGGCGCTCGGCGCCGCCGCGCCGGATCCGGCGGTGATCGCCACCTGCGCCCGCATGAAGGTGGACGTGGTGGCGGACGATCCGACCGAGCACGGGCCCCGCAAGCTCCTCAACCTGGGCCACACCTTCGGGCACGGGGTGGAGGCGGCCGGGCGGTTCTCGCGCTACACGCACGGCGAGGCGGTCGCGGTGGGGCTCGCGTTCGCGTTCCGGCTGGCGGCGCGGATGGGCCGGGTGGACGGCGCCGCGGCGGAGCGGGTGGAGGCGGCGGTCGCCGGGGCCGGGCTGCCGGTCCGGGTCCCGCCGGCGATCGCGCGTGCCGCCGCGCGCCTGATGGCGTACGACAAGAAGCGGGCGGCCGGCGGGCTGCGCTGGGTGCTGCCGGCGGCCGTCGAGGGCGGCTGGCGGGTGGAGTGGGACGTCGAGGCGGAGCCGGCGGCGGTCGAGGCGGCGGTGGCGGAGATCTCGGAGGCGCGGGCGGGCGGCCGCGCCGGGCGGAGGGCGCGATGATCCTGATCGTCAACGGTCCGAACCTGAACCTGCTGGGCGAGCGCGAGCCGGACGTGTACGGCCGCAGCACGCTCGCCGACGTGGAGCAGCTCGTCCGCGACGCCTGCGCGGCCTGGGACGTGGAGGTGAAGGCGTTCCAGTCCAACCACGAGGGCGCGATCCTCGACTTCCTGCAGGAGCACCGGAAGAAGGCCCGCGGGGTCATCCTGAACGCCGGGGCGCTCACGCACACGAGCTACGCGCTCCACGACTGCCTGAAGGCGATGCCCGCGCCGGCGGTGGAGGTGCACATCTCCAACATCCACCAGCGCGAGGCGTTCCGGCACGTGAGCGTCATCGCCCCGGCCTGCCGCGGGCAGATCGTGGGCCTGGGGATCCGCGGCTACCTGCTCGCGGCGGAGTGGCTCTGCGCCGAGATCGGCGCGCAGCCGCGCGGCAGCGAGGACCGCAAGAAGCCGAGCCCGTAGCCCGGCGGCCGTGCCGAGGGTCGCCGTCCTCCTCCCCGCGCGCGACGCCGCCCGCACCGTGCGGGCCGCGGCCGCGTCGATCCTGCGCCAGACCGAGCGCGACCTCTCGCTCGTGTGCGTGGACGACGGCTCGCGCGACGGCACCGCCGAGGTGCTGGAGCGGCTCGCCGCGCGCGACCGGCGCGTGCGCCTGCTGCGCGGCCCCGGCGAGGGGATCGCCCGGGCGCTGCAGCGGGGCCTCGCCGCCTGCGACGCCGAGGTGGTGGCGCGGATGGACGCCGACGACGTGGCCCACCCGCGCCGGCTCGCGCTCCAGCTCGCCGCGCTCCACGCCGATCCGTCGCTCGCCGCGCTGGGCGGGCGGGTCCGGCTCTTCCCGCGCGCGGCGGTGCGCCCGGGCATGGCCCGCTACGCGGCGTGGCTGAACGGCCTCGTCACGCCCGCGCTCGTCGAGCGCGACCTGCTGGTGGAGGCGCCGCTCGTCCACCCCGCGGCCGCGATCCGGCGCGACGCGCTGGAGCGCGCCGGCGGCTGGCGCGACGGCCCGTTCCCGGAGGACTACGATCTCTGGCTGCGCCTCGCGGCCGGGGGCGGGCGGCTCGGCAACCTGGCCGAGCCGGTGCTCGCCTGGCGCGAGTCGCCCGGGCGGCTCACCCGCACCGACCCGCGCTACGCGCTCGCCCGCCACGTGGCGCTGAAGTGCGCGCACCTCGCCCGCCACGTGCTCCGCGGCGCGCCGGAGGTGGCGCTGTGGGGGGCCGGGGAGACCGGCCGCGCGTTCTCCGACGCGCTCCGCGCCGAGGGGATCGCCACCGCCGTCTTCGTCGAGGTCGATCGCAAGAAGATCGGCCGCACCGTGCGCGGGGCGCCGGTGGTCTCCTACGAGGAGGTCGGCCGGCTGCGCGGGCTGCCGCTGCTGGTGGCGGTGGGCGCGCCCGGCGCGCGCGACCTCATCCGCGCCGAGCTCGCCCGCGCCGGCCTCGAGGAGCTGGCCGACTACCGCTGCGTGGCTTGAGGCGCGCCCGCCGCGTCCGCTCACCCTTCGACTTCGGCTCGCCCTTCGACTCCGGCGAGCCTGCGGCTCGCCTACGCTCAGGGTGAGCGGGCGCGCCGGTCAGGAGTCCTTCTTGAGCTGCTCGGTCAGGTAGTTCTGCACGCCGATCTGGTCGATGGCGGTGAGCTGCGTCTCGAGCCAGTTCGCGTGCTCCTCCTCGCCCTCCAGGATGTCCTCGAGGAGGTCGGCGGAGCCGTTGTCGCCGGCGTTCCGGCAGGTCTCGATGCCGCGGTTCAGCACGCCGATGGCGTGCTTCTCGAGGTCGAGGTCCGCCGCGAGGATCTCGGGCACGCTCTCGCCGATGTTGATCTTGGCGAGCTTCTGCACGTTCGGCATGCCGTCGAGGTACAGGATGCGCTCGATCAGGTGATCGGCGTCCTTCATCTCGTCGATCGACTCGGCCCGGAACTTCGCGTACAGGCGGTCGTAGCCCCAGTTCTCGCAGACGCGCGCGTGCAGGAAGTACTGGTTGATGGCAGTGAGCTCGTTGGTGAGCACCTCGTTCAGCACGTCGAGCACCTTGGCGTCGCCCTTCATCACCCCTCCGATCGTTGTCCGGGTCCGGCGCCGGCCGGCGCACCGAAGCCTAGCGGCGGGGAGGGCGCGCGGCTCGGACGGGCCCCAACTGAGCGTCACCGGGGGCCGCGGGGCGGCGTGGGCGATCAGGCGGCGTCGCGCCGGGGCGCGGCCCGGGCGCGCGCGCACGCCGGCGCGGTCGCGGCGCCGCCCGCGTGCACCTTCGCCAGGGCGGCCACGCAGCAGCGGCAGGCGGTGCCGGCGCCGGTCTCGGCGATCACCTGGCGGAGCGAGGCGCCCTCGGCCGCGCGCCGGCGCACCAGCGAGTCGGACACGTTGAAGCAGAGACAGACGATCACGCCCGCCCCCATCCGCGCGGCAGCGGAGCCGCCGCGCCGGCGCGGCACGCGGCGCAGCAGCCGAACAGCCGCAGCCGCGGGGCGCGCACCTCGAAGCCGTTCCGCGACGCGGCGGAGGCGGCGAGCGCGCCGAGGTCGGGGTCGATGGCCACCACCGCGCCGCAGCGCGTGCAGACGAGCGCGCAGGCCGGCTCGGCGGTGGCGGAGGAGGGGACGGGATCGCGGGGAGGGTGCACCGGGGCTCCGGAGATGATGTTGAGAATGACTCTCACTATCATGGGCGCGGCCGGCCGTCATGACGCCCGTCAAGCGGGGGGCGGAATGCAGGCGGCCGGGCGGGGAGGCGCCCGGCCCGGCGGGGCGCCGGCGCATTGCGGGCAGGGGGCAGGACGGTCTAGGGTCCCGGAAACGTGACGGATTCCTTCGACCTGGGCGCCTTCCGCCGCGACCTCACCCGCCGGACGGCCGACGCGGTGCACGCGCTGCGGGCCCGCATCGGCTCCGAGACCCTGTACGGCTTCGCGCTGTTCACGAGCGGGGAGCGCGACTTCGCCTGGGTGCGCGCCTCCGCCAACACCGAGGACGCGCTCACCCGGCGCGCCGCCGCCGCGGCCGCGCTGGACCCGCGCTTCCGGGGCGAGGCCGGGCGGCGCCTGCTGCGCTGGTCGGCGCCGGACTGGGAGTACCACGACTTCGCGCCGGAGGTCCGCGGGCTGGCGGTGCCGCCGGCGGAGGGCCGCCGCCCCACGCTCGACCCGGCGCTCTACGACGCGTTCGTGGGCGCGCTGAAGGCGGTGGACCGGGCCGGGCTGTTCGGCCGCGGCGCCGACCGCGCCTTCCTCACCGTGAACATCCTCTGCGACCACGCCTCGCCGGCGTTCTTCCGGCGCGGGCTCCGCGCGCTCAACCCGGTGCCCACGGCGGAGCGGCACCTGCACGAGACCGCCGCCGCGCCGTTCGTGCGGTGCGTGAACCGCGCCCCCCGCCGCGAGCGGATGCGCATCTGGCTGGCGCTCTACGAGGACCTCTACATGGAGTGGCGCACGCCCATCGCCGAGGAGGCGCGGGCGCGGGGGCTGAGCCCCTGGGACGTGGAGGAGGAGCTGGCGCGCTTCGGGCGCAAGGTGGTGCCGGCGCTCGTGGACCTGCTCGCGCACTACGGCTTCGCCGCGCCCATCGACCACAACCGCGGCTTCGAGACGCGCGAGGTGTGGCTGGCCGGCTCGGCGCTGTTCCTGGTGCGGCGCATCGGGATGGTGGCGGAGGCGGAGATCGCGCGGCTGCAGCGGCTGGTGGGCGACTTCGCCGAGCGCGACCGCCGCCTGCGGGTCGCGTCCACCCTCGCCGAGAACACCGCCCGCGTGCTGCACGAGCTCCGCCCGCGCCGCTTCCCGCCCTCGGAGATGGACCCGCTCACCTTCAAGCTCACGAACCCCGAGCCGTTCCTGCTGCGGCGGCCCTGATCGCCGCGGTCCGCGCCGTCCGCGGCGTGGCATAGTGCGCGTCCGCGCATGACCGACCGAAGCCGCCGAGCCCGCCCCGCCGCCGCACGCCCATCGCCGCACGACCGCCACGTCCTGTACGAGCGCGCCGTCCAGCACGCCGGCAGCGAGCTCGACCTGGTGGACCGGGTGGTGCGCCGCGGCGGGGGGACGCCGCGGCGGCTGCGCGAGGACTTCAGCGGCACCGCGCTCCTCTCCGCCGCCTGGGTCCGGCGCGGCCGGGATCGCAGCGCGGTGGCGGTGGACCTCGACGCCTCGGTGCACGGCTGGGCGCGCGCCCACCGGGTGCCGGCCCTGGGCGCCGCGGCGGCGCGGCTCCGGCTGGTGGAGGCCGACGTGCGGGACGGGCCGCCGGGGCCGTTCGACGCGGTGATCGCGTTCAACTTCAGCTACGGCGTGCTCCAGACGCGCGCGGCGCTGGGCGGCTATCTCCGGTCCGCGGCCGCCGCCCTGGCGCCGCGCGGCGCGCTCCTGCTCGACGCGTACGGCGGCTGGGACGCCGAGAAGGAGCTCACGGAGCGGCGGCGCATCGGCGGCGGCGTGAGCTACGTGTGGGAGCAGGAGTCGTTCGACCCCATCACCCGCCGGGTCCGCTGCGCCATCCACTTCGAGCTGCCCGGCGGCCGGCGCCTGCGCCGCGCCTTCACCTACGACTGGCGGCTCTGGACCATCCCCGAGCTCACCGAGCTGGTGGGCGAGGCCGGGCTCGAGCCGGAGGTGCTGTGGGACGTGGCGCCGCGGGGCGCGACCCGGTACCTGCCGCGCCGCTCCGCCTCGAACCAGGGCGGGTGGATCGCGTACGTGGTGGGGCGGCCGAAGCGGGCCTAGCGCTCGGGCACGAGCGCCGCCTCGACGGCGCGGAAGTCGTCGGGCGGCTCGGCCTCGAACACCATCCGCACGCCGGTGACCGGGTGCGGCAGCTCGAGCCGCGCCGCGTGCAGCATCACCCGCGGCACCGCCACCTCGCCGACCCGGCGCGGCCCGCCGTAGCGCGCGTCGCCGAGCAGCGGCGCGCCCAGCGCCGCGAGGTGCACGCGGATCTGGTGGGTGCGGCCCGTCTCCGGGCGCGCCTCCACCTGCGCGCCGCCCGGCGCTTCACGCAGCGTGCGATACCGGGTGGCGGCCGGATCGCCGGCCGGGTCCACGCGGCGCAGCCCGGGGCGCGCCGGGTCCTTGCCGAGCGCGAGCGCCACCCGCCCCTCCGCCGGCGAGGGCGCGCGGGCGCAGAGCGCGAGGTAGGTCTTCTCGGGCGCGCCGGTGCGGAACGCCTCCGCGAGCGCCGCGGCGGCCTCGCGCGTGCGCGCGAACACCGTCACCCCGGAGGTCTCCCGGTCGAGCCGGTGCACCAGCGTCACCGGCGCGCCGAGCAGCGCCGAGACCAGCTCGGGCAGCGCGCCGCGGTCGGTGGTGAGCGTCGGCTGCGCGGGCACGCCGGCGGGCTTGTCCACCGCGCACAGGTCCGCGTCGGCGTAGAGCAGCCGCTCCCGCCCGAGGGCGGCCGGCGCGGACGCGGCGCGGCCGCCCTCCTCGAGGTTCACCACCACCTGCTGGCCGGGGGTGAGCGTGCGGCCCGCCACCTTGCAGCGGCGGCCGTCCACGAAGACGCCGCCCGCCTCGATGGCGCGCCGGGCCAGGCCGCGCGAGATCCCGCCGCGCGCGGCGATGAACCGGTCGATCCGCTCGTACCGATCGACGTCCGGCACGAGCAAGGTCAGGCGGCGCACGGGCGGGCGGGGGCGCGGCGCGCTACGCGGCCGACTTGCTGGCCGGGCAGCCTGCGCAGGCGTCGGACTTCGGCTCGGGCTTGCTCTCCGGCTTCCGGTCCGGGGTGATCGCGGCGGCGCTCTTCCCGCCGTAGTCGGTGATGTAGAAGCCCGAGCCCTTGAACGCGAACGCGCTCGCCGACATCAGCTTCCGCACCTTCGAGCCGCACACCTCGTGCACCTGCAGCGCCGGATCCGACATCTTCTGCAGGGCGTCGAACCTCCCGCACTTGGGGCACTCGTACTCGTAGATGGGCATCGCGAAGAATCTCCAGCCCGGAACGTAAAGTCCGGGGTCCTTCTGTCAAGCGATCGGCCGTCCAGCGGGACGGCGCGGGGCGCGCGCGGCGGGCCGGTGGCGATCCGCGCGCCGTGCTAAGTACCCGGGCGCCGGACCGATCCGCGACGGCGGCCGCGGCGGAGGTGCCTTTCTACCATGGACGCGCAGGAGAGGGATCGGCTGGCGGGTGAGGTGGACGCCCTGGCGGCGGGGCTCGAGGAGGCGCGCGGGCGCCACGCCGCCGGCCTGGACCCCGAGCCGTCGCTCGCGCCGCGCTTCGCCGCCCGGTCGGAGGCCGCGCACCGGCGCACGGTGGACGCGCTCCGCGCCGCCGGCGAGGAGGCGCTCGCCGCGCGGGTGGCGGCGCTCCGCGCCGAGCGGGCGGCGGCCGGGCACGAGGAGGCCTGGCGCGCCGCCGAGGCCGCGGCGCGCGGGCGGGGGCCGGACGGCGAGGCGCCGCTCGCCGCCCTCGAGCTGGCGGCGCTGCGCGAGCGGGACCGCGGGCGCCGGCTGGCGCTGGCGCGGGCCGCGGCGGAGGCGCTCGAGCCGGCGGCGGCGCACCGCGAGGCGGCCTGCGAGGCGGCGGCGCGGGCGCGCGCCGAGGTGGGCCACGCGCCCGACTGGCGGGTGGTGGTGGAGGGCGACCAGCTCCTCGCCGCGTCCGACGACGCGTGGCGCGACGTGCTCGCCTACCGCGCCCGCACCGCGCTCGAGCCGCTCCCGGCGGGCGATCTCGCCCGCGCCGACCTCCTGCACCTGCTGGCGCTGGGGCGCTGGGACGGCCTGTTCCGCGCCGGGATGCTGCCGGTGGCGCTGAAGCTCACGCTCGAGCCGCTCGGCCTCGACGGCCGCGCGCGGGTGGACGCGGCGGACCGCCCGGCGCAGTGGCCCGGCGTGCACGTGCACGGCGCGCGCATCTCCTTCCGTCCGCGCGGCGGCGCCGGCGACTGGCAGGATCTCGTCGAGGGGATGGGCCGCGCCCTCGGGGCGGCCGCTGCCCCGCCGCACCGCCGCGATCCCGCCCTCGGCGCGGCGCTGGGGTGGCTGCTCGGCTCGCTCCTGCTCGAGCCGCGCTGGCTCGCCGACCGCGCCGGCGTCGAGCGGCGGCAGGCCGCCGACGTGGTGCGGGACCTCGCGCTGCGGCGCCTGCTCGCGCTCCGCGCCCGCGCGGCGGCGCTGCGGGTCGCGACCGAGGTGGAGCGCGGGCTCTCCGGCGCCCGCTGGCGCGAGGCGTACGTCGAGGCGATGGAGGCGGCGACCGGGGCGCGCTGGGAGGGCGTGCGCGCGGCGCGCGACGCGGACGCTGCGGCGCACGCGGCCGCGCTCCGCGGGGCGGACGCGGGCGAGCGGCTCCGGCGCGACCTGCGCGAGCGGCTCGACGAGGACTGGTGGCGCAACCCGAGGGCGGCCCCGCTGCTCGCCGGCCTGCTCGCGGCCGGCGCGCTGCCGCCGGAGCCCGGAGACACGGCACCCGCGCCGGGGGACGCGGCGCGGGCGCTGGTGGCGCGGCTCGAGGGGAAGCCGGCCTAGAGGAAGGTCTCGCGGGGCCCCACCCTGCTCGCCGGGTCCCGTGCGCCGCCGCGGGCGGCTTCGCCGCGCGCGCGAGCTTCGGCGTCTACAGGCCTTTCTTGCGGAGCGCGCGGATGATCTTCTCCTTCGCGCGCGAGGGGGCGGCGGGGGCCGGCGCACGGGCCGGCGCGGTCGCCGCGGCGCCCGCGTGCTCGCGCTCGCGCCACTTCATGTACGCCTCGATCTCGTAGGAGAGGACCTCGATCTCGAGGTCGCTCAGCCCCTCGGCGCTGCGCTCGAGGGGCGTGCCGCGGGGCGGGGCGGCGCCGAGGCGCATCCGCATGACGCGCTCCTCCTCCGGCGTCAGCTCGCGGGCCGGGCCGCGCCGGAGCGCCGCCTGGGCCGAGCCCTCCGTCACGACCGCCGTGGTGCCCTTCTTCTTCGTCTCCATGCGGGCCATCGTAGGCGCCGCCCAGGGCGTGTCCATTTTTCGAAGGACGGCGGCCTCCCCTCCGGCCGTCCCGCCAAGCCCTCGCGATTCCGGCCGATTTCGCCTACCACCCCCTACGTTCCGGACGGGTTGCCCTCGCCCCGCCTCCGGACCCAGAGTCGTTGCAGGCGCATCGCGTCCGGACCCGGAGTAGTTGGAAGCAGGCGGAAAGGCGCGCGGCCGGCACGGGCTGCTTGCCCCCAAAGGAGGCTGAGATGGCGGAGTGGCGGGAGAACCTGATCGAGCGCGACGAGGACATCCGCAAGCTGCTCGCGCCGGTGCGGCGCGTGGCGGTGCTCGGCATGAAGACCGAGGCGCAGTCCGATCAGGCCGCCTTCTACGTGCCGCGGTACCTGAAGGACGCCGGCGTCGAGGTGGTGCCGGTCCCCGTGTACTACCCGGACGCGAAGGCCATCCTCGGCGCGCCGGTGTACCGGAGCGTCGCCGCGATCCCGGGCCCGGTGGACCTCGTGGACGTCTTCCGGCGCCCGGCCGACGTCCCGGCGCACGTGGACGACCTCGTCGCGAAGAAGCCGGCGGTGGTCTGGCTCCAGCTCGGGATCCGCAACGACGCCGCCGCGGAGGCACTCGCGAGGGCCGGGATCCGGGTGGTCCAGGATCGCTGCCTGATGGTGGAGTGGCGCAGGCTCGGGCCGGCCGGGCGCTGACCGCGGGCCGGCCCGGCGCCGCCGCTACGGCGTGAGCGGGATCGAGATCTCCTCCAGCACGGTCACCGCGCGCGGCGCGCTCGCCGCGCGGACCACGTCCGCCGGCGGGTTGGCCATCCTCAGCGTGAACGCGGCGAGCAGCGCGACCGCCAGCACCAGCACGCCGTAGCCCTCGACCGACTCCAGCTTCGCCATGGCGACCCCCGATCGACCTCGACGTCGATTGTACGGCCGGGGCGCAAGTTCATTTCAGGCCGCTCCGTCGCAGGCCCAGCCAAGGCGGGGGACGCTGTGCGAGAAGGGGCGCGGGCCGCCGGCGAGGTGCTCCCGGAGGCGGACAGGAGCGCGCAGGCGCGGGGCCCCGGCGAGCGGCCTACCCGAGCGCCGGTGCCTCGTCCGGCCGCGCGCCAGCGGGGGCGGCGTCGGGCGGCGCCAGCGCGGCGGCCGCGAGCACCATGAGCGCGACCCAGAGCAGGTCGGCGACGAGCAGGTGCACGAGCTGCATCCACACCGGCGCGAGCAGCGCCACGTTCAGCACGCCCGCGAAGAGCTGGAGCCCGGCGAGCAGCAGCACGGCGAAGGACGCCGAGCGCGTGTCGGCGTCGGGACGGGCGCGCAGCGCGGCCCGCGCCGCCCAGCCGAGCGCCACGGTCGAGAAGACGGCGACGAACGGGTGGAGCACGCGGAGCCGGAGCAGCACGTGCGCCTCCTCCGAAAGCTCCTGCCGGAGCCCCTGCGCGAAGGACGTCGCCGGGAACAGCGTGTCGCCGAGCGCCGCGATGGCGCCGCTCGCGCCGGTCAGGACGAGCGCCCCGGCGGCGACGCCCAGCGCCGCGGCGAGCCCGGCGTGCCCGCGGAGCGCGAGCCCGCGCGGGCGCCCGGCGAGCGCCGCGGTGAGCGCGATGGCGCCGATGAGCAGGAACGTGTTGGTGAGGTGGATGGCGACCACCCAGCCGCGCGCGGCCGAGTCGTCCTTCGCCACCCAGCCGAACAGCACCAGGCCGGCGCCCACCAGTGCCTCGACCAGCACGAGCGCGAGCGAGGCCCAGGCCGCCCGCCGCGCCGCGTGGCCGGCCGGGAAGGTGCGCCGCGCCGCCACCACCAGCCCGAGCACCAGCAGCAGCGCCACCCCGCTGGTGGCACGGTGGGTGAACTCGATCACCGTCTCCAGCGCCGGCGCGCGCGGCACCACCTCGCCATTGCACATGGGCCAGTGCTTGCCGCAGCCGGCGCCCGAGCCGGTGGCGCGCACGAACGCGCCCCACACCACCACCGCGAGGTTGTAGGCGAGCACCGACCAGGCGAAGCGGACGAAGGCCTTCATGCCGCACGGAAGACCACGCCCGCCGCCCGAACGCAACGGCTCCGCCGGGGCCGCTGCCCGGCCCCGCTACCCCGCCCCGCCGCGCCCCTGCGCGCGCGCCTCCCACTGCCGCTGCAGCGTCCGCCAGCCGTCCTCCGCGGCCACCGCCGCGCGGCCGGCCTCCGCGGCGCGCGCCTGCGCCTCGCGCTCGTCCGCGACCGCCTTCGCCACGTGCGCCTCGAAGCGGCGGGCGTCGTACTTGCCCGCCGCCGGGACGCCGGCCGACGCGAGCGCCTGCAGCTTGGCCTGCTCGAGGCGCGCCTGGGCGGACACCTCGTGCGCCTCGGCGGCGTCGAGATCGGCCTGCCGCGCCTCGGCCAGCCGCTTCGCGAACGCGAGGTGCGCCTCGGCGGCCTGGCGGTGCAGCCCGGCGGTGTCCGCGAGCTCCTGCGCCCGCGCCTTCCAGGCGGTGTCGCCGGCCGAGTTCGCGCCCTTCGCCTCGGTGGCGGCGCGCTGGAGGTCGGCCTCGGCGGCGGTGCGGTCCGCCTCGGCGTAGCCCTGCTCGCGCTTCGCCTCCTGCAGGCGCAGCTTGGCGCGGGCGACCGCGTCGCGCGCGGCCGCCGCGTCGGCGCGGGCCGGCTCCACCGGGCCGAGCTGGCCCGGCCCGAGCCGGCCGAAGTCGGCGTCGGACACCGGCGTGAAGTCCTGCCGCGTCTGGACGGCCCGGCAGCTCGCCAGGACCCCCAGCGCGATCCCCGCTGCGAGCGCGGTGCGCATGGCGACTCCCCCGGCGGGAAATCTGCGGCCGCGCCCGGGGCGCGGCACGCGGGGGCGCTACTCGCCCTCGTCGGCGGGCTCGGCGGGGCGCGCCGGCTCCTCGCCGCGCTTCTTCAGCCCGGCCGCCTCGAGCGCGGTGGACGGGCCGGCCGGCTTGCGCTCGTCGGGCAGCGCGCCGGCGGGCGCCGCCACCGGCCCGACGGCGCCGCCGAGCGCCTTCACCTCGGCGAGCAGCTCCAGCCGCGCCTTCACGCCGGGTGCGTTCGGCACCTCGAACGCGCCGGAGAGCCGGACCCGCAGCGGCACCCCGGTCTCGGCGTCGGCGAGCAGCTCGCCGTCGGCGGCCACCGGGACCCGGCCCTGCAGGAACGCGAGGCGGCGGGCGGTGTCGGGATCGGGCGCGGGGGCCCCCGGGGGCGGCGGCTGCGGGGCGGGCGGCTTGGCGGCGGGCGCGAGCGACAGGCGGTAGCGGCGGGCGGCACGGCCGAGCAGGCGCGCCTCCCCGGCGGGCTCGAGCCGGAGCGCCGGGCCGTACAGCGCCGCCACGGTGCCGGCCAGGCGGAAGCTCTCGTCGCGGAAGCGGCGCGCGTCTCGGCCGCGGTCGGTGGGGCGCTCCCGGAACGGCGCGGGCAGCGCGCGGGCGTAGGTCGCGCCGCCCGTCCAGATCACGTGCTTGCCGCCGGACGAGCCGGCGCCGAGGCCGGGGTCGATCTCGGCGCGCACCTCGAACTCGCCCGTGGCCGACTGGCGGAGCTGGTGGTGCTCGGTCACGTGCACCTGCCGCGCCTCCTCGCCGGGCGCCGAGACCGTCCACTCGGCCGCCGCGGTCCAGTCGAACGCGCCCAGCCGGCGCGCCGCCTCGTCGGCGTCGAGCGCGAGCGCGGCCTCCGGGTGCTCCGGGTCGAACGCGGCGGCGGCCGGCTCGTGCGGCCGGTCCTCGCGCCCGAGCACGCGGGCGCGCGCCTCCGGGTCGCTGCGGGAGCAGGCGAGGGCGGCGAGGCAGAGGGCGAGGGAGGCGCGGCGCATGGCGGGGCATCCTCTCACGAGATCCGGCGACCCGGGGGGCGCCTCACGAGACGCGGCGCAGCGAGGCCGGCAGCAGCCGCGGCGGGCCCGGCTCGCCGGGACCGGGCACGGAGGCGGCGGCGGGCGCGGGGGGCTCGGGCGCGAGCGGCTCGGGCGCGGCGTCGCCCGCGAGGTGCCCGGCGGCGCCGGCGCCCTCCTCGCCGGCGGGGGCCGCCGCGATCACGTCGCCGAGCGCCACCCGGCCGTCGGTCCAGAGCAGCTGCTCGCAGCGCGCGAGCAGCCCGCCCAGCCCGGCCCGGGTGACGGCGGACACCGCCGCCGCGTCGCGCCGCTGCGCCAGGGCGGCCTGCGTCTCGGGCGGGAGCCGATCGACCTTGTTGAGCACGAGGAGCCGCCGCTTCCCGTCGAGGCCCAGGCCGCGCAGGATCTCCTCCACCGCCGCGATCTGCTCCTCCTGCCGCGGGTCGGACGCGTCCACCACGTGGAGCAGCAGGTCGGCGTCGCCGAGCTCCTCGAGCGTGGCGCGGAACGCGTTCACGAGGTCGGGCGGCAGGTCGCGGATGAACCCCACCGTGTCGGTGATGATGACCTCGCGGTCGCGCGGGAAGCGCAGCCGGCGGCTGGTGGGGTCGAGCGTCGCGAACAGCTTGTCCTCGGCGAGCACCGCCGAGTCGGTGAGCGCGTTGAGGAGGGTGGACTTGCCGGCGTTGGTGTAGCCGACGATGGAGAGCACCGGCAGGCCGCGCGCGTTGCGCTGCTTGCGGCGCAGGGTGCGGTCGGCGCCGAGCCCCTCGATGCGCCGCTCCAGCGCGGTGATCCGGTCGCGCACCCGGCGCCGGTCGATCTCGAGCTTCGTCTCGCCGGGCCCGCGCCCGCCGATGCCGCCGGCGAGCCGCGACAGCGAGTCGTCCCGTCCCACCAGGCGCGGGTACAGGTACTTCAGCTGCGCCAGCTCCACCTGCAGCTTGCCGTCGGCCGACTGGGCCCGCTGGGCGAAGATGTCGAGGATGAGCTGGGTGCGGTCGAGGATCTTGAGGCTGGTGGCCTCGGCGATGTGGCGCGCCTGCGACGGCGACAGCTCGGCGTCGAAGACGATGACCGTGGCCATGCGCTGCATGGAGCGCAGCACGATGTCCTCGAGCTTGCCCTTGCCGATGAGGTAGCGCGGGTCCGGGTCGCGGCGGAGCTGCAGCGTCGCCTCGAGCACCTCCACGCCGGCGGTGCGGGCGAGCTCCTTCAGCTCCTCCAGCGAGGCCTCCGCCTCGGCGCGCCCGCGCCCCTTGCCGCCGAAGCCCACCAGGATGGCGCGCTCCCGGCCGCCGGTGCGCCGCGCCGCGCGGGCCCGGGCGAACTCGTCCTCGAGCGCGAGCGCGCCGGAGAGCGCGTCGTAGGCGAGCTCGTGGACGGTGGGCGCCTCCTCGTCCTTCCACATGGCGCCCTGCGGGTTCTCCGGGAGCAGGTGCGCGTAGTGCACGCGGCCCGGCAGCCCGTCCTCGCGGACCTCGATGGCGGCCACGAGGTCGAGGCGGAGCAGCGCCAGGTCGGTGTGGTCGTCGCGGGTGAGCGGCTCGCCGTTCAGGTGCGTGTGGACGAGCCGCAGGCCGCGCAGGCGGCTCTCGCCGGCGCGGCCGCGGCCGACGTCCGGGAGGTCGAGCTTGCGGGCGTCGCCGACCACCACCGCCTGCACGTCGCCCTTGCGGTCGAGGAGCACGCCGACCTGCCGGTTGGTCTCGCGGGAGACCTCGGCGAGGTGGCGCGCCAGCTCGGGCGACACGATCGACTGCGCATCGACGCGGCGGCGGTAGGTGCGGCGGAGGGCGTGGAGCTGCGAGGGCTTGAGGCCGAGGGTGTTGCCGTGGACTTCCTGCATTCGTTGGCGGGAGTCTATCGCGGCGCGGCCGCCGGATCGACGCGATCTGCGGCGGGCGAGGGGCCGACCGAGCGGGGTCGGCCGG
The DNA here is from genome assembly GCF_000013385.1 of Anaeromyxobacter dehalogenans 2CP-C. Lineage (GTDB taxonomy): Bacteria > Myxococcota > Myxococcia > Myxococcales > Anaeromyxobacteraceae > Anaeromyxobacter > Anaeromyxobacter dehalogenans_B. The sequence continues at coordinate 231,662 of NC_007760.1, forward strand.
CCGGGGAGGGGCGCGCCGCCGACCGGGGGCCGGCGGGGCTAGGCGGCGACCGCGTCCAGGCCCAGGTAGCGCAGCAGCCGGAGCTGGTGCTGGCCGAGGCCGCGGAAGGACGCCCGGATCCCGCGGGCGGAGAGCGCCTGCGCCAGCACCGCCAGGCCGAAGTCGTGCAGCTCGCGCACGTGGGTGAGGTCGATCCGGACGAGCGAGCCGGGCGCCGCCGCCGCGAGCTGGGCCGCGAGCCGGCGCGCCGTGGGCACGTCGAGCACCCCGTCCAGGCTGATGGCGTTCGCCTCGAGCGCGATGGCCGCTTCCATGGCTGTTTCCCCCGGGCGGCGCGCGGACGGCGCCACCGACGCTGCACCCAGGATTATCCGCGTCCGCCCGCACGATCCGCAAACTCGCGGTGACGGCATGATGACGCACCGGCGGCGCCGCCGTGCTGTGGGCGGGCGTGATCCCACGCGATCGGCGCAGGGGCGCGCCGCCCACAGCGGCGCCTTCCGCGCCGCGGGACCGGCGGCGCCCCATCCCCTGCCGGGAGGAGGCGGGCCCGCCCGCGACGGCGCCATGCTGGGCGCGCCTCACCGTGGTCCGGGATCTGCAAAGCCTGGAGACCGCCATGAACCGGTTCATCGTCCGCCGCCGCGCCGACGGCGTCGTGCACCTCCGGCGCCGCTCCCTCCGCCACCTCCTCGTCGATCGCATCGCCTGGACGATGGCCCTCCTGTTCGTCGCCACCGCCGCCGGGATGACCGCGCTCGTGGCCGCGCTGGTGGAGTTTCCGCTCGTCGTGATCCTGCTCGCGCCGGTGATCGGCCTCGGCGTCTGGGCCGGCCGCCTCGCCCGCGGGGACGGGCTGCAGCCCGCGCCCGCGCCGGTCGATCCGCGTCCGCCGCGCCGCGTCGCCTGATCGGGCGTCGGCAGCCCGTCGCCGGAAATCCGACACCGACGCGCCGGACCGCGACGCCGGTGCCCGGCTCGACCTCCCCCGGCGCGCGATCCCTGCGCGTGGGCCGGGCAGGCGCGCGCCGATTGCGCGGGCAGCGCCCGCGGCGAGCGCCTCGACGGGAGCCGGCCGGCATGGTCATATCGCCGCACCGATGGACTCCCCCGCACAGAGCGCCCGCGCGGGCGCCGGCAGCGTCCTGAACGCGGCCGTGGTCGTCGCCGCCCTCGGCTACTTCGTGGACATCTACGACCTCATCCTCTTCAACATCGTCCGGATCCCCAGCCTGACCGCGATCGGCGTCTCCGGCGACGCGCTCGTGTCGGAGGGGCTCTCGGTCCTGAACTGGCAGATGGTGGGGATGCTGCTCGGCGGCATCGTCTTCGGGATCGTGGGCGACAAGCTGGGCCGGCTCCACATCCTGTTCGGCTCGATCACGCTCTACTCGATCGCCACGATCGCGAACGGGTTCGTGCACGACCTCGCCACCTACAAGGCGCTCCGCTTCGTGGCCGGGCTCGGCCTCGCCGGCGAGCTCGGGGCCGGCGTGACGCTGGTGGCGGAGATCCTGCCGGCCCGGCTGCGCGGCTACGGCACGATGCTCGTCGCCTCGGTGGGCGTGTCCGGCGCGATCGTCGGGAACGTGGTGGCGAAGACGCTCGACTGGCGCGTGGCCTACTGGGTGGGCGGCGGGCTCGGGCTCCTGCTGCTCGTGCTGCGCATCAAGGTGAGCGAGTCGGGGATGTTCCAGGCGCTGCGCCACACCGCCGTGAGGCGGGGCGACTTCCTGGCGGTGTTCCGCGGGGGGGAGCGCTTCCGCCGCTATCTCTCCTCGATCCTCATCGGCGTGCCGATCTGGTGCTCGAACGCGATCCTGATCGCGCTCGCGCCGGAGTTCGGGCGCACGCTGGGCGTGACCGGCCCGGTGACCGCGGGCGACGCGGTGATGTTCTTCTACGGCGGCCTGGTGCTGGGCGACCTGTCGAGCGGGCTCCTCTCGCAGGTGTGGCGGAGCCGGCGCAAGGTGGTGCTCCTGTTCGTGGCGCTGCTCGCCGCCGCCAACGTCTTCTACTTCGTGGCCGGCCGGGGCGCCTCGCCGGCGCTGTTCCTCGGCGCCTGCGGCCTGCTCGGCGTCGCCGGCGGCTACTGGGCGATCTTCGTCACCGTGGCGGCCGAGCAGTTCGGCACGAACCTGCGGGCCACCGTGGCGACCACCGTGCCCAACTTCGTGCGCGGCCTGGTCCCGGTGTGCACGCTCTCCTTCCAGTGGGCCCGGCCGCACCTCGGGCTGGTGGGCGCGGCGGCCGCCGTCAGCGCGCTCTGGTTCGGCCTCGCGCTCGTGTCCGCGTTCGGGCTGCGCGAGACGTTCGGCGTCGAGCTCGACTACGTCGAGGCGGACTAGGCCATGTCGGCGTACGTGGTGGACGTGGAGGCGGACGGGCCCATCCCGGGCAAGTACTCCATGGTCTCGTTCGGCGCGGTGCGGGTGGAGCCCGGCCTGTCGCGCACCTTCCGCGGCGAGGTCCGGCCCATCTCCGACCTGTGGCTCCCGGAGGCGCTCGCGATCTCGGGCGTCACCCGCGAGCAGCACCTGCGCTTCGGCGAGCCGGGCGAGGTGATGGCCGACTTCGAGCGCTGGATCCAGGAGACGACGAGGGGGAAGCCGGTGCTGTTCTCGGACAACCTCTCCTTCGACTGGCAGTACGTGAACTGGTACTTCCACACGTACCTGGGCCGCAACCCGTTCGGCTGGAGCGGCCGGCGCATCGGCGACCTCTACTGCGGGATGGTGAAGGACGGTCACGCACAGTGGAAGCACCTCCGCGCCACCGCGCACGACCACGACCCGGTGAACGACGCGAAGGCGAACGCCGGGGTGCTGCTGCAGCTCGTGGACATGGGCCTGAAGCTGAACCTCAAGTGAGCGCCCGGTGACGCTGTTCGCCCAGGGCGCCCTGCTCGGCCTCTCCGCCGCGGCCCAGCCCGGGCCGTACCAGGCCTACCTGCTCGCGCAGTCGCTCCGGAACGGCGCGGTCCGCACGCTGCCGGTGGTGCTCGTGCCGCTCACCTCGGATCCGCCGGTGATCGCGGCGGTGCTGGTGGCGCTCGCGCAGGTGCCGGCGGGCCTGCTCCGCGCGCTGCAGCTCCTCGGCGGCGCGGTGGTGCTGTGGCTGGCCTTCTCGGCGCTGCGCGGGCTGCGCGCCCCGCTCGCCGCGCCGGAGGCGAAGGCGCCGCCGCGCGGCTTCTGGCGGGCGGTGCTGCTCAACTTCACCAACCCGAACGCCTGGATCTTCTGGAGCGCGGTGGGGGGCCCGGTGCTCGCGGCCGCCTGGCGGGACGGCCGGGCCGAGGCGGGCGGGTTCCTGGCCGGCTTCTACGCGTTCCTGCTCGGCGGGAACGCCGCGCTGGTGGCCGCGGCGGGCGGGCTGGGCCGGCTCGGCCCGCGCACGCAGCGCGCGCTCACCGCCATCTCCGGGCTGGCGCTGCTCGCGTTCGGGCTGTGGCAGCTCGCGAAGGGGCTGGCCGGCCCGCGCGCCTGACGGGCTACTTGCCCGCGCCCTGCGCCGGCGGCGCGGGCGGCGGCGGGATCGCCTTCAGCCGCTCCTTCACCTTCGCCAGCTCCGCGCCGCCCCGGCCGCCCGAGCCGGTGAGGTGGTGCTCCGCGATGTAGCGCTCGACCTTCTCGATGCGATCCGGCGTGGCCGGGTGGGTGGAGAGGTACGTCGTCCAGCCCGGCTGCTTCCCCTCGCCCTTCTCCAGCTTCTGGAAGAACGTGGCGATGCCGTGCGGATCGTAGCCGGCCGCGGAGGCGTAGCGCGCGCCGTACTCGTCCGCCTCGCTCTCGTCGGCGCGCCCGTACGCGAGCAGCGCGCCCTTGCCGGCCAGCCCGGCCGCGAGCTGCGCCGCGCCGTTGGGGTTCTTCCCGAGCGCGATGCCCAGGACCGTCTCGAGCCCCATGGCGTTCACCATCTGGCGGGCGGAGTGGCGCGCCACCACGTGCCCCGCCTCGTGCCCGAGCACGCCGGCCACCTCGGCGGTGTCGTCCGCGGCGAGCAGCAGGCCCGAGTAGACGTAGAGGAAGCCGCCCGGGGTCGCGAACGCGTTCACGGTCTTCGGGTCGTTGATGACCTTCACCGACCAGTCCACGTCCGGCCGGTCCTTCTTCGCGCTCGCCAGGATCTTGCCGGTGATCCCCTGGACGTAGGCGTTCACCGCCGGGTCCTCCAGGTACTGCACGTGCTCCTTCGTCTCGAGCTGCTCCTTCACCTGGAGCCCGAGCTGCTTCTCCTGCTCGGTGGGGATGAGCACCGAGGCGAGCTTGGTCTCGGTGGCGACGCGCTGCTTGCCGGTGCAGGCCGCGGCGAGCGCCAGGGCCGCGAGCGCCGCGAGCGGGGTGCGAGACGGTCGGTGCATGCCGGATCCCTCCGGCGCGCTTCCTAGCGCCGGCCCGGGGCGGGGTCATCGTCCGCACGGGGGTGCGGCGCGAAGCCTGGGCGGCAGCGGCGGCGGGGCGTCCCGCGGATCCCCGATTTGAAGCCCGCCGCTCGCCCGCGGTACAAGCGGACGGTCGATCCTTCACGCAGGGGGGGGGCGTCACCATGTCGCGCACGCGCCTCGCGGTCCTCTCGACCGCCTTCGCGGTGGTGGCCGCGGGGGTCTTCGGCCTCGGCTTCCTGCGCGGCGCCGCCGAGGCGTCCGCCGCGCCCGCCCCGCCGCCGCTCTCGAGCGAGTACCCGGGGGGCGCGCCCATCGACGCGGCGCGCATCCAGACCGGCCGGCTCACCTTCGACCGGATGCCGGCCGAGGTCTCGGGCGCGCTCGAGCTCCACTCCGCGGAGATCGTGAAGCAGGCCGAGGTGCTCGCCACCAAGCAGGCCCGCATCACCGGCACCTGCGCGCCCGGCTCCGCCATCCGCGTGGTCGCCCAGGACGGCACGGTGGTGTGCCAGCGGTTCCCGCGCGGCGTGGTCTCGGTGTCGTCGCTCGCCGGCGTGCCGCGCGTCTCCACCACCGCCACCACCCAGCTCAGCGTGCCGGGCGGCGTGGGCCGCTACCAGTCCGGCGGCGAGGACGACTTCCTCGTGCTCCCGGTGGACCTGCCCGACGGCGCGGTGGTGACCGGCTTCTCCTTCGTGTTCTGGGACAGCGACGCCAGGATCGACGGCGCCGCGTACCTGTACCGCTCCGACGACACCGCCATGGCGGCGCTCGTGACGAAGGACGCGGCCGAGGAGGTGCGGGTGGTGTCCACCCAGGACATCGCCGCCCAGAAGGTGGACAACGGCGCCTTCGCCTACTTCGTCTACCTGCAGCTCTCGGCGGCCGCCGGGCCGCGGCTCGTGCCCATCGCGGCGTCGGTGGCCTACAAGCTGCCGTGACGCGGGACGGCGCTCCGGCGCGCCGCGATCCCCGCCGCGATCCGCGCGCGTTTGCGTCTACAATGCCGCTCCCCATGTCCCGAAGCGCCCTCCGCCGCGTGAAGCGGCTCGTGGTCAAGGTCGGCACCGGCACGCTCACCGACCGCGCCGGCCGGTTCGACCGCGACAACTGCGCCCGGCTCGCCTCCGAGCTCGCGGAGGTGTCGCGCGGCCGGAAGGTGGTGCTCGTGTCCTCGGGCGCGGTGGCGCTCGGCGCCGAGCGGCTCGGCCTCGCGCGCAGCCGCGGCAAGCCCTGGGACCTCCCCACCAAGCAGGCCTGCGCCGCCGCCGGCCAGCCGCACCTCATGGCCGCCTGGGGCGAGGCGCTCGGGCGGCACGGCCTCGTCACCGCCCAGGTGCTGCTCACCGCCGACGACCTCGCCAGCCGCAAGCGCTTCCTGAACGCGCGCCGCACGTTCGAGCGGCTGCTCGACGCGGGCGCGGTGCCGGTCGTGAACGAGAACGACACGGTCGCGGTGGACGAGCTCAAGGTCGGCGACAACGACACGCTCGCGGCGCTGGTGGCCGGCTGCGTGGAGGCCGACGCGGTGGCGATGCTCACCGACGTGGACGGGCTCTACGATCGGAACCCCGCCGAGCCCGGGGCCCGGCTGCTCCGCGACGTGCCGCGGGTCACCGCCGAGATCGAGCGGAGCGCGGGCGGGGCGGGGAGCGAGCGCAGCGTGGGCGGGATGATCACCAAGGTGAAGGCGGCGCGGCGGCTCGGCGCGCAGGGCGTCGTCACCGCGCTCCTCTCCGGGCGCCGCGCGCGCGCGCTGCCGGCGCTGCTCGCCGGCGAGCCGGTCGGCACCGTGTTCGCGCCCGGGGCGCACCGGCTCAGCTCGCGCCAGGGCTGGCTCGCCGCGGCCGCCCGCGGCAAGGGCGTCATCCTGGTGGACGCGGGGGCGCGGCGCGCGCTGGTGGAGCAGGGGCGGAGCCTGCTGCCGAGCGGCGTGCGCGGCGTGCAGGGCCAGTTCGGGGTCGGGGACCCGGTGGACGTCGCGGTGGACCCGGCCCGGCCCTTCGCGCGGGGCCTGGCGGGCTACGCCGCCGACGAGGTCCGCCGCATCGCCGGGCTCAAGACCGGCGAGATCGAGCGCGCGCTCGGGTATAAGTACCTCGACGAGATCGTCCACCGGAACGACCTGGTGGTCCTCGAGACCGGCCGGGAGTGAGCATGCGCAAGGAGAAGTCGCTGGGCCTCGCCGCCGAGATGCGGAAGCTGGCGGAGGCCTCGCGCGAGGCCGCCCGGGCCCTCTCGCACGCCGACCCCCGCCGCAAGGACGCCGCGCTCCGCGCCGCCGCCGAGGCCATCGGCCGCCGCGAGCGGCGGATCCTCTCCGAGAACGCGCGCGACGTCGCCGCGGCGCGCGCCGCCGGGCAGAACGCCGCGTACCTCGACCGCCTGAAGCTCGACCCGAAGCGGCTCGCCGGCATCGCCGCGTCGCTGCGCGAGATCGCCGGGCTGCGCGACCCGGTGGGCGAGGTGACCGCGAGCTGGCGCCGGCCGAACGGCCTCGAGATCCGCAAGGTCCGCATCCCGCTGGGCGTGGTGCTGATGGTGTACGAGGCCCGGCCCAACGTGACCGTGGACGCGGCCGCGCTCTGCCTGAAGAGCGGCAACGCGGCCATCCTCCGGCCCGGCTCCGACGCGCTCCGCTCGTCGCTGGCGCTCGCCGAGGCGTTCGCCGAGGGGCTCGAGAAGGCCGGGCTGCCGGCGGCCAGCGCGCAGGTGGTGCCCACGCCGGACCGCGAGGCCACCTACGAGCTGCTCGCGCTCGACGACCTCATCGACCTCGCCATCCCGCGCGGCGGCCCGTCGCTCATCCGCGCGGTGGCGGAGCGCTCGAGGGTGCCGGTGCTGAAGCACTACCAGGGCGTGTGCCACCTGTACCTCGACGCGTCGGCGCCGCCGCAGCAGGCGGTGGACCTGGCGCTGAACGGGAAGGTGCAGCGCCCCGGCGTGTGCAACGCCACCGAGTGCCTGCTCGTGCACCGCGCCGCCGCCGGCAAGCTCCTGCCGCCGGTGGGCCGCGCGCTCGCCGACGCCGGGGTGGAGCTGCGCTGCGATCCCACCGCGCTCACGATCCTGAAGCGCGCCGGGGTGGCGGCGGTGCCGGCCCGCCCGGACGACTTCGGCAAGGAGTTCCTGGACAAGATCCTGGCCGTGCGGGTGGTCGCGGATCTCGACGGCGCGCTCGACCACATCGCGCGCTACGGCTCGCTCCACACCGAGGCGATCGTCACCCGCGACCTGGCCAGCGCGCGGCGCTTCCAGCGCGAGGTGGACGCGAGCGCGGTGATGGTCAACGCGTCCACCCGCTTCAACGACGGCGGCGAGCTGGGGCTCGGCGCCGAGATCGGCATCTCCACCACCAAGCTCCACGCGTTCGGGCCCATGGGGCTCGCCGAGCTCACCACCCAGAAGTTCCTGGTCGAGGGCGAAGGGCACGTGCGGTAGCGAGAGGACCCTGATGGCGACGAAGAAGAAGAAGGCAGCCGGCAAGAAGCCGTTCGCGAAGAAGACGCCCTCGAAGCGCGCGCCCGCGCGCCGCGGGCCGCCCGTGAAGGCGCCCGGGAAGAAGAAGGGCGGCCCGGCCAAGGCGCCGGGCAAGAAGGGCGCGACCAAGGAGCGCGTCCTCCGCGCCCGCCGGCCGCCGCGCGCGGCCGCGCCGGCCGGCGCGATCGTCGAGGCGCCGGCGCCGGCCCGCCCGGCGGCCGACCGGCCCGACCCGGCGCGCCCCACCGCCATGGCGATCGCCGCGGCCGCGCTCGACAAGAAGGCCGAGGACGTCACCGTCCTCGACGTGCGCGGGCTCACCAGCTACGCCGACTACTTCGTGCTCATGACCGCCGACTCCGACCGGCAGGCGAGCGCCATCGCCGACCACGTCGAGCAGACCATGAAGGCGCAGGGCGTCACCAAGGTCGGCGTCGAGGGCTACCAGGGCGGGCGCTGGATCCTGGTGGACTACGGCGACGTGGTGGCCCACGTGATGGGCCGCGAGGCCCGCGGGTTCTACGATCTCGAGGGGCTCTGGGCCGACGCGCCGCGGGTGGCCGTCGAGGCGTAGCCCGCGGCGGGCTTCCGCCAGACCAGCTTCATCCAGGTGCGCGGCGTCCGCGAGGGCGCCGACGCCTCGAGGAGCTCGAGCCCGAGCCCGTCGCACGGCGCGACCGGCCCGGACAGCCGCCGTCCGTCCGCGGACAGCGTCCGCAGCATCAGGCGGCCGGGCGGCTCGACCCACAGGTCGTGCCGGTGGAGCCCGATGAACCGCTCGGCGGTGCCCTCGCGGCACCAGCCCTGCACGACCAGGTATCCGCCGGGCGCGAGCACGCGCACGAGCTCTCGCACCACCGCGCCGGGGTCCTGGGTGTGGTCGAGCGCGTTGTGCATCCAGGCGACGTCGAAGGCGGCCTCGCCGAAGCGCGCCGAGAGCGCCTCGCCGGCGCACTGCACCAGCGGATAGCGGGGGCGGAGGCCGTGCCGCGCGAGCAGCTCCCGGTACGCGTCCGCCAGCGCGTCCGAGCAGGTGAGCGCGATCCGATCCTGCTCCGCGCCGTGGGCCCACATCGAGAGCGGCCCCGAGCCGGCGTCGAGGACCCGCGGCGGCGCGCCGGTCCGGGCCCGCACCTCCTCGAGCAGCGGCTCGAGGTAGTGCGGGTAGACGAGCGGCATGAGCGAGGGGGTGGAGCGCCGCCGGACGTCCTCGGCGTAGGGGCCGCGGCCGGAGAGCTCGCGATCCCAGAACGCGAGCTCGTCGCGGAACCCGTCGCCCGCCGCGGGACGGCGGGCGAGGAGCCCGGAGCAGTACGACAGCGCCTGTCGGAGCATGTGCCGCGCGCCTCCGGAGCGGTCCGTGCAGCCGGCCGCTCGGCCCGGGAACGTTCGCCCGGGCCGGGCCGGCCGCAAGCTCCGCGCAGGTGCGCCTCCGGGGACCCGCCGGGCGGACCCGGCTCAGAACCCGTGGCAGGTGCCGCAGGTGCCCCAGCCCGTGTGCGGTGCGCCCCAGGTCACCTGCGCCTGCTGGAGGTGGCAGGCGACGCTCGAGCAGGTCTTCGTGGCCGGGTCGTAGCGCGCGCTGCCGAGCTCCATCGACAGCGTGGCCCCCTCCATCACCGCGCCCGGGATGGCCGGGTCCGGGAACGCGATCCCGCCGGGCGACGCGTGCGTCACCCAGTACGGCCGCGTGGGCCGGTCCGGGGCCGGCGGCAGCCAGGGGAGCTCCGGCAGCGCGGCGCGCGCGTCGAACGCCACGTCTCGCCGCCCGTTCACGTGGCGGAGCGGCGCCACCGCGCCGCGTCCCGAGGCCGCGGCGCCCCCGTGGCAGGCCGCGGACGAGCAGCCGTAGCCGAGCAGGCCGCCCGGCAGCGCGTACGTGCCGGTGGTGTCGAGCCAGTAGAAGCCGGAGGGCCCGGCGCCGGCGGTGGTCTCGGCGTGGCACGACTGGCAGGTGATGGGCGCGGCGTCCTCGTCGGGCGACCAGCCGCCGCCGTGCTTCGAGGTGTGCCACGGGCCCGGGAGGCCGCCGAAGTGGCCCCACTCGTAGCCGTCGGTGGAGAGGCCGAGGTGACCGTTCGCGTCCGCGGCGGCGGGGCCGCCGGTCGGGTAGGCGGGCGGGTTGCCGTGGCACCCGGCGCAGCCGAGCGCGCCCGGCGGCGCGGTCCACGCCGGCGCGTCCGCGTACGCCGGGACCTCCTGGCCGCTCGAGTGGCAGTAGGCGCCGGCGCAGGTGCCGCTGGCCGCGTCGTAGCCCGCGCCCGCGGCGTTGCGCGCCTTGAGCGTGCCGGCGGGCGCGCCCTCCGGCGCGAGCACCACGTCCACCCGGCCGTCCATGTGCCGGGCCAGGTCGAGCGGATGGCACTGGCCGCAGCCGAACGCGTACGCGGCGCCGCCGTCCGGCGACAGGTCCTCGAGCACCGTGAGCGCGCCGTAGGCCGGGGACGCGCCGGCGGGCACGGTCGCGTGGAGCGCGTGCGCGCCGGAGGCGGGCGGCGCGCCGTGGCAGCCGCCGCACGCGCCGCCGGCCACGTCCACCCGGCCGTCGAGGTGGTGGCCTCCCGCGACGTCGATCGCGCCGGACGCGAGCACGGTGTCGGGGTGGCAGAGGGTGCAGCGCGAGGCGAGCTCGCCCTGCGGGTGGCCGGCGCTCGTGGGCGGCGAGGCGTGGCAGCCGTCGCAGCCGAGCTGCGTCCCGTCCACCCGGGTCCACACCGGCGCGGTCGCGGCGCCGCCGGCGGCGAGCGTGGCGCCGTGGCAGTACGTGCCGGCGCAGCGCGGCCCGCCCGCCGCGTCCGGCTCCCACGCCGGGGCCGCGCCCGCGCGGCGGGCCTCCTCGCCGAACGCCACGCGCGCGACGCCGTCCACGTGCGCGAGATCCGTCGGCACGACGTGGCACGCCTCGCAGCGGAGGGGGCCGGCGACGCGCCCGCCGGCGACGTGGGCCCGGTGGGCCCCGACGCCGCGGTCGCTGGTGGCGGTCGCCCCCCGCGCCGAGCGCGGCGGGGCGGCGCTGCCGTCGCCGCCGTGGCAGCGCAGGCACCGCTCGGTCGCGTCGCCCTCCGCGACGCGGGCCCGGTCGCAGCCGGCGGCGAGGCACAGCGCGAGCGCGGCGGCGAGGGGGAGGTGCGGGACGAGGCGCGGGCGCATGGGCGGCTCCGGGGCGGGGGTCCACCCACCGTGCCGCGTCGGGCGCGCCGCGCCGTGACGGTCGTCAAGCGCGCGGACGGCGCGTGTGTGCGCGCCTGCGCGCGCTCACCGGCGCCGCGGGATGGTGAGCGCCGCGGCGGCGAGCACCATCCCGCCGCCCAGCGCCAGGTTCCAGCCCACCGGCTCGTGGAGCACGAGCGCGCCCAGCGTCACCGCCACGCTGGTGTCGAGCAGCGGCAGCGCGCCGATCGCGGCCATGGGGACGCGCGGCACCAGCCAGTACAGGCCCACGTAGGTGAGCGCGGTGCCGAACACCGCCAGCCACGCGAGCGCCGCGACCGCGCTCGCGGTGAACGCGGCCGGGCGACCCTGCTCCAGCAGCGCGGCCGCGGCGAGGAGCAGCACCGCGCCGACGGCGGTCTGCCCGGCGGTCATGGCGAGCGGCGAGACGGCCGCGAGGTGGCGGCGCACCAGCACGTTCGCGAGCGCCACGATCATCGACGAGAGCACCACGAGCGCGCCGCCCAGCAGGAGCCGGCCCGAGCCCTCCAGGTCGCCGAGGTGCGGGAGCTGCAGCACGGCCACGCCCGCGATCCCGAGCAGCGCCGAGGCGACGCGCGCCGGCGTGAGCGTCTCGCCGGGGACCAGGGCGCGCGCGAGGAGCGCGATCCAGACCGGGAACGACGCGAACAGCACCGCCGCCAGGCCCGACGGGACCCACTGCTGCGCCACGAACATGAGGCCGTAAGGGAGCGCGATCTGCAGCACGGCCACGAGCGCGAGCTGCGCCCGCGCCGGCCCCACCACCTCGCGCCAGGCGCCGCCGCGCAGCGCGAACGGCGCGAGCACCAGCGCCGCGATGGCCATGCGCACGCCGGCGAAGCGGAGCGGCGGCAGGTCCTCGAGGCCGATCCGGATGGCCATCCAGGTCGAGCCCCACAGCGCGGCGACGGCGAGGTAGGTGGCGACGATGCGGGTGCGCACGGCGGCGCGCATGGTAGGCGATGCCGGCGCGGTCGGGGAGCCGTTCGCGAGGCCGCGCGGGGCGGGTCCCGGCGCGCGGGTCAGGACAGGGCGAGCGGCGCGAGCCACGCCGCGGCCGCGGCGGCGAGCGCGAGCGCGGCCTGGAGCGCGGTGGCGCGGCGGCGGCGGCGCACCGGGAACTCGGCCACGGTGGCGGTGCCCTTCTCGTCGGCGAGGCGGGTGGCGTTCAGCGTGGCCACGTCCATGCGCGAGAGCGCCACCTCCTCGGTGGCGAAGCCGCGGTTCGCGAGCAGCGCCACCAGGCGCGCGCGCGGGTGGAGCTTCGCGAGCTTCTTCGCCGCGAACGCGTCGAGGTGGCGCGCCAGCGCGCCGGCGCTCTTCCAGCGCCGCTCCGGCGCGCGCGCCAGGCAGCGCTCGATGGCAGCGGCGACGCGCGCCGGGCACCCGGGGGCGAGCGAGCGGACCCTGCGGAAGCGCCCGCGCCGCACCAGCCGGAACAGCTCGTCCGCGTTCGCGCCGCGGAACGGCTTCTCGCCGCAGACCAGCTCGTAGAGCGTCACGCCGAGCGCCCACACGTCCGCGGCGGGCCCGCCCTCGTCGCCGGCCAGCACCTCCGGCGCCATGTACGAGGGGCTGCCCACCAGCATGCCCACGCGCGTGAGCGAGGGATCCTCGGCGCCCTTGGCGATGCCGAAGTCCATCAGCTTCACCTCGCCGAGCCGGGAGATCATCACGTTCGCGGGCTTCACGTCGCGGTGCAGCAGGCCGCTCCAGTGCACGTAGTCGAGCGCCTCGGCGAGGCGCGCGCCGATCACCGCCACGCAGTCGGCCGGCAGCGCGCCGCCCTGGGCCAGCACGCGGGCGAGGTCGGCGCCGTCAACGAGGTCGGTCACGAGGTAGAGCTGGTCGTCCTTCTCCACGAGATCGTGCACCGCCACGATCGCCTCGTGGCGGAGCTGCGCGTACGCGCGACCCTCCCGCCGGAAGCGCTCGACCACCTCGCTCGAGCGGACGAGCTTCTGGTCGAGCGCCTTCACGGCGACGGGACGCTCCAGGCCTTCCTGGAACGCCTCGTACACCACGCCCATTCCGCCGCGGCCGATCTCGCGGACGATCCGGCTCGTCCCGACCTTCCTCACCATAGGTCGCGGAGGATGACCCGTTCCGCCTATCCCACTCAATGCGCAGCCCGCGCCTTGCGCGCAGAAATCGCGCCGAGGAAGCGGATCGTGCTGCGGCGGGTTGTCAGGGCAGAGGTCCGATCTGCTACACTTCGCGGCCCGATCCGGTTGCGCCGCGGCCCTGCTAGGAAGGATCGGGAGTTGCACGTTCCCCCTTGATTCTCGTCAATCCCGCAAGCTTTGCGCTGCGGCCCGTGGCGGTCGTGGCGCCCTCACCGGAGGACGCAAAATGGCGAGCAGGCGAATGGTGACGATGGACGGCAACGAGGCCGCCGCCTCCGTGGCCCACCGGGTCAGCGAGGTCATCGCCATCTACCCGATCACCCCGTCCTCGAACATGGGGGAGTGGGCGGACGAGTGGTCTGCGAAGGGCCGCAAGAACGTCTGGGGGACGGTGCCCAGCGTGGCGGAGATGCAGTCGGAGGGCGGCGCCGCGGGCGCGGTCCACGGCGCGCTGCAGGCGGGCTCGCTCACGACGACCTTCACGGCGTCGCAGGGCCTGCTGCTCATGATCCCGAACATGTACAAGATCGCGGGCGAGCTGACCGCGTTCTGCATGCACGTGAGCGCGCGCGCGGTCGCGACCCACGCGCTGTCGATCTTCGGCGACCACTCCGACGTCATGGCGGTGCGCCAGACCGGCTTCGGGCTGCTCTCGTCGGCCTCGGTGCAGGAGGCCCACGACATGGCGGCCATCGCGCACCGCGCCACCCTGCTCTCGCGCGTGCCGTTCCTGCACTTCTTCGACGGGTTCCGCACCTCGCACGAGGTCGCCAAGATCGAGGAGCTCACCGACGACGACCTGCGCGCCATGATCCCGGAGGAGCTGGTGGCGGCGCACCGCGCCCGCGCCCTCACCCCGGACCGGCCCACGCTCCGCGGCAGCGCGCAGAACCCCGACGCGTTCTTCCAGGCGCGCGAGGCCTGCAACCCGTACTACCTCGACGCCGCCGGGCACGTGCAGGCGGCGATGGACCACTTCGGCAAGCTCACCGGCCGCAAGTACAAGCTGTTCGAGTACTTCGGCCACCCCGAGGCGGAGCGCGTGGTGGTCGCGATGGGCTCGGCCTGCGAGACCGCGCAGGAGACGGTCGAGCACCTCATCGCGCGCGGCGAGAAGGTGGGCCTGCTGAAGGTCCGGCTGTACCGGCCCTTCGACCTGGGCGCGTTCATGACCGCGCTGCCGCGCACCGTGCACGCGCTGGCCGTGCTCGACCGGACGAAGGAGCCGGGCGCGCTCGGCGAGCCGCTCTACCAGGACGTGGTCACCGCGCTGCGCGAGGCCGAGCAGGCGCACATCGACCGCTTCCACCACCAGATCACGGTCATCGGCGGGCGCTACGGCCTCTCCTCGAAGGAGTTCACGCCCGGCCAGGTGAAGGCGGCGCTCGACGAGCTGTCGAAGGCGCGCCCGATGCGCCACTTCACGGTGGGCATCAACGACGACGTCACCCACCTGTCGCTCAAGACCGACCCGACCTTCGACACCGAGGGCAAGGACGTGGTCCGGGCGCTGTTCTTCGGCCTGGGCGCGGACGGCACCGTCGGCGCGAACAAGAACTCCATCAAGATCATCGGCGAGGACACGCCGAACTTCGCGCAGGGCTACTTCGTCTACGACTCGAAGAAGTCCGGGTCGGTGACCATCAGCCACCTGCGCTTCGGGCCTCGCCCCATCCACTCCGCCTACCTCATCGAGAAGGCGAACTTCGTGGCGTGCCACCAGTTCGGCTTCCTCGAGAAGTACGACATGGCCGAGATGGCGGTGCCCGGCGCGACGCTGCTCCTCAACTCGCCCTACGGGCCGGACGAGGTGTGGGGCCACCTGCCGCGCGAGGTGCAGGAGCAGATCCTCTCTAAGGGGCTGAAGCTCTACGTCATCGACGCGTACAAGGTCGCGCGCGAGACGGGCATGGGGGTGCGCATCAACACCATCATGCAGACGTGCTTCTTCGCGATCTCCGGCGTCCTCTCGCGCGACGAGGCCATCGGCCACATCAAGAAGACCATCGAGAAGACCTACGCGCGCAAGGGCGCCGAGGTGGTGCAGAAGAACTTCGCCGCGGTGGACCACACGCTCGCGCACCTGTACCAGGTGAAGGTCGAGGGCCGCGCCGCCACCGGCGCGCCGCGGCCGCCGGCGGTGTCCGAGGCCGCGCCCGACTTCGTGAAGCGCGTCACCGCGCTCATGCTCGCGGGCAAGGGCGACCAGCTCCCGGTGTCGGCGTTCCCGGTGGACGGCACCTGGCCCACCGGCACGTCGAAGTGGGAGAAGCGGTCGATCGCGCTCGAGATCCCGGTGTGGGAGCCGAGCCTCTGCATCCAGTGCAACAAGTGCGCGCTCATCTGCCCGCACGCGGCCATCCGGCCGAAGTTCTACGGCCCCGAGGTGCTCGGCGGCGCGCCGCAGGGCTTCCTCGCGATGGACTACAAGAGCGCCGACGTGAAGGGGGCGAAGTACTCGCTCCAGGTGGCGCCCGACGACTGCACCGGCTGCACGCTCTGCGTCGAGATCTGCCCGGCGGAGTCGAAGACGGAGAAGGGCAAGAAGGCCATCAACATGGCCGACGCCATGCCGCTGAAGGAGAAGGAGCGGGCGAACTTCGAGTTCTTCCTCTCCATCCCCGACGCCGACCGCAAGAAGGTGAAGCTGGACGTGAAGGGGACGCAGTTCCTCGAGCCGCTGTTCGAGTTCTCCGGCGCCTGCACCGGCTGCGGCGAGACCCCGTACCTGAAGCTCCTCACCCAGCTCTACGGCGACCGCGCCGTGATCGCGAACGCCACCGGGTGCTCGTCGATCTTCGGCGGCAACCTCCCGACCACCCCGTACACGCAGAACTGCGAGGGGCGCGGGCCGGCCTGGGCGAACTCGCTGTTCGAGGACAACGCCGAGTTCGGCTACGGGATGCGGCTCTCGATCGACAAGCAGGCCGAGCAGGCGCGCGAGCTGCTCGCGGTGCTCGGGCCGAAGCTGGGCGACGCGCTGGTGGACGAGCTGCTGAAGGCCGACCAGTCGGACGAGACCGGGATCGAGAAGCAGCGGGCCCGGGTGGCGGAGCTGAAGGCGAAGCTGCAGATGATGGACGGGCTCGAGGCGCGCTGGCTGCTCCGCATCGCGGACTACCTGGTGCGCAAGAGCGTCTGGATCGTCGGCGGCGACGGGTGGGCGTACGACATCGGGTACGGCGGCCTGGACCACGTGATCGCGCAGGGGCGCGACGTGAACATCCTGGTGCTCGACACCGAGGTGTACTCGAACACCGGCGGCCAGGCGTCGAAGGCGACGCCGATGGGCGCGGCGGCGAAGTTCGCGGTGGCCGGCAAGAACCTTCCCAAGAAGGACCTCGCCATGCTGGCCATGAGCTACGGGCACCCGTACGTCGCGCGGGTGGCGATGGGCGCGAAGGACGCGCAGACCATCGCCGCGTTCAAGGAGGCGGACAGCTACACGGGGACGTCGGTGATCGTGGCGTACGCGCACTGCATCGCGCACGGGTACGAGATGAGCGAGGCGATCGGGCAGCAGGAGAAGGCGGTCGAGTCCGGGTACTGGCCGCTGTTCCGGTACGACCCGCGCCGTGTCGCCGCCGGCGACAGCCCGCTGAAGCTGGACAGCGCCGCGCCGAAGATCGAGCTGGCGCGGTTCACCGAGGGCGAGACGCGGTTCCGGCAGGTGGAGCAGGCGAACCCGCAGGCCTTTGCGAGGATGCTGGAGCAGGCGCAGAAGGACGTCCGGGAGAAGTACGCGCTGTACGAGCAGCTCGCGAAGGCCATGAACCCCGCGAACCTGGTCCCCGGCGCCGCCAGCGGAACCGGCAAGCCCCGCGCCTGACCCCCGACCCAGAGTCATTGCGTCCGGAGCAGAGGTGAAGACGGCCCGGTCCGCCACGTGCGGGCCGGGCCGCGTCGTTCCGGGCGGCATACGCGGCATCCTGCCGCACCCGATGGCGTCGCCCGAGCTGGCATGCTCCGCGCCCGCACGCATTGGGGGTCGCAACGCATGGCCATCACCTGGGACCCGACGCTCGCGCTCGGCATCGAGGAGATCGACGCGCAGCACGAGGAGCTCTTCCGACGCGTCGATGCGCTGCTCGAATCCGTCCAGGAACGCCGGAGCGCCGAGGAGACGCGCCGGATGCTCGCGTTCCTCGACGCGTACGTCGTCGAGCACTTCGGCGCCGAGGAGGCGCTGATGCAGGCGCACCGCTACCCGGGCCTGGCGGCGCAGCGAGCGGAGCACGCGGGCTTCGCCGCGGACCTCGCGGCCCTTCGCGAGGAGCTCGAGCGCGACGGCATGAACGCGCTCCTCGTCGTCCGCGTGAACGCCCGCGTCGCCACCTGGCTCTTCGAGCACATCAGCCGCTCCGACCGCGCCTTCGGCCGGTTCCTGCTCGCCGCCCCCGCCGCTCGCGCCTGACCGTGCGCGCCGGGGGCGACGGCAGCGCTCAGCCGACGCCGGCGCAGGGGACACCGTGCGCGACGCGCAGCAGGTACGTGCCGGCCGGGAAGACGGCGTCGGCGCGCCCGGCACGGCGGGCCCGCCAAGCCTCCCGGTAGTCACGCAGGAACCCGGCCAGCCGTCCGAGCGCCTCGATCCGCTTCCAGGGATCCCGCGCCGCCACCCGCGGGCGGAGGCCGCGCATCGGCGCCGGCACCGTGGGGCGGCCCGTCGGGCGCTGCGCGAGCACCCGCCGCGCACCCAGGAACCCGTTCCCGCCGAGCGCGTGCGCATCCCCGATCGCGCGCTCGCGGGCCGCGATCGCGTCCACGAGCTGCGCGCGGAACGCCTCCGCCGAGTCGAACCCCGGCGGCGGCACGAGCGCGAGCTGCGCCTCGTCGGGCATCGGACCGTTCCGGCGGAAGAACGGTTCCGGTCGCGCGGCCCGCAGCGCGCCCGCACCGATCGACGCCGGCGCCGACCAGAGCCCGGGCCACGCCTGCGCGGACGCGACCAGCCCGGCCTTCACCGGGTTCGTGAGGACGTAGGCGGCCTTCTCGAGCACGTCTTGCGGGGACGAGAGCACCACGGCGCTGTAGCTGCCCGGCGCCCAGAACGACTCCCAGCGGCCGAGCGAGGCGTTCACCGCGCGGGCGACGAGCGCGTTCAGGTACTGCTCGAACTCGGGAATGCGCGCGTCCACGTCGGTGACGACCAGGTGGAAGTGGTTCGACATCACGCAGAACGCGTGCACCAGGATGCCGTACCGCCGCGCCGCGACCGCGAGCACGTACAGGAAGATCGCGTTCGTCTCGGGCGAGGGGCGGAGCAGGAACATCCGCTGGAAGCAGCGGCGCGTCACGAGGTAGGTGACGCCCGGGAGGACCTGGCGCGGAGCGGTCATGGGCCGCGGACAAGGCAGGCGGCGTGCCGCGCGCCCGGCCCCGTGATCTCGGGGCGAAAGCTCGCGCGGGCGGCGCGCGGGGGTCCGCGGGTCGGACCGCTGGTCCGAAATGCACTACTCTGGGTCCGGAACTGCGAGAGGAAGCGTTCATGCCCCCGACCCTCGTCACCGGCGCCGCCGGCTTCATCGGATTCCACCTCGCGAAGGCGCTGCTCGAGCGCGGCGACGAGGTGCTCGGCATCGACTCGATGGTGCCGTACTACGACGTCCGCCTGAAGGAGGCGCGCCTCGCGCAGCTGACGGGCCGGCCGGGGTTCACGTTCGAGCGGCTCGACCTCGCCGATCGCGACGCGACCGCCCGCCTGTTCGAGCGCGCCCGGTTCGGCGCGGTGGTGCACCTCGCCGCCCAGCCCGGCGTGCGCTACTCGCTCGAGAACCCGCACGCCTACGTGGACGCGAACGTGACCGGCTTCCTCGACGTGCTCGAGGGCTGTCGCCACCACCCGGTCCGCCACCTGGTCTACGCGTCCTCGAGCTCCGTCTACGGCGGCAACTCCAAGGTGCCGTTCGCGGTGACCGACAACGTCGATCACCCCGTCAGCCTGTACGCCGCCACCAAGAAGGCGAACGAGCTGATGGCGTACACGTACAGTCACCTGTTCGCGATCCCCGCCACCGGGCTGCGCTTCTTCACCGTGTACGGCCCCTGGGGGCGCCCGGACATGGCGCCCATGCTGTTCGCCCGGGCCATCCTCGAGGGCCAGCCGATCAAGGTCTTCAACCACGGGCAGATGCGGCGCGACTTCACCTACGTGGACGACATCGTCGAGGGCGTCATCCGCGTCCTCGACCGGCCGCCCGCGGCCGGCGTGGTGCCACCGCACCGCCTCTACAACATCGGCAACAGCCAGCCGGTCGAGCTGCTCCGCTTCATCGAGGTGATGGAGGAGGCGCTCGGGAAGAAGGCGGTGCGCGAGCTCCTCCCCATGCAGCCCGGCGACGTCCCGGCCACATTTGCCGACGTCTCGGAGCTCGAGCGGGACGTCGGGTTCCGGCCCGCCACCTCGATCGAGGAGGGCGTGCGCCGCTTCGTGGCCTGGTACCGGACGTACCACCGCGGGTGAGCCGCCGGCGCGGGCCCGTCCGCGGCCTGCCGCGCCCCCACCCTCGCGGACGCCGGACCCGAACGCAGGGTCGCGCCGCGCCGGCAGGCAGGCCAGCGTGCCGGGGGTGCCGCCGCCCGTGCCCGCCGTCCGCCCTTCCTCCGGTCGAGACCCGTCGTATCCCGCCGTCGATTGCCTGGGCGTGAAGGTCGCGCGCCTGGAGTGGCCCGACCTCCTCGAGTGGTTCCTCCGCCGGCTCGACGCTCCGGCGCCGGTCCGGTGCGGCACCCTCGTCCTGGCGAACGCGCACACGCTCAACGTGGCGTCCGCGAGCCCCGCGGCGCGCGCGTCGATCCGCGCGGCGACCCTGGTGCTGAACGACGGCGTCGGACTGGACGTGTACGCGCGGCTCCGCACCGGCGCGCCGTTTCCGTACAACTTCGCGGGCACCGACCTCGTCCCTCGCCTGCTGGGGGAGTGCGCCCGGCGCGGGCTGCCGCTGCGCGTGTTCCTGTACGGGGCGCGCCCCGGGCGCGCGGAGGAGGCGGCGCGCCGGATCGAGCGCGACTACGCGCCGGTGACGGTGGTGGGCGTCCTGGACGGCCACGAGACCACCGGCGACGAGGCGCGCCGGGCCATCGACGCGGCCCGGCCCGACCTGCTGCTCGTCGGGCTCGGTAACCCGCGGCAGGAGGCGTGGATGGCGGCGAACGCGCCGGCGCTTCGTGCGCGGGTCGCGATCGGGGTCGGGGCGCTGTTCGACTTCATGAGCGGGAGCGTCGCGCGGGCTCCCCGCGCGGTGCGCGCCATGCGCCTGGAGTGGCTGTTCCGGCTGGCGCTCGAGCCCCGCCGGCTCTTCCGCCGCTACGCGATCGGGGTGCCGCTCTTCCTCTGGCGGACCCTGACGTACCGCCCGGGTCTGGCGACCTCCGAACCCGCAACCTCCCGCCCGACCCAGAGTCGTTTGCCCGCCGGCAGGCCCCGGATCGGTGCACCCAACGACTCCGGGTTCGGCTCGGTGCTGGCGAGGACGGCGGGAGACGCGAACGACTCTGGGTCGGGGGTGCGGGTGGGGTCGGCGGGCTGACGGCTCCGACCGCCGGGCCAGCGGGCCCGGGGCCTTCGCGCCGGTCGCATGCGGCCGCAAGTTCAACCGTGATCTGGCCGGCGATCGCGCGCGTGCTCGCAGGGTTCACCGCGGTGGTGATGTGCGCCGCCGCGGGGGCGGCCGCCGCGGGCCCGCTCCTGGTCCCGGGGCGGATGGGCTACAACGCGCTCCCCGCGCTCCGCAACGTGGACCCGGTGATCGGGGACCGGACCGAGCTGGAGCTGTCCGCCACCGCCCAGCTCGCAGGGCTCGGCTCGGAGGACGTCGCGGGGACCCCGTACGTGCGGCTCACCGTGCCGTTCCGCGAGGTGGCCGCGCTGGAGCTGGACGGCACCCCGTTCGAGCTGTTCCGGACCTCGGCCGCGACGGAGGCGCGGCTCGGCGCGCGCGTGCGCTCGGGCGCGTCCCCGGGCGACCTCCGCGCCGGCGCGCGGTTCCTGGTGCTCGACGAGCGGGGGTGGCGCCCGGCGCTGGGGCTGCGCCTGGTGGTGAAGTCCACCTCGGGCAAGGATCGCGGCGCGCGCCGCTTCACCAACGCGCCGGGCTACGTCTTCGACCTGCTCGGCGGCAAGGACCTCGCCGCGGCGGGTCCGGTCCGCCTGCGCGCGCTCGCGAAGGTCGGCTTCCTCGCCTGGCAGGTCGCGGACGGCCGCCAGGACGACGCGCTCGACTACGGGGCGACCCTGCGCGCCGGGTTCGCGAGCGGCGTCGCGATCTCGGCAGAGTGGCGCGGCTACGCCGGCTGGCGCGGCGACGACCGCCCGATGGTGCTGGGCCTCACCGCCGACGTGCCGGCCGGCCAGCGGGTGCTGCTGCGCGCCTCCGTCGATCGCGGGCTCAGCGCGGACGCGCCGCCGCTCGACGTGCGGCTCGGCGTGGTCCTGTTCCTCGACGCGCCCATGCGGCGCGACCGAACGGCCGCGCCGGCCGACCCGCGCCTCGCCGCGGGCCCGCGTCCGAGGCGGCAGCCCGGACCGCGGTGATCACTCCTCTGCGTGCCGCCCGTCGGTGACGCGGACCTCGGCCGCGACGCCGGCGTGGTCGCTCGGCCACAGCCCGCCCACCCGCTCCGCGGCGGTCTCGCCCACCACCTCGGCGCTCCACGGCTGCGCCGGCCCGCGCACGAGCACGTAGTCGATGCGCGTGGACAGGTCGGCGAACCCGGGGTCGCCGGGGCCGGTCCGCAGGTCCTCGGGGAAGCAGCAGGTGAGCCCGGCGGCGTCGCCGTTCACGGCCGCCCACACGTCGCGGAACCCTGCGCCGGCCAGCACCGCTTCACCCTCCGTGCCGGGCTCCGAGTTGAGGTCGCCGACCAGCACCACCGGCCGCGTCTCGGCGGCGAGGGCGGCGGCGAGCTCCGCCGCCTGCGCGGTGCGCACGCCCGCGTGGTACGCCTCGAGGTGCGTCGAGACGAAGCGCAGCCACTCGCCACGGTACTTCGCGTCCACCGACACCCAGCCCCGCTTCACCTGCACGGCGTTCCCGAGCACGTTGACCGGCAGGAGCGTGGCGTACACGCCGCCGCCGGGCAGCGCGGTGGTGAGATCGCTCCGCGCCAGGATCACGCCGCGGTCGGTCATGCGGACGTCCTGCCCCGTCGCCACCGGCGCCTCGAAGTCGAACAGCGTCACCTCGGCCGCGACCACGTAGCGGAGGTCGCGCGCGGCGAGCGCGTCGAGGAGGTCCTGCACGTAGTCGTACGCCACGGTGGTGGCGGGCGTCGTGCCGCCCGCGAGGAAGTCGCCCGGGTCCTGCACGCGCCACAGGTACGCCTCCTGGAGGCCGACGAGGCCGGGCCGGGTGGCGGCGAGCTCGTCGGCGATCGCCTCGGCGCGCAGGTGGAAGTCGTTCGCCCGCACGGTGGCCCAGACCGCGGTGGTCGCGGCGACGAACGCCTCGGGCGTGGCGGCGGCCATGACCGGCCCCAGGTCCGCCCCGAGGTACAGGTTCCGGGTGGTCACGCCGAGGATCTTCTTGCCTCCTGCCATGGAATGGGGATCCATGCCGGCGCCCCGCGCGCTGGGTGAACCGGACGCGCTGGGCGCACGGACGGCGTCGGAGGCCGGGGCGGAGGGAGCGTCGCCGTTGCTGCAGGCGCCGAGGGCCAGCGGGGACAGGGCGAGCGCGAGGACGGCCAGGCGCGTGCGGGACATGGTCACCTCCGGCGTGGGAGCGGCTGGGGCAAGGCGTGTGGACGCAGGTGGGAGGGTAGCACCCCCGGTGCGCTCGCCCGACGCGCCGAGCGGGCCGCCCCGGACGGAGTGCCGTCGCGGGTGTAGCGCCGGCCCCCGGCCCGCCCCGGCGCGGTAGCCCAAGCAGGGCCCAGCGCCTGCGAGGGCCGCAGCGTAACTCGTTCCGGGCCCAGTTCGCCCGGCAGGTCGTCGGAAGGGAAACGCGATGCCGAGAGCCACCGGACCTCGACGCGGATGCAGGCTGCTCGGGCTGGCGCTCGCCGCGGCCGTAGCCCTCCCCGGCTGCAAGCGGGGCGGCGGCAGCACCGCCGAGGCCGCGCAGGAGCAGCCGCCGGTCGCGCTCGCGCCGGAGAACGTCGCGGTGGTGTCGTCCCGCCGGCTCCAGTCGGGCCCGGAGGTGGCCGGCACCCTGCACGCCCGCCGCACGGCCACGCTGCGCGCCGAGGTGGGCGGCGCGGTCGCCGAGGTCCGCGTCGAGGCGGGCGAGCGGGTGAAGGCAGGGCAGCTCCTCGCGCGGATCGACGCCTCGGCGCTCCAGGACGCGGTGCGGGCGGCGCGCTCCGCGGTGACCTCGGCGCAGAACGCGCTCCGCGTGGCGGAGTCGAGCGCGCGGCGCGCCCACACCCTGGCCCGCGAGGGCGCCATGGCCGAGCAGGACGCCGAGCGCGCCGAGGCGCAGCTCGAGGCGGCGCGCGCGCAGGTGGAGGACGCGAAGGCCCGGCTCGCCGCGGCGGAGCAGCAGGCCGGCAAGACGGCGGTGCGCGCGCCCTTCGCCGGCGTCGTCTCGGAGCGGAACGTCTCGTCGGGCGACGTGGTGTCCTCCGGCGCCGCGCTGTACACGGTGATCGACCCCTCCCGCCTCCAGTTCGAGGGCTCGGTGCCGGCGGCGAGCGTGGGCGCGCTCGCGCCCGGCGCGCCGGTGGACTTCGCGGTGACCGGCTTCGGCGGCCGCCGCTTCGACGGGCACATCGAGCGCGTGAACCCCGCGGTCGATCCCAGCACCGGCCAGGTGCGCGTCTACGTGGACGTGCCGAACGCCGACGGCCGGCTCCTGGCCGGCCTCTACGCGCAGGGGCGGGTGGCGAGCCAGGCGAGCGAGGCCCTGGCCGCGCCGGCGACGGCGGTGGACGCGACCTCCACCCCGCCCACGGTCATGAAGGTGCAGGACGGGAAGGTGCAGAAGGTGGCGGTCGAGATCGCGCTCCGCGACGACGTGGCCGGTGCGGTGGGCTTCCGCTCCGGCGTGAAGCAGGGCGACGTGCTCGTGCTCGGCTCGGCGCGCGGTGCGCTCGCCGACGGCACCCCGGTGCGCGTGGTCGAGGATCCGCGCGCGCAGCAGTCGAACTAGCCGCCCCGGGGCCCCCGCATGTTCATCTCCGACTTCGCCATCAAGCGGCCCATCGTCACCATCACGGTGATGCTGGCGCTCGTGATCTTCGGGCTGCTGGCGCTCGTCACGCTCAAGACCGACGAGTTCCCGGACGTCCAGCCGCCGGTGGTGGCGGTCACCATCGTCTACCCCGGCGCCTCGCCCGAGACGGTCGAGCGCGAGGTGATCGATCCCATCGAGGACGCGATCTTCTCGATCAGCGGCATCGACGGGAAGCAGACCACCGCCTCCGCCACCGACGGCCTCGCCCAGTTCATCGTGTTCTTCGACTTCGAGAAGAACCTGATGGAGGCGACGCAGGACATCCGCGACGCCATCAGCTCGAAGCGCCAGGACCTGCCCACCGAGATGGAGGAGCCGGTGCTGGTCCGGTTCGATCCGTCGCAGGAGCCGATCGTCACGCTCACGCTCACCTCGAAGACGCTGCCGGTGCCGGCGCTGACGCGGCTCGCCGACGAGGTGGTCTCGCGCGACCTGCGCTCGGTGCAGGGCGTCGCCGACGTGCGGCTGGTGGGCGGGCAGAAGCGCGAGCTCACCGTCCAGCTCGACCCGGAGGCGATGGCGGCCGCCAGCGTCTCGGCCGCCGAGGTGGTGGGCGCGCTGCAGGCGCAGAACCTGGCCGCGCCGGTGGGGCGCGTCAACACGCCGCTCGGCGAGCAGAGCATCCGCCTCTCCGGCCGCCTCGCCACGCCCGAGGAGTTCGAGCAGGTGGCGGTCGCGAGCCGCGGCGGCCAGGTGGTCCGCCTGGGCCAGGTGGCGAAGGTGCTCGACGGCGCCGAGGAGGCGCGCACGCTCGCGCTCTTCAACTCGGGCGAGGCGGTGGGCCTGGAGGTCCTGAAGACGAAGGGCTACTCCACCACCGCCGTCGCCGACGCGGTGAAGGAGCGGGCGCGGGCGCTCGAGCCGCGGATGGAGGGGGCGAAGCTCGCCGTCGTCCAGGACTCCGGCACGCGCGTGCGCCAGTCGGTGGACGACGTGCAGCGGACGCTCATCGAGGGCGCGCTCCTCACCGTGCTGGTGGTGTTCCTGTTCCTCAACTCGTGGCGGTCCACCGTCATCACCGGGCTCGCGCTGCCGGTCTCGGTGCTGGCGGCGTTCGTGAGCGTCTGGGCGTTCGGCTTCACGCTCAACACCATGTCGCTCCTGGGCCTCTCGCTCGCGATCGGCATCCTCATCGACGACGCCATCGTGGTCCGCGAGAACATCGTCCGGCACATCGAGCTCGGCGAGGACCACACCACCGCCTCGCACAAGGGGACCGACGAGATCGGCCTGGCGGTCACCGCCACCACCTTCTCCATCGTGGCGGTGTTCGTGCCGGTCGCGTTCATGTACGGGGTGGCCGGCCAGTGGTTCAAGCCGTTCGCGCTCACCATCGCCGCGGCGGTGCTGGTGTCGCTGTTCGTGTCCTTCTCGCTCGACCCCATGATGTCGGCGTACTGGCCGGATCCGCAGGTGGAGAAGGGCGAGCGGCGCGGGCCGGTGGGGCGCGCGCTGGGCGCCTTCAACCGCTGGTTCGACCGCCAGGCCGCCGGGTACCGCCGCGTGGTCGCCTGGGCGCTCGACCACCGCTGGCTCGTGGTGGCCTTCGCCACGCTCTCGCTGGTCGGCTCGTTCGCGCTGCAGGGCGCGTTCGGCGGCGCCGGCTTCGTGCCGGTGTCGGATCGCAGCGAGGTGAGCCTCATCGTGCAGACGCCGCCCGGCTCGTCCATCGAGTACACGCGGCGCAAGGTGGAGGAGACCGATCGCATCCTCCGCAGCCACCCCGAGGTCGCGTACACCTACGCCTCGATCGGCACGCCCATCCCGCTCCAGGCGCCCGGCGTGGACCAGGCGCTCATCTACGCGCGGCTCACGCCCAAGCGCGAGCGCGACGTCTCGCAGGACGCGCTCGGCGCGGTGCTGCGGCGCGAGCTGTCGCGGGTGGCCGGCGCGGAGATCTCGGTCTTCACGAGCGGCTTCGGCGGCGCGTTCAAGTCGATCCAGCTCGAGCTGCGCGGCCCCGACTCGCGGGTGCTCACCGAGCTCGCCGAGAAGGTGAAGGCCGTCGCCGCCGGCGTGCCGGGGGCCGTGGACGTGGGGCTCTCCACCCGCGGGCAGAAGCCGGAGCTGGCGGTCGAGGTGGACCGCGGCCTCGCCGGCCGGCTCGGCGTCACGGTGGGCCAGGTGGCGCAGTCGCTCCGGATCGCGTTCGCCGGGCTCGACTCCGGCGACTGGGTGGACCCGACCGGCGAGACGCGCAAGGTGATGGTGCGGCTCGCGCCCGAGGCGCGCGAGCGCGCGTCCGACCTGCGCCAGCTGCCGCTCGTCCTGCCGAGCCGCGAGGGCGCGCCGCGGATCCTGCCCGTCGGCCAGGTGGCGCGCATCACCGAGGGGCTCGGCCCCGCGCAGATCTCGCACCTCGACCGGCAGCGCGTGGTGAGCGTGCAGGGGAACGTGGCCGGCCGCTCCCTCTCCGAGGTGGTGAACGACATCGAGCGGAGGCTCGCCTCGGAGCTGAAGCTGCCGCCGGGCTACACGCTCCGGCAGGGCGGCGAGTCGGCGGACCAGGCCGAGGTGTTCACGCGCATCGGCGTCGCGCTGCTGCTCGCCGTGATGCTCATGTACCTCGTGCTCGTGCTGCAGTTCGGGTCGTTCCTCGACCCGCTCGCGATCCTGCTGTCGCTGCCGCTGTCGCTCATCGGCGTGGTGCTGGCGCTGCTCGTCACCGGCGACACCATCAACCTGATGAGCCTCATCGGCGTCATCCTGCTGTTCGGGATCGTGGCGAAGAACGCCATCCTGCTCATCGACTTCGCGAAGTGGGCGCGGGAGGAGCGCGGGCTGTCGATCCGCGACGCGCTCGTCGAGGCCGGCGGGATCCGCCTCCGGCCGATCATGATGACGAGCGTGGCGGTGATCGCCGGCATGATCCCGGTCGCCTCCGGGCTCGGCGAGGGCGGCGACTTCCGCGCGCCCCTCGGTCGCGCCGTGATCGGCGGCGTCATCACCTCCACGCTGCTCACGCTGCTCGTGATCCCGACCGTGTACGAGATCATGGACGGCTGGCGGACCCGGCTGGGCCGCCTGTTCCGCCGGGCGTTCTCGCGCGGCGGCGAGCGGCACGCCCGCGAGGCGGCGCAGCGGCGGGAGGAGCCCTAGCCGCGGCCGCCCGCGGGGTCACGCTCAGTAGATCGGCACCAGGTGGTAGCCCTGCGCCTGGTAGCCGATGAGCGAGACGAAGCCGTCCGCCACCACGGTGAGCTCGGGGAGGAGGCGCGCGTCCTCCACCTCGAACACCTTGGTCGCGATCGCGCAGACCTCCAGCGCCGCACCGCGGCGCTTCAGCTCCCTCACCGCGCCGGCGATCTCGGCGGCTGCGGCGCGATCCGCGGCACGGCCCGGCGCCGGCGCCACGCCGGCGAGGAACCGGACCGACGGGCCGATGAAGACGACCTTGAAGTCCGGCGCCACGCCCTGCGCCCGCAGCCCGTCGTGCGAGCCTGCGATGAGCTTCAGGTACATGGCGAGCTTCGGCCCGTCGGCGAGATCGACGAGGAACAGGCCCTTTCCGCTGGTGACGCCGCGGAGCGCGTCGGCGTTTCCCGGCGCGGCGGAGGCGCGCGCGGTGAGCGGCGCCCCGGCGGCGAGCGCCAGCAGCGCGGCGAGGGCGAGGAGGGGGAGGGGGCGGTGCGCGGTCATCGGTGTGGATCCTCGGGGGTGGGCCCGCGGTCCCGCGCGCCACCGCGGCGGGGGAGGGCGGACCGGTTGGGTCGCTGTATAGACAGATCTGTCTACCGCGTCCAGCCTGGATCCGTGCGACTGGCCCGCCTGGGCGGGTGAAACCGCGCGACAGATGGGTATACTGCGCGCGCCCCCGGCCCGGAGCGAGCCATGTCCCCGCGCGAGAAGCTGGTCGAGACCGCCGCAGCGCTGTTCTACCGGTACGGCTGCCACGCCGTGGGGATCGACACGGTCCTCGCCGAGGCAGGCGTGGCCAAGATGACCCTCTACCGGCACTTCCGCTCGAAGGACGAGCTGGTGCTCGCAGCGCTGCGCCGGATGGACGAGCGGTTCCGCAACGCGTTCATGGCCGCGGTGGAGCGGGCGTCGGACACGCCGGCGGGCCGGCTCGACGCGCTCTTCGACGTGGTGCGCGACTGGGTTCGCGGGAAGGACTTCTACGGCTGCCCGTTCATCAACGTCACGGCCGAGTTCGCCGCGCACGACGACCCGGTCCACGTCGCGGCGGCCGAGCACAAGCGGCTCGCGCTCGAGTACATCGAGCGGCTCGCCGCCGAGGCGGGCGCCGCCGACGCGCGCGGGCTGGCCCGGGCGCTGAAGGTGCTCCTGGAGGGCTGCACGGTGCTCGCGCAGGTCACCGGCCAACCCGGGTTCGTGGACGACGCGCAGCAGGCCGCCCGACTCGTGCTCCGGGAGGGGCTCCGGGGCGCCGTGCCCGCGCGCGCGCCGCGCCGGCTGCGCCGCGCGCGGGCGTGAGCCCCTCCCCGCTCGCTCGTTCGTTTCCCGACCCAGAGTCGTTGATCGCGGGGGGTGCGAGATCGTCCAGGTCGCGGACCTTCTCGCGGAAGCTCGCGATCTCACGGGTCCGGCGGACGGCCCCGGGTCCGCCGATCGAACGGCCGCCGGCGTTCCAAATTACTCTGGGTCGGGATCAGAGGACGAGGTGGCGCAGGGCGGCGCGGGCGGCGTGCCAGCCGCACATGCCGTGGACGCCGCCGCCGGGTGGGGTGGACGCGGAGCAGAGGTAGAGCCCGGGCACGGGGGTGGACCACGGGTGGGCGGACAGCACGGGCCGGGCGACGAGCTGGGCGAGCGACGCCTCCCCGGCGCCCACGTCGCCGCCGACCAGGTTCGCGTCGTCCTGCTCCAGCGCCGCGGGGCCGCGCACGGCGCGGGCCAGCACGAGCTCGCGGAACCCGGGCGCGAAGCGCTCCACCTGCGCCTCCACCGCGGCGGTGAGGTCGCCCTCGAACCCGCGCGGCGCGTGGCAGTACGCCCACGCCACGTGGCGCCCGGGCGGCGCGCGCGACGGGTCGAAGCGCGTGGGCTGCGCGAGGAGCACGTACGGCCGCGCCGGCACCTCGCCCCGCTCCACCGCCGCCTCCGAGGCGGCGATCTCCTCCAGCTCGCCGCCGAGGTGCACCGTCCCGGCGCCGGCGCACTCCGGCGCCCGCCACGGGATGGGGCCGGCGAGCGCCCAGTCGAGCTTGAACGCGCCGGGGCCGTAGCGGAACGCGGCGAGGCGCCGGGCGTAGCGCGCCGGGAGCCGGGCGCCGGCGACGCGCAGCACCTGCCTCGGCGTGAGGTCGAGCAGCACCGCGCGCGCCGGCGGGAGCTCCTCGAGCCGGCGCACCTCGGCCGAGGTCACGAGCTCGCCCCCGTGCGCCCGGAGCTCCGCCGCGAGCGCGGCCGCGATCGCGCCGGCGCCGCCCTCCGGGAACGGCCAGCCCACGCCGTGCCCGGCCGCGCCGAGCACCAGCGCGAACGCGGCGCTGGCGGCGGCCTCGAGCGGCCGGTTCGCGTGCGCGGCGAGGCCGGCGAGGAGCGCCCGCGCGCGCGGTCCGCGGAAGCGGGCCCGGGCGAGGCGCGCGGCCGGGAGCAGCGCGGGCACGCCGAAGCGCGCGAGGAGCAGCGGCCGCCGCGGGCGGTGCAGCACCGGCCCGAGCACCTCCTCGAGGAGCGCCGGGAGCTCCCGCGCGAGCGGCGCGAACAGGGCCCGCCAGGCGCGGGCGTCCGCGCCGAGCGTCGCGTCGGTGGCCTCGAACCCGGGGCCGAGCAGCGCGGCGGTGCCGTCGTCGAACGGGTGCGCGACGGCGGCGGGCGCCGAGATCCAGCGCAGCCCGTGCGCCGCGAGCGGCAGGGTGCGGAGGAACGGTGAGGCGACGGCGAGCGGGTGGACGGCCGAGCAGTGGTCGTGCAGGAAGCCGGGGAGGGTGAGCGGCAACGTCCGCGCGCCGCCCCCGGCGGTCGCCGCGGCCTCGCGCACGAGCACCCGCAGGCCGGCGCGCGCCAGCGCCACCGCGGCCGAGAGGCCGTTCGGCCCCGAGCCGACCACCACCGCGTCCGGCGTGCGCACCGCCCCCTCCTAGCGGCCCCGCCCCGCCGGCGCAGCGCACCCGGCGCCGCACCGGACGGCGGCGCGGCGCCGCACGCCGGGTCCCCCGCCGGGAGCGGCCCGTTTCGACTACACTCCGGCGCCCGAGATCCTTTTCCCGCCTCGCGCGTTCCCCCGGCGAGGCCCAGGCGACGCGCGTGCCGGACGAGAGCGACGAACGGCTGATGCTCCGGTTCCGGGACGGCGACGCCCGGGCGTTCGAGGCCCTCGTGCGCCGCCACCGGACGCCGATCTTCTCCTTCCTGCTGCGCCTGACCCGCGACCGCGGCCGGGCCGAGGACCTGTGCCAGGAGGCGTTCCTGCGCGTGGTGAAGGCCTCCGGCGCCTGGGAGCCGCGCGCGCGCTTCCGCACCTGGCTGTACGCGATGGCCCGCAACCTGGCGGTGGACGAGTCGCGGCGCATGGCGTTCCGCCGCGCCAGCTCGCTCGAGGCCGACCCCGCCGCCTCGGCCCTCGCCGCGGACGGTCCGGCGCCGGACCGCGCGGCCGACGCGGCGCTCGTCCGTCCGCTCCTCGAGGCGGCGCTCGCCGCGCTGCCGGACGAGCAGCGCGAGGTGTTCCTGCTGCGCGAGCACGCCGGGCTCCGGTTCCCGGAGATCGCCGAGGTCACCGGCGCGCCGGAGCCGACCGTGAAGAGCCGGATGCGCTACGCGCTCGAGGCGCTGCGCGAGCGGCTCGCCGCGATGGGCGTGGAGCCGGACTCGCCCGCGGGCGCCCCCGCCTCGACCCGGAGCGCGGCACCATGAGCGACGAACGCTTCCACGAGCGCCTCGGGGCGCGGCTGCACGACGCGATCCTGGAGCACGCCTACGGCGAGCTTCCGGGCGGCGAGGCGCGCGCGCTGGAGCGGCACCTGGAGGCGTGCGAGACCTGCCGCGCCGAGCTCGCGCGCATCCGCGGGACCCGCGCGCTCATGTCGGGCCTGGAGGACGCGCCGGCGCCCGAGCGCGGCGAGGCGGTGCTCCTCGCGGCGGCGCGCGAGGCCGCCGGGGCGCGGGCGAGGCGCCGGCGACTGCCGACGTGGACGTGGACCTGGGGCGCCGCGCTCTCCGCGGCGGCGCTCCTCGCGGTGGGGGCGGTCTCGTACCGGCTGCTCGCGCTCCACCCCGGCCCCGCGCTCCGCGACGACCCCGAGGCCCTGCTCGGCCGCGCCCCGGCTCCCGCCGCGCAGGCCGGGCCCGAGGCCGCCGCGCCGGACGTCCCGGCCACCGCCTCGTCGCCCGCCGGCGGGCCGGACGAGGTCCGCGCCGAGCGGGCCCGCCCCGCCGCCCCGCCCGCGCCGGAGCGCCGGCGCGAGGCTCCGCGCCCGGGCGCCGCCGCGAAGTCCGCGCCGTCCGCCGCCCCTGCCGCCGCGCCGGAGGCGGACGTGGCCGCCGCGCCGCGGACCTCCATCGCGCCCGCGCCCGCCGCGCCGCGCGCCTTCGTCGCACCCGCCGCCCCGGCGCCCGCGCCGGCCCCGCGCGCGCTCCGTGCCGACGCCGGCGACGCCGGGCCGCCCGCCGCCGGCCCGGCGCCGGCCGCGACGCTCGAGGCCGCGCCCGAGGACGGCGACGCAGCCTCGGGCGCCCGCCGGGCGGCGCCCGCCGTCCGCGCGCAGTCCCGCGACGCCGCCGCGAGCCCCGCGCCGGCCGGCCCGGACGCGCAGGCGCGGTGGCGCGCGCTCCGGCAGGCGGGCGCGCTGCGCGGCGAGGTGGTGGCGTTCACCGACTGTGACGGCGAGGCCTGGCGCAAGGTGGAGACCGACGCGCAGGGCCGCGTGGTGCGGTACGCCCGCCACGGCCGGCTCGCGGGTCGCGCCTTCGAGGCCGAGCTCTACTACGGCGAGGACGGCGCGCTGGCGCTGGCGCGCTACCGCGAGGCGGGCGGCCCCTGGCGCGAGGTCCGGCCGCCCGCGCCCGCCGGCGCGATCCCCGCGGCCGCGCTCCAGCCCGCCCGCGCCGCGGACGCGCGCGCCGACGCGCCGCCGCGCTGCGGACCCTGAGTCCTCGACCCGGGACCGGCGCCCGCGCCCGCACCTCGCCCTGCGCGCCCCGGCCTCGCCCTTCGCGTGGACCCCGCCCCGGCGCCGCGCCGCGCCACCGCGCCGGACGGCGGCCGCCGCGGGGAGGGGCTACACTGCTCGCATGGCGCGCATCCTCTACGGCGTGGCGGGGGAGGGGATGGGGCACGCGGTCCGCTCGCGGGTGGTCATCGACCACCTCGCCCGCACGCACGACGTGCAGGTGGTGGTGTCCGGCCGCGCGCACGACTACCTGAAGGCCCGCGAGCGGGATCACCTGGGCGTGAACCGGATCTGGGGCCTCTCCATCGTCTACGAGGACAACGAGGTCCGGAACTTCCGCACCGTGCTGAAGAACGTGGGCGGCGCGGTGGCGGGCGGCTGGCCACGGAACGTGAAGGCCTACTTCGACCTCACCGAGTCCTTCCGGCCGGAGGTGGTCGTCTCCGACTTCGAGACCTGGAGCTACCTGTACGCGCGCACGCACGGCCTGCCCTGCGTCTCGGTGGACAACAACCAGGCGGTGAACCGCTGCGATCACCCGCCGGAGATCCTGGCCGGGCACGAGGCCGAGTACCTGGTGGCGAAGGGCGTGGTGAAGGCGAAGCTCCCCGGCTGCTTCCACTACCTCATCGCCACGTTCTTCCAGGCGCCGGTGGCGAAGCCGCGCACCAGCCTCCACCCGCCGGTGCTGCGCCCGGAGATCCTCTCGGCGCGCGCCGAGCCCGGCGCGCACCTGCTCGTCTACCAGACCTCGACCTCCAACGAGGCGCTCCCCGACGTCCTGCGCGGCGCCGGCGTGGAGTGCCGCGTGTACGGCCTGCGCCGCGACCTCACCGCGGACGCGCGCGAGGGCAACCTCGTCCACCGCCCGTTCTCAGAGGCCCGCTTCGTGGAGGACCTGCGCACCGCGCGCGCGGTGATCTCGGGCGGCTCCTTCACGCTGATGACCGAGGCGGTGTATCTCCACAAGCCCATGCTGGCCATCCCGGTGAAGCGGCAGTTCGAGCAGGTGCTGAACGCGCGGTACCTCCAGGCGCTCGGCTACGGCGCCACCGCCGACGACCTCGACGCGCGGGTGCTCGGGGACTTCCTGGCGCGGCTGCCCGACCTCGAGCGCGGCCTCTCGCGCTACCGCCAGGACGGGAACCGCGAGCTGCTCGCGAAGCTCGACGACGTGCTGGCGCGCGCGCTCGACGGCGGCGAGCCGGCGGAGCCGCGGGCGTGAAGATCCGGGTGGTGGCGGTGGGCCGGGATCGCTCGGGCCTGTACGCGCCGGCCGTGGACGAGTACGCGAAGCGGCTCGGCCGCTACCTGCGCTTCGAGCTGGTGGAGGTGCCGGAGGCGCGCAAGCTCGCCGGCACCCCGGGGGCGAAGGGCGAGGAGGGCGCGGCGCTCCTCGCGAAGCTCGGGCCGCGCGAGCGGGTGGTGGTGCTCGACGAGCGCGGCGACGAGCTCACCAGCGTGGCGTTCGCCGAGCGCGTGCGCCGCTGGATGGAGCGCGGCCAGGACGTGGCGCTCCTCATCGGCGGGTCGGACGGGCTCGCGCCGGAGGTGCTGGCGCGGGCCGAAGAGCGCCTCGCGGTGTCGCGCTTCACGCTGGCGCACCGGCTGGCGCGGCTCGTGCTCGTCGAGCAGCTCTACCGCGCCATGACCATCCTCCGCGGCGAGCCCTACCACAAGTGAATCCGCGGCGCTGCGCCGCGTCCGCCGGTCCGGGACCCATGGGTCACGGGGGGTGGGCTTGCGCGCCGCCCCTCCGCGCTGCGAAAACCAGCCGACCACCTCGGGAGCCCACATGACGCGCCTCCGCACGCCCGCCGCGCTCGCAACGTTCCTCGCCGTCCTCGCCTGCGGCGGCGGCGGTGGCGACTCGCAGCCGCTGCCCACCACCTTCACGCTGTCCGGCCACATCGCGGCCACCGCGGGGCAGGACGTGGACGGCGACGTCGCCGATCCGGGCGCGCCGCGCACGCCGAACGACTCGGCCGCACAGGCGCAGCAGCTCGCGCCGGTGACCACGCTGGGCGGGTACGCCAGCGCGGGCACGGATTCCCAGGACTGGTACAAGGCCACGCTGGAGGCGGGCCAGACGGTGGTGCTGGACGTGGCCGACGCCGCGGCCTCGCTCGAGCTCTGCCTGCTCGCCTCCGACGGCGTGAGCGTCGTGAGCTGCGCGATCGGCGGCGCGAACCAGGTCATCCCCGTCGCGGCGGCCGGCCAGCACTACGTGCGGGTCACCGCCGCCGCGGGCAGCTCCAACTACGCGCTCACCCTGGGCGTGAACGGCGCCGGGGCGGGCGCCGGCTCGGCCCCGCACCTGGCGCTGCCGTTCGTCCCCGGCGAGCTGGTGGTCCGCTTCCGCGACGACGCGCTCGAGGTGGCCGCGGCCGGCGACCTCCCGCGGCGCGCCGCCGCGCTCGGGCTCACCGCGCTGGCGGGCGCCCGCGGCCGCGCCGCGCTGCTCTCCATGTCCGGCCCCGAGGGCCGCGCCCGGGCGCTCGCCGCGCTCGGCGTCGAGCCGCTCGCGCCCGGCGCGCTGGGCGCCGGCGCCGACCCGGTGATGGCCGAGAAGTGGGACACGCTCCGCGCCATCGCCGCGCTGCGCCGCCGGGCGGACGTGGAGAGCGCCGATCCCAACTTCCTGTTCCAGCCGGCGCTGGTCCCGACCGACACGTACTACAAGTACCAGTGGCACTACCCGCTCATCTCGCTGCCGCAGGCCTGGGACCTCGAGACCGGCGATCCCGGCGTGGTGGTGGCGGTGGTGGACACCGGCGTGTTCCTCGCCCACCCCGATCTCTCCGGCCAGCTCGTCACCGGCTACGACTTCATCCGCGATCCCGCCATGGCGAACGACGGCAACGGGATCGACCCGAACCCCGACGACCC
The DNA here is from genome assembly GCF_000013385.1 of Anaeromyxobacter dehalogenans 2CP-C. Taxonomy (GTDB): domain Bacteria; phylum Myxococcota; class Myxococcia; order Myxococcales; family Anaeromyxobacteraceae; genus Anaeromyxobacter; species Anaeromyxobacter dehalogenans_B. The sequence continues at coordinate 266,985 of NC_007760.1, forward strand.
GGGCGACGCGGCCACCCTCGGGGGCAGCTCCTGGCACGGCACGCACGTGGCCGGTACGGTCGCCGCCGCCCTGAACGACAGCGGCGTGGTGGGCGTCGCGCCCGGCGCCCGGGTGATGCCGCTCCGCGCCCTCGGCGTCGGCGGCGGGACCTCCTACGACATCATGCAGGCGGTGCGCTACGCGGCCGGCCTCGCGAACGACTCCGGGACGGTCCCGGCCACCCGCGCCGCGGTGATCAACCTGAGCCTCGGGTGCCAGGGCTGCTTCTCCTCCACCGAGCAGGCGGTCTACACGTCCGCGCGCAACGCGGGCGTCATCGTGGTCGCCGCCGCGGGCAACGAGGCGTCGTCGGCGCCCGGCTACCCGGCCGCGTACGCCGGCGTGCTGTCGGTGAGCGCGGTGGACATGAAGGGCGCGAAGGCGCCGTACTCGAACACCGGCAGCACCGTGGATCTCGCCGCGCCGGGCGGCAACACCGCGGTGGACCTCGACGGCAACGGCTACGCCGACGGCGTGCTCTCCACGCTGGTGAAGGACACCACCGGCACCCGCGAGCCCATCTACGCCTTCTACCAGGGCACCTCCATGGCCGCGCCGCACGTGGCGGGCGTGATGGCACTCATGAAGTCGGCCTGCCCCGGCCTCACGCCGGACGGCGTGGACGCGCGCCTCCAGGCCGGGCTGCTCACCCGCGACCTGGGGACGCCCGGTCGCGACGACACCTTCGGCTGGGGGCTGGTGGACGCGCTGAAGGCGGTCCAGTCCTGCGGCGCCGCGCTGCCGCCCTCGCTCTCCGTCACCCCGGGGCGACTCGACTTCGCGTCCGCCGACACGGTCCTCCAGCTGCAGGCGGCGAGGGTCGGCGAGGGCGCGCTCACGGTCACCTCGGTCTCGGACGACGCCGCCTGGCTCACGGTCGCCGCGCCCGGCGTGGACGCGAGCGGCCTCGGCGCGTACACCGCCACGGTGGATCGGACCGGCCTCGCCGACGGCCGCTACACCGCCCGGATCACCTTCACGCCGTCGGTGGGCGCGCCGGTGATCATCCCGGTGACGCTGCAGGTGGGCGCCGCCGCGGCGGCCGGGGACGCCGGCTTCCTGTACGCGCTGCTCGTCCGCGACGGCGTGAACGGCCCGGAGCTCGTGAAGCAGTGGGCCGGCGCCGCCTCGGGCGGCAGCTACGCGTTCCGCTTCGACGGCGTGTCGGCCGGCACGTACTACCTCGTGGCCGGGAGCGACATGAACGACGACGGCTACATCTGCGACGCGGGCGAGGCCTGCGGCGCCTGGCCGACGCTGGGGGTCCTGACGCCGCTCGGCGCGAGCGGGCCGCGCTCCGACCTCGACTTCAGCGTCGCGTTCGACCCGGCCGTCGCGCCGGTCGGCGCGGCCGCGGGGACGCCGGGGCGCGCGCCGGGCTTCGCGCGGCAGCCGGCGTCGAAGGGCGTGGCGGGGCTGCGCTAGCGGCAGCCGGACGCGTTCCCCGGGCCGGGCGGCGTTGCCTCCGGCGCCGCCCGGGCCGATGTTCCTTGAGGCGAAGCGGCCGGATGCCTAACATCTCTGGTCTCACCCAGCCGGAGAGGTGCCCGTGCCGAAGACGAAGCCCGTCCTCCTCGTCGTCCTCGACGGCTGGGGGATCCGCGCAGCGCGCGAGGCGAACGCGATCGCGATCGCCGGAACCCCGAACATGGACGCGCTCCAGCGCGAGTTCCCGCACGCCGCCCTGGAGACGAGCGGCCTGTCGGTCGGCCTGCCCGAGGGGCAGATGGGCAACTCCGAGGTCGGCCACACCAACCTCGGCGCCGGCCGGATCGTCTACCAGGACCTGGTCCGCATCAACCGCGCCGTCGAGGACGGCAGCTTCTACAAGAACGACGCGCTGCTGCTCGCCTGCCGCCGGGCGCGCGAGGCCGGCGGCGCGCTGCACCTGCTCGGCCTGGTCTCCGACGGCGGCGTCCACAGCCACGTCGAGCACCTGCACGCCTGCCTCGAGCTGGCCCGCCGGGAGGGCGTGGCGCGCACGTACGTCCACGCGTTCATGGACGGCCGCGACACGCCGCCCAAGTCCGGCCTCGACTACCTCGCCGCGGTGGAGCGGCGGATCGCCGCCGCGGGCTACGGCAAGGTGGCGACCGTGACCGGTCGCTACTGGGCCATGGACCGCGACAAGCGTTGGGACCGGGTGGCGCAGGCGTACGCGGCCATGGTCTCGGGCGAGGGCTTCAAGGCCGCGTCCGGCGCCGCCGCGATGGAGGCCGCCTACGCGCGCGGCGAGACCGACGAGTTCGTGAAGCCGACGGTGGTCGTGAACGGCGACGGGAAGCCGGTCGGCTCCATCCGCGACGGCGACGCGATCCTGTTCTTCAACTTCCGCGCCGACCGCGCCCGCGAGATCACCCGCGCGTTCACGCAGGACGGCTTCCACGACTTCGAGCGCAAGGCGGTGCCCCGGCTCTCGGCGTACGTGTGCATGACCCAGTACGACGAGACGTTCACGCTGCCGGTCGCGTACGCGCCCCAGGACCTCACCGAGATCTTCCCGGAGATCGTGGCGCGCGCCGGGCTGCGGCAGCTGCGCACCGCCGAGACCGAGAAGTACGCGCACGTGACGTTCTTCTTCAACGGCGGGCGCGAGACCGTCTTCCAGAACGAGGATCGCATCCTCGTGCCGAGCCCGCGCGACGTGAAGACGTACGACGAGAAGCCGGAGATGAGCGCGCGCGAGGTCACCGACAAGCTGGTCCAGGCGCTCGGCACCGGCCAGTACGGCTTCGCGCTCGTCAACTACGCGAACCCGGACATGGTCGGCCACACCGGCCTGCTCGACGCCGCGGTGAAGGCGGTGCGGGTGGTGGACGAGTGCGTGGGCCGGCTCTGGCAGGCGGCCCGCAAGCAGGGCATGGCCATGCTCGTCACCGCCGACCACGGCAACTGCGAGATGATGACCGACCCGGTGACCGGCCAGCCGCACACCGCGCACACGCTCAACCCGGTGCCGTTCATCCTGGCCGACCCGGACTTCCGCGGCGCGAAGCTCCGCGAGAAGGGCGTGCTCGCCGACGTGGCGCCCACCGCGCTCCAGGTGATGGGGCTGCCGCAGCCGAAGGAGATGAAGGGCCTCGGCCTCGTGATCCGCTAGCGCTCCGCGCCGTCCGGCCCGGCCGGGCGGCGCCGGCGCGCGCCCGCCGTCTTCACCCGGAGAGAACCTCGGATGCTCCGCGCCGCCGTCCGCGCCCTGCTCGACCTCGTCTACCCGCCCCGCTGCGCCGCCTGCGGCGAGCCAGTGGCCGAGGAGCCGTTCTGCGAGGTGTGCGCCGGCGCGCTCGAGCCGGTCCCGCCGGGCTGCGCACGCTGCGGCGCGCCGGGCGCGGGGCCGGCCTGCGGCGCGTGCCTGGCCGCCCCGCCCGCCTTCGACGCGGTCCGCGCCGGCGGGCTGTTCGGCGGCCCGCTCGCCGACGCGGTCCACGCGCTGAAGTACGGCGGCCGGCCCGACCTCGCGCGGCCGCTCGGCGCCTGGCTCGCGGCGCGCGTCCCGCTCCCGCCCGGCGCCGCGGTGGTGTCGGTCCCGCTCGGCCGGGCCCGCCGCGTCGATCGCGGCTACGACCAGGCGGCGCTGCTCGCCGACGCGCTCGCCCGCGCCGCGGGTGCCCGGGGCCGGCGGCTGCGCGGGGCGCTCCGCCGCGCCCGCGAGACGTCGCCGCAGGTCGGCCTGGGCCGGGCCGAGCGCGCCCGCAACGTGGCGGGCGCGTTCCTGGCCGGCCCGGCGGTGGCCGGCCGCGACCTCGTGCTGGTGGACGACGTCGTCACCACCGGCGCGACCGCCGACGCGGCGGCGCGCGCGCTCCGGGCGGCGGGCGCCCGCTCGGTGACGGTGGTCGCGCTGGCCCGGGCGGAGTGAGGCGACCCCGGCCCGGGAAGCTGCGGACCGGCGGGGGAACCGGGGTTACACTCGCTCCTCGCATGCTCGCACGCCCCGCCGCCCTGCTCGCGCTCTGCCTCGCCTCGACGGGGTCCGCCCGCGCGCCGTCCCCGCTCCCGCCGCCCACCGGCCTCGACCCGGACGCGGAGCGGGCCGCCGCGGCCGTGGCGGCGCTCGACCGCGAGCGGCGCGGCCCCCGCGGCCTCGCCGCGCTCGCCGAGCTGGACGCGCTCGCCGACGACCTGCCCGAGCTCGCCCACGTCGCCGCCGCCTACGCGCGCGCCGCCGACGATCGCGAGGCGCACCCGGAGGTCCGCGCGCTGGCGCGCTTCCGGCTCGCCGAGGTGGAGCGCGCCCGGGGCAACCTGCAGAAGGAGGCGGCCAGCCTGCGCCGGCTGGGGTTCGTCGAGCGCTGGCGGGTGATCGGGCCGTTCGACGACGAGGGGAAGCGCGGCCTCGCCGAGGCGTTCCCGCCCGAGAAGGCCATCGACCTCGCCGCCCGCCACCCGGGAAAGGCGCGCGAGGTGGCCTGGCGCGCGCTGCCGGAGGACGCGGTGGTGGACGGCTTCGTGCACCTGGGCGCGGCGCTCCGCCCGGCGCGCGAGGTGGTGGCGTACGCGCTCGCCGAGGTCGAGGCGCCCCGCGAGCTCGAGGCCCGGCTCTGGCTCGGCGCGAGCGGCGCGGCGCGGGTGTGGGTGAACGGCGCGGCCGTGCTCACCGACGCGGACTACCACCCGGCCCGGCTCGATCAGCGCGGCGTGGTGGTGACGCTCCGGCGCGGCGCGAACCGGATCCTGGTGAAGCTCTGCCACCAGGACGGCCGCATGGGGTTCTACCTCCGGCTCGCCGACGCGCGCGGCGAGGGGCTGGAGCTCGCAGCGGCCGATCCGCGGGGCGCCGCGCTGCGGGAGGTCCCCGCCCCCGGGCCCGCGGCGCCGATCGCGCCCGCGGTGGGCGCGCTCGAACAGCGCGCGAAGGCGGCCCGCGGCGCGCGCGCCGAGGCGGAGGCCCGGCTCGAGCTGGCGCGGGTGCTGGCGGCGCGGCAGGGCGGCGACGTGCAGGAGCGGCGGGCGGCGGCCGAGGCGCGGCGCGCCGCGCTGCTCGCGCCCGGCTGGGCGGACGCGCAGCTCGAGGCGGCGGCGCTCGACGAGGACCACGGGCGCCGGCGGCAGCGCATCGAGGCCGCGCTCGCGGCGGCGCCGGAGGACCCGAGGGCGCTGCGGGCGCTCGGACAGGAGGAGCTGGACCAGGGCCGGCCGCAGGCGGCGGCCCGGCTGCTGGAGCGGGCGGTGCGGGCCGCGCCGGGCTGGGCGGCGCCGCGGGTGGAGCTCGCCGACGCGCTCTCCCGCGCCGGCCTGGAGGCGCGCGGCGCGCTGCTCGCGGAGGCGACCGCGGCGGCGTTCGCCACCGTGCCCTCCGCGGTGCGGGCCGCGGCGCGGTCCGCGCGGCGCCTCGGGCGCACCGAGGAGGCGGCGGCGCGCAGCCGCACGCTGGTGGCGCTCCGGTTCGACGACGCGCAGACGCGCGCCGCGCTGGCGCAGATCCTGGCCGACCGCGGCGACGTGGCCGGCGCGCAGGCGCTGCTCGAGGAGGCGCTGCGGCTCGACCCCTCCGACGTGTACCAGCGGCTGCGGCTCGCCGACCTGCTCGCGGCGAGCGGCCGCGGCGAGGAGGCGGAGCGCGCCTACGCCGCGGCGCTCGCGCTCGCGCCGGACGAGCCGGACGCCTGGGAGCGGCGCGGCCGCGCGCGGCTCTCGCAGGGCCGGGTGAAGGACGCGCAGGCCGACCTGCAGCGCGCGCTCGAGCTCCGGCCGCAGAGCCCGGAGCTGAAGCTGCTGGTGCGCAGCCTCGAGCCGGCGCGCGAGCCGTTCGAGCGGCCGTACCTGCTCGACGCGCGCGAGCTGGCCGCGGCCGCCCCCGCGGCGGAGCCGGACGAGGACGCCCTGGTGCTGGGCGAGCTGAAGGTCACCCGCGTGCTGCCCTCGGGGCTCTCCTCCACGTACACGCAGTCGGTGGTGAAGGTGCTGACGCCCCGCGGCGCCGACCAGGCGCGCCGGCAGACCGTGTCCTGGGCGCCGGACCGGCAGGAGGTGCGCGTGGAGCGCGCGCGCATCCTGAAGCCGGACGGGACGGTGATCGAGGCGCACGACGAGTCCGAGCGGAGCGCGAGCGAGCCCTGGTACCGGCTCTACTACGACCTCACCGCCCGCACGCTGTCGTTCCCGGCGCTCGCGCCCGGCGACGTGCTGGAGGTGGCCTGGCGGCTCGAGGACGTCGCCGGGGAGAACCTGCTCTCCGACTACTTCGGCGACCTCACGTTCGTGGACGACACCACCCGCAAGGCGCGCTTCGACTACGTGCTGCTCGTCCCGGCGGCGCGCGCCATCCACGCGAACGCGCCGGCCGGGATCGCGCACGCGCAGCGCGCGCTCCCGGGAGACGTGGTGGAGCACCGCTGGTCCGCGCGCGACCTGCCCCGCGTCGTGCCCGAGCCGGGCATGCCGGGCTGGAGCGAGGTGTCGCGCCACGTGCACGTCTCCACGTACGCGAGCTGGGACCAGGTGGCCCGCTTCTACTGGGGGCTGGTGAAGGACGCGGTGCGCCCCACCCCCGAGGTGCGCGCCGAGGCGGAGCGGATCGCGGCCGAGGTGCTGCGCGCCCGGCGCGGCGACGGCACGCGCGTGGCGCGGGCGCAGGCCGCGGCGAGCACGCTGCCGCCGCCCGGCGGCTGGGACCTCGAGACGCAGCGCGCGCTCACCCGCGCCGTCTACGACTTCGTGGTCTCGCAGACCCGCTACGTGGGGCTGGAGTTCGGCATCCACGGCTACAAGCCGTACCGGGTGGACCAGGTGCTGCAGCGCCGCTTCGGCGACTGCAAGGACAAGGCGAGCCTGCTGCGCGCCATGCTGGAGTCGATCGGGATCGACGCGCGCCTGGTGCTGCTGCGCATGCGGCGGCTGGGCCGGCTCCCCGAGGCGCCGGCCTCCCTCGCCGTGTTCAACCACGCCATCGTGTACGTGCCCGCGCTCGACCTGTGGCTGGACGGCACCGCCGCCTACTCCGGCTCGGGCGACCTGCCCGGCGAGGACCGTGGCGCCACGGTGCTGGTGGTGAATCCGGACGGCAAGCCGCGCTTCGCCACCGTGCCGGAGGCGCTCCCCGAGCAGAACCGCGGCGAGACCCGCTTCGACGTGGCGATCGCCGCGGACGGTGCGGCCTCGGTCCGCGGCGCCTGGCGCGTGAGCGGCGCGGAGGCGCCGACCTACCGCCGCGCCTACCTGGTGGAGGAGCAGCGGCGCGCCCAGCTGGAGCAGACCTTCAACCGCAGCTTCCCCGGCGTGCGCGTCGCCTCGGTGACGGCCTCCGATCTCACCCGCCTCGAGGACGACGTCACCATGCAGTTCGCGCTGGAGATCCCCCGCTTCGCCCGGCCCGACGGCGCGGGCCTGCGCTTCTCCCCGTTCGGCGCCACGCGCGGCTGGGGCGAGAGCTGGGCCGCGCTCTCCTCGCGCTGGCACGACCTCGACCTGGGCAGCCCCACCGAGACGGTGTTCACCTACCGGTACACGCTGCCGGCCGGCTGGCGGATCGCCGAGCTGCCCGACGGCGACGCCGCCAGGACCCCCTACGCCAGCTTCGACGTGCGCTACCGCCGCGACGGCGCGGCGCTGGTCGCCGAGGCCCGCGTGCGGCTGGAGAAGGGGCGCATCCCGGCCCGCGACTACCCCGCGTTCCGCGAGCTGACCGGGCGCATCGACCGCGCCTTCGCGCGCAAGGTGCGCATCGTCCCCGCCCAGGAGGCCGCCCGATGAGCCGCGCCGCGCGCCGAGGGCCGCCGCGGATCCCGGGGGTCGCCGCCGCGCTGGCGGCGCTCGCGCTCGCCTGCGCCGCCCCGCGCGCCGAGCAGGCCGAGCCCGGGCGCGCCACGCGCGAGGGCCTGGCCGCGCTGGAGCAGAACGACGTCGCCCGCGCCGAGGCGCGGCTCGGCCCGGCCTCGCGGGTCCGGGACCCCTGGGCGCGGTTCGGCGCGTCGCTGCTCGCGCGGCGCGCGCTCGACGGCGAGGCGGAGGCGCAGCGGCTGCTCGCGACCGTGGAGGCCGGGCCGGACGAGCCCATCGCCCTGGTCGCGCTGCGGCGGCTCTCCGAGCTGGCCGAGCGGGGGCCGGCGCTGGCGGCCCAGGTGGACGCGGGCGTCCTGCGGCTCGGGGCGGGCGGCCGGCTGCACGGGCTCGCCGCCTACCGGGCGCGGGTGGCGCGGGTGACCGCGGCCGAGGTGCTCGGCGATCACGACGCCGCCGCCCAGGCCCGCCGCGAGAACGGCGCGGTCTCGGCCTGGTCCATCGCGGGGCCGTTCGCGGCGCACCACGCGCTCGACTTCGGCGCGCCCATCCCGCCCGATCGCGGCGAGCTGCCCGCGTCGGTGCCGGGCCGCGCCGGCGGGCCCGCGGTCCCGACCCGCGCGCTCCCCGCGCCCGACGGCACCGTCGCGCTCGACGGCGAGCCGGCGGCCGGCGACCTGTTCGCGCTCGCCACCGACGTGGACCTGGCCCGCGGCGGCCGCTACCTCGTGACGCTCGGGACGCAGCTCTCGGCCCGCCTGGTCGTGGACGGCGCGCTGGTGCACGAGCGGCGCGCGTTCGCGGCCTGGCTCCCGGGGCTGGTGCACCTGCCGGTGGAGCTCGCGCGCGGCCGGCACCGGGTGGTGCTGGAGGTGACCCGCGGCGCGCCGAGCACCGGGATCCACCTCGCCTTCGCGCGCGCCGACGGGGCCGCCTCCGACGCCCGCTTCGCGGCGCCGCCGCCGGGCCCGCCGCCCGCGCCGCCGGTGGCGCGGCCCCGCGCCGAGCCGGCGCTGACCCCGCGGGCGCTGGCGCTCGCGCTCGAGCCGGACGTCGGGGCGGCCACCGCGCGCCTGCTGGCGGCGCGCGACGCCCTGGTGAACGACCGCGAGGCGGCCAAGGTGCTCCTCGCCGAGGCGCTGGCCCTGCGGCCCGAGGCGGCGGCGCTCCGCGCGGCGCGCGCGGACGCGACCGCCGACGACCCCACGCTCGACGAGCAGGTGGCGCGGGCGCGCGCCGAGGCCGACCTGCGGGAGGCGCTGCGCCTCGACCCGGGCGACGCCGAGGCGCGCGCGGAGCTGGCGGCGCTCCTGCGCGGCGCCGAGCGCCACGACGACGCCGAGGCGGTGCTGGCCGGCCTCGCCCCGGAGCCGGCCGCGCGGCCCGCCGGGATCGCCGCCCGGGCGCGCGCGGCGCAGGCCCGCGGGCTGCTGGAGCGCGCCGAGGGGCTGGCCGCGGAGGCGCTCCGCTCGGCGGGGAGCTGCGACGCGGCCGATCTCGCGTACGAGCTGGCGGTCCGGCGCGGCGCCGCCGCCCGCGAGGACGAGGCCATGGCGGTGCTCTCGCGCTGCCGCGGCGGCCGCGAGCGCCTGGCGGCCCACCTGCGCCGCCGGGGCGACCCGGTGGCGGAGCGCGCCGCGCTCGACCCGGTGGTGCGCGCCCGGCCCTGGGCGGTCGAGCCGGGCCTGACCCGCGCCGACGCGCTCGTCGCCGCCGGCGAGACCCGCCGCGCGACCGCGGCGCTGGAGGCCATCGCCGCGATCTGGCCGCGCGACGCGCGCGTGCAGCGGCGGCTCGCCGACGCGCGCGAGCTGTCCGGGGACGCGCCCGGCGCCCGCGCCGCGCGCGAGCGGGCGCTGGCGCTCGACCCGGCCGACCTGCAGCTCCGGCGCGCGCTCGCCCTGGAGGACGGGACCGAGGTGCTCGCCGACGTGGCGGCGGACCCGCGCGCGGCCATCCGCGCCTACGAGGCCGCCGGCCGGCGCAACGGCGCGTCCACCGTGATGGTGCTCGACGCCGCCTACGTGGACGTCCACCCGGGCGGCGCCGCCACCGAGCGCACGCAGCAGATCGTCCACGTGCTCGACCAGCAGGGCGTGGAGCAGTTCGGCGAGGTCACCGTGCCCGCCGGCGCGGACGTGCTCGCGCTCCGCACCGTCAAGCCCGACGGGACCACGCTGGAGCCGGAGCGGGCGGGGAGCGCCAAGGGCTCGGTCTCGCTCGCCGGCCTCGCGCCCGGCGACTACGTGGAGCTCGACTACGTCCGCGCGGTGCAGTCGCCGCCCGGGCTGGAGGGCTACGCCGCCGATCCCTTCTACTTCCAGGTGCCCGGCAGCCGGCTGTTCCGGTCGCTCTACGTGGTGCGCGCGCCGGCGGGCCTCGGCCTCGAGGCCGACGCGCACGGCATGCCGGCGCCCGCGCCGGTGCGGGACGGCGGGCGCGAGGTGCTCCGGGCCGAGCGGCGCGACGTGCCCGCGATCGTCCCGGAGCCGGACGCGCCCGGCGGCGCCGAGTACCTGCCGTTCCTGTCGGTGGGGACCGGGGGCGGGCGCGCGGCGCTGCAGCGCGCCGTCGCCGACGCGCTGCCGGAGCGCACCCGCGCCACCGCCGAGCTCCGCGCGTTCGCGCGCGAGATCGCGGCCGGCGGCGGCGGGCCGGCCCAGCTGGCGCGCGCCGCCTACGCCCGCGTGGCGCAGGCGGTGCTCGGCTCGGGCGGCGGCATGGGCGAGGACGCGAGCGTGGCGCTGTCGCGCGGCCGGGGCAGCCGGCTGGCGGTGCTGAAGGCGGTGCTCGCCGAGCTCGGCATCGAGTCGCGCGTCGCGCTGGTGCGGCCGTACAGCGCCGACCCGGCGCCCTACCGGTTCCCGGCGCTCGGCCTCTACGCCGCGCCGCTGCTCCGCGTGCGCGCGGGCGGCGCGACGTTCTGGCTCGATCCCACCGCCCGCCACGCGCCGTTCGGCGCGTTCCCGGCGGTGCTGGCCGGGTGCGAGGCGCTCGTCCTTCCCGAGGCGGGCGAGGCGCCGGAGGTGGACCGGACGCCGGAGAGCCCGCTCGTGGAGGAGGGCCGGGAGACCACCGCGCGCCTCGTGCTCGCGGCCGACGGCTCCGCCGAGGCGAGCGGAACCGATCGCTACCTCGGGTACGGGGGCGCGGAGCTGAAGGCCGCGCTCGAGCGCCTCGACGCCTCGCAGCGCCGCCAGGCGGTGGAGGGGATGCTGGGGCGGGTGCTGCGCGGCGTGACCGTGACCGACGTCGCGTTCGCGGGCGAGGACGATCCCGCGGCGCCGCTCGAGATCCGCTGGAAGGCGCGGGTGCCGGAGCTGGCCCGGGCGGTGGAGGGCGGGCTGGTCCTGGACCAGCCGCTCTTCCCGGCGCGGCTCGGCGCGCGCCTGGTGCGCGTCGCCTCCCGCCAGACGCCGCTCCTGCTGGCCACGCCCGAGCGGCAGGTGCAGCGGATCGAGGTGGTGCCGCCGCGCGGCCTCGGCGTGACCGCCGACGCGCCCCGCACCGCGTCGTCGCCGTCGGGCAGCTTCACGCGCACGGAGCGGGTGGACGGGGGAACGCTCGTCCGCGACGAGCGCCTGGAGCTGCGCCGCGGACGCATCGCGCCGGAGCACCATGCCGAGCTGGCCGCGTTCGCGGCCGCGGTGGACCAGGCGCAGGAGCGGCCGCTGCTCCTCGCGCGCTGACCCGCGCCCGTGAATACCCGGGGTCGGGATCCACCCTGGGGCGGCGACCGCGCGGGCTGCGTGATCTCGCGCGGATCCGCGGCGCGCCTGCGGCACGCGCGCTGCAATGTCAGCGGGCGTGCCTCATCGGGTCCATCTCCCGAGGAACGCCCGGCGACAGCTCCCCCCGCTCGTCGCCGGAACCGTCCACCTCGCGAGCCCGCGTTCCGCGCCCGCCACCGCGCCGTCGCCCCCCCGACGTGCAGCGAGCCGCGGCGGAGCGTGACCTGGGCCTGAGCACGACCGGAGGGCGCCCGCTTTCCCCGGGCGGGCGCCCTCCGGGCATCTTCCCTGGCCTGGCCTCGACCGGCGGTCCCGCCGCGAGCCCCGCTCAGCTGGTCGGGGCCGCGGCCGGCAGCGCGTCCACGAAGCGGACCTCGGCGAACCCGAGGCCGAGCAGCAGCCCGCGGATGGCCCGCTCCGCCGAGGATCGCGCGCGGGCGCGGAGCGCCGCGTCCGCCTGCACCTCGCGCTCGAACGCGGCCCGGGCCAGCTCGAGGAGGCGTGCGGTCTCGGCGGAGTCGAGGTTCGAGCCGATCACCTCGGTCTCCCCCGGCCGCAGCGCGATGCGGACCTCGAGCGGCGGCAGCGCGATCTCCACGGTGCGCCCGCTCACCCGCACGCGCGAGGCGTCGAGCCGGGCGAGGTCGAGCCCGAGGTGCGCGTCGGCGAACACGATGGCCTTGCCGTGCGGCGTGCGGAACACGTGGCGCAGCCAGCCGGCCACGTCGCCCCACAGCGAGCCCGCCTCGACCGGCTCCGGCGAGAACGCGACCTTCTTGTAGAGCGTCACGTCGAGCGCCTCGAGCCGCGCCACCTCGCGGATGCGGGTGGCCACGGCGGGCGGGTCGGGCAGGGCGGGGGCGCGGCCGAGCCGGAGCGCTAGGCCGAGGCCGGCGCCGGCCGCGAGGCCGAGGACGAGGAGTGCGAGGAGCCGGCGCATCCCGCGATGCTACCGCGGCGGCCGCGCCGGCCGTGCGCGGCCGCGCTTCGCCGGCCTCGTCCGGGGACGCCGGGTGTGGGCGGCGGTGCGCTTCGTGCGGCGCGCGCCCACGCTGGCCCGGGTGCGCTTCGAGGCCGCGGGACGCTTCGTCTTCGCGGCCTTCGCCGTTCCCTTCGCTGCCTTCCCCGGCTTCGCGCGCTTCGCGCGGCGGGCCGGCCGGGCCTTCGCGCCGGCCCCGCGCGGCGCGCGCGCCTTCGCGGCCCGCGCGGCCTGCGCGCGGATCGCCGCGTCGAGCGCGAGCCGCGCCCACGGCAGCATCGCCTCGGCGTCCTCGTGCGCGTCGTCGGGCGGCCGGTAGTAGCTGGTCTCGTACATGCCGGGGTAGATCCACATCCGGCAGCCCGCCTCGAGGAACCACGGGCGCGTCTCGCCGTCCGTCTTGAGGAACAGCTCGTCGCCGTCGAGCAGCCCGAACATCACGCCGTCGCAGTACAGGCCGACGCCGCCGAACATCCGGCGCGCCTGGACGGGCCCGAGCGCGGCGAGCAGGTCCACGGCGTGTTCCACGAACGAAGGTGAGATGGGCATGTCGGCGCGCCTCCCGGTGCCGCCGAGCGTACCTCACTCGAAGAGCCGCTCCGAGATCGCGCTGTGCAGGTCGAGGCCGCGGCGGGTGAGCACCAGCGCGCCATCCCGCCGCACCGCCAGCCGGTGCCGCACCAGGTCGGCGGCCTCCCGGGCCTGCGCGGGGCCGAGCGCGGCGAGCGGGGCGCCCTCGCGGGTCCGCAGCGCCAGCATGAGCCGCTCGTTGCGGTCGGCGCGGGCGTCGATCCGGTCCTCCTCGGCGGTGGGCAGCCGTCCCGCCTCCACCGCGGCGAGCCAGGCGCCCGCGTCGCGCAGGTTCCCGTAGCGCACCGAGCCCGCCTCCCCGCGCCGGCAGCCGTACGCGCCGGCGCCGAGCCCGAGGTAGCTCTCGTGCCGCCAGTAGAGGCCGTTGTGGACCGACTCGCGGCCGGGCCGGGCGAAGTTGGAGATCTCGTAGCGGCGCAGCCCGAGCCGCCGGAGCGCCGCGCGCAGCGCCGCCGCCTGCGCCAGCGTGTCCTCGTCGGAGGGGAGCGGCAGCCGGCCCTCGCGCCGCATGCGCGCGAGCGGCACCTCCTCGGCCATGACGTCGGGCTCGAGCGTGAGCGCGTACGCGGACACGTGCGCCGCGCCGGCCTCCACCGCCCGCTCGGCGTCGCGCCGCGCGGTCTCCACGCTGGACCGCCGCGCGCCGTAGATGAGGTCCACGCTGACGTTGCCGATCGCGGCGGATGCCTCGCGGATCGCCCGCTCGGCGCGCTCCGGCCCGTGGCGGCGCCCCAGCTTCGCGAGCACGCCGGGGTCGAACGACTGCACCCCCACCGAGATCCGGTTCACGCCGGCGGCCCGCCACGCCTCGAGCCGCGCCGGATCGCTCGACTCTGGGTTCACCTCGAGCGTGACCTCGGCCTCGGCGGCGAGGCCGAACCGGCCGCGGATGGCGTCGAGCACGTCGCGGATCTCCTCCGCGTCCCAGAGCGAGGGCGTGCCGCCGCCCAGGTAGACGCTGCGGAGCGCGAGGCCCTCGAACGCGGCCGCGCGCAGCCCGAGCTCGGCCCGCACCGCGCGCGCGTACCGGCCGGCGCCGGGCGGGCGCTCGGTGGTGACCGCGAAGTCGCAGTAGGGGCAGCGGTGCGTGCAGTACGGATAGTGCACGTACACGCCGAACGGGCGCGCCATCCCGGGGAGGATAGCGCGGCGGGGCCGGCGGCGCCTCGGCGAGGGTCAGCGCGCGGGGCGCCGGACCACCTGGAACGGCCCGCGCTCCTCCGCGGAGAGGCCGGCCTGGCGGGCGAGCGCCGCGGGCAGGCGCGGGCCGGACGAGACGACCATCGCGGCGCGCTCGAGGAGCAGCGTCCGGAGCCGCGCGTGGTCGTCGCGCCAGGGCGACGCGCCGGCCGCGCCGAGCGCGACCGAGAGCTCGCCCTTGCCGGCGAGGTGGGCGAGGACGCCGGGGCTGCGGGCCACGGCCGCGTCGGAGAGCTCGGCGGCCACGTGCCGGTGGGTGCGGGTCCGGGTGCGCGGGTCGTCGCCGCGGCGCACGAAGGTGAGCTCGGAGCTGGCGAGCGGCGCGCGCCCGGCGCCGAGCTCGGCGCGGGTGAGGTAGCGGAGCGTGCCGTCGGGCTGGACCGCGAAGGAGCGCAGGCCGGTGGGCTCGTACCCCTCGGCGGCGAGCGCGGTCAAGAACAGCGCGAGCTGCACCGGGAACTCGCCGGCCCGGGCGGCGCCCCGGGCCGAGGCGCCCTCGCCCCGCAGCAGCGCCTGCGCGCCGGCGCGCACCGCCGCGAGCCCCTGGCGCAGCCGGTCGGGCGCGAGGCCGGCGAGGACGCGCGGGTCCCCGGCCGGCGCCGCCGAGAACGTGGTGACGTTCTTCAGGCCGGGGAACGCGCCCAGCGCGGTGAGGAGGTCGGCGCCGCCGGGCACCACGACGCTGCTGGGCAGGCCGGCGGGGCGGAGCGGCGCGAGCGCCTCGAACGCCTGCGCGCGCGGGCCGGCCCGGAACGCCTCGAGCGCCTTGCGCTGCTCGGCGCAGAACGCGGCGACGACCTGCGCGTCGAGGCCGGCGGGCGCGGCGCCGCGGCAGGCCACCAGGTCGAACAGCCGCCGGACCTCGGCGCCGAGCTCGGCGGGCGGCTCGGCGGGACCGGCCGCGGGCTCGTCGGGGATCTCGCACGGCTTCACCGGCTCGCAGGGCGGCTCGCCGGGCGCGCCGGCGGGCGGCGGCGCCTGCTGCGCGGCGGCGGAGCGGGCGGGCGATGCGGCCAGCAGGGCGAGCAGGGTGGCCGCGCAGGCGAGCGGCGCGAGCGAGTGGCGGGCGGGCATGGTCCTCCTCTAGCACGCGTCCCAGGGACGCGCGACGCGGGCGCGGGCGCCCGTCGCGCGAAACCGCTGCGGCGCTGCACTTTCCGTCCGCGCGGGCCGGGCCGCGGGAGGCCCGCGCGGGGGGCTCCCGGTTGTCGACATCGGCGGTCGGACGTGGTCTTCTCCCGCCGCAACGTGGCAACCCCAGCAGCGAGGAGACGCATGGCAGAGCCGAGCACGGTCGTGAAGCCCGAGGTCGAGCAGAAGGAGTTCAGGCCGTACATCGGCGCGGATCGCACGCTCCCCGAGTTCACGCCCAAGGCGGTGCTGCTGGGCGCGCTGTTCGGCATCCTGTTCGGCGCCGCCACCGTCTACCTGGCGCTCAAGGCGGGCCTCACCGTCTCCGCCTCGATCCCGATCGCGGTCATCGCCATCTCGCTGGGCCGGAAGGTCTTCAAGACCTCCATCCTCGAGAACAACATCATCCAGACGACCGGGTCGGCGGGCGAGTCGATCGCGGCGGGCGTGGTGTTCACGCTGCCGGGCTTCCTGTTCCTCTCCGCGGGCCCGGGCGGCTCGTCGGTGGGCGCGGGCTACTTCAGCTACGTCACGCTGTTCACGCTCTCCATGGTGGGCGGCATCCTGGGCGTCCTCATGATGATCCCGCTGCGGCGGTCGCTCATCGTGAAGGAGCACGGGCAGCTGGTCTACCCGGAGGGCACGGCCTGCGCCTCGGTGCTCATCGCGGGCGACAAGGGCGGCGACTTCGCGAAGACGGCCTTCCAGGGCGTGGGCTTCGCGCTCGCCTACGCGCTGCTGCAGAAGGTCTTCCACGTCATCGCCGAGACGCCGGCGTGGGTGACGAAGCAGACCAACAAGTGGCTGCCGAACGCCACCGTGAACGGCGAGATCACGCCGGAGTACCTGGGCGTCGGCTACATCATCGGGCCGCGCATCGCGGGCGTGCTGGTGGCGGGCGGCGTGCTCGCCTGGCTGGGGCTCATCCCGCTGCTGTCGGTGCTGGTGCCGGGCGAGGTCATCGCGCGGCAGCTCGTCAAGGTGGGCGCGAGCCCGGAGGGCTTCGGCTTCGACGCGGCGGCGGGCACGTTCGCGAACCTGCCGCGCGCGGTGTACCTCGCCTACATCCGCCAGATCGGCGCGGGCGCGGTGGCGGCGGCGGGCTTCATCACGCTGCTCAAGACCTTCCCGACCATCGTCAGCTCGCTGCGGGACTCGATCCGCTCGCTGGGCGACAAGGCGGGGGCGGCGTCGGTGTCGCGCACCGAGCGCGACCTCTCGTTCGTGACGGTGATCGTGGGCTCGATCGCGCTGGTGGTGCTGCTGGTGGCGCTGCCGCAGGTGCCGGGCGACACGGTCCTCAACAAGCTGCTCACGGCGGTGCTGATCATCGCGTTCGGCTTCATCTTCGTGACGGTGTCCTCGCGCATCGTGGGCATCATCGGCTCCTCCTCCAACCCGATCTCGGGCATGACGATCGCCACGCTCATGGCGACGGCGATGGTGTTCGTGTCGGTGGGCTGGACGGGCGCGGCCTACGAGCCGATGGCGCTGGTGGTGGGCGGCATGGTCTGCATCGCGGCCGCGAACGGCGGCGCGACCTCGCAGGACCTGAAGACGGGCTACCTGGTGGGCGCGACCCCGCGCGCGCAGCAGCTGGCGCTGTTCGTGGGCGCGATCGCCTCGGCCACGGTCATCGGCGTGACGGTGAAGGTGCTCGACACCCCGACGGCGCGGATGATCTCCGAGGGCATCACCGAGCACGCCATCGGCTCCTCCTACTTCCCGGCCCCGCAGGCGACGCTGATGGCGACGCTCATCAAGGGCCTGCTGTCGCTCAACCTCGACTGGCACTTCGTGCTGGTGGGCGCGTTCGTCGCCATCACCATGGAGCTGTGCGGCGTGAAGTCGCTCTCCTTCGCGGTGGGCCTCTACCTGCCGCTCTCCACCACCCTCCCGATCTTCGTGGGCGGCGCGCTGAAGGGCGTGGCGGACTTCATGTCCCGCCGCAAGGGCGGCGCCGGCGAGGAGGGCGAGCTGGGCAGCGGCAGCCTGTTCGCGACGGGCCTGGTGGCGGGCGGCGCGCTGTTCGGCGTCATCGTGGCCTTCCTGCAGGTGTTCGCGGAGGGCACCATGAAGCGGCTCGACCTGCAGGAGCCGATCGTCCACGCGATCGGGTCCACGGGCTACGCCGTCCTGGGCGTCGTCTTCTTCGCGGCGCTGGCCGCGGTGCTCTACCGCGCGGCGCGGAAGCCGCAGCCGGGGCTCGAGGCCTAGTCCTCGGCCGGCGGGGGCCGCGGCGGTCCGGCGGGGCTCGCCGGGACTTGCGTTCGGGCCGAGGGGGTGGCGTGGCCGCGGGCGCCGGTCCCGGGGGGATCGGCGGCGCAGCTGCGCTCCGCGCGGCCCGGGGCGTGACTGCGGGGGCGGCGTCTGCGCGCGCTCGGGGGCCGCCTGCAATCCCGGACGCGCCGGCCGCGCGATGAGGCCGCGCGGCCGTCACGTCGATTGCAGTGCGGGCCGATGGGGTGGCGGTGCACAGGGCGCGCTGCGCTCCGCCGCGCCGGCGACCCCCCGGGCCCGTGCCTCGGGACGGGTGGGGTCGTTGCGGCGGAGTGGATGCGGCGGGGTGGGGAGTCGCGGGGTCGGGGAGTCGCGGGGTGGGGGTCGTCGCGGGCGTCGTGGCGGGTGGTTGCTGAAGTGGATACGGCGCGCTCGCGCCGGCCCATCCGCTCAGGGTGAGCTCCGTCGAACCCTGAGCGGCGCGCGGCGCCTCAGACCTCGCGCAGCGAGTCGAGCTGGGCCTGCAGGTCGCGGTTCTTCTGCTGGTAGCGGGCGACCTCGCCGTTCAGGAAGTCGTTCTCGCCGCGCAGGTCGCCGAGCTCCTCGTCGAGCCGCGCCACGGCGGCCTTCAGCTTCGCGACCTCGGCGGGATCGGCGGCCGGCACGGGCGGCGGGCGCGGGGCGGCGGCGGCCTTCTCCAGCTCCTGGATCCGCTTCTTCATGCCGAGCTCGGCGCGGGCGCGCGCCTCGAGGTGCTTCTCCAGCTCCACCATGGCGGCCTTCAGGCGCGCGGCCTCGGCGGCGTGGCGGCGCTCGGCCTCGCCGGCCTCGGCGGCGGCGCCGTGGCGGCGCCGCTCGGCCTCGGCCTGGGCGGCCTGCAGGTCGGTCCGCACCTTCTCCAGCTCGGCGGCCCGGGCGCTCCGCTCGGCCTCCAGCTCGGCGAGCTTGCGGCGCACGCCGCCCAGCTCCGACTCGAGGCGCGCGGCGGAGCCCTGCAGCTTGCCGGCCTCGACGGCGGCGCGCTCCTCGGCGCGCGCCCGCTCGGCGGCGGCGGCCTGCGCCGACCGCGAGGCGGCCTCGGCGGCCTGGGTGCGCTGCTGCACCATCTCGCGGAGCGACCCGACCTCCTTGCGCAGCCGGGCGGCCTCCTCGGCGACGGGCTCGAGCTGCGCGAGCCGCTTCACCTCGGCCTCGAGCCGGCGGGCGCGCTCCCGCTCGGCCTCGCCGTCCCGGCGCGCGGTCTCCACCTCGCGCGCGAGCTGGTCGCGCTCGGCGGCGGCCTGCGCGCCCTTCCGCTCGGCCTCGGCCCGCCCGCTCTCCACCCGCGCCAGCTCGCCGCGCGTGCCCTCCACCGAGGCGCGCCCCTCGTCGAGCGCGGCCCCGAGGTCGGCGATGCGCTGGGCGGCGGCGGCCAGCTCGGCGGCCTTGGCCTGGAACGCGTGCTCGGCGGCGACGGCCTTCTGGTCGTACGCGCGGGCCTCGGCCTGCGCCTGCCGGAGCGCCTCCTCCAGCGCCTCGCGCGTCCCGGCCGCCTCGGCCAGCTCGGCCTCCAGCGCGGCGATCCGCTCGCGCGCGTCGGCGTGCTCGCCGGCGGCGGCCTGGGCGCGCCCCTCGGCCTCGTCCGCCGCGGCGCGGAGCGCGTCGGCCTCCGCCTCGGCGGCGCGCCGGGCCTCGGCCGCGCGCGCCTCGCCCTCGGCGAGCGCCCGGTCCCGCTCGCCCAGCTCGCCGCGCGCGGCCGCCAGCTCGGCCTCCAGCGCGTCGCGCTCGGCGGCCGCCGCGGCGGCGCGCGCCTCGGCCATGCCGAGCCGCTCGGCGGCCTCGTCCCGCTCCCGCACGCGCTCGGCCTCGACCTGCTCCAGCCCGCGCGCGGCGTCGGCCTCGGCCTGCGCGCGCGCGGCCTCCAGCGCGGCGCGCTCGTCGGCGCGGTCGGCCTCCACCGCGGCCATGGCCCGCGCGTGCGCCTCCACCGCCTCGGCCAGCTCGGCCTCGAGCCGCGCGCGCGCCTCCTCGGCGCCGGCGATCCGCGCCGCGGTCTCCTGCTCGGCGGACTCCTGCTGCTGCATCGTCTCGTTCAGCACCTCGGAGAGCGAGCGGCGGGTGGACTCGCTCTCCTCCAGCTGGCGCCGGAGGTCCTCGAGGCGCGCGGCCTGCGCGGCGGCGTCCTGGGCGCCCTCTGCCAGCCGCGCCTCGAGCCCGGCGGCGCGGTCGCGCTCGCCCGCGAGGTCGTGCGCGAGCAGGTCGCGCTCGCCGCCGAGCTCGGCCACCTCGGCCTTCATCGCGGCGATGGCGTCGCGCACCCGCGCCAGGAACGCGTCGCGCGCGCGGAGCCGGTCGCGGAAGTACTCGAGCTTCTCCTCGGGCGTGCCCTTCGGCGGCGCGGGATCTCGCGGCCAGTCGGCGAGCACGTCGGCGGGGTCGGGGCGTGGGGTGGCGCTGGCCACCTTCACCTTGCCGAGCGGGGCGCCGCGCGGCGGGGGCGGGGGCGGCGGGCGGGGCGCGGCGGCGGGCGCTTGGCGCGCGCCGGCGACGGGCGGCGGGGTGGCGGCGGCGGCGAGCGCGCCGGCGAGGCCGCGCGCGGCGACCACGCCGGACTCCACCCGCTGCAGCACGGGGGGTGGCTCGTTCTCGCCCGCCCGCGGGGCGCGCGAGGCCGCCGCGGCGCCGGGCGGCGGCGCGGGCGGCGGCGGCGGGACGGGCGCGTCGCCGTGGAGCAGCGCGGCGGCGCGGCCGAGCAGCTCGGCCAGCTCGAAGGGCTTCTTGAGGTAGTCGTCGGCGCGGGTGCGGGTGGCCCGGTGCGCGGCGATGGCGGCGTCGGTGGCCTCGCCGGTGTAGAGCAGCAGCGGCACCGAGGCGGCGGCGCGCTTCAGCCGGTTGCACACCGAGAAGCCGCTCATGTCGGGCAGCTCGGCCGCGAGCAGGATGAGGTCGGGCGCGAGCTCGCGGCAGCGCGTCAGCGCCGGCTCGCCGCTCCCCACCGCGGTCACCGAGAAGCCGGCCGGCCCGAGCGCGCGACGGATCTCTTCGGCGAGGCCGGGATCCGGCTCGACCAGCAGGACGTTCAGGGCCATGGCTGCCGCATGCTACCGCCGATCCGCCGAGCGTGAGAAATGCCCACCCGCCTCGATATCGCCCGCGCGGAGCAGGGGCGGATGTGCGCGGATCGCGCGGCCCCGGCGCCGCACGGCGACCGCGGCCGCGCCCGAGCCCGGCCGGCGTCCGGCGCTGGCGCGCGGCGCGGGGGAAGGGTAGGAATCGGCCCAACGGAGGCCCGCCTTGTCCACGCACTCGCTCACCCTCGACGTCCCGCGCGCGCGCGCCGAGGACCTCTCCGCCGAGCTCTGGGAGCTGGGCGCGTCCGGCGTGGAGGTGCGCGACGGCGAGGGGACGCCCATGCCCGGCCAGCCGCAGCCGGCGCCGGGCCGGGCGCTGCTCGTGGCCTGGTTCGCGGACCGCGCCTCGGCCGAGGCCGCCGCGGACGCCGCGGGCGGCGGCGAGGTGGCGGAGGTGCCGGACGAGGACTGGGGCGAGACCTGGAAGAAGGGGCTCGGGCCGATGGTGATCGGCCGGGCGTTCGTGCGGCCGTCGTGGGTGGACGCGCCGGTGCCGCCGGGCCTCGCCGAGGTGGTGCTGGATCCGGGCATGGCGTTCGGGACCGGCACGCACCCCACCACCTCTCTGTGCCTGGCGGGCCTCTCGGAGCTGCTCGCGGCGCGCCCGGGCGCGTCGGTGCTCGACGTGGGCACCGGGTCCGGGCTGCTCGCCATCGCGGCGCGGAAGCTCGGCGCGGGCCGGGTCACCGGCAACGACAACGACCCGGTGGCGGTCGCGGTGGCGCGCGAGAACGCGGCGCGGAACGGCGTCCCCGAGGTGGCGCTCACCGAGGCCGCGCTCCCGGCCATCGGCGGCGCCTTCGACGTCGTGGTCGCGAACATCCTCGCGAACACGCTCGTCGAGCTGGCCCCGGAGATCGCCGCGCGGCTCGCGCCCGGCGGCGCGGTGCTGCTCTCCGGGATCCTGACGCCGCAGGAGGACGAGGTGCGCGCGGCCTACCTGGCCCTGGGGCTCCGCCCGCTCGCGGGCGGCGACCGGCGCGAGGGGGAGTGGAGCCTGCTCGCGCTGGAGAAGCCGCGCGCGTGAGCCTGCGCCGCGTCCACCTCCCGCCGGAGCGGATCGGCGAGGGCAGGGCCGCGCTCACCGACGAGGCGCGCCACTACCTGCGCGACGTGCTCCGGCTCGCGCCGGGCGCGGCGGTGGAGCTGTTCGACGGCCGGGGCGGCGCCTGGGAGGCCACCGTCCTCGACGGCTTCGAGGCGCTCGCGCTCGGCGCGCGCCGCGCGGCGCCCGGCGGCGGCGCGCCGGTGTGGCTGCTCGTGGCGCTCGCCAAGGGCGAGAAGATCGACCTCGTGGTGCAGAAGGCGACCGAGCTCGGCGCGGCGCGGATCGCGCCGTTCGCGGCGGAGCGCTCGGTGGTGCGGCTCGAGCCGGAGAAGGGCGAGGCGCGGGCGGCGCGCTGGCGGCGCATCGCCGAGGAGGCGGCGCGGCAGTGCGGGCGCGCCGACGTGCCGGAGGTGCGGGCGCCGGCGTCGCTCGAGGCGGCGCTCGCGGAGGTGCCGGCCGGCTTCGGCGCGTTCGTGTTCCACCCCGGCGGCGCGCCGCTGTCCGAGGCCGCGCCGTCGCCGGCCGGCGGCTACGCGGCGGTGGTCGGCCCGGAGGGCGGCCTCACCGACGCCGAGCGCGAGGCCTGCGCGTGCGCCGGGGCGCGGGCCACCTCGCTCGGGCCGCGCGTGCTGCGCGCGGAGACCGCCGCGATCGTCGCGGTCGCGCTGCTGCAGGCGCGCTTCGGCGACCTCCGCTGACGTGGCGCGACGCCCGGCCCATTCCTTGACCCCCACCGGCGCCGACCGTAGCCTCGGGCCGTGAGATGCCCGAGGTGCCACCGCGAGGCCGGCCAGGGGACGGTGTTCTGCGCCGGCTGCGGCGCGCCGCTCGCGCTCGTGGCCGAGCCGCCGCCGCGGGCGCTCGACGCCTCGCTCAGCATCGACCGCCGCGGCGACGCGCGGCCGCCCGGCACGCCGCCGCCGCTCCGCGGGATGCCCCCGCCCGCCTCCGCCGCCGACACCTTCGTGTTCGGCGTCCCCCCGGCGCCGCCGCGCCCGGGCCGGGCGCGCGAGGTCGATCGCTCCGGCTGGGATCTGGGGCCCCCGCTCGGCGTGCGGCAGCCGGACGCACCACGCCCGCAGGCGGCCGCGCCGCTCGCGCCCGCCGCGGACGCCCCCGAGGACGACTTCGAGTTCGGACCGCTCCCCGACCTCCGGCCCGAGCCGGCCCGGGCCGCGCCCCGGCCGCCGGCCGTCTTCGCGGCCGCGCCGGACGCCGGCCCGGAGCCCCTCGGCGCGCCCGCCCTGCCCGCGGATGCGCCCGGTCGCGGGCTCGACGCCGCGCCGATCGACCCGATCGACGTGGACGTGGACGCGGTCGAGGTCCACCTGCGGCGCCCGGCCACCTGGCGGCGCGCCGCCTCGTGGGCCATCGACGTCCTGCCCTTCGCGGCGCTCGCGATCTGGGCGCTGCAGGCCATCGCCGGCGCGGTGCCGCTCGCGCCCGGCGAGCCGTCCGGCCCGGCGCACGCGCTCGACCTGGCGCTCCGCGACGGCGGCGCCCTCGCGCTCCCGCTCGCGGCGGGCGCGGTGATCCTGGGCCTCGTGTACCAGACGCTGGGCCACGCGCTCGCGGGCGCCACCCTGGGCAAGCTCGCGCTCGGGCTGCGGGTGGTCGGCCCGGACGGCCGGCGCCCGACGCTGGCGCGCAGCGCGGCGCGGGCGGCGCTGTCCGCCGCGTCGGCGCTGCTGCTCGGGCTGGGGCTGCTCGCGGCGCTGTTCACGCGCAGCGGACGGTCGCTGCACGACCTGGCGGCGGGCACCTGGGTGGTCGAGGCGCCTTGACCCCCACACCGCGAACCCCCTAGAACCGTCCCGTGCGGAGGGACCTGGCGCAGCTCTTGGTGGAGGAGGGCGCGATCCCCGCCGCCGCGGCGGAGCGCGCGGCCGCGCGCCAGGCCGAGGCCGGCGGCGCGCTCGACACCGCGCTGCTCGAGCTGGGCCTCGCCGGCGAGGACGTGGTCCTCCGCGCGCTGGAGCGCGCCAGCGGCCTCCCGGCCGCGCCGGACTGGGCGTGGGACGCCTCCGACGCGCGGGCGCGGCGGGTGTTCCCCTCGCGCGTCGCCGAGCGCCACGGCCTCGCGCCGTTCGCGCTCGACGGCCGGGAGCTCTCGCTCGTCGCCACCCACCCGGTGGACCTGGCGCTGCTCGACGAGATCAGCTTCATGCTCTCGCTGCACCTCACCCCGCACGTCGGGCCGGAGTGGCGGGTGCGCGCGCTCATCCACCGCCTGTACGGCGGCGCGCTCCCGCCGCGGCTCGCCGCGCTCGCGGCGGGCGGCGCCGCGGCCGCGACCCCGGGCGAGGAGGCGGCCTCGCCGGAGCCGGCCGTCGCCGCGCCGGACGCGGACGCGCCGGAGCCGGACGCGCCGCCGACGCCGGAACCCGATCCCGCGCCGCCCGCGCCGGCGAGCTCGGGGCCGGCGGCCGCGGCCTTCGACGACGCGGCGCCGCTCGAGCCGCTCGCGGCCGCGGTGGCGCAGGTGCTCGAGTCGGCGGACTTCTCCTTCCTCGACGCGCCGCCCGCGACCCCGTCGCCCGCGCCGGCCGGCGCCGCCCATCCCGCTCCGTCCGCGCGTCCCTCGGCGGGCTCGGGACCAGCGGACGCTCCGGGGGCGCCTCGCGGTGAGCGCGCCGAGTCGCCGCCGGAGCCTGCCCCCCGCCCCGCGCCGCGGCGCATGGGCGAGACGGCCGCGCCGCCTCCTGCGCCCGCCCCCGGCGCGCCGGGCCGCTGGACGCGGGCGGAGGCGCAGGCCGCGCTCGCCGCCGCGTCGGAGCGCGACGAGGTGCTGCGCGTCGTGCTGCGCTACGCGCGCGAGTTCTTCGCGTTCGCGGCGGTGTTCGCGGTCTCGCGCGACGCGGTGGCGGGCCACGACGCGCTCGGCGAGGAGGAGGGCGAGGACGCGCGCGCGCTGTGCCGCTCGGTCGCCATCTACACGAGCGATCCGGGCGTGTTCCACACCGCCATCGAGACCCACGCGCCGCACCTCGGGCCCATCTCGCCCGAGCCGGACGGGAACCGCGCCATCCTCGACGGCCTGGGGCGCGGGACGCCGCGCACCGTGCTCGTCCACCCGGTGGTGCTGCGCCAGCGCACCGCCTGCCTGCTCTACGCCGACAACGGCCCGGCGGCGGTCTCGCCGCGCCGCCTCGCCGACCTGGTGCTGTTCCTGGCGGGCCTGGCCCCGGCGCTCGAGCGCGTCATCCAGGCGCGCAAGCGCGCCCGCGGCGCCGCCGCCGGCGAGGCCCCCGCCGCCCCGCCGGCCCCGCCGCCGCCGGAGGCCGCGCCCGTCCCGGTGCCGTCGCCGTCGCCAGCCCGCGCCGCCGCGCCGCCCAGGCCCACCCCGGCGCCCGTTGCGGCGCCGTCCGCCGAGCCGTGGCAGGCGCACGAGCCCGCCGCCGCGCTCGCGGATCTCGAGGTGGACATCGACCTCTTCGAGGAGGAGCTCGGGGCGGCGGCGCCGCCCTCGGGCGCGGTGCGGTTCGATCCGGAGGCGGAGGTCACCGCGCTGCTCGAGACCGACCCCGGCTCGCTCGACCGGATCGCCGGGCTCGCCCGCCTGGCGGCGTTCCCGGAGGCGGCGCTCCCGGTGGTGTGGGCGCGCCTGCCCGGGCCGATCGAGTCCGACGACGACGGCGCCTCGCCCACCGCGCTCGGCCCGCTCGCCGCGGCGCTCGCGGCGCTCGGCCCTGCGGCGGTGCCGGCCATGGTGGAGGTGCTCCGCGACCGCGACCCGGTCCGGCGGCGCATCGCGGCCACGGTGCTCGGCGCGGCGGGCGACCCGTCCACCTTCCCGGCGCTCGCGGAGCGGGTGCTCGACGCGGACCCGCGCGTCGCCGGCGCCGCCATCGCCGCGCTCGCGGCGCACCGCCGCCACCCCGAGATGCGCGCGGTCCCGGAGAAGCTCC
This sequence comes from Anaeromyxobacter dehalogenans 2CP-C, assembly GCF_000013385.1. Classification (GTDB taxonomy): domain Bacteria; phylum Myxococcota; class Myxococcia; order Myxococcales; family Anaeromyxobacteraceae; genus Anaeromyxobacter; species Anaeromyxobacter dehalogenans_B. The sequence continues at coordinate 292,662 of NC_007760.1, forward strand.
GCCGCGCGCTGCTCTCCGGGGTGGCCGCGCGGACCACGTTCGCCGCCCGGGCGCTCGGCGCGCTGCGCGACGCCGAGTCGGTGCCGCTCCTGGTCCAGGTGCTGGAGAGCTCGGAGCGCGAGCCGGCCGAGGCCGCCGCCGCGGCGCTCGCCGAGATCACCCTGCAGCGGCTCGGCACCGACCCGCGGCGCTGGCTGGCCTGGTGGAAGCAGAACCGCGGGCGCGGCCGCGCCGAGTGGCTGCTGTCCGGGCTGACCAGCGCCGAGCGCGAGGTGCGCGCCGCGGCCGCCGAGGAGCTGGCCCGCGCCGCCCCGCCGCCGGTGAGCTACCAGGTGGACGCGCCCGCCGCCGAGCGCGAGGCGGCCGCGCGGCTCTGGGCCGGCTGGTGGGCGCGCTCCGGCCTGGTGCTGTAGGCGCTCCCGCCCCGCCCCGGACCTCGTCGCGCCCGCCCGGGTGACGCGCCGGCGCGCGAATCCTTGCGCCCCGCGGATCGCGGCGCCTATCCTCCGAGCCCCACGGCTAGACACCGGCCGAAGCGTCGGCGCGAGGTGCGCACATGCCCCATTCCGATCCCGATCCGCGCAGGGCGCTCCTCGACCGGCTCGACGCCGAGGCCGAGAAGGGCGGCGGGGACGAGCGGGTGGCGCGGCAGCACCGCGAGGGCAAGCTCACCGCCCGCGAGCGCATCGACGCGTTCCTCGACCCCGGCACGTTCGTCGAGATGGATCGCTTCAAGACCCACCGCTGCGCCGAGTTCGGCATGGCCGAGCACAAGGTGCTGGGCGACGGCGTGGTCACCGGCTACGGCCTGGTGGAGGGTCGGCAGGTCTTCGTGTTCGCGCAGGACTTCACCGTGTTCGGCGGGTCGATCTCCGGCGCGGTGGCCGAGAAGATCTGCAAGGTGATGGACCGCGCCATGGAGGTGGGCTGCCCGGTGGTCGGCCTCAACGACTCCGGCGGCGCGCGCATCCAGGAGGGCGTGGTGTCGCTGGCGGGCTACGCCGAGATCTTCCTGCGCAACACGCTCGCGTCGGGCGTCATCCCGCAGCTCTCGGTGATCATGGGGCCGTGCGCCGGCGGCGCGGTCTACAGCCCGGCCATCACCGACTTCATCTTCATGGTGAAGGACACCTCGTACATGTTCATCACCGGCCCGGACGTGATCCGGGCGGTGACGCACGCCGAGGTGACGAAGGAGGACCTGGGCGGCGCGCGCACGCACGCCACCCGCTCCGGCGTGGCGCACTTCGCGCTCGACACCGAGGAGGCCGCGCTGCGCGCGGTGCGCGAGCTGCTCTCGTTCCTGCCGCTCAACAACGTGGACGACCCGCCGGTCCAGCCCTGCGCCGACGACCCGGGCCGCCGCGACGAGCTCCTGAAGACCATCGCGCCGGAGAACCCGGGCAAGGCGTACGACATGAAGGAGGTCGTCCGCGCGGTGGCCGACGACCGGCACTTCTTCGAGGTGGCCGAGCAGTTCGCGCCGAACATCGTGATCGGCTTCGCGCGGCTGAACGGCCGGCCGGTGGGCGTGGTGGCGAACCAGCCGGCGGTGCTGGCCGGCGTGCTCGACATCGACGCCTCGGTGAAGGCCGCGCGCTTCGTGCGCTTCTGCGACGCGTTCAACGTCCCGCTGCTCACGTTCGTGGACGTGCCCGGCTTCCTGCCGGGCACCGACCAGGAGTGGAACGGGATCATCGTCCACGGCGCGAAGCTGCTCTACGCCTACGCCGAGGCGACGGTGCCGAAGATCACCGTCATCACGCGCAAGGCGTACGGCGGCGCCTACGACGTGATGGCCTCGAAGCACATCCGCGCCGACGTGAACCTGGCCTGGCCCGGCGCCGAGATCGCGGTGATGGGCCCGGAGGGCGCGGTGAACGTCATCTTCCGCAAGGAGCTGCTCGCGGCGAAGGACCCGGTCGCCGAGCGCGCGCGCCTGGTGCAGGAGTACCGCGACCGCTTCGCGAGCCCGTACAAGGCCGCCGAGCTCGGCTACGTGGACGAGGTGATCCGCCCCGAGGACACGCGGCCCAAGGTGATCCGCGCGCTGGAGATGCTGCGCACGAAGCGCCAGGAGCTCCCGGCGAAGAAGCACGGGAACATCCCGCTGTAGCCCTTCGACTCCGGCTCGCTCGCTCATCCCGGCCCTTCGACTCCGGCGAGCCTTCGGCTCGCTCGCTCATCCCGAGCGTAGCGCGGCCCCGTGGGGCCGCGCGGAGTCGAGGGACGCTCAGGGTGAGCGGGCCGCGGCCGTGGGGCCGCGGGGAGTCGAGGGACGCTCAGGGTGACCCTTCGACTCCGGCGAGCCTTCGGCTCGCTCGCTCATCCCGACCCTTCGACGCCGGCGTGCCTCCGGCACGCCTACGCTCAGGGTGAGCGGGCCGCGGCCGTGGGGCCGCGCGGAGTCGAGGGACGCCAAGGACGAGCGCTCACATCGGCGAGGCGCCCAGCCCGCCGTCGGTGCGCGCGCCGGGCGGCGGCGGCTCGGCGCCGGTGCCGGCCTCGGCGAGCGGGCCGAGCGCGGTGCGGTCCACCCGCTCGCGGCCGGTGACGGCGCGCGCGCCGCGCGAGAGCAGCCAGCGCAGGCCGCGGACCGCGTCGCGGGCGAGCCGGCCGGGCGCCTCGGCCGAAAACAGCGGCGGCGCCTCGCTCGCGGCGCCGCCCATGGCCCGCACGCCGGCGCCGTGGCCGTAGACGAGCTCGCCGCCCAGGTAGGCGGTGTAGCCCGCGGCCGCGGTCGCGGCCAGCCCGGTGAGCGCGGTGGTGAGGCACGCCCGGTTCCGGCTGCGCCAGGCCGCGACGCCGAACGCGGCGAGCACCAGGCCGAGGTTGCCGATGCCGTGCAGGAACATGGCGTCGCGGGCGTGCTCGCTGCGGACCTCGATCTCCTGCGACGCGGCCATCCCGGCGAGCCCGGCGGCGAGCCCGCCCGCCGCCGCGGACCACCACAGCGTGCGCCCGACCGCGTCGAGGCCCCGGTCGCGCGGCCGCGCGGTCGCCACGAGGTCCGCGATGGCGGCCGCCGGCAGGAGCGCCAGCGGCGCGTGGACGATCGACGGGTGCAGCTCGTGCGTGCGCATCGGCATCGGAAGCCTCCCGACGGCACGGTGCGGCGGGGGCGGCGCGCGGGCAATCGACGCGCGCCCCTCCGCTCGCCCCCGCCGCGGGCCGCGGGGCGCGCGCCCGCCCGGTGCGCCGCGGGCGCTGAAACGTCGCGGGCCCGGCCCCTCTGGCGAGGAGACCGGGCCCGTGCGGCGCGGAGAGAGCGCCCGACTACACCTTGCGGACGTTCGCGGCCTGGAGGCCCTTCGGCCCCTTCACCACGTCGAACTCCACCTTCTGCCCCTCGGCCAGGCTCTTGAAGCCGTCGCCCGAGATCGCGCTGTAGTGGCAGAACACGTCCTCGCCACCGTCGTCCTGGGTGATGAAGCCGAAGCCCTTCGCGTCGTTGAACCACTTCACGGTACCGGTCGCCATGCACTTCTCTTTTCTTCGATTCGATCCGCCTGGGATGACGTTCGATCCAACCGAGCAGACGGTGGACGAAATTTTGTGTATCCGAAATTTATTCGTCCGTCGAGATGTCGTCCCGAGCGGGGGTTCCTGACAGTGAACGTCGGGCGGCCGCTCAGGCGGCCGCGCCCACCGCGTCCGGCCGGGCCTGCGGCCCTGCGTCGGAAGGCCGCGCCTCCCCGGCCAGCCGCAGCTCCAGATCGGCGAGGATCTCCCCAGCGCTCGGCAGCTGCCCCGCGTCCCGTTCCCCGATCCGGGTGATGCTCTGCCCCGTGTAGAAGAGCCCGGCCTCGGTGTCGCCGTGCACCGCCGCCTCGAGCAGCGCGTCGGTGATGCAGAAGCTCTCCTTGAAGCCGGACGCGCGGGCCTTGCAGAGCCCCTCGCCCAGGCACTGGATGCAGGAGCCCCGCCGCCCGCGGTAGCCGTCCTTGCCGAACCACCAGAGCTTGGAGCGCGGCGGCACCGCCTCGCCGCGGGCGAGCCGCTCGGTGAACGCGTTGCGCACCGCGCGCGCCTTCATGCCCTTCACGCAGCTCGTGATGATCACCACGTCGTCCTCGCGCTTGGCGAGGTGCATCTGCTTGAAGGCCGGGTGGACGTCGCCGTCCGAGCACGCGAGGAAGCGGGTCGCCATCTGCACGCCGGCCGCGCCGGCCGCGAGGAAGCGCGAGACGTCGGACGCGTCCACGCCGCCGGCCGCGATCACCGGCAGCGACGTCGCCGCGATCACCTCGTCCACCAGCGTGGGCAGCGGGTGGCCGATGTCGCCGATGTGGCCGCCCGCCTCGGCGCCCTCCGCCACCACGAAGTCCGCGCCCCACTTCTCGTACATGGCCGCGAGCCGCCCGGAGGAGACGATGCCGCAGAACGGCACGCCGCCCTCGCGGCACCAGCGCACGATCTCGCGCGAGATGCCGGCGCCCTGCACGAGGAAGGACACCTTCTCCTCGATCGACACCCGCGCCAGCGCCTCGAAGTCGTCCTTGTTGATGGCGGCCATGAGGTTGACGCCCACGAAGCCGCCCGGCGCCTCGGCCCGCGCGCGGCGGATCTCGGCGCGGAGCTGCTCGGGGGTCTTCAGCACCGCCGAGATGGTGCCGACGCCCACCAGCCGGTCGCCGCGGTGGCGCGCCACCTTGCCGGCGAGGCCGTCGGAGGCGTGGATGCCCATCCCGCCCTGCACCAGCAGGCGCTTGCCGGCGCGCACGAGCGCTTCGATCGCCGCGCGGTCGAGGCGCGGGAACGGCGCGGCGGTTTCCTCGGTGTGAACGGGGGTCGCGTCGGCGGTCATGTCGGCTCCACCGCGCCCGGAGGGAGGAGGGGCGCGAAGGAGGCGGAAGGTACGCCCGCCGTGTCACGCGCATGTCACCGCTGCGCCGACGCGGCGCGCTGGCGCGGCGCGGCTCGGACGCTCCGTCTCGCCGATTGGTGAATCGGTCCCCCGGCGCGCACCCGGGGGTCGCGCCCCGCGCGCGGTGCCACCGGATCACGCACCGCGGCGAACTGCGGTAGGCTCGGCGCGCCGCGCCATGACCACCGCCCCAGCGCCCAGCCCCGCCCCGCTCGTCGTCGCCGTGGACATGGGCTACGGGCACCTCCGCGCCGCCAGCGCGCTCGCCGACGCGCTCGGCACCGAGGTGCTGAAGGTCGATCGCGCCCCGGTGGCCGGGCCGGAGGAGGAGCGGCTCTGGCAGCGGGTGCGCCGGGGCTACGAGGCGATCTCGCGGCTCTCGCAGGTGCCGGTGGCCGGGCGGCCGCTCGCCTGGGCGCTCGACTCCATCACCGACATCCCGCGGCTCCACCCGCGCCGCGACCTCTCCGCGCCCACCCGCGGCGTGCGGGCGCTGGAGCGGCTGGCGCGCGGCGCCCTGGGCGCCGGGCTGGTGGCGCGGCTCCGCGCCGAGGGCGCGCCGCTCCTCACCACGTTCTACTCGCCCGCCGTCGTCGCCGACCGGGCCGGGATCGAGCGGGTGTACTGCGTCGCGACCGACACCGACCTGAACCGGATCTGGGCGCCGCTCGAGCCCGCCCGCACCCGCATCCAGTACCTCGTCCCCACCCGCCGGGCGGCGCGCCGCCTGCTCGCCTACGGCGTGCCCGCGCACCGGATCACGTTCACCGGCTTCCCGCTCCCGGACGCGCTCCTGGGCGGCCCGTCGCTGCCGGTGCTGAAGCGCAACCTGGCCGCGCGCCTGGTGCGCCTCGATCCCACCGGCGAGTTCCGCCGCTCCATGCCCGAGGAGCTGGCGGTGTTCCTGGGCGCGCTGCCGCGCGAGGAGGAGGGGAAGCCGGCGCAGCTCACCTTCGCGGTGGGCGGCGCGGGCGCGCAGGCGGCGATGGCGGACGCGTTCCTGCCCGGCCTCCGGCCCGCGCTCGAGTCGGGCGCGATGCGCCTCGCGCTCGTCGCCGGCACGCGCCCGGAGGTGGAGGCGCGCTTCCGCGAGGCGCTGCGGCGCGCCGGGCTGGAGCCGCTCCTCGGCGGCGCGGTGGAGATCCTGCGCGCGCCCTCGTTCGGCGAGTACTACGCCCGGTTCAACGCGCTGCTCGCGCGCACCGACGTGCTCTGGACGAAGCCCTCCGAGCTCACGTTCTACGGCGCGCTGGGCCTGCCGCTCGTGCTCGCGCCGCCGGTGGGCGTGCACGAGCGCTACAACCGCCGCTGGGCCCGCGAGAGCGGCGCCGGGCTGAAGCAGCGCGACGCGCGCTTCGCGGCGGAGTGGCTGTCGGACTGGCTCGCCGACGGGCTGCTCGCGGCGGCCGCGTGGGCGGGCTACATGCGCCTGCCGAAGTTCGGGCTGTACCGCGTGCTGGAGGCCCTGGGCCGCACGCCCGCCGCGAACGTGGCGCCGTGAGCCATCTCACGGGGCTGCGCCCCGCCCCACGGAGCGGAGCTCCGCGGGGCCCCACCTTGCTGCGCGGGTCCCGTGACCTCGCGGGCGCGGCTGCGCCGCGCGCTGCCTCACCTGTGCCGCGCTCGTGTCGCCGCCCAGCACACCCTTGCGGGATGGCCAGTCCGGGGCGAGGATGCGCCCGCGATGCTGGCCGTCTTCTCCTTCGTCTACTGGATCTTCTTCGTCCTCACGCTCCCGTTCCTGTTCGCGGTGGCGCTCGTCGTCTTCGTGCTCACCGCGCCGTTCGATCCGCGCCGGGTGGCGCTCCAGCTCTGGTCGTGCGCGTGGGCGTCGTTCTACGTCGTGGTGAACCCGCTGTGGCGCTCGCGCGTGGTCGGCCGCGAGAAGCTGCCCTGGAACGGCGCCGCGGTGCTGGTCGCGAACCACCTCTCCATGCTCGACATCCTGGTGCTGTACGGCGTGTTCCGGCCGTTCAAGTGGGTGTCGAAGGCGGAGCTGTTCCGCGTGCCGTTCGTGGGCTGGAACATGTGGCTGAACGACTGCGTGCCGGTCTGGCGCGGCGACCGCGAGTCGGTGCGGAAGATGATGGCCCACTGCCGCGCCCACCTCGCGCGCGGCGCGCCGGTGATGATCTTCCCCGAGGGCACGCGCTCGCCGGACGGGCGGCTGCAGGCGTTCAAGGACGGCGCGTTCCGGCTGGCCGTGGACGCGAACGTCCCGGTCATCCCCATCGCCGTGAGCGGCACCTCCGAGGCGCTGCCCAAGCACGGGGTGGTGCTCCGCCAGCGCATGCGCGCCGAGGTGCGCGTGCTCGACCCGATCCACCCGTCGTCCTTCGAGAGCCCGGCCGCGCTGCGCGACGCGGTCCGCGAGGCGATCGCCGCCGCGCTCCCGCCGGAGCACCGGCCTGGCGCGTAGGTCCCCCGCAGGTCCTGGGAGACGCCGCCCGGCCCGCGCCCCGCGCAGGCGCTGCCCGCGCGCGGCGCGGGCAGCATGTTGGCGGGATGATCTCGCACACGTACGAGGTGGCCGGCGGGGTGGGCGCGCGCACGCCCGGCGCGATCGGCCCGGACGAGCTCGACGGACGCGCGGACTGGGTGGAGATCCCGGCGCGCGGGGAGGGCGAGCTGCTGGAGCGGCTCGAGGCGCGGCTCGGCTCCGAGGCCCGGACGCGCAAGGTGCTGCTGGCGGTGCTGGCCCCGCTGCGCGGCGCGCTCGAGGGCCCGGCGCTCTCGGGGATCCTCGCCCACCTGCCCCGGCGCTTCGCGCGCGAGCTCGCCGAGGCGGAGTGGAACCTGAACGCGCCGGTGCGCGCGCCGGCCACCGGCGCCGAGTACCTGGCCGAGGTCGCGCGGCTCCTGCAGCGCCCGCCGCGGCAGGCGGCCGCCTACGTGCTCGCGGTGCTCGCGGCGCTGCACGAGGTGATGGGCCCGGCCGCGCGCGACCTCGCGGACCGGCTCCCGCCGGACCTCGCCGAGCTGTGGCGCGGCGTCAGGGAGCCGGGGTCGGCGATCGAGGAAGCCGCGCCGTGATCACGGTCTCGCCGTCCGAGGCGATCGAGATCTCGCCGCCGTGGCCGCGCACGATCTCCCGCGAGATGTAGAGCCCGAGCCCCAGGCCCGAGCCCTTGCGGCTCTTCTCGTCCGGCGGGCGCGAGAACGGCTCGAACAGGTGCTCGAGCACCTCCGGCGGCACCGGCGGCCCGGTGTTGCGCACCCGGAGCACGCACGCGTCCGGCTCGCCCGAGAGCTCCACCCGCACCGGCGAGTCGGGATCGCCGTGGTCCACCGCGTTCGAGACCAGGTTCGAGATCACCTGCTCCAGCCGATCCGGGTCCCAGCTGCCGGACAGGTCGCCCGCGACCGCGACGGTGATCTCGCGCCCCGGGTTCACCGCGCCGAGCTCGTCCACCGGGCGGCGCGCGATCTCGTCGAGGCGCGCCGGCCGCCGGTCGATGGGCATGCCGTTGCCGAGCCGGGTGCGCGTGTACGAGAGCAGGTCGGCGATGATCCGCGCCATGCGCCCGGCCGAGCTGCGCATCCGCTCGATCGCGCGCGCCTGCCAGCCCTCCAGCCCGCCGCGCTTCTGCAGGAGCGCGGCGGACATGTGGACGGCGCCGAGCGGGTTGCGCAGGTCGTGCCCGACGATGCCGAGGATGTAGTCCACCGCGCGCCGGCGCGAGTCCACCTCCGCGAGCGCGCGCCGCGCGGCCTCCTCGGCCGACTCGCGCGCGCGGCGCAGGCGCCCGCGCTCCAGCGCCAGCCCGGCCCGGTCCGCCGCCAGGCGGAGCAGCGCCAGCGCCCCGGGCTCGAAGCCGCCCTCGCCGCGCGTGCCCATCACCAGGAGCGCGCCGCCGCCCGCGGCCGCCGCCGCGCCGGCGCGCGCGCCCGCGGGGAGCGGCCAGCCCGGATCGGCCCGCACCCACGGTGCGCCCGCCGCGAGCGCGGCCCCGCCGTCCGCCGGCGCGGGCGGGCGCCCCTCGCCCCCGACCTCCGCCGCGATCGCGAGCCGTCCCTCGTCGTCGGGCACGAGCAGCGCCGCGGCGACCACCGCCGGCACCGCGTCGGCCAGCGCCGAGACGATCCGGCGCAGCGCGTGCTCCTCGGGCTCGATCGCGAGCAGCCGGTCGAGGGCGCTCAGCACGTCCACCCGGCCCGGCGCAGGCGCCGCCTGGACCGCCTCGTGACCGGGCGCGTCGTGCGGGGCCATGAGGGGCATCCTGGGGGCGGTCCGCCCGGCGCGGAACCCCCCGGCACAGGCCGATCGGGGCAGCGCCGCCGGTGCCCCGCCCGGCGCCGCGGGGCGCCGTCGCGGCCCCGGTCCGGCGGCGGGCCCGCGCTTTACCGCGCAGGTCCGGGCGGCTATCGTGGCGGACCCCGGGGCGGCCGGGCGCCCCGCCGCGGCCCGCCCCGACGGTTCCGCGCATGAGCCCGACGAGACCCATCGAGAAGGTGCTGGTCGCGAACCGCGGCGAGATCGCGGTGCGCGTGATGCGCACCTGCCGCGAGATGCGGATCCCCACGGTGGCGGTCTACTCCGAGGCGGATCGCGGCGCGCTCCACGTCCGCAAGGCCGACGAGGCGGTGTTCATCGGCCCCGCGCCGGCGCGCGAGAGCTACCTCTCCATCGAGCGGATCCTGGACGCCTGCCGGCGCACCGGCGCCGACGCGGTGCACCCCGGCTACGGCTTCCTCTCCGAGAACGCCGAGCTGGCCCGCGCGCTCGACCGGGCCGGCATCGCGCTCATCGGTCCGCCCGCCGCGGCGATGGACGCGATGGGCGTGAAGACCACCGCGCGGCGCAACATGGCCGCCGCCGGGGTGCCGGTGGTGCCCGGCTCGGAGGAGCCGTTCGCCGAGGAGGCCGAGGCGCGCGCGTTCGCGGAGCGGATCGGCTTCCCGGTGATGATCAAGGCGGCCGCGGGCGGCGGCGGCAAGGGCATGAAGAAGTGCGACCGCGCCGAGGACTTCGCCGCGCTGTGGCAGTCGGCGCGGCGCGAGGCGACGGCCGCGTTCGGCGACGACCGGCTCTACCTCGAGAAGTTCCTGGAGAAGCCGCGCCACGTCGAGATCCAGGTCTTCGCCGACCAGCACGGCAACTGCGTGTGGCTGGGCGAGCGCGAGTGCTCGGTGCAGCGGCGCCAGCAGAAGGTGATCGAGGAGACGCCCAGCGTCGTGCTCGACGACCGGCTGCGCGAGGCCATGGGCGAGGTGGCCGTCCGGGCCGCGCGCGCCGTCGGGTACGTGGGCGCCGGCACGGTCGAGCTGCTGGTGGACGCGCACCGCAACTTCTACTTCCTCGAGATGAACACCCGGCTCCAGGTGGAGCACCCGGTCACCGAGATGGTCACCGGGCTCGACCTGGTGCGCATGCAGCTCGAGGTGGCGCGCGGCGAGCCGATCCTGGCGCAGGAGCAGGTGCAGCGGCGCGGCCACGCCATCGAGGCGCGCGTGTACGCCGAGGACCCGGCCCGCGGGTTCCTCCCGCAGCCGGGCAAGATCACCTACCTGCGCGTGCCGGGCGGCCCGGGGATCCGCGACGACTCCGGCGTGTACGCGGGCTGGGTGGTGCCGCAGTGGTACGACCCGATGATCTCGAAGCTGGTCGCCTGGGCGCCGACCCGCCCGCAGGCCATCGACCGGCTCATCCGCGCGCTGGGCGAGTACGTGGTGCACGGGATCGGCACGAACCTGGGCTGGCTGGCGGCCGCGCTCGACCACCCCGAGTTCCGCTCCGGCGACTACGACACCGGCTTCTGCGCCCGCAACGCCAAGGCGCTCGTCCGGCCGCCGGACCCCTCGCTGGAGCGGGTGGCGCTGGTCGCGGCGGCGGTGGCCGCGTTCAAGCGCGAGCGCGACGCGGCCGAGGCGCACGCGGCCCGGGCCGGGCAGGGCGCGGCGCGCTCCGGCTGGGCGCGCGCGGGCCGGCTGCGGGCGCTGCGCGGGGGCGGCCGATGAAGACCTACGTGGCGCTGCTCGACGGCGGCAAGCGCGAGGTGACGGTGGGGGTCACGCGGCTCGCCACCGGGCAGTACGAGGTGCGCGTCGGGGACGAGGTGCACCGGGTGGACGCGTACGCGCACGACTACGGCACGCTGTCGCTGCTCGTGGACACGCGCAGCTACTCGGCCATGCTCGACGACCGCGGCGCGAAGGTGCACGTGCAGGTGGACGGGTCGGTGTTCCCGCTCGAGCTCCTCGACGAGCGGAAGCTGCGCATGCGGCGGGCCTCGCCGCGCGCGAGCGTGGAGGGCCGGCGGGCGGTGACCGCGCCGATGCCGGGGCGGGTGGTGAAGGTGCTGGTGGCGCCGGGCGACGCGGTGCGGGCCGGCCAGCCGCTGGTGGTCGTCGAGGCGATGAAGATGGAGAACGAGATGAGGAGCCCGAAGGACGGCAAGGTGGTCGAGGTTCGCGTCGTCGAGGGCCAGGCGGTCGAGGGCAGCGCGTTGCTCTGCGCGGTGGAGTAGCGGCGCCGCGCCTCCCACTTCCAACCGGCGCCCCCCGTGACGGGCGCGCCGTGCTCCACCCACGGTGAACACATGGCGGACGAGAAGAAGCAGCGGTGGCTCGAGGGGACCTACGCGAAGGCGGTGAAGAAGGGGCCCGAGCGGCGCCCGCGCTTCGAGACGAGCAGCGGCATCCGCGAGGAGCCGGTGTACGGCGCCGGCGACGTGCGCCCCGGCCTGGAGGAGCGGCTGGGCCTGCCCGGCGAGTACCCGTTCACCCGCGGCGTGCAGCCGACCATGTACCGCGGCCGCTTCTGGACCATGCGGCAGTACGCCGGGTTCGGCACCGCCGAGGAGTCGAACAAGCGCTACCGCTACCTGCTCGAGTCCGGCCAGACCGGCCTCTCGGTCGCGTTCGACCTGCCCACGCAGATGGGCCGCGACTCCGACCACCCCCGCGCGCGGGGCGAGGTGGGCAAGGTGGGCGTGGCCATCGACTCGATCCGCGACATGGAGGTGCTGTTCGACCGGATCCCGCTCGGCGAGGTCTCCACCTCGATGACCATCAACGCGACCGCCGGGATGCTGCTCGCGATGTACCAGGCGGTGGGCGAGAAGCAGGGGGCCGCGCCGGCGGTGCTGCAGGGCACCATCCAGAACGACATCCTGAAGGAGTACGCGGCGCGCGGGACGTACATCTACCCGCCGGAGCCCTCGCTCCGGATCATCACCGACATCTTCGCGTACACCGCGAAGGTGATGCCGCGCTGGAACCCGATCTCCATCTCCGGCTACCACATCCGCGAGGCCGGCTCGACCGCGGTCCAGGAGGTCGCGTTCACGCTCGCCGACGGCATCCAGTACGTGGACGCGGCGGTGAAGGCGGGCCTCGACGTGGACGCGTTCGCGGGGCGCCTGTCCTTCTTCTTCAACGCGCACAACGACCTGCTGGAGGAGGTGGCGAAGTTCCGCGCCGCCCGCCGGCTGTGGGCGCGCATCATGAAGGAGCGGTTCCACGCGAAGGACCCGCGCTCGTGGATGCTGCGGTTCCACACCCAGACCGCCGGCTCCATGCTCACCGCGCAGCAGCCGGACAACAACATCGTGCGCGTCACCCTCCAGGCGCTGGCGGCGGTGCTGGGCGGCACGCAGTCGCTGCACACCAACTCGCGCGACGAGGCGCTCGGGCTGCCCACCGAGGACTCGGTGCGCATCGCGCTCCGCACGCAGCAGATCATCGCGAACGAGTCGGGCGTCGCCGACGTGATCGACCCGCTCGGCGGCAGCTGGGCCATCGAGGCCATGACCGACGAGATCGAGGGGCGGGCCCAGGCGTACATCCAGAAGATCGACGAGCTGGGCGGCATGGTCCACGCGATCTCGAAGGGCTACGTGCAGCGCGAGATCCAGGAGGCCGCCTACGCCTGGCAGCGCCAGGTGGAGGCGAGGGAGCAGGTGGTGGTGGGCGTGAACGCGTTCAAGTCCGACGACCCGCCGGTGCCGGTGATGAAGGTCGATCCGGCGCTGGAGGCGCAGCAGGTCGAGCGGCTGAAGGCGCTCCGCGCCTCCCGCAGCGCCCCGGCCGCGCGCGCGGCGCTCGACGCGGTGCGCGCCGGCGCCCGCGGCACCGACAACCTCATGCCGCTCATCCTCGCCGCCGTGAAGGCCGAGTGCACGCTCGGGGAGATCTCCGACGCGCTGCGCGAGGTCTACGGCGAGTACCGGGAGACGGTGGTACTGTAGCGCCCGGTGAGCGACGCACCCCCGAAGCCCCCCGGCGAGACGCCTCCCCCGCGGACCCGGCCGGACGTCCCGGCCGGCCCGCCGCGGCTCGAGCGCGTGCCGGACGGCTACCGCCCGCCCGCGGTGCCGCGCGCGGCCGCCCCGGCGGCGCGTCCGCCGCCCCCGCCGCCGCCCGCGCCGACCTACGGCCTCGCGGCGCGCGAGGTCGGCGCCGACGCGGCCATCGCGGCCGGGCTCGCGCACCAGGGCGCGCTCGCCGCCGACTCCGCGCTGCGCCTCTACGGCCTCGCGGCCGCGACGCGGGCGAGCGGCCGGCTCACGCTGGCGCCGGAGGGCCGCTCCTACGCGCTCGTGTTCCGCCGCGGCGCGGTGGAGCACGCCGCGTCCTCCGACCCGGCCGACGACCTGGGCCGCTTCCTGCTCCGCAAGGGCGTGCTGCGGCCCGAGCAGCTCGTCGAGGCCGAGGCGGCGCGCGCCGCCGCCGGCGGCGACCTCGCCGCGGCGCTGGTCGGGGCGCGGCTCGTCCCGCCGGGCGACGTGGCCGCGCTGCTCGCCGAGCACGGGCTGGCGCTGGTGGCGCGGGCGCTCGCGGTCGAGGACGGCACCTGGGCCTGGGAGCCGGGGGTCGGGCCGCCGCCGTCCGGGTTCCCGCTCGGCCCGCCGTTCGCGGCGCTGTGCGCGGCGGTCCGCGCGCTCGAGCTCCCCGCGGTGAAGCGGCGGCTCGGCGATCGCGAGGAGCGCGCCGCCTCGCGGATGGCGGGGCGGGTGCGGATCGAGGACCTGCGCCTCACGCCGCAGGAGGCGCGCGCGGCGGCGCTCGTCGATGGCGAGCGGAGCCCGGCCGAGATCGCGGCGGCGAGCCCCGCCGACGCGGCCGCGGTGCTGCGGCTGTCGCTGCTGCTCGGCGAGCTCGACCTGCTCGCCTTCGGCGCGCCGCGGAGGGCTCGCGCGCCCGCGCCCGGCGTGGCCCCGCCGCCCGCGCGCGCGGCGACGCCCACGCCCACGCCACGTCCCACGCCCACGCCGGTGCCACCCCCGGCCGCCGCGCCCGCCGCGGCTGCGCCCCGGCCCCCGCCGCCGCGCCCGCCCCCCGTCGCCGCCGCCCCGGCGCCGCGGACCACCCCGGCCCCGGCCGCGGTGCGCCGCGCCACCGCGCTCGAGCCGGCCGCGCTGCGCGCCACGCTCGCCTCGCTGCAGGACGCCGATCACTTCCAGGTGCTGGGGGTGAAGCGGGACGCGCCCGCCGCGCAGGTGAAGGTCGCCTACTTCCAGCTCGCGAAGCTCTACCACCCCGACGCCATCCCCACCGACGCGCCGGCCGACGTGCGGAAGCTCTGCGCCGACCTCTTCGGGCGGGTGAGCGCCGCCTGGGCCGAGCTCGGCGACGAGGCCCGCCGCGCGCAGTACCTGCAGGAGCTGCAGAGCGGCGGGGCGCCCGAGGTGGACGTGATGGGCATCCTGCAGGCCGAGAACCTGTTCCAGACCGGGACCCAGCTCGTGAAGGCGCGCCGCTACGACGAGGCGCTCGCGAAGTTCCTGGAGGCGCTCCAGCTCAACCCGGAGGAGCCGGAGTTCGGCATCTGGAAGGCCTGGTGCGAGTTCCTCCGGGCCGACGACAAGAAGCGCCAGCAGGCGCAGAGCGCCGCGGCGGTCGAGGCGGGCCTGAAGAAGAACCCGCGTTGCGCGCCCGGCTACCTGTTCCTCGGCCAGATGGCGAAGGTGCTCGGCGACCTCGCGCTCGCCGAGCGCCACCTGCGCCGCGGGCTCGCCGCCGCGCCGGACAACGCCGACCTCGCCCGCGAGCTGAAGTACCTCCGCAAGTAGGATCCGACGACCATGCCCGCACCCACGAACCCGAAGAAGCGCGCCCTCATGCCGTCCTCCCCGCTGCGGCGCGCGCTGCGCGCCGCCGGCCACCACCTCTCGCCGGTGGTCCAGGTTGGCAAGGACGGGCTCACCGAGGCGGTCCTCCGCCAGCTCGACGAGGCGCTCCTCGCGCACGAGCTGGTCAAGATGAAGGTCGGGACGGAGAGCCCCGAGGACCGCCTCGAGATCGCCGACCGGCTCCTCGCCGAGGACGTCCAGGTCGCGCAGGTGCTGGGCCGGACCGTGCTCGCGTACCGGCGGCACCCGGAGCGGCCCCGCTTCGAGCCGGCGCCCGCGGGCGCCGCGGCGGAGCGGGCGGAGCGGCCGGAGCCGAGGCGCGCGCCCGGGAAGGGAAGGCGCGCGCCGACGAGGGGGCCGCGCGCGGCCGCGAGGGAGCAGCGCGCGCCTGCCAAGGGGAAGCGCCCGCTCGCGAAGGGGAAGCGCGCGCCCGCGAACGGGAGGCGCCCGCCCGCGAACGGGAAGCGCCCCGCGACGCGCCGGCCGGCGCCGCGCGCGAAGCGCACGAAGCGCTAGCGGAGGGAGGCGCGCGGCGCGCGCCTAGTGCAGCGCGCCGTCGCGCTCGGGCTGGTACGCCGGCGCCGGCGCGTCGTCCTCGTCCACCCGGCGGCGGAGCGCCTCCAGCTCCTCCGGCTCGGCGATGCCCTTGTCGAGCAGCAGGCTCTCCGCGATCTCGGTCTGCGTGACCGCGTGGCCCACGTCGGCCTCGGCGGCGTCCACGCGCTCGGCGAGGTCCTTCACGCGGGCCGTGAGCGCCGCCAGCTCGCCGACGAGCGCCTGCTCCAGGCGGCGAAACCGGATCCAGGATGCGAAGGCGAGGAGGAGGGCTGCGGCCGCGAGGAGCGGGAACATGGCGGCGCATGCTACGAGCCCCCGGGGGACGGGACAAGACGCCCGTGCGTGTTACGGCCGCGGTAGCGGGTCGCCGCTTGTCCAGTGGACGAAGGTCGGACATGCTCCGCGGTGGTGCGCCGGGTCAACATGACACGTGCCGTGAAGCGGCTGATCCGCGACGTCGCGCTCCGGATGCCCGAGCTCGGCCACGTGCGCGCGTCGCGCGTGCTGGTGGTGGCCGGCGAGGCCCGGCGCAGCTCGCGGGCCACCATCCGGCCGGCGCACTTCGGCGCGACGCGCCGCCGGGCCGGGGAGGGCGGGGCGGTGAAGCCCCTGGTGCGCATCAAGGGGCGGAAGATCCTGTATGTGGTGACGCTGCGGCCGCTGTGGTTCCTGGCCTCCACGCCCGAGGAGCGGATCGGCACCATCCTCCACGAGCTGTACCACGCGTCGAACCGCTTCGACGGCACCCTGCACCGCGGCCGCCGGCACTCGCGCTTCCCGCGCGCCCGCTACAACCGCAAGATCCGCACCCTGCTCCGCGCCTACCTGGCGCAGGCGCCGGAGGACGTGGTCGCGCCGTTTGCCCACCAAGGAGTGGTGCGCGCGCGGATGTGGCTGGAGCGGCCCGGGTCGTTCCGCGCCGGCGAGTACTCGGGGCGGCGGCTCTACACCGAGAAGCAGCTCTTCTACGGCCTGGTCCGGATGCGCGCCGGCGCGCGCCGCCGCGGCCAGCCGGCGGGCTAGCCGGGCGCGGGCGTCCCGGGCTCGGCGCCGGGCGCGTGCAGCGTCTCGCCGTGCGCGTCCATGGTCACCACCGCCGGGAAGTCCTCCACCTCGGCGAGCCAGATCGCCTCGGTGACGCCCAGCGCGTCGAGCCGGGCCACGTCCAGCACCCGCGTCACGTGGCGCGCCAGCGACACGGCCAGGCCGCCGGCGGCGTGCAGGTACACGGCGCCGTGCGCGCGGAGCGCCGCGAGCGTGCGCGGGCCCATGCCCCCCTTCCCCAGCACGCCGCGGAGCCCGTAGCGCGCGATCACCTCCGCCTCCCACGGCTCGTGCCCGCCGGAGGCGCTCGGCCCGGCCGCGACGAAGCGCCAGCCGCCGCCGGGCGCGCGCGCCACCACCGGCCCGCAGTGGTAGAGCACCGCGCCCTCGGTCCAGCGCCGGACCTGCGGATCGTCGTGCGCCGCGAGGTAGCGGTGCGCCGCCTCGCGGCCGGTGACGATGCGGCCGCGGAGCAGCACCTCGTCGCCCGCGGCGAGCCCGCGCACGTCCTCCGGCCGGGCCGGCAGCGTGAGGGTCTTCGGCATCCGGGCTCCCTTCACCGTCGGTCCGCCGTCCGGGCCGGGGCGGCTTCCATAACGCCCGGCGGCGCGCCGGGCCCTTGCCGTCCGGCGCGGCGGGGCGGTATCTCCAAGCGGGGCATCGCCGCGCCGCACCCCTTCCTTCAACGTGGCGACGCCGGCGCACCGGGGCGAGGGCGCCCCGAAGGCCCCGCACGAGAGGGTTGCTCGAGAGCATGAGACGCGAGATCCGCCTGCCGCTCACTGCCTCCGGTCGCCTCGACCGGGCGCTCGCCGACGCGCTCGGCCTGGGCCGCGCCGCGGTGAAGCGCGCCTTCGCGCTGGGCGAGGTCCGGGTGCGGGGGCGCCGGGCCCGCGCCTCGGACCCGGCCGCCCCGGGCGCGCTGGTGGAGCTCGACGTGGAGCTGCCGGCCGGCCCCCCGGAGCCCGAGCCGGACGCGCCCCTCGCGGTGCTGCTGGAGCGGCCGCGGTACCTGGTGGTGGACAAGCCCGCCGGCGTGGCGGTCCACCCGCTCGCGCCGGGCGAGGGCGGCACCCTCGCGAACGCGGTCGCGGCGCGCCACCCCGAGTGCGCCGGGGCGTCGCCGGAGCCGCGCGAGGGCGGGGCGGTGCAGCGGCTCGACCTCGAGACGAGCGGCTGCGTGCTGTTCGCGCGCGATCCGGAGGCCTGGGAGGCGCTGCACGCGCAGCTCGGCGCGCACACGGTGGACAAGGTCTACCTGGCGCTGGCGGTGGGGCGGGTGCCGGCCGGCGGCGTCTGCTCCGTCCCGCTCGCGCAGCGCGGCGGCCGGGTGCTGCCGGCGCCGGACGCCGAGGCCGAGGAGCGGCTCCGGGCCCGCGGCCTGCGCCCGCGGCCGGCCGAGACCCACTACGAGCCGGAGCGGCGCTTCGCGGGGCACACGCTGCTGCGCGTCCGCATCGTCACCGGCGTGATGCACCAGATCCGCGCGCACCTGGCGCTGCTCGGCCACCCGGTGGCCGGCGACGCGCTGTACGGGGGCGCCGCGGCCGAGCTCGCCGGCCTCGAGCGGCAGTTCCTGCACGCGTGGCGGCTCGCGTTCGACGATCCGGACGGCGGTGGCCGGGTGGCGGTGGAGAGCCCGCTCCCGGCCGAGCTCGAGGCGGTACTGGCCCGGCTGCCGGCGGCGCGCTGAGCCGCGCCGCGCCGCAGGGCCGGAAAACGAAGAGGGCCGGCGTCCGGCCGGCCCTCCGCGAAACCTCTCGACCGCGATCGCCCTACTGCTGCTCGGGCGCCGCGCCGCCGGTGAGCGGCGGGTCGGTCATCATGCCGATGGTGTTCACGCCGGCGCCGTGGGCGGCGTCGAGCACCTTGACGGCCTGCTCGTAGCGGACGGAGTCCTCGGCGTTGAAGAACATCACCTTGGACGGGCGCCCGTCGTAGGCGACGTGCAGCCGCTGCATGGCGTCGTTGATCGTCATCTCCTGCTTGTTCAGGAGGACGTTGCCGTTGCCGAGCGCGGTGAGGACCGTCTGGTCCGGCGGCACCGAGTCGGGCGGGACCGGCTGCATCTCCGGCTGGTACTCCGGGACGCGGATGAACTTCTGCTTCTCCGCGAGCGGCGTGAGCACCATGAAGATGATCAGGAGCACGAGCACGACGTCGATGAGCGGCGTGACGTTGATGTCGGTGACGGGTCGCTTGGACCCGAGCCCCATCGCCATGGCTACTTCTCCTTGTCCTTGATCTGGGACGCGGCGAGGGAGACGCCCATGAGGTGGGTCTTCGAGATCTCGAAGATCATCTCGCGGATCGTCTTGTAGGTCACGTCGCGATCGCCCTTCACCAGCACCGGCGCGCCGGGCTGCATCTGCATCGCGATGGTGAGCATCTGGGAGAGGTCCGCCTTCTGGACCTCCTCCTTGTCGATCCAGATCTTCCCGTCCTTCGTCACCGACACGAGGATCGGGTCACCGCCCTGCTTCAGCGCCGAGACGTGCTTCGCGTCCGGGAGGACGACGGGCTTGCCGCGCTGGAGCATCGGGGTGATGACCATGAAGATGATGAGGAGCACCAGCACGACGTCGACGAGCGGCGTCACGTTGATCTCGCTCTTCACCCCCTTGCCGCCAACGTCCATGGACATCGGTCAGGTCTCCTTCGCGGGCCTCGGGGGGAGCGCTACTTCGCCTCGCCGCGGCCTTCCTTCATGAAGAAGTCCATCAGCTCGGTGGCCGAGTCGGTGATGTCCACCTGCATGTCCTCGACGCGGTTGGTGAGGTAGTTGAACATCATCACCGCGGGGATGGCGACGAGGAGGCCGAACGCGGTCGTCACGAGCGCCTCGGCGATGCCGGCGGACACCGAGCCGAGACCGCCGGAGCCGGTGGCGGCCATCGCCTGGAACGCCGTGATGATGCCGGCCACGGTGCCGAGGAGGCCGACGAACGGGGCGGTCGAGCCGACGGTCGCGAGCGCGCCCAGGCCGCGGCGCAGGTCGTTCACGGTGCGGAGCGAGCTGCGCTCCACCGCGCGGTTCACCGCCGCGATCACGTCGAACTGGCCGACGTCGCGCGGCCCGTGGGTGCGCAGCGCCTCGACGCCGTGGCTGTACTCCTCGATCGCCAGGCCGAGCACCTTCGGCAGGTGGCCGCGCTTCAGCTTGCGGGAGAGCTCGACCGCCTCGCCGAACTTCGCGGCCGGGAGCAGGTCGCGCAGCGCGGCGGCGAACTGCCGGGAGGCCTTCTGCGCGCGGGCGAAGGTCACGAGGCGCTCGGCCATCACGCCGAGCGAGTAGATGCTCATCACCGCCAGGACGCCCGCGATGAACTTCGCGAACGGGCCCATCGTCTTCCACATGTGCAGGAGGTCGAACGAGACCTCGGGGGTGGCCTGGGCCGAGGCCAGCTGCTGGAGCGTCTGGATCACCTGAAGCGACATGAAACTCTCCTTGGAGGCAGAAGGACTTCGAACGGAAGACGCGTGCTGCGGATCAGCCGGCCGTGAAGCGGAGCGGGAGGATCACCCAGATCGCGGTGGGGCGCCCCTGCGCGTCGGCGCCGGGGATCCACTTGCACGACTGCACCGCGTTCCAGATCGCGTCGCCGATCCGCTTGTCGGGGACGTTCGTCATCGCCTCGAAGCGGGACGGCTGACCGTCGCGGCCGATCGCGAACTTCACGGTGATCGGGCCGGAGATGTAGCCCATCAGCTCACGGGGCAGGCGGACCGAGTTCTGGACGCAGTTGGGCTGCGCCATCTGCGGCTTCTTGTAGCCCGCGGTCGCGTAGGCCGGCGCGTCCTCGATCTGCGACTGCTGCGGGGCCGCGCCCACGACGCCGCCGACCACGCCCTCGCCCGCCGCGGCGTCGCCGTAGTCGTACTCCGGCTCGGGCGGCTCGTTCGGATCGGGCGGCTTCATCTCCGCCTGCACGTCCTTCGGCTGCAGGAGCGCGGTGGGCGGGGGCGGCTTGGGAAGATCGGTCCGCGGCTTCTCGTCCGGCGGCCGCTTGCGCGCGGCCGGCGGGGGAGGCGCCGGCGGGGGGGGCGGCGGCGGGGGGACCGCCTTCACGAACTTCACGTCCACCACCGGCTCGTCGATGACCTTCGCCTTGATGGCGGCCGACGCCGTGATGATCGCGAACACGAGAAGGACTTGGAAGAGGGTCGACCCGAAGACGTAGCCGGCCCGCTTCGCAGCGTTCTTCCCGCCCTCTTGCTTGGTGACCTCGTCGAACACGTTCCGCTCGCTGGTATTGACGGGAGAATCGGCTGGGAAAAGAAGCACCGCTACCTAGTCGTCCTCCAAGCCCTTGTCAATACTTGTCCATCGCCGCCTCGGGAGGGGGACGGCGTCGGCCGGGGCGCCGCGATCTCGATCTAAAGGATGGCGTTCGACCTTCGGTGCGGGATTGCGTCCGGCGGATCGCAATGGTGCCCGGTTTCGCGCCACCCGCCTGCGTGTTTCTGGTGCAACGCGCAAATTGACGCAGCTCGTCGCGATATCGCTGCCGGCGAAGTCGGATCCAGGCCGCCGGCGTCCGAAAAGTCCCGTGTCCGTGGGGTGTTGCGCCCCCGGCGGGGCGCGCACGACACAACCTTATAACAGCCGCCGCTTGCTTGACATTCCTCACAGCGGAAGCCTAGAACCATCAACCAATTGACCCGTCGGTCGGTCATCCGAGCGGAGTCCCTCCGCTCGGAGGTCAGGCCGTCAGGTGCGGCTGAGTGCTCTCTCCCTGGAGGAAGTCATGAGGAAGAAGTTGCTGCGCCTCCTGCGGATCGCGCCGCTCGCGCTGTTGTTCGCGGGAGTCGCGTTCGCCCAAACGACCGGCACGATCATCGGTGTGGTGACCGATGCGTCGACCGGTAAGCCCGTCGCAGGTGCCGTCATCGTCGCGCGGAGCCCGAATCTCCAGGGTGAGCAGACGGCGGTCACCGACGCGAACGGCAACTACCGGATCACCCTTCTCCCCCCTGGCGCGTACTCCCTGGCGGTCCAGCTCGAGGGCTTCAAGCCCGCCGAGCGGTCGGACATCACGATGCGCGCGGACAAGACCATCCGCGCCAACATCGCGGTGGTCCCCGAGGCCGTGCAGATGGAGGAGCAGGTCGTCCGGACGGGCGCCGCACCCGTGGTGAACATCGGCGCCGCCGAGAGCGGCGCGGTGGTCTCCCGCGAGTTCATGGCGAACATCCCGGTCGGGCGCTCGGTCGAGAACGTGGCGACCGTCGTCCCGACGGCGCAGGCCGACACCTACGGTGTCAGCTTCGCCGGCGCCCAGTCGCCCGAGAACTCGTACATCGTGGACGGCCTGAACGTGACCGACCCGGTGTACGGCACGTTCGCCGGCAACCCGAACTCCCAGACGCTCACGCCGACCCTGCAGAACAACTTCGTGCAGGAGATCGACGTCAAGACCGGCGGCTTCCAGCCGGAGTACGGCCGCACCACCGGCGGCGTGCTGAACGTCGTCACCCGCAGCGGCTCGAACGAGTACCACGGGTCGGTGTTCACCGACTTCACCCCGCGCATGCTGATCGACCCGACCGGCAAGATCGCCGGCACGAACGGCGAGGCGATCGGCTGGCGCCGCAAGCCGAACGAGGGCGCGTACGACCTCGACTTCGGCTTCGAGGTCGGCGGTCCGATCATGAAGGACAAGCTGTGGTTCTACGCCGGCGTCGCGCCGATCGTGACCCGCACCTACACCGAGCGCTTCCTCCAGCTGAACCGGCTGGCGGCGGACCCGGACACCGGTGAGATGGTCCCGGTCGTCAACGAGTCCTCCGGCCTCATCGAGCAGGACATCGTCCCGGGCACTGAGAAGGTCTACCGCTCCGGCCGCACCACCTACCAGTACGTCGGCAAGCTGACCTACCTGCTCGACGAGAACAACAACCTGACGCTGTCCGCGGTCGGCATGCCGACCAGCGCGACCAGCATCTCGATGGCCGGCGGCCCCAGCCGCCGCACGTTCGACGAGAGCGGCAACACGTTCGACGGCAGCCTGCGCTACGCCGGCAAGTTCCTCGAGAAGCGGCTCATCGTCGAGGCGCAGGCGGGCTGGCACTACAACAGCAGCGCCCCGAAGGACAAGACGCAGGCCGGCGTCGATCAGCTCAACACGCCGACCCTGCAGTTCCGCTTCCGGACGCCGGTCACCAACTTCGAGCAGCTCGACGAGTGCGCGAACGACGGCAACCAGAACGCCCGCTGCGGCGTCAACCTCTACAACATCGGCGGCCTCGGCTACCTGAGCGACGCGGTGTCGAACCGCCTCGCCACCCGCGTGTCGGCGTCGTACCTGTCCGAGTTCCTCGGCTCGCACAACACCAAGGTCGGCGTGGACTTCGAGCGCTCCACGTTCGCGCAGGACAAGCGCTACGCGGGCGGCTACTACTACGCCACCACCGGCAACGGCATCATCTACACGCGCCGCGGCTACGGCTACGTCAACACGCCGGACGTGCCCCCGGACGATCCGAACTACGGCCTGATTCCGACCTCCCGCGGCACGATCACCGGCACGAGCACCGTTCCGGGCAACGTGGTGTTCGCCACCCGCGTGCAGAACACGGCCGGCACGAACAGCACGGCCGTCTTCGCGCAGGACAGCTGGCAGCTGCCGCAGAACGTGACCCTGAACTACGGCATCCGGTGGGAGGGGCAGTCGCTGAACAACATCAGCAACCCCTCGTCCAACGGGTTCACGATCAACAACAGCTGGGCGCCCCGCGTGCAGGCCATCTGGGACTTCACCGGCAGCGGCCGCGGCAAGGTGGCCGGTAGCTGGGGCCGCTTCTTCTACGCGATGCCGCTCGACCTCGGCGACCGTACCTTCGGTGCGGAGCGCTCGCTGCTCTACTACATGCCGACGAGCACCGTGGGCGGCGCGCCTGGCTGCGCCATCCCCGGGAACGCGACCCGCGGCGGCATGTCCAGCCCGACCGATCAGTCGCTCGTGAGCTACGACACCCGGCAGCTCAGCCCGTCCGCCTGCGGCGTGACGAACTGGGGCGGCAACTACGCGCAGGGCGGCGCCGACCTCCGGAACCGCAACTTCCTGTTCGGCACCTCCGGCACCGCTGCGTCGCCGGTGTCGCCGGACATCTCCCAGGCGTACGTGGATCAGTTCGGCGGCCAGATCGAGTACGAGGTGCTGTCCGACCTGTCCGTCGGCCTCGAGTACGCCGGCCGCCGCCAGGGCGACATCATCGAGGACATGTCCCCGAACGACGGCCTCGGGTACTACATCGGCAACCCGACCAAGGGCGGCGAGTTCACGGGCTCCGACGGCGTCGTGTACAACCCGTCTGCGCCGACGGCGACCGACACGGCCACCGGCCGCGTCATGGTCATCCCGTTCCCGAAGCCGGAGCGCAGCTACGACGGCGTCACGCTCTCCGTCCGCAAGAACTTCTCTCGCGGCTGGCAGGCGTCGGCGTCCTACACGTACTCGGTGCTCCGCGGCAACTACGCGGGGCCGTACCGCCCCGAGGACGACCAGCTCGACCCGGGCATCACCTCCCAGTACGACATCCCGTCGATCATGACGAACCAGAAGGGCTACCTGTACGGAGACCGTCCGCACCAGATCAAGCTCTTCGGGTCGTACACCTGGGCCGCGTCGCCGCGCTTCAGCCTCACCGGCGGCGCCGCGTACACCGGCCAGTCCGGCAACCCGGTCAGCGCGCTGGCCGGCTACAACGACTCGTACGACGTCTCCCAGACGTTCGTCGTGCCGCGCGGCATGGGCGGCCGGTCGCCCTGGACCAACAAGGTGGACCTTCGCGGCGCAGTCGAGTACGTCATCAAGGCGCCGTACGCGCTGAAGTTCACGGTGGACGTCTTCAACGTGTTCAACAGCGAGGACGCCGTGATCATGGACCAGGACTACACGTTCGACATGACGCAGCCGATCAGCGGCGCGAAGTGCTCGAACAAGTCCTCGGTCGGCAAGGCCAACCCGGTGCAGGCGCTCCAGTCGGCCTGCCCCGATCTCAAGTACCTCAAGACGATCGACGGCCGTAACGTGACCGTCAATCCGAACTGGGGTCGGCCGGCTCCCGGCACGGCGTCGTTCATGATGCCGCTGTCGCTGCGCCTCGGCCTGTCGCTCAGCTTCTAGCGTGAGCCAAGGAGAGACCAACATGAAGACGCTGACCAAGCTCGCGTTGACGCTGATCGCGGTCGCCGGCCTGCAGGCCTGCGATCCGTACGAGGACGAGAACAAGGGCGTGCCATCGGTCATCAACGTCATCTCATCCGACAGCGGCACCGCGTACGAGGGCACGAACACGGGGACGAGCTGGACCATCTCGACCCCGTCCGCGTTCGTGCTGTTCGTGAAGGTGAACGCGGGCAAGCTGCTCGACGGCGCCTCGATCCAGGCGACCACCGACGACTGCACGCCGGCCAACGACTGGCTGTCCGTCAACGGCGCCGGCCCCGGTAACTGGATGTCCTGCTACTACCCGCAGTCTCCGGCGGGGTTCGAGGGCGCCTCGGTCGTGCTGTACCCCGGCCCCTCGATCTCCACCGTGGACTCGTGGTTCAGCCTGTCCGAGCTCGAACCCGGCATCTTCAACCTCGCCGGGACGGTCTCGGACAAGCAGGGGCACCCGCTCGCCATCGACGTGAACGCGTTCGTGAACGATCTCGCGGCGGCGCAGTCGGACACCGCCGGGACGGAGATCACGACCGAGTTCAGCGATGCGGGCGTCAACATGACCAACGTGCAGCTCTGGGAGGCGCCGGACGTCAGCGGCGCGCCCGGGACCTGGACGGCGGTCGCGACGACGACGCCGTACGTCCACGCCGGCGTCGCGGTGGGCTCCACCTGGTGGTACAAGGTGACCGCCGACACGAACGGCTTCCCGGCCACCGCCGCCAGCTTCGAGACGGCCCCGGTGAGCGTCACGACGGAGCCGCCAGCGCCGTAACCTCGTCGCCAGCCTGAAGCACCCGGGGAGCCGGCATTCGTGCCGGCTCCCCTTTTTCGTGCCCGGCGCCCGCCTGCCGGCGGGCGCCTCGGCCACCGCGCCGTACGCGAGGCGCGGCCCGCGCCCGCGAGCCGCCCGTCCCCCGCAAACGACGAGGCCCCGGCCCGCGAACGCGGACCGGGGCCCCGGATGCCGACGAAGGAGCGCGAGGGCTACTTCTGCAGGCCGGCCGCCTTGGCGACCTCCTCGGCCAGGTTCTCCTGCTTCTTCTCCAGGCCCTCGCCCAGCACGAAGCGGGCGAAGCGGCGGATCTGGATGTTCTCGCCGATCTTCGCGACCGCGTCGGTGAGCACGTCCTGGATCTTCTTCTTGTCGTCCTTCACCCAGGCCTGCTCCATCAGGCAGAACTCCGAGTAGAACTTCTCCACCTTGCCGGTGGCGATCTTCTCGAGGATGGCCTCGGGCTTCTTCTGCTCGCGGGCCTGCGCCTTCGCGATCTCCAGCTCCTTCGCGACCACGTCGGCGGGGACCTCCTCGCGCCGGACCCAGCGCGGCGAGGCGGCCGCGATCTGCATGGCGATCTCCTTCACCAGGCCCTGGAAGCCCTCGGTGCGCGCCACGAAGTCGGTCTCGCAGTTCACCTCGACGAGGACGCCGATCTTGCCGCCCATGTGGATGTAGCTCGCGACGGCGCCCTCGGTGGCGGCGCGGCCGGTCTTCTTGGCCGCGGCGGAGAGCCCCTTCTTCCGGAGGACCTCCTCGGCCTTGACGAGGTCGCCGCCCGCCTCGGTGAGGGCCTTCTTGCAGTCCATCATCCCGGCCCCGGTCTTCTCCCGGAGCTCCTGCACCATCTTCGCGCTGATCTCGGCCACGAACCGTCTCCTGTCTGTGCTCTTTACGTAAAAGGATGGGGGCGGGCCTGGTGGGCCCGCCCCCGGGAAGCGAAGCACCCGCGCAGCGCGCGGGCGGGGGCGGCTACTCCTTCGCCGGAGCGGCCTCGGGCGCGGCGGCCGGGGCGACCTCGCCCTTGCGCACCACCTCGACGTTCGCGCTGGCGGCGGCGCGGTCCTCGCGCGGCTCGCGGCGCTCACGCGGCCCGCCGCGGCGGTCGCGGCGATCGCGGCGATCCTTGTGGCCGCGCTCGCTGGCCGCGTCGCGGTCCTCCTGCTCGCGGCGCTCGTCGTGGCCGCCGTGCTCGGCGACCCAGGCCGAGTAGCGGCCCTTGCCCTCGATGCAGGCCTCCGCGACCTTCCCGGTGAACAGGCGGATCGAGCGGATCGCGTCGTCGTTGCCGGGGATCACGTAGTCGATGCCCTCGGGATCGCAGTTCGTGTCCACCACCGCGACCACCGGGATGCCGAGGCGGTTCGCCTCGTGCACCGCGATGTGCTCCTTCTTCGTGTCGATCACGAAGAGCGCGGACGGCAGGCGGGACAGCTCCTTGATGCCGCCCAGGTTCTTCTCCAGCTTCTCGCGCTCGCGCTCGAGCTGGGCGACCTCCTTCTTCGGGAGGCGCTCGTAGGTGCCGTCGGCCGCCATCTTCTCGATGGTCTTCAGCCGGTCGATGCCCTGCTTCACCGTCTTGAAGTTGGTCAGCGTGCCGCCCAGCCAGCGGTTCGTGACGAAGAACTGGCCGGAGCGGGAGGCCTCCTCGCGGATGGCGTCCTGCGCCTGCTTCTTCGTGCCCACGAACAGCACCGAGCCGCCCTTCGCGACCGAGTCGGACACGAAGCGGAGCGCGTTGCGGGCCAGGCCGACCGTCTTCTGCAGGTCGATGATGTAGATGCCGTTGCGCGCGCCGAAGATGAACGGCTTCATCTTCGGGTTCCAGCGCTTGGTCTGGTGGCCGAAGTGGACGCCGGCCTCCAGCAGCGCCTTCATGGTGATGGCGGTGCCGCCCTGGCTGAGCGCGGCGGCCATCGTGTCGGGCGCGGGGGTGGCCGTCTCGGGGGCGGCCGGGGGCGGCACGGCGGCCGCGGGCTGCTGCTGCGTCTCCTGCGTTTCCATGGTCTTCTCCGGTTGTTCCGCCACCCCGCCTGGAGCGGCGCGCCGTACGCCCGCCGGACGCCGTGCGGGCCGTCTCGACGGAGCACCGGAGCGCGCCGATGCGGAGGGGTGTGTGAATTTGCTGCGTTTCCGCCCTCGCGGGCGCCCGCCGCCAACCCAGGCGACGGGGAGCGGTCATCTAACACAGAGCGGGGCCCGATTCAAGCTCGGCACGGTCCATGCCGGGCGGGCGCCCGGTCCCGAAAAGCCCGGTCAGGACGGGACCTTGCGGGCGGTCACCGCCGCGGCGGCGGGCCGGCGGGCCGCTTCCACCAGGTGAGCTCGATCCGCGCGCCGTCGTAGCCGCGCCAGGCGATCGGGCGCGTCGGCCGGCCGGGGCAGGGGTGGCGGGCGATCCGGGCGCCGAACGCGATCGCGCTGCCTCCGCAGTCCGGGCAGGCGAAGCGGGCGAGGAGATCCGCCCGCTCCGCCTCGGAGAAGGGCGCGTCGGCGGGCGGCGGGGCGTCCCCGGGGGCGGCCCCCGGGCCGGCGACGGCGGGGGCCCGGAGCGCGGGGCCGAGCAGCCCGCGCGCGCGGTATGCCTCGAGCTCCGCGATCTCCGCCGCCTCGCCGCCGAGCGCCCGGTCCGCGTCCGCGCGGGCGCCCGCCGCGCACGCAGGACACGCCGGGAAGCCGAGCGAGCGGACCGGGACGATGGCCACCGCGCCGTCCGCCTCCGCCCGCTCCCACTCCTCCCGCGCGTCGATCTCCACCGCCGGCACGCCGGCCGCGGCGAGCGCCGCCTCCTTCTCCGCCTCCACGGCGTGCGTGACCAGGACCTCGATCGCGAGCGCCGGCCGCCCGGCGCGCAGCACCAGCACGTCGGCGCGCAGCGGGCCGACCGCGCCCTCCGCGGCGGCGGCGTCCCCCTCGGCGGCGAGGTCGCGCGGCGCGAGGCGGCGGCACGAGGGGCAGCGCGCCAGCACGGTCACGGTGCGACGCCGCTCGAACGCCTCGGCGCAGAGCGCGAGCAGGCGCTCCTTCGCGTCGAGGTGGAGCGCCGTCTCCGGCGCGGTGAGCGGGCAGGCCGACCCGGGCGCGTGCGCGAAGTGGCGCGCCCGCACGCGGCCGAGGTGCGGGACGAGCGGCTCGCCGCAGCCGAGGCAGGTGAACGGGGCCAGCCGGCGCCGGTCGGCCGGGTCGAGCCGGCCGGCGTTCACCTTGCGGCCGTCGCGATCCCGCGCCCAGGCGAGCAGGACGTCCCCCCGCGCGCCGGCGCGCACCGGCGCGCGCACCTCGCCCGCCGCCGCGGCCGGATGGCCGGGGCGGGTTCGAGGCGAGGCGGGGCGGCGGCGCGGCACGGGACGAGAACCTAGCCGAGAACCGGGCCCGGATCCCCTCCCGGGCTCCTGCGGGCGCCGCGCCCGCGCGGTAGGGATGGCGCGGCGGCGCGCCCCGCGCCGGATGGTTCACGGAGGGAGAAATCCATGGCACTCGAGGTCGGCAAGAAGGCGCCGGACTTCGCGCTGCCCGACGAGGACGGGAACGTGGTGAAGCTCTCGTCGTTCAAGGGCAAGCGCGTGGTGGTGTTCTTCTACCCCAAGGCCAACACGTCGGGTTGAACGCAGGAGGCCAGCGACTTCCGGGACGAAGTCGATGCGTTCACGAAGAAGAAGGTCGCGGTGGTGGGCATCTCGAAGGACGCGCCCGCCGCGCAGAAGAAGTGGAAGGAGAAGCTCGGGCTGCCGTTCCCGCTCCTCTCCGACGCCGACACGGCCGTGCAGCAGGCCTGGGGCGTCTGGAAGGAGAAGAACATGTACGGCAAGAAGGTGATGGGGACCGAGCGGACCACCGTCGTCGTCGGGCCGGACGGCAAGGTCGAGCAGGTGTTCCCGAAGGTCAAGGTGGACGGGCACGTGGCCAGCGTGCTCGAGAGCCTGTAGATTCCGCGCGGCCGCGCCGCCTCCGTCCCGTGCGCGGGAGGGAGGCGCCCGCGGGCGCACGCCATGACCCGGAAGCCCCATCCGCAGCGCCCGCCGCGCAACGACCTCGTGGACGCCCTGGTGCTCGAGGTGCACGGCCTCGTGCACGACCAGGGCTGGCTCGCCGACCGGGCGCTGGAGCGCGTGCTCCGGCGCGAGCGCGCGCTGTGGGCGAACGAGCGCCGCGCGGTGGCGGAGGCGGTCTACGGGATCCTGCGCTCGCAGGGGCAGCTCGACTTCCTGCTCGGCGGCAGCCCGCCGCTCGCCACCCGCTACGCCGCCTGGCTGGTGCGGGGGGCCGGGGTCGGGCCGGCCCAGGCGGCGGCGCGGCTCGGCGCCGCGCCCCGCGCGCTCGCCGGGCTCGCCGAGGCGGACGCCCGCATCGCGGCCATCGCGGATCCGCTGGACCGCTTCGCCGTGGAGGCGTCGCTGCCGCGCTGGATCGCCGAGCGGCTGGTGTCGGAGCTGGGCGAGGCCGAGGCGCGCGCGCTCGCGGCGGTGCTGAACCGCCGGGCCCCGCTCACCGTGCGCGCGAACGCGCTCGCCGGCGACCGGGAGGCGCTCCGCGCGGCGCTCGCCGCCGAGGGCGTGCCGGCGGAGCAGACCCGGTTCTCGCCGTGGGGGCTCACGCTGGACGGCCACCAGAACGCGTTCGCGCTGGAGGCGTTCCGCACCGGCGGGTTCGAGATCCAGGACGAGGGCAGCCAGCTCATCGCGCTCGCCTGCGGCGCCCGCCCGGGTCAGGTGGTGGTGGACGCCTGCGCCGGCGCCGGCGGCAAGTCGCTCGCGCTCGCCGCCGAGATGCACAACAAGGGCTCGCTCCACGCGCTCGACAGCGACGCGGGCCGGCTCGAGGACGCGCGCCGTCGCGCCCGCCGCGCCCACGTGCACAACCTCCGGACCCGCGTCCTCCCGGCCGGCCCGGAGGCCGAGGCGGCGCTGACCGACCTCGCCGGCAAGGCGGACGTGGTGCTGGTGGACGCGCCCTGCAGCGGCCTCGGCACGCTGCGGCGCAAGCCCGACGCGCGCTGGCGCCTCCAGCCCGGCGACCCGGAGCGCTTCGCCGCGATCCAGCGGGAGCTGCTGGGCCGGTTCGCGCGCCTGGCGCGGCCCGGCGGGCGGATCGTCTACGCCACCTGCGCCATGGGCCGGACCGAGAACGACGACGTCGCCGACTTCGCCGAGCGCGAGCTCGGCCTCGCGCCCGCGCCGCTCGCGCCGTTCCTGGGCGCGGAGCGGGCCCGCGCGCTCGGCGCGTCCGAGAGCCGCTGCGCGCTGTACCCGCACCGCCACGGCACGGACGGCTTCTTCTTCGCGGCGTTCGCGAAGCGCGCGTAGCCGGGGACCTCGCGCATGCCGGAGCTCCCCGAGGTCGAGATCGCGGCGCGGAACCTGCGGCGCTGGGCCGAGGGCCGCCGCGTCGAGGAGGTCGGCTGGGATCCCCGCGCGCGCCGGATCTTCCGCCCGGCGACGCCGGCCGCGTTCGCCCGCGCGGTGGAGGGCGCCCGCTTCGCCGGCATCCGGCGCATCGGCAAGCACCTGCTCGTCTCGCTCGAGCGCGGCGGCGCGCCGGTCGGGCTGCTCGCGCACCTGGGCATGACCGGCAAGTGGGTGCTCCGCGCCGCGGGCGATCCGGCGCCGCGCCACGCGCGGGCCTGGCTGCGCCTGGAGGGCGACGGGGTGCTGCACTTCCAGGACTCGCGCCTGTTCGGCCGGCTCCGCACCGTGCCGGGCGCGCGCTTCGACGAGGTGCCGGAGGTCGCGGCGCTCGGGCCGGATCCGCTGGAGGACGGCATCGACCCGGCCGCGCTCGCCGGCGCGCTCGCGGCGAGCCGCCTGCCGCTGAAGGTGAAGCTCCTCGACCAGCGGCTCCTGCCCGGCGTCGGGAACATCCACGCCAGCGAGGCCTGCTACCGGGCCCGCCTCGACCCGCGCCGGCCGTCGCGCACGCTGTCGCGCGCCGGGGCGAAGGCGCTCGCCGCCGGCATCCTGGCCTCCTTCCGCATGACGCTCGACGCGGAGGACGGGCCGGAGATCACCTACGTCGAGGAGCCCGGGGCGGAGAACCCGTTCCTCGTGTACGCGCGCGAGGGCGAGCCCTGCCCGCGCTGCCGGAGGGCGGGCCGGACCTCGCCCATCCGGCGCATCGTGCAGGCGCAGCGCTCCACCTTCTTCTGCCCCCGCTGCCAGCGGTAGACTGCGGGCGATGCGCCCCGAGGACCTCGCCCGCCTGTCCGTCGCCGAGCTGCGCACGCGGCTCCTCGACCGCGGCGAGGCGCTGGGCGACGCGTGCGAGGCGGCGCTCGAGGCCGACCCGCGCGCCGGCGCGCGCGAGGTGCTGCGCCTCGTGCGCAAGCGGCGCCGCGAGAACCGGGCCGAGGGCCAGCGGCTCCGCCACCTGCTCCGCTACGAGGCGGAGCTCTGGGAGCGCGGCCTCGTGCACGTGGCCGGGGTGGACGAGGCCGGCATGGCCCCGCTGGCCGGGCCGGTGGTGGCCGGCGCCTGCGTGCTCCCGCGCGACTACCGGCCGCGCGGCATCGACGACTCGAAGCAGCTCGACCGCGCCGAGCGCGAGCGGCTGGCCGAGGACATCAAGCGGAACGCGGTCTGCTGGGCGGTGGCGCGCGCCGAGGTGGAGGAGATCGACCGGCTGAACGTCTACTGGGCGGGCATGCTGGCGCTGCGGCGCGCGGTGGACGGGCTCTCGGCGCGGCCGGAGCACCTGCTGGTGGACGCGCGCAAGCTGCCGGACCTGCCGTTCCCGCAGACGCCCATCGTGCACGGCGACGCGCTCTCGCTCACCATCGCCGCGGCCAGCATCCTCGCGAAGACCGCGCGCGACGCGCTCATGGCGGAGCTGGACCTCGCGCACCCGGGCTACGGGTTCGCGCGGCACAAGGGCTACCCCACCGCCGAGCACTTCGACGCGCTCGGGCGCCTGGGCGCCTGCCCCATCCACCGGCGGTCGTTCGCGCCGGTGCGCGTGGCGCTCGGCCTCGAGCCGGCGCAGGGCGACCTGTTCGCGCTGGCGGAGGCGGCCGTCGCGGAGGACGACTGAGGGCGACGGGGCGCGGCCCGCCCGCCTCCGCCGGAACTGTATTTGACGTAACCGCGGGTAATCGCTAGAACCAGCCCCGAGGACGAGCCCGACGGTGCAGGCGCGCTTCCCTCCGACCCGGGATTTCCCCCGGCGAGGGCGCCCCCCGATCCGGCGAACGCATGCACGAGCCATCCACGAAGAACGACCTTTTCCGTCCGGCGTACCCCGCAGAAGACCTCGAAGAGAACCGAGACCGCCGCCCGCCGCCGGGCCTGGCGCTCGATCCCCCCGAAGCCCCGCCGCCGGAGCACCCGCCCGAGATCCCCGTCGATCGCCTCGACGGCGACGCGCTGAAGGTGATCGCGCGGCTGCGGCACATGCACCACCAGGCCTACCTGGTGGGCGGCTGCGTCCGCGACCTGCTGCTCGGCGCGACCCCCAAGGACTTCGACGTCGCGACCGACGCCCACCCCGGCGAGGTCCGCGCGATCTTCCGCAACTGCCGCCTCATCGGCCGCCGCTTCCGCCTGGCGCACGTGTACTTCCGCGCCGGCAAGGTGATCGAGGTCGCCACCTTCCGGAAGAACCCGACCGACGTCGCCGAGGACGTGGGCGAGGGCGAGGGCGACCTGCTCATCACCCGGGACAACGTCTTCGGCACGGCCGAGGAGGACTCGGTCCGCCGCGACTTCACCGTGAACGGCCTGTTCTACGACGTCGCCACCGGCGAGGTGATCGACTACGTGGGCGGGCGCGCCGACCTCGAGGCGCACCGGATCTCGACCATCGGCGATCCCGAGATCCGCATGCGCGAGGACCCGGTGCGGGCGCTGCGCGCGGTCCGGTTCGCGGCGCGCCTCGGGTTCACCATCGCGCCGGACACGTTCGAGGCGATGCGGCGGACGGCCGGCGAGCTGGCGCGCTGCGCGCCGGCGCGGGTGCTGGAGGAGACGTTCAAGCTGCTCCGCTGCGGCGGGTCGGCCCGCGCGTTCGAGCTGTTGCGCGCCTGCGGCGCGCTGCCGGTGATCCTGCCCGCGCTCGGCGCGGCGCTCGAGACCTGGGACGACGGGCGGCGCCGCGCGTTCTTCGCGCACCTCGCCGCGCTCGACCGGCTGGTCCGCTCCGGCGCGGAGGTCTCCGAGGCGGTGCTGCTCGGCGCGCTGCTCATGCACCTCGGCGCCGACGCGCCCCGCGCCGGCCGCCCGGACGCGGACGCCGGCGCGCCGCGCTGGGACGAGGCCGACGCGTTCCTCGCCTCGCTCGTCCAGACGGCCCGGCTGCCGCGCAAGGTGGCCGAGCGCATCCGGCTCGCGCTGCAGGCGCAGCGGCAGCTCGAGGAGCCGGGCAAGCGCCGGCGGCGCCGCGGGCGCGGCCCGGCCGGCCAGACCTACTTCCAGGACGCGCTGCAGCTCCTCGAGATCCGCGTGCGCGCCACCGGCAGCGGCGGCGAGGCGCTGGAGCGCTGGACGGCCGAGGCGCCGCACGCCCATCCGGCGGCGGAGCGCCCGGGCCGCGCCGGCCCGCGCGAGGACCGCCGCGACCACCGCCGCGAGGGCGCGGCGCCGCGCCGGCCCGACCGCGACGAGGGCGCGGTGCGCGAGGTGGTGATCCCGGTCGAGGCCGCCGAGGCCGCCGACGAGGCGGGCGAGGAGGTCCGCGAGGTCGAGTCCTCGGCCGCCGGCGACGCCGGGGAGGGCGAGGCGTCGCAGGGCGGGCGCCGCAGGCGCCGCCGCCGGGGCGGGAAGCGCCGCCGCCGCCGCGGGGCCGGGGCGTCCGGGCCGGACGGGGGCGCGCAGGTGCCGCCCGCCGAGGCCGGCGGGCAAGGGTGAGCGCGCGGGGGAATCCTCCGCAACACCGCCGCCTTGACCGACCCCACGGCACCCGGTACAACCCGCCGACCATGGCGAGCGAGAAAGCCTCCAACCCGAAGGCCCGTTACCAGCGCATCCTGCTCAAGCTCTCGGGCGAGGCGCTCATGGGCGACGGCAAGTACGGCATCTCGCCGAAGACCCTCACCTCGATCGCCCACGACGTGAAGGACGTGGTGGACCTCGGCGTCGAGGTCGCGCTCACCATCGGCGGCGGCAACATCTTCCGCGGCGTGTCGGGCGCGACCGAGGGGATGGACCGCTCCTCGGCCGACTACATGGGCATGCTCGCCACGGTGATCAACTCGATGGCGCTGCAGGACGCGCTCGAGAAGATCGGCGTGCCGACCCGCGTGCAGTCCGCCATCGAGATGCACCAGGTGGCCGAGCCGTACATCCGCCGCCGCGCCATCCGCCACCTGGAGAAGGGGCGGGTGGTGATCTTCGCCGCCGGCACCGGCAACCCCTACTTCACCACCGACACCGCCGCCTCGCTCCGCGCCATGGAGATCCACGCGGACGTGCTGCTCAAGGCGACCAAGGTGGACGGCGTCTACACCGACGATCCGAAGAAGAACCCGGCGGCGACCAAGTTCAAGCAGCTCAGCTACATCGACGTCCTGAAGAAGAACCTGAAGGTGATGGACTCCACCGCCATCAGCCTCTGCATGGACAACGACCTCCCCATCGTCGTGTTCGACCTCACCCAGCGCGGGAACGTGCGCAAGGTCGTGCTCGGCGAGGAGATCGGGACCACCGTGGGGCGCCCCAGCGCCCGCAACGCGTAGCCGCGGCAAGGAGACGGCCATGGGCACCATCGCAGACGACATCCTCGGCGACCTGCACGGGCGAATCCTCAAGACGCTCGACCAGCTCCGCACCGACCTCTCGGCGGTCCGCACCGGGCGCGCCTCGCTCCACCTGCTCGACAACGTCCGGGTGGACTACTACGGCACGCCCACGCCGCTGAACCAGGTGGCGACGATGTCCGTGCCCGAGGCGCGGCTCATCGTGGTGAAGCCCTGGGAGAAGTCGATGATCCCGCCGATCGAGAAGGCGATCCGGGAGGCGAACCTGGGCCTCAACCCCATGAGCGACAAGGACCTCGTCCGCGTCCCGATCCCCGCGCTCACCGAGGAGCGCCGCAAGGAGATCGTGAAGCAGGTGAAGCACAAGGGCGAGGAGCACAAGATCGCCGTGCGCAACGTGCGCCGCGAGGCGAAGGAGCTCATCGAGGTCGCGGAGAAGGACGGCGACATCTCGGGCGACGACGCCGAGAAGGCGCTCGAGAAGATGCAGAAGGAGACCGACGACGGCGTGAAGAAGATCGACGAGATCGTCGCCGCCAAGGAGAAGGACGTCCTCCAGGTCTGAGCGGGCGCGCCGTGGCCCGCTCCCCCGCCGCGCTCCTCCTGCTGCTCGGCCCGCTGCTCGCGCTCGGCTTCGCCGCGGGCGCGGTGCGCGCGCTCGCCGCCCGGCCCGACCTCCCGGCCCGCCGCCGGCGGGCGCTGTCCGCCGCCTGGGTGCTCCTGCTGCTCGCCGGCGCGCCGCTCTGGCTGGTCGCCGCGGCGCTGCTCGGGTTCTGGTGAGCGCGGCCCGGGGCGCCGGCTAGAAGACCATCCCCGCCAGCGCGATCGCCCACAGCGCGTGGCCGATGCCGCCGAGCATGGCGAGCCGCCGCGCCGGCGCGGTCGCGGCCGCGAGGTCGCCCGAGGCCACCGCTCCCTCCACCCGGCGCCAGGCCGGCATGGAGGCGAACCCGACCACCAGCAGGCGCGCCAGCGTGGCGGCGAAGCCGACCAGGATGCCGGTGCGCGGGTGGCCGCCGTCGACCCCGATGAGCAGCACGCCGGTCACCAGCACCGCGAAGCCGGCGTACAGGTCGAGCTTGAGCGCGGGGCGGGCGCGGGCGGCGAGCTGCTCCACGAACGGGCGGCCCAGCGCGACCGTGCGCTTCACGTCGCCCGGGACCCACAGGGCGGCGCCGATCCAGGTGGCGGCGGACAGGATGTGCAGGAAGACCAGCAGCTCTCTCACGATGGCGTTCTCCTCGCTGGCGCTGAACCTAGCGCGGGAGCGCGCCGCCGGCCGGTCCCAACCGGGATGCGTCACCGGGGGTCATCAACGGTCCGTGAAACGGAGGCGGCCCGCACCCGCCCCGCGAGCGGGGGAGCGCGGGCCGCCGGGCGCCGCGAGGACGCGGGCCGCTAGTCCCAGTAGCCGCCGATGCGGCCCTCCACGATCGTGAACGTCTTGTCGTGCGTCACGCCGGCCGCGTCGGGCACCTCGACGATGCGCGCGAGCACGCCCGCCTCGACGAACGCGCCCAGGCCCATCACGCCGAGGCGCACGCCGAGCGCGCCGCCGTAGCCGATCTTGACCGGCTCCTCGACGAGCGAGTTCACCGTCATGATGCCGCGCAGGTAGACCGGGAACAGCGGCGGCGACACCACCAGCATCGGGCGCAGGTCGACGTCGAACTTCGAGTCCTCGACGTCGCCCAGGTTCGCGACCGCGCCCAGCTCGAGCTTCAGCATGTCCGCGAAGCCGTAGCCGGCGGTGAGCATCACGTTGGTGGGGATCCGCTCGGTGGGCGACGGATCGATCCGGGCGCCGCTGCCGACCGACAGCTCGAGCAGGCCGCCGGCGCGGGCGGCCGCCGGCGCGCCGAGGAGCGCGAGCGCGAGGACGGACCAGGCGAACTTCGTCATGAAGCCTCCTTCCGCGGCCGCGACGGCGGCCGATCGGGCGGCCGAGTGTATGCCGGGCCTCGCGCGCGGCGAAGCGCCGCGCGCGGCGACGGTGCGGGGGGAGGTGGGTGCGACGCCGCCGCGGTGCGCGGCCGTCAGTAGCGGTAGCCCTGGGCGATGGGGAAGCGGCGCCCCTCGCCGAACGCCTTCTCGCTCACCTTCAGCACCGGCGCCGCCTGCCGGCGCTTGTACTCGCTCTGCACCACCATGCGCAGCACGCGGCGGACGGTGGCCTCGTCGTGCCCGCGCGCCACGATGGCCTCGAGCGGCCGGCGCTCCTCCACGTAGGCCTGCAGGATGTCGTCGAGCACGTCGTACGGCGGCAGCGAGTCCTGGTCGAGCTGGCCCGGCTTCAGCTCGGCCGAGGGCGGCTTCGTGAAGGTGCGCTCCGGGACGAGCGTCCGGCCGGCGCGCGCGTTCGCGGCGCGGGCCACCCGGTACACCAGCGTCTTCGGCACGTCGCCGATGGCGGCGAGGCCGCCGGCCATGTCGCCGTAGAGCGTGCAGTAGCCGACCGCGATCTCGCTCTTGTTGCCGGTGGTGAGCACCAGCGCGCCGGTGTCGTTCGAGATCGCCATCAGGATCTGGCCGCGGATGCGGGCCTGGACGTTCTGGTCGGCGAGGTCGCAGAGCGGCGGCGCGCCGTCGGCGGCGAGCGCCGCGAGGAAGGCGGCGTGCATCGGCTCGATGCCGATCTCGCGGAAGCCGACGCCCAGGTTGCGGGCCAGCTCGGCCGCGTCCTCGCGCGAGTGGCCGGAGCTGTAGCGGGAGGGCATCGCCACGCCGAGGACGTTCTCCGCGCCGAGCGCCTCGGCGGCGACGCAGGCGGTGAGCGCCGAGTCGATGCCGCCGGAGAGCCCGACCACGGCCTGCCGGAACCCGCACTTGCGCACGTAGTCGCGGACGCCCATCACCAGCGCGCGGAGCACCTCGTCGGCCTGCGGATCCGCGGGCGGCGCCGGCGGCGGCGGCAGCGGGCGGCCGTCGAGGCCGAGCGCGAGCGGCGCGCCGCCGTCGAGGTCGCAGACCAGCACCACCTCCTCGAACAGCGGCGCCCGCGCCAGCACCGCGCCGTCGCGCGCGAGGAGCATCGACCCGCCGTCGAACAGCAGGGCGTCGTTCCCGCCCACCTGGTTCACGTAGGCGATGGGC
The DNA here is from genome assembly GCF_000013385.1 of Anaeromyxobacter dehalogenans 2CP-C. Classification (GTDB taxonomy): domain Bacteria; phylum Myxococcota; class Myxococcia; order Myxococcales; family Anaeromyxobacteraceae; genus Anaeromyxobacter; species Anaeromyxobacter dehalogenans_B. The sequence goes on from NC_007760.1 coordinate 330,925, forward strand.
GCGCCGTGGTCCCGCGCGCTGGCCGAGAGCATGCGCTCGCGCAGCGGCGCCTTGCCCATCGCGTACGGCGAGGCGGAGACGTTCACCACCAGCCCCGCCCCGGCGCGCACCAGGTCGGCGATGGGATCGCGCGCGTAGCGGGGGCGGTCCCAGAAGCGCTGGTCGTTCCAGATGTCCTCGCAGACCGAGAGGCCGAGCGGCACGCCCAGCCCCTCGGGCGCGGCGGCGGTCGTCGAGGCGCCGGCCGGGAGGAAGTAGCGGGTCTCGTCGAACACGTCGTAGGTGGGCAGCAGCGACTTTCGCCCCACCGCCGCCACCCGGCCCTCCGAGATCAGCGCCGCGGCGTTGTACACGCCGGGGGGCGGCGCGCCGGCGGGCGCCTCGGGGAAGCCGACCACGAGCGCGATGCCCTTCGACCAGGCGGCCGGGCGGGCGAGCTCCTCGAGCGCCTGCCGGGCGCGCTCGAGGAAGTCGGGCAGGTCGAGCAGGTCTCGCGGCGGGTAGCCGCACACCGTCAGCTCGGGGAACACGGCGAGGGCGGCGCCGGCGTCGCGGGCGACCTCGGCGGCGGCCCGCACCCGGGCGGCGTTGCCGGCGAAGTCCCCCACCGTCGTGTTCACCTGCGCGAGCGCGATGCGTCCGGAACGGGCCATGGGAGAGGATGCTACATTAGGAGCCATCGTGCCGCGCCGCATCCTGGTCGCCGAGGCCTCCGCGCCGCTCCTCGCGCCGCTGCGCCGGCCGCTCCGCGCCGCCGGCGTGGAGCTGGACGCGATCTCGCCCGCGGCGGCCTCGGGGCGGCTCGGGCCCGCCTCGCACGTCGCCGCCATCGTGCCTGGCGGCGCCGCCGGCGCCGAGGCGGTGCGCGCGATCCGGGCGGCCGATCCGCTGCTGCCGGTGATCGCGCTGTTCGCCGACGAGGCCGAGGCCGCCGCCGCGGCGCAGGGCGAGGCGCTGGGCGCCGACGGCGCGCTGGTGGCGCCGGTGGGGCCGGCCGCGGTGGTGGGGGCCTGCCGGCTGGCGGAGCGGCTCCGGGCGGCCACGGCGCGGGCGGTGGAGGCGGACGCGCGCCGCCTCGCGGCGGAGGCGCCGCGCCACGCCGCCGACCTCGAGTTCCTGAAGCGGCTGCTGCCGCTCGAGGTGAAGCGCTCGCGCCGCTACGGGTACCCGGTGTCGATCGCGCTCGTGGCGGTGGACCGGTTCGCGGAGGTGGCCGGGCGGCTCGGCCCGCACGGCCGCACCGCGGTGCTGGCCGAGGTGCTCGGGCTGCTGGCCGCGTCGGTGCGCGACATCGACCTCGCCGCGCCGTTCGCCGGCGAGCGGTTCGTGGTGCTCATGCCGCACACGCGCGCCGAGGGCGGGCTGCAGGTGGCCCGGCGGCTCTGCGCGCGCATCCGCGAGCGCGGCGCCGGCGAGGGGATCACCGTGAGCGCCGGGGTGGCCGGGCACGACGGCGGCGGGACGGTCTCGTTCGCCGGCCTGGTGAAGCGCGCCGCCGAGGCGCTCACGCGCGCGCGCGCCGCGGGCGGGGACCGGGCCGAGCCGGCGGAGCCGCCCCGCCCCCGCGACCGCATCGTCATGGGGTGACCGCATGCGCCGCTCGCTCGCCGCCGCCCTCGCCGCCGCCCTCGCCGCCGCCCTCGCCGCCGCCCTCGCCGCCGCCCTCGCGGCGCTAGCCTCCGCCGGCGGGCTGGCGGGGTGCCGCCGCGCCGGCCCCGAGCTGCCCGAGGTCCGCCTGCACGCCTCGCCCGACCTGCCGGGCGAGGTGGTGCGCGACCTCGCCGCCCGCTTCGCGGTGGCGCGGGTGGTGCTCGTGCCCCGCGCCGAGGACGCGGAGGTGGCCTGGGCCTCGGATCCCGCGGCCCTCCTCGCGCTGGCGCCGAGGCTCGTGCCGGGCAGCGCCGCGCCCGATCCGGCCACCGCGCGGTTCGCCGATCCGCAGGGGCGCTTCGCGCCGGTGGCGGCGCGCGCGCGGGTGCTGCTCGTGGCCCGGGACGGGCGCCTGCCGGTGGATCCCGTCAACCTGCGCGACCTCGCCGATCCGCGCCTGCGGGGCCGCATCGCGCTCGCGCACCCATCGCGCGGCGCCGGGCCGGCGACCTGCGCGGCCCTCTCGCTCGTCTACGGCGAGGCGAGCGTGGGACGCTTCCTGCGCCTCGTCGCGGCGAACGCGCCGGTGGTCGTGGGCTCGGACGCGGAGGTGCGCGCGGCGGTGGCGGCGGGGCGCGCCGCGGTGGGCCTGGCCGGCTCGGTGGACGGCGCCGCCGGCGCGGCGAGCGCGGCCGCCCTGCGCGTGGTCTACCCGGACCAGGCCGGGCGCGGGGCGGTGGTGCTGCCGACCGCGGCGGCGGCGCTCGCGCCGGCGGGCGGGGGCGCGCCCTCGCCCGCGGCGGCACGGCTGGTGGCCTGGATGGCGGGGCGGGACGCGGAGCGGATCCTGGTGGCGCGCGCGCCGGGGCTCCTGCCGCTGCGCCCCGAGACCCCGGTGCCGGTCGGCGTCGAGCCGGCCGGCAACCTGCGCGCGCTCTCGCTCGACTGGGACCGGCTCGCCGCGGAGGCGGCCCGGCTCGCGCCGCTGCTCGAGCGCTGGCCGGACGGGTTCGCCGCGGCGGGGCACGGGCGCGCGGGCGCGACGGAAGCGGCGTCCCCCGAGGGACGGCCGGGGCGCGCCGATCACGCACCGTGAACGTTCTCCGCGCGTCTGGACGGACGCAGGGTCTGGGTCAGGCTGGGTCGCCCGGACACCCTTCACGGAGTGTATGCGACCGAGTTTCGCGCCCCATAAGGGGCCTCGCGGTTCAGCCCGGCAGGGTTATCTCACCCGCCCCGGGTGGGATGAAAATCAAAAATCCACCTTGGGAACGCCTGCTTACGTAGCAGTCCCGTTTGGGGGCTAGAAACCATAGGGGGCGTTATTATCGTCGGGATCGCCAGCAACGGGCGACCAAGCAGGGGCGTGCGAAGGCCTCCCTGGTTCGGCCGACCGGGTAGATGCTGGGTGACATGCCCCACAGCGGGCACTTCCGGGGAAGGAATCACGATGGCTCAGATCGATATCGAGATCCTCACGCCGTTCGCCGCCAAGTTCATGGAGGGCACCAGCCTCACGCCGGCCGAGCGGGCCGAGGTGCTCCGCATCGCGCAGGGGTTCGCGTGCAAGGACTCGGCGGCCGCCGCCGGCGTCTCGCCCGAGACGATCCGCGCCCGCCGCAAGCGCATCTACCGCAAGCTCGACGTCCCCGGCTCCGGCGAGCTGCTCGCGAGCCTGCTCTCGCTCTCGCTGAAGATGCTGGCGAAGGGCGAGCGGATCGAGCCGCGCCCGGTGGCCCCGGCCCAGCCGCAGCCGGCCGCCGCGACGACCAGCAGCGCCGTCATGGCGCGCTAGCCGAACGCGCTCCCGACCCGGACGTCTCCAGCGTCTGGCGGGCCGCCCCAGCGTGGCGGCCCGCCGGGCGCGTCTCACGCCTCACGCCGACGGAGGGGCCCGCCCCGCGCGGCGCGGCCCCCGTCCCCCCCCGACCGCAGCGCTCACCCCGCCAGCCAGCGCGCCACGCGCCCGGCCACCTGCGCCGGCGTGAAGCCGTAGTCCTCGGCGAGCGCCTTCTCCGGCGCGCTCGAGCCGAAGCGCTCGATCCCGAGCACCAGGCCGTCGCGGCCGGCGAGCTGCCACCACTCCGTGCCCCGCGCCGCCTCCACCACCGCCACCCGCTGGCCGGGCGGCACCACCTCGTCGCGCCAGGCCTTCGGCTGCGCGAGGAAGCACTCCAGGCACGGGATCGACGCGAGCCGGCCCACCACGCCCTGCTTCGCGAGCGCCTCGAGCGCGGCCTGCGCGAGCGGCACCTCCGAGCCGGTGGCGGCGAGCGTGAACGTGGCGCCCGCGGGCGCGTCCACCAGGTAGCCGCCGCGGAGGATCGCCTCCGGGTCGAGCGGCACCGACCGCTTCACCGGCGCGAGCTTCTGCCGGGTGAGGACGAGCGCGGTGGGGCCGTCGCGGCGCTGGAGCGCGTGGGCCCAGGCGGCGGCGGTCTCCTCCGGATCGGCGGGGCGGCAGACGTGCAGGTTCGGGATGGCCCGCAGCGCGGTGAGGTGCTCGATCGGCTGGTGCGTGGGGCCGTCCTCGCCGAGGAAGATCGAGTCGTGCGTCCAGACGTAGATCGCTTGCAGCTTCGAGAGCGCGGCGAGCCGGACCGGCGGGCGCATGTAGTCGGCGAACTGCAGGAACGTGCCGACGAACGGGACGAACAGGCCGTCGTACGCGAGGCCGTTCGCGATCGCGCCCATGGCGTGCTCGCGGATGCCGAAGTGGACGTTGCGGCCGGCGAAGCTGCCCGGCGCGACCGAGCCCGCGCCCTTGATCTCGGTGAGGTTCGACTCGGCGAGGTCCGCCGACCCGCCCACCAGGCACGGCACGAGCGGCGCGATCTTCTGCAGGATGGCCTGCGACACCTTGCGCGTCGCGTCCGGCGCGGGCAGCTCGGCGCGGGCGCGATCCAGGATCCGCTCCGGCACCCAGCGCTCCACGTGCGCGTCGAGCAGCGCCGCCTGCTCCGGGTTGGCGGCGCGCCAGGCGTGCTCGGCCGCGCTCCAGGCCTGCTTCTGCGCGGCCTTCTCGGCGCGGACCTCGGCCCAGTAGGCGCGGACGTCGTCCGGGACGAGGAAGCGCGGCTCGAGCGGCCACCCCAGCGCCTTCTTGGTGGCCTCCAGCTCCGCCTCGCCGAGCGGCGCGCCGTGCACGCTCGACTTGCCCGCCTTGCCGGGCGAGCCGAAGCCGATGGTGGTGTGCACGCGGACGAGGCTCGGGCGGCCCAGCTCGGCCTTCGCCGCCTGGATGGCGCGGTCGATGCCGTCGAGGTCGCGGCCGTCCACCGACTGCACGTGCCAGCCGTACGCCTCGAAGCGCTTCGTCACGTCCTCGCCGGAGAACGTGATGCTGGTCTTGCCGTCGATGGTGATGCCGTTGTCGTCGTACAGGTAAACGAGGCGGCCGAGCTTGTGGTGGCCGGCGAAGCTGGCCGCCTCGGCGGACACGCCCTCCATCAGGTCGCCGTCGGAGACGATCGCGTAGACGAACGCGTCCGCGACCGGGTTCGCGGGCCCGAGCTTCGCCGAGAGCATGGCGTGGCCGAGCGCGAAGCCCACGCCGTTCGCGAAGCCCTGGCCGAGCGGGCCGCTCGTGATCTCCACGCCGGGCAGGTGGCCGTACTCCGGGTGGCCGGGCGTGCGCGAGTGGAGCTGGCGGAACTTCTTCAGGTCGTCGAGCGTGCAGTCGAAGCCGGCCAGGTGGAGCAGCGAGTACAGCAGCATCGAGCCGTGGCCGGCGGAGAGGAGGAACCGGTCGCGGCCGAGCCAGCGCGGCTCGGCCGGGTCGAACCGCAGGTGGCGCGTCCAGAGGACGAAGGCCATGTCCGCGGCGCCCATGGGCATGCCGGGGTGGCCGCTGTTCGCCTGCTGCACGCCGTCGGCGGCGAGCATGCGGATGGTGTTCACGGCCTTCTCGACGAGCTCGGGGCGAGCGTTCGGCACGGGGACTCCTCGCGGGGGTGGGAAGAGGTGCGGAACATCGCCCACCGCACCGGCGAGATCAAGGGGGGCGTCAGCCCCGCCCGCCACCGCCCCGGCCCCAGCGCGCCCCGAGGGCGCGGAGGACGCGGGCGCCCAGCTCGAGCGGGCCCGGCCCGCCGCCCAGCCCCTCCGCCTCGAGCCGCCGCCGCTCGCGCTCGCCCACCTCCTGCGCCAGCGCCTCGCCGAGCGCGCGGCGGGCTCCTGCCTCCTCGGCCTCCTCCCGGGCGAACGCCTCCCGGCGCGCGGCGGCCGCGCGCGCCTCCTCGCCGGCCTGTCGCGCGCGCTCGACCCGGAGCCGCTCGTCGGCGGCCCGCTGCTCCGGGGTGTCGAGCGCGGCGCCGCAGCCCGGGCACTCCACCGCGAGCGCGTGGCTGTCCATGCCGCAGCGGAGGCACCGCGTGAACGGGAGGCGGTCGCCGCGGTCGAGGAGCTGGAGCGCGGGCTCCGGCTCCGCGCCGAAGCGCTCCAGCCGCGCGCCGGTGGCGGAGGGCCCGGCCGCCGCGGGCCCCGGGGGCTGGACCGCGCCGAAGCGCGCGGCGCGGTCCGCGGCGCCGGTCGCCGGGTCGGGCGCGGCGCCGCCGTCGCGCGGGCGCTCGAGGTGCAGGAAGCGGCGGAGGCGGGAGGGCACGGGAGTCGGTCAGCCGGCGGCGGGCGCGGAGGCGGGGCGGGTGCGGGTGCGCGCCCACTCGCGCAGGCGCGCGATGTCCTCGCGCATGGTGGTGGAGAGCGGGAGCGACTCGCGCACCGCGCGCTCGACGTGCGCCTGCGCGAGGTCCACGCCCTCGGCGAACGCGTCGTACAGGCCGGAGACCACCGCCTGCTCGATCTCGGCGCCGCTGAAGCCCTCGCTGGCGGCGGCCAGGGCGTCGAGGTCGAAGCGGGCCGGGTCGCGGCGGCGCCGCGCCAGGTGGATCTGGAAGATCTCGCGCCGCTCCGCCGCGAGCGGGAGGTCGATGAAGAAGATCTCGTCGAAGCGTCCCTTGCGCAGGAGCTCGGGGGGCAGCTGCTCGATGCGGTTCGCCGTCGCGACCACGAACACCGGCGCGGTCTTCTCCTGCAGCCAGGTGAGCAGCGCGCCGAAGACGCGCGCGGTGACGCCGCCGTCGCTCACCCCCGACGACTGCGTCCCGGAGAGCCCCTTCTCGATCTCGTCCACCCACAGCACCACCGGCGCGACGCTCTCGGCCACGCGGATGGCGCGGCGCAGGTTCTCCTCCGACGAGCCCACCAGGCCGCTGAAGATCCGGCCCATGTCGAGCCGGAGGAGCGGCAGGCGCCACTGCGCCGCGACGGCCTTCGCGGTGAGGCTCTTGCCGCAGCCCTGCACGCCGAGGAGCAGCAGGCCCTTCGGCTCGGGGAGCCCGAACCGGCGGGCCGCCTCGGAGAACGCCGCCCCGCGGCGCCCGAGCCAGGCCTTCAGGCTCGCCATGCCGCCCACGCCCGCCAGCCGCGCGTCGGTCGCGAAGTACTCGAGCAGGCCGCTCTTGCGGATCACCTGCCGCTTCTCCTCGAGCACGAGCGGCACGTCGTCGCGCGAGAGCCGGCCGTCGGTGGCGATGGCCTTCGCGAACGCGCTCTCCGCCTCGGAGAGCGTGAGCCCGAGCGCGGCCTGGATCAGCTGATCGGCGTCGTCCTGGTTCAGCTCGACCTGGGCGCGCCCGCTCTGGCGCACCACCCCCACGATCTCCTTCAGCAGCTCGAGCAGGTCGCGGTAGCCGGGCAGCGGCACGTCGAGGACCGAGAGCTCCTTCTCGATCTCCGGCGGGATGACGAGCGTGGGCGAGAGCAGGATGACGGTGGTGTAGGTGGCCTTCAGCGCGTGCCCGAGCTCGCGCAGCCCCCGCACCACCGCCGGATCCGACAGGAACGGGTGGAAGTCCTTCAGCACCACCAGCGCCGGCTCGGCGAGCTGCTCGATCGCCGCGAGCGCCGCGAGCGGATCCTTCGCGTCCTCCGGCGCCGGGCCCCGGGTGCCGCCGAGCCGCCGGAAGCCGCGGGCGACGGACCAGCCGAGCAGGGCCTTCCCGTGGCGGTCGGCGAGGCCGTCGAGGATGGCCTCCAGGCGCTGCTCCTCGGAGGTGACGAGGTAGACGAGCGGGTAGCGGGCCCGCACCAGCGTGTCGAGCTCCTGCACGAAGGCGGGCTGGGGGCGCGGCGCGGCGCCGGGGGCGGACATGCGCGCGAGTGTAGCAGCCGGCGCGCGTCAGGGCGCCTCGAGCCAGGCCAGCGCGGCGGAGGCCGGGCCGAGGTCCACCGCGGCGATGGTCCCGGGCCGCACCTCCAGGCCACGCCCGGCGGCGAGCGCCACCGCCTCGGCGACCTCGGGGTTGTGGCCCACCAGCGCGGCGCCGTCGCCGGCCGCGCGCGCCAGCGCCAGCAGCTCCGCGCCGCCGCAGGCGCCGGCGGCGAGCCGCGGGTCCTCCTCGACCGGCGCGCGCGCCGCCGCCGCGAGCAGGCCGGCGGTCTCGCGGGCGCGGACGAGCGGGGAGGCGAGCACGCCGCGGATCGCGAGCCGCGCGCGCAGGCGCGCCACCAGCGCGGCGAACCCCTCGCGCCCCTCGGGCGTCAGCCGGCGGGCGTCGTCGTCGCCGGCGCTCGCCTCCGCCCTGGCGTGGCGGACGAGGTAGACGCGGATGGGCGGCATGGCGGCTCCTGGTTCACTCCGAGGCGAGCAGCGCGACCGGGAAGTCCGCGAACAGGTCGGCGAGCGCCGGCGCGTCCCCGCGGTGCACGGTGCCGGTTACCACGTCCACCCACCGGGCCGCGAGCCCGCCGAGGGGGAGCCGCCCCTCCCACCGCGGCGCGCCGCCGCCCTGGTCCTGCAGCCGGAGCACCAGCCGCGGCACCGCGCACGCCACCGCCCGGCCGCCGAGCGTGCGCGCGAAGGCGACCACGTGCCCCGCCAGCGGTCCCTCCGCCGCGAGCGGGCGGTGGTCGCCCTCGAGGAGCAGCGTGCGCTCGCGGCGGCGCAGCCGGAGCCCCTCCGCGAGCAGGAGCAGCTTCGCCTCGCCGCCGGCGAGCGCGTCCGGCGCGGAGAGGCGGCGGGCCAGCGCGCGGCGCGCCTCCGGCCCGCGCGCGAGCTCGGCCTGGATGGCCTCGAGCGCGCGCGCCCGGCGGGCCCAGTCCACCGGCCGCCGGTTGTCGGGATCGACGAGCGAGAGGTCCCACAGCTCGGTGCCCTGGTAGACGTCGGGGATCCCGGGGGCCGCCAGCTTCAGCGCCACCTGCGCGAGCGACGAGATCCGCCCGGCCCGCGCCGCCCGCTCCGCCAGCGCGCCGAGGTCGCGCAGGAACGCGCGCGAGGACAGCGCGCCCGCCACGAAGCCGCGCACGCCGCCCTCGTAGTCCTCGTCCGGATGCGTCCAGCTGGTGTGGACCTTCGCCTCCCGGAGCGCCTTCTCCATGTAGGCCTGGATCCGGCCCACGTACTCGGCGTGCGCGGGCGTGCCCGGGGTGAGGCCGCCGTCGGGGAAGGTGCCGAGCAGCGTCTGGTACAGCAGGAACTCGTCGCGCCGGTCCGGCGCGGTGCGGCCCTCCAGGCGGCGGACGTGGGCGCGGTTGACCCGGGCCCAGCGCGACACCGCGGCCCGCAGCTCGCCCGGCAGCTCGGACAGCGCCGAGATCCGCGCCCGGACGTCCTCGCTGCGCTTCGTGTCGTGGGTCGAGCTGGCGGAGAGCGAGCCCGGGAAGCGCGCGCGCCGCTCGGCGAGCAGCGCGTGCAGCTCGTCCGGCGAGGTGCCGAAGCGATCCGGGTCGGCGCCCACCTCGTTCAGCGAGACGAGCCGGACGAAGCAGTAGAACGCGGTGTCCTCGACGGCCTTCGCGGTCACCGGCCCGGTGGCCTGCTGCAGCTTCAGGGCGAACTCCAGCCACGCGGCGCGCGCCGCGTCGGGCAGGCCCTCCGGGTAGCGCTGCAGGAGCACGTCGCGGAGGAAATCGTAGATCGACGGATCCACCACCGGGCTGCGCCGCCGGGCCCGGGCGATCGTCGCCTCCACGTACGCCCGGTCGCGCGCGTCCACCTCGCGGCGGCGCGTGACGTAGGTGCGGTAGACCGGGAACAGCGCCACGTACTCCACCAGCGCGCGGGTGAGCTCGTTCAGCGTGAAGTCGCGGGTGCGCCGGTCGGTCTCGCTGATCCGCGACAGCCGGTGCGCGAGCATGTTGATCTCGCTCGCCATCGACGACGACATCACCAGCCGCTTCTTCTCCTCCACGGTGCGCCGGTAGTCCTGCCGCCCGCCGGCCACGCGCGCGTACAGCGCGTCGAAGGCCCGCTGCGCGGCGGGATCGACGAACAGCCCGTTCACCGCGGCCAGGAACTCGTAGCCGGTGGTGCCGTCCACGTCCCAGCCCTCCGGCAGCCGCTCGCCGGCCGCCAGCACCTTCTCGGCGACGACGTAGAGCGGCCGCGCCGGGAGCCCGCCCCCCTCCAGCGCCGCGAAGATCCGCTCCAGCAGCAGCGCCTCGGCGCCGTTCTCGAGCGCCGTCCCGCGCGCGCGCGCCAGGGCGCGGGCGCGCTCGGCGAGGTAGCACGCCTGCAGCCGCCGGAAGTAGGCCGCCGGGGCGTAGAGGCCGTCGGGGTGGTCGATGCGCAGGCCGGTGGCGTCGCCGTCGCGCAGGAGCGCCAGCACCCGCCGGTGCGCCTCGGCGAACACCCGGGGCTCCTCCATGCGCAGCGCCGCGAGCGCGTTCACGTCGAAGAAGCGCCGGTAGTTGATCTCCTCGCCCGCCACCCGCCAGAAGGCGAGCCGGTAGGCCTGCGCGTCGAGCAGGCGCTGGAGGAGGTCGAAGCTGCGCGGGTCGCCGGGCGTGCCGTTGAAGGCGGCCACGTTCTCGTCCACGAAGGCCCGCACCGCCGGGCTCGCGTCGTAGAGCGCGGCCAGCCGCCGCTTCGCGACCTCCTTCTCCCTCGCGCGCTCCGCCACCGCCTCGGGCCGGGTCTCGCTGCGCGGCGCCAGCTTGTCGAGCGCGGTGCAGATCGACTCCAGCTCCTGCAGGCTCGGGTCCTCCGGGCCGAGCGCCTCGCGCAGCCGCTCGATCCCGTGCCGCAGGACGAGCGGCACCGAGCGCGGCGCCACCGGGAACGCGTGGTCGAAGTAGCGGATCGCGAGCGCGCCGCCGTCGCGCGCCAGGCGCAGCTCGCCCCGCTCCAGCACCCGGCCGAACTGGTCGCCCAGCACCGGCACCAGCACCTTGTTGGCGAGCTCGGACTTGAGCGGCGTCCAGTCCACGTCGAACGCGGGGGCGTGCACCGAGGAGGGCCCGTTCTCGAGCAGGTCCATCCACCACGCGTTCCAGGGGCCGATGCCCATGTGGTTGGGCACGTAGTCGAGCAGGATGCCCATCCCGCGCGCGCGGCAGGCCGCGGCGAGCCGCGCGTAGCCCTCCTCGCCCCCGAGCTCCGGGTCGAGCCGCGCGTGGTCCACCACGTCGTAGCCGTGCGTGGAGCCCGGCGCCGAGGCGAGCACCGGCGAGAGGTAGAGGTCGGACACGCCGAGCGCGTCGAGGTAGGGCACCAGCGCGGCGGCGGCGTCGAAGCCGAAGCCGGGGTGGAGCTGCAGCCGGTACGTCGAGGCCGGCCGGGGCGTCACGCCCTCGCCGCGGGCGAGCGCCTCGGCGAGCGCGCCCAGGAGCTCCTCGACCTTCGCCGCGTTCGCCGCGCCCGCCCCGTTCTCCGCCCCCACCCGCCCCCCTTCGCCGCGCCCTGCGGCCCGCGCCGGCTACCCCGGCGGCGCTCGCCCGGCCCGGACCGCGAGCTCTCGCAGCCGGGTCCGCGCCGCGGCGTCGGCCGCGAGCGCGCCCAGGTCCATCGGGATCCGGAACGTCCAGTTCTCGCCCGTGACCGTGCCGGGCACGTTCACCCGGTCGCGCATCCCGAGCGCGTCCTGGAACGGCACCAGCGCGAGGTCGGAGGCGGCGCCGTACACGAGCGCCAGCAGCGCGTCGCGCACGCCGTCGTCCCAGCGCTCCGGGGCGCGGCCGCGGAGCGGCTCCAGCTCCGGCAGCGCGAGGAGCTGGCCGCGCTCCTCCCGCGAGAGCGCCTCGTACCAGTCCGCCACCGACTCGCTGTCGTGCGTGCCGGTGGTCGCGACCGACACCGGCGGCCAGCGCGCCGGATCGCGGAACGCGTTCCCGCCGGCCTCCCAGTTCTTCTCCCAGCGCTGCACCCGGTAGCCGGGGATGCGCAGCCGCTCCAGCGAGGCGCGCACGAAGTCGGGGACGACGCCCAGGTCCTCCGCCACCACCCGCGCGCCCTCGGAGAAGATCCCGAGCACGCGCTCGCCGTTCGCGATCTGCGCGCCCTCCTCGGACGGCACGAACGCCGGCGGGCCGCCGTCGTTGGGGAAGTAGTACGTCCGGTACAGGCCCACCACGTGGTCCACGCGGTAGAGGTCGAACAGGTCGGCCATGCGGCGCGCGCGCGCGGTGAGCCACGGGTAGCCCTCCCGCGCCATCACGTCCCAGCGGTAGACCGGCAGCCCCCAGTCCTGCCCGGTGGCGCTGAACGCGTCCGGCGGCACGCCCACGCGCGCGTCGAGCCGGAAGTCGCCGCGGCGGGCCCACACGTCGGCCGAGTCCGGCGCGACCATGAACGGGAGATCGCCGCCCAGCTCCACGCCGGCGCCGTTCGCGGCGGCGCGGGCGCGGCGCCACTGCTCCTCCGCCTGCCACTGCACCCACGCCTGGAACAGGATCTCCCGCGCGTGCCGGGCCCGGGCGGTGGCGAGCGCGGCGGGGTCGCGGTCGCGCAGCGGCGCCGGCCACTCGGTCCAGGCGCGGCCGCCCGCCTCGTCGTGCAGCGCCACGAACAGCGCGTAGTCGTCGAGCCAGCCCGCCTCCTGGCGCGCGAACGCCTCCAGCGCGCGGGCGCGGTCGGTGCGCCGGCTCCACTCGTCGCGCTCGAAGCGCGCGAACGCGATCTCGAGGGCGCGCCGCTTCAGCCGTCGCACCTCGTCCCACCGCACCGCCGGGGCGGCCCGCACCGCGGCGAGCAGGGCGCGCTCGTCGGGCGAGAGCGCGTCGAGGCCGCCCGCGGCCTGGAAGTCGGGGAGCGCCGAGGGCGCGAGGTACACCGGGTCGAGCGCGAACGCCGAGAGCGCGCCGTACGGGCTGTTCTGCCCCCGCGAGGCCTCGTTCACCGGCAGGAGCAGCGCCAGCGAGAAGCCCGCGTCGGCGCACCAGCGCGCGAAGGGGACGAGGTCGGGGATCTCGCCCACGCCCCAGTCTGCCTGGGAGCGGAGCGAGAAGAGGGGGAGGAGGACGCCTGCCTGGCGGGACATGGGTGGAGTAGTGTGGCGGTTCCCCCGCCCTCACAAGTTTTCGACGCGCGGGGGCCAAGGGGCAGCGGATATCATCGCAGCGCCCAACCGGCACCGCCCAACCGGCACCTTTCTCCCGGGGCACCCGTGTCCAGCCGCGGCCGCTTCGCTCCTTCCCCCACCGGACCCCTGCACCTCGGCAACGCGCGCACCGCGCTCCTGTCGTGGCTGGCGGCGCGCACCGCCGGGTCGGCCTACGTCATGCGGGTGGAGGACCTGGACGGCCCGCGCGTGCGGCCCGGCCTGGAGGCCCGGATCCTGGAGGAGCTGCGCTGGCTCGGGCTGGACTGGGACGAGGGCCCGGACGTGGGGGGGCCGCTCGGCCCGTACCGCCAGTCGGAGCGGCTGCCGCGCTACGCCGCCGCGCTGGAGCGGCTCCGCGCCGCAGGGCTCGCCTACCCGTGCTTCTGCTCGCGCGCCGAGATCGCGGCGGCCTCGCAGGCGCCGCACGGCGCCTCGGACGAGGGGCCGCGCTACCCCGGCACCTGCCGCGAGCTCTCCCCCGCAGAGGTGGCCCGGCGCTCGGCGAGCCGCCGGCCGGCCTGGCGCCTGCGCGTGGAGCCGGGGCCGGTCGCGTTCGAGGACGGGGTGCACGGCCCGGTGGCGCACGACGTCGCGGCCGAGGTGGGCGACTTCGTGGTGGCGCGGGCCGACGGCGTGCCGGCCTACCAGCTCGCGGTGGTGGTGGACGACGCGGCCATGCAGGTGGGGGAGGTGGTCCGCGGCGACGACCTCCTGCCGTCCACGGCGCGCCAGCTCCTCCTCTACCGGGCGCTCGACCTCGCGCCCCCGCGGTTCGCGCACGTGCCGCTCGTGGTCGGCCCCGACGGCGCGCGGCTCGCGAAGCGGCACGGCGCGCTCTCGCTGGGCGAGCTCCGGTCGCGCGGCGCGGACCCGCGCGCGGTGGTCGCGCTGCTGGCCGGGCTCTCGGGCCTGGCGGCCGGCCACCCGCACGATGCGTGCACCCCGCGGGAGCTGATCGGCCGCTTCTCGCTGGCGCGGCTCCCGCGCGCACCCGCGGTCCTCTCCCCGGAACGGATCGCGGCGCTCCTCCCGTGATCGCGTACACTGCGCGCGTGCGCCTGCTCCGCTCGCCCACCGACCCGCGCTGGACCGCCGTCGCGCTCGCCGAGCTGGACCGCACGCTGCAGGACCACGCGCATTGCGAGAAGAAGGCGGCGGCGAGCGCGCTGAAGCTGGTGGCCGATCACCCCGAGCGCGCCGCGATGGTGCGGGCGCTCGCGAAGCTCGCGCAGGAGGAGCTGCAGCACTTCCTGGCGGTGCTGGCCGAGCTGGGCCGGCGGGGCACGGCGCTGCCGCCCGACGAGGGCGATCCGTACGCGCAGGCGCTCCTGCGCCACGTGCGCGGCGGCCCGCGGCCCGAGGACCGGCTGGTCGATCGGCTGCTGGTGGGCGCGCTCATCGAGGCGCGGAGCTGCGAACGCCTGTCGCTGCTCGCCGGCGCGCTTCCGGACCCGCGGCTGCGGGAGCTGTACGCGCGGCTGGCGCAGTCGGAGGCCGGCCACGAGCGGCTGTTCGTGGACCTGGCGCGCGAGGTGGACCCCGCCGCCGACGCGCGGCTCGAGGCGCTCGCCGCGGAGGAGGCGCGGGTGGTGGCGGCCCTGCCGCTCCTGCCCCGCATCCACTGATGGCGCCCGACGCGGCAGCGCCGGCCGCGGTCCCTGGCCCTGGCCCCGGCCCCGGTGACGCGCCGCGCCGCGGGCGCAGGGCGCCATGGGGCGGGGCCGCGGCGGCCGCCGCGGTGCTCGTGGTCGGCGGCGCGCTGCTGCAGCAGCACGAGATCGCCGAGGAGCGGGGGCGCCGGCGCGCGGTGCTCGAGCGCGCGGACCTCGCGGCCCGCGCCATAGAGGACGACCTCTCGCGCAGCCTCGCCGCGGCGCACGCGCTCGCCGCGCTGGTGCGCCACGCCGACATCGACCGCTTCGAGGAGGTCGCCGACGACCTGCTCGCCCACTACGGCGGCATCAGCAGCCTCCAGCTCGCGCCGGGCGGCGTGCTCACCCGCATCCACCCGCTCGCCGGCAACGAGGCGGCGCTGGGCCTGGACCTGCTCGCGGATCCCGGGCACCGCGCCTCGGCCGAGCGCACGATCCAGTCGCGCGAGCTCACCGCGGAGGGACCGTTCGAGCTGCGCCAGGGCGGGCAGGGCGTCGTGGGCCGGATCGCGGTGTTCCGCCCGGCGCCGGGCGGCGGCGAGGCGTTCTGGGGCTTCGTGGCCGTGGCGGTGCGGCTGCCCGAGGTGGTGAGCCGGACGCGCGTGGCGGCGCTGTCGGCGGCCGGGCTGGACTGGGCGCTCCGGCGCGACGGCGCGGCCCAGCCGTTCGCGTCCTCGGGCGGCGCGCTCCCGCGCCTCGCGGTCGCGGTCAAGGTCCGGCTGCCGGGCGAGGCGTGGGAGCTGGACGTGGCGCCGCGGGAGGGCTGGGTGCGCTGGGGCGGGCTGGTCATGCCGGCGGCGCTGCTCGTGCTGGTGGCGGCGGCGATCGGGCTGCTCGCGCAGCGGCTCCTGCGGCTGCCCGAGGAGCTCCGGCGCGCGGTGGACGAGCGGACCGCGGCGCTCGCGCTCGCGAACCGGCGGCTCGCCGCCGAGCTGGTGGAGCGGCAGCGCGCCGAGGAGGCGCGGCAGGCGGCGGAGGCGCAGGCGCGGCACGGGCAGAAGATGGAGGCGGTGGGGCTGCTCGCCGGCGGGATCGCGCACGACTTCAACAACCTGCTCACCGGGATCCTCGGCTACGCCGAGCTGCTCGGCGAGCCCGGCACCGCCGCGGACGAGGCGGCCGCCGGGATCCGCCAGGCCGCGCGCCGGGGCGCCGCGCTCACCCGGCAGCTGCTCGGGTTCGCGCGCCGGGGCAAGTACCAGCAGGTGCCGGTGGACCTGCACGCGCTGGTGCGCGAGGTGTCCGAGCTGCTCGAGCGCACGCTCGACAAGCGCATCGCCATCCGGCACCAGCTCGCCGCCGGGACCGCGGTGGTGCGCGGCGACCCCGACCAGCTCCAGCAGGTCGTGCTCAACCTGGCCGTGAACGCGCGCGACGCCATGCCGTCCGGCGGCACGTTGACGTTCGAGACCGCCGAGGTGGAGCTCGACGCCGAGGGCACGCGCGCGCGCCCCGGCCTCGCGCCCGGCCGGCACGTGGCGATCACGGTGGCGGACACCGGCGTCGGCATCCCCGCGGCGGTGCGCGAGCGCGTCTTCGACCCGTTCTTCACCACCAAGCCGGCCGGGCAGGGCACGGGGATGGGCCTCGCCATGGTCTACGGCATCGTCCAGAACCACGGCGGCTGGGTCGGGTTCGAGAGCGAGGAGGGGAGGGGGGCGCGGTTCACCGTGCTCCTGCCCGAGGCGCCGGCGGCCGAGCGCGACGAGGGCGTGCCGGCGGGCGCGCCGGAGCACGGCGCCGGGCGCGTCCTGGTGGCGGACGACGAGCGCGGCGTGCGGGAGACCACCGCGCGGCTGCTGCGCCGGCTCGGCTACGACGCGCTCCCCGCCGCCTCGCTGGCGGAGGCGCTCGAGGTCCAGGGGCGCGGCGCGCTGGACCTCGCGCTGGTGGACCTGGCCATGCCGGCCGGCGACGGCCCCGAGACGCTGCGGGCCCTGCGCCGCGCCCAGCCCGAGCTCCCCGCCGTGCTGATGACCGGGTACGGGCTCGACGCGCGCGTGCGCGACGCGCTCCAGGGCGGGTTCCGCGGGATCCTGCACAAGCCCTTCAGCGTCGAGGAGCTCGCCGCCGAGGTGGCGCGCGCCGTCCGCCGCCGCGGCGCCTGACGCGGGCCCCCCGGCGGGCATCCGTGCCCGCACGCGGTGCCCTCGCTCGGGCCTTCTCCTTCCCGACCCAGAGTCGTTTCCCCCGACCCAGAGTCGTTTCCCCCGAACCCAGAGTCGTTGGCGGTGAGCCCCGAACCGGGCGTCACCGGCAGGCACCCGGGGGTGGCGCCCGCCGCGCGCCCCGCCGTCCGAAGCGCGGCCGCTCATTTGCGGGGACTCCTGCGCAAGCGGACGCGAAACGAACGTTCCGCGCCCTCCCCGCGCCCCGTCCCGAAAATTACTCTGGGTCGGGGATGGGGGTGCCGTCGGGGTCCACCGCCGCCGGCCGCGGGAACCCGGCCTTCTCGAGCTGGGGGACGACGGTCTTCCGGTCGCCGACCAGCACGACCGTGAACCCGCCGAAGGCGTACGGGCCGGCCTTCGCCTCGGCGGCGGCGCGGGCGGGCTCGACCGCGGTGAGCGCCTCCGCCTCGCGCCGGAGCGCGTCGGGGGGGCGGCCTTCCAGGACGGCCGCGGCGAGCGCCTCGGCGAGCCCGGCGGTGGTCTGGATCTCCTCCACCGTCCGGTGCCGCGCCGTCTCGCGCGCTTTCGCGGTCTCGGCCGCGTCCACGCCCGCGGCGGCGAGCCCGTCGAGCTCCCGCCGCAGCTCCACCAGCGCCGCGCCCGTCACCTCGGTCTGCACCGCCGCGCCGGCGGTGAACAGCCCCTGCCCGCCCTCGGTCGCGAACGCGCTCCGCGCGCCGTAGGTGTAGCCGTGCTTCTCGCGCAGGTTCTGGTTGAGGCGCGAGGTGAAGCTCCCGCCCAGCACCACGTTCACGAGCTCGCGGAGCGCGCGCGCCGGCTCGGGCGCGGGAGCGACCGGTCGCGCCAGCAGGATGCGGGTCTGCGGGGCGCCGGGCCGGTCCACCAGCAGGATGCGCCCGCCCTGGGCCGCGGTCAGCGCGGCCGGGCTCGCCGCGGGCGCGGGACCGGCGCCGCGCCAGGCGCCGAGCCGCGGCGCGAGCAGCCGCCGGAGCGCCGCCGGATCGACGTCGCCCGCGACCACCAGCGTCGCGCCGCGCGGGTCGAGCAGCCGCGGCGCGAGGCGTCGCACGTCGTCGAGCGTGACGGTGCGCACCGTGGCGGCCCAGCCGTCCACCGGGCGGCCCCGCGGATCGCCCCGGCCGAAGATCGCGGCCGCGGCCACCACCGGAGCCACCTTGCGCGGATCGTCGGGCCGGGCCTCCACGCGCGCCAGCGCCAGCGCGGCCTCGCGCTCGAAGTCGGCGCGCGCCAGGTTCGGGCGCAGCACCGCGTCCGCGAAGAGATCGAGCGCCGGGGCGAGGTGCGCGGAGAGCCCGCTCACCGACACCTGCAAGGACGCGGGCCGCGCCTCGGCCTCGACGCTCGCGCCGAGCGCGCGGATCGCGTCGGCGTACTCCGCGGCGCTGCGCCCGCCGGCGCCCGAGGTGAGCAGCTCGGCGAGGATGGGCGCGAGGCCGGCCTTCTCGGCCGGGACCGCCGCGGCCCCGCCGGGCAGGAGCAGGTGCGCGGCGAACAGCCCGGTGCCCGGGCGCGGGGCGACCCGCACCTCGAGGCCGTTCGCGAGCCGGAACACCTCCGGCGCGGGCGGGTCGAACGGGCGCGTGGCCAGCGGCGGCGGCGGCGCGTCGGGGATCTCCGCCTTCGCGGCGCCGGCGCCGGCGCGGGCGGGGAGGACGCGCAGATCGAGCCGGCCCTCGCCGAGCCCGCGGGCGGCCTCGCGCAGCCCGCCGGCGGTGGCGGAGGTGACGCGGGCGAGGTCGCGGGCGAAGCCGTCCGGCTCGCCGTAGTAGGCGAGGTACTCGTTCAGCTTGTCGGCACGGTGGACGAGGTGCTCGCGCTCCTCGCGCCGCCGCCGCTCCGCCTGCGCGCGCACGCGGGCCAGCTCGCGCGCCTCGGGCCCCTTCGCCTGGAGCTCCGCGACCACCGCGAGCGCCTCGCGCTTCACCCGCTCCAGGTCGGCGCCGGGCGTGGCGGTCACCTCGACGCGGAAGAGCGAGCCGAGCCGCCCGGGGTCGAGGTAGGCGGTGACCGACTCGGCGAGCCGCAGCTCCTGCACCAGCCGACGGTCGAGGCGCGACGACGGCCCCTCCGCCAGGACGTCGGCGAGGAGCTCCAGCTCCGCCGAGCCGTCGGCGTAGGCGGCCGGCGCGTGCCACACCAGGATGAGCTTCGGCAGCTCCACCCGGTCGGACAGGATCCGGCGGACCTCGCGCTCGAGCCGCACCGGCGCGGCGCGCGCGGGCGCGGGCGGCGCGCGCAGCGGCACCGCGCCGAACATCCTCTCGACGAGCGGCCGCACCTCGTCGGGCCTGAAGTCGCCCGCCACCACCAGCGTCGCGTTCGCCGGCACGTACCAGGTCCGGAAGAAGCCCTTCACGTCCTCGAGCGTGGCCGCCTCGAGGTCGGCGTGGCTGCCGATCACCGGGTGGTGGTACGGGTGGCCCTGCGGGTACATGACCTCCGGGATCACCAGCTCGGCCGCGCCGTACGGCGTGTTCTCGTAGCTCTGCCGCCGCTCGTTGCGCACCACCCCGCGCTGCAGGTCGAGCTTCTCCTGCGTCATGGCGTCGGCGAGCGCCTGGAGCCGGTCCGCGTCCAGCCAGAGCAGCGTGGGGAGGAGCTGCGACGGCCCCACGCTGAAGTAGTTGGTGCGGTCCGACGAGGTGGAGGCGTTGTTGGAGCCTCCCCCCGACTCCATGATCACGTCGAAGCGGTTCCCGGGGACGCGGTTCGTCCCCATGAACATGAGGTGCTCGAACAGGTGCGCGAACCCGGTGCGCCCGGGCGCCTCGTCCTTCGAGCCCACCTGGAACCAGGTGTCCACCGCCACCTGCGGCAACCGGTGGTCGGGCGCGAGCACCACCGTCAGCCCGTTCGGCAGCGAGAACGTGGTGAGCTCGAGCGGCGGCGCGGCCGGGCCGGCGGCGAGGGCGAGGGCGGCGAGCGTGGCGAGCGGCGCGAGCATGCGGGTTCCTCCGGAGCGGGCAGGAAAGCACGCCTGCGGCACGGCGTCACGCAGCGCGAACGGCCGCGCCGCGGTGGTAGAACGGGGCCGTGCGCCAGAAGCTCGCGCTGCTCGCCGCGCTGGCGGTGGGGGTGATCCTCCTCGCCGCGGCGGCGCTGTTCGCGCTCGCCCGGAGCCTCGCGCCATGAGGGCGGTCCGCCTCCAGGACCTGACGCGCGTCGGCCTCTGGATCGCGCTCTACGTGCTCCTCGCGCTGTACCCGCTGCTCTGGCTCGCCGCGGTGCCCGCGCCCGGCGGCGGCGACTTCCGGCAGGAGCTCGCCGCGGCGCTCGGGTTCCTGGGCCTGTCGATCATGGCGATGCAGTTCCTGCTCACCGCGCGCTTCCAGTGGCTCGCGCCGCCGTTCGGTACCGACGTCGTCTACGCGTTCCACCGCCACGTCACCGCGGTCGCCCTCGTCTTCGTGGCCGCCCACCCGCTGGTGCTGCTCGGCCCGGAGCTGGGCGTGGGTGGCATGGCGGCGTGGCTCCTCCCCTGGCGCGCCCCGGGCGCGGTCGGCGCCGGGGTCTGGTCGCTGTACGCGCTGGTCGTGCTCGCGGTGACGTCCTACGGCAGGCGGCGCCTGCGCCTGCCGTACGAGGCCTGGCGCGTGCTGCACGGCGTCGCCGCGACGGCGGCGGTGCTGCTCGGCCTGTGGCACGCGGCCGCGGCGCGGCGGCTCCTCGCCGGCCCGGTGACGCGGGTGATGTGGATCGCCTGGACGCTGGCCTGGGTGGCGCTGCTCCTCCGCGTGCGCGTGGCGAAGCCGCTCGCGCTGCGCGCCCGCCCGTACCGGGTCAGCGAGGTCCGGCCCGAGCGCGGCGACGCGGTGACGCTGGTGCTCGACCCCGACGGTCACGAGGGCTTCCGCTTCCGCGCCGGCCAGTTCGCCTGGCTCGCGCTGGGCGCGTCGCCGTTCGCGGCGCGCGAGCACCCGTTCTCCATCTCCGGCAGCTCGCAGCGCGCCCCGCGCGTCGAGCTGACCGTGAAGGCGCTCGGCGACTTCACCCGGCGCGTCCAGGCGACGCGGCCCGGCGCGCGCGCCTGGGTGGACGGGCCCTACGGGACCATGAGCGTGGACGCGTTCCCGGACGCGGACGGGTACCTGTTCGTCGCGGGCGGCATCGGCATCGCGCCCTGCCTGTCGATGCTGCGCACGCTCGCGGACCGCGGCGATCGCCGCCCGCACCAGCTCGTGTTCGGCACCGGCCGCTGGGAGCGGACCCCGTTCCGCGAGGCGCTGGCCGAGCTCGCGACGCGGCTCGACCTCACCGTGGTGCACGTGCTCGAGCACCCGCCGGACGGCTGGACCGGAGAGGTGGGCGTGGTGGGCGAGGACGTGCTGCGCCGCCACCTGCCGCGCGGGCACCGCGGCTGCTTCGTGTGCGGGCCGCCGGCCATGATGGACGCGGTGGAGAAGGCGCTGGTCCGGCTCGGCGTCCCGCTCCGCGACGTCCACTCCGAGCGCTTCGATCTCGTGTGACGCAGGGAGACGAAGGGCCCGCCGTCCGCGGCGGAGTGGACGGCGGGCCCGCGGCCAGGCGATCCGCCCGGCGACGCCGACTACTCGACCACCAGGTTGCCGGCGATCATGTCCATGCCGCACGCGAACCGGTACGTGCCGGGCTGCTTCGGCTTCACCGTCACCGTCACCGCCTGGTCGAGCGGCAGCGGCTGGTTCACGCCGAAGTCCTTCATCACGATCTCGGTGGCGCACGTGCGCTGCACCTTGCGCGTCACCACGAGCTTCACCGTCTCGCCGGCCTTCGCCTTCACCTCGGCGGGCGTGAAGCCGTCGGACGTCACCGTGACCGGGATGGTCCGGACGCCCTTCTTCACCGTGCCCGCGGCGGCGGTCGCGGCGGCCGGCACCGCCTTCGCGCCGTGCTCGGCGTGCGCCTTGTGGGCCGGGCAGTTCTCGCACCCGCCCTCCTCGCCCGCGGAGGCGAGCGCGGGGGCGGCGAGGGCGAGCAGGGCGGCGGGGGCGAGCTTCCACAGGTTCATGCGTGTCTCCTGACAGGGTTCGGCCGATCACCACAGCATGGGGCGTGCCGGCCCGCGAAGGCGGCGAAGTGCCCGGGATCCGCCGTCTGCGGCCGGGCGCGAGGTGCCGCCGTCCGCTACACTGTGACCGGGGCGGTCACGGCTGCGGTGGCCGCCGTCGCCCGCGGCGCCCGGAAGGCTGCGCAGCAACCGCCGGTTCGGATCCTGCAGGGCGAGAGACCTCCGCGATGATGCACGCCACCGGTACCGCCAAGCGGCTCGCCCTCGGGCTCGGGGCGCTCGTCCTCCTGCTCGCCATCGCGTCCGCCGCGGCGATCATCGGCTCCGCCCGCATCCACCGCGGCATCGCCGAGACCATGCGGCGCGAGGAGGGGGTGCGCCTCTCCCTCGAGCTCGCGAGCGCCGTGCGCGACCAGTACGCCCACCAGGCCCACACCATCATCATCGGCGACGCCAGCCACCTCGGCTTCTACGCCGACGCGCGCGACACCGTGCTGCGCCTCACCCGCGCGCTCCGCGAGGCCGCCGACCGCCCCGAGGAGCGCTCGCTCGTGGACCGGATCGAGTCCGAGAGCGGGCGGCTCGACCGCATCTTCCGCGACTCGATCGTGCCCGCGGTGCTCCGCGGCGAGCGCCAGAGCGTGCAGGAGGAGCACGGGCGGGCGCAGCTCGTGGTGACGCACATCCAGGACCTCACGCAGGAGCTGGTCTCGCGGTTCGAGGCGCAGATCGCCCAGGCGCGCGCCGGGGCCGACCAGGCGGAGCGGCGCACGCTGGCGGTGCTGGTGGCGATCCTGGTGGCGGCCCCGCTGGTGGCCGCGGCGGTGAGCCTCGCCATCGGGCGGTCCATCGCGGTGCCGGTCGCCCAGCTCCAGGCGGGCGCGGCCCGGATCGCGGAGGGCGACCTCGAGACGCGCATCGAGGTGCGCGGCGCGCCGGAGCTGGTCTCGCTGGCGCGGCGCTGGAACGAGATGACCGCGGCGCTGCGCGATCACCAGGAGCAGCTCGTCCGCTCCGAGAAGCTGGCCGGCATCGGCCGGCTGGCCGCCGGCGTGGCCCACGAGATCAACAACCCGCTCGGCGTGATCCTCGGGTACGCGAAGCTCCTGCGGAAGAAGGCGGACGGCACGCTCGCCGAGGACCTGGCGGTGGTGGAGGAGGAGGCGCTCCGCGCCAAGCACATCGTGGACGGGCTGCTCGACCTCTCCCGGCCGCTCCCGCCGCCCTCGGAGCAGGTGGACCTGCGCGCGCTCGCGGAGGACGTGGTGGCGCGGCTGCGCGAGGCGCGGCTCCTGGACGGCGTGTCGGCCGAGGTGGAGGGGGCGGCGACCGCGCCCGGCCACGCCGAGAAGCTGCGGCAGGTGCTCGTGAACCTGGTGCGGAACGCCGGCGAGGCCGCCGGGCCGGGTGGGCGCGTGGCGGTGCGGCTCCGCGAGCGCGAGGGCGTGGCCGAGCTGACCGTGCAGGACTCCGGCCCCGGCATCCCCGCGGCGGCCCGCGGGAAGATGTTCGAGCCGTTCTTCACCACCAAGCCGGGCGGCACGGGGCTGGGGCTCGCGGTCTCGCGCGCCATCGCGCGCGCCCACGGCGGCGAGCTGGCGGTGGCGGCCGCCGCGGAGGGCGGCGCCTGCTTCGCGCTCACGCTGCCCGGGGCGGTCCGGCGGCGAGCCGCGGGAGGAGCGAAGCCATGACGGGCGGGCCGGTGCGCGTGCTGGTGGCGGACGACAAGGAGAACATGCGCAAGCTGCTCGCGAAGATCCTCGCGGACGGCTACGCGGTGGAGGAGGCGGAGGACGGCGCCCGCGCGCTGTCGCTCGTCGCCACCCGCGCGTACGACGTGGTGGTCACCGACATCCGCATGCCGGGCGCGGACGGCTTCGAGCTGCTCGGCGCGGTGAAGGCGCGCGCGCCCGACACCGAGGTGGTGATGATGACCGGCTACGCCACCATCCCGGACGCGGTGCGGGCCATGCGCATGGGCGCGTTCGACTACCTCGAGAAGCCGTTCGACCCCGACGCGGCGCTGGCGGTGGTGGCGCGCGCGGCCGAGCAGAAGCGCATCGCCGACGCGGCCCGGCGCGACGGCGACGGCGCCGGCGAGCCGTCGTCCTTTCACAACCTGGTGGGCCGCAGCGCGCGCATGCGCGCCGTGTACGGGCTCCTCGACAAGGCGGCCGGGCTCGACATCACCGTGCTCTTGCTGGGCGAGACCGGGACCGGGAAGGAGCTGGCGGCCCGCGCCATCCACTACCACTCGGCCCGCCGCGAGCGGCGCTTCGTGCCGGTGAACTGCGGGGCGCTGCCGGCCGACCTGGTGGAGAGCGAGCTGTTCGGGCACGCGCGCGGCGCGTTCACCGGCGCCGCCGCGGCGAAGGCCGGCCTGTTCGAGGAGGCGCAGGGCGGGTCGCTGTTCCTCGACGAGGTCGGCGAGCTGCCG
The DNA here is from genome assembly GCF_000013385.1 of Anaeromyxobacter dehalogenans 2CP-C. Taxonomy (GTDB): domain Bacteria; phylum Myxococcota; class Myxococcia; order Myxococcales; family Anaeromyxobacteraceae; genus Anaeromyxobacter; species Anaeromyxobacter dehalogenans_B. The sequence goes on from NC_007760.1 coordinate 355,065, forward strand.
CTCCCGGCGCAGGTGAAGCTGAACCGGGCGCTGCAGGAGCGGGAGATCCGCCGGGTGGGCGACACGCAGCCGCTCAAGGTGGACGTGCGCGTCATCGCCGCCACGCACCGCGATCTCCGCGAGGAGGTGCGGGCCGGCCGCTTCCGCGAGGACCTGTTCTACCGGCTGCACGTGTTCCCGGTGACGCTCCCGCCGCTCCGCGAGCGGGCCGAGGACGTGCCGCTCCTCGCGCAGCACTTCCTCGCCAAGCACGCGCGGGCGCTGCGGCGCGAGCTGGCCGGCGGGTTCGAGCCGGAGGCGCTGCGGCGGCTGGCGGGCTACCCGTGGCCGGGAAACGTGCGCGAGCTCGAGAACGCGGTCGAGCGGGCCGTGGCGGTGTCCTCGGGCGACCGCGTCCGGGTGGCCGACCTCCCGGCCGAGGTGGCCGGCGCGGCGCCGGCCGGGCCGGAGCCGGCGGACCTCGCGAAGCTCCCGTACAAGGAGGCGGTCGCCGAGGCGCGCGACCGCACCTCGCGCGAGTACCTGGTGGCGCTGCTGGCCGAGTTCGGCGGGAACGTGACCCGCGCCGCCGAGCGCGCCGGCATGGAGCGCGAGAGCCTCCACCGGCTGCTGCGCCGGTACGGGCTCCGCTCCGACGACTTCAAGTAGCGAGTCCTCCGGGCGCACCGCGCGGCCGTGCCGGTGGACGGCGGGGCCGCGGCGCGGCATACCGGGGGCGGAGGTGGCGATGGAGATCCTGCTCTACGCGCTCGGCGCCGCCGCGCTCGTCGCCGGCGTGGCCGGCGTGGTCCTGCCGGTGCTGCCGGGGTCGCTGCTGCTCGTGGCGGGCGCCGTGCTGGTGGCCTGGGCCGGGGACTTCCAGCGCGTGGGCTGGGGCACCGTGGCGGTCGCGGCGGTGCTCTCGGTCGCGATCTGGGCCGTGGACTGGCTCGCGAGCGTGCTCGGCGCGAAGGCGTTCGGCGCGTCGGGCTGGGCGGTGGCCGGCGCGGGCGTGGGGCTGCTGGTGGGCTTCTTCCTCGGGCTGCCCGGGATCGTGCTCGGGCCCGCCGTGGGCGCGATCGCGTTCGAGTACGCGCGGAACCCCGACGTGAAGCGGGCGCTGAAGGCGGGCGCGGGCGCGTTCCTCGGCTTCGTGCTGGGGAGCGCCGTCAAGGTGGCGCTCGCGTTCGCCGTGGTCGGCGCCGTGGCGCTCGCGCTCATCTGGTAGCCGCGCGCTCCCGGCGCATCACGGCGCGGGCGCGGGGAACCGCCGGGCCGGGGGCGCGTCCGCGGTGTGCGCGCACGCCGGGCCTGCCGCGGCCGAGGCGTTGCCGGCGGCGTCGCGGGCGCGCACGGACCAGCAGTGCTCCCGCCCCGGCGCGAGCCCCGCCTCCAACGCGTGCGTCACGCCGGCGCTCGCGCGCGCCACCACCGCGCCGTCGCGCAGGAGCTCGTAGCCCGCCACCGCGACGTCGTCGTGCGACGGCGACCAGGAGATCACCGCGCTCTCGGTTCCCTGGGCGCTCGCTGCCGGCGCGCCGGGGGCGGTGGGCGCGACCAGGTCGGGCGTCCGCACGCACGCCGCCGGCGTGGCCGGCGAGCGGTTCCCGGCGGCGTCCACCGCGCGCACCGCGTAGCAGTAGGCGCGGGCGGGGCCCACCCCGCGATCGTCGAGCGGCGGCGCGTCGGCGGGGAGCACGCGATCTCCGACGAGGACCTCGTAGGCGGCCGCGCCAGCCGCGGGCTGCCAGCGCAGCACCACGTGACGGTCGGTGACCGCGCGGGCGTCGAGCTCGCGCGGTGGCGCCGGCGCGCGCGGCGCGGCGGCCGGCGCCACCGAGGCGGCGGATGGGCCGGGCCGCGGCGCGGCGCGCTCGCAGGCGAGCGCGGCGGCGAGCACGGACGCGAGGACGGCGACACGCGAGCCGATCATTGCCTCCCCCCAGTGCGGCGTCCCGGGCCGGGAGCGCCGCTGCGCGGCGAGGCCACCGCGCGACGGGGGGCACGTTAGCACGCCTCCTTCGGCCCGCCCTGACACGGGGGCGGGGGACGGGCTCGCGCCGACGGGTGCGACCCGGCGTGCCATCCGCGCGCGGCACCGCGCCGGCGGCGCCGGCTCGGCTACCATCTCCGGCCCATGCCGCGCCGCCCACGCCTCGCGCGCCTCCGCGCGGCCGCGCTCGCGTCGCTCCTGGCGGCGCTCGCACCGGCCGGCGCGGCGGCCCTGGCGCCGGACGCGCCGCTGGGCGCCTGGACGCCCGGACCGCTGCGCGGGCTGTCGCTCGACATGCCGCTCGAGGACGCGCGCGGGGTGCCCTCACCCATCGTGGACGTCCGCTGGGTCGCCGCGAACGCCTGGTCCGTGCCCACGGTGCTCGAGCGCGGCGGCGACCGGGTAATGGTCCGGCTCGACGCCCAGACCGACGTGCTGCAGGCGTCGGTCGCGCTCCCGTGGCGGCGCGCCTGGGTCGGCGCCGTCGCCGAGCGCCTCGGCACGCGCGTGGAGGCGCGCCTGCTGCGGACGTGGGGAGGCTGGACCGACCGGCCCATCGAGGCGTGGCACGGCCTGGTGGGGAGCTGGAACTTCCAGCGCGAGGCGTGGTCGCGCGACGTGGTGGACGTGCGGCTCGGGCGGGACGACGGACGGGGCATCGCCGTCGCGGGGCCGCGCACCGCGCTCGGTGACGTGGCGGTGCGGACGGCCCTGCGGATCGCGGGCGACGGCGCCGGCGGCCCGGGGCGGCTGGCGCTCGCGCTGCGCCTCGACGTGAAGCTCCCCACCGGCGCCCCGTCGCGGCTGGGCGGCTCGGGCTCGCCGGACCTCGGCCTGGGCCTCGCGGCGACCTGGACGCCGGCGCGCTGGCTCACCGGGCACGGGATGGCCTCGCTCCGCGCGGTCGGCCCGTTGCCCCGCGGCGCCGCGCTGCGGCCGCGCCCGCTGCAGGCCGGGATCGAGGCGTCGCTCGTGGCGCGCCTCGGGGATCACCTCGCGCTGATCCTGGAGGACCGGCTCCTCGCGCCCTCGCTCGGCAGCCACCGCTGGACGCTCTCGCCGGAGGTGGAGCGCCCGCAGGCGAGCGCCTGGTACGCGCTGTTCCGTGCGCACGACCAGATCTCGGCGGGCCTGCGCGCGGGCGAGGTGACCGTCTACTTCTCGGAGGACTTCACGCCCGGCACGCGGCACGCGCGCGACGCGCGCGAGGGCGGGCAGGCCTGGTTCTACGACTCGAACGCGCCCGACCTGGCGCTCGGGGTGGCCTGGACCCGACGGCTATGAGCCGCCGCCCATGAGGCGGGCGCGCCGCCAGTCCTCCGGCGTGTCCACGTGGCACCCGCCGTGCGCGAGCGGCACCGGCGCGACGCGGGCCGGATCGCGGGACAGGAGGCGCTCCGCGCCCTCGTCGCCGTCGAGCGCGCGCAGCTCGGGGAAGAGCGCGGCGGAGAAGAGCGCCGGCACCATGAGCGCGCCGCCGTCGGCCGAGGCGGCCACCGGCCGCCCGGTGACGCGGAGCGCGCCGGCGAGCGCCGCCACGTGGGCCGCGTCCACGCCCGGCTGATCGCAGGCGAGGATCACCGCGCCGGCCAGCGACGGCGCGCACTCGCCGAGCCGGGACAGCCCGCGCCGCAGCGAGCCCGAGACCCCGGCGGCGTGGTCCCGGTTCAGGACCGTCGCGACCGGCAGGCCGGCGAGCGCCGCGCGGACCTCCTCCGCGCACGCGCCCACCACCACCACCACCGGCCACAGCCCGGCCTCGACCGCCGCGCGCGCGGCCCGGTGCACGAGCGGCTCGCCGCGCCAGAGGAGCAGCTGCTTCGGCTCGCCCATGCGGACCGAGGGCCCCGCGGCGAGGACCAGCCCGCCGAAGCCCAGCGTCTCGGCGGTCTCGGTCACGGGCGATCCGGCGCCGGGGATCGACGGGGCGCGGCGGAGGGACGACCGGGGTAGGGACGCAGAGCGTGGGGGTGGGGCGAGGACATGGTGCGGCGCGATCTCTTGTCGCCGCCGAGGCCGCGCGGCCGTTCGAATCGACGCCGGCCCCACCTGGGAACGCGTCCTCGCGGCGCGTGCGCCCGCCCGCGCGTGCGCCCGGTGGGGCGGGATGCTAGCGTCGGCGGCTCCACCGCCGGAGGGATCGGATGTCCCACCTGCCCGCCTGCCGCCTCCTCCTCGCGCTCGCCTGCGCGCTCGCCGCCGGCACCGCCGTCGGCGGCACGCCGCGCGAGCCCGTCGCCACCTTCTCGATCGCCGCTCGCGATCCCGCCACCGGCGAGCTCGGCGTGGCGGTGGCGTCGCGCTTCTTCGCGGTGGGCACGGTGGTGCCGTGGGCCAAAGCCGGCGTCGGGGCGGTGGCCACGCAAGCGTTCTGCAACACGAGCTACGGCCCGCGCGGCCTGGACCTGCTCGCGAAGGGCGCCACGCCCGCCGAGACGCTCGGGATCCTGCTGCGATCGGATCCGGAGCGCGACCTGCGGCAGGTCGGGATCGTCTCGGCGGCCGGCGCGTCGGCGACGTACACCGGCAAGGGCACGAACGCATGGGCGGGCGGGCGGAGCGGGCCCGACTACGCGATCCAGGGGAACATCCTGACCGGCGAGGCGGTGGTGGCGGCGATGGAGCGCGCGTTCGTCGGCGGGAAGGGTTCGCTCGCCGACCGCCTGTACGCCGCGCTCGCCGCCGGGGACGCGGCCGGGGGCGACTCGCGGGGACGGCAGTCGGCGGCCCTGCTGGTGGTGAAGGAGGGCGCCGGGTACGGCGGGTTCGACGATCGCGAGATCGACGTGCGGGTGGACGACCACCCCAGGCCGTTCGAGGAGCTGAAGCGGCTGCTCGACTACGCGCAGATGAACGCCGCGTGGAACGAGGGGTGGACCGCGTTCCGGCGCAAGCAGCTCCCGGCGGCGCTCGCCGCGCAGGAACGCGCCGCGGCCCGGGCGCCGGCGAACGGGGAGGTGCTGTACGACCTCGCGGTGATCCGGCTCGCCGCCGGGCAGCGGGCGGGGGCGCTGGAGGCCCTGCGCCGGGCGCTCGCGGCGAACCCGAAGCTCGGTGCGCAGGCGCGCACCGACGCCGACCTGGCCGCCCTGCGCGGCGACGCAGCGTTCGAGAAGCTGGTCCGGTAGCTTGGGCGCCGCCGCACGCCGCGCGCTCGCCGGCGCGCTCGCCCTCGCCGCCGCGATGGGGATCGGACGGTTCGCGTACACCGCGCTCCTGCCCGGCGTGCAGCGCGGGCTCGGGTTCGACGACGCCGCCGGCGGGGCCATCGCGTCGGCCAACCTGGTCGGCTACCTCGCCGGCGTGCTCTGGGCGCGGCGCCTCGCCGGGAGCGCGCGGCGCGGCGCGGCGCTGCGGCTCGGCCTGGCGGCGACCGCCGTGCTCACCGCGGCCGTCACCGCGGTCGGCTCCGAGATGGGGTGGGCCGCCGTGCGCTTCGGCTCCGGCGTCGCGAGCGGGCTCGTGTTCGTGCTCGCGTCCGCCGCCGCGCTCGAGGTCGCCCCCGGCCACCTTCCCCGACCCGGAGTACTTTACGGCGGGGTGGGGGTCGGGATCGCGCTCGCGGCCGTGGTCGCGGCGGTGGCGCCCCCTGCCGGGGGTTGGCGCATCCCGTGGTGGGTGCTGGGGGGCGCGGCGGCTGCGCTGGCGGTGCCGGGGTGGAGGGATCTGTCCGCGCCGCTCGCGCACGACTCTGGGTCGGGAGGAGCGGGGTCGGGAGGAGCGGCGGTCGCGAGCGGGAGGGGCCGCCCAGCGGTCGGCTTCGGGCGGCTTGCGACCGCGTACTTCCTCGAGGGGCTCGGCTACATCGTGAGCGGGACGTTCGCGGTGGCGGCGGTCCGGCGGACGCCCGGGCTGGAGGCGCTCGCGCCGTGGACGTGGGCCATGGCGGGCCTCGCGGCCGCCCCGTCCGCGCTGCTCTGGGCGTCGTTCGGGCGCCGGGTCGGCGTTCGGTCCGCGCTGGTCGCGGCGCACCTCGTCCAGGCGGCGGGCATGGCGCTGCCGTCGCTGTCCTCGGCCGCCTGGGCCGCCCTCGCGGGCGCGGCGCTGTTCGGCGGAACGTTCATCGGGATCACCACGCTGACGGTGGCGGCCGCGCGCGAGATCCGGCCGAACGCGCTCGGGCGCGCCGTGGGAACGCTCACCGCCATCTACGGCGTCGGCCAGATCGTCGGCCCGCTGGCCGCCGGAGCCGTCGCGCAGCACCTCGGCGATCCGAGGCCCGCCGTGCTCGGCGCCGCCGCCGCGGTCGCCCTCGGCGCGGTCGTCCTCCTCATGCCCTCGCGTCCGTCCGTGATGGCCCCGGCTCCGGATCGGGGACGCTGACCTCGCGCGAGGCGTTACCCGGGCGCGCAGCGCACGCCGTGTGCCACGCGGAGCCGGTACGTGCCGCTCGGGAAGACCACGTCGCGCAGCCCGGCGCGCAAGGCCTTCAGCGCCTCGCGGTAGTCGTCGAGGAAGGTCCGGAGCCGCCCGAGCGCCTCGATCCGCTTCCACTTGTCGCGCGCGCCCACCCTCGGCTTCGGGCCGCGGCGCGGCGCCACGGTCGCGGGGCGCGCGTTCGGGCTCTGCGCGAGCACGCGGCGCACGCCGAGGAAGGTCCGCCCTTCGGCCTTCAAGCGCTCGGTGGCGACGAGCTCGCGCCGGGTGCTCGCATCGACGAGGCGATCCCGGAACTGCACCACGTCGTCGAAGCCGGGCGGCAGCGTGAGCTCGAGCTCGACCGACTCCGGCATGCTGCCGTTGCGACGGAAGAAGTGCTCCGGCCGCCTCGCGACGATGGGGCCGGCACCGATCCGCTCGGGCGACGACCAGAGCCCTGGCCACTCCGACCCCCTCGAGACCAGCCCCGCCGACACGGGGTTCGCGAGCGCGTAGGCGAGGGTGTCGACCACGTCGTCCGGCGTCGCGAGCGCCACCGCGCTGTAGCTGCCGGAGGCCCAGAACGCCTCCCAGCGGCCCAGCGCCGCGTTGATCGACCGCGCCACCAGGGAATCGAGGTACTGCTCGAACGCGGGCAGGCGCGCGCCGGGGTCGGTCAGCACCAGGTGGAAGTGGTTGGAGAGCACGCAGAAGCCGTGCAGGAGCAGCCCGTAGCGTCGGAGGGCGACCCCGAGCACGTACAGGAAGGTCTCGTTCACGAGCTCCGACGGACGCAGGAGCAGGTCGCGCTGCGCGCAGCGGCGCGTGACGTGGTAGGTGACACCGGAGAGAACCTGGCGCGGAGCGGTCATGCCTCGCCCCGAGGCACACGCCGTGCCGGCGAAAAGGGCGCCCGGTTCGCCTGCTTGCGGCTGGCGACCGTCCGAATCGCGGACGCACCGGCCGAAACGCATTACTCTGGGTCGGGGAGAGCGGGGAGAGGCGGGGTCGGGGGCGCGAGGCGAGGAGGCACGGATGCCGTACGTCAACATCAAGATCACCCGCGAGGGCGCGACCGCGGAGCAGAAGGCCACCCTCATCCGCAAGGTGACCGAGCTGCTCCGGGACGAGCTCGGGAAGAACCCCTCCACCACCGTCGTGGTCATCGACGAGGTGGACACCGACAACTGGGGCATCGGCGGGGAGTCGGTCACGGTCCGCCGCAAGCGCGGGAGCTGACGCGCGCGGCGGCGCATCCGCCGGTCACGCGCCGCGAGGAATTCCAGCCATGCAACCCTGGGAGACGGTCGAACGCGCCCACGCGCCGGACGGGACCGAGCTCGTGCTCGCGCGCCGCGGGGGCGAATGGGTGGTCCGCGCCGCGGGCCACGTCCTCATGTCCTCGCGCGCCCACGGGTCCGAGGAGGCGCTCGCCGCGCTCGCGCTCGAACGCTGCGCCCGCCCGCGCGCGGTGCTGCTCGGAGGCCTGGGGCTCGGGTTCACGCTCCGTGCGCTGCTCGACCGGCTGCCGCCCGACGCGAAGGTCGTCGTCGCCGAGCTGCTCCCGGAGCTCGCCGCCTGGAACCGCGGTCCGGTGGCGGACCTCGCCGGCCGACCGCTCGAGGACCCGCGCGTGCGCGTCCAGCACGGCGACGTGCTCGCCCGCATCTCCGAGGCGCGCGGGGCGTACGACGCGATCCTCCTCGACGTGGACAACGGCCCGTCCGCGCTCGCGCACGCCGGCAACCACCGGCTCTACGGCGACGCGGGGGTCCACGCGTGCCGGGCGGCGCTGCGCCAGGGCGGCACGCTCGCGGTCTGGTCGGCGGGGCCGGACGAGCGGTACCTGTCGCGGCTCGAGCGCGCCGGCCTGGAGGCGCGATCGGTGACCGTCCCGGCGCGCGGGCGTGCGACGCAGGGCGGCGGCGGCGTGCGCCACGTGGTGTTCCTCGCGACCGCGCCGGCCCAGGGCGGCGCGCGCAGGCCGGTCACCCCGCCCCGCGCCGGCGGCGCCGGACGCGGTCCTGGACCTCACGCGCGCGGCGCGCGCGGGCGCTGACGCTCCGGCCCCGCCGGCCGGCCCGCGGGCGCCGGGTACGCCGTCTTCACGGTGCCGGCGAGCCGCCGCAGCGCCTCGGCGATGGGCGAGCTGCGGCGCCACACCAGCGCGATCGTCCGGAACGGCGCCGGGTCGGCGAACGGGCGCAGGCGGAGGTCCGCCCGCCGGGTCTCGGTCGGCACCGCCAGCTCGGGCAGCAACGTCACGCCCGCCCCGCCCGCCACCATCTGCGCGAGCGTCGAGAGGCTGGTCGCCCGGTACTCCAGCTCGCGGGTGCGCGCGCGCGAGCAGAACGCCAGCGCCTGCTCGCGCAGGCAGTGCCCGTCCTCGAGCAGCAGCACGCTCGCGTCGCGCAGCTCGGCCGCCGAGGCCGGGCCCCGCGCCGCGCCGAGCGGGTGGCCCGGGGGCGTGGCGAGCACGAACGCGTCGCGGGCCACCGGCGCCACCTCGACGTCGCCGAGCTCCGCCTCGACCGCGAGCAGGGCCGCGTCGAGCGTGCCGGCGTGGAGGCTGCGGACCAGCTCGGCGGTCCGGTCCTCGAGCCAGGTGAGGCGGAGCGCCGGGTACGCGTCGCGCAGGGCGGGCGCGATCGCCGGCAGCAGGTAGGGCGAGATGGTGGGGATGACCCCGACCCGCAGCGCCCCGGCGAGCGGATCGCCGGCCTGCCGCGCCGCCTCCTGGAGGTCGTCCGCCTGGAGCAGCAGCCGGCGCATCAGCTCGAGCAGCGGCCGGCCGGCGCCGGTGACGAGCACGCGGCGGCGGTCGCGCTCGAACAGGCGGACGCCGAGCGCCGACTCGAGCTGCGCGACCTGCGTGGAGAGCGAGGGCTGGGCCACGCGGCAGCGCTCGGCCGCGCGGCGGAACGAGAGCGTGTCCGCGACCGCGATCGCGTACTGCAGCTGCCGCAACGAGAAGGGGTGCGGGGGCAGGCGGGTGATAGCCATGGACTAACAATCTAATCGAAACGATGTAATGGCTCAATCAGCACGCCCCGGCCATCTTGTCTCCCGTCGCGGCGATGGACGCCGCGCCCGAACCGATTCGACGAGGAGAGACACCGATGCTGACCGTGGGCGACCGCTTCCCCGAGTTCTCGCTGCAGGCCGTCACCAGCCTGGAGAGCGGCAACGAGTTCGAGACGATCACGCAGGCGAGCCACCCGGGCAAGTGGAAGGTGGTCTTCCTCTGGCCGATGGACTTCACCTTCATCTGCCCGACCGAGATCGCGGAGTTCGGCCGCCGGAACGGCGAGTTCCAGGACCGCGACACGCAGGTGCTCGGGGCGAGCATCGACACCCACTACGTCCACCTGGCCTGGCGGAAGAGCCACCCGGACCTGAAGAACCTGCCGTTCCCCATGCTCGCCGACACCCGGCGCGAGCTCTCCGGCGCGCTCGGCGTGCTGCACCGGGACGGCGTGGCGCTCCGCGCGACGTTCATCGTCGATCCGGAGGGCGTCATCCGGCACGTCTCGGTGAACGACCTCTCGGTCGGGCGGAACGTGGACGAGGTGCTCCGCACGCTCGACGCCCTGCAGACCGACGAGCTCTGCCCCTGCAACTGGAAGAAGGGCGAGTCCACGCTCCAGGTGGCCTGAGCCATGGCGGCCCTCGACGCGATCCGGGAGGCGCTCCCCGAGCCGGCCCGGGACATCAAGCTGAACCTGCAGGCGGTGCTGCAGCCGGGGCCGCTCACGCCGGCGCAGCGCTGGGGCGTGGCGGTGGCGACCGCCGCGGCGGCCCGCAACGAGCGGCTGCTCGCGGCGATCCTGGCCGACGCGCGGGCGGAGGTCGAGCCCGCCGTGGTGGAGGACGCGCTCGCGGCCGCGGCCGTGATGGCGATGAACAACGTGTACTACCGGTTCCGGCACATGGTCGGGAAGCCGTCGTACTCGGAGAAGCCGGCGCGCCTGCGCATGAACCGGCTCGTGAAGCCGGCCGCGAGCAAGCTGGACTTCGAGCTGTTCGCGCTCGCGGTGAGCGCGGTGAACGGGTGCGAGACCTGCGTACGCTCGCACGAGCAGGTGGTGGTCGGCGGCGGCGTGTCCGAGGACCAGGTCCACGACGCCGTCCGGATCGCCGCGGTGGTGCACGCGGCGGCGGTGGCGCTCGAGCTCGCCGGGCACGCCGCGGCCCCGTCCGCGGCGGCCGCGGCCGGGTAGCCTAGGCGGCCCGGAAGTACCCCGCCGCCTCCGTCGCGAGCAGGGTGGTGCGGGCGGCGGACTCGGCCTCCCGACGGCAGGCGTCCGCCCGGATCGGATCGCCGGCGCGCTCCCAGTGCGCCGCGATCCGGCCCGGCGCGCCGTCGGTCGCGGCGAGCACCTCGGCGGCGCGGCGGTGCAGGAAGCTCCGCAGCGGCGCCGGGGTGGCGGCCACCACCGCCTCGGCGAGCAGGTCGTGGCCGAAGGCGGTGCCGCGGACGAGCTGCGCCGCCTCGAGCTCGCTCCACCCCACCGCCACGTCCATCGCGCGCGCCTCCACCACGGCGGCCGCGCGCTCCAGCGTGAAGTCGGTGCCGAGCACCCCGAGCGCCCGCGCGAGCTGCAGCGCCGGCGCGGAGAGCCGCTCGAAGCGCGCGCGCAGCAGCGCCTCCAGGCGCGGCGGCGTGCGATCCGGGATCCCGCGCTCGACCGCGCCGGTCTCCACCAGGTGCTTCACGGTCTCGAGCGCGAACAGCGGGCTCCCGCCGGCGTACCGGGCCACCTCGGCCGCCACCCGCTCGATCCCGGGCACGTCCAGGCTGCGCACCAGCTCCTCCACCGCGTCGTCCGCCAGCGGCTCGAGCTCGAGGTACAGCGCGCGGCCCGCCTCGGCGAGCGCCCGGATGTGCGCGAGCACGTCCGGCGGCATCTCCGCCGTCCGGAAGCAGTGCACGGTCCGGAGCGGCGTCTCGGTGTCGCGCAGGAGCTGCTCCAGGACGTAGGTCCCCGCCGCGGCGCTGGCCGGATCGACGAACTGCGTGTCGTCGAAGCCGAGCGCGTCGAACCCGGCCCGGAACGCGACCCGCATCGCCTCGAGCTTCGCGTTCCAGAAGCGGACGCGGTCCGCCTCGGTCGCGAGCGGACCCGGGGACGGGCCGAGCTCGGGGAGCATCCGCGCCAGCTCCGCCCGGACCCACGGCGGCAGCGCCACACCGGCCGAGGAGAGCGCGCCGAGCGTCTCGCGGAACGTGCGCGCGTGCGTGCCGTACGGCACCGCGCGGTCGCCGGGCCGGCCCTCGAAGAAGAGCGGGCGGGCGTGCGTGGAGAGGAAGTCCTGCATGAGCCGGCTCTTGCCCACGCCGGGCGCGCCGCCGAGGGCGATGCCCTTGCCGGCGGCCCACGCCTCCTCCATGAGCGCCCACTCGCGCTCGCGGCCGGCGAGCGCCGGCGGCCGGGTCACGGACAGCGGAAGCGAGGCCGCGCCGGCGGGCCGGGCCGGGACGCGCCGCCCGCGCGCCACCTCGTCCGCGAGGCGGGACGTCTCCGACGAGGGCTCGACCCCGAGCGTGGCGCGGAGCGTCGCGCGGCAGCGCTCGTACGCGGCGAGGGCCGCGGCCCGGTCGCCGCCGAGGTAGCGCAGCCGGATCTCGCGGCGGTGCGCCTCCTCCGAGAGCGGCTCGAGCGCGAGCGCGCGCTGGACCTCCGCGAGCGCCGCCCCGAGCCGGCCCGCCGCCTCGAGCCGGGCCGCGGCCGCGAGCGCCGCGTCGAGCCGCGCGGCGTCGAGCGTCCGGCGCGCGCCGGTCAGCCACTCCGACAGCTCCGGCGCCTCCTCCAGATCCACGCCGTCGAGGAGCCGTCCGTCCGGCCAGGCCTCCTCCGGGCGCGGCCCGCCGCGGACGTCCACGCTCACCGCCGGCGAGAGCTCGAGCGGGTCGCCGGCGCCGACCAGATCCCCTCCCGCGGCCTCGCGAAGCCGCCGGAGCAGCTGGCGAAGGTTGGCGCGGGCCGTCTTCTCCGGCGACTCCGGCCACAGCAGCCCCGCCGCGCGCGAGCGCGGCTGCGGACCGTCGATCGCGAGGAGCGCGAGCAGCGCCGCGGTGCGGCGATCCAGCCGGACCATCGCGGTCGCCCCCGCGAGCCGGGGCGCGCCGAGCAGGTGAACGGTCCAGTTCGGTGAGGGGTGCATCATCTCTTCCTGGGGCGGTGAAGCGTGGGTTTCTCGCCTACGTCTCGCCGGACCCGAACGGGCCATTGGGGCTGTGCCCGAGCAGGGGGCGTCCGGCGCTGCCTTGGCGCTGCTCTCCTCCTCCTCCTCCCGACCCAGAGTCGTTTGGTGTTCACCCGGAGTCGTTTCATCCGGGCCCGCGCCCCGCCCGAGGCCTCCCGCTCCTGACCCAGAGCCGTTGGCAGCCCGCCGGCACCTCACCCAGAGTCGTTCGACGCCCGGCGCATCTCGGCTCCCGCCCCATCCGGTCCCCCCACACCACCCCCGCCCCTCCCGGCGCCCGTCACGCGCCGGTCACGCCCCCGGTCTTATGACCCGCACTGGCCGGGCCCCGTGGCCCGCGCCGTTCCCTGGGGGGGAAACCGCATGATCCGCAGTCCCGAGGCTCACCCGCGCCGCGCCCTGCCGGCGCAAGGCGCCACGTCCGCGCGGCGATCGCTCCTGCGGCTGATCTCGGCGGACGCGCCGGACGCGGCCGCGTCGGCAGGACGCGCCCCGGCCGGCCCCGCGCCGGCGGCGGTGGCGCGCGCCATCGCGGGCGCCGAGCGCCGGCCGCTGGCGTGGGTGGACCGCGACGGCGTGCTGCGCCTCGCGAACGCCGCCTTCGCGGCGCTGCTCGGGGCGGAGCCGCCCTCCCTGGAGGGCCGCAGCGCCTGCGACCTGCTCTGCGCGGACGCGCCGGGCCGCGCCCAGGCGCTGCTTCGCGCGGCCTTCCGCGGCGCGCTGCACCGGACCGAGCTCACCGCGGTCCGCGGCGGCCGCACGTACGGGCTCAAGGTCGAGCTCGCGGCGGTGGGCCGCGGCGCCTCGGCGGCGCTGTGCATCGACGTGCACGAGGTGGTGGAGCGGGCGGCGGCGCCGGTGGCGTGCGCCACCGCGGGCGACCTCGACTACCGGATCTCGGCGGGCGCGTCGGACTTCGGCCGCCTGCTGGCGCTCTCCGGCGCGGGCGCCGAGGCGGCGCTGCGGGTGGGGCGCCGCTGCCACGAGGTGCTGCACGGCCGGCCGTCTCCGTGCCCCGGCTGCCCGGCGCTGCGCGGCGGCGGCGAGGCGTGGCCGCGGGTGGAGGTGCGGCGCGCGCCGCGGACCGGCGGGTTCCAGGTGGCGACCGCCACGGCGCTGCCCGGCGACGAGGTGCTGATCTCGGTCCGCCGGGTGGACGACGCCGCGCTCGCGGCGGTGCGGGAGGCGCGCACGGCGGAGCTGGTGCGCCGCTTCGAGCTCTCCCCGCGCGAGGAGGAGGTGCTGCGGCTGCTCCTCATCGGCCGGCAGGCCGCGGACATCGGGACGGCGCTCGGGATCACGCCGCGCACCGCGAAGTTCCACCAGGCGAACGTGCTCCGGAAGCTCGGCGCGTCCTCGCGGCGGGACCTGCTGGGGCTGGCCTCGTGACCCGCGCCCGCAGCGAGCCGGACTGGGGCGCGATCGCGCTCGCCATGCTGGAGCGCGGTCGCGAGCCGGCGGCGTGGGTGGACGCGGCCGGGACGGTGCGCCTGGCGACGGCCAGCCTGGAGCGGCTGCTCGGCGCGGCGCCGCGCGCGCTGGAGGGGCGCCCGGTGGCGGCGGTGCTCACCGGCGCGCCCGCCCTCGCGGACGGCCGGGTGGAGCGCGAGGTGACCACGGCGGCGGGGCGGCGGCTGCGCGTCGCGCTCGAGCCGGGGTGCGAGCCGGCGTGCGAGCCGGGCGCCCTGCTCCGCGTCCTCGAGGTGCTCGGCGATCTCCCCGGGCTCGGGGCGGGGGAGCTCGACTACGCCATCGAGACCGCGCCGGGCGCGTTCGGCCGGCTGGCCTGGGTGAGGCCGCTCGGCGGGGCCGCGCTCGAGCCGGTGCCGGCGGCCCGCTGCCACGAGGCGCTCCACGGCCGGAGCGAGCCCTGTGCCGACTGTCCGGTCCGCGGCGGCGGCACCTGGCCGCGCGTCCACGCGCGCACGCTCGCGCCCGCCCCTGGTTACGAGGTCGTCACCGCCGCGCCGGAGGGCGCCGAGCGCGTGCACCTCACCGTCCGGCGGCTGGCCGAGGCCGCGGTGCACGGGCTGGTGGAGGCCCGCGCCCGCGCCCTGGCGCGCGGGGCCGGGCTGTCGGAGCGCGAGGAGGCGGTGCTGAACCGGCTGCTGCAGGGCGAGGGACTCGCCGACATCGGGCGGGCGCTCGGGATCACGCTACGCACCGTGAAGTTCCACCAGGCGAACCTGCTCCGCAAGCTGGGCGCAGAGTCGCGCGCCGATCTGGCCCGTGTGCTGATGTGAGCTCCCGCCCGGGGCCGGACGCTCCGCCGCGCGACCCCGGACCGCGTTGATCGACCCTGCGTCCGCCCGTACGGTGCGTGCCCGTAGTTGGGGGCCCAACCAACGGAGCGGAACATGCGAGACGAGAGCATCGGGCGCAGGGGCTGGATCAAGCTGGTGGGCGGCGCCGCGGGCGCGGGCGCGGCGCTGGTGGTGGCGAGGCAGGCGGGCGCGGCCCCTCCGGCCGCGGGCAAGGGGCTGCAGGCGATCCCGTGGCCGTACGCGCCGCTCGATCCCGACGCGACCGCGGAGCGCGCGTTCAAGGGCTACCTCGAGGGCCACTGCATGTACGGCGCCTTCGACGCGCTCGCCGGCCAGGTGGCCGACAAGCTGGGCGCGCCGTACACCTCGTTCCCCACGAAGCTGTTCACCTACGGCGCGGGCGGCGTCGCCGGCTGGGCCACGCTCTGCGGCGCGCTGAACGGCGCGGCGGCGGCCTTCCAGCTCCTGTCGCCGAAGCCGGAGCCGCTGGTGGACGCGCTGTTCCGCCAGTACGAGCAGGCGTCGCTGCCGGACTGGGTCCCGGCGTCGGCCAAGTTCCCCAACGTGAAGTCGGTGGCGGGCTCGGTGCTCTGCCACGCGTCGGTCTCCGCCTGGTGCAAGGCGTCCGGCAAGAAGGCCTACTCGCCCGAGCGCAAGGAGCGCTGCGGCGTGCTCACCGCCTCGGTGGCGCGCCACGCGGCCATCATCCTCAACGCGCAGCACGCCGGGAAGGCGTTCCCGGTGCTGGAGGACAAGGCCACCGCCGAGTGCGTCTCGTGTCACGAGAAGGGCGGCGTCCTCGAGAACACCCGTGCCAAGATGGCGTGCGGAGGGTGCCACTTCAACCTGGGCACCAAGCACCCGGCCATCTGATCCGACGCCCGAGAAACGACACCATGACGCTGACACCATTGCTCCTCGCACTCTCGCTCGCACAGACCCCCCCCGCCGCCGATCCGGCCGCGGCCGCCGCACAGCCGGCGCCCGCGCCGGTGAAGGCGGCGCCCACCCTCGCGGGCGCGCTCGCGAACGCCCCGAAGCCGACGTTCTGGGGCTTCATCAACGCCCAGTACTCGCGCACCGAGGGGCTGAACGGCGCCGACGACACCTCCACGTTCGAGATCCGCCGCGCCCGCATCGGCGCGCGCGGCAAGGTCCACGACCTCGTCGGCTACAGCGTGCTGTTCGACGGCGCCGACTCCAAGCTGAAGGACGCCTACGTCTCGGTGTTCGCCCTGCCCGGCGTGGAGGTGCGCATGGGCCAGTGGAAGACGCCGTTCGGCTACGAGCAGTACGAGTCGGACACGAAGCTCCTGTGGGTGAACACCTCGTACGTGGTCGGCTCGCTCGCCCGCGGCCCGGACTCGCGCGACCTCGGCGCGGGGCTCCTCGTCCAGACGCCGAAGCTCGGGCCGGTGTCGGCCGAGGTGCTGGGCTCGTTCGTGAACGGCGCGGGGCCGAACAAGAAGGACGACCTCGAGACGAAGAACTTCTGGGGCCGCGCCGGGCTGACGCTGAAGCTCCCCTCCATCACGCTGAAGGCGGGCGGCTCGTACGGCACCGGCCAGCAGATCCAGGCCACCGGCGCGAACGGCACGTTCGACGGCGTGGGCACGCCGATCGACGACACGTACTTCTACTTCCACACGTACGGGGCCGACGCGACGCTCGACACGCCGTGGTTCTTCGCGGCCGCCGAGCTCATCCAGTCGGAGCGCGACCTGTCGCGCTACACCACCACCGCGCCGATCACCGCGGCCACGCGCTCGAGCCGCACCGCGCGCGGCTGGTACGCGGGCGCGTACGGCAAGACGCCGTGGAACCTGGGCCCGATCTTCCGCGCCGAGCGCTTCGACGCGGACCGCACCGCGGCCGGCGGGCGCCTCGAGCGCTACACCATCGGCGCCTA
The DNA here is from genome assembly GCF_000013385.1 of Anaeromyxobacter dehalogenans 2CP-C. Classification (GTDB taxonomy): domain Bacteria; phylum Myxococcota; class Myxococcia; order Myxococcales; family Anaeromyxobacteraceae; genus Anaeromyxobacter; species Anaeromyxobacter dehalogenans_B. Next base: position 371,776 of record NC_007760.1, read on the forward strand.
CGTGGACGTGATCCCGGTGAACGCCCGGCTCATCCTCAACCACGAGCTCGACCAGGGCCAGACCGGCGCGGCGGGCCGCACCGGCGACCGCACCACGCTCTTCGCCCAGGTGATCTTCTAGGCGCGGCGGCGCCCCGGCGGGCTCGCTCCGCCCGCCGGGCGCCGTCGTTCCTCAGGCGGGCTCGTCGGCGGACGCCGCGCGCAGCGGCGCGGTGGCCGCCGGCGAGCGCGCGAGGAACCCCTCCACCGCGCGCATCGCCTCGTCGGGCCGCCGCTGCAGGACGAGGTGCGGCGCGTCGAGCATGCGGATCTCGGCGTCCGGGCGCACCAGCCGGATCTCGATGGCGAGCCCGGTGCGGAGCAGCCGGTCCTGCCGCCCGCCCAGGAACAGCACCGGCGCCGGGCAGTCGCGGAGCCAGCCGGTCGCGTCCACGTGCAGCGCCTCGTGCGCGCGGCGCGCCATCACCCGCGGCTGGACCGACGCGACCGCGGCCTGCACGTCGGCCACCAGCGCGTCGGGCGCGTCGTGCCCGGCGAGCAGCACCCGCACCGCGTGCGCAGGCAGCGGCAGCCGGAAGAACGCGGGCGAGAGCGGCCGGAGCGCCGACACCAGCCGCGCCGCCGGGCGCCGGTGGAAGCTCGCCGCCAGCACCACCCCGACCAGCCCCGGCGGCCGCCCTGCGGCGACGCGCAGCGCGAGCGGTCCGCCGAAGGACTCGCCGAGGAGCGCGAAGCGCCGCCCGCGCGGCAGCTCGGCGCGCACGAGCTCGGCGAGCTCGGCGTACGAGCGCACGCGGTCCGGCGGGTACGACAGGGTGCGCAGCTCGAGCGTGCCGCTCGCGGCGGCCACGAACCGTTCGAGGAGCCGGCCGGTGCCGTCCAGGCCGGGCAGGAGCAGCGTGAGCAGCGGTCCGTCGGAGGCGGTCATGGTGTGACACGGTGACACGGCTGCCTGACGCGGCGCGTCTGCCGGTCGTCATAGGCCGGAGGCAGGGCGCCGTGGGCGGCCACCGCGGGCTCCGCCGTCCGCCGCACCCCGTGCGGCGTCGCGGCCGTTGGCGGGCGCCCGGGATCCTGCGAGGTTGGATCGGGCGGTGGCGCGGCGGTGACGGCGCCGGCCGCCGGAACGGGGGAGGTCGATGATCGGGTGGATCAGCGCGCTCGCGCTCGCCGCCGCCGTCGCGCTCGTGGGCGTGCGGCGCGCCCGGTTCGCGCGGGAGGTCGCGGCGGAGGCGCGATCGCTCTGGGCGGTCCGGGAGGACGCGCCGCCGTCCCGCCTCGATCCCGGGACCCTGCCCGAGCCGGTGCGGCGCTACCTCGGGTTGGCCGGGGCGCTCGGGGCGGCGCCGCTCACCGCGGCCCGGCTCCGCCACGGCGGCACCTTCCGGCCGGCGCTCGAGGGCGCGTGGCGGCCGATCCGCGGCGTGCAGTACCTCGCCGCCGAGCCGCCGGGCTTCGTGTGGTGGGGACGCGTGCGGCTCGCGCCCGGGCTGGAGGTCGCGGCGCGGGATCGCTCGGCCGGCGGCGAGGGCGGCATGCGCATCGCGCTCGCCTCCGCCCTGGTGGTGGCCGACGTCACCGGTCCGGAGATCGACGCGGCCGCGCTGCAGCGGCTGCTCGGCGAGCTCGTGTGGCTCCCGACGGCGCTGCTCGACGCGCGGCACGTGGCGTGGCTGCCGCGCGACGCCTCGAGCGCGCGGGCGCGGCTGCGCGTGGGCGGGCGGGAGGTGGAGGCGACCTTCCACTTCGGCGGCGACGGCCTCCCGGAGCGGATCACGGCGCTGCGCTACCGCGACGTGAAGGGCCGGGGCGTGCTCACGCCGTGGACCGGGCGCTGCGCCGACTGGCGCGAGGTGGGCGGCGTGCGCGTCCCGTTCCGGATGGAGGCGAGCTGGGAGCTCGACGGCCGCGACCGTCCGTACGCGCGCTTCGAGCTGGAGCGGCTGGAGCACGGGGTCCCGCGACCGTTCTAGGCCGCCGCCCCTCGCCGGGGCGGGAGCGACGCCACGTTCGACGCACCCACGGTCCGGGCGTGGGGCGCGATGCCTCGACGGCTTTCCGGGCGTCGCACGACGTTCGGGTTCCGCCCTTGGGGCGCGGCGATGCCGGCGCGAAGTGGGGAACACTGACAGCTCGCCTCACCCACACGCACGTTCACTCGGGGGAAATCCGATGCGCACCACAGGCACCACCACGCTGGCCCTGCTCGCGGCGCTGGCGCTCGCGCCGTCCGCCGCGTCCGCCGCAGCCGACGACCCGCAGCTCCCGGACGTCGCGCCGACGACCGACAACCCGTCGCATCCGCTCGGCGACGCGCAGGCGGCGCGCAAGGCCGTCGCGATCCAGGAGAAGCTGAACGGGAGGACGAAGGGCAGGACGCACCAGGTCGCGCGCGGCCAGTACGTCGAGCTCGAGCGGCTGGGCGAGGACCGGATCTGGACGGTGGTGGGCGAGTTCGGCGACGCCGTGAACGCGACCTACGGCGGCACGGCCGGCCCGCTGCGCAACCAGATCCCGGAGCCGGACCGCGCGGTGGACAACGTGACCATCTGGGCGCCGGACTTCAGCCGCGCGTACTACGAGGCGCTGCTGTTCTCCGACGCGCCGGGCGACGTCTCGATGCGGAACTTCTACAAGGAGCTCTCCGCGAACCGCTACACCGTGAACGGCGAGGTCACCGACTGGGTGAAGGTGCCGTTCAACGAGGCCAACTACGGCGCGAACTACTGCGGGGGCATCGTCTGCGCCCGCACCTGGCTGTTCGTGCGCGACGCGGTGAACGCCTGGTACAACGCGCAGATCGCGGCGGGCCGGACGCCGGCCGAGATCGACGCCTACCTGGCGCAGTACGACGTGTGGGACCGGTACGACCACGACGGCGACGGCAACTTCAACGAGCCGGACGGCTACATCGATCACTTCCAGGCGATCCACGCGGGCGAGGGCGAGGAGACCGGCGGCGGCGCGCAGGGCACCGACGCGATCTGGAGCCACCGCTGGTACGCGTTCTACAACAACATCGGCGCGACCGGCCCCGCGTTCAACCGCGCCGGCGGCATCCGCATCGGCAACAGCAGCTACTGGATCGGCGACTACACCGTCGAGCCGGAGAACGGCGGCGTGGGGGTGTTCGCGCACGAGTTCGGCCACGACCTCGGCCTGCCGGACCTCTACGACACCTCCGGCAACACCGGCGGCGCCGAGAACTCCACCGGCTTCTGGACGCTCTACTCGGTCGGCTCCTACGGCGCCTCGGGGCGGCCGGAGGACGGCCTGGGCACGAAGCCCATCCACATGAGCGCGTACGAGAAGATCTTCCTGGGCTGGTCGAACTACCAGGTGGTGCGCGCCGGCCAGTACGCCTCGCTGAAGCTCGGCGCGGCGGAGGCGAACACGAAGCAGGCGCAGACGCTGGTGGTGCTGCTGCCCGACAAGGTGGTGGAGCGCAACGTCGGCGCGCCGTACGCCGGGACGTACTTCTACTACTCCGGCTCGGGGAACGACCTCGACAGCTCGATGACGCGCCAGGTGACGCTGCCCGCCGGCAGCGCGTCGCTCACCGCCAAGGTGCGGTTCGACATCGAGCTGGACTGGGACTACGCGTACCTGACGGTGAACGGCGCGCCGGTCCAGACCAACCTCTCGACCTCGACGAGCCCGAACGGCCAGAACTTCGGCAACGGCATCACCGGCTCGACCGGCGGCGCCTGGGTGGACCTCACCGCCGACCTGTCGGCGTGGGCCGGCCAGACGGTGACGCTCGGGTTCCGCTACTGGACCGACGTCGCGGAGTCCCGGCCCGGCTTCTTCGTGGACGACATCGCCGTGAGCGGGCAGGCGGTGGACGGCGGCGAGGCGGAGGCGGGCTGGACGTACCACGGGTTCGTGCGCACGAACGGCACGCTCGCGGCGCCGTACTTCAACGCCTACTTCGCCGAGTACCGGCAGTACCGCGGGTACGACCAGTCGCTCGCCACCGGCCCGTACACCTTCGGCTACCTCAACGACCCGGCGCTGCAGAACTGGGTGGACCACTTCCCGTACCAGGACGGCCTGCTGGTCTGGTACTACGACACGTCGTTCGCCAACAACAACGTGGGGGACGCCTGCGCGAGCGGCCGCTGCGGCGGCCTGTTCCTGCCGGTGGACGCGCACCCCGGGCTCGTCCTGCGCCCCGACAACGGGAAGGCCTGGCGCCCGCGCTTCCAGGCGTACGACTCGACGTTCGGGCTCGAGCCGACCGACGTGGTGTGCCTGCACGCGAACAGCCAGGAGGGCTGCTTCGGCGGGCTCGCCGGCAACCCGCTCTTCGACGACACGCAGAGCTACTGGGTGCCGCCGGATCCGTCGCTCAACCACTACGGCTGGTCGAGCGTGATCGTGCCGAACACCGGGACCACCATCCGCGTGGTCGGGACCTCGGCGCAGGGTGACTTCATGCAGGTCGTGGTCGCGCCGAAGCGGTAGCGCGCCCGCGGGCGGGGACGGGAGGGGCCGGCACGGCGCCGGTCCCCCCGCCCACCCCCCGCCGCCCGGTGCGGCGGCTCAGGGGACGTACACCGCGGGTCCGGGCCGCCCGGGCAGCCCGTCCACCGCGCCGCGCGAGACGAAGGTGGCGCCGCCGTCGGTCGAGACGTGGAGCAGGTCGCCGCCGAGGTAGAGCGCCGGGCCGCTCGCGGACACCGCGTCCAGCCAGGCCGGGCCGCCCGCCGCGGCGATGAACGTGGCGCCGCCGTCGGTGGAGCTGAACAGGCCGACGTTCGAGGCCACGTGGATCGCGCCGGAGGGCGCCACCGCCACCCCGCGCAGGGAGAGGGTGTAGCTGGCCGGCGCCACCAGCCCGGCCGCCGCGCCGCGCTCGGCGAAGGTGACGCCGCCGTCGGTGGAGACGAACACCGTGTCGCGCGCCGCCACCGCGACGGTGCCGCCGCGGGCGTCCACGCCGACGGTGTCGGAGAGGTAGCTCGTCGAGCCGGCCGGCGGCAGCCGCTGCGTGAAGTGCGCGCCGCCGTCGGTGGAGACCTGCAGCCAGGACATCTGCCCGAGGTACACGGTGCTCGCGTCGGGGGCCGCCACGCAGGCGGCCATGGCGGCGTTCGTGAGCGTCGCCGGCGGCGCGAAGGTGGCGCCGCCGTCGGAGGAGACCGAGAGCCCGAAGGTGGTGACCGCGTAGACTCGAGTGCCCGCCGCCGCGAGATCCTCGACGCCCGGGTTCCCGAGCCCGTCCGCCTTGGTGCGCAGCACGAAGGTGCGGAACCCGTCGGTGGAGACGGCCACGCCGCTGTCGAGCGCGGCGTACAGCGAGCCGCCGGCGGCGGCCACGTCGCGCACCCCGCCGGCGGGCAGCTCCGCGGAGCGGAAGGTCGCGCCCGCGTCGGTGGACAGGAAGAACCCGGGCGCGTAGCCGACGTACACGCGCGCGCCCTCGGCGTACACGGTGGAGGCGATGGCCGCGGTGCTGTCGGGCGCGACGAACCAGCGCGGCGCGAACGTCGCCCCGCCGTCCGCCGAGGCGCAGAACGCGTCGGTGGAGCCCGACCAGTAGCGCTGCCCGCTCACCACCCAGACGCCCTGGCCGGAGACCGCCACGTCCAGGATCGAGGTCTCGCCGGCCGGGCACGGGCGGGCGATGGACGTGGCCGAGGCGGGCGCGCCGGTCGCGTCGCGGCCCAGGATGGCGAGGCCGGCGGCGGTGGCGGCGTACACGCGGTCGGCGGTCACCGCGACGGCGCGGACGTCGGCGGAGGGGAGTGCGGGGACGGTGCCGGTGTCCAGCCGGGCGAACGTCGCGCCGCCGTCGGTGGAGCGGAGGAGGCCGGTCGAGGTCGCGGCGAACACGTCCCCGGTGCCGGCGTCGAGCACCACGTCGGCGACGGCCCGGTCCGCGACGGTCCACGCGAACGTGCGCGCCCGGTCGTGCGAGACCGCGAGGCCGAGCGACGTCGCGACGTACACGTCCTTGCCGGCGCCGGCGATCGCCGTCACCCGGGCGTCGTTGCCGTCCATGGTGCGCTGCAGGAGCGGCACGAACGTCGCGCCGCCGTCCACCGAGCGGAACACGCCCTCCTCCGTGCCGGCCAGGACCAGGCTGCCCTCGGCCCACACCGCCAGGCCCGGGAGCAGCCAGCCGTTCGTGGGGCTCACCAGCCGGGTGAGCGCCCAGGCAGCCCCGTCGTCGGAGCCGGCCACGCCGCGCTCGGTGGCGCGCCAGAGCCGGCCGGTGACCGGGTCGCGATGGAACGCGTACGTCCAGCCGGCGCCGCCCAGCGCGACGAACCGGGCCGGCACCGCCCCGGCGCCGCGGGCGAGCCCGCCGGTGGTCGCGACGTAGGTGAACCCGGTGGTGGACACGGAGTAGCGCTGCTGGCGCACCGCCTCGCGGTTGCCCGCCCGATCCACCGAGTAGTAGCGGAGCAGGGTCTCGCCCTCGCCCACCGCGATGGGGCCGGCGGCGGCGCCCTCCACCACGGTGCCGTTGCCCGGCGCCGGCGCGCTGCCGTCGGTCGTGTACACCACGCGCGCGCAGCCGGAGCCGCCCGCGTCCGCACAGGTGAGCGTGACCTGCTGCGGCGCCGCGTACACGCCGTCGGTCACGCTGGCGGTGGTGACCGGCTCGACGCAGTCCGGGTCGGTGGTGAAGGTCCAGGAGACCGCGGCGGGCAGCCCGTTGCCGGCGAGGTCGGTGACGCCCGGGTCGATCGTGGCGGTGTAGGTCGTGCCGCACTCGAGGCGGCGGTCGGGCGGGAAGCGCGCCGTCCGCGTGGCGGGGTCGTACGCGGCGCCGGTCGCCTGCGCGGGCGCGAGGGTGAGCCGGGCGGCGGTCACCGTCGCCGGGTCCATGTCCTCGTCGAACGCGGCCGCCGGCACCACGTCGAGCGGGACGCCGGTGGCGCCGTCGGGCGGGAACACCGAGGCGACGCCGGGCGGATCCACGTCGATGACGTAGGTGCCGGTGCCGGTGGCGCTCCGGTTCCCCTCCCCGTCGAGCGCGAAGAACGTCAGCGTCGCGGTCGCCTCGAGGCGGACCGGCCCGACGTACGTCTGCGGGGCGCCGCCGTTCACCGCGTACACCGTCTGCGCGCAGCCCGAGCCGCCGGGCTCGTCGGCGCAGGCGATCGTCACGTCCACCGGGTGGTTGAAGTGGCCGCCGGCCGGGTCGGCGGCGACCGCCGGCGCGACGGTGTCCGGCGCGCCGCGGGTGTCGAAGCCGAGCACCCAGCCGGCGAACGGCTCGCCCCGCGCGCCGCGCGCGGTGGGCAGGATGAAGACCGCGTAGGACGTCGAGAGCGCGAGCGGCGCCGCCGGCGTGAGCACCAGCGTGGCGGTGGCCGCGTCGTAGGCCGGCGTGAACGGCACCGGGGTCGTGCCGCGCCGGAAGGACAGGGCGCCGGCGAGGGTGGCGGTGTCCACGCAGGTGTTGAACCGGATCCGCACCGTCGCGTTCACCGAGACGCCGTCCGCGCCCTGCGCCGGCGCGGACTCCACCACCTGCAGCGAGCTCGCCGCGGGGAGCGCGCAGGACGAGCCGCCGGGGGCGCCGCCTCCGCCCCCGCCGCCGCCGGAGCAGCCGGCGAGCGCGAGGGCGGAGGCGAGGGCGACGGCGAGGGGGGGCAGGGCTGCGCGACGGTGCATGCGGATCCTCCGAGAAGGCGCGCAGTCTACACGCGCGGTGCAGGCGCGCGAGGGCCAGCGCGGGCACGCGGGTAGGCCGCTGTCGGGCACTTGGCCCGGCGCGACCGCGGGGTGCTAATGGGTGCGATGCCGATCCCCGCCCTCGCACTCGCCCTGGCCGCGGTCGCCGCCTCCGCCCCCGCCTCGCCGCCGGCGCTCCCCGCCGGCGAGGTCCCGCCCGCGCTGCGGCTGCCCGCCGGCGTGCGGCCCGTCCGCGGCGAGGTCTCGCTGACGCTCGATCCCGCCGCGGAGCGCTACCGCGGCCGGGTCCGCTACCCCGTGGTCCTCGACGCGCCGGCGCGCGTCGTCTGGCTGCACGCGGAGGGGCTGGAGATCGAGGAGGCGAAGGTGGGCGGCCGGCCGGCCCGGGCGGTCCTCGCCGAGGGCGGGCTGCTGGGCCTCGTCCCCGACGCCCCGCAGCCGCCGGGCGAGGCGGACGTGGAGATCGCGTTCGCCGGCACGGTGGACCGGGTGCGGAGCCGCGGGATCTACGCGGTGCCGGAGGCGGGGCGCTGGTACGCGTACACGTTCTTCGAGCCCGCCGACGCGCGGCGCGCCTTCCCCTGCTTCGACGAGCCCGGCTTCAAGATCCCCTGGCGCCTCTCGCTGACGGTGAAGGCGGGCGACCGGGCCATCGCGAACACGCCGGCCGCCCGCGAGGCGCCGGACGGCGGGGGCACGCGCGTCGAGTTCGCCGAGACGCGGCCGCTGCCCTCGTACCTGGTCGCGTTCGTGGTGGGCCCGTTCGACCTGGTGGACGGGGGCGCCGGGGGAGCGGCCCGCGTGCCGGTGCGCTTCGTGGTGCCGCGCGGGCGCGGCGGCGAGACCCGCTACGCGGCCTCGGTCACCGCGCGCATGCTCGACCTCATCGAGGCGGAGACCGGCGTGCCGTATCCCTACGAGAAGTGCGACGTGGCGGTGGTGCCGCGCTTCTGGGGCACCATGGAGCACCCCGGGATCGTGGCGCTGGGTCAGCCGCTCACGCTCGTCCCGCCGGCGGAGGAGACCCGAGAGCGGAAGCTCCGCTACGCCACCATCGCGATGCACGAGCTCGTGCACCACTGGTTCGGCGACCTCGTCACCATGGCCTGGTGGGACGACACCTGGCTGAACGAGTCGCTCACCAGCTTCCTCGACTCCGTGGTCGTCGATGCGCTCGAGCCGGCCTGGCGGCGCACCGCCCGCCGTCGCGCCGAGGGCCGCGCGTCGGCGCTCGAGGCGGACGTGCTCGCCGCGGCGAAGCGCCTGCGGGAGCCGGTCGGCTCGCGCGACGAGATCGAGGGCGCCTTCGACAACGCCATCACCTACGACAAGGGCGCCTCGGTGGCCGCCATGTACGAGCGGTACGTGGGGCGCGAGGCGTGGCGCGCGGTGCTGCGCGACCACCTGCTCGCGCACGCGCACCGCACCGCCACGACCGAGGACTTCCTCGCCACGCTGGCGTCCCGCTCGACCCCGGCCGTGGCCGCCTCGCTGCGCGGGTTCCTGGAGCGCCCGGGCGTGCCGCTCGTCCGCGCCTCGGTGCGCTGCGACGGGCGCGGCGCCGCGGCGGTGGTGCGCCAGGAGCGCTTCCTCGCGTCCGGCGCGCGCGATCCCGCGGCCGCGTGGTCGATCCCGCTCTGCGTGCGCGCCGGCGCCGGCGGGCGCGTGGAGACGGCGTGCGGCCTCGTCGGCGGCGAGGGGCCGGAGGGCGAGGTCCCGCTGCCGTTCTGCCCGGAGTGGCTCTGGCCCAACGCGGGCGGCACCGGCTACCACCTCACCGCGCTCGACCCCGCCGCGCTCCCCGGCCTGTGGCCCCGGCTCGCGCCGGCGGAGCGGCTCGCCGCCGCCACCGACGCGTCCCTGCTCGCGCGCCGCGGCGATCTCCCGCCCGAGGCGGCGCTCGGCCTGGTGGCGCCGCTCGCCGCGAGCGAGGACGGGCTTCAGGTGGAGGCCTCGCTGGAGCTGGCGCGGCTGGCGCAGCCGGAGTGGATGGAGCCGGCCGACCACGCGCGCTGGCGCGCGTTCGTGCGCGACACCTGGGGCCGGCGGGCGCGCGCGATCGGGTGGATGCCCCGGCGCGGCGAGCCCGACGACGCGACGGCGCTGCGGCGCCTGCTCCTGCCGCGGGTGGCGGGCGAGGGCGAGGACCCGGCGCTCGCCGCCGAGGCGGGGAAGCTGGCGCGGCGGTGGCTCGCCGATCGCCGGTCGGTGCCGGCCGAGGCGGCCTGGCCGGCGCTGGAGGTGGCGGCGCGCACCGGGGACGCGGCGCTGTTCGACCGCGTCCTCGCGGCGGCGCGCGGGGCGCGGGACCGGACCGACCGGGCGCGCCTGCTCGCGATCCTGGGGCGCTTCGAGCGGCCGGCGCTCCTCGACCGCGCGCTGGCGCTGGTCGCCTCCGGCGCGGAGGACCTGCGCGACACCGCCGCGATCCTGCGCGTGGCGCTGGCCGGGCGGGAGACGCGCTGGCGCGCCTGGGAGCTGTTGCGCACGCGGTGGGAGGCGATCGCGCCGCGGCTGCGGAGCGACGAGGGCTCGTGGCTGGTGGCGCAGGCCGCCGGGCTCGCCTGCGATCCCGGGCGCGCCGGCGAGGTGGCCGCGTTCCTGCGCCCGCGCGCCGAGGCGTTCGACGGGGCGCCGCGGGCGCTCGCCCGCGCGCTGGAGGACGCAGACGCCTGCCGCGCCGCCCGCGCCCGCAACGGGCCCGCGGTGGCGCGCTTCCTGGGGCGCTGACGCCGCCGGTCAGCCTCCGCCCGGCGCGTCGAGAGGGGCGCCCTCGGGCACGTGCTGCATGGCGGCGGAGTTCATGCAGTACCGCAGGCCGGTGGGCGGCGGGCCGTCGGGGAACACGTGGCCCAGGTGGCCGTCGCACCGGGCGCACCGCACCTCGGTGCGGCGCATGCCGTACGAGCGATCGTGCACCTCGACCACCGCCTCCTCCGACACCGGGCGGGTGAACGACGGCCAGCCGGTGCCGGACTCGAACTTCTCGCCGGAGCGGAACAGCGGGTTCCCGCAGCCGGCGCAGACGTAGGTCCCCGGCTCGTGCGTGCCCAGGAAGCAGCCGGTGCCGGGCGGCTCGGTGCCGTGGCCGCGCAGCACCTGGTACTGCTCCGGCGTGAGCCGGTCGCGCCACTCGGCGTCGGAGAGGATGAGCTTGTCCATGCGGGCCTCGCGGGCGGTGGAGCGTCCCATCGCGCCGCGGGTACGTAACCGCGCCGGGCTCCGCGCGCCCGGGGCGCAGGCGGTAAGGCTCCCGAGCTCCTGGGACCCTCAGGCCGCGGCACCCCCCAGCCGGAAGCCGCCGAGCAGCTCCGCCAGCTCGCCCGAGCGGGACGACAGCTCCGCCGCCGCCGCCGAGGACTGCTCGGCGCTGGCGGCGTTCTGCTGCGTCACCCGGTCGATCTCCGCCACCGCGCCGGTGATCCGCTCGACCCCGCCGGCCTGCTCGCGCGCCGCGGCGCTGATCCCGGCGGCGAGCGCGGCGAGCCGATCCGAGCCGGCGCGGATCACCTCCAGCCGCTCCGCGACCGCGCGGGTGATGGCGTCGCCGTCCGCCGCCTGGCGCACCGACTCGTGGATGAGCGCCTCGGTGCGCGAGGCCGCCGCCTTCGAGCGGAGCGCGAGCGACCGCACCTCCTCGGCCACCACCGCGAACCCGCGGCCGGCGTCGCCGGCGCGGGCCGCCTCCACCGCCGCGTTCAGCGCGAGCAGGTTGGTCTGGAACGCGATCTCGTCGATGTCCTTGATGATCTGCGCGGTCTGCTCGGCCGCCCCGCGCACCTGCGCCATGGTCGCGGTCATGCGCGACACCGTGGCGGCGCCCTCGGCCGCGGCGTCGCGCGCGGCGGCGGTGAGGCCGTCGGCGGCGGAGGCGTGCTCGGAGGTGGCGCGCGCCTGCCCGGCCACCGCCTCCAGCGTCGCGCCGGTGCGGCCGATGGCGGAGGCCTGCTCGGCGGCGCCGCCGGCCACGGCCTCGCTGGTGGAGGCGATCTGGGCCGCGGCCGCCGAGATCCGGCCCACGGCCTCGACCACCTGGCCGAGCGCCGCGTCGAGCGCGCCGGCGGTGCCGTTCACCACCTGCTGGAGCCGCGCGTGGTCGCCCTGGTAGCGCCCGCCCATGCGCGCACGCAGGTCGCGCGCGGCGAGCCGCGCCAGCACGTCGCTCGCCTCGCGCACCGGCGCCGAGACCGCGTCCAGGATCTCGTTCACCCCGGCGAGCACGCGGCGGTAGTCCCCCTCGCAGCGCGCCGGGTCGCCGCGGCGGCCGAGGTCGCCGGCGCGGCCGGCCTCGATGGCGACGTCCACCTCGCCAACCAGCGCGCGGATGGCCGCGGTGCAGGCGTTCACGCTCCGGCGGAGCGTGTCGAACTCGCCGCGATAGGTCTCCTCGATCGGCGCCGGCGCCTCCCCGCGCGCCAGCCGCTCGAGCGCGCCGGCCGCGGCCCGGAGCGGCGCCACCACCGCGTCGAGCAGGGCGTTCATGCCCCGCACCAGCTCGCCGTTCTGGCCGGGGTAGCGCGACGGGTCGGCGCGCACGTCGAGGCGCCCCTCCGCCGCGGCGCGCAGGAGCAGCGCCAGGTCGGCGTTGCGCAGGCGCACCACCTCGAGCAGCGCGTTCACCCCGCGCTTCAGGTCGAGGAAGCGGCCCTGCACCGGCAGCTCGACGTCGGGCGGCACCTCGCCGGCCGCGAGCCGCACCACCCGATCCGTGGCGACCTCGATCGGCCGGATCACCGTGTCGAGGAGCAGGTTGATCCGGCCGATCATGGCGCCGTTGTACCCGTGGTAGCGCGTGACGTCGGCCCGCACGTCCAGCCGCCCGGCGGTGGCCGCCTCCACCAGGCGCCGGATGTCCTCGTTGCGCTGCTCGACCACCTCGATGACCGCGTTCACCGCGCAGCGCAGGCGGTCGAAGTCGCCCTCGAACGGCGCGGTCATGCGCGCGGGGAGGTCGCCGCGCGAGATGCGCTCCACCGCCTCCGCGGTGGCGGCGAACGGGGCGGAGAACGCGTCCAGCGTCTCGTTCAGGGTCCGGATGACGAGCTGGAACTCCGGATCGATGCGCCCCTCGGCGCCGCGCACCGTGAGCGTCCCGGCGCGCACCGCGTCGCGCACGCGCACGGACTCGGTGCGCATGGCGCGGAGGGCGTCGCCGACCACGCGCGAGACGAACAGCCCACCCCCGGCGATCACCGCCGCCACCGCCGCCGGGGCGCCGAGCGCCAGGGCGGCGCCGCCAGGCAGGCTCCCCCGTGCGGCGAGCCAGCCCGCGAGGCCGGCCGCGAGCGTGGCGCCCGCGGCGAGCAGGGAGGAGCCGAGGATCTTCGTCGAGACCGGGAGCGAGCGGAGCATCGTCGGGACTCCGGCGAGGGGGCGCGGTGCTGCGGAGCCGCCGCAGCACCCCGCGTGCCAGCCTGCCGCGAGCGCGCCGAACGCCCGGACCGCGGCCGCTTGCGCACCGGGGCCGCCCGGCGCCGTCCCGCGTCCCGGGTCGAGTGGCGCGCGCCCCAGGGTGGACGCGCTGGGGCCGCGGAGACGGATGGGGGCGCCTGCGCGTCAAGGTGTTGACGCGCTTCGCGAGCCATCGGCGGCGAGGCCCGCCCGGTCGCCCGAGGCGGGTCGAGGGTGGGCGCGGCGCCCACCGCGTTTCAGGTTGCCCGGGAGGCTTTCAATCGGAAAGCGCGCGGTGCCGCGCACGTCGGAATTCCTGCGCAATTGCATGTCAATTGAGCGCTCGGTGCGTGGCATGGCCCATGTAACCCCGGGCGGGCATGCCGTTCCGCCCGAATGCACGAAGCCGCGCCTCGCGCGCCCTGGAGTGGACCTTCGCGGCCCTGCTGCTGGGGGCATCCGCCGCGATCCTCGTGGCCGCGGGCGTGAGCCGCGCGGACGCTCACTATCAGTGGACAAGGCCGGCGGGAGATCCCGCGCGCGGCGCGGTCACCCCGGCCGCCGTGTGGGAGCGGCTCCGGACGGTGCTCGATCCCGAGCTCGGCATCGACGTGGTGGACCTGGGCCTCGTCTACGACGTCACGGTGCCGCGCGACGGCCGGGTGGCCGTGGTGATGACGCTCACCTCCGCGGGCTGCCCGTTCTCGAAGCAGATGATCGAGGACGTGCGCCGCGCGATCTTCCAGCACCCGGCGGTGCGCGAGGTGGCGCTCACCGTCACCCGGGACCCGCCCTGGAGCTGGGACCGCGTGAGCCTGGAGGCCCGGAAGCGGATCGTGGAGGGATCGCACGCGGGGGCGCATCGATGACCCTGCTCGGCCCGCTCTCCAGCGGCTTCCTGCTCGGGCTGGGCACGGGTCCGCTCTGCTTCATCGGGTGCATCCCGCTGGCGCTGCCCTTCGCGCTGCCGGAGGCGGGGGCCGGGCCGCGGCGCGGCGCCTGGGGGTTCCTGGCGAAGTTCCTGGCCGGCCGCCTGGTCGCGTACTCGACGGTCGGCGTGCTCACCGGCCTCGCGTCGTCGATGGCCGGGCCCGTGCAGCGCCGGGTGGTGACGGTGGCCTGGCTGGCGCTGAGCGTGGTGCTGATCGTGCACGGCCTCGGGCGCGGCCTGCCGCACCGCGGGGCGTGCGGCGCGGTCGCGCGCGTGGCGCGGTCGCGCGCGTTCCCCTTCCTGCTCGGGCTCGCCGCCGCGCTGTCGGTCTGCCCCCCGTTCCTGCTCGCGGTGGCCTACGCGATGGATCGCTCGGGGCAGGTGGTGGGCGGGCTCGCCTTCTTCCTCGCCTTCTTCGCCGCCACCACCCTCTACGTCGTGCCCGTCGCGCTGCTCGGCTACCTGCCGCGGCGCGACCTGTGGCAGCGCGTGGGGCGCGGCGCGTCGGTCATCGCGGGGATCGCGCTGCTGGTGCAGGGAGTGCGGGAGCTACTGGCGTAGGAGCCCGGGCCTCCGCGCCAGCGCGTGAACGCCCGGAACGCAGCACGACCATCGATCGACTGGGAGGCGAACGGCATCCATGACCAACCATCACCGGCACGAACCAACGAGGGGTCGCGCGCCATGACCAAGACGGACCGTTACGTCCTGTGGGGCATCGGCGCCGCGTGGGTCCTCGACCTCGCGGTCTTCATCCTGTCCGACTACCACATCTACGCCTTCCTGCTGCTGTTCGTGGTCGCGGCGGTCGGGCTCGCCTGGTGGGGGCTGCGCTTCCCGGTCACCGCGAAGCTGCGGAGGAACGCGGCGCTCTCCGTGAGCGGCTTCTGGACGGTGGCCCTGGTGCTGCTGTTCGGGCCCTGGCCGGTTCCGGACAAGCCCGACTACATCGTGGGCGAGGTCCACCGCTTCAGCGAGATGGAGCACGGCTTCGCCCGCGGCCTGACCGGAGTCACGGGTCCGAACATCGCGGCGGGCGGCCTCGTGTACGGCGACCCGGCCGATCAGGGCCACATGATGTCGGAGTGGGGCTGGCCGCCGAACTTCATCAGCGGCAACCCCGTGTCGCGTGCGCTGTTCGGCGGCACCATCCTCATGGAGCGTCTCCGCGGCGCGACCACCATCGGCGGCGAGCCAGCGAACCCGCTCCGGTACAGCTGGTCGAACTTCGAGGGCGAGAAGCGGGACAAGAAGCTCGGCTGGAACAGCGGCGACTACCTGTTCGGCGAGGTCGCCAAGGTCATGGGCACGCAGAAGGCGAGCTACACGCCTCGCGAGAACGCCCTCATGATCAAGTCGCTCGCGGCCTGGCTCGGCTCCCCGAAGATCGCCATCGCCGCGGTGGACCCGCGCTGGTTCTACTCGCACGACCTCAGCACCTGGGGCACGCCGCTGCCGCTGAAGGACGCGAAGGACCTGAAGTACGTCATCCAGCTCTTCACCGACCAGGACTGGACCCGCGTGCACAACGACTCGGGCACCTCCTGGTGGTCGGTGTCGAACAGCGGCCAGGCCTACTCCACCAGCGCCTGGATCGGCATCCGCATGGCGCAGGTGCTCCGGGACATGGGGTACACCGCCCGCGTCGGGTTCGGCGGCATGAACTACGAGAACATCGAGACCACCGTCTCGGTGTACAGCGGCATCGGCGAGTACGGCCGCCTCTCCGACGCGGTGGTTCCCACCGCCGGCGGTCTCCGCTTCAAGTCCGCCACCATCTTCACCGACTTTCCGATGGACGTCGGCGAGCCGAACGTCGGCTGGGGCATCACCCGCATGTGCGCGAACTGCGATCGCTGCGCCCGAGCGTGCCCGGTGAACGCCGTGCCGATGGGCGAGCCGACGGTCGAGAACGGCGTGAACATGTGGCAGGTGGACAAGGACAAGTGCACCCGGTTCCGGACCGGGAACCTGAACGGCAACATGTGCGGCGCCTGCCTGGCGGTGTGCCCGTACAACAAGCCCGACACACCGTTCCACCGCGTCGGGAACTACATCATCCGGCACAGCCCGATCGCCACCTACCTGTTCGGCAACATCCACGGCGTCGGCCTCGAGGACTGGCTCGACTTCGAGTACAGCTCCGAGGCCGGCCCCTACAACGTGAGCCGTCCGGCCCGCTGGATCCAGGAGGACCCCGGCTGGAAGGCCAAGTTCCCCTACCAGGTCGGCCAGTACATCTACACCGAGCGTGACCGCTCCAAGAACGAGGAGTGGGCGTCCGGGGTGGACCCGAAGATGGGGAAGGTCGGGCTCAGCTACAAGGGCACGACCTGGGGGAAGATCCCCGATCGCCTGGTGGACGCCAACGGCCGCAACCGCAACGTCCACTGGGACTACGAGGCGGGCGAGCTCCCGCCCAACCTGCCGCTGCCCGGGAAGCTGCTGACGCCGGAGGAGGCGACCCGCCTGCTGCTGGAGGGCAAGGCGTTCTCCGGCGCCTCCTACACGCCGGACGCCGAGGTCTTCCCGCCGCGCGATCCCAAGTACGAGAAGCAGAAGCTGTCCTACGAGCAGGCCGCCCGCATGTGGGCCGAGGAGAAGTGACATGGACCGGCTCAAGCAGCTCAAGATCCAGATCTCGCTGCAGTGGTACGAGCTGATCCTCATCGGCGTCACCGCGGGCCTGCTCGCCTTCGGCGTATGGGCGCTGATCGACACGCTCCTCATCTCGTCGCCGGTCGCGGCCTGGCGCTTCCTCGCGCTGTTCGTCATCTGGTCGCTGCCGGGCATCGCGGTCCTCGCGTTCGTCCGGCCGCGCACCGCCGCCGAGGCGGCGCAGGAGCAGCCCACCCCGTAACCCCCACCCCCTGGACCCGGGGCCGGGCCGGACGGCCCGGTCCCGGGGGAGGGGACTGGAGCACCGCGTGCGCTGGAAGGCTCGAGAGCTGGGATGCGTCGCGCTCGCCGCGGCGGGGGCGGTGGCCTGGGCAGCGATGGCCTCGGCGGCCCTGGTCGAGCGGGAGTGGCGCGCCACCTGGATCTCCGTCGGCGCGGCGCTCGCCTGCGCGGCGGTCGCGACGGGGCTGGTGGTGGCGCGCCGCCGCGGCGCGCTGGACGGGGCGGTGCCGCGCCGCGTGCTGCGCGCCGCGCTCGCGTCGGCGGTGGCGCTGGCGCTCGCGCTGGTGCTCCCGTCCGATCGCAGCTTCCCGGACAAGCGGGTGGGCGCCGCCACGCCGACGACCGAATACGACGCGTCCACGCAGCCCGGCAACGACGTCCTCGGCAAGGTCGAGCGGACGAGGGGCGGCGGGAGCGAGGACGAGCTCACCTTCACGGTGTACGACGTGTGCTCCGGCAAGGTCGCCCACCGCGCCGCGCGCGACGGCGCGCCGGCGCCGGTCGCGGTGGAGGTCACCGAGCCGGCCGTGCTGGCCGCGCAGATCAAGGACGAGGCCCGCGCGCTCGGCGCGCAGGTGACCGGGATCACCGCGCTCCACCCGCAGTTCGTGTTCCGCAAGGACAACGACGGCCGGCCCGTCGAGCTCCGCCACCGCTTCGCCATCGTCATCGGCACCGGCCTCGACTACCGGCTCGCGAGCCCGTCCGCGCCGCTGCCCTGGCGCGACTACTACAGCGCCATCCCGGAGGAGGTGGCGGCGGTCCTCTCCGGTCGCAGCGACGACCCCGCCGTTCCCATCCCTGCGGAGGTGATCCAGGAGTACCGCGACACGCTCGAGTTCTACGCGGAGGGCGGCCGGATCGCGGTGCACCTGGCGAAGGCCATCCGCAGCCTGGGCTACCCGGCGCGCGCGCACTTCGGCCGGTGGTCCGAGGTGCAGGTGGTCCCGCTCGCGATCGAAGCCGGGCTGGGGGAGGTGGGCAAGAACGGGATGCTCATCAACGACCGCTTCGGGCCGCGCGGCAGCTTCGCGGTGGTGACGACCGACATCCCGCTCGCCGTGGACCGGCAGCGCGATCTCGGGGTGCAGGAGTTCTGCCGCGTCTGCAACAAGTGCGCGGACGCCTGTCCGGTGAACGCGGTCCCGCGCGGCGACGCGGGCGCGCCGGCGGGCGGCGTCTCGCGCTGGCAGGTGGACGGCCCGAAGTGCTGGACGTACCTCAAGCTGAACCCGAAGTGCATGGCGTGCACCGGGGCCTGCCCCTTCAACAAGAAGGACCTGCTGGCGCACCGCTGGGCGCAGGCGCTCATCGCGCGCAAGTCGGTCGTCGCCAACCACCTCCTGGTGTGGCTCGACGACCTGCTCGGCTACGGCAGGGCCGCGCTCCGGCTGCGCGACGAGGCGCGCAGGGCGCTGGGCGAGCCCGCCGCGGCGCCGCCCCAGGCGCCGGATCGGCCGCAGGCGGGCGGCGGCGCCTCGGCGCCGGAGGCGCGGTCGTGAAGGCGGGCCCCTCCGCCGGAGCGGTGAGGGCGTGGCTCGCGCTGGGCGCGGCGGGCCTGCTCGTCGGTGCGCTGTTCAACGTGGCGTTCCAGGCCGCGCCCTGGAGCCCCGGGGGCCTGTCCGGCGGCCTGATCGCGGCCGCGCTGCTGTGGGTGCTGTCATGATCGAGCTCGTCACCACGCTGCTGCTCGCCGTGGGCGTCTACGCGCTGCTGCGGCGCCCCGACGGCCACGGCTGCGGCGGCGACTGCGGCCGGTGCGGGGGCGAGCCAGGGTGCGCGCCGCTCGTCCAGCTCGAGCGACCCCGCGGGGGGGAACGTCGATGACCTGGGCCGGCCCGGCTGCGCTGGCGGTGTTCGTGGGCGGGGTGGTCGCCTCGCTGCGCGGCTGGATCCCGCAGCGCGTGATCACGCTGCAGGCGCTCCTGCTCGCCATCGCCGGGATCGCGCTCGGGCTCACCGCGCTCGCCGGCCAGCCCATCCCCTGGCCACAGCTCCTCGCGTCGGCGAACGTGCACCCGGTCACCAGCGTCATCGCGGGCTTCCTGCTCGCGGGTGCGCTGCACGCCGCCGGCGCGTTCGACGCCGCGGCGCGGCTGCTCGCGCGCCTCACGCGCACGCGGCTCGGAGCGCCCTTCGTGATCCTGCTGGTGGTGAACCTGCCCACCATCCTCGCCATGCCCTGCGGCCGCATCCTGGTGTCGCCGCTCATGCCGCTCGCGCTCATGCTGGGGTGGGCGCTCGCCCGCGAGCGCCGCGAGCCGGTGCTGGTGGCGGTGACGGTGTTCGGCCTGGTCGTGAACGCGGCGGCCTCGTGCGGCCCCTCGGTGATCGGCGGGATCGGGATGCTGGGCGAGGGCATGGGGCGCTATCCGCCCGGCTCCTTCTCCAACCCTGCGCAGATCGCGATCCTGGTGATCACCGTCGCCACCATGGCGCTGATCCGGTGGGGCTTCGGCGGGACGCTCCGGATGCGCGCCACGCCCCCGGCGCCCGTCGAGCGGCCGGTGCCGGAGCACGGGTACCTCGCGCTGGCGATGTTCGTGGCGGTGCTGCTCCTCGTCGTGCTGGTGCGCCCGCCGGTCCCGCTGCAGGTGACCCTGACGCTCGGGACGGCGTGCGTGATGCTGGTGGCCCGGCTCGGCCTCGACGACCTCCTGGGCGGCGTGATGCTCCACCCGCTCTCCGCCATGCTGGCCGGGTTCCTGGTGGCGGGCGCGCTCTCGGTCGCGGGGGCGTTCGACGCGCTGCTCGTGCTGCTGGTGTGGGCGGCGGAGCACACCTGGCTCGGCTACGTCGGGGTGAGCGTCGTGCTGGCCTACGTGCCGGTGATGCTGGCGATGCCGTGCGGCCGGATCGTCTCGCTCGCGCTCATCCCCGGCGTGCTCCTGTTCGGCGTCCGCCTGGCGGGCGTGACCGGCCTCGAGCGCGCCACGCCGACGCTGCTCTCCGCCTTCATCCTGGCCGGCGCGGCCTCCTGCGGCCCCTCCGCCATCGGCGGCATCGGCAGCATCGGCGAGGGGCGGCTGCGCATCCGCGACGCCTGGTCCGGCCAGCCGCAGGCGCTCGGGATCTTCCTGGGCGTCCCGGTCACCGCCCTGCTCGTCTCGCGGCTGCCGCTCGCCTCGGTGGCGCTCGACGTCCGCTACTTCCCGGTGGCGCTCGCGCTCGGCGCGCTCGCGGGCGCGGTGGTGAACCTCGTGTACGGCTACCGCGTGCACCACCTCGGCGGCCTGCTGGGCGGCCTCGTCACCGGCGCGCTCCTGGTGATCCTGTGAGGCGCGCCCTCGTCGCCGTGAACGCGCTCGCGGTCGGCCTCACGCTCGCGTACCTGGGCTGGCTGCTCGGCGACGCCCTTCGCGCCGGCCAGCCGTGGGCGGTCACCTGCTACGACTGCAAGGCGTGCACGGCGCGGTGCGTGCTCGGGCTCGACCCGCAGGGCTTCGTGTCGGCGGCGCTGGCCGGGAGCGGCGACGTGTACATGTACGCGACGAACGTGCGGCTCCGCGCGCGCCACGCGCTGGAGATCGACCCGGGGATGCTGGTGACGGTCGGGGACCGGCACCCGACCGCGCGAGAGGCGGCGGCCGAACTGGGGCCGGACGCGGAGGTGGTCACCTTCAGGATGCGGGCGCGCGACGCGGCCCGCGCGTGCTTCCGCTGCGGCGCCTGCGAGAAGGGCTGCGGGCTGCGGCTCCCCCTGCTCCGCGTCATCACGCAGCTCCGCGGCGACGCGAGCAACGAATGGGCGTCCCATGCTCCGTAGCCCCGTCTTCCTGTCCGCCCTGACGTTCCTGGCCGTCGCGCTCGGCGTGCGCGCCGCGCAGGCGCCGTGGAGGGAGCAGTTCCCCGGCTCCTATCCGCGGGTGGTGGCGCCGGCGGAGGCGAGGTTCGAGTTCCTGCCGGACGAGCTCCGGATCCACCTGTCCGACCAGACGCGCAGCGGCCGGATCATCGTGTTCGCGCACGTGGAGGGCGGCAGCCTGCTCGGCCTGCTGAAGCCGATCGTGGACGGGACCGTCACGGTGCGCCGAGGCGACCTCGCGGACTACGCGCTCGCGATCCACGGCGGGGAGATCGGGGAGCACCGGCTCCTCAAGGCCATGGACCGGTACGTCGAGCGGGAGGACATGCTCGAGCGGATCCTCGAGGCGCGCGCGAAGGGCCTGCGCTTCGGGGTCCAGCGCTGCCTCTACCCGATCTGCAACCGCTGCCTGGACGGCTGCAAGAGCGTGATGCGCCGCGACTACCCCATCTCCATGCGCGTGGGGGAGCGCGGGAACGTCGAGCCGGGGTTCGCGAAGGGCAGCTGTCCGCGGTGCGGGAAGTGCTTCGTGTGGTGTCCGTCTGGCGTGCTCCGGGACAGCGGGTCCCTCACCAACTAGGAGACGCGGTGCTCGAGGCGATGGAGATCGCGGTCGTGATGCTCCCGGTGGTGCTGGTCGCGGGGATGCTCGTCCGGCTGGTGGCGCGCGGTCAGGCGCAGGTGCTGCTCTGCATGGAGTGCGAGCTGTGCATGGGCGCGTGCCCGCTGTGCGCCAAGCGCGGCGAGGCGTTCCCCGGGCCGAAGGGGATCCTCGCCGCGGCGAAGACGGGCAAGGTGGAGGCCGCGATCGCCGCGGGCGCGCTCGACTGCACCTCCTGCGGCGCCTGCACGCGCGTGTGCCCGCGCGGCCTCGCCCCGCAGGTCGAGGTGGAGCGGTGGCGCGCCGCGGCCGAGCGGGAGGGGACGCGCGGCGCGGCACGGGGACCCGCGTGAGCGCCCGTCCTCCATCGGCCGGACGGACGGCCATCGCGCTCGCGTGCGCCGCCGGTCCGGCGCTGGCCCCCGCGCTCGCGTCGGCGCAAGAGCCGGCGCTCCCCGCCGTGGTGCTGGACGAGCAGGTCATCCGGCTGCCTCGGGCCGAGGCGGAGGGTCGGCCGCCGGCGACGATCACCGTCGTGGACCGCTCGACCTTCGAGGGCGAGGCCAAGGACGTCGGCCAGCTGGTCTCCGCGGCCCCCGGCGTCGTCGTGGAGGAGCACGGCGGGATGGGCCAGCTCACCACCGTCTCGATCCGCGGCTCGACCCCGGACGGCGTCAAGGTGCTGCTGGACGGCCTGCCCCTCAACACGGCCTTCGGCGGCGGCGTGGACCTCTCCACCATCCCGCGCGCGTGGGTGGACGCGGTGGAGGTGGTGCGCGGACCCGAGGGCGCGCGCTACGGCGCGGGCGCGCTCGGCGGCGCGCTGAACGTGGTCACGCGCCGACCGAGCGCGGGGAGCTGGAGCCTCGAGACGGGGGGCGGCTCCTACGACACCGCCCGCGTCGCGGCCGAGCTCGCCGCCGCGGTGGGGCCCGGCTCGCTGATGGTGGCCGCGAGCGCCGACACGACCGGCGGCCGGTTCCCGTTCCGGCTCGATCCAGGGCTCCCCGGCGGTCCGACCGTGGCCGCGATGCGCGAGAACGCCGAGGCCCGGCGCGCCGGCCTGCTGGCGAAGCTGGCGCGGCCGCTGTCGCGCGGCCGGCTCGACGCGCTCGTCGAGGTGTCCGGCGGGCACCGGGGCCTGCCGGGCTTCGCCGCCTCGCCCACGCCGTGGGCGTGGCAGGACGACGCGCGGCTGCTCGCGATGGGGCGCGTGGCGCGCTTCGGCGCGATCGGCCCGGCCACGCTCGCGACCCGCGGGCACCTGCGGCTCGACCGCCTCGACGCCCGCGTCACCGGCCCGCGAGACCCGCCCGTCCGGCAGCGCGGCAGCGCGGCCGGGCTCGCGCTCGACGCGACGGGGTCCCACGCGCACGGCGTGCTCAGCGCCTCGCTGGAGGCGTCGGGAGAGCTCATCGACGCCGACGGGCTGGGCCGGCGGCGCGAGCTGCTCGGCGTCGCGGCGGCGGTGTCGGAGGATCTCGCGCTCGCCGGCGGTCGCTTCCGGCTCGCCCCCGCGGTCCGCGCGGAGCGGGCGGGGCGGTTCGGCGGGGTGTCCGGGACCCTCGGGCTGGGCGCGCGCCTCGGGCCCGCGCTGCGCGCGCGCGCGAGCGTCGGCCGCACCTTCCGCCCGCCCGGGGTGGCGGAGCTGCACCTGCAGCAGGGGCTCCTGGTCCCGAACCCGGACCTCCGGCCGGAGACGGCGGTGGCCGTCGACGCCGGCCTCGTCGCCGACGGCCGCGCCGGCCTCGTCGCCGTCACCGGCCACCTCACCCGCTACGACGATCTCGTCGTCTACGAGCCGAGCGACGCGTTCGGCAGGCTGAAGCCGTTCAACTCGGGGCGCGCGATGGCGAGCGGCCTCGAGGTGGAGGGCGCGACGGCGCCGGTCGGCGGCCCGCTGCGCGCGAGCGCCAGGGGGAGCTACACCTTCCTCGCCACCGAGCTGCTGCGGGGCGCGCCCGCCGAGGTGGGCCACTGGATCCCGTACCGGCCGCGCCACCGCGCCGTCCTGCGCGCCGCGCTCGCGCCGGGGCCGGCGACGGCGCACGTCGAGCTTCACCACCTGGGCCGCCGCTACCGCGACCGGCGCGGCGTGAACCCGATCCCGCCCTCGACCGTCTGGAACGCCGGGCTGAGCGCGCGCGTCGCGCGCCACCCCGACGTGCGCATCCAGCTCGAGGTGCTCAACCTCGCCGACGACCGGACGCTCACGGACGGCCTCGGCGATCCCCTCCCCCCGCGCACCGTGATGATCACGCTGCGCGCCGGGTCCACGCCCCAGGAGAACGCGCCATGAGAGCAGCCACCATCCTCGGAACCCTCGCCGTCGCGGCGCTCGCAGCCTGCGACTCCGACGCGACCTGCCCCGAGGGGCAGGTGGAGTGCGCCGGCCGGTGCGTCGCGCTCGCGACCGACCCGCTGAACTGCGGCGCGTGCGGCGTGGCCTGCGGGCCCGGCGCCACCTGCGGCGCGGGCGCGTGCGGGTGCGGCCCCGGGACGGTCCTCTGCGGCGCGACCTGCGCGCAGCTGGAGAGCGATCCCGACCACTGCGGCGCCTGCGGGAGCGCGTGCCGGGACGCGCAGGTGTGCAGCTCGGCCGGCGGCGCGGCCGCCTGCGCCGACGCGTGCGGCGAAGGGCAGGTCGCCTGCGGCCGCGCCTGCGTCGAGCTCGCGTTCGACCGCTACCACTGCGGCGCGTGCGGGACCGTGTGCCAGCCGGGGGAGGCGTGCGACGCAGGGACGTGCCGCTCCCTGCAGGTCGCGTGCTTCGCCACCGACGACGTGCGGCCGATCGCGCCGGACCTCGCCGCCGCGGGCTCGCCGCGGCCGGCGGGCGACGGCCCGATCGCGCTCGCGGCCCTGGGCGGCGACGTATGGGCCGCGGCGGCGCTCTCGGGGAGCGTGATCCGGCTGCCGCTCGACCTCTCCGCGCCGCCCGTCGAGCACGCGCTGCACGGCTCGGACCTGGAGGGCATCGCCGCCGCGTCCGACCGCTTGCTGGTCTCGAACTCGGGCGGCGGCTCGGTGGCAGTGGTCGATCCCGTCACCGGGCGCGTGCTCGACGACGTGCTCATCCCCGGGCTCCCGGGCGCCAACCCGCGCGGCATCGCGGTGCTGGACGGCAAGGCCTACGTGGCGCTGTACGGCCGGGACGAGGCGAGCGGCGGGCAGGGGGTGGCGGTGCTCGATCTGTCGCGCCTCGCCGGGTGCGCCGCCGCGCCCTGCGCGACGGTGGAGCGCGTGGTGGACCTGCGCGGCGCGGCCGACGCCGGCGGCCTGCCGTTCCCGGGCAAGGCCGTCGCCGCCGGCGGGCGCGCGTGGATCACGATCGCGAACCTGGCGCGCGACACCGACCCGGCGAGCTGGACCTACGGCTACTACGTGAAGCCGGCCGGCCCGGGACGGCTCGCGGCGCTGGACGGCACGTCCGACGCCGTGCAGCTGGTCTCGCTCGGCGACGGGTGCCGGAACCCGGGCGCGCTGGCGGTGGACGGCGCCACGCTCTGGGTCTCCTGCGGCGCGGCGGGCGCGGCCGGCCTCGTGCCGGTGGACGTGTCCGATCCCCGCGCGCCGGTGGTCGGACCCGTGCTCGCGACCGCCTTCGACGCTCCCGGTGCCGTGGCCATCTGCCGCGGAGCGGGGTTCGTGGCCGACCAGTATACAGGTCGGGTGCAGCGCTTCGACCCGGTGACCAGGACGAGCGAGGAGACGGTGACCGCCTGCCCGGTGGGTGCGCAGGGCTGGGCCTGGGCCGCGGATCTCCTGTGCGCTCCCGCGCGCTGAGCGCGCGCCGGCGGGACCGGCAGGCCCGAGCCATCAACCAGGGGAGATCGCGACGCGGAAGGCGACCATGAAGCTCCACGACATCCACCTGCTCGACCTGTTCGATGTCGGCACCGATCAGGGCTGGCTCAGCATGCACCAGCAGCGCATGGTGCTGCACAGCGCGGCGGCGGTCAGCATCATGCGTGCGCAGCTCGTCCGCAGCCTCGGGCACGACGCGGCGCGGGCCATCGTGTTCCGCTGGGGCTTCGCCCAGGGCTACTTCGACGCGATGATGACCTCGGACCACCTCGCCAGCCTGGAGCCGGTGGATCGGTTCGTGTTCGGCTGCACGCTCCACACCATGGAGGGCATGGTGCGGGTGGCGCCCAAGGTCATCGAGGCGAACGGCCCCGGGAAGCTGCACATGGAGGCCAACTGGTGGCACTGCGCCGAGGCCGACGACCACGCGCGCGTGCTCCCGGCCGGCCTCACCAGCTCCTGCTGGGCCACCCTGGGCTACGCCTCGGGCTTCGCCACCTACGTCATCGGCGCGCTCATCCTGTTCAAGGAGCTGTCCTGCCGCTGCTCCGGCGCGCCGTGCTGCTCGGTGATGGGCAACGACATGGAGGGCTGGGGGGAGCGGGCTGCGGAGATCGAGGGCCGCTACACGCTCGCCGGCGAGACGTCCTTCACGCAGCAGTGGAAGGAGATCCACCGGGAGTGCGAGCGGGCCAGGGCCGCCCGCAGCGCGGCGGCGGCGGCGCACCCGGCGCCCACCGCGACGCTCACCTCGGTGAGCGGCCCGGACCGCACCACCGGGCCGCTGAACTTCGTCGTCTGCAGCCAGTCCATGACCGAGCTGCTGGCGCTGGCGGAGCGCGTGGCGCCGCTCGAGATCAACGTGCTCATCGAGGGCGAGAGCGGGACCGGCAAGGAGTTCCTGGCGCGCTACATCCACGAGAAGAGCCTGCGCGGCGACGCGCCCATGGTGGCCATCAACTGCGCCGCGCTCACCGAGGGCCTGCTCGAGTCGGAGCTGTTCGGGCACGTGCGCGGCGCGTTCACCGGCGCGGTCCGCGACAAGCCCGGCCTGTTCGAGCACGCCGGGAGCGGCACCATCCTCCTCGACGAGATCGGCGAGATGCCGCTCTGCCTCCAGGCGAAGCTGCTGCGCGCGCTCGAGACGCGCGAGTTCCGGCGGGTGGGCGGCGAGAAGGTGCTGCGGCTCGGCGCGCGGGTGGTCGCCTCGACCAACCGCGACCTCCGCCGCCAGGTGCAGGCGGGCGCGTTCCGGGAGGACCTGTTCTACCGCCTGGGCGGCTTCGTGCTCACCATCCCGCCGCTCCGCGAGCGGCGTGAGGAGATCCCGGCGCTGGCGCACTACTTCCTGCACTCGACCGCGCGGCGCTGGAACAAGGGGGTCCAGACCATCAGCCCGGGCGCGATGCGGCGCCTGATGAGCTATCCGTGGCCGGGAAACGTCCGCGAGCTCCAGCACGCCATCGAGCGCGCGACGGTGGTGGCCTCGCAGTCGGTGCTGACCGTCAAGGACCTCAACCCGGAGATCGCGGCGACCGGGGCGCCCGCCGAGTGCGACCTCGACGTCGAGGCCAACGAGCGGCAGCTCATCGAGGAGGCGCTCCGGCGGTTCCACGGCAACCGCAAGGAGGCCGCGGCGGCGCTGCGCATCAGCCCGGTCACCCTCTGGCGGCGCGTGCGGAAGTACGGCCTGTCGATCACGTGACCGCGGCCCCGGCCCGGAGCGCGGTGAGCGCCGCCGCCTTCAGGGCCCGATGCTTCGACACGCTCGCGGCGGGCGCCACGGCCCGGTCCAGCTCCGCACGGACCGCGTCGCGGAGGGCGGCCGGCGAGAGGCGCGCGCCGAGCAGCCGCGCCTCGGCCTCGGTGGCGCGCCAGGGACTCGGCGCCACGCCGCCCAGCACGACGCGCGCCGCGGTGACGAGCTGGCCGCGCACCGCCACGCGCCCGGCCACCGAGGCGGTGATCGTGTCGCGAACCCGGCGCGCGTCGAAGAAGGCCATCTCCCCGGCCACGGGCCAGCGCAGGTGCACGCACGTCAGGATGTCGGCCGGGGTGGTGCAGGCGGGACGCGGGCCCGCGGTCCGGCGCGGCGGGTAGAGCCGGTCGAGGGGGAGCCGGACCATGCCCGAGATGCTGTGCGCCTCGACCCTGGCGTCGTGGGCGATGAGCACCGGGGCGAGCGAGGAGGGGTGGGCACACGCACAGGCCTGTCGATCGAAGAGCGCGCCCTCGGCCGCCCAGCGCCCCTCCAGCGGGCAGCGATCCGCCCCCAGCCGGCGGCACGGGCGCCCCTCGGTGCGCAGCGACCAGCAACGCGGGTACTGCAGGAGGTTGCCGCCGACGGTCGCGGCCGCGCGGACCGCGGGCGTCGCGGCCATGCCGGCGGCGCGCGCGACCTCGGGGAACCGGGCCAGCACCACCGGGCTCTGCGCGAGCTCCTGGAGCGTCACGAGCGTGCCGATGCACAGCCCGTCGTGCCGGACCTCGACCCGGTGTAGCTCGGCGAGCCCGCGGATGCACACCACGGTGGCCGGCGCCCGCGGCGCGAGGCGCAGCCGCTCGCTCACGTCCACGCCGCCTGCCACCACCACCGCGCCCTGGTACGCGCGCCACGCCGCCTCCGCGAGCGTGCCGGCGAGGTGCCACTCGGGAAAGCCGCGCGCACGCGCTCGCGCGCGCCTTGTGTCCGGGGCGATCACGCCCTCGCCCCGTTTCACGAAGCGGGCCAGGGCGCGCCGCTCGCGGCGCGCCCGCCATTGCGCTGGCGCGGCGCGCTCGCCTCGCCGGCGCGGTCGTTTCACGCGGCGGCGCGCGCTTCAAGGTGAACGCGCGCGTGACCGGAGCGCGCCGCGCGGCACGCGGGTTGCTCCGGGAGACGCCCATGACACCTCCAACTCCTGCGGCGCGCCGCACCTCGGGTCGCCCGCGCGCGGGCGCGCGTCGCGCGCCGCTCCTCGTGGCCGCGGTGGTGCTCGGCGTGGCGACGCTGGTGATCGCCGACCGGACGCTGGGCGGCTCCGGGGCGCCGCGCACGGACGCACCAGCGCCGCCGTTGCGGGTCGGAGCCGTGAGCGGCGGCGGAGAGATCGATCTCGCGCGGCTACGCGGGCGCGCCGTGGTGGTGAACTTCTGGGCGCCCTGGTGCGCGCCGTGCCAGGCCGAGCTGCCGGATCTCGCGGCGGTCAAGCAGGACCTGGCGGGACGCTGCGTCGAGCTCGTCGGGATCGCGGGCGATGGCACGCGGACCGAGGTGGCGCAGGTCGCCGCGCGGCAGCCGTATCCGATCGGCTTCGACGAGCGCGGGGACGCGATGCGGGCCTGGCGCGTGGAGTCGGTGCCCACGACCTACCTCGTGGACGCGGACGGGAAGGTTCGTACGGTGATCCCCGGCGCCGTCGGCCGCGAGGAGCTGCTCGAGGCGCTTCGCCCGATCATCCCGGCGACGTGTCCGGCGGGGTGAGCGCGGGCCGCGCGCGCTTCGCGATGAAGCGCGGGGTTTCGGGTTGAAAGGTCGATCGCGCCGCCGAGCGGGTCGAGGTGGTCGAGATCCGGGCGGATGGGTGGGCGGCACGCCCGTTGAAGAGCGCCCGCTCCACATCACCGCCGCCGCTGGACGGGCGGCCAACGGAGAGGTCGTGACCAACATGAAACCGCATCCATGGAAGCCCATCCTCGCGCTCCTCGCGGCGATCACCCTGGCGACGCCCGCGGCCGCGAAGGAAGGCGGCGATCAGTACCCGGTGGGCGTCGACGGCCTCGCCGCCGGCGCGCTCCCTCCGCCGGGCACCTACCTCCTGAGCATGGTCGCGCTCGTGCACGGCGACGTCCAGGATGCCGACGGGCACGACGCGGGCGTCGAGGCGAACGCGCAATTCGGCGTGCTGCGCCTGGTCCACGTCACCAAGCTCCGAGTGCTCGGGGCGCAGTACGCGTTCGGCGCGATCCTGCCGTACTGGCACCAGAGCGCGAAGATCCGCACGCCGGCGGGCAAGCTGGAGCTGGACGCGGACGGCCCCGGCGACATCACGCTGAACCCCGTCTACCTGAACTGGCACCTCCCGCGGAACCTCCACCTGCTCGCCACCGTGGACCTGAACCTGCCCACGGGGCGCTTCCGCACCGACGGCGGACTGAGCCAGGGCGTCGGCTACTACAGCGTCAGCCCGGCCGTCGCCGCCACGTGGTACGCGCCCGGCGGCTTCGAGGCCTCGGGGAAGCTCCTGTACAACCTCAAGCGCGAGAACCCCGTCACCGGCGTCCGGTCCGGCGACGAGCTCGAGCTCGACTTCGCGGTGGCGAAGCTCTTCGGGCCGTTCGAGGCCGGCATCGGCGGCTACTACGCGGTGCAGACCACCGACGACGAGCTGGATGGCCAGAAGGTCAACGCGAAGGCCGAGGGCCTCGCCCTGGGCCTCCAGGCCGCGTATCAGGCACCGTTCGGCACGTTCATCGGCATGTGGCACCACGACGTGACGAGCGACAGCCGCCTGCAGGCGGATCGCGTCTTCCTCAAGTTCATGCTCCCGCTGTAGCACCCGCGGCGGGGCAGGTCGGGTCGTCCGATCCCCGGCCTGCCTCGCACGCGGTCCCGGCGGTGCGTGCTCACCGCGGGGCGAGCGCCAGCGCGAGGCCGAGCAGCGCGGCGTAGACGAGCCCCACCGCCGCCATCCGCGGCGTGAGCGGGATGAGGCGCACGCGTTCACGTACGGTGAACAGCGTCCGGAGCGCGCCGGCGGCCATCGGGGCCGAGGCGAGCGGCAGGAGCATCCAGGGCCCGAGGCCGAGCAGGAGCCAGGAGCCGAGCGGCGCGAGGTACGCGAACGCGACGAGGCTCGCGATCTCGACGCGGTTGAAGCCCGGCCCGTGGAGCACCGCGCCCGTCCGCCAGCCCTTCACGCGGTCGAACTCGTGATCGCGGAGGTCGTCCACCAGCAGCACCGCGGTGACGAGCGCGCCCACCGGCAGGCCGACGAGGTAGACCGGCAGCGGCAGCGACGCGAGCAGCCGCCACGGCTGCGGCGCGCCCTGCACCGCGGCCGCCTGGATGAAGTACGTGCCCACCACGCCGACCACGCCGAACATCAGCACGAACAGCGGATCGGCCTGGCCTCGGCGCGCGTAGGCCCAGGGGCCGCCGTTGTACGAGAGGCTGGTCACGATCCCGAGGACGCCGAACGCCAGCACCGGCGCGCCGCCGATCCGGTACAGGTACGGCGCGGTCGCCAGGGCCAGCAGCAGGCAGCCGACCACCGCCAGGCGCAGCGTGGCGAGCCGCAGGGCGCCCGTCTCCACCGCGTGGACGAGCTCGGGGTGCTCCGGGAGCTTCGGGTGCAGCCGGAGCAGCTCGTGGTTGTCGGTGAAGAGCCCCGCCACGTGGATGACCCACGAGCCGAACAGGCCCACCAGCGCCGGCCACGGCGAGAGCACCCCGAAGTGAACCGCCAGGCCGAGGCCGACCAGCACCGGCTGCGCCGCGGTGGGGAGCGAGTGCGTGGGGTACACGAGCAGGTCCACCCAGATGCTCCGCGCCGACACGGCCGGGATGGC
Organism: Anaeromyxobacter dehalogenans 2CP-C; assembly: GCF_000013385.1. Classification (GTDB taxonomy): domain Bacteria; phylum Myxococcota; class Myxococcia; order Myxococcales; family Anaeromyxobacteraceae; genus Anaeromyxobacter; species Anaeromyxobacter dehalogenans_B. Next base: position 402,415 of record NC_007760.1, read on the forward strand.
GCCGGCGGCGGCGAGCTCCTCGGAGCGGCCGGAAGGGGCGGGCGATGGCGTGCTCACCCCCACAGCTTCGATCAACTGGGGGACCGCGGCGCGCCGGTGGTGCGCGGCATGGCGCCGCGCACGACCCGGACCGCCGCCCGCCGGCGCTCACCGCCGCACCCGCGGTGGCGGGGAGGGCGGCCGCGTGGCGGCGGCGGGCCCACGAGCCGTCCCGGGCGCCGAGGCGGTCCATCCCGTCGCCGAGCCGGCCGCGACCTCGCCGAGCGCGCCGGCGATGCCCGCCGTGAAGACGGCCCACAGGCCGATCCAGAGCGCGGCGAGGAGCGCTCCGACGGCCAGGTCCGGCGAGCCGCGGGCGGCGCGCGCGAACCGGATGGCGGGCAGGCGCCTCGGGGCCGGAGGGGCGGCCGGCGCCGGCCGCGGCGCCGGCGTGGGGAGCCGGGGGGCGAGGGCCTGCGGGCCGCCGGTCAGCCAGAGGGCGCCCCAGGAGGGCGCAGCGCTGGAGGGTGACGCTCGAGACTTCATGTGGTTTCTCCCTGTGCTCGCCGCGCGGCCTGCGCGGCACGTGGAGGATGTACCGATGTCGAAGCGCGGCTTGAACGCGCAGGGCGGCGCGGGCCCCGCGCAGCAACGCGCGGGGCTGGACTGGGGCCACCTCGAGTTCTTCCTCGAGCTGGTGCGCACCGGCAGCCACGCCCGCGCGGCGCGGCGGCTCGGGGTGGACCGCAACACCGTGGCGCGCCGGGTGGCGGCGCTGGAGGGCGCCCTCGGCCTGGCGCTGTTCGAGCGCGGGCCGCAGGGCTGGGCGTGCACCACCACCGGCCAGGAGCTGGCCGAGCTCGCCTCGCGGGTCGAGCAGGACGTGCTCGCGCTCGCGCGCCACGCCGACACGCGCGACCGCGCGCTCGACGGCACGGTGCGGCTCACCACCGCCTCGCACCTCGCCACGCACCTGTTCCTGCCGGCCGTCGGCGTCCTGCGCGAGCGGCACCCCGGGCTCGTCCTCGAGATCGCCGCCGACCAGCGCGCCTTCGACCTGACCCGGCGCGAGGCCGACCTGGCCGTCCGCATGGGCCGCCCGCGCGACGCCGGGCTGGTGACGCGCAAGCTCTCCGACGTCGCCTACGGGCTGTACGGCGGCCGCGCCGCGCTGGGCGGGAGGTCGCGCGCGGTGGACTTCGCGGCGGACCCGTTCGTCGGGCTCGACGAGGGCCACGCCGCCGTGCCGCAGGAGCGCTGGCTGGAGCGCGTCGCGCCGGCGCGCCGGATCGTGTTCCGCTGCAACAGCACCACCGCGCTCATCCAGGCGGCGCGGCTCGGGCTCGGGGTGGCGGTGCTCCCGCGCTTCGTGGCCGACCGCGATCCGGCGCTGGTGCGGCTGGACGGTCCGGAGCCGGCGCCGCACGAGCTGTGGCTGCTCGTGCACGGCGATCTGCGCCGCACGCCCCGGGTGCGGGCGGTCATCGACTGGCTGGACGGGCTGGTGGAGCGGGCCCGGCCGGCGCTGTCGGGCCAGGCCTAGCGCCGGCGCGGGCCGCGCGGGCCGGCGCGCCGCGCCCGGCTCGCCGTCCGTCCGGCGGGCCCGGGGCGGCGCACCGCGCGCACCTTCCCGCTCGCGGCGCCCCCGCAGAAGAAGAGCCCCGCGCCGTCGGACTCGAGCCCGCTCACCAGCACGCCGCGCGGCATGGCGAGGCGCGCCCGCACCGCGCCGCCGTCGGGGTCCACCCGGCGCAGCTCGCTCTCGCCCGCCTCCATCGTCCCGTGCCACAGCTCGCCGTCCACCCAGGTGACCCCGGTGACGAAGCGATCCGACTCGATGGTGCGGAGGACGGCGCCGGTGGCCGGATCGAGCCGGAGGATCCGGCGCTCCCCGTAGCGCCCGAGCCACAGGCTCCCCTCGGCCCAGCACAGGCCCGAGCCGCCGGCGCCCTCTGGCGCGGGGATGCTGCCGAGGACCGCCCCGGTGGTGGGGTCCACGCGCAGGATCCGGTCGCCCGCGAGCTGGTAGAGGTGCCGGCCGTCGAAGGCGGTGCCGGCGTCGCACGCGACCTCCAGCGTGCGGACCGGCTCGCCGCTCGCCGGGTCGAACGCGACGAGCCGCGCGCCGGTCGCCGCCCAGACGCGCTCGCCGTCGAAGCTGACGCCGTGCACCGGGGCGCCGTCGAACGGGCCGTACTCGCGCACCACCTCCGCCTCGCCGACGTCCTCGCGCTGCGCCGCGCCCGCGGCGCCCTTCCTCGCTCCGGGGCTCATCCCTGCCCGATAGTGCGGGGGAGCGGCAGCAGCAACGCCGGGTTGAAGCCGCTCACGGGGGCCGCGACCCAGCGGCGCGCCCGCCCGCGCCCGAGGGCGCGGACGGCGCGGCGCTCGGCGAGGACCGTCAGGCCGCGCTGGACCGTGCGCCGGCTGGCGCCCAGCGCGAGCGCCAGCGCCGAGGACGACCAGGCCTGGCCGTCGGCGAGCAGGGCCGCGAGCGCCGCGGCCGGGCCGTCGGCGTCTCCCGCCGCGGCGGGCGGCGCGAGCACCGCCACGCCCGCTCCGGCGCGCGGCGCGAGCGCGAACCCGGCCGGCGTGGCGCGCACCGCCGCCAGGTCGCGGACCGCGCGGCGCAGGCGGGCCACCTCCACCCGCAGCCGCCCGCGGAGCGACGGGGTGGCGCGGGCCGCGCCGAACGCGCGGCGCACCAGCAGCTCGCGCGGCGCGTCGCCCGGCCAGGCCTCCGCGAGGGCGCGGAGCAGCGCGAACAGCACCGGCCGGCGCGCGAGGTCCACCGCCGCGCCGCCGCGGCCGGCGGTGCGCCGGCAGCCGTCCACGACCAGCCGGTCGCTCCGGCGGAGCGCCTCGACCTCCTCGAGCCGGAGCGGCTGCTCCCCGCCGGCCGAGAGGAGCCGTGCGGCCGGGCTCGCCAGCGCGTCGCCGGCCCGCTGCACCTCCGTTGCGAGCGCCGGGATCCCGGCGCGCGCCGCCGCCCGCCGGGCCCGCGCGTGCGCGTCCGCGGCGGCCGCGCTCCGCCCGCGTCGGAGCGCGACGTCGAGCGCGGCGAGCCCGGCGACCGCCGCGAGCGCCGGCGGCGCGCCGCGCAGGTCGAGCCGGCCGAGCGCGCGGTCCGCCTCGGCCACGCGGCCGGCGAGGAGCAGCCGCCGGACCGCGAGCAGCCGGGCGTGGAGCGCGTTCGCCCGGTCGCCGCCCGCCTCGAGCGCGCGCGCCGCGTCGTCGAGCGCGCCCGGCGGCCCGGCCGGACCGCGCGCGGCGAGCGCGATCTCCGCCTCCGCGGTGGCGCAGCGCGCGCGGGCGAGCGGCGCCGCCGGCCCGAACGCGCGCGCGGCCCCCCGCAGCAGCCGCCGCGCCGCGTCGAGCTCGCCGAGCTGGGCCATGGCGATGCCCCGCAGCGCGAGCCCGGTCGCGTCGCGCCGCAGCGCCACCTGCCGCAGCGCGCCGAGCGGATCCCCGGCCTGGAGCGCGCGGGCGGCGGCGGCGACGGCGTCGGGGGGCGCGGGCATCGGTCCGGGATCGTAAGCGGGGAAGGGCCCGCGCTCACGCGCCGGTCGAGGCGCGCCGGTCGTCCCGCCCGCCGTGCGCTGGTGTGCGTCAACCGCGCCCGCACGCTCCGTGGACGGCGCGCGCGGCCCCATGCTCTATCCGGCGCATGCGATCCGACCGGAACCTCGGCACCCAGGCCCGCCGCGACGGCGTGTGGCCGCGCACCTACCGCCTCGAGCCGCGGTGGCGCGCCGCGCTCCACGGGTTCGGCGCGCTCGCCCTCGTGGCGGCGGTGGCTGCCTCGATCGCGTCGCTCCGGGGCGGGCCGCCCGGGTTGCTGGTCGCCGTGGCGCTCGGCTTCGGCGCGCTGAGCGCGTACCTCGTCGCCGTGGCGCGCGTCGAGCGGCTCCTCCTGCACGCCGACGGCGTGGAGGTGATCGCGGTCGGCCGGGCACCGCGGCGGCTCCGCACCGACCAGATCGCGGGGCGCCGCACCATCCCGCTCCAGTACGGGATGGAGAAGCTCGTGCTGGAGCGGCGGGAGCGCGGGGCGAAGCCGCTCTCCCTGACCTTCCAGTTCGAGCGCGACGCCGCGCTCGACGCGTGGCTCGCGTCGATCCCGGACCTCGACGCGGCGGACCGCGCCGGCGCCGAGGCGGCGCTGCTGGCCTCGGCCGAGCTGGGGGCCGACGAGGCGGCCCGCCGCTCCGCGCTCGCCCGGTCGCACCAGCTCGCCAGGGCGCTGAAGGGCGTCGCGATCGGGGTCGCGGGGTGGGGGCTGCTCTTCCCGCGGCCCTACCCCGTGGTGATCGCCGCGCTGGCCGCCATCCCGCTCGCCACGATCGCGCTCGTGGTGGCCGGCCGCGGCCGCTACGCGGTCGAGGAGCGGCGCAACGAGGTGCGGCCCGGCGTCGGGGTGCCCGTCTTCGCGCCCGGCGTGGTGCTCATGCTCCGCGCGCTCCTCGACTACCAGGTGGTGGACGTCTCGCCGATGCTCGCGTGGACCGGCGCCGGCGCGGTCGCGCTCACCGCGCTGCTGGTGCGAGGCGACGCGGCGCTCCGGCGCCGCTGGTTCGTGCCGGTCCTGATCGTCGCGCTCGTGGCCCCGTATCCCTGGGGGGCGCTGAACGCCGCCGACGTGCTGCTCGACCGCGCGCCGGCCGAGGTGCACGAGGTGCCGGTGCTGCACAAGCACGTCTCGAGCGGCAAGCACACGAGCTACGACCTCCGGCTGCCGCCGTGGGGACCGATCGCGGAGGCGCAGGAGGTGGACGTGGGCCGGGAGCTGTACGGCGCGGTCGAGGTGGGCGACGTGGTCTGCGCGCACCTGCGGCCCGGCGCGCTCGGCGCGCGCTGGTTCGTCGTAGACGTCTGCGACTGAAGGCAACCGGCCCCTCCGGGCCACGCCCTTCGGCCACGCCCCGGCCGCGCCGTTGAGCGGCGCCGCGCCCGCGGCTATGCGGGTCGGACCGGAGGTCGGCCATGGCGAAGAAGATCCTGATGCTGGTCGGGGACTACGTCGAGGACTACGAGGTGATGGTGCCGTTCCAGGCGCTGCTGGCGGTCGGCCACGCCGTGCACGCGGCCTGCCCGGGCAAGAAGGCGGGCGAGAAGGTCCGCACCGCGATCCACGACTTCGAGGGCGACCAGACGTACAGCGAGAAGCGCGGCCACGACTTCGCGCTCAACGCCACGTTCGACGAGGTGCGGGCGCTCGACTACGACGCGCTCTGCATCCCAGGTGGCCGGGCGCCGGAGTACCTGCGGCTCGATGCCCGGGTGCTCGAGATCGTCCGGCACTTCGCGGAGGCCTCGAAGCCCATCGCCGCCATCTGCCACGGCGCCCAGATCCTCGCGGCGGCGGGGGTGGTGAAGGGCCGGCTCGTATCCGCCTATCCGGCGTGCGCGCCCGAGGTGCGCCTCGCCGGCGGCGAGTACGCGGAGATCGCGATCGACGCAGCGGCGGTGGACCGCAACCTCGTCACCGCGCCCGCGTGGCCCGCGCACCCGCAGTGGATCGCGAAGTTCCTGCAGGTCCTGGGGACGCGAATCACCACGTAGCGCCGGCCAGGTGCCGGCGGATCGCGGCCGCCACGTCGTCCGGCCGCTCGTTCGCGAACGCGTGGGTGCCGCCCGGGAACACCTGCAGCGTGGCCCCAGGGATGCGCGCCTCGAGCAGGCGCCCCACCGCGAGCGGGCTCACCGGGTCGGCGTCGCTCCACAGGAGCAGCGTGGGCGCGGCGATCTCGCCGAGCCGCGCGGTGCGGTCGCTCCGGTCCTCCACGAACCAGCGCGGCACGCCGGGCAGCGACGCGAGGTACTCCGGCCGCCAGTCGGCGGCGCCGGTGCCGCGTAGGTCCACGCCCCCCGAGGTCGCCACGAGCACCAGCCGGTCCACACGCTCCGGGTGCTCGAGCGCGAGCCGTACCGCCAGCGCGCCGCCCATCGACTGCGCGACGACGTGGCTCCGGCCCGGCGGCAGCCGCGCCAGCACCCACGCGAACAGATCGCCGGTGGAGCGGATCGCGGGATCCGGCGGGCAGCCGCCGAACCCGGGGTAGTCGAGGCGGAGCGCCGGGCCGAGGTCGGCGAGCCGCTCGGCGACCGGCGCCCAGAACGCGGACCGGCCGCCGGCGCCGGGGAGGAAGACGAGCGAGGGCCTGATCATCGCGACGCGAGTGTAGCCGCGCCTCCCCGCGCCCGCCCGCGGAACGGGCGGGGGAGGCGGCGATCCTCACGCGGCCGCCGGCGCGCGGTCCAGGAACCCGTACACGTGCCGGATGCGGCCCTCGCGGACGAGCGCCACGTCGAACCCGATCACCGGGGGCGCGGGCGCGCCGGCCGGCCGGGCGGCGATGGGAAACGGTTAGGCCGCGGGTGGCGGCGCCGCGATGACGTGCGAGGTCATGCCGGCTCCGCGCCGCGGGTGGGCGGGCCATGACGTCCGAGGTCATGGTGGGACCGCGGCCCCGCGGTTAGCTTCCCCGCATGCATGCCCCGCCCGCCCCCACGGCCCCCGCCGGCGTCGGCCCGCTGCTGCGCGCCTGGCGCACCGCCCGCGGCAAGAGCCAGCTCGCGCTCGCCCTCGAGGCCGGCGTGTCGAGCCGCCACCTGAGCTACCTCGAGAACGGGCGCTCCACCCCGAGCCGGGAGATGGTGCTCGACCTCGCCGAGGTGCTGGGCGTCCCGCTCCGGGAGCGGAACGCGCTGTTGCAGGCGGCCGGCTACGCGGCGGTGTTCCGCGAGACGCCGCTCGACGCGCCGGACCTGGCCGAGGTGCGGCGCGCGCTCCTGCACGTGCTCGAGGCGAGCGAGCCGAACCCGGCGCTCCTCGTGAACCGGCGCTACGACGTGCTGCTCGCGAACGGCGCCGCGGTGCAGCTCATCTCGCACTTCGCGCCGGCCTGGCGCGGGCGCAACAACGTGGCGCTCATGCTCGTCTCGCCGGACGGCCTCCGCCCCTCGGTCGAGAACTGGGCCGAGGTGGCGGGCCACGTGCTGCACCGGATGCGCGACGAGCTGTCGGCCATGGCCGCGCGCGACCCGGACGACGAGCGGCTGCTCCGGGTGGCGCTCGAGGCCGAGCCCGAGCTACGCGCCGCGCCGGGGGCGTCGCCCGGACCGGCGATCCTCGTGCCCATCCGGCTCCGCCGCGGCGACCTCTCGCTCGACCTCTTCACCACCATCACCACCGTCGGCACGCCGCTGGACATCACGCTGCAGGAGCTCCGCATCGAGACGCTGTTCCCGGCGAGCGCGGCGGCGCGCGAGGCGCTCGCGCGCGTCCGCGAGGCCGCCGAGCGGGAGGAGGACGCCGGGTGACGCAGCGTGAAGCCGCTTGACGCGGGCAGGGCCCCTGGGATATCCGTCCGCCCTTCTCACGATCGGTGCTCGCGCCGGAGGAGGTGTCCCATGAAGCTGGAGCTCGTCGCCCACCCGGGATGCCCCTCGGAGCGCGCCTAGCCGACTCGACCGTTCCCGGACGACGGGTCCTCGCTGCGCGCGCTCCTCTCCGAAGCGCTGCGCCCAGGCATGTCCACGCGATCGCGCTCCCGCGGGAGCGCGCGCCAGGAACCCGTCGTGATGACCCCAGAACGCCCGAATCGCCCCGGCGCGCCCGCGCGCGCCACCCCGTCCACCCCGCAGCCCGCCGCCTCCGCGGCGGACGCGGCCGCCCTCCGCGCCGAGCGCCTCGAGCGCATCCTCCTCGCGCTGTTCCGCTCGGTGGTGCGCGAGGAGTCCACCGACCCCGGGCTCACGGGCGTGGACCTCGTCGCGCTCCGCCTGTCGCAGGACGGCGCGGAGGCGCGCATCGGGTACGCGCTCGAGGTGCCGCGCGGCGAGCGGCAGGGAGCGGAGCGCGAGGCGGCCGAGGCGCTGGCCCGCGCCGCGCCGCTCCTGCGCGCCCGGCTCGCCGAGGTGATCGAGCTGCCCACGCTGCCCTCGCTCACGTTCGCGCTCGAGCGCGTCCGCGAGGTGCCGCGCGCGGCGCGGGCCGGGGCGGCGTGATCCCGTGGTGCCCCTGTCAGAGGTGCACGAGGCCGGTCCGCACCGCGGCGAGCGTCGCGGTGCCGACCGCGATCCAGAGCGCGACCGCCATGGCGAGGGCGCCGGCCCCGACCGAGCGCAGCGCCTGGCGGGAGAGCCCGAGGCCCACCAGGAACAGCGTCAGCACCAGCGCGCGGCGCCCCGCCTCGGCGGCGAGCAGCCCGGCGGGACGCAGCGCGGGCAGGAACGTCGCGAGCGCGGCCACCGCCACGAAGCCGAGGATGAACCAGGGCGGGCGCGCCGACGTCGCCGCCCCGCCGCCGCGCGCGCGCCGCGCCACGATCCCGATGGCGAGCGTCACCGGCACGATCCAGAGCGCGCGGGCCAGCTTCACGGTGGTCCCGACCGCGAGCGCCTGCGGGCCGTAGGCGAGCGTCGCGCCCACCACCGAGCTCGTGTCGTGGATGCCGAGCGCCGCCCACAGGCCGAACGCCGGCTCGCCGAGGCCGGCGGCGTGGCCGAGCAGCGGGAACACGAGCAGCGCGGCCGAGTTGAGCAGGAACACCGCGCCGAGCGCGATCGAGGTCTCGTGCTCGTCCGCCCCGACCACCGGCGCGACCGCGGCGATGGCGCTCCCGCCGCAGATGGCCGTGCCGACCGAGATGAGCGCCGCGGTGCGGGCCTCCACCCGCGCGGCGCGGGCGAGGAGCGCGCCCAGCGCCAGGCACGCGGCGATGCTGACGAAGGTGTAGCCCACGCCGCGCGCCCCGACGTGCGCCACGACGCGGAGGTCCATGGCGCCCCCGAGCGCCACCACCGACAGCGGCAGGAGCCGGCGGGCCAGCGCGCGCGTGGTGGGGGCGTACGGGTTCCCGGTCGAGAGCGCGAGCGCGACGCCGGCGGTGAGCGCGAGCGCCGGGGAGACGTGCGGGAGGGCGACGCAGGCCAGGCCCAGGGCCGGCACGAGGAAGGACGCGATCGATCGCGCGGGCGGGGTGCGGGGCTCGGAGGTGGGCCGTTCCATGCGGCGGGAACCTAGTCGCTCGGCGGCCCGGCGGCCCGCCGGGATTTCCGATGGGGCATCGGCGGCGCCGCGGGGCTCACGGGAACCAGGCCGGGCGCGACGCCCCGGCGGCGAGCCGCTGCGCCTCGCGCAGGAAGCGGCCCGCGATCCCGGAGACGCCACCGGCCGGCAGCGCCCACGAGAACGCGCGCTCGATGCGGAGGCCGTCGAGCGGGAGCGCGCGCAGCGCGCCGGTGGCGAGCTCGGTGCGGATCGCCCAGCGCGACAGGAAGCCCACGCCCAGGCCGAGCTGGACCGCCGCCTTCACCGCGTCGTTCGTCCCGAGCTCGAGGTCGGCGTGGCGCCGCGTCCGGCGGACCCCCGCGCGCCGGAGCGCCTTCTCCACCACGGCGCGGGTGCCCGAGCCGACCTCCCGCCACACGATGGGCACGCGGTCCAGCTCGGCGAGGTGGCGCAGGCGGAGGAGCTCGGCCGGCGCCGCGCTCGACGCCGCCGCGACGATCTCGTCCTGCGCGAACGGCTCGAGGCGCACGTGCGGCGCGCGGGAGAGCCCCTCCACCAGGCCGAGCGGGACGGTCCCCTTCGCGAGCCAGCCGAGGACCGCGTCGGTGTTGCCGACGTCCACGCGCACCGCCACGCCCGGGCGCGCGCGGCGCAGCTCCGCGAGGAGGTGCGGGACCACCCACGCCGCGGTCGTCTGGCTCGCCCCGAGCACGAGCGTGCCGCCCTCCTCCGCCTCGCGGTCCATCGACGCCTCCGCCGCGCGCAGCGCCTCGTCCACGCGCTGCGCGTGCTCGAGGAGCCGCTGGCCGTCCGCGGTGAGGTGGACGCCGTGGGCCGTGCGCAGGAGCAGCGGCCGTCCGCACTCCCGCTCCAGCTCGCGGATCTGCTCCGAGAGCGCGGACGGCGAGAGGTGCAGCGTGCGCGCGGCGACCGAGATGCGGCCGGCGAGCGCGACCTCGCGGAAGGACTGCAGGCGGCGCGGATCGAGGCGGGACATCCGGGCAGGGTAGCGGATCCGGCGCCGCGCGCGGGCTCAGCGCGCGGCGGGGGCGGCTGGCTCGGCGGCGGCTGGCGCCGGCGCGGACAGCGAGAGCACCGGCCTGCAGATCTCGGACACCTCGGTGCCCTCGCGGAAGCTCACGCAGGTGACCACCAGGCGCGTCCCGCGGACGACCTGCTCGGCGCCGACGACGGTGGGCGGCTTGCCCGTCGCGTTCCGCAGGACGCGGCAGGTGGCGGCGAGCCCCTCGACCGTGCACGCCTGCGTCCGGCGCTCGAAGCCCTGGATCGGGAGCCTGGACAGGAGCGCGTCGAGGACGCCCTCCCGCCCGTCGGGGACGCCGATCCACGTGAGCACCGCCTCTCGCTCGCACTGGATCGATCCGGAGCCCGCATGGTCGCGAGGCTGGCGAGCAGCACCCGGCAGCGCTCCTCGGCGCCTGCGAAGGCCTGGCACGTGAGCCCCCGCTTCGCGGGCGCACGATCGGCGGTGGCCATGAGCAGCACGCGGCCGTCTGCGCTGCGGAGCCGCGTGGTGGGCAGCGAGGACCCGTCCGCCAGCTCCACCTTCGACGCGCCCTCCTCGACCGGCTGCGGCGCCACGGCCCTGAACCCCGCGATGATGCCGCGGACGTACTCGTCCCCGGCGCCCGGGCCGAGGTCGCGCAGCGAGAAGCGGACGTCCGGGCACTCCACCGTGAGCGCCGTCGCGTCGCGCTCGAGGACGATGCACTGGGCGAGTCCGGGAGCGCTCGCCGAAGATGTTGCGTCGGCGGCGGTCGGGATCGAGGCTGCGGCCAAGGACGCGAGCGCGAGCGCGAGGTGGGTAGGCGAGGGCGTGCCGCCAGTGAACCACTTCACGCAGGGCGCGTCCAAGTCGCACGGCGTCGTACAGGCCGCGCGCCGCGACGGACCCGACTCGGCGCTTCCGCGCCGTGCCGGACGCAGGTAGCGTTCGCCGCCATGCGAACGCTGCTCGCCATCGCGCTGGCGCTCCTCCCGACCGTGGGCCTTTCCGACGTGACCGGCGAGGCGGAGACCGACCTCGGCCAGCGCGTGTGGGTGCGGCCCATCTCGAAGGACGCCTGGCTCATCCGGTCGGTGAGCCCGATCGAAGGGTGGGGCGACGTCGAATCGAACGCCGTCCTGGTGGCCGGCGCCGCCGAGTCGGTGCTGATCGACACGCCGGCCACGGAGGCGCAGACCGCGCCCGTGCTCGCGTGGGCCGCCGACACGCTGCGCCGGCCGGTGCGGCACCTCGTCGTCACGCACTGGCACGCCGACCGGATGGGCGGGATCGGCCTGGCCCGGCCGCGCGGCATCCGGACGTACGCGCTCGGGAAGACGCGCGCGCTCGCGCGGCGCCACGGCCTGGTGGTCCCGGAGCGCGAGCTGCGCCCCGAGGAGCGGCTCGTCCTCGCCGGCGTGAAGGTCGAGACCTGGTACCCCGGCCACGGGCACACCGCCGACAACCTCGTCGTGTGGCTCCCCGCGGACCGGCTGCTCGTGGGCGGGTGCTTCGTGAAGGCGGCGGAGGCGACGACGCTCGGGAACCTCCAGGAGATCGATCCGGTGCAGTGGGCGAAGGGCGTCGCCGCCACCGACCGTCGATATCCCGAGGCTCGGACCGTCGTCCCGGGTCACGGTGCGGCCGGCGGTCCCGAGCTGCTGCGCCACACCGCGGCGCTGCTCCGGGCGCACGCGGGCGGGCGCGGCAATGAGGGCGCGCGGGGCAGGTGAGCCGGGCTGCCGTCGAGCCAACGCTCCGTGAGAGGATGCGGGCGTGTACACGCTCCGCTGCACCGGCAAGCTGCTGAAGCGCCTCGGCCCCGTCACCGAGCTGGCACGCGAGCCGCCCACCACGCTCCTCGGCGACGCGCCACGGCAAAGACGCCTGCGCAGCAGTTGCTCGACGAGGTGATCCGGAACGGGCTCGCGCCGATGCTGAAGGCGCTTGGCTTCCGGAAGGCGGGCCGCACGTTTCGCAGCGCCGCGCCCCGGTGCGTGCTCGTCGTGAACGTGCAGGCGAGCCACTGGAGCACCCGCGACGCGCTGCAGTTCACCGTCAACGTGGGTGCGTTCTACATCGGCTTGAACGACGTCCTGCAGCGCGGCACCTGGCCGAGCCCCAGCACCTCGGGTCCCACTGAGTACCAGTGCCACGTTCGCCAGCGGCTGGGGCGCCTCACGCCCGCGCAGCGCGACGTATGGTGGGACCTGAAGGTCGGAGCGCCCTGGACTCAGGTCTCGGTGGAGGTCACCGAGGCGGTGCGCGAGCACGGGTTGCCGTGGCTCCGAGCGATGACGGATCTCGACATGGCACGGAGCCATGCCGAAGCGCGCAGCGGTCCTCACATCGCCGCGGGGCTCGCCCTGCTCGCGGGGCGTCGCGACGAGGCCACGCGCATCGTGGTCGTGGCGACGGAGTCGGGCGCAGATCGAGGCCAGCTTCGCCTCTGGGCGCGGCAGGCCGACCTGATCCCCTGAGGCGTGGCTCAGCCGCGCTCGATCGCGGCCCGCAACGTCTCCAGCGCCGCCCGGACGTCGCACCGGAACGGCGCGGTGAGGAGGGCGGCGGCGAAGCCGACGGTTGTGGTTCCGGCCACGAGCGCGAGGACGATCCCCGCGACACCGGACGCGAGCCCGCGCAGGTTCGCCACGGCCGCATACGAGAAGAACGCGAACCAGACCCCCAGGAACGCGGCGAGCGCCCACCGGAGCCGGAAGCGGAGCCGGACGACCGAGCCGCCCCCGGCGGTCGCGATCTCGCCGAGTACCACTGCATGCGGCCGTCCGACGTTCCGCACGAGCTCGAACCGCCGCCCCTGGAGCTTCCCGCGGAACGGCCGCTGCGGTGCCGTGTGCCCCTGGGTCACCAGGTCCGCGAGCCGGGTCACCAGCTCCTCGGGGGTCGCCGTCGAACGAAGCTCGGTGCGGTCGATGGGGAGGAGCTTCATCTCGGATGGCCGTCCCGCGGGTCCGGGGTGATCGGGTCGTACGCTGGGTGCACACCATACCCCACCGGTGCCGAAAAACGAAACGCCCGGGGTCGCCGGGCGTCGGGTCCATCGAAGATTGGAGCGGGAAACCGGATTCGAACCGGCGACCCTCAGCTTGGGAAGCTGATGCTCTACCAACTGAGCTATTCCCGCGTCGCGACCCCGTTTTTGCCGTGAAGGCGGGCGGGAGTCAAGGAGATCGGCGGCGCGCTCGGGACGGGGCGGTCGGCGCCTACGCCCGGACCCTCCCGAGCTTGCGGTAGAGCGTGGTCCGGCCGATGCCGAGCCGGCGCGCTGCCTCGGCCTGGTTGCCGCCGCACTCCGCCACCGTCCGCTCGATCAGCGCCCGCTCCTGGGCGGCGCGCGCGGCGCGCAGGTCGATGGGCGCCGGCGCGGGCGGTTCGACGGGCGCGGGGGCGCGCGCGGCCGACTCGGAGACCTCCGGCATCACCGCGGCGAGCTCCTCGTCCGTCACGCGCGCGCGCGGATCGCGGTCCGCGAACAGCACCGCCACGCGCTCGAGCACGTTCTCGAGCTCGCGGACGTTCCCGGGCCAGAGATGGCCGCGCAGCCGCGGCAGCACCATGGAGAGCGCGCGCCGGTGCGCGTCGGCGGCGTCGTGGCGGAGCAGCGCGCGCTTCAGCAGGTCGGAGGCGATGAGCTCCACGTCTGCCTCGCCGCGCTCGCGGAGCGGGGGCAGGTGCAGCGGCAGGATGTCGAGCCGGTAGTAGAGGTCCTCGCGGAACTCGCCGCGCGCGATGGCCTGGCGAAGGTCGCGGTGGGTGGCGGCGATGACGCGCACGTCCACCGGGGTGGGGTCGTTGCTGCCGAGCCGGAGCACCTGCCGCTCCTGCAGCACGCGCAGCAGGCGGGTCTGGAGCGTGACCGGCACGTCGCCGATCTCGTCGAGGAACAGCGTGCCGGTGTGCGCCGCCTCGAACAGGCCGGGGCGGCCGCCGCGCCGGGAGCCGGTGAACGCGCCCTCCTCGTAGCCGAAGAGCTCGGCCTCGAGCAGCGTCTCGGGGAACGCGGCGCAGTTCACTGCCACGAACGGACGATCGCGCCGGCGGCTCGCGCCGTGGATGCCCTGCGCGACCATCTCCTTGCCGGTGCCGCTCTCGCCGGTGATGAGCACGGTCGCGTCGGTGCGCGCGTACCGGCCGGCGAGCTCGCGCAGGCGCACCATGGCCGGCGAGTCGCCGACCAGCCCGGAGAGCGCGTAGCGCGCCACGAAGCGCGGCGGGCGGTGCGTCGAGCGGAGCCCGCGCTCGAGCCGCTGGATCAGCGGGGCGGGCTGGCAGGTGAGCACCGCGCCGCGCAGGACGCCGTGCTCGTGCAGCGGGAACCGGCTCACCACCGCGGCCGAGACGCCGATGCGCTGCACCGTCTCGATCTCCGGCGGGCCGCCCTCCAGCACCGGGCCGATCGCGAGCTCGGGCGCGACGGCGGAGAGCCTGCGGCCGTGCACCTCGGCCGCGGTCACGCCGAGCAGCCGCTGCAGCGCCGGGTTGATGGCCTGGATGCGCTCCTCGGTGTCCACCGCCACCATTCCGACCTCGAGGTGCTGGAACATCGCCTGGAGGTGCGTGCGCCGTGACCCCTCGACGCGCGCGATGCGCGACACCTCGGCGGCCTGGCGGATCGCCTCCTCCAGCGAGTCCTGCCCGTAGAGCAGCACCGCGCGCAGCCCGGCGCGCTCCGCCACCGAGCAGATGGGCCCGGGGCCGACGATCACCTTGAAGCCGCGCGCGGAGAGGTCGTCCACCGCGGCCTGCCCCTCCTCCGGCGTCACGTAGGGCCGCTGCTCGATGACCGTGTCGTCGATGAGGTGCACGCCCTCCAGGCCCGCGACGGTGCGCCGGAAGTTCACCACGCCGATGCGCTTCGACAGCTTGCGCGCCTGCACCAGCGCCTGGAGCGCGTCCACCGTCGAGGCGGTCACCACCACCACCGGCACGTCGGCGTGGTCGCGCAGGTAGGCGCCGTTCGTGCCGGCGGCCACGAACGCGTCCACCTCCTCGCCGGCCTGCCGGAGCTCGCGCGCGACCTGGAGCGCCTCCTCGAAGCCCTTGTCGAAGACCCGGACCTCGGCGACGTCGGCCATGAGCGGCGCCACGCTCTCGAACACGTGCCGGAGTCGGCTCGTGCTGAACGCCCAGACGATGGGGCGGCGGTCGGCGGGGGTCATGACGGCTCCTCGCGAAACGACTCTGGGTCAGGACGAAACGACTCTGGGTTCGGGAGAGGCGGGCGCGGTGTACCGGCGAGTGTACCGAAAACGGAACGAAGCGCGCCAGTAGCGGAACGGAGCGGAACGGATCGGGAGGCGGGACCCGGCTGGGGAGTGTACGTTGATTCGCATGTCAACCCGCCGCCTTGGCCGCTCGGCTGGAGGCGGGCGATGACGTGGTGCGGCACGTGCAACTTGTGCGCGTCGGCGCGGCGGCCGGCAGGGGCCGCGCAGCGGACGCGAACGCACCACGGAGGCCACGATGGACCGGATCGAGCGGGTGGCGGTGCTGGGGTCGGGCGTGATGGGCAGCACCATCGCCGCGCACCTCGCCAACGCGGGCTTCGGGGTGCTGCTCCTCGACATCGTCCCGAAGGAGCCGAACGCCGAGGAGAAGGCGGCCGGCCTGGGGCTCGACAGCCCGGTGGTGCGGAACCGCCTCGCCACGGCGGCGCGGGCGGGCCTCGAGAAGCTGAAGCCGGCGCCGCTCTACCTGCCGGCGTACGCGTCGCGCATCGAGGTCGGCAACCTCGAGGACGACCTCCCGCGCCTCGCCACCTGCGACTGGGTGGTCGAGGTGGTGCTCGAGAACCTCGAGGTGAAGCGCCAGCTCCTCGGGCGCATCGCCCCGCACCTCAAGCCGACGGCGGTCCTCACCACGAACACGAGCGGCCTCTCGGTGAACGCCATCGCCGACACGCTGCCCGAGGCGCTCCGCCCGCGCTTCCTCGTCACCCACTTCTTCAACCCGCCGCGCTACATGCGGCTCGTCGAGATCGTCTCGAGCCGCCACACCGACCCGGCCGTCGCGGCGGGCATGGCCGAGCTCATCCGCGTGCGCCTCGGCAAGGGCATCGTCACCGGCAAGGACACGCCGAACTTCGTGGCGAACCGCATCGGCGTGTTCGCCATGTGCAACGCGATCCGGCACATGGTGGAGCTCGACCTCACCGTCGAGGAGGTGGACGCCATCGCCGGCCCGCCCACCGCGCGCCCGAAGAGCGCGACGTTCCGCACCGCGGACCTGGTGGGCCTCGACACGCTGCTGCACGTGGCGAGGAACTCCTACGAGCTGCTGCCGGGCGACTCGCGCCGCGAGGAGTTCAAGCTCCCCGCGTTCCTCGAGCAGATGGTCGCGAAGGGGATCCTCGGCAACAAGTCGAAGGGCGGCTTCTTCCGCAAGGAGAAGGGCGAGGGCGGCGGGCTCTCCTTCTACGACCACCGCAAGGGCGAGTACGTGCCGGCCGCGAAGCCGCGCAGCGCCTCGGTGGAGGCGACGAAGGGGATCGACGACCCGGCCCAGCGCCTGCGGGCCGCGCTCGGCGGGAAGGACAAGGCCGCGGAGCACGCCTGGCGCAACCTGCGCGACACGCTGCTCTACGCGTTCGAGCGAATACCGGAGATCGCCGACGACGTGGTGAACGTGGACGCGGCCATGCGCTGGGGCTTCGGCTGGGACCTCGGGCCGTTCGAGATGCTCGACGCGGTCGGCGTCCCGGCGTTCGTGGCGCGAGCCGAGAAGGACGGCGTGGCGGTGCCGGAGCGGCTCCGCGGCATCGAGCGGTTCTACGTCGAGGAGGGCGGGCGGCGCCGCTACCTCGATCTCGCCGGCGGCGGGGGGTATCGCGACGTGCCGCGCCCGGCCGACCAGATCGACCTCGCGGTGCTGGAGAAGTCGGGGGCGGTGGTGGAGCGGAACGCGGGCGCCTCGGTGCTCGACCTCGGCGACGGCGTCTTCTGCCTCGAGTTCCACACCAAGATGAACGCCATCGGCCCGGACGTGCTCGCCATGGTCCACAAGGCGGTGGCCCGCGCCGAGCGCGACGGCCAGGCGCTCGTCGTCGCGAACCGCGGCCAGCCGGCGTTCTCGGCCGGCGCGAACCTGATGCTCATCGCGGTGGCCATCGCCGAGGGCGCGTTCGACGAGATCGCGCTCACCATCCGCGCGTTCCAGAAGGCGATGATGGCGCTGAAGTACGCGCGGGTGCCGGTGGTGGCGGCGCCGCACGGGCTGGCGCTGGGCGGCGGCTGCGAGGTGTGCCTGCACGCCACCGCCATGAACCCGCTCGCCGAGACGTACATGGGGCTCGTCGAGATCGGCGTGGGGCTGCTCCCCGCCGGCGGCGGCACCAAGGAGATGGCGCTCCGGGCCATCCGCCTCGCCGAGAAGTACGAGGTGGACGCCTCGCCGTTCGTGTTCAAGCACTTCAACACCGTCGCGCTCGCCAAGGTGAGCGCCTCCGCCGACGAGCTCGTCGCCATGGGGATGCTCCGCGAGGGCGACGCGGTGACGCTCTCGCCGGACCGGCTGGTGCACGACGCGAAGCAGAAGGCGCTCGGGCTGGCCGCGAACTTCCGGCCGGGCACGCCCGCCACCGGCCTGCGCGCGCCCGGCCGCGGCGCGGCGGCGAGCATCGCCTCCCAGCTCTGGAACATGCGCATGGGCGGCTTCATCACCGAGTACGAGGAGCAGCTCGGCCGCACCATCGCCGGCGTCATGACCGGCGGCGACGTGCCGGCGGGCACGCTCGTCACCGAGCAGGACCTGCTCGATCTCGAGCGCGAGGCGTTCCTGAAGCTGTGCGGCGAGCGGAAGACGCTCGAGCGCATCCAGCACATGCTGAAGAAGGGCAAGCCGCTCCGGAACTAGCGGTCGAACCGGCGTCGAGCGCGCGAGCGCGAGAGGAGACCTGGAATGAGCGCAGCCTACGTCCTCGCAGCGGTGCGGACCCCCGGGTGCAAGGCGAAGAAGGGGAAGCTGAAGGACGTCCGCCCGGACGACCTGGCCGCGGTCGCCATCCGCGCGCTGCTGGCGCGGACCGGCGTCGAGCCGGGGCAGGTGGAGGACGTGATCCTCGGGTGCGCGTTTCCCGAGGGCGAGCAGGGCATGAACCTCGGGCGCGTCGCGGCCCTCCGGGCCGGGCTGCCGGTGGGCGTGCCGGGCCAGACGGTGAACCGGTTCTGCGCCTCGGGTCTCCAGTCCATCGCCACCGCCGCCGAGCGGATCATGGCCGGCCAGGCCGACTGCATCGTGGCGGGCGGGGCCGAGAGCATGAGCCTCGTGCCCATGGGCGGCTCGCACTTCAGCGCGAACCCGTCGCTGGTCGCCTCCTGGCCGGAGTCGTTCGCGGCCATGGGCATCACCGCCGAGCTGGTGGCGGCGCGCGATCACGTCAGCCGCGAGGACCAGGACGCGTTCGCGGTCGCGAGCCACGCCCGCGCCGCGCGGGCGCAGGCGGAGGGCCTGTTCGCGGACGAGCTCGTCCCGGTCGAGGTCGAGCAGGTCACCGTGGAGAAGGGGAAGGCGGTGCGCCGCACCGAGCAGGTCACGGCCGACGACGGCGTGCGCCCCGGCACCAGCCTCGAGGCGCTCGCGCGGCTGAAGCCCGCGTTCAAGATCGACGGGACCGTCACCGCGGGCAACGCCTCGCAGACCACCGACGGCGCCGCGGCCGCGCTGGTCGTCTCCGAGGCGTTCCTCTCCCGCACCGGCCTCGCGCCGCTGGCGCGCTTCGTCTCGTACGCGGTGCGCGGGGTGCCGCCGGAGATCATGGGCATCGGCCCGGTCGAGGCGATCCCGGCGGCGCTGAAGCGGGCCGGCCTGCGCGTCGAGGACGTCGGGCAGATCGAGCTGAACGAGGCGTTCGCGGCCCAGTCGCTCGCCTGCATGCGCGCGCTCGGGCTCGACCCGGCCAAGGTGAACCCCACCGGCGGCGCCATCGCGCTCGGGCACCCGCTCGGCTGCACCGGCGCGAAGCTCACCGCCACGCTGCTGCACGGCCTGCGGCGGACCGGCGCGAGGCACGGGATCGTGTCGATGTGCGTGGGCGGCGGGATGGGCGCGGCGGCGGTGTTCGAGCGCGCCTGACGGGCGCGCGGGCGGCTCACGGAACGCGACGAGGAGGACGGACCATGGCGAAGCTGTTCAAGGGCGCGGAGTACCTGATCTCCGAGGCGACCAAGGACGACGTCTTCACCCCGGAGGACTTCACCGAGGAGCAGCGCCAGATCGCCGAGACCGCGGAGCAGTTCGCCGAGACCGAGGCGCTCCCGGCCGAGCACGCGCTCGAGCAGCACGAGCCCGGCGTGGCCGCGGCGCTCATGCGCAAGGCGGGCGACGCGGGCCTGCTCATGATCGACGCGCCCGAGGCGTACGGCGGGCTGGCGCTCGACAAGGCCACCAGCATGCTCGCCGCCGAGCGGATGGGCATGGGCGGCGCGTTCTCGGTCTCGTACGCGGCGCACACCGGCATCGGCACGCTCCCGCTCGTCTACTACGGGACCGACGCGCAGAAGGACCGCTACCTCACGAAGCTCGTCACCGGCGAGTGGGCGGCCGCGTACTGCCTCACCGAGCCGGAGGCGGGCAGCGACGCCATGGGCGGGAAGGCCACCGCGACGCTCTCGCCGGACGGGAAGCACTACCTGCTCGACGGCACCAAGCAGTTCATCACCAACGGCAGCTTCGCGAACCTGTTCACCGTGTTCGCGAAGGTGGACCGCAAGCACTTCACCGCCTTCCTGGTGGAGCGCACCTTCCCCGGCGTGACGGTCGGCCCGGAGGAGAAGAAGCTCGGCATCAAGGGCTCCTCCACCACCTCGGTGATCTTCGAGAGCGCGAAGGTGCCGGTCGAGAACGTGCTCGGCGAGATCGGCAAGGGGCACAAGATCGCCTTCAACGTGCTGAACGTGGGCCGGTTCAAGCTGGGCGCCGCCGTCACCGGCGCGGCGAAGCTCGCGCTCGCCACCGGCGCCGCCTACGCGAACGCCCGCAAGCAGTTCGGCACCCCCATCGCCCGCTTCGGCGCGATCCGCGAGAAGCTCGCCGACCAGGCCGCCGGCGTGTACGCCTCGGAGTCGCTCATCTACCGCCTGGCCGGCCTCATCGACGACCGGCTCGCCACGATCCCGGCGGAGCAGCCCGGCTACTACGAGGCCTACCAGCAGGGCATCGAGGAGTACGCGATCGAGTGCGCCATCGCGAAGGTGTTCTGCAGCGAGGTGCTCGCCGACGTGGTGGACGAGGTGGTGCAGATCCACGGCGGCTACGGCTTCATCCAGGAGTACCCGGCGGAGAAGTACTACCGCGACGAGCGCATCAACCGGATCTTCGAGGGCACCAACGAGATCAACCGCCTGCTCGTGCCCGGCACCATCCTGCGCCGCGCGCTGAAGGGCGAGCTGCCGCTGCAGCGCGAGGTCATGAAGGCGATGGACGCCCTCATGAACCCGTCGCTCGACGAGGTGGATCCGGCGGTGCCGTTCGCGGCCGAGAAGGCCACCGTCGCGAACCTGAAGCGCGCGTTCCTGGTGGTGGCCGGCGCCGCGGTGCAGCGGTACGGCGAGGCGCTGAAGGACGAGCAGGAGGTGCTGCTCGCGCTCGCCGACGTCGCCATCCAGGCGTTCGCCGCCGAGAGCGTGGTGCTCCGCGCCGAGAAGACCGCGTCCACGCAGCCCGAGGCGCGCCGGGCGCTCGCCGCCGCCGCGGTGAAGGTGCACACCTTCGCCGCCGCCGAGAAGGCCGCCACCGCCGCCCGCCGCGCCGCGTTCTACGTGGGCGAGGGCGACACGCTCACCATCCTGCTCGGCGGCATCCGCCGCTTCTCGAAGTACGACGCGGCGGGCCTGCTCCAGGCGAAGCGGCGCCTCGCCGACGCCGTGCTCGAGACCGAGAAGTACCCGTTCTGATCTCACGAGGGCTGCGCGGCGCGCCGGGGCGGGCTACGCTTCGGCGCGCCGGGCCCGCGGCGGCCCGGGGAAGGGCACCCGGTGGACGACCAGCAGCGGCGGATCGCGGAGGGCGTGGCGCTCCTGCGCGCGCGCTTCGACGAGAAGATGAAGGCCACCCCGTCGCTCGCGGACGCGAGCCCGCAGGGCGACGGGCCGGCGAACCGCCACGGCATGCCGAAGGAGCCGCCCGGCCAGAACGTCTTCGAGAAGCACGAGTGGCCGGTGATGGACCTCGGCACCGGGACGCCGGACGTCGCCCCCGAGCGCTGGCGGCTCGTGGTGGACGGCGCGGTGGAGGCGCCGCTCGAGCTCTCCTACGCCGACCTGCTGGCGCTCCCGCAGGTGGACGAGGAGGCCGACTTCCACTGCGTGACCGGCTGGTCGATCCTCGACGTGGCGTTCCGCGGCGTGCGGCTCGAGACCGTGCTGGCGCTGGCGCGGCCCACCGGGGCGGCCACGCACCTCATGGCGCACTCCGCCGACGGCTACTCCACCAACCTGCCGCTGGAGGAGGCGCTGAAGCCGGACGTGCTCCTCGTGCACGCCGTCGAGGGCCAGCCGGTCGCGCGCGACCACGGCGGCCCGGTGCGGCTGGTGGTCCCGCAGCTCTACGCGTGGAAGGGCGCGAAGTGGCTCACGCGCCTCGAGGTCATGACGCAGGACCGCCGCGGCTACTGGGAGATCCGCGGCTACTCCAACACCGCGTACCCGTGGCGCGACGACCGGACCTGGTGAGCGGGGGCCCGCGCGCGCGGGCGCCGGCTACTTCTTCTTCGCGAACGCCTTGAAGAACGCGACGACCTGCGAGGTGGCGCCCTTCCAGTCGAGCTCCGCCGCCGGCTCGTCCTCGGTCCCGTCCACCCAGATGCCGCCGCAGGACTCGCAGGTGTCGTAGGCGAGCGAGCGCTTCTCGCCCCCCTCGACGACGACCAGGTCCACGTTGCAGGCCGGGCACATCCCCGAGATCTCGTCCGCGTTCACGTACCCGCCGAGCGCCGACAGCGCCGGCAGGTTGGCGTGCAGCAGCACCTTGTTGAGATCGGCGGCGTCACCCACCCAGATGCCTCCGCACTCGGCGCAGCGCTGGACTGCGCTGTCCTCGTGGGCGATCTCGTTCAATTCGACGCTGCACCGCGGGCAATCCATGACGTAGCGGGTCCTCCTCGGACCGGTGACACGACGGGTTGGGATCGGGGTTTCAAGCGAGGGCCGGCTCTTGCCGAGTCCTGGTCATACTAGGCAGAAGCCGTGCCACGTTTCAACGGGCTTCGGCGTCCGCGGCGGCGACCGCGGCGCGCAATGCCTCGATCAGGAGACGCAGCCGTTCCGGGTGGAGCTTCAGGGCCACCCGGTTCACCACCAGGCGGGCCGACACCTCGAGGACCTTCTCCTCGATGACGAGGCCGTTGGCGCGCAGCGTCTCCCCGGTCTCGGTGATGTCCACGATGGTGTCGGCGAGCCCGAGCGAGGGCGCCACCTCGATGGACCCGTGCAGCGGGATGATCTCCGCGGGCACCCCCTTGGCGGCGAAGTGCCGGGCGGCGAGCGACAGGTACTTCGTGGCCACGCGCGGCGCGACCCCGCGCGGCAGCGGCCGGGCGCCCTTCGGGCGCGCCACGATCACGGTGCAGCGGCCGATCCCCAGGTCGAGCGGCTCGTAGAGATCGCGCGGCTCCTCGCGCAGCACGTCGAGCCCGACGATGCCGACCTCGGCCGCGCCGTGCTCCACGTAGCTCGCCACGTCGCCGGCGCGGATCGAGATGAAGCGCAGGCCGGCCTCGGGGGCGTCGGCCGCCAGCTTGCGCGTGCCCTCCAGCAGCTTGCGCGGCGAGACGCCGAGCGCCCGCTCGAACAGCGCCGAGGACTCCTGCAGGAGGCGCCCCTTCGGCACCGCCACCGTGATGAGCTCGCTCGTGCCCGGCATCAGCCTCTCACCCTCCGGATGCGCGCCCCCAGGGGCGCCAGCTTCTCCTCGATCCGCTCGTAGCCGCGGTCGAGATGGTACACGCGCAGCACCTCGGTCGTCCCGGTCGCCGCGAGGCCGGCCAGCACCAGCGCCGCCGAGGCCCGCAGGTCGGACGCCATCACCGGCGCGCCGGACAGCTCCGGCACCCCCTTCACCATGGCGACGCGCCCGTCCACCTCGACGTGCGCGCCCAGGCGGATCAGCTCCTGGACGTGCATGAAGCGGTTCTCGAACACGGTCTCGGTGATGCGCGAGGTCCCGTCCGCGAGGCAGAGCAGCACCATGAGCTGCGCCTGCATGTCGGTGGGGAACCCGGGGTGCGGCGCCGTCCGCACGTCCACCGGGCGCGGGCGGCCGTCGCCGATCACCCGCAGGCCGCCCTCGACCTTCGTCACCTCCGCGCCGACCGCGCGCAGCTTCTCGACGAGCGCCTCCTGGTGCGCCGCGACGCAGCCGCGGACGGTCACGTCGTTGCCGGGCAGCGCGCCCGCCACCAGGAACGTGCCCGCCTCGATGCGGTCCGGGATGACCGCGTGCGACAGCGGCCGCAGCGACGGGACGCCCTCGATCCAGATCTCGTCGGTGCCGGCGCCCTCCACCAGCGCGCCCATGGCCACGAGCGCGTCGCCGAGGTCCTTCACCTCCGGCTCGCGCGCGCAGTTGCGGAGCACCGTCTCGCCCTCGGCGAGCGCCGCCGCCATCATCACGTTCTCGGTGCCGGTGACGGTCTGGGCGTCGAAGGTGAAGACCGTGCCGCGGAGGCGGCCGCCGGGCACGCTGGCGTTCACGTAGCCGTGCTCGAGCCGGATCTCGGCGCCGAGCGCGGTGAGCGCCTTCAGGTGCTGGTCGATGGGGCGGGCGCCGATGGCGCAGCCGCCGGGCAGCGACACGCGCGCCCGGCCGAGGCGCGCGAGCAGCGGCCCGAGCACGAGCACCGAGGCGCGCATCGTCTTCACGAGCTCGTAGGGCGCCTCGGGCGTCACCGCCGCCGGCACGCGCAGCCGGACCGTGCGCCGATCCCCCTCGCCGCGGACGACCTCGCAGCCCATGTGGCCGAGCAGCTTGCCGAGCGTGCGCACGTCGGCGAGGTCGGGGACGTTCCGCACCTCGTGCTCGCCCTCGGCGAGCAGCGCGGCCGCGATGACGGGCAGCGCGGCGTTCTTCGCCCCGGAGACGTCCACGCTCCCGCGGAGCGGGACGCCTCCCTCGATGACGATCTTGTCCAACGATGGCTCCTTCGGCGTCCGGGAACGGGATCGCCCGGACGGTGCTGCGTGCAAGCGGGGTGCGAGCGGCGGCGCGGATTCTACGCGGCGCCCGCCAGGCGCGCCACCGTGAGCCTGGGCAGGCCGGCCAGGTCCGGCCGCGCCTCCGCCCGCTCGAACCCCGCCTCCCGGCAGAGCCGCGGCAGGACGTCCAGGTGGCGCTCGTGCATCTCCAGCACGAGCGTGCCGCCGGGCACGAGCCGGGCCGGCGCGCCCTCCACGATGCGCCGGAGCAGGTCGAGGCCGTCGGGGCCGCCGTCGAGCGCCAGCCGCGGCTCGCGGCGCACCTCCCGCGGGAGCGTGTCCAGCTCGCCACGCGGGACGTAGGGCGGATTGGACACGATCACGTCGAAGCGCTCGCCCTCGCGGAGCGCCGCCCACAGGTCGCCCTGGCGCAGGTCCACCGCCGCGCCGAGCGCGCGCGCGTTCTCCTCGGCGACCACGAGCGCGTCGGCGGAGAGGTCGGTCGCGACCACCCGCGCGCCGGCCCGCTCCAGCGCGAGCGACACGCCCAGGGCGCCGGACCCGGTGCACAGGTCGAGCGCGGCCCCGCCCTCCGGCAGCGCGTCCCGCGCCGCTTCCAGCACGAGCTCGGTCTCGGGCCGCGGCACCAGCACGCGCGCGTCCACCCGGAACGGCCGGCCGTAGAAGTCGCGCCGGCCGGTGAGGTAGGCGGTGGGCTCGCCCTCGCCCCGGCGGCGCACCAGCTCGCGGAACGCGGCCAGCTCCGGCGCGCCGAGCGGCTTGTCGAAGTCGAGGTAGAGCCGCATCCGCTCGCAGCGCAGCGCGTGCGCGAGCAGCAGCTCCGCGGTGAGCCGCGGCGCGTCCACGCCCTTGCGGCCGAAGAACTCCTGGGTCCAGGCGAGGAGGCGGAGCGTCGTCCAGGCCTCGCCCTCGCTCACGCCCGCCGCTCCGCCGCCCCGGCGTCGCCGCGCGACGCCTCGCGCAGCGCCTGGGCGGCGTAGAACGTCCGGCAGGCGTCGATGACGTCCTGCACGTCGCCGTCCATCACCGCGGGCAGGTTGTGGCGCGTGTAGTTCACGCGGTGGTCGGTGAGCCGGTCCTGCGGGAAGTTGTAGGTGCGGATCTTCTCCGACCGGTCGCCGGTGCCCACCTGCGACTTGCGGGTCGCGTCGCGCGCGCTGCGCTGCCGCTCCTGCTCGATCTCGAACAGCTTGGCCCGCAGCATCTTCATGGCCATGGTGCGGTTCTTCAGCTGGCTCTTCTCCTGCTGGCACTTCACCACGATGCCGGTGGGCTTGTGGGTGAGGCGCACCGCGGAGTCGGTGGTGTTCACCGACTGGCCGCCCGAGCCGGTGGAGCGGAACACGTCCATCTCCACGTCGGCCGGGTTCACCTGGACGTCGATCTCCTCCGCCTCCGGCATGACCGCCACGGTGACGGTGGAGGTGTGGATGCGCCCCTGCGCCTCGGTGGCGGGCACGCGCTGCACCCGGTGCACGCCGGACTCGTACTTGAGCGAGGAGTAGACCGCGTCGCCCGAGACGGTGAGCGTCGCCTCCTTCACGCCGCCCAGCGCGCCGCCCGAGGTGTCCATCAGCTCGACGCGCCAGCCGCGGCGCTCTGCGTAGCGGACGTACATGCGCATGACCTCGGCCGCGAACAGGCCCGCCTCGTCGCCGCCCGCGCCGGCCCGGATCTCGACGATGACGTCCTTCTCGTCGTTCGGGTCCTTCGGCACGAGGTACAGCTTCAGCTGCTCCTCCGCGGGCTCGACCTGCGGCCGCAGCTGCGCCAGCTCCTCCTTGGCGAGCTCGCGCAGCTCGGGGTCCTTGTCGCCGAGCAGCGCCTCGTTGCCCGCCACGTCGTCGAGCAGCTTGCGGTAGGCGCGCAGGGCGGTGACGGTCTGCTCGATGGAGGCGCGCTCCTTCGCCACCTTCCGGAACCGGTCGCCGTTGCCGGCCACGGCCGGGTCCGAGAGGAGCTGCGTCAGCTCCTCGAACCGCTGCTCGATGGCCTCGAGCTTCTTCAGGACGTCGGGGGACAGCATGGGGGGGACTTCTTACCGTTTCCTCGCGGGGATGGGCAAGGCGTGGCGCGCGCCGGGTGCCGCCTCGACGCGCCCCGGCGCGCCGGGCGAACCGCCGCACCTGCGCGGATCGAGCGGGCGCTGCCCGGGTCACCCCGGGAGGGCCCGGCTCGGCGTGTGGCGCGGCGGCAGACCCTGGCTACCCTCGCGCATGAGGGTCCTCCATTCCGCGCATGCGCCGCCTGCTCCGCATCCCGCCGCCTCCCGCCCTGCGGCCCGCCGTCGCGTACGGCCTCGCGGTGGCGCTGCCCGTGGCGTGCACGTTCGCGCTGCTCGCCGCCCCGGGCGTGCTGCGTGCGCGGTTCGTGCCGATGCTCCCCGCGGTGCTCCTCGCCGCCTGGCTCGGAGGCGCCGGCCCGGGCGTGGTGGCGACGCTGCTCTCGGCGCTGGGGGTGAACCTGAGCGTCATGGGCCCTGCCACCGGCTGGGCGCCCGGCGGGCGAGAGCTGGCCGCCACGCCTGCCTTCCTGATGGTCGCGACGCTCCTCGTGCTCGCCTGCGCCGCGATCCGCACCGGCTACGCCGAGCGGGCGGCGCGCGAGCGCGCGGTGCGCGAGAGCGAGGCGCGCTTCCGGACGCTGGTCGAGACCATCCCGCAGCTCGTGTTCACGCTCGCGCCCGACGGCAGGCCGGACTTCCACAGCCCGCAGTTCGAGGCCTACACCGGCCTCGACAACGAGGCCATCCTCGCGGCGGGCTGGGCGGCCCAGTTCCACCCGGACGACCGGGCCCGGGCGCGCGCCGACTGGGAGGCCGGCTTCGCCGCGGGGCGCGCCGTGAGCGGCGAGTACCGGCTGCGCGGGCGCGACGGCGGCCACCGCTGGTTCCTGGTGTCGGCGGTGCCGCTGCGCGACGCCGGCGGGCGGGTGGTGAAGTGGTTCGGGACCTTCACCGACATCGAGGCGCAGAAGGAGGTCGAGCGCCGCAAGTCGGAGGCCATCGCGGCCCGCGACGTGTTCCTCTCGGTGGCGAGCCACGAGCTGAAGACGCCGGTCACCGCCGCGCTGCTCCAGGCCCAGCAGGCGCTCCGCTCGCTCGATCGCGACCCGGCCGACGCCCGCCGCGCGCGCGGGCAGCTGGCGGCGGCGGCCGCCAGCGTGGAGCGGCTCGGGCGGCTCGTCGAGGCGCTCCTCGACGTCTCGCGCCTCGCCACCGGGCGCGCCGCGCTGGAGCGGCGCCGGTACGACCTCTCCGACGCGGTCCGGCAGGCGGCGGCGCGGCTCGCGGAGGCGGCGGCGCGGGTGGGGAGCGCGCTCGAGCTCGACGTCGAGCCGGGGCTGGCCTGCGAGGGCGACCGGCTGCGGATCGAGCAGGTGCTCACGAACCTCGCCTCGAACGCGCTGAAGTACGGCGCCGGCCGGCCCATCACCATCGGGCTGCGCAGGGAGGGCGGGCGCGCGGTGCTGCGCGTGCGCGACCGGGGCATCGGCATCCCGCCCGCGGACCTGGAGCGCATCTTCGGGCGGTTCGAGCGCGCGCACGAGGCGCGCCACTACGGCGGGCTCGGGCTCGGGCTCTGGATCGCGCGCGAGATCGTCGAGGGGAGCGGCGGCACCATCTGCGCCGAGAGCGCGCCGGGGGAGGGCGCCACCTTCACGGTGTCGCTGCCGCTCGCCCCGCCGGCGGCGCAGGCGGCCGCGGCGCCGGGCGGCGCCGGCGTCAGTCCCGCCGCGCCAGCGCCTCCGAGAGCGCCTTGATGGGCCCGACGTCGGCGCGGCTCGAGTCCACCAGCAGCTTCAGCACCGTGAGCGCCGCGCGCGCGAGGTCCGAGAGCACCTCCAGCCGCCGCGCCTTGAAGCGCGCCTGCGCCTTCACGGCGGGGTCCACGTCGGCGAGCGCGGCCCGCACCTCGGCGAGCGCGCGCTCGAACGCCGCGAGCGCCTGCTCCACGGCGCGCTTCTCGCGCTCACGCAGCACCCGGGCCACCAGCTTCCAGACGTTGGTCTCCGCCTCGAAGTGCTCCTTGCGGTCGCCCGGGACTTCCACGGTCCGCACCACGCCCCAGCGGCGCAGCTCGGCGAGGCTCATGGACAGCAGGCCGGTGGAGATCTGCAGCCGGTCGCACAGGTCGGGCGCGGCGAGCGGCCGGTCCGACAGGAACAGCACGGCCCAGATGCGCCCGAGCTGGCGGCGGAAGCCCCACAGCTCCATGAGCGCGCCCACCGCGTCGGCGACGGCGAGGTCGGCCTTCTGCAGCGCGTGGGAGGTGGGCGCGGCGGCGCGTTGCGCGGCGGCGGTCATGCGGTTCCCCCGGTCAGCGGAGCGCCAGATCGCCCAGCGCGCACAGCGCGAACGCGATCGACGCGAAGGCGTTGTAGTTGAAGAACGCGACGTTGATCCGCTCGGGCCGGAGCGCGCCGCCCGGGGCCACGTAGCGGTGCTCGGCGGCGAGCGTGGCGGCGAGGATCACCGAGCCGAGGATCCACCCCGCCCCGCGGCCGGCCAGCGCCCCGGCGGCGAAGATCGCGGCCGCGGCGACGAGGTGGAGGCCCCGCGCCCAGCGGAGCGCGCCGGCGACGCCGAACCGCGCCGGGATCGAGCGGAGCCCCGCGCCGCGGTCGTAGTCCATGTCCTGCATCGAGTAGAAGACGTCGAACCCGGCGATCCACGCGCCCACGCCGAGCCCCAGCACCACCGAGGCGGGCGGCGCGGTCCCGGTGAGCGCGATCGCCACCCCCACCGGCGCGATCGCCTGCGCCACCCCGAGCCACAGGTGGCAGGCCCAGGTGAACCGCTTCGCGTAGGAGTAGCCGAGCAGGATCGCGAGCACCGGCAGCGCCAGCGCGCCGCAGACGGGGGAGATGAGCGCGGCGGCGGCCACGAACGCGGCGGCGGAGCCGCCGAGCAGCGCCCAGGCGGCGGCGGCCGAGACCTCGCCGGTGACCAGCTCGCGCCGCTGCGTGCGCGGGTTGCGCGCGTCGAAGGCCCGGTCGGCGATGCGGTTCATGGCCATGGCGGCGGTGCGCGCCGCCACCACCGCCAGCGCCACCAGCGCGAGGCGCGCCGGGTCCAGGCGGGCCTCGGCGGCGACGAGCGCCACCGCGGCGGCCGCGAACGGCAGCGCGAAGAGCGAGTGGCTGAGCTTCACCATGCGCGCGAGCGCGGCGACGGTCATTCGGGACGCTCCGGGCCCGGGCGCTGCCGGGCGAGCCAGGTGAACGGGCGCTCCTCGGCGCCGAAGGTGGAGACCAGCCACTCGGCCGGGTCCGCCGGGCGCGCGCCCTCGAGCGGCGCGGCGAGCACGCCCGGCGCGGCGCCCGGCGCGAGCCGGCCCACGTGCGGCGCGCCGAGCGCGGCGCCGTTCCAGGCGAGCGGGAGCAGCCGGGCCGCCGGCACCGCGGGCACCTCGCGGCGCAGCAGCGCCAGCTCGGCGAGCGGCGCGAGCGAGGGGCTGCTGGCGAGCGAGTCGGTGCCGACCGCGAGCGGGATCCCCGCCGCGAGGAGCGCCTCGAGCCGCGGCAGCGCGCCGAGGATGTAGCGGTTCGAGCGCGGGCAGAGCACCACGGTGGCGCCGGTGGCCGCGAGCACGCGGACGTCCTCGTCGTCGAGGTCCACGCAGTGGACCGCCAGGTGGTGCGGGCGGAGCTCGTCCTTCACCGCGTCCACCGGCGAGCGCCCCGTGATCCGCAGCGCGTGCAGCTCCGCGCCCAGGCTCGCGTACATGCGCCCGAACGCGCCCGCCGACCCGGTCGAGCAGAAGGCGCGCTCGGCCGGGTCCTCGGCGAGGTGCAGCGAGCCGGGGCCGGCGCGGAGCAGCGCGCGCAGCCCCTCGGCGTTCGTCGAGTAGATCGCGTGCGGGCTCTCCACCACCCGCAGCCCGGGCGGCGGGGCGGCGGCCTCGCGGGCCTGGCGGGCGGCGGCGCGGGCCTCCTCGAAGCGCCCGGGCGTGAAGCCGAACACCTCGTGGAAGATCGTGCCCCCGATGCCGGCGGCGGCCAGCGGGCGGAGCGAGTCGAGCGTGTTCGTGACGTCGCCCACCGCGGCCACCCCGGCGCGGGCCAGGTCCTCGGCGGCCATGCCCATGGCCTCCTCGGGCTCGCCCTCGCGCGTGCGCCGGCGCGCGGCCACGAACAGCTGGATCCAGGCGGGCAGCCCCTCGCCGCCCGCCACCCAGCCCTTCATGTGCGAGAGCTCGAGGTGCAGGTGGGCGTTCACGAGCGCCGGCAGGAGCACCGCGTCGAGCGGCTCCGCCCGCCCGAAGCGCGCCTCCACCTCGGCGCGCGGGCCGACCGCGCGCACGGTGTCGCCCTCCAGCGCCACCGCGCCGTCGGCGAGCGCCCGCCCGGCCGCGGCCGGCGCGCCGGGCGCGGCGCCGGGGAGCACCCAGGGGGCGGCCACCACGCGGATCACGCGCGGGTCTCCTCCACCAGCTGGTACTTCATGTTGCGGCGGGCGGCGCGGAAGCCGGCGTCGCGGATGTGCCGCTCCACCTCCTCCGAGTCCATCTTGAAGGTGGTGCCGGCCGCGGAGACCACGTTCTCCTCGATCATCACCTGGCCGAAGTCGTTGCAGCCCATGTGCAGCGCGGCCTGCGCGACGCCCCCGCCCATGGTCACCCACGACGCCTGCAGGTTGGGGACGTTGTCGAGCACCAGGCGCGAGAGCGCGTTCGTGCGCAGGTAGGCGTGGGCGCTCCCGTCGCCCGGCTCGAGCCGGGTGTTCTGCGACTGGAACGGCCAGCAGATGAACGCCGTGAAGCCGTGCGTCTCGTCCTGCAGCTCGCGCAGCCGCATCAGGTGCGCCACCCGGTGCTCCGGCCCCTCGCCCACCCCGAACATCATGGTGGCGGTGCTCTTCAGCCCCTTGCGGTGCGCGGCCTTCATCACCGTGAGCCACTCGTCGGTGGAGCACTTGAGCGGCGCGATCCGGCGGCGGACCTCGTCGTCCAGGATCTCGGCGCCGCCGCCCGGGATGGAGTCCATCCCGGCCGCGATCAGCCGGTCGATGGTGGCCTCGAGCCCGAGCTCGCTGGTCCGGGCGATGTGCCAGATCTCCTCGGGGGAGAGCGCGTGCAGGTTGATCACCGGCCAGGTCTGCTTCACCCAGCGGAACAGGTCCTCGTACCACTCGACGCCGAGGTCGGGGTGGAGGCCGCCCTGCAGCAGGATCTCGATGCCGCCGAGCGCCACCGTCTCGTCGATCTTCTGCGTCAGCTCCTCGCGGGTGAGGACGTAGGACTCCTGGTGGCCGCGGGGGCGGTAGAACGCGCAGAAGTGGCACGCGGTGGTGCACACGTTCGTGTAGTTCACGTTCCGCGACACGATGTAGGTGACGAGGTCGCCGGGGTGGAGCGCGCGCCGGCGCGCGTCGGCGGCGAGCCCGAGCTCGAGCAGCGGCGCGTGCTCGTCGAGCGTGGCCGCCTCGTCGGCGTCGAGCCGCTCGCCGTCCGCGCCCTTCTGCAGCGCGGTGTCCACCGAGACGGCGCGGCGCACGCGCCGGGTCCGGACCACGTCGTCCACGAAGCGGAGCGGCATGGGGGGCAGGAAGCCCTTCGTGGCGGCGCGCTCCAGGAACGCCTCCAGCCCCTGCAGCTCGTAGGGGCCGAGGCCGTAGCGGATCTTCTGGGTGAGGTACCGGCGGTACTTCTCCGGGTCCCCGCCCTTCAGCGCGGCGAACTTCTGCGCCAGCTCGGTGCGGATCCCGAGCCCGTGCTGCGCGGCCCGGGTCAGCTCCTGCACGTCCTCGGGCGAGACCGCGCCCGGCCGCGCCGCCCACAGCGCGAAGATCATGGGCAGCCCGGTGAGCTGCGTCCACTCGCGGCCCAGGTCGAGCACGTGGTTCGCGCGGACGCCGAACCCGCGGTCGCCGATCACGAGCGCGCCCTTGGTGCCCTTGGCGCGGGCGAGCCCCTCCTCCGCGGGCATGGGCGTGAACCTCGGGTGGACGCCCTTCGCGTCGAGCACGAGCTTCGCGAGCACGTGCGAGGTGCGGGAGGCGGTGTCGAGGAACACCTCGTCCCAGATGGCCGGCGACTGCTCGCCGGCGAGCACCACCGTCTGCACCGGCCCGTCGGCGCCGATGGCGATGCCCGGCACGATGTCGTACTGCCCCTTGGTGAGCGCGGCGACCGACACGAGCGCCAGGTCCACCTCGCCCGCCTCCAGCATGGCCGCGCAGCGGGACGGCTCGGCCTGCACCAGCTCGATGCGCTCGGAGCCCTCCAGCCCGGCGGTGAGCGGCCAGGCGTTCAGGAACGAGACGGCGGCGGCGCGGATCTTCTTCGGCATGGGAGCTCTCGGGATCAGGCGGTGACCTGGAGGCGGGCGGGCGGCTCGGCGGGGAGCGGCGCGTCGTGGACCTTCAGCACGCGGTAGAGGCTGTCGCGCTCGGCCGGCACGCGGCCGGCGGCGCGGATGAGCTGGTGCAGCGTGCGCTCGCTGAGCGCCTGCGGCACGGTGGACCCGGCCATGTGGTAGATGCGCTCCTCGAGCACGGTGCCGTCGAGGTCGTCCACGCCGAACGACAGCGCGGTCTGCGCCAGCCGCTCGCCGAGCGACACCCAGTACGCCTTCACGTGGTCGAAGTTGTCGAGGTACAGGCGCGCCACCGCGAGCGTGCGCAGCGCGTCGTAGCCGGTGGGCTTCGGGAACGCCTTGCCGATCATGTTGTGCTCGGGGTGGAACGCGAGCGGGATGAAGACCTGGAACCCGTGGGTCTCGTCCTGCAGCGCGCGCAGCCGGCGCATGTGGTCCACCCGCTCGTCCAGCCGCTCGATGTGGCCGTAGAGCATGGTGGAGTTGGTCTTCACGCCGAGGCGATGGGCGGTCCGGTGGATCTCGATCCACTGGTCGGCGGTGGCCTTGTCGTCGCAGATCTTCCGGCGCACCCGCGGCGCGAAGATCTCGGCGCCGCCGCCGGGCATGGTCTGCAGCCCGGCGTCCATCAGCCGGCGCAGCACCTGCTCGTAGCTCATGCCGAACTTCTCGGCGAAGAAGTGGATCTCGATGGCGGTGAACGCCTTGATGGCCACCTCGGGCCAGGCGGCCCGGATCCGCGAGAGCAGCTCGGTGTAGTACTCGAACGGCAGGTCGGGGTGCAGGCCGGAGACGATGTGCACCTCGGTGACGCCGAGCGGCTTGCGCGACAGCACCTTCGCCACCGCCTCGTCGAGCGACATGGTGTAGCCGTCGGAGGCGCGCTGGTCGTCCTTGCGCGCGAACGAGCAGAACTTGCAGGACGCGACGCAGACGTTGGTCGGGTTGAGGTGGACGTTGCGGTTGTAGAACGCGAGCGCGCCGTGGCGGGCCTCGCGCACGTGGTTCGCGAGCGCGCCGAGCGCGGGCAGGTCGGCGGCCTCGAACAGCCTCAGGCCGTCGGCGTCGCCGAGCCGCTCGCCGGCCAGCACCTTGTCGCGGATGGGCCCGAGGCCGTCGCGCTCGAGCGCGCGGTTCGCCAGGATCGAGAGCATGTCAGGGTTCCTCCACCGGCTCCGGGGCGCGCGGACTCAGGCCGTCCCAGCGCTTCATCAGTTCGTTCGGGATGCCCAGCCGGTCGAGCACC
This sequence comes from Anaeromyxobacter dehalogenans 2CP-C, assembly GCF_000013385.1. Classification (GTDB taxonomy): domain Bacteria; phylum Myxococcota; class Myxococcia; order Myxococcales; family Anaeromyxobacteraceae; genus Anaeromyxobacter; species Anaeromyxobacter dehalogenans_B. The sequence continues at coordinate 436,149 of NC_007760.1, forward strand.
CGCGCCACCACCGTGTCCACCACCTGGTCCACCGTCTTCGGCCCCGAGTAGAACGAGGGCGAGGCTGGCATCACGAACGCGCCCGCCTCGATCACCTGCGTCATGGCGCGGGCGTGGACCAGCGAGATGGGCGTCTCGCGCAGCACCAGCACCAGGCGCTTGCGCTCCTTCAGCATCACGTCGGCGGCCCGGCCGACGAGGTCCACCGAGATCCCGTAGGCGATGCGCGCCAGCGCGCCCGCCGAGCAGGGGACGACCACCATGGCGTCGTACATCGACGAGCCCGACGCGAACGGCGCGGTGAAGTCCTGGTTCTTCCAGATCTTGAACGGGTAGCGCGGCTCGGCGCCGATCTCCTGCTTCCAGACCTGCTTGCCGGTCTGGGTGAACACGAGGTCGGCCGACACGCCCAGGTCCGCGTTCGCGGCCAGGAAGTCGAGGAGCCGCCTCGCGTACGGGGCGCCCGACGCGCCGGAGACGGCGACGACCAGCTTCACGCGCGCACCGCCGTGACGAGCCCGCACACGCCCGGGAACAGCGTCTCGCCGCGCACGTCGCGGAAGCCGGCGCGACGCGCCGCCTCCTCGAACTCGACGCGCGAGGCGAAGCGCTCCATCGAGGCCACCAGGTAGCGGTACGCCTCCGGGTCGGGCGAGAGGATGCGGCCCAGCACCGGCAGCGCCAGGCGGTTGTAGGCCCCGTGCACGAAGCGCGAGCCGCGCGACTCGGAGCGGAAGAACTCCAGCACCCCGAGGCGGCCGCCCGGGCGCAGCACCCGCGCCAGCTCGGCGAGCCCGACCTCGTAGCGCTCCAGGTTGCGCATGCCGAACGTCACCGTGGCGAGGTCGAAGCGCGCGTCGAGGAACGGCAGCGCCATCGCGTCCGCCTGCGAGGCGGGCAGCGCGGTCTTCTCCACGCCGCGGCGGAGCATCTGCATGGAGAAGTCGGCGCCGGTGACGCGCAGGCCGGGGGCGCGGCGGCGGGCGAGGTCCGCCACGTCCATGGTCCCGGCGCACAGGTCCAGCATCCGCTCGCCGTCCTTGGGGGCGAGGTCGGAGAGCAGCCGGCGGCGCCAGGCCTGGTCCACCTTCAGCGTCATGACCCGGTTGAGCAGGTCGTAGCGCGGGGCGATGCGGTCGAACATGGCCCGGACCGCGGAGGCGCGGTGCGCCTCGCCGGGCAGCGGCACGTTCACGCTCACTGGAGGATCCCTCCGCGGCGCGGCGTCCAGGACGCCGCCGGGGGTGGGGCGATGCGCGGGCGGCGGAGCGGCGCCGCGCCCGGCACCAGCCGGTCGTAGAGCGCGTCCATCCGCGCGATCACCTCGGGCGGGTGGACGCACACCTCCGGCCACTCGCGCCCGCCCTCCTCGCGCCACTTGCGCGTGGCGTCCACGCCGATCTTCCCGCCGTAGGCGAAGCCGGAGGCGGCGTGGTCGAGCACGTCCACCGGCCCGTCGGCGATCACCAGATCGCGCTTCACGTCCACGTTCGCGAACGCCCGCCAGGCGGCCTGCGAGACGTCCTGCACGTCCACGTCCTCGTCGAACACCACCAGCGTCTTCGTCTGCGCCATCTGGCCGGAGCCCCACAGCCCGTGGATGACCTTCTTCGCCTGGCCCGGGTGCTCCTTCTTGATGGAGACGAGGCAGAGGTTGTGGAAGACGCCCTCCACCGGCATGCAGATGTCCACGATCTCCGGCGCCACGATCTGCATGAGCGGCAGGAACATGCGCTCGGTGGCCTTGCCCAGCCACTGGTCCTCGACGGGCGGCGGGCCCACCACGGTGGCCGGGTAGACCGCGTCCTTGCGGCGCGTGATCGCGACCACGTCGAGCGCCGGGTAGTCGTCGGCGAGCGAGTAGAACCCGGTGTGGTCGCCGAACGGCCCCTCGCGGACGAGCGGGGCGGCGGTGTCCACGAAGCCCTCGATGACGAGGTCGGCGTCGGCCGGCACGTCGAGCCCGGTGGCGACGCCGGTGACGGTGTGGACCGACGCGCCGCGCAGGAACCCGGCGAACAGGTACTCGTCCACGTTGGGCGGCAGGGGCGCCGAGGCGCAGTAGGTGAGCGCGGGGTCGCCGCCGAGCGCGATCGCGACCGGCATCCGCTCGCCGCGCTGCTGGTAGGCGCGGTAGTGCGCGGTGGCGGTCTTGTGGAGCTGCCAGTGCATGGCGAGCCGGCGCGGGCCGAGCACCTGGAGGCGGTACATGCCCACGTTGCGGATCCCGGTCTCGGGATCGCGGGTGATGACCTGCGGGAGCGTGATGAACGGCCCGCCGTCGTGCGGCCAGGTGGTGAGCACCGGCAGCGTGCGGAGGTCCGGCTCGCGGTCCACGACCTCCTGGCAGGCGCCGGAGGAGACGTGCTTCGGGGCCATGGCCGCGAGCTTCCCCAGCTTCGGGAGCATCTTCAGCTTGTCCCAGAACGACTGGGGCGGCGCGGTGCGGAGCAGCGCGCGCAGCTCGCTGGCGTGCTCCTCGAAGTCCTCGCAGGAGAGCGCCCAGCTGGCGCGCCGGCGGGTGCCGAACAGGTTCATCGCGACCGGCAGCGTCCCGGGGCGCTCGAACAGGAGCGCCGGGCCGCCCTGCTTGGCGGCGCGGTCGGCGAGCGCGGCCATCTCGAGGACCGGGTGGACGGGCTCGGTGATCCGGACCAGCTCGCCGGCCTCGTCGAGCCGGGCGAGGAACTCACGCAGCGAGCGGTAGGCCATGGCGCGCGGATCTGTACCCCAGGTTCCCTGGGGTTTCAATGATCGTTGAACGGATCCCGGGACCCCGCGACGGCCCGCAGAGCCTCATGATTCCGGGACGCTGGCCCGGGTCGCTTGACTTCGGTCAAGCGGACGCGTGATGGTGCCCTGCGATGGAACGCCGAAACCGCGCCCGCGACCTCATCGTGCTCGCCCTTGCAGAGCTCGACGGCGAGCTGTCCACCAACCAGCACCGGCTCTGCCCCGAGCAGCTCGGCACGTGCCGCTCGCGCCTGCAGGGCTACCTCTCGGCGCTCGACGGCGACGCGCTGCCGCCCAAGCGCGAGCGGGCGGAGGACCTGGGCCGGTTGATCCTCGACTCCTGGCCCTACGACGTGCCGCTCGGGCAGGTGATCCTGCGCGCCGAGCGGGCCTGGCGAAACGCCTGACGCCCGGCGGGCGCCGCGCGCCCGCGCCCACCGCACGTGGGTGCCCGCGCCGCGGGCGCGCGCTCAGGGCGCCGAAGCGCGCGGCCCGGGCTCCGCGGCCGCGCTCCCGACCGCGGCGGTCTCCGCCGGCGGCCGCCGCGCGATCGCCGGCAGCACCCGCGCCGGGAGGCCTGCGGCCTCCAGCGCCGGCGCGATCACGGCGGCGTCGCCCACCACCACGATCGCCTCGCGGCCGAGCGCCCAGCGCCCGGCCTCGGCCACGAGCGCGCGGGCGTCGAGCGCCGCAGCGCGCGCCGCGAACGTGTCCCACTCGTCCGGCGGCAGGCCGTGCACGAACATCTCGGTGAGGCGCAGCGCGTTCCGCCAGGAGGTGCCGAGGGCGCGGCCGGCGCGGCGCACCGCGCGCCAGCGGGCCCGGGCCAGCGCCTCCGGGTCGAGCGGCCGGGCCGAGGCGGCGAGCTCGGCCAGGACGGCCGCGAGCGCCTCGCCGGCGCGGGCGCGGTCCACCGCGGTGGAGAGCACGAGCGCGCTGCCCAGCGACTGCTCCAGCATCGAGAGCGACACCCGGTAGGTGAGCCCCTCGCCCTCGCGGAGCCGGGCGGTGAGCACGTGCTGGAGCCGCCAGGACAGCGTCCGGAACGCGGCCTCGTCGCGCGCGCCGCGGGGCGGGACGCGCACGCCCACCAGCACCTCGGCCACCCGCCAGCCGGGGCGGTCCACCACCACCAGCTCGCGCCGGCCGGGCAGCGGCGCCGGCGGACGCGCCGGCAGGGTGCCGTCGCCGCCGCGCGGCCGCCACCGCCCGAGCCGCTGCTCGATGCGCTCGAACAGCGCGTCGGTCGCCTCGACGTCGCCGGCGATGACGAGGGCGGCCCGCTCCGGCCGCACGTTCAGCCCGAGCCACTTCCCCGCGTCCGCGGCGCGGAACGCGCGCACCCGCGCCTCGGTGACCTCGGCCGAGTAGGGGTGCCCGGGGTAGAGCAGCTCGAGCAGCTGCTGCCCGGCGGTCTCGTGCAGCGTGGGCGGGCGGCGGCGCAGCGCGTCCGCCATCGCGTCGCGCTCGCGCTCGAACGCGGCCGCGTCCACGGCGAGGTCGCCGGCGCGGCAGGCCACCTGCGCGAGCGCCAGGTCCACGAGCTCGGTGGGCGCGCGCGCGCCGAACTCCAGCCGGTCGCCGCCCACGGTGGCGGGCCGGTCGGCGCAGCGGGCGGCGCGGAGCGCCAGCACCTCGAAGACGCGCTCCAGCGGGCCGGCGGGCGCGGTGCGCACCACCAGGTGCGCCGAGAGCACGCGGTAGCCGGGCCGCGGCGACACGATCACGCGCACGCCGTTCTTCAGCCGGCGCCGGCGCGCGCTGTCGAGGTGCGGCGGGCGCATGGCGCGGGCCGCGTCGCGCGCGGGGGCGGGCTCGCCGGCGGCCGCGGCGCCGTGCGGGTCGTCGTCGTCGAGCGCGCTCGCGCCGGCCAGGCGCGGCGGCGCCTCGTCCCGCGGCGCCTCGCCCGGCACGACCGCCAGCGCCACCAGGCGCTCCTCGCGCAGCCAGCGGCGGGCGAACGCGGCGCGGTCCGGGGTCACCGCGGCGCCGACCGCCGCGGGCATGCCGGTGAGGTAGTCGGTGCGGCCGGTGAGCCGGATCCAGCGGGCGACCTCCGACGCGTCGAACGCCTCGAGCCGCACGTGCGCGTCCAGCACCAGGCGGTCCCGCAGCTCCTCGGCGCCCGGATCCGGGCCGCCCTGCCAGCCGGCGAAGCGCAGGCCGGCGCGGAGCCGCTCGACCAGCGGCCGCGCGTCGTCCGGGTCGCGCAGGCCGATCCGGATCACCGGCAGCGACGCGCCGTCCATCCCGTGCACGAGGAGCTCCACCGAGAGCGCGCGGTCGCGGTCCGGCCCGGAGAGCACCTGCTCCACCTGCGCCTCGAGCGCGCGGAGCGCCAGGTACGCCCGCGCGCCGCCGGCGGCCGCGTCGCCCGGGAGCGGCACGGTGAGCAGGAGCCAGGCGCGCTCCACCGGCGCGCGCACCACGTCGAGCGCCGCGGGCCGCGAGGCGCGGAGCTCGGGCGGCGCGACGGGGGGATCGGCGGGCTCCCCCGGGCGCGTGGCCAGCTCGCCGAGCGCGGCGCGGGCGCGGGCGGCGACCGCCCCCGCCGGCGCGGGCCCCGCCACGAGCAGCAGCAGGTTCTCCGGGCGGTAGTGCGCCCGCGCGAACGCCCGCACGTCCTCGAGCGTGATGGCGCGCAGCGACTCGGGCGTCGCGATCCGCCCGTAGGGGTGGCCCGCGAGCGCGCGGGCGGTCAGCCAGTCCACCTGCGACCCGAGCGCGTCCGGGTCGCCCCGCAGCGCCAGCTCCTGCAGGACCACCTCGCGCTCCCGGCGCAGCTCCGCCTCGTCCACCCCCGCGAGCGGGTCCCGCAGCCGATCGGCCTCGATGCGGAGCAGCGCGTCGAGCTGGTCGGGATCGCCCACCGCGTGGAAGTCGGTGGCGTCCGCGGAGGTGCGCCCGTCGAACTCGACCCCCTCCGCCTCGAGCCGCGCCGAGAGGGCGCGCCCGCCGCCGTGGCGCGCGCGGAAGGAGAGGTGCTCGACGAGGTGCGCGAGGCCCTCCTTCCCGGCGGGGTCGCGCGCGCTGCCGACCCGGTACGACGCGGCCACCAGCGTGTCCGGACGATGGGGCAGGGCGTACGCGACCAGCTGGATCCCGGAGGGCAGCGCCTCCGCCCCGGTGGCGCAGGCGGGCGTGGAGAGCCGGGGCCTGCCGAAGGCGCAGGACGCGAGCAGGAGCGGGGCGAGCGCGGCGAAGCGGGCGCGCATCGAATGGCAGGTATGGACCGGGGGGCGCGAAGCGCAGTCCCCGGGTGGTGCAGGACGGAGCGTCGGTGCGATCGCCGCCCGCGCCACGGCAACCGGCGACTTCAGGGCGAACGAAGGCAAGCAGGGAGGGGCCCCCGCACGGCGGGGGAGGGGCGCAGCCTCCCTAGAACGCCCTTTCGGTCAGCTGCAGCGCCGCGGCATGGAGCGCGCGGCGGTGCACGCCGTCCGGCACCTGCTCCAGCGCCTCGAGCGCGCTGCGGGTGTGCTCGCGGGCGAGCGCGCGCGCGGCGTCCACGCCGCCCACGCGCTTCACGACCTCGATCACCTCGCGCGCCACCGCCTCCACGTCGGCGGTGCCGTCCACCACGCCGCCGAGGCGGGCGCGAAGCGAAGGCTCGGCCTCGCAGGCGCGGATGAGCGGCAGCGTGGCCTTGCCCTCGATGAGGTCGGTGCCGAGCCGCTTGCCGAGGAGCCCGGGATCGGCGGCGTAGTCGAGCGCGTCGTCCACCAGCTGGAACGCGACCCCGATGCCCTCGCCGAAGCGCACCAGCGCGGCGGGGATCTCGCCCACCTCGCCGGCGGCCCAGGCGCCGGCCGCGGCCGCCCAGCCGAACAGCGACGCGGTCTTGCCCATCACCACGTCCATGTACGCCTGCTCGGTGGCGGAGAAGCCGCCGCGCAGCGAGAGCTGCAGCACCTCGCCCTCCACCAGGCGCCGCATGGTGGCGAGCAGCGGCGGCAGCGCCGCGGAGCGGGCCGGCTCGGCCGAGACGATCTCGAGCGCGCGGGTGAGCAGCCAGTCGCCGGAGAGCACCGACACGGCGTTGCCCCAGATGACGCGCGAGGCCGGCTGGCCGCGCCGCACCGGGCCGTCGTCGATGACGTCGTCGTGCAGCAGCGTGGCCGAGTGGGTCAGCTCGGCGGCCACCGCGTACGGCACGGCGCCGCGCATCTCGCCGCCGCACGCGCCGCAGGCGAGCAGCGTCACCATGGGGCGGATCCGCTTGCCGCCGGCGGAGACGAGGTGGCGCGCGGCCGCCTGGAGCTTCGCCTCGGCGTCCTCGGTGGCGCGGGTGAGCTGCGCCTCCAGCTCGAGCAGGCTCTCCGGGAGGCTCGGCACGCCGGCGAGCGCCGCCTGCGCGCGCTCCGGGCGGACGCCGCGCTGCGCGCTCGCGTCGAGCTGGGAGAGGATGGCCTGCTCTTGCGCCGCCATTTCCGCGCCTCCGGGGGAACCTTCAACGAAAGTTGAAGCCGCATATAGCGCGGCTGGCGTCGCGGGGTCAACGAATGCGGCCCGCGGCGGCCGCCGGCCTCACTGGTAGGAGCGGAGCGCGGGCCACAGCCCGGCGAGCGGGCGCCGCTGGCCCCTGCAGATCCAGATCCAGCGCGCGTCCTCGTAGGGCATCACCCACGGGCTCGCGGGCAGCCGCGCCGCGAGGACGCGCTCGCGGAACGCGCCCCCGCAGTCCTCGTCCGCGTCGGAGATCACGATGAGCGGGTCGCCGCGGCCGGGCGGGACGCCCCAGAGCCAGTACTGGTTGTGGCCGGAGATGGCCGGGGGCAGCCCGAGCGCCGCGCCGTACACCTCCACCGCCGCCGCCTCGCCGTAGTTCTGGCCGAACACCGCCGCGGTGGCGCGCTCCGCCGGCGCGAGCGTCGCGGCCGCCCCGGCGACGGCGCGCGCGAGCTCGGGCCAGCCGTGCTGGTCGGCGTAGATCTGCGGGAGGACGCCGTAGGCCGTCCGCTCCATCCGCTCCGGCTCGAGCCCGAGCGCGGCCTGCCAGCGGACGAACGCCGGCTCCGGCAGGATCGGCAGCGCGAGCGGCAGCGCCGGCACGAGGGACGCGAGCGCCAGCGCGGGCACGGCCACCCGCAGCGCCGGGCGGCGGAGGAGCGGCGCCGCGGCCGCCCCGCCCGCGGCGAGCAGGAGCGGCAGCACCGGCGCGGCGTAGTAGGGCTTGCCGCCGGTCGCGGCGAGGAGCGCGAGGTAGAGCGCGGCCCCGATCCCGAGCGCGCGCGCCGCCGGCGCGTCGCCCCGGCCGAGGAGCCAGCCCAGGCCGCCGAGCCACAGCGGCGCGAGCAGCGGGTTCGCGTCGCGGAGGAGCCCGAGCGCGAACGCGGGCGGCGACGTCGGCGCGTTCTTGTGGAGCTGCCCGTTCCGGACCAGCTCCAGGAACGGGAGCCCGTGCGCGAGCTGCCAGGCGACGTTGGGCAGGATCGCGAGCAGCCCCACCGCCGCGCCCGCGAGCGCCCAGCGGGTCCGGAGCGCGCGCCGCGCCGGGGTCGCGGCGACGCCGGCGAGGAGCGCCAGCGCCACCAGCGCGGAGGTGTACTTGAACAGCGCGCCGAGGCCGGCCACCGCGCCCGCCGCGACCCACAGGCGCGGGTCGCCACCTTCGGCGAGCCGCACCAGGACGAGCGCCAGCACCAGCACGAGCAGGGGCTCGAACGCGTTCATGGTGAGGTAGTGCCCGAGCGCCAGCAGCACGCCGCACGCGAGCGTGGCCGCCGACGCGAGCGCCGCCCCGGCCGTGCCGCCCCCGAGCCGCGCGGCGAGGCGGCCGGCGAGGAGCACCGTCGCCGCCGAGGCGAGCCAGGCCGGGAGCCGCAGCCCGGGCACCCAGGTGCCGAACAGCTCGGAGGCGAGCCGCGCGACCACGGCGATGCCGGGCGGCTGGTCCACGTAGCCGGCCGCGAGGCGCCGCCCGCAGGCGACGAAGTAGAGCTCGTCGCGGAAGATCCCGTAGCGGCCGCCGCAGGCGGCGTGCAGCGCGAACGCGAGCGCGGCGAGCGCGCGCGGCGCGTCGAGGAACGGCCGGCGCGCGGGGCGGGACGGATCCACGCGGCGAGCTTACCGGTCCCGGTCGCGCGGGCGGCCTCCCAGCCGGGTCAGTCTCGCCACGTCTCCAGGACGAGGTCGTCGTAGAGCACGCTGCCCTCGTAGTAGTTCACGTGCGGATCGCCGAGCATGAACCAGTCCGGCCAGACGCCGCCCGCCGGCCAGCGCGGGTACGCCGGCCCCACCGACGCGAACGCGCCCTCGTCCACGCAGCGGGCCGCGCCCGCCGCCTCGGCCGCGTCCACCGGGTAGTGGAAGACGCACGCCGCGGCGGCGTCGATCGTCGCGCGGTACGTCTGCTCGCCGCCGTAGCGGAACCGCCCCGAGACCTCGACGGTGTAGCGCGGCCCGTCGCGCTCGATCGTCACGCGGTACCAGGTGTCCGGCAGGTAGGCGTCCACCGCGCGGATCGCGCCGGACGGCTGCCAGGCGCCGTCCGAGTAGGACAGGAACGGCGGGCCGGTGCGCTCGGCGCCGGGCTGCGTGCCGTCGAGCGCGAACAGCATGACGGGGTGCTCGCCCGACCAGACGAAGCGGCCCCCGTCCCAGATCTCCATCCACGGCGGGTAGTGGTTGTCGGAGTCCACCACGACCTTGCGGTGGTGGTGGATCCAGGTGTTCACGTGCGGCCGCGGCAGCCGGTCGAGGATGGTCAGCCAGTAGAAGCCGTTCTGCCGCGTCGCGTCCTCGCCCGGCCACCAGGGCCCCGCGTCGGCGGGCCCGTCGTAGCCGTTCAGCCCGCCCGCGACCCCGTCGCCGAACGACGGGAACCCCACCCGCACCGAGATGCGGTAGCGCGCCGGGAGCGGCGCGGAGGGCCGGAGCACGGTCGCGTCGGTGTGCGCGCGCGAGGTGATCCGCAGGGCGTGGTTCGCGGGGTCGGCGGGATCCGGGACCACCTCGGCGAGGTCGCGCGTCGAGGCGCCCGCCCGGCGCGTGTACGACTCCACGGTGAGCCAGCCGCCCGCGCCGGCGGGCGTCGAGGCGCGGAACGCCGCCGGCGGTGTGACGTTCCGTGAAGCGAAGAACGCCCCGCCGTCGGAGAACGGGCCGTCGTCCGGCACCGGGTCCGGCGCGAACGCGCCGCCGGGCAGCGCCGCCTCGAAGCGCTCCGCGGCCGCCACCGCCCAGCCCGGCGCCCCGGGCGGCGGCGCCGGCGGCGGCTTCGGCCCGCCGTCCCCGGGCGGCGCCGCGGCGCCCCCGTCCCCGCCGGAGCCGCACCGCGCGAGCAGGGCGGCGACGACGAGCGCCAGCGCGAGCAGGGCGAACGGGCGCAGCACGGCGAGGGCGGAGACGGGGACGGTCCGCATGCCGGGACCCTGCGCATCGGGCCGCCCGGCCGCGAGGGCGTGGTACCTTCGCGGCGTGCCGGTGGTGAAGCTCGTGCTGGAGTACGACGGGACCGCGTACGTCGGCTGGCAGGTCCAGCCGAACGGGCCCTCGATCCAGGCGGAGGTCGAGCGGGCGCTCGCCACCCTGCACAAGGCGCCGCGCCGGGTCACCGCGGCCGGGCGCACCGACGCGGGCGTCCACGCGCGCGGCCAGGTGGCGTCGTTCCGGGAGGACCGGCCGCTCCCGGTGAAGGCCTACGTCATGGGCATGAACGCGGTGCTGCCGCCCGACGTGGCGGTCCGCGCCGCCAGCCTCGAGCCGGACGGCTTCGACGCCCGGCGCAGCGCGCGCGGCAAGCGCTACCGGTACGTGATCGAGAACCTGCCCACCCGCGCGCCGCTCACCCGGCTCCAGGCCTGGCAGCACTTCCACCCGCTCGAGCTCGCGAACGTCCGCGAGGCGGCCGCGCACCTCGTCGGGCGCCACGACTTCGCCGCGTTCCAGGCCGCCGACTGCGCCTGCGAGCACGCGGTGCGCGAGGTGCGCCGCCTGGAGGTGCTGGGCGAGGCGGGCGGGCGGATCGAGGTGGTCATCGAGGCGACCGCGTTCGTGAAGCACATGGTGCGGAACATCGTCGGCACGCTGGTGGAGGTGGGGCGGGGCAGGCGGGCGCCCGGCTCCATGCTGGCCCTGCTCGCGCGCGGCGATCGCACCGAGGCCGGGCCGACCGCGCCGCCGCAGGGGCTGTTCCTGGAAGAGGTGTTCTACTGAGCCGCCCGGCCCGGGCGCTCCCCAGGACGCGGGAGCCATCGGCCCCCGTCCGCGCTGTGCTACCCTCTCCGCCTTTCCCCTCGCGTTCGCCCCTCCTCGGAGGAGAGGAGCCATGAGCCAGAAGAAGCTGAAGGTCGGAGTCCTCGGCGCCACCGGCATGGTCGGTCAGCGCTTCGTCGCCCTGCTCGAGCACCACCCCTGGTACGAGGTCACGCTGGTCGCGGCCAGCGCCAACTCGGCCGGGCAGAAGTACGCCGACGCGGTGAAGGGGCGCTGGGCGCTCAGGTCCGCGCTCCCCGCGGCGACCGCCGGGCTGACCGTGAAGAACGCCTCCGACGTGGCGGCCATCGCCGGCGAGGTGGACTTCGTCTTCTGCGCGGTGGACATGCCGAAGGACGAGACCGCGCGGCTCGAGGAGGACTACGCGAAGCACGAGACGCCGGTGGTCTCGAACAACTCCGCCCACCGCGGCACGGCCGACGTGCCGATGATGGTGCCCGAGCTCAACCCGGAGCACGCCGCGGTGATCGAGGCGCAGCGCAGGCGGCTCGGGACGTCGCGCGGGTTCATCGCGGTGAAGCCGAACTGCTCGCTCCAGAGCTACGTGCCGGCCATCCACCCGCTCATGAAGTTCGGCCCGAAGCGCATCGCGGTCGCCACCTACCAGGCGATCTCCGGCGCGGGGAAGACCTTCGAGTCCTGGCCGGAGATGGTGGACAACCTCATCCCCTTCATCAAGGGCGAGGAGGAGAAGAGCGAGAAGGAGCCGATGAAGATCTGGGGCCGCGTGGAGGGCGGGAAGATCGTCGCCGCGCAGGACCCGGTCATCACCGCCCAGTGCATCCGCGTGCCCGCCTCCGACGGCCACATGGCGGCGGTGTTCGTGTCGTTCGAGCGCAAGCCCTCGAAGGACGACGTGCTCGAGCTGTGGAGGAGCTTCTCGGGCAAGCCGCAGAAGCTCGGCCTGCCGTCCGCGCCGAAGCCGTTCCTCCAGTACTTCGAGGACGAGTCGCGCCCGCAGACCCGGCTCGACCGCGACGCCGGCAACGGCATGGCGGTCACCATCGGCCGCCTGCGCCCGGACGCGATCTTCGACTGGCGGTTCGTGTGCCTGTCGCACAACACGGTGCGCGGCGCCGCCGGCGGCGCGGTGCTCACCGCCGAGCTCCTCACCGCCGACGGCTACATCCAGGCGAAGTAGCCCGCCCGCTCGCCCGTCCCTCTTGCGCCCCCTCGCCGGTTCGTCCGGCGAGGGGGCCGCCGCATCGGCCCGCCCCGCGCCCGCTGCCCCGGCGGAGGGCGAGGCGCCGCGGTTCGCGCCCGGTTACATCAGCGCTGCCGCGGCCCCTGCCGGAGCCGCCGGAGGCCGCCCGCCCCATGCGCTTCGTCGATCCCACCCAGATCCCCGAGCTGCCGCTGCCGTTCATGAACGACGACCACGCCGAGGAGGTCCGGCTGCTCGAGGCGCTGGGCGAGGCGCTCGAGGCGCACCGCGCCCGGACGGGCGGCCTCGACGTGGTGCTGGAGCGCCTCTCGCTGCTCGCGGTCCACACCCGCGAGCACTTCCTGCGGGAGGAGCAGGTCATGCGCGAGAGCGGCTTCCCGGCCTACCCGCAGCACAAGGGGGAGCACGACCGCGTGCTCGCCGAGATGGACGGCGAGGCCCGCGCCTTCCGCGAGGGCGGCGATCCGGTGCGGCTCCACGCCTACCTGTTCGAGACGGTGCCGGCCTGGTTCGTCCAGCACATCCGCACCATGGACGCGATGACCGCGCGCTTCGTGGTCTCGCGCCCCGGCGCGCCGGGCGCCGCCGCGGTCTAGGCCGCGCTCACCGCGCCGCGAGCGCGCCGCGCAGGTCCACGCCCACCTCCAGCGCGCCGTAGCCGGCGCGCCCCGACACCGACAGATCCGCCCGGCCGCGCACCGCGCCGGCCAGCGCGCCCGCGGCCGCGCCCACCGTGGAGAAGCGGACCGGCACCACCACCGTCGCCTGGCCCTGCGGCGGCACCGCGTCGAGCGCGGACTTCGCCGCCTGGATCACCGGCACCCCCGAGACGCTGAGGTCGTAGGAGAGGCGGCCGGTGGGCAGCGGGAACGGGTTCGGGTTCCGCACGCTCACGCGCAGCTCGACCACGGTGTGGAACAGGGTGGACTCGCGCACCACCGCGTCGGCGAGCGTCACCGAGGGCAGGCGCGGGAGCACCACGCTGCCGTCCATCCGGTACGGCACCGCCACGGTGCCGCCGCCCGCCCGCACCCGCGCGGCGCCGCTCACCGTCACCGGCAGCGAGGGGCGCGTCGCGAGCGCCTCCAGGAAGCCGGGGACGTCGGCCCAGCGCAGCCGGACGGGGACCGTCACCGGCACCGCGCCGCCGGCCGGGAGCACGAGCTCGCTCGCCACCTGCCCGCCGCCGGCGGGCGCGCCCATCACCTCGAACGCGTAGGTGAAGCCCGCCACCGGCAGCGCCACCGGGTTCGGGTTCTCGATCCGGCCGGAGAGCGCCAGCGCCACGCCGTACGCGTCGGCGCCGGTGGGGAGGAGCGCCTCGGGGCGGAACGCCGGCGGATCGATCGCGAGCGGCGGGGTCCGCGCCGCGCGGCCGCCGCAGGCGGCGGCGAGGGCGACGAGGGCGGCGAGGGCTGCGTGACCGAGCGGACGCATGCGGACCTCCGGGGCCCGCGGAGGCGGGCCGTCCGGTTGTAGTCCGCCGCGATCCGGGGCCGACAGGCCCGGCGTCGGGCGAGGTGGGGCCGGCGCGCACACGCGCCGCCGGCCGCCCGCGCCGCCGCCTCAGTGGACCGTGACCGCCGGCCGCTCGCCCTTGCGGAAGGCGATGTTCCCGTCCTTGCCCTCGTCCACCACCACGTGGTCGCCGGCCTTGAACTCGCCCTGGAGCAGGCGCGTCGCGAGCGGGTCCTGCACCATCCGCTGGATCGCGCGCTTCAGCGGGCGCGCGCCGTAGACGGGGTCGTACCCGGCGTCGGCGATGGCCTCGCGCGCCGCCTCGGTGAGCTCGAGCGTGACGTGGCGCTCCTCGACGAGCTTGCGCAGCCGGGCGAGCTGGATCTCCACGATCCGGCCCACGTCCTCGCGGCCGAGCGGCCGGAACACCACGATCTCGTCCACCCGGTTCAGGAACTCGGGGCGGAACTCGCCGCGCAGGTGCTCGAGCGCCGCCTCGCGGATCTGCTGCATGTCCGCGCCGGGGCGGCCGGCCAGCCGCTGGATGTCGGCCGAGCCGATGTTGGAGGTCATGATGATGACCGTGTTGCGGAAGTCCACCGTGCGGCCCTGGCCGTCGGTGAGCCGGCCGTCGTCGAGGATCTGGAGCAGCACGTTGAACACGTCGTGGTGCGCCTTCTCGATCTCGTCGAAGAGCACCACCGCGTACGGCCGCCGGCGCACCGCCTCGGTGAGCTGGCCGCCCTCCTCGTAGCCGACGTAGCCCGGGGGCGCGCCGATGAGCCGCGAGACGGTGTGCTTCTCCATGTACTCGGACATGTCGAGCCGGACCATGGCCCGCTCGTCGTCGAACAGGAACTGCGCGAGCGCGCGGGCGGTCTCGGTCTTCCCCACGCCGGTGGGGCCGAGGAAGATGAACGAGCCGATGGGGCGGTTCGGGTCCTGCAGGCCGGAGCGGGCCCGGCGGACCGCCGCCGAGACGGCGCTCACCGCCTCCTCCTGGCCGACCACCCGCTCGTGCAGGCGCTGCTCCATGCCGAGCAGCTTCTCGACCTCGCCCTCCATGAGGCGGGACACCGGGATGCCGGTCCACTTCGAGACCACCTCGCCGATCTCCTCCGGCGTCACCTCCTCCTTCAGCATGGCGCCGCGGGTCTGGGCCTCGGCCAGCTTCTCCTCGGCGGCCTTCACCCGGCGCGTCAGCTCCGGCAGCCGCCCGAACTTGATCTCGGCGGCCTTCTGGAAGTCGGCCTGCCGCTCGGCCGCGGCCTGCTCGACCTTCAGCGCCTCCAGCTCCTGGCGCGCCTGGCTCAGCTCCTGGATCACCGCCTTCTCGGCGTCCCAGCGCCCCTTCAGCGCGGTGAACTCCTCGTTGCGGGCGGCGAGCTCCTTCTCCACCGCGGCGAGCCGCGCGCGGGAGGCCTCGTCCTGCTCCTTGCGCAGGCCCTGCCGCTCGATCTCGAGCTGCCCGATGCGGCGGCGCACCTCGTCCACCTCGGTCGGCATCGAGTCGATCTCGATGCGCAGCCGGCTGGCGGCCTCGTCCACGAGGTCGATGGCCTTGTCGGGCAGGAAGCGGTCGGTGATGTAGCGGCTCGACAGCCGCGCCGCCTCCACCAGCGCCGCGTCCTGGATGCGGACCTTGTGGTGCAGCTCGTAGCGGTCCTTCAGGCCGCGCAGGATCGAGATGGTGTCGGTGAGCGACGGCTCGCCCACGAACACCGGCTGGAAGCGCCGCTCCAGGGCCGGGTCCTTCTCGATGTGCTTGCGGTACTCGTTGACGGTCGTGGCGCCCACCGCGTGCAGCTCGCCGCGGGCCAGCGCCGGCTTCAGCATGTTGCCCGCGTCCATGGCGCCCTCGGCGGCGCCGGCGCCCACGATGGTGTGCATCTCGTCGATGAAGAGGATGATCTGGCCCTCCGAGCCGGTCACCTCCTTCAGCACCGCCTTCAGCCGCTCCTCGAACTCGCCGCGGAACTTCGCGCCGGCGAGCAGCGCGCCCAGGTCGAGCGCGAGCAGCCGCTTGTTCTTCAGGCCCTCCGGCACGTCGCCGTCCACGATCCGGCGGGCCAGGCCCTCGACGATGGCGGTCTTGCCGACGCCGGGGTCGCCCACCAGCACCGGGTTGTTCTTGGTGCGGCGGGACAGGATCTGGACCACGCGCCGGATCTCGTCGTCGCGGCCGATGACCGGGTCGAGCTTGCCCTTGCGGGCGAGGTCGGTGAGGTCCTTCGCGTACTTCTCGAGCGCGCGGTACTGGCTCTCGGCCTCGGGCGAGGTGACGCGCGCGCCGCCCCGCACCTCCTGCACCGCCTGGCGGACGCGGTCGGGCGTGGCGCCGGACGCGCGCAGCGCCTCGCCGGCGCCGCCCTTGTCCTCGGCGGCGGCGAGCAGCAGGTGCTCGGTCGAGACGTACTCGTCCTTCAGCTTGCGGGCGTCGTCCTCGGCCCGGTCGAAGAGCTTCAGCAGCCGGTTGGACGGGTAGGGCTCGGCGCCCGACACCTTCGGCAGCGAGCGCAGCTCGTCCTCCACGCGCGAGGCGACCAGGCGCGGGTCCGCGCCGATCTTCTCCAGCACCGGGCGCGCGATGCCCTCCTCCTGGCCGAGCAGCGCCAGGACGAGGTGCTCGACGTCCACCGCCTGGTGGTCGCGGCGGCGCGCCTCGCCCTGCGCGGCGGCGAGGACCTCCTGCGCCTTCACGGTGAGCTTTTCCATTCGCATGGCGCCAACGTAAGACCGGGAGGACCCCTGGCAAGCGAGCCGCGCCTCCCGGGCGCGCGCGCCCGGGTGGGTGCGCGGGTTCCCTCGCCGGGGGGGCGTCCGGCCGCCCTCGAACGCTACCGGCGCAGCGAGGGCGGAGCGACCGCGCGGCCGGTGGGCGCAGGGCCGCACCGTGCGTCACGCATTCCTCGCTTGCCTGGGGGCGCCCGGCATGGAGACTTCCGCCCGAGGCCCGGCGGTCCGGGCGGGAGAGGACGGCCATGGCGAGCGGCGGGCAGGGGTGGAAGGCGATGGCGCTGGCGGCGGCGCTCGGCGGGCTCGGCGCGCCCGGGGCGGCGGGCGCGGGCCCGAAGGCGGCGGGCGCGGCGGCGCAGGCGCAGGCGCCTGCGAAGGCCAAGGGGCCGGCCGGCGGCGGCATCCTGCGCGCGCTCGACGCCGCGCTCGGCGAGGTGATCGAGAAGATCTCGCCCGCGGTGGTGCAGGTCACCGTGAGCGGCTACGCGCCCGCCGACGAGACCGCCTCCGGCGCGATCGTGCGCCAGCGGGTGCTCGGGTCCGGCGTCGTCGTGGATCCGGACGGCTACATCGTCACGAACGCGCACGTGGTCGCGGGCGCGCAGCGCGTCCGGATCCTGCTGCCGGAGGGACGCGGCCCGGCCGCGCACACCGCGCGCCGCATCTACGACGCGCGCGTCATCGGCGTCGAGCCGGAGATCGACCTCGCGCTCCTCAAGATCGACGCGCGCAACCTGCCCGTGCTGGCGCTCGGGCGGCGCGAGGTCCGCCCCGGCCAGCTCGTGTTCGCGGTCGGCAGCCCGGAGGGCCTCGCCAGCACCGTGACCATGGGCGTGGTCTCGTCGGTGGCGCGGCAGCCCGACCCGGCGCGGCCGGTCGTCTACATCCAGACCGACGCGCCCATCAACCCGGGGAACAGCGGCGGGCCGCTGGTGGACACCGACGGCAACGTGGTCGGCATCAACACGTTCATCCTCACGCAGGGCGGCGGGAGCGAGGGGCTCGGCTTCGCGATCCCGTCCGACGTGGTGAAGTACGTCTACGAGAGCCTGCGGCGCCACGGGCGCGTGGAGCACAGCATGATCGGGCTCGCGGCCCAGGCCATCACCCCCGGGCTGGCCTCCGGGCTCCGGCTGTCGCAGGACTGGGGCGTGGTGGTGGGCGACGTGGCGCCGGGCAGCCCGGCCGAGAAGGCCGGGGTGCTGGCCGGCGACGTCATCGTGTCGGTGGACGGGCGGCCCATCGACGGGATGCCGTCCCTGGCGCCGGCGATCTACCTGCACCCGGCGGACGCGCCGCTCTCGCTCGTGCTCCGGCGCGGCGAGGAGGTGCTCTCGGTGAAGGTGGCCGGCGTGGAGCCACGCCGCCCGGCCGAGCGGCTCGCCGACGTGGCCGACCTGGCGCGCAGCACCGTCCCGCGGCTCGGGGTGGTGGCGATGGACCTCGACGAGCAGGCCCGGGCCGCCATGCCGGAGCTGCGCTCGCCGGCGGGCGTGGTGGTGGTGGCGCGGGTGCCCGAGGCCGGGCAGGCGGGCGCCGCGCTCGAGCCCGGCGACGTGATCCACGCGGTGAACCGGACGCCCGTCGCCTCGCTCACCGCGCTGAAGGCGGCGGTGGCCGCGCTCCCCCCCGGCGGCCCCGGCGTGCTCCGGGTCGAGCGCCGCGGCCAGCTGAGCTGGATCGAGCTCGACCTCGACTAGCGGCGATCGGGGGAGCCGCCCGGCCCGCCGCGCGCTCGCCCCCGACGGACCTTGCAACGTCCGGCGGCCGCCCGCATCGGATGGGTTTGGTCCGAGCGGAGGCCGCCGTTCCATCCACGATCCCGCACCCGGAAGTCCTCTCCGTCGGCCGCGCGCTGCCGCCGAACGCCGCCGACCAGGAGACGCTCATCGCGGCGCTGTCCGCGCACTGGGGCGAGGCGCACCACAACACCGGCCGCCTGGCCGACCTCCACCGCGCCACCGGGGTGGCCCGGCGCCACCTCGCGCTCCCGCTCGACGCGTACGCGCGCCTGGGCGGCTTCGGCGAGGCCAACGCGGCCTACGCGCGCGCCGGCGCGGAGCTGGGCGAGGCGGCGGTGCGCGACGCGCTCGCCCGGGCCGGGCTGGCGCCCGCCGACGTCGCCCACCTGTTCTACGTGACCGTCACCGGCGTCGCGACCCCGTCGCTCGATGCACGGTTGGTGAACCGGCTGGCGCTCCCGCGCTCGGTGAAGCGGACGCCCATCTTCGGCCTGGGCTGCCTGGCGGGCGCGGCGGGCCTGGCGCGCGCGTCGGACGCGCTGCGCGCGTTCCCGGACGAGGTGGCGGTGCTCCTGTCCGTCGAGCTCTGCTCGCTCACGCTGCAGCGCGACGACACCTCGATGGCGAACGTGATCGCGACCGGCCTGTTCGGCGACGGGGCGGCGGCGGTGGTGCTGGGCGGCGGGGCGCGCCCGGCCTCGGCGCCGCGCCGCGGTCCGGCGGTGGTCGCGACCGCGTCGGTGCTCTACCCCGACACCGAGTGGGTGATGGGCTGGGAGGTGGTGGACGGCGGCTTCAAGGTCCTCCTCTCGTCCAAGGTGCCCGAGGTCATCGCCGCGAACCTGGGCGCGGATGTGGACCGGTTCCTGGGCGCGCACGGCCTCGACCGCGGGAGCATCCGGCACTGGGTGGCGCACACCGGCGGGCCGAAGGTGCTGGAGGCGGTGGGCGGCGCGCTGGGCCTGCCCCGCGCCGCGCTGGAGCGCTCCTGGCGCTCGCTCCACGACCTCGGGAACCTCTCCTCCGCCTCGGTGCTGTTCGTGCTCGGCGACCTGCTCGAGTCGGGCGAGGCGCGCCCCGGCGACCTCGGGCTGCTCGCCGCCATGGGCCCGGGCTTCGCGGCCGAGCTGGTGCTGCTGCGATGGTGACGGGGCGCGACGCCGGCGCCGCGGCGGTCGGGGGCGGCGCCGAGGGGCGCGTGGCGGCGGAGATCGTCCGGATCGCCCGGGACGAGCTGCGCCTCGACGGCGCCTCCGCCGCGCTGGCCGAGGGGCGCGACGCGCCGCTGGCGGACCGGCTCGACTCGCTCGCGCGGCTCTCGCTGGTGGTCGCGGTCGAGGACCGGTTCCGCATCGCGCTCGACGACGAGGGGGCGCTGGCCGTCCGGACGCTGGGGGACCTCGCGCGGCTGGTGGTCGCGCGCGCCGCGCCGGAGCTGCTGCCGTGAGGCTCCGCGGGCCGCCCCAGCCGCCGCCCCGGCACCCGACGCTGGCGCACGCGCTCGCCGCCGCGGCCGGGCACCCCTCCGGCGCGACGTTCCTCGACCTGCACGAGCGCGAGACGTTCCTGTCCTGGTCCGAGGTCCGCGCCCGCGCCGAGCGCGCCGCGGCGAACCTCGTCCACCTCGGCATCCGGCGCGGCGATCGCGTCGCGATCGTGCTCCGCACCGAGCCCGCCTTCCTCGACGCGTTCCTCGGCGCCTGGCTGGCGGGCGCGGTGCCGGTCCCGCTCTACCCGCCGGTGCGGCTGGGCCGGCTGGACGCGTACGCGGAGGACACGGGTCGGATGATCCGGGTGGCCGGGGCGCGGCTCGTCGTCTCGGCGGGCGGCACGCGGCGGCTGCTCGGCGGCGCGGTGGAGCGCGGGGGCCCGGCGCTCGGGTGCGTGGACGTGTCGGCGCTCTCGGCGCTGCCCGCCCGCATCGCGCGCGAGCCCGAGCCCGACGCGCTCGGCCTGGTGCAGTTCTCCTCGGGCACGACGGTCGATCCGAAGCCGGTCGCGCTCACCCACCGCGCGCTCGCCGCCATGGCCGACGCGCTCGTCGCGGCGACGTCGGCGGGGCCGGACGACGTGCTCGTCTCGTGGCTGCCGCTCTACCACGACATGGGCCTCATCGGCTGCCTGCTCGCCGCGATGAGCTACCCGGGGCCGCTGGTGCTCATCCCCCCCGAGCACTTCCTCACCCGCCCGGCGCTCTGGCTGCGCGCGCTGGCCCGCAAGCGCGGCACGATCTCCGCCGCGCCCAGCTTCGCGTTCGCGTACGCGGCCGACCGGGTTCGCGACGCCGATCTCGCGGGCCTGTCGCTCGGGACCGTGCGGCTGCTGCTCGACGGCGCCGAGCCGGTGTCGGCGGTGGCGCTGCGGGGCTTCGCCGAGCGCTTCGCGCGGCACGGGCTGGATCCGGGGGCGCTCGTGCCCGTGTACGGCCTCAGCGAGGCGGCGCTGGCGGTCACGTTCGCGCGCCCGGGCGGCCGCCTCGGCGGGCTCGGGGTGGACGCGGCCCGGCTCGCCTCGGAGGGCGTGGTCGCGCCCGGCGGGCGCGAGGTGGTGCCGGTGGGGACCCCGGTCCCCGGGGTCGAGGTCGAGCTCCGCGGCGAGGGCGGGATGCGGGTGGGGGAGGGGCGCGTCGGGCGGGTGTTCGTCCGCGGCCCGGCGCTCATGCGCGAGTACCTGGGCGATCCCGGGGCGACCGCGCGCGCGCTGCGGGGCGGGTGGCTCGACACCGGCGACCTCGGGTTCGTGGTGGGCGGCGCGCTGTACCTCCACGGCCGCGCCCGCGACCTCGTGATCGTGCGCGGCGCGAACCACGCCCCGGAGGAGTTCGAGGCGCCGCTCGCGGCGCTGCCCGGCCTGCGCCCGGGCTGCGCGGTGGCGCTCGGCTTCGAGCCGGCGGGCGGCGCGGGCGAGGCGCTGCTCGTCCTGGCGGAGCGCGCCAGGGACGAGGCGGCCCCCGACGCCGAGCTCGAGGCGCGCGTCCGGCGCGCGGTGCTCGCGGCGACCGGCATCGCCCCGCACACGGTCCGGCTGCTCGCGCCCGGCACGCTCCCGCGGACGTCCTCCGGCAAGCTGCGGCGCGCCGAGGCGCTGCGCCGGTTCCAGGCGGGGACGCTCGCGCCGCCGCAGCCGGTGAGCGCGCTCCGCCTCGCGCTCGCCGCCGCGCGCTCGCAGCTCGCCTTCGGGCGGTCGCGCCGCCGCGGGGGCTGAGGTGGCGCGGCTCCGCGACGCGGTGGTCGTGGGCGGCGGACCGGCGGGGCTCGCCTTCGCCGCCGCCGCGGCCGCGCGCGGCCTCGACGTGCTGGTGCTGGAGCGTCGCCGCGGGCCGGTGGACAAGGCCTGCGGCGAGGGCGTCCTCCCGGCCGGCGTGGAGGCGCTGGAGCGGCTCGGGGTGCGCGCGCGGCTCGGGCCGGCGCTGGCGCGGCCGCTGCGCGAGCTGCGCTGGGTCGATCCGTCGGGCGCGGTGGCCCGGCTGGCGCTGCCCGGGCCGGGCGGGCTGGGCGTCCGGCGGGTGGCGCTCGAGGCCGCGCTCCGCGAGCGGGCGCGGGAGGCCGGCGCGGCGCTGGAGGAGGGCGTCGAGGCGACCGACCACCGCGTCCTCGCCGATCGGGTGCGGGTCCGGGTGGCGGGCGGCGCGGCGGTGGAGGGGCGGGTGCTGGTCGCGGCCGACGGGCTCGGCTCGCCCACGCGGCGGCGGGCCGGCCTCGAGCGCCGGGTGCGCGGGCCGGAGCGCTTCGGCGTGCGGCGGCACGCGGACGTTGCCGACGCCGGCGACGCGGTCGAGGTGCACTTCGGCGACGGGGCCGAGGCGTACGTGACGCCGGTCGGCCCGCGGCAGGTCGGGGTCGCGTTCCTGTTCGAGCGCGGGGCGGCGCGCTCGTTCGAGGCGCTGCTCGAGCGGTTCCCGGCGCTCGCGGCGCGGCTCGAGGGCGCGGCGTTCGCGACGCCGGCCCGCGGCGCCGGTCCCCTGGCGCGCGCCGCCCGCGCCCGCGTGGCGGACCGCCTGGTGCTGCTCGGCGACGCCGCCGGCTACCTGGACGCCGTCACCGGGGAAGGCCTCTCGCTCGCCTTCGGGAGCGCGATCGACCTCGCCGCGCTGCTCCCCGGGGCCCTCTCCCGCGGCGCCTCGGCGCGCGCCCTCGCGCCGTACGAGGCCGCCTGGCGGCGCCGGTGGGCGCCCTACGCCCGCTGGACCCGGCTCGTGCTCGCGCTCGCGCGCCACCCCGCCGTCCGCCGCCGCGTCATCGCCCTCGCCGGCGCCGCGCCCTGGCCGTTCGAGCGGGCCGTCGCCGCCGCGGTGGGCGCCGGCGCGGGCTGAGCCCGCGCCCGGCGCCGGTGTCCCACAGGCCGCCCCGCCGTGCGCCGGGGACCTCCATCGCCGCGTCCCGTGGACGTGGGGCGGCGCGACGCGTTCACCCACCGTTCGGACACGCTGCGTGCTAGCGTCCGCGCGTCCCTTTCCCGCACCTCGTGCGGAGGAGAGTCCGATGCGGATCCGGTTCGCCCTGCCCGCGGCGGCGGCGCTGGTCCTCCAGGCCTGCGCCACCGTCTCGCAGCCTCCGGTGGAGGTGGAGTCCCCCGTCCCGAAGGCGGCCCAGGTCGCGGCGCAGCAGCAGGCGGCCGCGCCGTCGGCCAAGCGGTACAAGACGAAGATCGCCATCGCGCGCTTCACCAACGAGACGAGCTACGGGCGGTCGCTGCTGAACGACGCCGACCTCGATCGGATCGGCAAGCAGGCCTCGGACATGCTCGCCTCGCGCCTGGTCATGTCCGGCGCGTTCGTGGTGCTCGAGCGGCCCGACCTCCAGAAGCTCGAGCGCGAGCAGGCCATCTCCGGCGGCGCGGGCCTGGTCGGCGCCGACACCGTCATCTCCGGCTCGGTGACCGAGTTCGGGCGCTCGGTGGGCGGCAAGAAGGGCTTCCTCAGCAGCACCAAGGTGCAGACCGCCCGCGCCAAGGTGGACGTCCGGCTGGTGGACGTGAAGACCGGGCACGCCTACTTCTCGGCGCTCGGCGCCGGCGAGGCGAGCACCGAGTCCGGCGAGATCGCCGGCTTCGGCAGCCGCGCCGAGTACGACGCCACGCTGAACGACCGCGCCATCGCCGCGGCCATCTCCGACGTGATCGACCGCCTGGTCGCCACGCTCGCCGCCCGCCCCTGGCGCTCGGACATCCTCGAGGTGCAGGGCCGGCAGGTCTTCATCTCCGGCGGCCGCCACCAGGGCGTGCGCGAGGGCGACCTGCTGGCGGTGATGGAGGCGGGCAACAAGGTGAAGAGCCGCCAGACCGGGTTCGAGGTGGCGCTCCCGCCGAAGCGCGTCGGGACGCTCAAGGTGCTGTCGCTGTTCGGCGACGGCGAGACCAGCGAGGGCGCCGTGTGCGAGCTGACGTCCGGCACCATCGAGAAGGCCTCCCTCCCCAAGCTCTTCGTGGCCGAGGCCACGCCGTGAGGTACGCCATGCGGAACGTGCTCTTCGCGGCGGCGGCCGCCGCGCTGGTGGCGGGCTGCGCCATGCCGCAGACCGTCGTGAAGTCCGTCGAGAGCCGCCCCAGCCTGGCGGTGGTGGGCGCGCCGGCCGGCGCGGTGCTCGTCGTGGACGGGCAGCCCGTCGGCGAGGCGAGCGCGTACGACGGGAACCCCGCCGTGCTGCGCGTCGAGCCGGGCACGCACCAGGTCGAGATCCGCGACCCGTCCGGCGCCGCGGTGTACCGGCAGACCGTGTTCGTGGAGAGCGAGCTGAAGACGGTGAGGGTGCACTGAGATGCGCGCGCCCCTCCGAGCGATCCTCGTCCTCGCGGCGTCCGCCGCCCTGCTGCAGGGGTGCGCCGGGCGCAGCCTCTACCACTGGGGCGAGTACGACGACGCGCTGTACGCGCACTACAAGAACCCGCAGGACCGCGAGGCGTTCGTCGAGCGCCTGCGGGTGGTGATCGACGGCGCGGAGCAGGCCGGGGAGAAGGTGCCGCCGGGCTGCTACGCCGAGTACGGCTACGCGCTGTACGAGGAGGCCAGGTACGAGGACGCCTCGCGCTACTTCAAGCTCGAGCGCGAGAAGTGGCCCGAGTCCGGCGTGCTCATGCAGAAGATGATCGGCCTCGCCGACCGGCGCGGCGGCAAGGAGCCGGTGGCGCCCGCCCCCGCGAAGCCCGCCGCCGCCGTCCCGGTGAAGGCCACGAAGGCGCCGGCCAAGGCGCCGGCGAAGCCCGCCGCCACGCACGGGCCGGCCGGCGCGCTGGAGCGGAGGTGAACATGGGACGGCTCGGATCGCTCGCAGGACGGCTCGCATCGCCCGCAGGACGGCTCGCCTCGCTCGCGACGCTCGCCGCGCTGCTCTCGGCCTGCGGCACGGCCCAGGTGAAGAAGGACTACGGCGCGTTCAACACCGCCCGGCCCCGCGCCATCCTGGTGGTGCCGGTGGTGAACAAGAGCGTCGAGATCGACGCGCCGGAGTACTTCCTCTCCACGCTGCCGGTGCCGGTGGCGGAGCGCGGCTACTACGTGTTCCCGGTGAACCTGGTGAAGCGGGTGCTCGAGGACGACGGCCTCGCCGACGCGTCGCTGGTGCACGGGGCCGACCCGGTCCGCCTCTGCTCGCTGTTCGGGGCCGACGCGGTGCTCCTCGCCTCCGTCGAGAAGTGGGAGGCGAAGTACATGGTCGTCACCACGCAGGTGAACGTCGAGTTCGAGTACGTGCTGAAGGACGGCAAGACCGGGCAGACGCTGTGGACCGAGCGGCGGTCCATGAGCTACCAGCCCGGCAACTCCGGCGGCGGCCTCATCGGCGCGCTGGTGAACGCCGCCGTCACGAAGGCCTCGCCGAACTACATGCCGCTGGCGCGGCAGGCGAACGCGCAGGCGTTCGCGTGGCCCGGCCCGGGCTTCCCGGCCGGACCGTATCGCCCGGAGTACGGCCAGGACGTGCAGGTGATGGCCGCGCAGCCCTGAGGACCGGCGCGGGACCGCCGGCGCTCGCATCCGGGAGCGCCGGCGGGTAGGCTCCCGCCGCCCCATGTCCAAGCTCCTCCTGTTCTACCTGCTCGTCCAGCTCACCGGCAGCCCGCTCGGCGCCCTGGCGCTGCTGCTCGCGGTCTGGTGGCTCACCGACCGGATGACGGTCGGCGTCCTGCCGGACCCGCTCCGGACCGTCGCGCGCTGGCGCCGCCGGCTCCAGCTCGCCCGCGCCCTCGAGGTGAACCCGCACGACCGCCGCGCGCGGCTCGAGCTCGCGGATCTCCTGCTCGCGGGGCGCCGCCCGGCCCGCGCCGCCGCGGTCCTCCGGCCCAACGTCGAGGCCGGGGACGAGGACGCGCACACCGCGTTCCTGATGGGCGCGGCGCTCGGGCGGAGCGGGCAGGCCGATCCGGCGGAGCGCGCGCTCGCCGTCGCCCGCGCGGCGGATCCCGACTTCCGCGCCGGCGAGATCGACCTCGAGCTCGGGCGCCAGCGGCTCGGCCGCGGCGACGCCGCCGGCGCGCGCGAGGCGCTGGAGCGGCTCCTGGTGGAGCGCCCCGGATCGGTGGAGGGGCGCCTCTGGCTGGCGCGCGCGCTCGACCGGCTCGGCGACCGCGACGGCGCCCGCCGCCGGCGCGAGGAGGGCTGGCGCGAGTACGTCTCGCTGCCGCGCTTCCACCGCAAGCACGAGCGCCCGTTCGCGTGGCGGCTGCAGCCCTGGCGGCCGACCGCCGTGGCGCTCGGCGTGGTGCTGGTGCTCGCCGCGGTCGCGGCCGTGGCCGGTTGACGCACCGCGCCGGGCCGCGGCGCCGCCGCGCCGCGTCAGCCGTCCCTTTCCCGGCCCTCCCCGCAGAATCAAGACCTTTTCGCGGACCGCTCCTGGCTAGGATGGCCGCAAAGGAGAACCCATCATGCGCGCCACCGTCCTGGGCGCCGGTTCCTGGGGAACCGCGCTCGCATCCCTCCTCGCCGGCAAGGGCTACACCGTCACCTCGTGGGACAAGGACGCCGCGGTCCTCGACGACATCGCGCGCAACCACCGCAACGAGCGCTACCTGCCGGGCCTGCACCTCCCGCCGACGCTGCACGCCAGCGCCGAGGTCGCGAAGGCGCTCGAGGGCGCCGAGCTGGTGGTCCTCGCCGTGCCGTCGCACGCCGTCCGCCCGGTGGTGATCGAGGCGAAGCGCCACGTCCACGCGGGCACGCCCATCGTCTGCGTCGCGAAGGGCATCGAGCTCGACACGCTCATGACCATGACCGAGGTCGTCGAGGACGTGCTGCCGGTGCCGCTCCACCCCTACCTGGCGGTCCTGTCCGGCCCGTCGTTCGCGAAGGAGGTCGCGAAGGGGCTGCCCACCGCGGTCACCGTGGCGGCGCGCTGGGAGCGGATCGCGAAGCAGGTGCAGGACGCCTTCCACACGAAGACGTTCCGGCCGTACACGTCCGGTGACGTGGTGGGCTGCGAGATCGGCGGCTGCGTGAAGAACGTCGTCGCCATCGCGGCCGGCATCTCCGACGGCATGGGCTTCGGCGCGAACGCCATGGCGGCGCTCGTCACCCGCGGGCTCGCGGAGATCACCCGCCTCGCGGTGCGCAAGGGGGCGAACCCGCTCACGCTGTCCGGCCTGGCGGGCCTCGGCGA
The DNA here is from genome assembly GCF_000013385.1 of Anaeromyxobacter dehalogenans 2CP-C. Classification (GTDB taxonomy): domain Bacteria; phylum Myxococcota; class Myxococcia; order Myxococcales; family Anaeromyxobacteraceae; genus Anaeromyxobacter; species Anaeromyxobacter dehalogenans_B. The sequence continues at coordinate 462,788 of NC_007760.1, forward strand.
CCTGGTGCTGACTTGCTCGTCGGACCTGTCGCGCAACCGCACCGTCGGGCGCGGGCTCGCGGAGGGCAAGACCGCCGACGCGATCCAGCGCGAGCTCGGGCAGGTGGCGGAGGGCGTGCGGAACGCGCGCAGCGCGCGCGAGCTGGCGAAGCGGCTCGGCGTGGAGATGCCCATCACCGAGGCGATCTACCGGGTGCTGTACGAGGGGCTCGCGCCGCGCGAGGCGGTGACGGCGCTCATGATGCGCGAGACCAAGCCGGAGCTGTGATCCGCGCCCGGCGCGCACGGGGCCCCGCGCCGCCGCGGCCCGGCGCGCACCGCGGGTCCGGCCCCGCACCGGCCCCGTGCGGATCGGCCCGGGGCGAAGTACACATGAGGCCATGTCCGAGCCCCTTCGCCCCGAGGCCTCCCGCGAGCTGACCGGCACGCCCGCCGCCTTCACGGAGGGTTGCCGCCGCGACATGGACCGCGCCCGCGCCGAGGCCGCCCGGGCGCGCGCGCTCGGGCCGGCGGGGGGCCTCGCCACGCTGGAGGCGTTCGACGCCGCGTTCGCGGCGCTCTCCGAGGCCGCCTCGCGCGCCAGCCTGGCCCGGAACGTCCACCCGGATCCGGCGCTGCGCGACGCGGCCGAGGCCGCGGAGCGCGAGGTGGACGCGCTCTCCACCGAGCTGTCGCTCGACCGCGGCCTGTACGACGCGCTGGCGGGGCTGGACCCCGCGGGCCTCGACGCCGCCACCCGCCACCTGGTCGAGAAGAGCCTGCGCGACTTCCGCCGGGCCGGCGTGGACCGCGACGACGCCACCCGCGCGCGCGTGAAGGCGCTCCGCGAGGAGCTGGTGCGGGTCGGGCAGGAGTTCGGGCGCAACATCAAGGACGACGTGCGCCGGCTGGAGGTCGAGCCGGCCGCGCTGGACGGGCTCCCCGAGGACTGGCGCCGCGCGCATCCGCCCGGGCCGGACGGGCGGGTGACGCTCACCACCGACAACACCGACTACGTGCCGTTCCTGACGTACGCGCGCAGCGCCGCGGCGCGCGAGGCGCTCTGGCGGCTGTACCGGCTGCGCGGCCACCCGCGCAACCTCGAGGTCCTCTCGCGCATGCTGGCGCGGCGCGCCGACCTGGCGCGGCTGCTCGGCTACCCGAGCTGGGCCGCCTACGTCACCGAGGACAAGATGATCGGCAGCGAGGGCGCGGCGGCCGACTTCATCGAGCGGATCGCGCGCGCCGCCGAGGCGCGCATGCGGCGCGACCACGCCCAGCTCCTCGAGCGCAAGCGCGAGGAGCGCCCGGACGCCGATCGCGTCGAGCCCTGGGACTCGGCCTGGCTGCAGGAGCGGGTGAAGGCGGAGCGCTACGGCTTCGACTCGCAGTCGGTCCGGCCCTACTTCGAGTACGCGCGGGTGAAGCAGGGCGTGCTCGACGTCACCGGGCGGATCTTCGGGATCGCGTACCGCCGCGCGCCGGACGCGCCGGTGTGGCACCCGGAGGTCGAGGCCTGGGACGTGGTGGAGGACGGCGCGCTGCTCGGCCGCGTGTACCTCGACATGCACCCGCGCGACGGCAAGTACAAGCACTACGCCCAGTTCACGCTCGCGTCGGGCCAGGCCGGCCGGCGGCTGCCGGAGGGCGTGCTGGTGTGCAACTTCCCGCGCCCGGCCCCGGGCGCGCCGGCGCTCATGGAGCACGGCGACGTCCGCACGTTCTTCCACGAGTTCGGCCACCTGCTGCACCACGTGCTCGGCGGCCACACGCGCTGGGCGGGCCAGTCCGGCGTCGCGACCGAGTGGGACTTCGTGGAGGCGCCCTCGCAGATGCTGGAGGAGTGGGTGTGGGATCCGGCGGTCCTCGCCACCTTCGCGCGCCACGTCGAGACCGGCGAGCCCATCCCCGCCGAGCTCGTGGCGCGGATGAAGGCGGCCGACGAGTACGGCAAGGGGCTCATGGTCCGGCAGCAGATGTTCTACGCCGCGACCAGCCTCGAGCTGCACCGGCGCGATCCGGCCGCGCTCGACACCACCGCGCTCGTCGCCGAGCTGCAGGAGCGCTACACGCCGTTCCGCCACGTGCCCGGCACCTACTTCCAGGAGTCCTTCGGGCACCTCGACGGGTACAGCGCCATTTACTATACGTACATGTGGTCGCTCGTGATCGCGAAGGACCTGTTCGGCCCGTTCCGCGAGGCCGGGCTGCTCGACCCGGCCCCGGCGCGCCGCTACCGCAAGGCGGTGCTCGAGCCCGGCGGCTCCAAGCCCGCGGCCGAGCTGGTGAAGGACTTCCTCGGCCGGCCGCACGCCTTCGACGCGTTCGCCGCCTGGCTCGAGGCCTGATCGCCCGCCGGCGCCGGGGTCGCCCGGCCCCGGTGGCCTCGATCGCGGCATGGCGGGCCGGCGCAGCCCCGCCTATGTCCCATCGGATGAGCGAGCCCGCCCTCGAGACCCGCGTCGTCCGGACCGCCGTGCCGCCCGAGGGCGAGGCGGTGCGCACCGAGGTCCCCCGCCGGCGCATCAAGGACCTGGAGGTGATGGTCGCCGACGTCATCCAGGAGACCCCCGACACCACCACGCTCGTGCTCTTCACCGGCAACGACCGGCTCGACTACCTGGCCGGCCACTTCCTCACCATCGACCCGCGCCAGTTCCCGGCGCTCGAGCGGTGGGTGGCCTACCTGGAGGACCTGAAGGGCAAGCGCGAGGCGCCGCGCGCCTACTCGCTCGCGTCCGCGCCGCACGAGCGCTACCTCGCCATCACGGTGAAGGAGGAGACGTACCAGAGCGGGCGCACGCGCTACCCGCCGCTCCTCTCGCCGATGCTGGTGCGGCGCACGCCGCGCGGCAGCCGCTTCGTCATCACCGGCTTCACCGGCCCGTACGTGCTGCCCCCGCGCGTCGAGGAGAAGACCGACCACCTCGTGCACGTGGTGGCCGGCTCCGGCTCGGTGCCCAACTGGTCGATCCTGAAGCACGCGCTGCGCGAGCACCCGCGCCTGCGCCACACGTTCGTGTACTCGAACCGGACCTGGGACGACGTCATCTACCGCGAGGGCCTGCGCCAGCTCGAGGCCGAGCACCCCGACCGGCTGCGCGTGGTGCACACGCTCACCCGCGAGCCGGAGCCGGAGCGCCACGGGCCCGGGGTGCGGCGCGGCCGCATCTCGGCGGAGCTGCTCCGCGAGCTCGTCCCGGATCCGCGCGCGGCCCTGTACTACGCCTGCGGCCCCGCGGTCGGGCCCATCGAGCGCGCCGCCGCGAAGGAGCGCGGCGAGACCCCCGCCCCCCGGTTCCTGGAGGCCGCGCTGGGCGCGCTGGACGAGCTCGGCGTGCCGCGCGACCGCGTCAAGCGCGAGTCCTACGGGTAGCGCCCCCGCGCCATTCCGTGGCGCCCGGGCGCGCGGCGATCTACCTTTCCGCCCGCCCGTGCCCCGGACCCTGCGCGCCATCCCCACGCTCCTCAAGGTCGGCTTCGCCGAGGCGGTCGCGTACCGCGCGGAGATGGTGGTGTGGCTGCTCTCCACCAACATGCCGCTCGTCATGCTGGCGCTGTGGACCGCGGTGGCCCGCGACGCGCCGGTGGGGCGGTTCGGCCAGCGCGACTTCGTCGCCTACTACCTCGCCACGCTGGTGGTGCGGCTGCTCACCGGCGCCTGGGTGATCTGGGAGCTGAACTACGAGATCCGCCAGGGCACGCTCGCGTTCCGGCTGCTCCGGCCGGTCCACCCGCTGCTCGCCTACGCGGCGGAGAACCTGTCCGCGCTCCCGGTGCGCATGCTGGTGTCGCTGCCCATCGCGCTCGGCGCGCTGCTGGTGGTCGGCCGCGACCGGCTCACGGGCGACCCGCTGCTCCTCGCGCTCTTCCCGGTCACGGTGCTGGGCGCCTGGCTCATCACCTTCCTCGCGATGGCGATCATCGGCGCCCTGGCGTTCTGGATCGACCAGGCCGGCTCGCTGTTCGAGATCTGGCTGGGCCTGTTCGGCGTGTTCTCCGGGTACCTCGTGCCGCTCGAGCTGTTCCCGCACTGGGTGGCGACCGCGGCGCGGTTCCTGCCGTTCCGGTACATGCTGGCGTTCCCGGTGGAGATGATCATCGGGATGACCCCGCGCCCGGTCGCGCTCGCCGAGCTCGCCGTCCAGTGGACGTTCGTGGTCGCGCTGGCGCTGGGCGCGCGGGGCGCCTGGGCGCTCGGGCTGCGCCGCTTCGCGGCGTTCGGAGGGTAGGGGCGTGGGACGCTACCTCCGCCTGCTCGCGGTGCAGTTCCGCGCCTCCGCCGCGGTGGCCATGCAGTACCGCGTCGAGTTCCTGGTGGAGGGCGCGCTGGCGCTCTTCTGGACCGGCTGGTCGCTCGTGCCGCTGCTGGTGGTCTACGGCAGCCGCGAGGCGGTGGCGGGCTGGAGCTTCGACGAGGCGCTGGTGGTGATGGGCTGGTTCACGCTCATGAAGGGCGTGCTCGAGGGCGCGGTCAACCCGTCGCTCACCACCGTGGTCGAGCACATCCGCAAGGGCACGCTCGACTTCGTCCTGCTGAAGCCCGCCGACGCGCAGTTCCTCGTGTCCACGGCCAAGTTCGAGCCCTGGCGGATCATCGACGTGCTCGGCGGCCTCGTCATCTTCGCGGTGGCGTTCCACCGCATGGGCCGGCTGCCGGAGGCGGGCGGCGTCCTCGCGGCCTGCCTGCTGTTCGCGGCCGCCACCGTGATCCTGTACTCGCTCTGGATCATCGTGGTCGCCGCCGCGTTCTTCGTGGTGAAGGTGGACAACCTCTCGTTCCTGTTCGTGTCCATCTACGACGCCGCGCGCTGGCCGGCGTCGGTGTTCCGCGGCGCGCTCCGGGTGATCTTCACGTTCGTGGTCCCGCTCGCCGTCATGACGACCTTCCCGGCCGAGGCGCTGCTCGGGCGGCTGGCGCCGCCCCGGGCGCTGCTCATCGCCGCCGGCGCGGTGGCGTTCGCGGGGCTGGCCCGGGCGGTGTGGCTGCGGTCCATCTCCCGCTACACCTCCGCGTCGTCTTAGCGAGGGCTGCGCCCTCGCCCCGCCGCCCTGAGCTTGCCGAAGGGCGTCGGGGGCCCACTCCTGCTGCGCGGGGCCCGTGACCTCGCGCGCCCGCATGCGCGGGCACGCGCGAGGTCGATGTTCTGACGGGGCTGCGCCCCGCCCCACGGAGCGGAGCTCCGCGGGGCCCCACCCTGCTGCGCGGGGCCCGTGACCTCGCGCGCCCGCATGCGCGGGCACGCGCGAGGTCCCCGCGGGCGCCGCTACGCGGCGCAGGTCGTCCGGCCCAACCACACATCCGGCGTGCCGCCGGGACCGCGGTTCGACTACATTCCGGCCGGCATGCTCCGCCTGACCTTCCTCGGCACCTCCGCCGCCCAGCCCACCATCCGGCGCAACCTCACCGGCCACGCGGTGCGGCGGGAGCGCGAGCTGTTCCTGGTGGACTGCGGCGAGGGCACCCAGCGCCAGCTCATCCAGTTCGGCGCCGGGTTCGACGTGGCGGCCATCTTCTTCACCCACTTCCACGCCGACCACTACCTCGGCGCCATCGGCTTCCTGCGGACGCTCTCGATGCAGAACCGCGCCGAGCCGCTCGACCTGTACGGCCCGCGCCCGGCGAAGCGGCTGCTCGAGACCATGCTGTTCACCGGCGCGGAGCGCTTCAGCTACGAGGTCCGCATCCACGAGGTGCGCGCGGGCGAGGCGGTGCGGCGCGACGGCTGCGCCATGGTCCCGTTCCCCACCGAGCACCGCACCCCGTCGCTCGGCTGGGCGCTGCGCGAGGACGCGCGCCCGGGCCGCTTCCACCCGGAGAAGGCCGCGGCGCTGGGCGTCCCGAAGGGCCCGCTGTTCGGCGCGCTCCAGCGCGGCGAGGCGGTGACGCTCCCCGACGGCCGGGCGGTGCGGCCCGAGGAGGTGGTCGAGCCGCCGCGGCGGGGCCGGGCGCTGGTCATCACCGGCGACACGCGGCCGTGCGCGGCCACCGTGGAGGCGGCGCGCGGCGCGGACGTGCTGGTCCACGACTGCACGTTCGGCGACGGCGAGGTGGAGCGGGCCGAGGAGACGCTCCACTCCACCGCCCGCGGCGCGGCGCAGGTGGCGCGCGAGGCGGGCGTGGGGCGGCTGGTGCTCACGCACCTCTCCACCCGGTACGATCGCGCCTGGGAGCCGCTGGTGCAGCAGGCGCGGGAGGCCTGGCAGGGCCCGCTCGACGTGGCGCACGACGGCATGGTGCTCGAGATCCCGCTGCCCGAGTGACGGCGCGCGGCCTCGCCCTGCCTCGCCCATACGCGGGGCCATCGGCATGGCCTGCGCTGGACTGCGCGGAGCTCGCCATTAGGTTCCGCGCATGATCACCGTCCGCAAGACCGAGGCCCGGGGCCACTTCGACCACGGCTGGCTCGACACCCGCCACACCTTCTCGTTCGCCGACTACCACGACGAGGCGCACATGGGCTTCCGCGCCCTACGCGTCGTCAACGAGGACCGCGTCAAGCCCGGCGAGGGGTTCGGCACGCACGGCCACCGCGACATGGAGATCCTCTCCTACGTGCTCGGCGGCACGCTCGCGCACCGCGACTCCACCGGCGGCGGCGGGCGGCTGCGGCCGGGCGAGGTGCAGCGCATGAGCGCGGGCACCGGCGTCATGCACTCCGAGTACAACGGCTCGGATCGCGAGGAGGTCCACTTCCTCCAGATCTGGCTCATCCCCGATCGCCAGGGCCTGAAGCCGTCCTACGAGCAGCGGGAGTACCCGGAGGCCGAGCGGCGCGGGAAGCTGCGCCTCGTCGCGGCGCCCGACGGCGCCGGCGGCGCGACCACGCTCCACGCGGACGCGCGGGTGTACGCCACGCTGCTCGCGGCCGGCGAGCGCGTCGCGCTCCCGCTCGCGCCGGGCCGGCACGCCTGGGTGCAGGTGGCGCGCGGCGAGGCGACCGTGAACGGCGAGCGGCTCCGCGCCGGCGACGGCGCGGCGCTGTCCGGCGAGGCGGAGGTCGCGCTCGCCGGGGCCGGGGAGGGCACCGCCGAGGTCCTCGTGTTCGACCTCGCCTGAACGCCCGCTGTTCCGCCGGCGCGCGGGTTGGTCTAGAACCACGGGCGTGCCGCCGAACACGCCCGCCGACGACCTCGCGCGCTGGGTCCCCCGCCTGCTCGCCACCTGGCGCGCGGCGCGCAAGGGCCCGCCGCGCCGCGGACCCCGCCCCCCGCCCGACGCGCTCCTGCCCGAGGAGCTGCGCGAGGTGGGGGCGGCGGTGGCCCGGCTCTCCCGCGGCCTCACCCGCGACCGGGAGCTGGCCGGCGCCCGCTACATGGACGAGGAGCGGCTGCTCGGCGCCTACCTGCTGTTCTACTGGCCGGTCTCGTACCTCCAGGCCCGCGGGATCCTCTCGGAGCTGCCGCGGCGCCCCCGCGCCGTCCTCGACCTGGGCAGCGGCCCCGGCCCCATGGCGTTCGCCGCGCTCGACGCCGGCGCCGCGGAGGTGACCGCCGCCGACCGCTCCGCCCGCGCGCTCGCCGCCGCGCGCGAGCTGGCCCGCCACGCCGGCGAGCCGCTCGCCACCCGCGAGTGGAACCCGGCCCGCGCCGGCCTCGCCGCGCTCGCCGGCGATCGCCGCTTCGACCTCGTCTCGATGGGCCACGTCCTCAACGAGCTGTGGAAGGGCCAGGACGAGGACCGGCGCCGCGCCGGGCTGCTCGAGGAGGCGCTCGGGCTGGTGGCGCCGGGCGGCTCGCTGCTGGTGGTCGAGCCGGCGCTCCGCGACACCTCGCGGGCGCTGCTGCGCGTGCGCGATCTCCTGGTCGAGCGCGGCGCCGCGATCCGCGCGCCCTGCCTGTTCCGCGGCCCGTGCCCGGCGCTGCTGCGCGAGACCGACTGGTGCCACGCCGAGCGGCCGGTGGACCCGCCGCCGCTCGTGGCGCAGATCGCGAAGGCGGCCGGGCTGCGCCGGGAGGCGGTGAAGATGAGCTACCTCCTCGTCGCGGCGCCCGGCGAGGCCTGGCAGGCGCCGCCCGCCGGCAGGGTGTTCCGCATCGTCTCCGAGCCGCTGCCCTCGAAGGGCCGCCTGCGCTACATGGGCTGCGGCCCCGAGGGCCGGATGGGCCTCAGCCTGCAGGAGAAGCACGTGCGGCCCGGGAACCGCGCCTTCGAGCGGCTCCTGCGCGGCGACGTGGTGGAGGTGACCGGGGCCGAGCCGCGCGGGGACGGGCTGGCGCTGGGCGAGGCCTCCACCGTGAAGGTGCTCGCGCCGGCCGGGCGGCCGGTGCCGCCGCCGCGCGACGAGGAGCGCTGAGGTCCTACTTCGCCGGCTCCGCCGCCAGCCGCGAGGCGCGGAACAGCTCCGAGAAGACCTCCTCGAGCGGCGGATCCTCCACGGTGAGGTCGGTCACCGGCATGGCCGCGAGCACCCGGGCCACCACCGCCGAGACCTCCTCCGCCGCCACCTGCAGCGTGGCGCTGCCGGGCTCCGCCGACACCACCTGGCCGAAGCGCGCCAGCTCCCCGCCCGACGGCGCCGCGCCGTTGCCGCTCGCGAGCCGCAGCACGATCCGCTTGTCCGGGCGGACCCGGTGCGCGAGCGCCCGCAGGTCGCCGTCGTAGATCAGCCGGCCGTGGTCGATGACCACCACGCGCGGGCAGAGCTGCAGCACGTCCTCCATGTAGTGGCTGGTCAGGATCACCGAGGCGCCGTAGCGCTCGTTGTACGCCTTCACGAACTGGCGCACGGTGGCCTGCATGGAGACGTCGAGCCCGATGGTGGGCTCGTCGAGGAACAGCACCCGGGGCCGGTGCAGGAGCGCCGCCGCGAGCTCGCACTTCATCCGCTCGCCCAGCGAGAGCTGGCGGGTCGGCTTCTGCACGAGTGGCCCGAGCTCGAGCAGCTCGGTCAGCTCCGCCACCGTCTCCTGGAACTGCGCCCGCGGGATGTCGTAGACGGCGCGGTTCAGCTCGAACGTCTCGGCCGGTGGCAGGTCCCAGATCAGCTGCTGCTTCTGGCCCATCACCAGGGTGATGGCCTTCAGGAACGCCGGCTCGCGGCGGCGCGGGACGTGCCCGCCCACCGTGACCTCGCCGGCGGTGGGGTGCAGCAGCCCGGAGAGCATCTTCAGTGTGGTGGTCTTGCCGGCCCCGTTCGGCCCCAGGAAGCCCACCCGCTCGCCTTCACCCACCGAGAAGTCGATGCCGTCCACCGCGCGCACCGTCTCGTAGGTGCGGTGGAACAGCGCGCGCACCGCGGCGGCCAGGCCGGGCGGGCGCCGGGCGACGCGGTAGTGCTTGGCGAGGGCGTGGACCTGGATCACGGGGGCGAGATATTGCGGCCCGGACCTCCCGGGGGCAACCCCCGTGTCGCGCCGCCGGTTACCATGCGTCCATGGCCGCCACGAAGAAGAAGCGCCCGGTCACCAAGACCGGCCGTCCCCGCGCCCGCAAGGGGGTGACGCTGAAGCCGACCGAGCTCACCGCCCAGCAGGTGGCGCTCGCCGAGCGGCCGCCGGAGCTGGAGGCGCTGGCGCGCGCGGTGGAGGCGGACGGCGGGGCGGTGCTGGCGGCGTACCGCGAGCCGCTGGGCGGCCACCCGCTCCTGTTCGTGGCGCTGCCGGTGGAGAAGGTGGACCGCACCGCCTTCCAGCGCGACGTGTCCGACGCGCACGTGCGCAAGCTCACGCTCGCCATGGACAAGACCCGCCGCTACCTCGACCCCATCGTCGCGGTGCGCGAGGGCGAGCGATACCTCACCCCGAACGGCGGCCACCGGCTCACCGCGCTGAAGGAGCTCGGGGCGAGGACGGTGCTCGCGCTGCTCGTGCCCGAGCGCGAGGTCGCGTACCAGATCCTCGCGCTCAACATCGAGAAGGCGCACAACCTCCGCGAGAAGGCGCTCGAGGTGGTGCGCATGTACCGCGACCTCGCCGGCGCGCTCGACCCGAAGGAGAGCGAGATGGCGCTCGAGTTCGAGGAGCCGGCGCTCGTCACGCTCGGCTTCGCGTACGAGCAGCGGCCGCGCCTGTCCGGCGGCGCCTACGCGCCCATCCTGCGGAAGGTGGACGCGCTCTCGGACGACAGGCTCTCCCGGGCGCTGGCCGAGCGCGAGCGGCGCGCCGGCGTGGTGCTCGCGTTCGACGACGCGGTGGGGGAGGCGGTGGCGCGGCTCAAGGCGCGCGGCTTCGACTCGCCCTACCTCAAGAACTTCGTGGTGGCGCGGGTGAACCCGCTCCGCTTCATGAAGGGGGCGGCGCCGCCGTTCGACGAGCTGTTCGCGCAGATGACGAAGCGCGCGCAGGGGATGGACCCCGGCAAGGTCAAGAGCGAGGACGTGGCGCGCAGCGGCGGCGCGCCCGAGGCGGAGTAGCGCTGCGCTCAGCGGCGCTGGGCGCGGGCCTCGGTGCGCGCCAGGACCAGCCGGAGCTCCAGCTCGCCGCCGATGGTGGCGAGCGTCTCCTCGTCCACGTGGTCCTCCGCGTAGGGGAACACCTCGCGCTCCTCCCAGCGGACGTGCCGCTCCAGGAGCTCGGCGAACGCGGTGAGCGCGGCGCGCAGCTCCGGCGGCCGCGCCGTCCGCGCGCTGTCGAGCAGCCGCGTCAGCTCGGCGTGCTCCGCGCCGAGCCGGTGCAGGTCGGCGCCGGTGAGGTGCCGCCCGAGCACGTCCTCCTCGGTGCGGCTGTGCGTCCGGAAGACCTGCTCGTCGAAGCGCCGCGCCAGGGCGAGGAGCCCCGGCAGGTCCTTCGGCGCGCCCGCGCTCTCCGGGTGGCCGGCCAGCCCCATCTTGAGCTGGAACGCGACCAGCATGGCCTGGTGGTGCTCGCTCGAAAGTGGCTTCAGCTGGCGAGAGCGCCTCATGAATGAATCGTGCCCGGCCCCCCTGACGTGCGCAAGGGCGCCCGCCGGCTCCATCCCCCACACCCCGATCCCCCACGGGGGGAGGAGCGGTCCTTGGTTGACGCTTCGCGCCATGCTCACTAAATCTGGCCAGGCAACCGACCGATTCCCGAGTCAACCGGAGCTGCGCTCATGGGCATGAACGGTTCTCCTCCGCCCGGCCGGCGGGCCGCGGTCGTGGCCGGCCTCCGCACGCCGTTCGTCAAGGCGGGCACCGACTTCAAGGACCTCTCCGCCACCGAGCTCGGCGCGCTCCTCGTGAACGAGCTGGTGGTGCGGAGCGGGCTGCCGCCGAACGCGTTCGACTCGGTCGTCTTCGGCCAGGTCATCCCCTCGCCCACGGTCACGCTCATCGGCCGCGAGATGGTCCTGCGCACCCAGCTGCCGCGGAGCGTGCAGGCCCACACCGTGGCGCGCGCCTGCGCCACGTCGATCCAGGCGGCCACCGACGTGGCCGACCAGATCCGGCTCGGCCACTCCGACTGCGCCATCGCCGGCGGCGCGGAGTCGGTCTCCGACGCGCCCATCTTCGCCTCGCGCCCGCTGGCGCAGGCGCTGGTGGAGCTGAGCCGCGCGCGCACGCTCGCGGACCGGGCCCGCATCCTCGCCGGCCTGCGCCCGAGGGACTTCACCCCCACGCCGCCCGCGCTCAAGGAGCCGACCACCGGGCTCACCATGGGCGAGAGCGCCGAGAAGATGGCGCAGGTGAACGGCATCTCGCGCGCCGCGCAGGACCGGCTCGCCTACGAGAGCCACCGCCGCGCCGCCGAGGCCTGGGACGCGGGCCGCTTCGACGAGGAGGTCATGCACGTCCCGGTGCCGCCGCGGTACGACCACGTGGCGGCCCGCGACAACATCGTCCGCAAGGACACCACCGTCGAGGCGCTCGCGAAGCTCCGCCCGGTGTTCGACCGGCGCTACGGGACCATCACCGCCGGCAACGCCTCGCCGCTCACCGACGGCGCGGCGGCGCTCGTGCTCATGAGCGAGGAGCGGGCGAAGGCGCTCGGGATCCGGCCGCTCGGGTTCGTGAAGGCCTACGCCTACGCCGCGCTCGACCCGCGCGACCAGCTGCTGCAGGGGCCGGCCTACGCGGCGCCGGTGGCGCTGGAGCGGGCGGGGCTCCGGCTCGCCGACATGGACCTCGTGGACATGCACGAGGCGTTCGCCGCGCAGGTGCTCTCCAACCTGCAGGCGTTCGCGTCCAAGGACTTCGCCGAGCGCGAGCTGGGCCGGTCGGCGCCGCTCGGCGAGGTGGACCCGGCGAAGCTGAACGTGAACGGCGGCTCGATCGCGCTCGGCCACCCGTTCGCCGCCACCGGCGCGCGCATGATCCTGCAGACGCTCCGCGAGCTGGGGCGCCGCGGCGGGCAGCACGCGCTCCTCACGGTGTGCGCGGCGGGCGGCCTGGGCGCGGCGGTGGTGCTCGAGCGGGAGTGACTCGCCCCCGGCGCCCGCCCCTCGGCGGCGCGCCGGCGTGCACGGAGGGACGCATGATGTCGGCTGAGGCGATGACGGCGGGCCAGGGCGCGTCGCGGTACTTCCGCGTGGAGGTCGCCGGCGGGGTCGCGACGCTGGTGCTCGACGAGCCGGGCGAGCGCGTGAACACCGTGCACCCCGAGGCGATGCGGGAGTTCGCCGCCCACCTCGACCGGCTGGAGAAGGACGAGGCGGTGAAGGCGATCGTCGTCGCGAGCGGCAAGCCCGACGTCTGGGTGGCCGGCGCGAAGGTCGAGCTCATGCAGGGCGCGAAGGACGCCGCCGAGGCGGAGCGGCTCTCGCGCGACGGGCAGGCGCTGTTCGACCGGGTGGAGCGCTGCCGGAAGCCGGTGGTGGCCGCCATCCACGGCGCCTGCCTGGGCGGCGGGCTGGAGTGGGCGCTCGCCTGCCACTACCGGATCGCCACCGATCACCCGAAGACGTCGCTCGGCCTCGTCGAGGTGCAGCTCGGGCTCATCCCCGGCGGCGGCGGGACGCAGCGGCTCTCGCGCCTCATCGGCATCCAGCCGGCGCTCGACCTCATCCTGGCCGGCAAGACGGTGAAGGCGCGCAAGGCGCTGAAGCTCGGCCTGGTGGACGAGGCGGTCCCGCCGCCCCTGCTGCTGCAGGTGGCGCAGGAGCGCGCCGCCGCGCTCGCCTCGGGCAAGCTGCGCCGCGCCCCGCGCCGGGCAGGCGGGGCGGTGGAGCGGGTCACCCGCGCCGCGCTGGAGGAGAACTTCCTCGGGCGCGAGGTGCTGTTCCGCCAGGCGCGGAAGCTCACGCTCGCGAAGACGAAGGGGCACTACCCGGCGCCGCTGCGCGCGCTCGAGGCCGTCGAGTACGGGTACGCGAAGGGCTTCGAGAAGGGGCTGGAGAAGGAGGCGGAGCTGTTCGGGAAGCTCGCCATGACGCCGGAGGCGCGCCGGCTCATGGAGATCTTCTTCGCCACCACCGCGCTCAAGAAGGACAACGGGGTGGACGACCCCGCGGTGAAGGCGCGCCCGGTCTCGGTGGTGGGCGTGCTGGGCGGCGGCCTGATGGGCGGCGGCATCGCCTACGTGACCGTGAACGCCGGGCTCCCGGTGCGCCTGCGCGAGCGGGACGACGCCGCCGCGGCGCGAGGGGTGGCGGCGGTGCGCGGCGTCCTCGACGAGCGGGTGAAGCGCCGGTCCATCGACCGGCTGGAGCGCGCCGAGAAGCTGCGCCTCCTCACCACGACGACGGACTGGTCCGGCCTGGAGCGGGTGGACGTGCTCGTCGAGGCGGTCTTCGAGGACCTCTCGCTGAAGCAGGAGATGGTGCGCGCGTTCGAGGCGGTGAACCCGGGGGGCATCTTCGCCTCCAACACCTCGTCCATCCCCATCGGCCGCATCGCCGAGGCGTCGCGTCACCCCGAGACCGTGCTCGGGATGCACTACTTCTCGCCGGTGAACAAGATGCCGCTGCTCGAGGTGATCGTCACCCCGCGCACCGCGCCGGAGGTGACCGCCACCGCGGTCGCGCTCGGCAAGAAGCAGGGGAAGACGGTCATCGTCGTGCGCGACGGGCCCGGCTTCTACACGAGCCGCATCCTCGCGCCGTACATGAACGAGGCGGCGCACCTGCTGGTGGAGGGCGCGGCGATCGAGGACCTGGACCACGCGCTGGTGGCGTTCGGGTTCCCGGTGGGCCCCATCACGCTGCTCGACGAGGTGGGCATCGACGTCGGCGACAAGGTCGGGAAGATCCTGCAGGAGGCGTTCGGGGCGCGCATGGCGCCGCCCGCGGCGCTGCACGACGTGGTGAAGGCCGGGCGCCTCGGCCGCAAGAACAGCAAGGGCTTCTACACCTACGGCGGCAAGGAGAAGCGCGTGGACGAGACCGTCTACGACCTGCTGCCCGGCGGCCGCCGCCGCAAGCGCGTCGCCGCCGACGAGATCCAGGAGCGGCTGGTGCTGCAGCTCGTGAACGAGGCGGTCCGCTGCCTGGGCGAGGGCATCCTGCGCTCGGCCCGCGACGGCGACGTCGGCGCGGTGTTCGGCCTCGGGTTCCCGCCGTTCCGCGGCGGGCCGTTCCGCTGGGCCGACGCGGTGGGCACGAAGGCGCTGCTCGAGCGGATGGAGAAGCTGCGCGCGCGGCACGGCGACCGCTTCGAGCCGGCGCCGCTGCTCGCCGAGCTGGGCCGGACGGGCCGGCCGTTCCACGGCTGAGGACCGGCCGCGCACCCTGGAACTGCGAGAGGCGAGCCGGTCACCCGGCTCGCCTCTCTTCACTTCGTCGCTGCGACTTCAGCGTGGGCGAGGCGGGCCGGAGCCCACCTCGCCCGGGTCGCCTACTGGAACTGCGCGAACAGCTTCGTCACGGCGTCGAGGAAGTCCGTGGAGGACGTCGCGGACGACGTCTCCACCATCGTGCCGAACGTCGCGGTGTGCGCGTTGAACGAGGCGAGGTCGCCCGCCGCGTCGGCGTTGATCATCTGCGCGCGGTGGCAGGAGCCGCAGGCGCGCGAGCCGGGCCCGGTCACGTACATCGGGACGGTGCCGATGGCGCGATCCTTGCCGGTGATCGTGGCGGAGGCGGAGAGCAGGCTCGGCATCGAGAGCTGCTGGTCCGGCACCTCGAACTTGCCGGCCTCGTGGCACGAGCGGCAGTTCAGGATGGTGAAGTTCGGGTAGGTCGAGCCGACGTGGTGCTCGTACTCCATCGCCGCGACCGGATCCGCGAAGTCCACGTTGCGGATGTCGAACGCCTGGAACGAGTGGATGGCGTGCACGTAGGAGTCGATCGAGCGGGACTGCATCTCCAGGTGCGAGCCGCCGCTGCCGACCACGTGGCAGGCGCGGCAGCCGACGACGCCGGCGGCGCCGTACGCGGGGTGGTGGAACGAGGTGGCGAGCGCGTCGTGGCAGTTGTTGCAGCCCGACGTCGCCACGATGTCACGGCCGTAGGCCGCGTCGTCGGCGACGAGCGCGCCGGCCGCGAGGTCCACGGTCTTCGACACGCCGGCGACCGCGATCTCCGGGTTCGTGTCGGAGACGGCCGCCGTCTGGTCCAGGCCGACCACCGGCAGGACGACCACCTCGACGCGCTTCACGACGCCGCTCGCGATGAGGTCCGCCCAGGTAGACAGGTCGGCCGTCGCGGTCCACGCGGTGTTGCCGGCCGTCGCCAGGGGGGCGACCGCCAGGCGCGGGCTGTTGTTCGTCGCCGCCTCGGTCCACTCGAGGTTGCGCAGGCCGCCGGTGGAGCCGTGGCCGCTGACGATGAAGTCCTTGGTGTCGTAGCCGTACAGGCTGACCACGACCGTCGGCTTCACGAGCGCGTTCGCCGCGGCGCCGGCCACCGAGAAGTCCACCGTGAGGACGTTCGTCGCCGCGGTGAAGGTCACGCCGTCGATGGCGGTCGTGAAGCTCGCCGAGTGCTTGACGCCCGCGCTCGCGTAGATCTTGGGGTCGTAGCCGAGGTGGATCTGGCTGAACTTCGGCGCGATCCCGTTCACGTCGCGGTGGCACTCGCTGCAGTCACCCGTGTACGTGTAGTAGTCGATGTTGTGCGGGACGATCGCGCTGAGCGCCGGGGCGTTCGCCTCGGTGCCCACCACGGGGTGGCAGCTCTTGCAGGTCTTCAGCGTGAAGTACTGCTGCGTGAGGATCCGGTCGAGCTTGCCCTCGTGGCACATCACGCAGTTCGCCATCGTCTGCGGGTACGGGAACTCCATCGCGTGCGACATGTGCGTGTCGTTCACGATGGTCGCGACGTACGCGTACTTCGTCTGCTGCTCGGCGCTGTAGATCGTCTCGCCCTCCGCGTCCACCGTGAGCGCGGCGGCCGCGGCCGGGTCGTCGCCGAGGATCTGGAAGACGAAGTCCGTGCCCTCGCGCTGGTCGGTGTGGCAGGCCTTGCAGGCCACCATGTCCTCGAGGCCGGCGACCGTCGCCTGGCGGTAGCCGTGCTTCGCGTACGGCGCCGGGTGGCACTTCTCGCAGCCGGAGACGTTCGCGACGGACGAGTAGGTCCAGGTGCCGTACTTCACGCCGGCGCTGGCCACGTTGTCCATCAGGTTGTAGTGGCCCTCGGCCGGCAGGATCAGCTTGTCGCCGAGGTACAGGTACACGAACGCGTTCGAGCTCTCGGGTGCGAAGGCGACGCCCGAGGCGGTGGAGGTGTACCGGCCCGGAACGCCGTCCACGGCGGCCGGCGTGCCCCAGCTGAACGCGGTGGCGGTCACGAAGCCGAGCGCGGCGTCGTACTGCGTCGCCGTGAAGCGCTTCTGCTTCAGGGCGCCGATGCCGGCCGTGTACGGAGCGCCGTTGTAGGTGACGTCGAAGGTCAGCACGGAGTTGAAGGTGCCCTCCGTGGCGCCCGGCGCGCTGGCGACGGTGATGCCGGAGATCACCAGCTTCGTGGTCTCCGGATTCAGGCCGTCGGCGAAGTTGTCGTAGATGGCCTGGTGCTGCGTGCCCGCCGTGGCGTGGCACACCGCGCAGGACTCGGGCTTGGCGATGGCGGCGGCGTCCTTGCCGTCCTGCCCGTTCTGGCCGTTCTGGCCGTTCGTACCGTCCGTGCCGTCCTGGCCCGGAGGACCCTGGGGCCCGACGCTCCCGTCCGACCCCTTGCACCCAGCAAGCGCGAGCACGCCGGCGAAGAACAGCGCGCCGCTGTACCGCATCAGTTTTTGCATGGCGTGAAGCTCCCAAGCGTGGATAGGGCAATAGCGCCCCCGAATCCGATCGCGGCGCGAGTCTACCAAGGCGAGACTCATTGGCCAGACGATTGCGTATTTTTCCTGCGGTCGGCGGCGTCGTTCGCGCAATACAGCGAGATCTCGCGCCTTTCGGGCCTGCGACCCCTCGCCGCGCTCCGCGGAACGGGGGTGGGCGATTCTGTCCAGGCCGCAATCTGGAGGCCCCGGGTGACGCAAATCAATCCTGGCCGCCCGCAACGACCTCGCCGCGCGTCGCGGTGCGCGCGCCGCGGTGGGACCGCGATCTGGCGGCCGTTTCGCGCGATCGCCGCGCCGGGCACCCCGCGGCGATCCGCCGCGGGGATTGCGCGGTGCGCGCAATCGCGCGGTCCGTCCTGCAGCGGCGTTCCCCGCGGGCGCTAGCCAATGGTGGCGAGCCGTCCCGGGGCGCCGGCGCGCGGCCGGATCGCGGCCGTGCGGGCGAGGGCTTGCGGCCCGGGCGCCCCGCCGCGGGTGGTGGCCGCCCCGGCGGCGCCAGGATTGCGCAGGGCCCTCGCAGTGATTTCGCCGCGATCAATCGGCCCTGACGCGCGAGGCCAATTCCGGCGCGCCGGCCGGGCGGGCGGCGGCCCGGCCGCCGCGGGCGGGCGGACCGGGGCGTTCCGGGGCGGAGGCGGCGGGCGGCAGCCCGGCTTAAGATGCCGCGCCAGAGGGCCCCTTGAAGCTCCGCCACGTCCTTCCGCTCATCATCGGCTTCGTCTTCGTGCCCGCCGCCCTCATGCTGACGGTGGGGATCCTGATCCTCGTCTACGGCTCGGTGGCCCGGGACTACCTGTTCGGCATCCTGATCGTCTCGCTGGTCGGCACCACCATCATCGGCAGCGCGGCCACCCTGGCGGTGCTGTTCCGAGAGGCGCGCGTCGCGAAGCTGCAGACCGACTTCGTGAACAAGGTGAGCCACGAGCTCCGCACCCCGCTCACCTCCATCCGCATGTTCGTCGAGACGCTCCAGCTCGGCCGCCTCCAGGACCCGCAGCGGCAGCGCGAGGCCCTCGAGATCGTCGCGGAGGAGACCGCGCGGCTCTCCGGGCTCATCAACCGCCTGCTCGACTGGGCGCGCATGGAGTCCGGCCGGCGCGTGTACGAGCTCTCCCGGCAGCCGCTCGGCCCGATCCTGGACGCGGCGCTCGCCGCGTTCGAGCCGCAGCAGCTGCACCACCCGGTGCAGCTCGAGCTGGACCTCCCGTCGCGCCTGCCCTCGGTGATGGCGGACCGCTCGGCCCTGGTCGAGGCGGTGCTGAACCTGCTCAACAACGCGTTCAAGTACACCGGGGCGGAGAAGCGGATCCGGCTCTCGGCCGTGGCGAGCGGGCCCACCGTGACCATCGCCGTGACCGACAACGGGCCCGGGATCCCGCAGCGCGACCAGAAGCACGTGTTCGACAAGTTCTACCGGGCCTCCGACCCGCTCAAGCGCACGGTGGAGGGCACCGGGCTCGGGCTGGCCATGGTGAAGCACATCGTGATCGGGCACGGCGGGAAGGTGTCGGTCGAGAGCGAGCCCGGGCGCGGCGCGACCTTCGTCATCGCGCTGCCGGTGGCCGGAGGGACCCATGGCTGAGCGGATCCTGGTGATCGAGGACGACCCGTCCATCCTGCGCGGCCTGCAGCTCAACCTCGGGATGGAGGGCTACACGGTCCGGTCCGCGAGCGACGGCGAGACCGGGCTGCAGCTGGCGCGCACCGAGCAGCCGGACCTGGTGGTGGTGGACGTGATGCTGCCGCGCATGGGCGGGCTGGAGGTGATCCGGGAGATCCGCAAGGAGGACCCCGAGCTCCCCATCCTCATCCTCTCGGCGAAGAACCAGGAGACCGACAAGGTCGCCGGGCTGCAGCTCGGGGCCGACGACTACCTGGGCAAGCCGTTCGGGCTGAAGGAGCTGCTCGCGCGCATCGACGCGCTGCTGCGCCGGCGGCGCTCGCGCGGCGAGGGCGCGCAGCCGAAGGCGATCCGCAGGGCGGGGGAGATCGAGCTCGACCTGGACGCCCGGCGCGCGCTGGTGGACGGCCGCGCGCTCGAGCTGACCAGCCGCGAGTTCGACCTGCTCGCGTTCTTCGTCACCCACCCCGACCGCGTCTACTCGCGCGAGCAGCTCATGGAGGCGGTGTGGGGCTCGCGCTACTTCGGCACCGCCCGCACCGTGGACAACTTCGTGGCCCGCCTGCGCGCGCACATCGGCGACGACGCCGAGCAGCCGCGCCACCTGGAGACGGTCCGCGGCATCGGCTACCGGTTCAATGTTTGAACGGGGACTGCGTCCCCGCCCCACGGAGCGGAGCTCCGCGGGGCCCGTGGCCTCCGTCAGCCGGCCAGCGCGGTCCGCACCGCCGCGATGAGCGCCTCGTCCTCGCCGGGCATCACCGTCCGAGCATCGAGCACCACCCGGTCCTCCTCGATGCGGCCGATCACCGGCGGATCCGCGCGGCGCAGCCGGGCGGCGAGCGCGTCGGGGGCGCCGGGCAGCGAGAGCACGGAGGTGGGGAGGGTGACCTCGGGCAGCGAGCCGCCGCCCACCGCCGAGCGGCTCGGGCGCACCGCGCAGCCGGCGCCGGCCGGCCCGAGCGCCGCGAGCCAGCCGCGCGCCCGCGCCTCGAGCGCCTCCGGCGCGGCCGCGATGGCGCGCCACACCGGGACCTGCTCGAGCGCCTCGCCGCGCTCGTAGTGCGCGAGCGTGGCCGAGAGCGCCGCGAGCGTCACCTTGTCCACCCGGAGCGCGCGCATGAGCGGGTGGCGCTTCACGCGCGCGATCGCCTCGCGCGTGCCGCACAGGATCCCGGCCTGCGGGCCGCCCAGGAGCTTGTCGCCGGAGAAGCACACCAGGTCCGCGCCGGCGCGGATCCGCTCCTGCACGGTCGGCTCGGCGCCCAGGCCGAACGGCGCCGTCTCGAGGAGCGTGCCCGAGCCCAGGTCGTCCACCACCCACAGCGCGCGGCGGCGGCCGAGGTCCACCAGCTCCTCCAGCGGCGTGTCGTGCACGAAGCCGGACAGGCGGAAGTTGGACCGGTGCACCGCCAGCAGGATGCGCGTGCGCGGGCCGACCGCCGCCTCGTGATCGCGCAGGTAGGTCCGGTTGGTGGTCCCGACCTCCACGAGCGCGGCCCCGGAGCGGCGCAGCACGTCCGGGATGCGGAAGCCGCCGCCGATCTCGACGAGCTGCCCGCGGGAGACGATCACCTCGGGCAGGCCCGGCTCCGCCTCCCCGCGGCCGGGTGCGGCCAGCGGGCGCACCCCCGCCTCCCCGCCGCCCGACCGATCCGGCGGCGCGTCCATCAGCGCGGCGAGCGCCAGCATGACCGCCGAGGCGTTGTTGTTCACCGCCACCGCCGCCTCGGCCCCCGTCAGCCGGCACAGCGGCGCCTCGGCGTGGCCGTACCGGTCCCCCCGCTCCCCCTCCGCGAGGTCGTACTCGAGGTTGGCGTAGCCCCGCGCCGCCCGGCCCATGGCCGCGATCGCGGCCTCGGACAGCGGCGCCCGGCCCAGGTTGGTGTGGATCACCACGCCGGTCGCGTTGACGACCGGCCGGAGCGACCCCCGGGCGTCCTCCCGGAGGCGGTCCAGGAGCCCTGCCTCGATCGCCTCGGGGGAGGGGCAGGGCTCCCCCGCCAGCACCGCCGCCCGGTGGCGATCGAGCTCGGCCCGGACGGCCTCGAGGACCGGGCCGCGTCCCAGCGTCTCGACCAGGCCGGCGCGATCCGCCGCGTCCACCAGCCGATCCGTCCGCGGGAGCCCTCGCAAGGCCGAGCCGGCGGGCCCGGGGGAGAATTTTGGAGTGGTCATGTCCGCTTGCTCCCGGAGGTTTTCGGCCGACAAGACCCTTGCTAGAGCGGCTCTATGAAGGTAATCCTTCGCCCCACTCTATGCCCTCGATCGTACCCTCTCCCGCTGCGGCAGAGTCCTATCTGTGGGCCATCATCCTGTTCCCGCTCGCGGGAGCGATCGTCAACGGTCTCACCGGTCGGAGGCTCGGCCGCGGGAACGTGACGGTGATCGCCATCGGCGTGATGGTGGGCGCGTTCCTCGTCTCGTCGGTCGCGTTCTACCACGCGCTGACGGGCACGGTGCTCCGGTTCCGGGGTGAGCCCTGGATCCAGGTGACCGGCGCCGACGGCCGCACGATCGTCTCGATCGGCTGGGGCCTGCTCGTGGATCGCCTGTCGGCGACGATGATCATGGTCGTCACCGGCGTGGGCACGCTCATCCACGTCTACTCGGCGTCGTACATGTCGCACGAGGACGACGCGGGCTACGCGCGCTTCTTCACGTACCTGAACCTGTTCGTCGCGGCGATGCTCACGCTCGTCCTCGGCGACTCGCTCATCCTCACCTTCGTCGGGTGGGAGGGCGTGGGCCTCTGCAGCTACCTGCTGATCGGGTTCTGGTACACCGACCCGGCCAAGGCGTACGCCGGCCGCAAGGCGTTCGTCACCAACCGCATCGGCGACTTCGGCTTCCTGATCGGGGTCTTCGCGCTGTTCTCGATCTTCGGCACGGTCGGCTACGCCGACCTGCAGTCGCTCGCGCACGGCGTCGATCCCGCCGCCGCGATCCAGACCGGCGTGTTCGCCGGCCGCACCTACCAGGCCGCCGTCACCTTCGCGCTCATCGGCCTGTTCGTGGGCGCGTGCGGCAAGAGCGCCCAGCTGCCGCTCTACGTGTGGCTCCCCGACGCGATGGCCGGCCCGACGCCGGTCTCCGCCCTGATCCACGCCGCCACCATGGTGACCGCCGGCGTGTACCTGGTGGCGCGCAACGCCTACCTGTTCTCGCTCGCCCCGGCGGCCATGGCCACGGTCACGATCGTGGGCGCGGCCACCGCGCTGTTCGCGGCGCTGATCGCGTTCGTCCAGACCGACATCAAGAAGGTCCTGGCCTACTCCACCGTCAGCCAGCTCGGCTTCATGTTCATCGGCGTCGGCGTCGGCGCCTGGTGGGCCGGCGTCCTGCACCTCGTCACCCACGCGTTCTTCAAGGCCTGCCTGTTCCTCGGCGCCGGCTCGGTGATGCACGGGATGCACGAGGACACCGACATCCGGAACATGGGCGGCCTCGCGAGGAAGATGCCGCACACCGCGGCCACGTTCGGCATCGCCACGCTCGCCATCACCGGCTTCGTGCCGCTGTCCGGCTTCTTCTCGAAGGACGCGATCCTCGGGAACGCGCTGTTCAGCCACAACCCGGCCTGGCACCAGGTCGGCCAGATCGCGTACGTGCTCGGCTCGCTCGCCGCGCTCGGCACCGCGTTCTACATGTCGCGCCTGTTCTTCCTGACGTTCACCGGCAAGCCGCGCACCGCGGCGGCCGCGCACGCGCACGAGTCGTCGCCGGTCATGTACGTGCCGCTGTGGGTCCTCGCGATCCTCTCGATCGTGGCCCTGCTGCTCGGCCTCCCCGGCCACGGCCCGCTCGCCGAGGTGTTCGCGCGCTTCACCGAGCCGGTGTTCGCGGCCGGCACCGAGCGGCTCCACGAGGTCGGCCACCTGCACGCCGGCGCGCACCCGGCCTGGCCGTTCGCCGCGGCCTGGGCGCTCGCCGCGGTGGGCACGCTCGTCGCGTACCTCATGTACGCGGGCGCGCTCCGCGCCGCCCCGGCGGCCCTGGCCCGCACGTTCCCGCGCCTGTACCAGTTCGCGGTGGACAAGTTCCGCGTGGACGAGCTGTACCAGATGGTGGTCATCGAGCCGCTCAAGACCGCCGCCTACCTGCTCTGGCGCATCGTGGACGTGTTCGCCATCGACGGCCTGGTGGTGAACGGCGTGGCCCGGCTGGTGGGGTACGCCGGGTCGGTGCTCCGGCTCGCCCAGAACGGCGACGTGCAGCGCTACGCCGCGATCATGGTGGTCGCCGCGGCCGTCATCCTCTGGACCGTGGTCGGCGCAGGAGGGCGCTAGCTCGTGAACCTGCTCACCGTCGTCACCTTCCTCCCGCTGCTCGGCGCGCTCGCGATGGTGCTCGTCCCGCGGGACGAGCCGTCGCAGCACCGGGCGCTCGCGCTGGTGGTCTCGCTCGTCACGTTCGCGCTGTCGCTGGGCCTCTGGTTCGGCTTCGACGCGAGCCCCGGCGCGCCCGAGTTCCAGTTCGAGCTCATGATCCCGTGGATGCCCACCATCGGCATCGGCTTCCACGTCGGCCTCGACGGCGTGGCGCTGCTCCTGTTCATGCTCACCACCGTGCTCATGCCGGTGGTGGTCCTCTCCGCCTGGAAGGCGGTGGGCGACCGCGTGAAGGAGTTCATGATCGCGCTGCTGGTGCTCGAGAGCGCCATGCTCGGCACCTTCATCGCGCTCGACCTGGTGCTCTTCTACGTGTTCTGGGAGGCGATGCTCATCCCGATGTACCTGCTCATCGGGATCTGGGGCTCGCAGAACCGCCTCTACGCGACGGTGAAGTTCTTCGTGTACACGTTCGCGGCCAGCGTGCTGATGCTGCTCGCCATCCTGTACGTGTACTTCCACGACGGCGGCACGTTCGACTACGTCGAGGCGCGGCGCGCGCTGGCGGTGACGCCCGGCGCGGCGAGCTGGCTGTTCCTCGCCTTCGCGCTCGCCTTCGCGGTCAAGGTGCCGATGTTCCCGCTGCACACCTGGCTGCCGGACGCGCACACCGAGGCGCCCACCGCCGGCTCGGTGATCCTGGCCGGCGTGCTCCTGAAGATGGGCACGTTCGGCTTCTTCCGCTACGCGCTGCCGCTCTTCCCGGAGGCGGCGCTGCAGCACCGCAACCTGGTCGCGGTGCTGGCGGTCATCGGCATCATCTACGGCGCGCTCATGTCGCTCGTGCAGACCGACATGAAGCGGCTGGTGGCCTACTCCTCGGTCTCCCACCTCGGCTTCGTGATGCTGGGCCTGATGGCCCTCTCCGCCGAGGGGATGACCGGGTCCGTCTACCAGATGCTGAACCACGGCGTGTCCACCGGCGCGCTGTTCCTCCTGGTCGGCATGCTCTACGAGCGGCGCCACACCCGCCTCATCTCGGAGTACGGCGGCATCGCCAAGCGCGTGCCGGTGATCGCGGCGGCGTTCGTGATCGTGACGCTCTCCTCGATCGGCCTCCCCGGCACGAACGGCTTCGTGGGCGAGTTCCTGATCCTGTCCGGCACCTGGCTCTCGCGCCTGGGCGGCTCGGCGGTGTTCGCCACGGTCGCGGCCCTCGGCGTCATCCTGGGCGCGGTCTACATGCTGCTGCTCGTCGAGAAGGTGTTCTTCGGGCCGAACCAGAACGCCGCGAACCACCACCTCCCGGACCTCTCCGTCCGCGAGGGCTTCGTGCTCGCCCCGATGATCGCGCTGATCGTGGTGATGGGCCTGCTGCCCGGGCCGTTCCTGGCGCCGGCCAAGCCGGCGGTGGACCGGCTCATCCAGCGCTTCCAGGTGGCCGAGGCGCGCCTCGGCAAGGGGCCGCAGGTGGGCACCGCGGTGCCGGCGGTGATGGTCCGCGCGCCCGCGCCGGCCCCGGCGGCGGAGCCCGCCCCGCTGCCCGCGCCGGCGCCGGTCCCGCTCCAGCAGCCCGGAGGGAACTACTGACATGAGCGGCTTCCCGACCCAGGACTTCGTCGCGCTGGTCCCGGTGGCGATCCTCACGATGGGGGCGCTGGTCCTGCTGATGACCGAGGTGTTCCTCACCTCGGGCCGGCGGGCCTACCAGGCCTACCTGACCATGGTGTTCGCGGCCGCCGCCGCGGCCTACGCCGCCTGGATGCCGGTGCCCGGCAACGTGTTCGGGCGCCAGGCGGTGGTGGACAGCTTCTCGGCCTTCGTCACGGTGGTGCTCTGCGCCGGCCTGGCGCTCTCGGCGCTGGTGGGCCAGAGCTGGCTGAACGCCCGCAACTCCGAGCGCGGCGAGTTCTACGCGCTCGCGCTGTTCGGCACCGCCGGCATGGTGCTGCTGGGCATGGCCACCGACCTGCTCATCGCGTTCATCGCGGTGGAGGTGATGAGCCTCTCCACCTACTGCCTCGCCGCCTTCCTGCGGCGCGGCAAGAAGCCCGCCGAGGCGGCCTTCAAGTACGTGGTGCTCGGCTCGATCTCCTCGGCGCTGCTGCTCTACGGGTCGGCGCTGCTCTACGGCGCCTCGGGCTCGACGCTGTTCTCGCTGCTGCCGCGCGGCCAGGGCTCGGCGCTGTACCTCGCCGGCATCGCGCTGGTGGCCGGCGGCGTCGCCTTCAAGATCGCCGCGGTCCCGTTCCACGCCTGGACCCCCGACGTCTACGAGGGCGCGCCCACCCCGGTGACCGCGTTCATGGCCGCCGGCGTGAAGACCGCGGCCTTCGCGGTGCTGGTCCGCCTGTTCCTGGCCACCGAGAGCGGCTCGGCCGCCATGTCCACCTCGCTCGGCACGGTGCTCTCCGCGCTGGCCGTGCTCACGATGATCTTCGGCAACCTGCTGGCGCTGCCGCAGCGCAGCGTGAAGCGGATGCTGGCGTACTCGTCGATCGGCCACGCCGGCTACCTGCTGGTGGGCGTGGTCTCCGCGGTGGTGGCGGGCGCGCGCGACAAGGCGCTCGCGGGCCTGCTGTTCTACCTCGCGGCCTACACCGCCACCGTCATCGGCGCGTTCGCCGTGGTCGGCGCGCTGGAGCGCCGGACCCGGGGCGACTTCGAGCCGGCCGACGCGTGGGACCTCGATCGCTTCGCCGGCCTGGCGCGGCGCCGCCCGGCGCTCGCGTTCGCGATGGCGGTGTTCCTGTTCTCGCTCGCGGGCGTGCCGCCCACCGCCGGCTTCATCGGGAAGTTCTACATCTTCAAGGCGGCCATGGGCGCCGGCCTCTACGGCCTGGCGGTGCTGGGCGTGCTCACCAGCGTGCTCGGCGCGTACTACTACCTGCGCGTCGTCCTCTACATGTACTTCCTGCCGTCGAAGGACGAGGCCGGCGAGGTGGTGCTCTCGGCGCCGTCGCTCACCATCGCGCTGGCCGCGGCGGTGGCGGTGGTGGTCCTGCTCGGCGTGGTGGCCGACCCGATGGTGCGGCTGGCCCAGGCGGCGAGCGCCATCATCCTGTAGCGGGCGGCGCACGCCCCACCTCTCGCGCGGCGGCCGGGGCGACCGGGCCGCCGCGCTCCGTTCGAGGGGCTGGGGGCGAGCGGCTCCGGGAGGCGTCCGCCTCGACGGCCAGCTAGTGCGCGGCGCGGCCGGCGTCGGCGAGCTCGGCCGCGCGGAACGGCTTCGGCAGCGCGGTCGCCGCCGGGTGCCGGCGGGCGGCCTGCTCGAGCACGTCGGCGTAGGGGCCGGTCATCACCGGGCGCGCGCCGGCGGCGGTCGCCGCCGCGAGCACCTCGTCGGCGCCGGGCATGTGGGCGTCCACCAGGCAGCAGTCCACGCCACCCGCGGCGAGCCGCGCGAGCGCCTCGTCGGCGCCCACGCACACCTCGACCCGGTGTCCGTCCAGCCGGAGCGCGATCGCGAGGGCCTCCCGGAAGTTCCGATCCGCATCCACGAGCAGGAAGCACTGCGCCATGGGGACGCTTCCGGGAGAAAAGAAAAAGAAGTGCAAAGCGCAGCTGAAGTGGCGGGGGGGGACCTACTTCAACAGGCTGCTTTGCACTTCTCGCCGGCACCAAAGAGCAATGACGGTGCCAGCCGGTACGCGCGCGCCTGCTCCGGCGGATAGCCCCTCTATCCGGGCACTTGCCAGCGGCGGTCGCCGGACCACTCCCGGTCCGGTCCCCTCCAATGTCGCAGCGCGATTTCGGAGCTGCAAGATGCCGCTGCAGAAGTGAAACGCGACCCTGGCGCCGGACGCCGTCCCGGGTTCCGGCCACGCGACCCGGTCAGGGACCGGCGGAGGTGTGCTCGCCGGCCTCGATGCCGAGCCGCTTCATCTTGCGCCAGAGCGTGGTGCCGGAGATGCCGAGGTCGCGGGCCACCCGGCCGAGGTCGTTGCCGCAGCGCACCAGCGCGGCGGTGATGGCCCGCCGCTCGGTGTCCTCGACCGCGTCGGCGAGCGTCACCCCGGCGCCGGCCGCCGGCGCGGCGCGCGCCTCGACCTGGACGTCGGCGGCGCGGATCTCGCGCCCGGTGCAGAGCGCGGCGGCCTGCTCGATGATGTTCTCGAGCTCGCGCACGTTCCCGGGCCAGTCGTGGGCCACGAGGGAGGCCACCGCCTCCGGGGTGAGCACGCGCTCGCTGCCGGTGCGCTGCACGAAGCGCTGCAGGAAGTGGGCGGCGAGCAGCGGGACGTCCTCGCGGCGCTCGCGCAGCGGCGGGATGCGCAGCGGCACCACGTTCAGCCGGTAGAACAGGTCCTCCCGGAACCGCCTCTCGGCGATGGCGCGGCGCAGGTCCTGGTTGGTGGCGGCGATGATGCGCACGTTCACCTGCACCGGGCTGGACTCGCCCACCCGGCGGATCTCGCCCTCCTGCAGCGCGCGCAGCAGCTTCGCCTGGAAGCCGGGGGAGGTCTCGCCGATCTCGTCGATGAACAGCGACCCGCCGTTCGCCTCCTCGAACAGGCCGCGCCGGGCGCGGGTGGCGCCGGTGAAGGCGCCGCGGGCGTGCCCGAACAGCTCCGACTCGAGCAGCGTGTCGGTGATGGCGGCGCAGTTCACCGGGACGAACGGCTTGTCGCTTCGGCGGCTGGTGACGTGGAGCGCGCGCGCCACCAGCTCCTTGCCGGTGCCGGACTCGCCGGTGATGAGCACGGTCGCGTCGGTGGGCGCGACCCGCAGCACGCGGTCGAGCACGTCGCGCATGGCCGGCGAGCGGCCCACGATGTGCTCCAGGCCGTAGCGCTTGCGGAACTCCTCGGCGAACAGGTTCACCTCGCCGAGCAGCCGCCGCTTCTCCAGCGCCTTGGAGACGCGGAGCAGGACCTCGCTCTCCTTGAACGGCTTCGCCAGGAAGTCGTACGCGCCGCGCCGGATCGCCTCCACCGCCGACTCGATGGTGCCGTACGCGGTCATCACGATGACCTGCGTCTCGGGCGAGGCCTGCTGCACCGCCCGCAGCACCTCCATGCCGTCCACCGTGGGCATGCGCAGGTCGGTGAGCACGACGTCGAAGCTCTCGTGCTGCACGCGCTGCGTGGCGGACGCGCCGTCCTCCGCCTCCTCCACCGCGTGGCCCGCCTGCCGGAGCAGGATGGCGGTGGTGGCGCGCATGTTCTTCTGGTCGTCCACCACGAGCACCTTGCCGCCGGGGGGCGGCTCGGCGATCCGCGGCGCGCGCGGGTCTTCCTGCGGATCGGGGACGACCATGCCTCCCGGGATCTCAGCCAATCCCCGCCTCCTTTTCAACCGGGCCGCCGCCCTCCCCCGCGAGCGGGGTGAGCGGGAAGCGCAGGGCGAAGGCGGTGCCGGCGCCGGGCCGGCTGGTCACGGCCACCTCGCCGCCGTGCCCCTCGACGATCCGCCGCACCACCGCCAGGCCGAGGCCGGTCCCGCTCGCCTTGGTGGTGAAGAACGGCTCGAAGATGCGGCCGCGGACCTCCTCCGGGATGCCCGCGCCGGTGTCCTCCAGCTCGAGCACGGCCGCGTCCCCGTCCCGCCGCAGCCGGACGGTGAGGCGGCCCCCGCGCGGCATGGCCTGGACCGCGTTCACCGCCACGTTCACCACCGCCTGGCGCACCAGGCGCGCGTCCATGGGCACCTGCGGCAGCGCCGGGTCCACCTCGCGGAGGATCTCGATGGGCTGGCCGTTCTGCGCGAGCGCGGTGGCGAGCGCCTCCTCCACCACCCGGTCCAGCGGCTCGGGGCGCACCTCCGGCGTGGACGGGCGGGCGAAGTCGAGCAGGTCGCCCACGATCCGGTTGAGCCGGTCGGCCTCCTCGCCCACGATGTCGAGCAGCATGCGCGCGTCGCCCTGGGGGCGCAGCATGCGCCGCAGCGAGCCGAGCGAGTTGAAGATGACGCCGAGCGGGTTGCGCACCTCGTGCGCGACCACCGCCGACAGCTCGCCCAGCGCCGCGAGCCGCTCCTGCTGGATGAGCTGGCGCTGCGCGTGCGCCAGCTCGGCGTAGCTGCGGCGGAGGTCCTCGTAGAGCCGCGCGTTCTCCGCGGCGACCGCGAGCTGGTTCGCGATGGCGGCCCCGCGCTCGATCTCCGCCGGGCTGAAGCGCCGGGGGCCGCGGGTCTCCACGATCACCGCCGCGCCGATGTACCGGTCGCGCACCAGCAGCGGCAGGCCGAGCATGGCGCGGATGGAGGGGTCCGAGGCCACGTCCTCGCGCACGCGCGGATCCCGCGCCGCGTCCTCGATGGCGATGGGCTCGCGGCGCTCGAACACCATGGCGGCCAGGCGCGGGGCGGCCGCCTCCACCGGCACGTCCACGCCCACCGCGGCCTGGGGCAGCCCCCAGGCCGCCCGCACCTGGAGCTGCTCGCGGCCCGGGGCGCACAGCGCGATGGCCGCGCGCGGCGCGTCCACGATGCGCGCCAGGTTCCGCACGCCCGCGTCGAGCACCTGCTCGAAGTCGAGCGTGGCCACCAGCGAGCGGCCCACCTCGTGGAGCAGCCCGAGCTCCTCGGCGCGCCGGCGCGTCTCGGAGTAGAGCCGCGCGTTGTCCACCGCCACCGCGAGCTGGCTGGCGATGGCCATGGCGCGCGACAGCTCGCCGGGCGAGAAGGTCCGGTCCATGCTGGCGGCCGCCACCAGCGCCACGCCCACCGGGTGGTCGCGGACGTGGAGCGGCACCGCCAGCAGCGCCCGGTCGGGCACGCCCGGCTCGGCGAGCCGGCCCGCGACCGGCGTCCGCGCCTCCAGCGCGTCGCGCGCCAGCGACCGGTCGGCGACCGGCACCGCGGCCGGGCCGATGGGCGCGCCGCGGGTCGCGGCGCGCCGCAGCTCGCGCCGCCGGTAGTCGTCGAGCAGGATGGTGCAGTCGGAGCCCTGCAGCGTCTGCTTCAGGTGCTCGGCGCCGGCGGAGAGCACCTCCTCGAGGTCGAGCGAGGAGGACACCACCCGCGCCACGTCGATGACGGTGGAGAGCTCGTGCAGGCGCCCGCGGGCCTCGGCGTAGAGCCGGGCGTTCTCGATCGCCACCGCGAGCTGGTTCGCGACGGCCGTGACCCGCTCCACCTCCGCCGGCGTGAAGCGGCGCGGGCGCGCGGTGTCCACCACCACCAGCACGCCCAGCGGCTCGCCGCGCAGCAGCAGCGGCGCCACGATCGCGGCGCGCGCGCGGTGGTGCTCCACCAGCAGCCGGTTGAGGCCCTCGGCCTCGGCGTCCGCGTCCTCGACCACGAACGTGCGCCGCTCGCGCACCGAGCGCCAGCTCAGCCCCTCGCCGGTCGCGAGCGCGGCCGAGGCCCGCTCCAGCGCCGCCGCGCCGCCCTGGCTGATGGCGGCGGCGCGCAGCGCCAGGTGGACCGGATCGTAGAGGTGGACGACGCCCACCGCGGCGCCGAGCAGCCGCCGCGCCGCGTCCACGCCCTCGGAGAGGACGTGGTCGAGGTCGAGGGAGCCGGCGACGGTGCGGCTCATCTCGTTCAGCAGCGACAGGTCCTCGACCCGGCGGCTGGCCTCGGCGTACAGCTCGGCGTTCTCCAGCCCCACCGCCAGCTCGCCGGCGAGCGCGTTCGCGAGCGCCAGCTCCGGATCCGAGAAGCTGCGCCCCGCGTCGTCGAACAGGAACAGGACGCCGCGCGTGGCCTGGCGGGAGGTGAGCGGGACCACCAGCAGCGCGGTGGGCGGCAGGCCCTCGCGGCCGCACAGCGCGCTGCGCGGGTCGCGCGAGGCGTCCTCGGTCCAGGCGGGCGCGCCGCGGCGGAGCGCGTCCTCCGCGAGCAGGTCCTGGCCCGCCGGGATGCGCAGCGCCTCCGCGCGCAGCGGCCCGCCCCAGCCGCCCACGCCGCGGAGGCAGCGCTCCTGCGGATCCACCAGCAGCACCGCGGCGCCGCGGCAGGAGAGGGCGCTCGTCACCTCGCGGCAGCCGTCGTCGAGCAGCGCCGGCACGTCCCCGGGCGCGTTCCCGAAGATGCGCAGGGCGAGGGCGTGCACGGCCTCGAGGTCGGAGAGGCGGCGGCGGACGTCGGCGAACAGCCGCGCGTTCTCGACCGCCACACCGATCTGCACCGCCATGGCCGAGAGCAGCGTCACCTCGCGCTCCGCGAACGGGCGCGCGGTGCGGCGCCCGAGCACGATCGAGCCCACCGCGGCCTGGCCCTTCGCGAGCAGCGGGACCGCCATGGCCGCCTGCAGCCCCTCGGTCCGAGCCACCTGGAACGCGGTGGGATCGGCGTCGTCCGGGTACCGGGCCGGCCCGCAGCGCTTCACGGCCAGCCCGGGCAGCGACTCGCCCAGCCCGAGCCGCGAGGCCCGCCGCAGCGTCTCGGCGGAGAGGCCGTGGCCGGCCACCAGCGCGAGGCGCTCGCCCTCGCGGACGAACGCGGCGCCGGTGTCCGCCTGGAACGTCTCCACCACCCGGCGCAGCGAGGTGTCGAGCAGCAGCACCGGATCGAGCTGCGCGCTGCCCATGGCCACGTCGTTGATGAGCGTGAGCTCGGCCACGCGCCGGCGGAGCGCGCCCAGCAGCCCCTGCGTCTCGACCGCGCTGGCCACGTGCGGGCCGACCGCGCCGAGCAGGCCGAGCCAGGGCCGCACCGCCTCCAGCTCGTCGCGGAACGCGGCCACCATCACCCCCACCGCGCGGCCGCGGGCCACGAGCGGCACCCAGATGCCGGCGCGGATCCCCTCGGCGCGGAGCGCCTCGGCGCCGGACTCGGCGGCGTCCACCGGGACGGCGCGGGCCGCCCGGTCGCGCAGCACCTCGCCGATGCGCGCGGTGACGGGCACGCGCTCCAGCCGCGCCTGGACCTCGGGGCTGGTGCCGCTCGCGAACGTCCGGACCAGCTCGCGGCCGCCCTCGTCCACCAGGTACACCGCCACCACCGCGCAGCCGGTGGCGGCCGTCAGCACGGTGGTGACCTCGGCGAAGAACGCGTCGAGGTCGGGGGCGTCCCCGGCCAGCCGCCCGACCCGGTTCAGGAGCGCCAGGTCCGCGTTGTGGCGCGAGAGGTCGGCGATGGTCCGGGCCGCGTCGAGCGCCGCGGCGAGCTGCGCGCCGAACAGCCGGAGCGCGCCCACGTCCTCGCTCCGGAGCCAGCGCGCCGCGACGAGCAGGCCCAGCGCCGGGCCGGCGCGCGCCTCCACCCGGACCACCACCGCGCGGGCGATCCCGATGGCGGCGATGGCCTCGCGCGTCGCCGCCGCGCGCGGCTCGGGCACGAACGCGGCCGCCTCGGCGGGGAGGTCGTCGGAGTAGGCCGCGCCCGCGTCCCACGCCAGCCGGAACATGGGCGGCCAGCGCCCGAGCTGGCCGTCGAGCGGCCGCTCCAGCGCGCGCTCCAGCCGCGCCGCGGCGGGCGGCGGCAGCGCCGACCAGTCCACCCGGAGCCCGTCGCCCTCCGGGCGCGCCAGCAGCACCAGCGCGGACAGCTCGCCCGCGGCCCCGCGCAGCCGCTCCAGCACCGCGGCCTCGCTGGGCTCGCGCTGGAGCGCGGCGCCCAGCTCCGCGAGCGCCTCCAGGCGCGGCCGCCGGGTCGCCTGCGCGGTCGCGTCCCGCACCTCGACCAGGACGTCGCGGCCGTGCACCCGCACGCGCAGCTCGACGGCGCGCCGCGTGCCGTCGGGCAGGAGCACGCCGACCTCGTACTCGGCCGGCGCCGCCTCCCCGCGCAGCCGCCGCTCGTGGCGCTCGACCACCCGCGCCATGTCCTCCGGGGCGATCAGGTCGAGCACGTCGAGGCCGACCATGGTGGGGACGGTGCGGCCGGCGAGGGCCGCGGCGCCCTCGCTCGCGTACACGACCTTGCGATCGCGCACGACCAGCGAGCCGCCCTGGAACCGCTCCGCCATCAGCGTCCCTCGCCGCGCAGCACCCGCTTCTCGCCCACCCGCAGCGTGACCTTCTCGCGGTCGAAGTACTCCGCCAGCGGGATGACGTGCTTGCGGGTGGCGCCCACGAGGTCCTTGAACTCCTGGGTGGTGATCTGGCGGCGCTCCCTCAGCCAGGCCACCAGCTTCGCCTCGAGCGCCTTCACCGCCGCGGCGTCGAAGTACAGCTCCGACGAGACGCGCAGGGCGCGCCCCTCCGCGGCGAGCAGCTTCAGCACCGCCTGCACGTCCGGCGCGCTCGCGCCCACCGCGCCGGGCAGCTCGGCCAGCCAGGGCGGGGTGAGCCCGCCCTTCGCCAGCGCGGCGGCCACCTTCTCCTTCAGCGCGCCGCCGGCGCTCTCGCCGCTCGCGGCGGCGTGGCCCTTCTCGCGGACGACGTCGCCCTCGACCACCAGCTCGCCGCGCTCGGCGGCCTGCGCCAGCAGCCGCTGGAACAGCCGCGGGTCGGTCACCGGCGGCAGCTTCCCGCGCAGCGCCTCGCGCCCCATGCCGGCGGCGAGCGGGTGATCGCGGTGGAACGCCGCCACCGCCGCCGCCATGCGGCGGGTCAGCTCCTGCGCCACCGGCCCGGCCACGTAGGCGCGCCGCTCGCGGTCGAACAGCACCGCGCCGCCGCGCGCGCCGAGCCGGTCGAGCGTGCCCTGCGCCGCCTTCGGGGAGAGCGCGGTGCGGCCCACCAGCGCGGGCAGGTCGAGGCCGGCGGGCCCGGCCATGGCGAGCACGGTCGCGAGGCGCGCCTCGGGGTCGGGCCCAGCCAGCGCCGCGAGCTGCGCGAGCGACTCCGGCCGCCCGCGCCGGCGCTTCGGCGCCGCGACCGCGAGCACCCGCCCGCCGCCGACCGTCTTGCCGCGCCCCTCGAGCACCGCGAACCCGCGCAGGATGAAGCGCTGGCCCGGCAGCGCCGCGGCCGGCTCGGCCAGCCGGAGCTGCGCGTGGGCGGTGGCGCCGGGGGCGAGCTCGGCGCGGTCGAGCAGCGAGATCACCGCGGGGACCTGGGTGGTGCCCACGTGCAGGAGCAGCTTGGCGCGATGGCGGAGCGGCTTCGGCGCCGCCGCGAGCAGCGTCAGCTCCGCGTCGATGATCGAGGACGCCGGGACCACGCCCGGGTGGACCAGCACCTGGCCGCGCCGGATGGCGGCGGGCTCGATGCCGGGCAGGTTCACCGCGGTGCGCTGGCCGGCGAGCGCGCGCGGGGTGGGCTTGCCGTGCACCTGGACCGAGCGGACCCGCAGGCCCTCGCCGCCCGCCGAGGCGGGCAGGAGCGCGGCCGCGTCGCCCTCGGCGATCTGCCCGGACAGCAGGGTGCCCGTGACGACGGTCCCGAAGCCCTTCATCGAGAAGGCGCGGTCCACCGGCAGGAACAGCGGGCCGTCGGCGGGTCGCTCCGGCACCTCGGCCGCGAGCGCCCCCAGCGCGGCGCGCAGCGCGTCCAGCCCCTCGCCGGTCGCGGAGGAGACCGGGACGATGGGCGCGCCCTCCAGGAACGTGCCGCGCGTCACCTCGCGCACGTCCTGCTCCAGGAGCGGCAGCCAGTCCGCGCCCAGCTCCGGCAGCAGGTCGGCCTTGGTCACGGCGACCAGCCCCCGCGGCACGCCCAGCAGCCGGCAGATGTCGAGGTGCTCGCGGGTCTGGGGCATCACCCCCTCGTCCGCCGCGATCACCAGCACCACGAGGTCGATGCCGCCCGCGCCCGCCGCCATGGAGCGGACGAAGCGCTCGTGGCCGGGCACGTCCACCACCCCCGCGACCGAGCCGTCGGGCAGCGCCAGGTGCGCGAAGCCCAGCTCGATGGTGATGCCGCGCCGCTTCTCGTCGCGCAGCCGGTCGGTGTCGATCCCGGTGAGCGCCCGGACGAGCGAGGTCTTCCCGTGATCGATGTGGCCGGCCGTGCCGATGACGACGCGCTTCATGGCTCTCCGGCGCCGCGGCCCGGCTAGACGCCGACCTCGCCCGGGTCCACGGCCGCGCCCAGCTGGTCGAGCTGGTAGTCCCAGGCGAACAGGATGAGCTCGTCGGTCTCGAACGCGTGGAAGTCGGGCCGGGCGCCGCTCGGGCGCACTACCAGCACCGCGGTGCGCACCTCGCGCGCCCCGGCCTTGCGCGCCACCGCGCGCGCCTTCGCGAGCGTGGCGCCGGTGGCGGCCACGTCGTCCACCACCAGCACGCGCCGCCCGGTCAGCGCCGGCAGCTCGGAGGCGGGGCCGCCCGGGCCGCCGGCGTCGCGGCGGCGCTTCTCGATGCGGACCGGCTGGAACTCGGCGCCGAGCGCGGCGGCGAGCGCGCCGCCCACGAACACGCCGCCCTTGGCGATCCCCACCACCACGTCGGGCCGGAACGACTCGTGGATGCGCGCCGCGAGGCCCCGGGCCACCTCGCCGAACGCGGCCCAGCCGATCTCGCGCATGGCCTTCTTGGGCGCGCGGCGGAGCTGCGCCGGCGCGGCGAGCCGGTCCATGGCGAACCCGTCGGCGACGCCCATGCCGAGCGGCTGCTCGGGACGGCGCTTCACCCGGGCGCGGGGCGCGGCGCGCTTGCGGGGCGCGGCCTTGCGCGGCGCGGGGGCGCCGGCGCGCGCGGCCTTGCCGCGGGCGGGCGGGCGCCTGCGGACGGTCTTCCTCTTCTTGGCGGAAGCGATGGTGTCCCTCCGGGACTCGGGCCGCGAGCGGCCTGTGACGGGGCGCCCGAAATCTACCACGCGGCGGGGCGGATGGCGCCGCTACCCGCCCTGCGCGTCCCGCTCCGCCAGCCGCCGGGCGATGTCGCGGAGCTCCGCCTCGCCGATCACGTAACGCTGGCGGCAGAACTCGCAGGAGATGACCGCCTGCTTCTCCTCCGCGAGCACCTGCTCGATGCCCTCCCGCCCGAGCGCGGACACCGCCGCGCGGGCCCGCTCCGGGCTGCAGCCGCACCGGTACGCGACCTCCTCGTCGGCGAGCAGCTCGAAGCCGTCCCCCGCCACGTCGCGGATGACCTCCTGCGCGGTCGCGCCGCGGGCCAGGGCGGCCCGGAGCGCGCCCGCGGCGAGCCGCTCGCGCGCGGCCCCGATCGCGGCCGCGTCGCCGTCGGGCAGCTTCTGCAGGAGCAGCCCGCCCACCTCGGCGAGCGGCTCGCCGTCGCGCCCCACCACCGCGAGGTCGAGCGCCGTCTCCACCTGCTCGCTCGCGGCGAACCAGCGCCGCAGGTCCTCGGCCACGTCGAGCGCCTCGAGCTCCACCGCGCTCCGGTAGTACTGGCCGCTCCCGGGGTCGCGCAGCACCGACAGGAACCCGGAGCCGCCCAGGGCGGCGCGCGCGGCGCGGTCCGGATCCCCCGGGAAGTGGACCGCCGGGCGGCGCACGTAGCCGCGCACGTTGCCGTCGCGATCGGCGTCCACGAACAGCCCGCCCACCGGGCCGTCGCACTCGATCTGGAAGTTCACGCGCCCCTGCTCCTTCTGCAGCGCGCCGAGCAGCGCCCCGGCCGCCAGCCCCTGGGCGAACAGGTGGGCGCTCGTCGGGTAGAGGCCGTGGAGCACCCGCGCCATGCGGGCGGTGTCGCCCACGCGGACGAAGACGGCGCGGAGCCCGCGCTGCGGGAGGAGGCCACGGCAGAGGCGGTCGGTCATCGGCCCG
This sequence comes from Anaeromyxobacter dehalogenans 2CP-C, assembly GCF_000013385.1. Lineage (GTDB taxonomy): Bacteria > Myxococcota > Myxococcia > Myxococcales > Anaeromyxobacteraceae > Anaeromyxobacter > Anaeromyxobacter dehalogenans_B. The sequence goes on from NC_007760.1 coordinate 499,288, forward strand.
ATTGTGTTCGGAAAGCGCGCGGCGCGCCACCCCGTCCCTCGACTCCGCGCGGGATGAGCGGACGCGAGCGCTCACCCTGAGCGTAGGCGAGCCAGAGGCTCGCCGGAGTCGAAGGGGCCGGAGTCGAAGGGGGCGGAGTCGAAGGGTCGGGATGAGCGGCCGGCTCGAAGGCCTCAGCCGGCCATGGTCGCGAGCAGCGCCAGCGCGAGCTGCGGCAGCGGGGGCGGCTCGTTCGCGGCGTCGCCGATGAGCTGCACGGTGGCGCGGGAGCTCGACGGGAAGGACGCGCCGCGCCGCAGGCAGGCCGCGTCGCCGCGGAGCTGGCCCGGCGCCTTCAGGCGCTTCGCGTCCACGGTGCAGTCGCCGAAGCGCGCCGAGAGCCGCTTGCCGTCGAGGTCGAAGCGGAAGCGCACGCCGTAGAACAGCCCCTCGCCGTGCGTCGCGGTGCCCTTCTGCGTGAGCACCAGGTTCACGTTCGCCCCGGAGAGCCGGCCCTCGCGGATCTCGAGCGAGACGTTGCGGCCGGCGAGGTCGCCGGCCCAGGTGCCGTCCTCGCGCCGGGTGAGGTTCACGGTCGGCCCGACGATGCGTCCCTCGTCGAAGGCGGCGCTCGTCCCCATGGTGCCCCAGGCCAGGATGCGGACCTCGCCGGAGGGCTCGAAGGGCACGTCCTGGGCGCGCGCTGCGGCGGCCGCGAGCAGGCCGGCGCACAGGACCGAGAGGCGCAGCAGGGCAGGGGTACGCATGGGGCGACGATAACGCCGCGCAACCCTCACAGCACGCTGCGGATGGTCTCGCGCATGGAGAAACGGGGGGCCCACCCCGCCTCCCGGGCGAAGCGCGAGCCGTCCACCACGCAGAGGTACTGGATGTGGTCCACCTCGTCCGGCGGGAAGCTGGTCAGGCGGGCGTCGAACAGCCGCCGGACGAGCGGGCGGATGATCGGGTGCGGGATCGGGACCGGCCCGCGCCCCAGCTCGCGCAGCACGGCCGAGAGCGGCACCTCACCCGGGCCGGACACGTTGAAGACGCCGCGCAGCCCGGGCCGGAGCGCGAGCACGAGCGCCCGGCAGACGTCCTCCTCGTGGATGAGCTGCAGCATCGGGTCGAAGCCCATCACCGTGAGCGGCGACTCGAGGCGCAGGTAGTTGCTGGGCGCGTTGCGCACGGTCGGGCCGACGATGTTCACCGGGCGCACGATCACCGTCTCGAGCTCCGGGTGCCGCCACATGAACGACTGCGCGTACATGTCCACCTCGACGAGGTCGCGCACGTCGCTGGCCCGGTCGGCGCCCATGAGCGGCGTCTCCTCCGGCAGGAAGTTCGAGTTCTGCGGGCGCGGCCCGTAGACGTTCGCCGAGGAGAGCACCACCACCTTCTTGACCCCGTGGCGCACGCACAGCTCGAGCAGCCGCTGCGTGCCCACCACGTTGAAGCTGTGGGCCTCGCTGAACGGCATGCGCGGGTCGTGCATGATGCCCATGTGGATCACCGCGTCCACGCGCCGGCGGCGGAACGCGTCCTCGGAGCGCGCCTTGCGCAGGTCCGCCTGGTGGTGGTCGATGTCCTTGGGCTTGCCGGGGAACGCGCGGCGGTCGAGCCCCACCACCTGCGCCTCGGTGTGCAGGTGCTTCGCGAGCGCGCGCCCCAGGTTCCCGGAGATCCCGGTGACGAGGACGGTGCGCGGCATGCCGGGGAACGTGACGGGGTCGGCGGGCATGTTCGCTACCAGTAGACGTGCTCGCGCTCGGCCAGGCCGCGCGCGAGCAGCCCACGCACCGCCGCCTCCACCTGCGCCACCTTGCGCTCGAGCGCCTCGTCCTCCTCGTCGGGCGAGCCCTGGAAGCGCATGGGGGCGCCGAAGTGGATGTGGTAGCGCGAGGGCAGCGGGAAGGGCAGGACGGTGGGGGTGATGGGGAAGGCCGGGAAGGAGAGCAGCTTCGCGAGCGGCTTCAGGTCGAAGAGCGCCGGCGCCTGCTCCTCCGCGCCCACCACGCCGATGGGCACCACCGGCGCGCCCGACTCGAGCGCGAGCCGCAGGAAGCCGGCGCCGAAGCGCTGCAGCTGGTACCGCTGGCTGAACGGCTTGTTGAGGCCGCGCACGCCCTCCGGGAACACCAGGATCGCCTCGTCCGCCGCGAGCAGGCGGCGGCAGTTCTCCGGCGTCCCGACGATCTGCCCGCAGCGGGCCATGAACGTGGAGACGAACGGGAGCGTCGGCACCCAGCGCTCCACCAGCGCCCGCACCGCGCGCGGCGGGTCGAGCTCGATGAGGCAGGCGACCTCGATCATGGCGGCGTCGAAGGGGAGCTGGCCGGAGTGGTTCGACACGAGCACCACCCGGCCCTCGGTCGGCAGGTGCTCGAGGCCGTGGACCTGGACGCGGAAGTACTTGCGGTACAGCCACAGCAGCGGCGCGATGGCGGCCACCGCGTACTCGCTGTCGAAGCCGTAGGGATCGACCCCGTACTCGTTGCGCGGCGGGGTGAGCTTCTCGAGCCGGCTGCGCGTCCCCGGGCCGCCGAGCGCGAACGTCCAGGCGCGGAGCCGTGCCTTGATCGCCTCGGACAGCTCGGCCATGCCCCGGTCCTATCACGTGCGCGGCCCCGACGGGACGGCGTCGGTGTCGCCTTGAATGGGGCGCGGGGGCGGTGTTACGGTCGCGAGAATCCTGGGGATTCCTGGATCCACACCACGAGCCCCGCTGCCCCGGACGACGCCATGAGGGTGACCTGCCCGCACTGCAACGCCGCGTACAAGATCGACGACGCGCGGGTCACGCCGGCCGGCGTCAAGGTCCGGTGTCCCAGATGTCACCAGTCCTTTCCGGTGCGCCGGCCCGACGAGGAGGGCGCGGCCGTTCCCCTGCCCGGGGGAGCCGCTGCCGCCGCCGGGGTCCCGCTCCCCGCGCCGGCGGCCCCGCCGCCCGCGGCGGCCACGGGGATCCCGCTGCCCCCGCCGCCCGGCACCGGCAGCATCCCGCTCCCGCCCCCCGACCCGGCCCCAGGCGGCGAGGACTCGCCGTTCGCGTTCGGGCCGGCGCCCGAGGCGCCGTCGCCGTTCGCGCTCGGCCCCGCGCAGGAGCCGGAGCCTGCCTTCACCGGTGCGTCCGGCGCGCGCGCGCCGGTGGAGCTGCCCGGCCCGGCCGCCGCGGACGACGCGCCGCTCGGCTTCGGCGAGGTGGACTTCCCGGAACCGCCCGCGGCGCCGCCGCCCGGCGCCACGCCCGAGCGGTTCGACGCCGGGCCGGCCCCGGTGGACGACGCGGACATCGTGGTGGACGAGCCCGGGGAGCCGGATCCGTTCGTGGCGGCCGCGTCCGAGCCCGCGTTCGACGCCGCGCCCGCGGGCGGCCCGGCGTTCGGCGGCCCGAGCGGCGCGGCGCGGGCCGGCGCGAGCGAGGAGCTGGAGATGCTCTTCGGCGAGGGGGCGCGGCCCGCCGATGCGGCGGCCGGCGACGGCTACCGGGTACGCCGCCGCTCGGGCAAGGTGTTCGGCCCGTTCACCGAGGCGCAGATCGCCGAGATGCTCGCGAAGGGCGAGCTGCTCGGCAACGAGGACGTCTCCGCGGACGGCGCGACGTTCGAGGCCCTCTCGGCGGTGCCCGCGTTCGCGGCCGAGCTGGAGCGGCTCGCCGCGCAGGAGGCGGCGCACGCGCCCCCGCCCGCCGCGGCCCGCCCGCCCGGCGCGCAGCCGTTCGGCGACCGGATGGCGGCGGCCAAGGTGGTCGAGGGCGAGCGCGAGCCGCTGGCGCGGCGGCTCGCGAAGCCGCTCGCGGCCGGCCTCGCGGTCGCCGCCGTGCTGGCCGTCGGCCTCGGCGCCGGCCTCACCGGCCACGGCTGGTTCTTCACCGGGCACCTGCGCCGCGGCGACTCCAAGGTGGCCGTCCAGAAGCTCGCCGGCGCGCGCGCCGCGCTGGCCCGCGGCGACCACGCCTCGGAGCGGAGCGCGCTGGACCTCGCCGCCCAGGCGGTGGCGGCGGACGCCGGCTCGGCGGAGGCCGCCGCGCTGCACGCCATGGCGGTCGCCGCGCTGGAGCGGCGCCACGCGGCCCCCCGCCCCGCGCTCGACCAGGCGCGCCGGGCGGCCGAGGCGCTGGAGCGCGACGACCCCGGCAGCCTGCCCGCGCTGGAGGCGCGGCTGGCGGTGGCGCTCGCGACCACGCCGGGCGCCGGCACCGCCGCGGCCGAGACCGCGCTCGCGGCGGCGCTCGCGAAGGCGAGGCCGGACCCGCAGGCGTTCGCGCTGCTCGGCGAGGCGGCGCTGGCGCGCGGCGACGCGGTGAAGGCGGCCGCGGCGTTCCAGCGGCTCGGCGGCCTGGAGCAGGGGCCGCGCGCGCCCATGGGGCTCGCGCGCGCCGCGCTGCTGCGCGGCAAGCCGGAGGAGGCGCGGTCCGTGCTCGAGAAGGTGGCGGCCGCCGACGCGGCCTACCTGCCGGCCCGGCTCGAGCTCGCGGCGCTGGCCGAGGCGGCCGGCGACGTGGACGGCGCGCGCACGCAGCTCGCGCCGGTGCTCGCCGACGCCGCCCAGCCGCGCCTCGCGCCGCTGGAGCGGGCCCGGGCGCGCATGGTCGAGGCGGCGCTGCTCGACCGCTCGGCGGCGACCGCCGCCGACGCGGAGAAGGCGCTGCTCGCGGCGCTGGAGGCCGACCCGCGCCTGGCGGCCGCGCGCGCGGCGCTGGTGCGCCAGCGGCTGCGCCGGGGCGACGCGGCCGGGGCGGTGGCGGCCTCCGACCCGGTGGCGGCGGAGGCGGCGTCGGATCCGGCGCTGGCGGCGGCGCGGGTGCGCGCGCTGGCGCTCGCCGGGCGCGCGCTCGACGCGGCCCGGCTCGCCGACCAGGCGCTGGGGGTGGCGCCGGGGACGCCCGCGCTCCTCGTCGCGAAGGCGGTGGCGCTCTCCGCGGCCGGCAAGCCCCAGGAGGCGGCGGCTGCCTACGCCGAGGCGCTGGCGCGCGACGCCGGGGCGGTGGAGCCGCGGGTGGCGCTCGGGCGGCTCGCGCTCGCGCGCGGCGATCTCCCGGCCGCGCGCGAGGCGCTGGCGCAGGCGGTCGAGAAGGGCCCGCGCGATCCCGCCGCGCACGCGGCGCTCGGCGAGCTCCGCGCCGCCGAGGGGGACGCGGCCGGCGCCGAGGCGGCGTTCCGGGCCGCGCTGGCGCTGGACGCCGAGCACGCCGCGGCGGTGCTGGGCCTGGCCCGCCTCGCCCAGGCGCGCGGCGACGTGGCGGGCGCGCGGGCCGGCCTGGTCCGGGCGCTCGCGCTCGAGCCGCGGAGCGCCGAGGCGCAGCTCGCGCTCGGGACGCTGGAGTGGTCGGCCCGCGACCTGGAGAAGGCCGACGCGGCGCTCGCGGCCGCGGTGGACCTGCAGCCGCGCAACGCGGCCGCGCTCACCCGGCTCGGCGCGGTGAAGCTGGAGCGGGGCGACGCCGAGGCGGCGGTGAAGCTGCTCGGCGCCGCCACGAGCGAGGCGCCCGGGGCGGCCGACGCGCAGCTCTGGTTCGGGCGCGCCTTGCTCGCGCGCGGCGAGACGCCGGCGGCCCTGGTGCGGCTCCGCAAGGCGGTGGACCTCTCGCCCGGCGCGCCCGAGCCGCGGCTCCAGCTCGGCCAGGCGCTGGAGCGCTCCGGGGCGCTCCAGGAGGCGATCGAGGCCTACCAGGCGGCGGCCGCGGCGGCCCCGGCGCTGCCCGACCCGCACGAGCGGACGGCGCTGCTCTACACCGCGAACGGCCGCTGCGACCTGGCGCTCGCGCCGCTCGCGCGCGCCATCGAGCTCGCCCCGCGCGCCACCCGCCTGCGCGTCGAGCTGGGCGAGTGCCAGGGCCGGCTGGGCAAGCACGCCGAGGCGGTGCGGACGCTCCGCGCCGCGCAGCGGGCCGACCCGGCGGCGGCGCAGGTGCTGTACCCGCTCGCCCGGGAGGTGCACCAGGCGGAGGGGGTGCGCGCCGCGCTGCCGCTCTACGAGCGGGCCGTGCGCGACGACCCGAAGAACGCGATGCCGCACTACTTCCTCGGGTACGCGTACAAGGAGCGCGGCCAGCGCGAGCGCGCGGTCCAGGCGTTCCGCGCGTTCCTGGCGCTGAAGCCGGACGCGCCGGAGCGCCGCGACATCGAGGCGGAGATCGAGGACCTGGGCGGCGCGCGCTGACCCGCGCCGCCCGGACGGGGCGGGCCCGCCCGCGACGCCGTCGTTGACAGCCGCGACGGTCCGCTCTAGGGATGCTCCGCAATGCGGAGTACCCCCGCCCGCTCCGGCCCCGCCGCCGACGCCCGCCGCGTCCGCGAGCTGCTGGTCCGCCTGTCGCGGCACGGCTCGCTCCGCGATCCCATCGGCGGCAGCGGCCACGGGCTCGATCTCTCCCCGGTGCAGGTGCACGCGCTGCTCTGGCTCGGCATGGGCGGCGCGCTCACCATGGGTGAGCTGGCGCGGCACGTGGCCGTGACCGAGAAGACCATCACCGGCGTGGTGGACCGGCTGGAGCGGGACGAGCTGGTGCAGCGGGCGCGGAGCCGCGACGACCGCCGGGTGGTGCGGGTCTCGCTCGCCGCGCGCGGCGAGGCGGCCTGGCGCGCGCTCGACGCGGAGATCTCGGCGCGGCTGGAGGGCCTGCTCGCGCTGCTCGAGCCGCGCGACCGGCGGGACCTGGTCCGCATCCTGGCGCGCCTCGACGAGCGGCTCCGGCCGGCGGCGGACGCCGCGCCCGGACCGGCGCGCGCGCGGGCGGCCCGCGGTGCCGGCGGAAGGCAACACGAACGGCGGGAGGACGCATGAACGCACTGATCACCGCGGCGCTGGCGCTGGCGCTGGCGCAGGCACCCGAGACCCCTTCGACGCCCACGTCCCCGCCCGCGCCCGAGGGCGCGCCGGCCGCCGCCCCCGGGCAGCCCGCGCCGGGCGCGCTGCCCGTGCTCACGCTCGACGACGCGCTCGCCACCGCCGCCGCGCAGAACCTGGATCTCAAGGCCGCGCAGGCGCGGCTGCGCCAGGCGGACGAGCTCTCCTGGAAGGCGTGGTCGGGCTACCTGCCGCAGGTCACCGCCAGCGGCACCTACACGCGCAACGAGACCGAGGCGGTCCTGCCGGCCGGCTCGCTCGGGCCCGGCTCGCCGAAGATCACCATCCAGGCGCAGGACCAGCTGAACGGGCTCGTCGAGGCGACGCAGGCGCTGCTCGCGCCGCAGCTCCTCTTCGCCATCCCCAACGCGAACCGCGGCGAGGAGATCGCCCGGCTGAACGTGGAGACGGCGCGGCGCGAGGTGCTGTTCGGCGTGGCGCAGGCGTACTACGGCGCGGCGTCGCTGCGGCGGGCCATGGAGGTGTCCGAGCGGCTGCTCGAGATCGCGGCGCGGCAGGAGAAGGACGCGCGCGTGCGCTACCAGGCCGGCGCCATCGCGAAGGTGGGCCTGCTGCGCGCCGAGATCGACCGGGCCCGCGCCGAGCAGGACGTGAAGCGCTCGCAGAACGCGTTCGCCTCCGCGCGCATCGCGCTCGCGACGCTGCTCGACCGGCGGCCGGACTTCGACGTGGTCGATCCGCCCGAGCCGGTGCTGGCCGGCGACGCGGACGCGCTGGTCGCGGCGGCGCTGCGGGACCGGCCCGACGTGCAGGCGGCGCGCGTGAACGTGGAGCTGCAGCGCGGCGTCCGGAACCAGGCGGTGGCGCGCTACCTGCCCAACCTGGGCGCGTTCGGCCGCTACACGCTGGCGAACGAGGCCGGCTTCACCGGCACGAACCACGCCTGGGCCGCCGGCCTGGCGCTGCAGTGGAAGGTGCTCGACGGCGGCCTGCGCGAGTCGGACATCCGCGAGGCGAACGCGAAGATCGACGAGGCGAACGCGTCGAGCGCGAGCGCCGAGCTGAAGGCGCGGCAGGAGGTGGAGCAGGCCTACCTCGACATGGAGAGCGCCCGCGCCAACGCCGCCAAGGCGAAGGAGCAGCGCGACCTCGCCGCGGAGAACCAGCGCCTGGTGGACGTCGCCTTCCGGGCCGGCACCGCCACCGCGGTGGAGCAGGCGGACGCGACCGCCCAGCTCCGCACCGCGGAGGTCGGCCAGATCACCGAGTCGCTCACCGCCCAGCTCGCGGCGCTGCGGGTGCTGAAGGCGGCCGGCGCGTTCCACCCGACCCGGCGGTAGCCTCCCTCGACTCCGCGCCGCGCAGGTGAACGGTCCGCTCACCCTGAGCGTCCCTCGACTCCGCGCCGCGCAGGTGAACGGTCCGCTCACCCTGAGCGTAGGCGAGCCGAAGGCTCGCCGGAGTCGAAGGGTCGGGATGAGCGCCGGAGTCGAAGGGTCGGGACGAGCGGGCGGAGCCGAAGGGCTACCGCGCCTCGTCGCGGAGCCGGGCGCGCTCCAGCGCCTGCGCCACGATCTGCGCCACCGTGAGCACGAAGCGCTTCTCGTCCGCGTCGAGGTCGCGCGGGTGCGGGAACCCGAGGCCCAGCGCGCCGACCGTGCGGCCGTCGCAGCGGAGCGGCACCGCCGCCCAGGCGCGGTCGCCCACCCGGAGCGCCAGCTCGGCGGCGTTGGGGTAGGAGTGCGCCAGCGCCTCCGGGCTGGAGACCCAGATGGCGGTCTGGATGCGGTAGGCCTCGGCGAGCAGCGCCGGCGCGTCGGCCCGCAGCTCGCGCAGGTCGATCGTCAGGTCGTCGGCCCAGCCCTGGCAGTGCAGCACCTCGAGCACGCTCGCGCCGGGCGCCGCGCGGACCACCATCGCGGTGGCCGGCTCCAGCACCGAGAGCCCGTTCTCCACCGCCACCCGCGCGATGGCCTGCGGCGCGAGCACCGACGCCAGGCTGGCCGAGACCGACTCGATCCGGCGCAGCCGCAGCACCCCGCGCTGCGCCTCCACGCGATCGTGCCGCTCGCGGTCCGCCTCCTCCAGCGCGGCCCCGCGCCCGGCCTTCTCGGCCTGGTACCAGCGGGCGTTGTCGAGCGCGAGCGCGGCCGGCTCGGCCAGCGCCTCGGCGAACACCATGTCGGCCTCGTCGAGGCCCGGGAGCATGTTCGAGCGGATGAGCGTGATGGACCCGATGACCCGGTCGCGCGCGACGAGCGGGACCGACAGCAGCGAGTTGGGCTTGATGGCGCGCAGCACCGCCAGGTGGCGCTCGCCGTGGGTGGCCCACTCCATCACCTCGGTCGTCACCTGCCGGAACAAGCGCGGGGCGCGGTCGCGGATGGTCTGCGCGCCGGGGGTGGCCCAGCCCGGCCCGAACGCGATCGAGCGCATCTCCTGGGCGAGCGGCGCCTTGGCCGGATCCCCGTGCGCGACCTCCACGCGGCGCGGGATCCCGTCCCCGTCGATGAGGTCCACGAAGCACCAGTCGGCGAACTTCGGCACCACCGCCGAGACCAGCACGCGGAGCGTCTGCCGGAAGTCGAGCGCCGCCTGCAGGAACGCGCGCTCGATGGGGATCTCCCGCTCGCGCCTGCCCTCGGCCAGCGCGCGCTCGGCGCGCTGCGCCTGCGTGAGGCTCGCCAGATCCGCCGGCGCAGGAGACGGCTCGTCGGCCACCGCCGGGACGTGGATCACCCCGCCAGCGTGGCCCGTCCCGCCCATCGCCGCCGCCCGCGCGTCGTGAGACCGCATGATCTGGATGCCTCCGGCTCGCCGCCGCCCGGAGCCGTCGGGCGGCGCCGCTGAGCGGGCGCCGCCGGGCTCGCCGGGGAGCGGACCGGCGCGAGGATCGCAGGCCCTCCCCCCAGCGTCAAGGCGCCGCGCCGCCGCGCGTCATGGCCGCTTGCGCGGGATCAGGCCGCCCCTCCGCGGGCGCCATCGGGATCGCCACCACGGTGTTCCGGCCCGCCTGCTTCGCGAGCTGGAGCGCCCGCCCGGCCGACTCCATCACCTCGCGCTGCGTGCGCCCCTCGGCGACCTCCGCCACGCCCACCGAGACCTTCACGCCGATGGAGGCCGCCTCGCCGCCGCCCTCCGGCTGCCAGGCGCAGCGGCTCCGCGCCACCGCGCGCCGGATGCGCTCGCCGAGCGCCCGCCCGCCCGCGAGCGTCGTCTCGCGCGCGATCACGGCGAACGACGCGCCGCCGGCGCGCGCCAGCACGTCCTCGCGGCGGAGCGCGCCGCGGAGCACGAACGCGACCATCTTCAGCGCCTCGTCGCCGGCGGCCTGGCCGTGCGCCTCGTTCACGGCGCGGAACCGGTCCACGTCCACCAGCAGCACCGACATGGACCGGCCGTGCCGCTGCGCCGCGGCGAGCTCGGCGGCGAGCCGGTCGTCGAGGTGGCGGCGGTTGAACACGCCGGTGAGGGGATCGAGCAGCGCGATCTCGGCGAGCTTCATCTGCCAGCGCGCCTCGAGCTCGTCGGCCCAGGCGAACTTGAGCACGGTCGCGCCGCCCAGGCTCACCCGGCCGCCGTCGGCGAGCCGCACCTCGCCCTCGGCGCGCGCGCCGTCCACGTAGGTGCCGTTCGCGCTGCCGAGGTCGCGCAGCACCGCGCCCTCGCCCTCGACGCGGATGGCCGCGTGGCGGCGCGACACCCCGTCGTCGCGGATGGGGAGATCGCAGTCGTCGCGCCGGCCGATGACGAGCTCGCGGTCGGGGGCGAGCGGGTAGATCTCCCCGAGCTGCGGGCCCGCCAGCACCAGGAGGAACGCGTGGCGCCGCCCCGCCGCGCACGGCGTGCTCGGCAACGTCGTCCAGGTGCGCTCGCTCCTCTGCTCGACCGGCAAGTGGCCTCCCGCGCCGGGGGCGGATTCTACCCGCACGCGGGTCCTCCCCCCGCGTCCCTTGGCCGCGGGTTGAACGGACGCTCACCCTGCGTTACGCGTCCGGCGTGATCCGCTACGGGCCGGCGGGCTGGGAGTACCGGGACTGGGCCGGCGTGGTCTACCCGCCGGGCGAGGGCAAGCGCTTCGATCGCCTGGCGTATCTGGCGCGCTGGTTCTCGACCGTGGAGGTGGACGCGACGTTCTACCGACCGTTCCCGGCGCCCGTGGCGGCGCGCTGGTGCGAGCGGGTGCGCGAGGTCCCCACCTTCCGCTTCGGCGCGAAGATCTGGCGGCGGTTCACGCACGAGCGCGAGGCGTACGGCGCCGAGGACGTCGCCCAGGCGCGGGCGGCGCTCGACCGGCTGCACGAGGAGGGCAGGCTCGGCGCGGCGCTCCTCCAGTTCCCGTGGTCGTTCAAGCGGAGCGAGGCGTCGGAGGAGTGGCTGCGCGGGCTGTTCCGCGCGTTCGCCGGCCTGCCGCTCGCGCTCGAGGTGCGCCACGCCTCGTGGGACGACCCGGAGGTCCTCGAGGAGCTGACCGCGGCGGGCGTGGCGCTCGTGAACGTGGACCAGCCGCGGTTCCAGCGGTCGCTCGCGCCGGCGGCGCGGGTCACGGCGCCGGTCGCCTACGTGCGCGTGCACGGCCGCAACTACCGCGACTGGTTCCGCAAGGGCGCGCCGCGCGACGCGCGCTACGACTACCTCTACGGCGCCGACGAGCTCGCGCCCTGGGCCGGGCGCATCGCCGAGATGGCGGCCTCGCCGCGCGCACCCGACGTGTACGTCGTCACGAACAACCACTTCCGCGGCCAGGCGCCCGCGAACGCGAAGATGCTGGAGGCGATGGTGGAGCACCGCCGCGTGGCGGTGCCCCCGCCGCTCCTCGCCGCCTACGAGGCCGCGCTCGCGCCGTTCGCCGCGCCCGGGGACGGCGCCGGGAACTCGGCCACCACCGGCGCGTGATCGCTCGTGCCGAAGTCGGCCAGCACCCGGCACCGCGTGGCGCTCGCCGCGAGCGGCGCGCTCGCCAGCACGTAGTCGATGCGCCAGCCGATGTTCCGCTGGCGCAGGTTGCGCCACGGCGCCCACCAGGTGAACAGCCCCTCGTTCGCGGGATCGAGCGCGCGGCCCACGTCCACCAGGCCGTGCGCCAGGATCCGCTCGAACAGCGCCCGCTCCTCCGGGAGCTGGCCGATCGCGCCCGCCTTTCGCTCCTTCGGGTGAACGTCCATGTCGGTGCGCGCGACGTTCAGGTCCCCGCAGAGCACCAGGGGACGCCCGGAGGCCTGCGCGTCGGCGGCGAACCGCTCCATCGCCTCGAGGAAGCGGAGCTTGGCCGCGAGGTCCTTGCCGCCGTTCGGCACGTAGATCGAGGCCACCGTGACGCCGCCCAGCTCGCAGGTGGCGACGCGCGTCTCGAGGTCGAACGGCGGGTGGACGAACGCCGGCCGCTCGGGTGCGATCGCCTTGCGCACCAGCAGCGCCACGCCGGAGTAGGCGGTCTCGCCGTGCCACAGGCACCAGTAGCCCTCGAGCTCGCACAGCGACGGAGGGACCTTCGACGGAGGCGCCTTGATCTCCTGCAGGCAGACGACGTCGGGGCCCTCCCGGGCGATGAACTCGCCCACCTGCGCCTCGCGCGCGCGGATGCCGTTCACGTTCCAGGTGCCGATCTTCACGCGGTCCCCTCCCGGCCTCCTGTCTAAGGGCCCGGCGGGCGGATGTCACCGGGCACGGGCGCGCTCCACCTGTGGCGGAGGGCGGCCGGGCGGGGCGGACAGCGCCGCCCATTCGCGTAGAGCCCTGCTGCGGCGCACGCTGGCTGCCTGCGCCGGGCAGACTCGTCCCTGCGCTGCTCGACGTGCCTACGGGCACGCCTGCGCTGCTCGGTCCTCGTGTGCCCGGCTCGGCGACGCCATCGTGTGCCTCGCGACGGGCCCCACGCGAACGGGAGGCGCTATGAGATCCCGCCGCCGGACCTCGCCGCGCTTGATACACATGGAGGCGTGACCGAGCTCGCCCGCGCCCTGGAAGCCGCCCTCCGCGCCGCCCGCGCCGCGGCCGACCTGCTGCGGGCGGAGCTGTTCCGGGCCGGCGGGCCCCGCGGCGAGCCGGGGCACTGCCCCGCGGACGAGGAGGCGGAGGATCTCATCCGCGCCATCCTCGACGCGGTGTTCCCGGGCGACGGCTTCGTGGGCGAGGAGCGGCCCGAGCGCAACCGGCCGCCGGCCCTTCCGGGCGGGCGGTGCTGGCTCGTCGATCCGAACGACGGGACCGCCGACTTCCAGCGCGGGCACCGCGGCGCCTCGGTGTCGATCGGCCTGGTGAAGGACGGCGTGCCGGTGCTCGGCGTGGTGCTCGCCCACACCGCGCCGCACGGCGGGGAGGACCTGCTCGCCTGGGCCGAGGGGGAGGGGCCGGTGCTGAGGAATGGCGCGCCGCTGCCGCCCATCTCCCGCGCGCCGCTCCAGGCCGGCGACGTGGTGCTCGTGTCCTCGTCGGCGGCGAAGCGGGCGCGCGGCAACGCCGAGGCGCTGCAGCCCGCGCGCTTCCGGCCGCTCACCAGCATCGCCTACCGGCTCGCGATGATCGCCACCGGCGAGGCGCGCGGCGCCGTCTCGCTGCACCGGCCGCGCGCGCTCGACGTCGCGGCCGGGCACGCGCTCGTCCGCGGCGCCGGCGGCGTGCTGCTCGACGAGGCCGGGCGCGAGGTGCGCTACGGGCCGTCGGGCGAGGGGCGGGTGGCGTTCTGCTTCGGCGGCGCGCCCGCGGTGGCCGAGCGGCTGGCGACGCGGAGCTGGGTCGAGGCGCAGGCGTACGGGCCCGGGGCGCCCGGCCTGTGCGCGCCGCTCGCCGGGCGCGCCGTCCGCGACGACGGCCTGCTCCGCCGCGGCCAGGGCGCGCTGCTCGGGCAGCTCGCCGGCGACGCGCTCGGCGGGCAGGTGGAGTTCTCCGGCCGCGCGCGCATCGCCGCCGCGCACCCGCAGGGCGTCCGCGACCTCGCCGACGGCGGCCACTGGAGCACGCTCGCCGGCCAGCCCACCGACGACTCCGAGCTGGCGCTGGCGCTCGCGCGCACCGTGATCGCGTTCGGGCGCTTCGACGCGGCGCGGGTGGCGGAGGCCTACGCCGACTGGCTCGGCTCGGAGCCGTTCGACGTCGGCCGGACGGTGGACGCGGCGCTCCGGCCGGCGCTGCGCGCCCGGGCCGCGGGCGGCGGGGCCGAGCAGGTGGCGGAGGCGGCCCGCGCCGCCGCGCCGCGCGGGAGCCTCGCGAACGGCGCGCTCATGCGCGTGTCGCCGCTCGGGATCGCCGGCCACGCCGCGCCCGCGGCCGAGGTGGCCGCCTGGGCGCGCGCCGACGCCGCGCTCACCCACCCCGCCCCGCCGTGCCAGGACGCGAGCGCCGTGTTCGCGGCCACCGTCGCGTTCGCGATCGCGAGCGGCGCGCCCGCCGCCGAGGTGGCGGACCGCGGCGAGGCGCTCGCCGGCGAGCTCGGCTGCGGCCCCGAGGTGCGCGAGGCGCTCGCGGCCGCGCGGGCCGGCCCCCCCGAGGACTTCGAGGCGAGCGCCGGGCTCGTGACGATCGCGCTCCAGAACGCGTTCTTCCAGCTCCGCCACGCGCCGGATCTCGAGGCGGGGCTGGTGGACACCGTCGGCCGCGGCGGCGACACCGACACGAACGCGGCCATCGCCGGCGCGCTGCTCGGCGCCGCGCACGGCGTGCTCGCCGTCCCGGAGCGCTGGCGCCGGGCGGTGCTGAGCTGCTGGCCCGTGGAGGGCGCGCCCGGCGTCCGCCGCCCGCGCCCGCCGGTCTGCTGGCCGGGCGACGCGCTCATCCTGGCGGAGCGGCTGCTGGGGCTGTGAGGGGCGCCGCGCGGCAGGTCGTCGGTGCCGCCCTGCGCCGGGTCACCCTCGGCATGACTCGCGGTACACTCACGATGCGTTGAGCGAGCCGGGACCCCGAGTCACCGACCCGGGCCCGGTGTCTGGCAGAGGACGATTCGTGAGGATGCGCGCGGTCCCGAGCGGGAGGCGACCCGATGCGTACGCAGCCAGCAGCCGGAACGACGTGGTTGCGAGCGACGCGCCAGCGGTGGAAGGTGGCGGTGTTCCTCGTCACCATGGGTGTGGGATGCGCGGCGTTCTCGGCTGCGATGCATCGAGCGCCGGCTGGCGCGAGCGACGACGGGCCCGTGTAGTGGCCGCTCGTCGGCGCGGTGCTCGTGCTGGCCGCCCTCGCGTGGTTGGCGCTGGCGCTGCGATGCCGGCGATGCGGAGCGAAGGTCGCCTGGAACCTCATCCGGCGATCACGCGCCGATGAGTGGTTCGTGCGAATCGTGACGCTGGAGTCCTGTCCGTCGTGCGGGGCCGGTGGAGGACGTCCCGGAGAGGATTCCGCTCCGGGCGCTCGCCGCCCGTAGAAGCGCCGCCCGTCTCCTCACCGCTCCGGCACCACCAGGCGGCTGCGGCCGGCGGACACGCGCTCGACCGTCACCTGCACGCCGATGCGCTCGTGCAGCTCGGGGACGTGGGAGATGACGCCCACGGTGCGGCCGGTCTGGCGCAGCCCCTCGAGCGCGGCCATGGCGTGCTCGAGCGTGTCGCGGTCGAGCGTGCCGAAGCCCTCGTCGATGAACAGCGTCCGCGCGTGCGCCGCGCGCGTGGAGAGCGAGGCGAGGCCGAGCGCGAGCGCGAGCGACACCAGGAACAGCTCGCCGCCGGAGAGGCCGTTCACGGTGCGCACCTCGTCGCCGAGGTCGTGATCCACCACCTGGATCTCGAGGTCGGCGCCGGGGACGCGCATCAGCTCGTAGCGCCGGGCGAGGTCGCGCAGGTGGACGTTCGCGGCCTCGAGCAGGCCGTCGAGCGCGAGCCCCTGCGCGTACCGGCGGAAGCGGCTGCCGTCGGCCGAGCCGATCACCTTGGCGAGCCGCTCCCAGCGGTCCGCCGCGGCGCGCGCGGCCTCGAGCGCGCCGGACACCTCGGCGTGCCGGGCGCGGGCGTCCTCGTCGCGCCGAAGCTCGAGCGTCACCTGCGAGTGCTCGTCGCCGAGCCGGGCCGCCTCCCGCTCCGCCTCCGCGTGGCGGGCGCGGGCACGCTCCGCGTCGCCGGCGGGGCGGCCGGCGGCGTGCGCCTCCACCTGCCGGCGGCGCTCGTCGCGCACCGCGGCGGCGGCCTGCGCCCCCCCCGCGCGGGCCTCGAGGTCGGCGCGCGCCCGCGCGGCCCAGGCGTGGCCGCGGGCGAGCCGGGCCTCCAGCGCGGACCGGCCGACGCCGAGCGCCGCGAGGGCGGCGGCGAGCGCCTCGCCGGCGCGGGCGGCCTCGGCCGCGGCGCCGTCGCGCGCGTCGGCGGCGGCCCGGGCGGCCTCCGCGGCGGCGGCGTGCGCGCGGTCGGCGTCCGCGCGCGCGGCGCGGGCCCGCTCGTGCGCGGCGCGGGCGCGGTCGAGCGCCTCGCGCAGCGCGCCCTCCACCTCGTCCGCCGGCTTCCCGGCGAGCACGCCGCGGCGCTCGGCCTCGGCCCGCTCGCGCGCGGCGCGGGCGCCGGCGGCGGCCTCCTCGGCGCGGGCGGCCCGGCCGGCCCGCTCGGCGGCGAGCGCCGCGGCCTTCTCCGCGCCGGCGGCGCGCGCGGCGACGTCCGCCGCGGCCGCGTCGCGCGCCCGGACCTGCGCGGCGTGCGCCTCGGCGCGCGCGGCGCAGCCGGCCCGGAACGCCTCGGGTCCTCGGCGCGCCGCCTCCGGCCAGTCCGGCAGGAACCCGAGCGCGGGGGCGAGCTCGGCCTCGATCCGCCCGAGCGCGGCCGCGTGGCGCGCGGCCGCGGCCTCGTGCGCCGTCACCGCGGCGGCGGCGTCGTCCCGGGCCTTCTCGAGCGCGCGCTGCCGCGCCCGCGCGGCCTCGTGCGCCTCGCGGGCCGCGTCCACCTCCGCGCGCGCGGCGCGCTCCGCCTCGGCGGCGCCGCGCGCCGCCTCCAGCGCGGCCTTCGCGGCCTCGAGCGCGGCCTTCGCGTCGCGCCCGCGGGCCTCGACGGCGGCGGCGGCCTCCTCGGCGCGCCCCGGCAGCTCGACGCCGCCGGCCGCCGGCGCCGCCAGCCGGGCGCGGAGCGCGTCGTACTCGGCCGCGTGGTGCGCGCGATCGACCTCGGCCTGCGCCTCGGCCCGCCGCTCCGCCTCGACGCGCGCCGCGAGCTCCGAGGCGCGCGCCGCGACCGCCTCGCGCTCGCGGGTGGCCGCGCGCACCGCCTCCTCCGCCTCGGCCGCGGCCGCGCGCTGCGCCTCGAGCAGCGCCGGGAGCGGCGCGCCGTGCGCGTACGGGTGCTCGGCGGCGCCGCAGAGCGGGCAGGGCTCGCCGTCCACGAGGTCGGCGCGCCGGTCGGCGAGGCCGAGCGTCAGCTCCACCCGCCGCAGCGCCGCGCGGGCCTGCGCGGCCCCGGCCTCGGCCGCCTGCACCGCCGCCTCGGCCGCCGCGTGCGTGCGCTGCGCCGCCACCTGCTCCGCGCCGGCAGCGGCCGCCTCCGTTCGCGCCTGCTCGCGGCGGGCCGCCGCCACGGCCGCGGCCTGGGCCGCCTTGCACGCCTCGCCGAGGAGCGCGCGCAGGTCGCCGAGCCGGGCCACCTCGGCGGTGAGCGCCGCCGCGTCGGCGCCGGCGGCCGTCCGGGCGGCGTCCGCGAGCGCCGCGCCGGCCGCTTCGAGCCGCCGCGCCGCCGCCTCCGCGCCGCGGGCCTCCGCGGCGAGCGCGCGCGCCGCCTCCGCTTCGGCCTCGCGCGCGCCGCGCAGCCCGGCGTCGGCCTGCGCGGCGCCGGCGCACTCCGCCGCGTGCTCCGCGAGCCGCGCCGCCCACCGGTTCCACTCCGCCGCGAGCGGCGCCTCGGCCGCGTGCGCCGCGAGCCACGCCTCGGCCGCGTCGCGCGCCGTCGCCGCCGCCTCGCGGGCGCGCGCCGCCGCGTCCGCCCCGGCCGCCGCCTGCGCCTGCTCCGCGCGCGCGGTCGCGAGCGCCGCGCCCGCGTCCGCCTCCGCCCGGCGCGCGGCCGCGAGCGCCTCGTCCCGCCGGCGCGCCTCGGCCAGCTCCGGCCGCGCCCGCGCCTCCGCCCCGGCCGCCGCGTCGAGCGCCGCGCGCGCGTCCGCCTCGCCGCGCGCCGCCGCGGCGGCGTCCACCTCCGCACGCCCGAGCGCGCCCTGCGCCGCCGCCGCCCGCGCGTCCGCGCCCGCCCGCGCCTGCTCGGCGCGGACCGCCTCGGCGAGCGCCGCCCGGTGCGGCTCGGCCGCCTCGACCTCGTCCAGCTCGGCCCGCAGCGCCGCGCCGTCCTCCACCGCCCGCGCCGCACGGGCGCGCTCCGCCTCCGAGCGCTCCAGCCCGGCGCGCAGCTCCGCGTCCTGCGCGTGCCAGCGGACCTCCGCCTCGGCCGCGCGCACGGCCGCCCTCGCCTCGTCGAGCGCCCGCGCCAGCTCCGCCTGCCGCGCCTGGAGCGCCGCGCGCGCCTCCGCGTCGAGCACCTGCACGCCGCCCAGCTCGGCCTCGAGCGCCGCGCGCGCGGCCAGCTCGCGCCCGAGCCGCTGGTGCGCGGCCTGCGACAGCCGGCCGTAGACGGCCGTGCCGGTGACGCGCTCGAGGATGGCCGCGCGCACGTCCGCGTCGGCGCGCAGGAAGTTCGTGAACTCGAACTGCGGCAGGACCACCGCGCGCTTCAGCTCGTCGAAGGTGAAGCCGATGGCGGCCTCGTTGCGCGCCACGGCCTGCGTGACCTTCTCGGCCAGCACCTCGCCGGTGTCGAGGTCCTCGACCGTCATGGCCTGGGCCTGGAACGCGCCCTCGACCCGGTCGCGCGCGCGGCGCACGCGCCAGCGCGCCAGGTACCGGCGCCCGTCCATGCCCTGGTACTCGACCTCGGCCGAGGCCCCGGCCGTGCCGCGCGACACGAGCGCGCGGACGTCGTTCATGTCGAGGGTCTCGCCCTCCTCCGACCAGCCCACCATCACGCGCTTGCCGGCGGCGCGGTCGCGCAGGCGCGGGGTCTTGCCGTAGAGCGCCAGGCAGAGCGCGTCGAGCAGGGTGGACTTCCCCGAGCCGGTGGGGCCGGCGATCGAGAAGATGCCCGCGCCGGCGATGGGCGCGCGGTCGAGCCGCAGCTCGAACTTGCCGTACAGGCTGGCGAGGTTCTCGCCGCGGATGGCCAGGATCCTCACCGCGCCCCCTCCTCCGACTCCACCTCCTGCAGCAGCGCGCGGAAGGCCTCCAGCAGCGCGTCCGGCGGCGGGCCGCCGTAGTCGGCGTCGTACTTCCGCCGGAAGACGTCCTCCGGCACGAGGTCGCCGAGCGCGCGCCGCTCGCCGTCGCCCAGCGCGCGGCCGGTGCCGGCGAGCGTGGTGGCGATGCGCACGAGGCGCGCCTCCTTGCCCGCGAGCGCCTGGTCGAGCAGCGCGCGCAGCGCCGGCTCGGGCCGCTCCAGCCGCACCTTCACCTCGAGCAGCGGCCGCAGCGCGTCCGGCCCCTCGCCGCGCGCCGGCAGCGCCTCGAGCGCCGCGAGCACCTCCGGGAGCGGCGCCGGCGCCTCCCCGTCCGGCACCGAGACGAGCTCCACGAAGCGCGGGACGCGCAGCACCCGCTGCGCGCGCACCGCCTCGCCGTCCAGGTCGGCCACCACCACGCCGTGGCGGTAGCCGCGCTCGCCGAACGAGAGCGGCAGCGCCGAGCCCGAGTAGCGCACCGTCTCGCGCCCGCCCACCGCCTGCGCGAGGTGCAGGTGGCCGAGCGCGACGTAGGCGAGGTCGGCGGGGAACGCATCGGCGGGCACCGCGGCCTGGTTGCCCACCGCGAGCCGCCGCTCGGACAGCTCCGAGGTCTTCCCGCCCACCGCATAGAGGTGGCCGGTGGCGAGGAGCGCCTCGCCCGGCGCGCGCCTCGCCCGCGCCCGCTCCAGCGCCGCGGCGTAGAACCGGCGCGTCGCCTCGGCCGCGTCGGCGTCGGCGGCGCCCGCGCCCAGGTCGGCGGCGCGCAGGTACGGCACCGCCGCCACCCAGGCCGCCCGCCGGCCCGCCGCGTCTTCCAGCGGCACGAGCAGCTTCTCCAGATCGGGCGCGCCCGCGCCGCCGCGCGGCACCCCGCCCACCACGTGCAGGCGGCCCATCTCGCGCAGGAGCGGATCCACCGCGTCGAGGCGCGAGGCGGAGTCGTGGTTCCCGCCCACCACCACGAGCTGCAGGCGCGGCAGGCGACGCCAGGCCTCGGCCAGGAACCGGTACCAGAGCGCCTGGGCGCCGGCGGGCGGGTTGGCGGCGTCGAACACGTCGCCGGCCACGATCACCGCGTCCACCGCCTCGGCCTCGGCGGTGTCGAGCAGCCACGCCACGAAGCGCTCGTGCTCGGGGCCGCGGTCCACGCCGTGGAGCGCGTGGCCGAGGTGCCAGTCGGCGGTGTGGAGGATGCGGAGGGCCACGGACGCCATGGAGGATACGCGCCGGTCGGACATGCGCCGGCCCGGCGACCGCCGGCCGGGCCTGACGCGAAAGACCGTGTCGGCCGAGGTGCGCGAAGTGCGCCTTCCGCACGGCTCGTGCGGATCCGGGCGCGGTTCCGCACCGGACGTGTGCACCGGACGGAGCGGGGCCCGCGCGGACGTCACGCGCGCCCGGGCGCGGCGTTCCGTACTGGGTCGAGGGGGAGGAGGCAAGGCATGGGTGCACGAGCGCGGACGAGGTCCGAGCGCCTGCGGCGGCGGCTGCAGGCGGAGCGGGTGCACCTCGTGATCGATTACGTGACGCTGGCCGACGGGTCCTGGGCCGCGCTCTGCGGCATGCCCGAGGCGATGGCGGTGGGGGCGACCTACGCCGAGGCGCGCGAGCGGCTCTGCGCGGTGCTCGGCGAGCAGATGGGCCGCGCCGCGCTCGAGGCGGCGACGGTGGTGGAGGACGTGCCCTTCGGCGCCGAGGAGCTGGGGATGGCATACTGAACGGCGTGCGCCACCCTGCGTGAATGGGCGAACGGCCTAGCCCTTCACCTCGGGCAGGCGCGCGCCGCGCCAGGCGAGCATCCCGCCCGCGAGCTGCGCGGCCTCGAAGCCGCCGCGCTCCAGCAGGCGCACCGCGGGCACGCTGCGGTGCCCCGACAGGCAGACCGCCACCACCGGGCGGGCAGGGTCGAGCTTCAGCGTCGCCAGGCGCCCGCGCAGCTCCCCGATCGGCACGTTCACCGCCCCGCGGATGCGTCCCTGCGAGAACTCGGCGGGGGTGCGGACGTCCACGAGCTGCGGCGCCGGGCGCCCGCGCAGCCGATCGTTCAGCTCGACGGCCGAGAGCTCGGGTACGCTGCCGAAGGGGAACCACCAGGGGAGCTTCATGGCGCGTGAGAGCCGCGGGCCGCCGCAGGGGTTCGGGCCGCGCGGCGGCGCGGACCTGCGGGGCGCCGGGAATCCCGCCGGCCAGGGCGGCGTTGGCCCGGGCGTGGACGCGCGCGCGACCCCCCCGCCCGGCGCGACGCCGGTGCCGCTCTCCCGGCGCCCGCGCCCGACGCTCCCCGCGCTCGCGCGCGCCTCGGCCTGGCTCGGCCTGACCGGCTTCGGCGGCGGCCTCTCGGTGCTCGGGACCATGCACGACCTGCTGGTCGAGCGCCGGCGCTGGCTCACCGAGCGCGAGTTCACCGTCACCGCCACCGTCTCGCAGATGCTGCCGGGCGGCGCGGCCGCGAACGCGCTCGCGTACACCGGCCTGCGCTTCCACGGGCCCGCCGGCGCGATCGCGGCGTACGCCGCGTTCATCGCGCCGGGCGCGATCGTGGTCACCCTGCTCGCGGCGCTCTACGTGCGGCTCGGCGTGACGCCCACCGCGGCGCCGCTCCTCGCCGGCCTGAACGCCGCGGTCGTCGGCATCGTGGCCTCGATCACCTTGCAGATGCTCCGGGCCGGGGTCCAGCGCGCCTGGCAGATGGGCGTGGCGGCGGCGACGCTCCTGTTCTCGCTCGGCGCGGCCGCGTCGGCGGGCGAGATGGCGGCGCTCGGGATCGGCGCCGGGCTGGTGCTCGACCTCGGCGTGAAGCGGATGCGGCTCCTGCGGTTCCAGCGGCGGGCGCGCCGGCCGTCGCCGCCGGTGGCGCTGCCGGACGAGGGGACGCCCCTGCCGCCGCCGGTGCGCGAGGGCGAGGACGAGGCGCCGGCCGATCCCGCCGGGCCGCCGCGGCTGCCCGCGCTCGCGCTCCTCTCCGCGCCGGCGCTCGGCGCGCTCGGCGCCATGGCGCTCCTGTTCCTGCGCGCCGGCCTGGGCGCCTACGGCGGCGGCTTCGCCATCATCCCGCACCTCCAGGCCTCGGTGCTCGCCGAGCACTGGATCGGCCCGCGGCAGTTCGCCGACGCGGTCGCGATCGGCAAGCTCACGCCCGGCCCGGTGCTGCTGATGGCGACGTTCATCGGCTACCTGGTCCACGGGATCGCCGGCGCGGCGGTCGCCACCGCGGCGGTGTTCGCCGGCCCGCTCGCGCTCGTGCTGGCCGTGGGCGCGTGGCTGGCGCGCGTGCGGTCGCGGCGGCCGGTGCGGGCGGCGCTCCGCGGGCTCACGCCGGCGGTGGTGGGGCTCATGGCGGCGGCGGCGCTGGCGCTCGGGCGCTCGCTGGAGGGGCGCGTCGAGCTCGCCATCGCGGCCGCGTCGCTGCTCACGCTGGCGCGGTTCCGGGTGAACCCGGTGCTGGTCATGGCGCTCGGCGGCGGGATCCGGCTGGCGCTGTCACTCGCGGGGCTGTAGCCGCCACGCGCGACCACGTGCCGCGCACCCGGCCCGGGGGCCGGGGCCTACCATCGTCGGACCACCGACGGAGCCCTGCGATGTCCCCCCTGCGACCCCTCGTCCTGATCGCCACGTTCGCCAGCCTTGCCACCCTGGCCGCACCCGCCGCCGCCGGCCCGGGCGCGCCCGCCGCCCCGGCCGCCGCGGCCGCGCCGGCGCCCGGCCCGAAGGACCGCTGCGCCGTCTGCGGCATGCTGGTGGCGAAGTTCCCGCAGTGGGTCACGTCGATCCGCTACCGCGACGGCGAGGTGGCGTTCTTCGACGGCGTGAAGGACCTGCTCGCGTACTGGCACGACCTGCCGCGGCACGCGCCCGGCCGCGCGCAGGGCGACGTCGCCGCGATCTTCGTGACCGACTACTACTCGGCCCGCCCCATCGACGGCCGGGGCGCGTTCTACGTGATCGGCGGCGACGTGCGCGGGCCCATGGGCGCCGAGCTCGTCGCGTTCGCGCGCGAGGGCGACGCGAAGGCGTTCCTGGCCGAGCACCGCGGCGAGCGGATCCTGCGCTTCGACGACGCCACGCCCGCGGTGCTGGAGGCGCTGCGGTGAGCCTCCGGCGCTCCGACCGGTTCCTGGCGGCGCTCGCCGTCGCGGCCGCGCTCGGGGCGGCGGCGCTCGCCGACGCGCGCGCGCGGCGGTCCGCGGCCCGGCCGGCGGCGGAGGAGCAGGCGCGCCTCGTGGCGCGGCTCGGGCTGACCGACCCGTGCCTGTTCAACGACGCGCGCTACACGCGCCACCTCTCCCAGGCCGATCGCTTCGCGCCGTTCCAGGACCACCCGCGCGCGCTCGAGCACTTCCCGTCGGGCTCGCTCACCGCGGGGGCGCGGTGACGCTGCGAGGCGCGCTGGAGCGGCAGCGCTCGCTCCTCGACTTCGCGCTCGGCGCGCTCGGCCGCCGGCGCGGGAAGACCGCGGCGCTCGTGGCCGTGCACGCGCTGCTGGTGTTCGCGCTCGCCTCGGTGCTGCTGTTCACCGGCGGCCTGCGCGAGCAGGTGCGCGCCGCGCTCCGCGGGGCGCCGGACGTGGTGGTGCAGCGCATGGCCGCGGGGCGGCACGAGCAGGTGCCGGCCGGCTGGGTGGAGACGCTCGGCACGCTGCGCGGCGTCTCCGGCGCGCGCGGCCGGCTGTGGGGCTACTACTTCGAGCCGGTGAGCGGCGCGAACCTCACCGTGATGGTGCCCGACGGCGGGTGGGCGAGCCCGGGCGGCGCGGTGGCCGGGCCGGGCGTGGCGCGGGTGCTCGGGCTGAAGCAGGGCGACCGCCTCCCGCTGCGCACCTACGACGGCGAGGCGCTCGACCTCGGCGTCGCGGCGATCGCGTCGCCTGCGGTCGAGCTGGTCGCGTCGGATCTGCTGCTCGTCTCCGAGAGCGACTACCGCGCGCTGTTCGGCGCCGAGCCGGGGCGGTTCACCGACGTGGCGGTGGCGGTCCCGAACCCGGACGAGGTGACGAGGCTGGCCGAGAAGATCGTCCGCATGTTCCCGGACGCGCGGGTGGTGACGCGCGCCGAGATGATCCGCACCTACGACGCCGTGCTCGACTGGCGGAGCGGGCTCGCCGCCGCGGTGCTCGCCGGCGCGGTGCTGGCGTTCGCGATCCTGGCGTGGGACCGGGCCAGCGGGCTCTCCGCGGAGGAGCGGCACGAGCTGGGCATCCTGAAGGCGCTCGGCTGGGACACCCGCGACGTGCTCGCGGCGAAGGCGTGGGAGGGGGCGGCGGTGTCGGTGTCCGCGTTCGCGATCGGGGCGCTGGCCGCCTACGCGCACGTGTTCCTGGGCGGCGCGGTGCTCCTCCGCCCGATCCTGGAGGGCTGGGCGGCGCTCTACCCGGACCTGCGCCCGGCGCCGCCCGTCCAGCCGCTGGCGCTCGCGACGCTGCTCTTCCTCACGGTGATCCCCTACGTCGCGGCGACGGTGGTCCCCTGCTGGCGGGCCGCCACGGTGGACCCCGACGCGCTCATGCGGGGCGACGCGTGATCCAGCTCCGCGAGGTCACCAAGGTGTTCGACGAGGGGCGGCCCGGCGCGCTCGCCGCGGTGGACCGGGTCACGCTGGAGGTGGCCGGCGGGGCGGTGACGGTGCTGGTGGGGCCGAGCGGCTCCGGGAAGACCACGCTGCTCACGCTGCTCGGCGCCATGGCCCGGCCCACCGAGGGACGCATCTTCCTCGACGGCCGCGAGCTCACCAGCCTGCCCGAGCGCTTCCTGGCGGCGCTGCGGCGGCGGACCTTCGGCTTCGTGTTCCAGCAGTTCCACCTCGTGCCCGCGCTCTCCGCGCTCGAGAACGTGATGCTGCCCGCCTTGCCCTCCGGCGAGCCGCGCCGCGACGTCGAGGCGCGGGCGCGGGCGGCGCTGGCGCGGCTCGGGGTGGAGGGCCGCGCCGGGGTCCGCGCCGGCCGGCTCTCCGGCGGCGAGGCGCAGCGGGTGGCGCTGGCGCGCGCGCTGGTGGACGATCCGAAGGTGATCGTCGCCGACGAGCCCACCGCGCACCTCGACAGCGCCCGGGCCCGCGCGCTCATGGAGATCGTGCGGGGGCTGAAGGCCGAGGGCAAGACCGTGGTGGTCGCCAGCCACGATCCCCTCGTGTACGCCGCGGACTGCGTGGACCGCGTGGTGCGCATGCGCGACGGCCGGATCGTGGCGCCCGGGGCCGAGCCGTGATCCTGAGCCCGCCGGTGCTGGCGCTGCAGGCGGGGGCGGCGGCGTCGAGCGGCTTCCTCCTCTATGCGCTCCGCTGGGCGGCGCCGGTGGTGCGCCGCTGGGATCCCTCGAGCGGGAGCCGCGCGCAGCTCCGCCTGGAGCGGCGGGCGCTGCTGGTGGGCGTGCTGGTGCGGACCGCGCTCGCGGTGCAGCTCGCGTCGCTGGCGCTGTTCGTCCACGCGTCCGACGCGCTCGCGCCCATGTTCACCGGCGCCATGTGCGCGGCGGGCACGCTCTCGGCGAGCCCGTACGGCTGGCCGGCGCTCGCGGTCCAGCTCGCGGCGACCGTGCTCGCCGGGGCCTGGCTCGCGCTCGACCGCGCCGACGGGCTCGCGCCCGACCAGCCGCTGGTGCGCGTGAAGCACGCGCTGCTCCCGGCGGTGGCCATCCCGGTCGTGGCCGGCGCGGCGCTGCAGGCCGCCCACTTCCTCGCGCTCCGGCCCGAGATCATCACCTCCTGCTGCGGGAGCCTGTTCGGGCGCGAGGGGCGCGGCGGGTGGGCGGGGCTGGCCTGGCTGCCCCCGCGCGCGGCCGGCGCGCTCCTGTACGCGGTCCCGGGCGCGGCCGCGGTGGCCGCGCTCGTCCTGCGCCGGACCGGGCGCGGCGCGTGGGCGGTGGCCGGCCTGTCGGCCCTGGCCGGGCCCGCGGCCGCCGCCGGGGTGATCGCCTGGGTGTCACCCTACGTGTACGAGGCGCCCGGGCACCGCTGCCCGTTCTGCCTGCTGCAGCCGGAGCAGGGCTGGGTGGGCTATCCGCTCCACGCGGCCCTCCTGGCCGGCTGCGTGGCCGGCGTGGCCGTGGGCGTGCTCCAGCCGTTCCGCCGCGTCCCGTCGCTGGCCGGCCCGCTCCCCGCGCTCCAGCGCCGCCTCGCGGGCGCCGCCGCGCTGGCCTGGATCGCGCTGCTCGCCGGCGCCGCCGCGCTGGTGGCCGCCTCCGGCCTCCGCGCCTGACCCGCCGGCCCGCCGCACCGCGCGCCCCACCGCCGCCGTCGCGCGCGGGCCGGTCATCGTCCGGTCCCGCAGGAGCGCGCGCGCGAGCGCCGCCACCGCGGTGCGCACCACCGGATCGTCGAGGACCCGCTCGACGCGGCGGCGCATGCGGCGCAGGTAGGCGCGCTGCGCGGCGGCGCCCCGGTGCAGGCGCGCGGTGAACCGGAGCGCGATGCGCGCGTCGTCCTCGGAGCCGGGGGCGAACGGCGCGAACGGGCGGCCGGTGCGCGCGTCCCCCGCCGCGAACCCGCGGCCCAGCGCGGCGGCGTCCTGCGCCACGCTCCCCGCGAGCGCCACCGCCACCGCGGCGCGCACGGTCCGGCCGACCGCCCGGCGGGAGCGCTGCGCGCGGGTGCGGTAGCGGTACTCGCACGAGCCGCCCACGTCGCCGCGGCGGGCGATGGTGACGCGGCGGAGCTCGAAGCCCTCGAGCAGCGCCACCACCGCGTGCCCGGCCTCGTGCCACGCGCGCAGCTCGAGCGCGCCGGGCGGCGCGGGGCGGAGGTGGAGGGGGGACGCGGCGGTCACGGGAGCCTCGCCGCCAGGATCGCACCGCGGCGGGCCGCGGTCGCGGGGGCCGGTGGGGGCGACGGGATGGCGGAGGGTCCGGCACGTCGAAGGGCCGCCGTGCGCCGTGGCGGCCCTTCTTTGCCCGGGGGTGCTTCCCGTGCCGCGCGTGCCGTGTGCGGGCCACGTCCTGGCGCCCGGACAGGAGGAGGGACGCCTCCTCGCTATCGGCCTTCACGGTGGGCCGTCGCGGTCCGGCGCGCGGTCCCCGAGCTGCGTCCATGCTACGCCGCCCCACGGGCCCCGGCGCCGGTCGTGCGGGCTCGCCCGTTCGCCCCGGATCCGACGTCGCAGGCGTCCGCGGTCTCAGGCCGCGCGGCCGGCGGCGGGGATCGACACGAGCTCCAGCTCGCCGCGCACGTCCAGCGGCCGCTGCAGCACGTCCAGCACCGGGCACTGCGCCTCCACCTGGCGGGCGAGCGCGCGGAGCCGCTCCAGCGGCTCGGGGGACGTGAGCCGGGTCCGGAACGTCACGCGCTCGAACCCGGGCGACACCGGCGCCGCGCCCAGGAAGCCGCGCACGTCCAGCACCCCGGTCGCCACGACCTCGACGCGCTCGAGCTGGAGCCCCTGCGCCGCGGCGAGGGCGCGGTAGACGATGGCCTGGCAGCTCCCCAGCGCCGCGAGCACCGCCTCCACCGGGTTCGGCCCGGTGTCGGTGCCGCCGAGCTCGCGCGGCTCGTCGAGGGGCACCTCGAAGCCGCGCACCACCGAGCGGGTGGCGAGCCCCGCGCCCTCCGAGATCGTCGTCGCGCGGAACGTCGCGCGCGCCCTGTGCGGCTCCGCGGTCACCGCCGCCGCGAGCCCCTCGATCGCCGCCTTCACGTGCTGGGTCATGGCGCCATCCTAGATAACGGACGAAGCTCCCGTCAAGCGGATAGCGGATGAACGTCCGGTATGGTGGACGCGGCGGCGGCGGCCCGGGCGCGTGGCGCTATACTCCCGCCCCCATGCACCTCGAGGATCTCGGACCCTGGAAGCACGGACACGCGTTCGGCACGGCGGTGGAGGCGAGCGGCGAGCGGCGCACCCGCTGGGTGGTGGCGCTCACGCTCGCCATGATGGTCGGCGAGATCGCCGCCGGCATGATGTTCGGCTCGATGGCGCTGCTCGCCGACGGCTGGCACATGGGGACGCACGCGGCGGCGCTCGGCGTGGCGGCGTTCGCCTACGCCTACGCGCGGCGGCACGCCGCCGACCCGCGCTACAGCTTCGGCACCGGCAAGGTCGGCGCGCTCGGCGGGTTCGCGAGCGCGGTCGGCCTGGCGGTGGTGGCGCTGCTCGTGCTCGGCGAGAGCGCCGTCCGGCTCGCCTCGCCGGTCGCGATCCGCTTCGACCAGGCGATCGGCGTCGCGGTGCTGGGCCTGCTCGTGAACCTGTTCAGCGCGTTCCTGCTGCGCGACGAGGACCACGGCCACGCGCACGGCCACGGCGATCACGATCACGACCACGACCACGACGACCACGACCACGGCCACCACGGCCATCACGCGCACCACGACGGCGAGCACGCTCACGCGCACCCCGACCACGGCCACGCCGAGCACCGGGACCACAACCTGCGCGCCGCCTACCTGCACGTGCTCGCCGACGCGCTCACCTCGGTGCTCGCCATCGTGGCGCTGCTCGCGGGGCGGGTGCTCGGCTGGACCTGGATGGACCCGGTGATGGGGATCGTCGGCGCGCTGGTGATCGCGCGCTGGTCGGTGGGCCTGCTCCGCGACACCGGCGCGGTGCTGCTCGACGCGGAGGTGGGGGAGGGACGGCGCACCGCCATCCGCGCCGCGCTGGAGCAGGGCGAGGATCGGGTGGCGGACCTGCACCTGTGGCGCGTGGGGCCGCGCCACCTCGCCGCGATCGTCTCGGTGGTCTCGACCGCGCCGCGCGCGCCCGCCGAGTACAAGGAGCGGCTGCGCGCGTTCCCGGACGTGGTGCACCTGACGGTCGAGGTCCACGCCTGCGAGCTGCCCGGCGCGCGGGCCGCGCGCTGAGCCGCGGCCGGCCGCTCGATCACCGCGGGCCGGACCGCGCCTCGGCCTGCTTCGCCGACTGCTCCAGCGCCGCCTCGGCGGTGCGCAGCACGCGCGGCCCGTCGTTGTACGCGGCCACCTTCACCGCGGGGTACGCGGCCATCCGCGCGACGAGCTCGTCCGCGCGGGCGGCGAGCAGCCCGTCGCAGGTGGCGTAGAGGCCGTCCGGCGCCTCCTCCAGCAGGTTGTGCGGGTCGAGGATCTTGCGGATCTCGGCCACCAGCGCGTGCGTCGGCGTGGGGACGAGGAGCGAGGCGATGGCGCCGTGCTCGACGCGCAGGCGCCGCGCCAGCGGGAGCGGCTCGCCGCCCTGCGCCTCGCGCGCGGCCGGGAGCAGCACCTTCTCCTCCAGCGCGATGTGGCGCAGCAGGCCGCCGCGGAACGCGTCGTAGGGCCCGCGGTCGATGGCGGCCGGATCGGCGACCGCCCGGGCGAGGAGCCCGTGCAGGCGCAGGTGGTCGTCGGAGAGGAACCGCGAGATCGGACCTGCGTCGCGCGGACCCGCCTCTTGCGCGGTCACGGCGCCTCCTCGTCATCGTCGTCCTCGTCGGACGCCTCGCCCATGAGCTGCCGGTGCTGCGCGTCGCGGACCATCCGGTCCACCAGGGGGAAGACCGCGCCGGCCAGCTCGGGGTCGTCGCGGCCGGCGTCGCCGTCGTGCCCGGCCGCGAGCAGGGCCAGCAGGAGCCACTCCTGCTCGGTGATGGGGAGGTAGGCCTCGGGCCGGTAGCCGTCCGCCGAGGCGCGGAACGGCTCGTTGTCGCCGTGAGCCGGGCGGAGCACCACGAACCGCCCGCGCGCGAGCTCGCGGTGCGCCTCGAGGAGCCACTCCCGGCGCGCCGAGTCGCGAACCCGCGCCGCCCCCAGCCGGCCGGCGTCGGGGCGGCCGAGGGCGGCCCAGGCGGCGGCTGCGTCGGGGGCGAGCGGCTTGCCGCTGGGAT
The DNA here is from genome assembly GCF_000013385.1 of Anaeromyxobacter dehalogenans 2CP-C. GTDB lineage: Bacteria > Myxococcota > Myxococcia > Myxococcales > Anaeromyxobacteraceae > Anaeromyxobacter > Anaeromyxobacter dehalogenans_B. The sequence goes on from NC_007760.1 coordinate 528,999, forward strand.
GGGTCGCCGCGCCGGCGGCGTAGCGGGTGACGATCTCGGCGGCAGGGGTGGGCATGCGGATCTCCGGACATCGCGCATCCGCGAGCGCCGCAGGGCGCCGCGGATGCGCGAACTGTCGCTTAGTGCGCGTGCTTCGCGTCCGCAGCCGGCTTCACGGGGGCCTTGGCGGGCGCCCGGCCGTGCGCGGCGTGCGGGTCGGCCGCGGGCGCCGCGTGGGCGGCGTGCGGATCCGCGGCGCCGGCCTGGGCGTGCCCGGCGTGGGCACCACCCTTCGTGGCGGCGGCGTTCACGCCCTCGGCCCAGTGCACGAGCGGCACGTAGGCGGCCACCCAGCGGCGGCCGGCGTTCACGTCGTCCGCGGGCGCCTTCTCGGCGGCCAGCCGGGTCCAGTGCTTCTCCAGGCCCTGGTGCACCGCCGCCTGGAGCAGCCGCTCCACCTCGGCCGGATCGCCCTTCGCGATGGCGCGGTCCATGGCGGCGACGGCGGGGTCGAGGTCGCCGCCGGCGGGCTTGAGGCCCGTGAACGGCGCGCCCTCGCCGGCGCGGTGCACGCGGACCAGCGTCTCGAGGAACCAGGTGTCGGCGACCTCGCGGGCGTCGCCGCCGGCCTTGCGCGCGGCGCGGGCCTTCGCGAACGCGGCCTTGATCTCGGCCTCGTCGGCGGGCTGCACCCACGCCAGCACGGGGGACAGCTTGCCGGAGTCGAGCGCGGCCTTCGCGGCCACCACCACCGGGCCGTCGAGGGTGTCGCAGTGCGCGCGGGCGCCGGTCGGGAGGAGCAGCGCGGCGAGCGCGAGGGAGAGGGGGGCGAGCAGCTTCTTCGGGTTCACGGGGATCACCTTTCACCTGTCCGTCGGGTCCGGGGGGCCCGCGGAGGACGGCGCTCCGCGGCGGGCGCGCGGCCGTCGGGCCGGCGCATGAAGGTCTCGAGCGTGCGCCAGACACGCTCGACGAGCTCGGGGGGGCGGCTGGCCGCGCCGGGGGAGTGGGCCAGCGCGAGCAGCGCGCCGAGCACCAGCACCTGGGTCTCCTCGATCGCCGCCGCGGGCGAGAGCGCGCCCGCGAGGCTCGCCTCGACGAGGCAGCCGCGCACGAACGCGGTGGACCGGCGGCGGAACGCCTCGAGGCGCGCGGCCCCGGCGCCGTCGCCCACCAGGCCCACGTCGTCGGAGGCGAACACGCGCGCGATGGCCGGGTTGGCCCGGATGACCGCGACGCGCTGCCGGAAGAACGCGCCCAGCCGCGCCACGGGATCCGCCGCCTCCGGCGGGAAGCCCTCGAACAGCAGCTCCTCCATCCGGTCGATGGCGGCCGCGGCGATCGCGTCCTTGGTCGGGAAGTGGCGGAACAGCGCCGCGTCGGAGACGCCCACCTCGCGCGCGATGGCGAGCGAGGTGAAGTGGGCGGCGCCCTGGGCGGCGATCACGCGCAGGGCGGCGTCGGCGATCTCGCGGCGGCGATCCGGCGCGGGCTTGCGCGCGCTGCGTGGGGTGGAGGACCTCGGCACCCGGCGTATGTAAGTGAGTATCCACTAACACGCAAGCGAACCGGCCGCGGCCCAGGAGGGCACCCCGCACCAGGTGACGCGGGTGAGCGGGCCGCGCGCCTACAGGTGCGCGATGCGGGGCGGCTCCTCGTCGTGGTGCGCCTCGTCGCGATCGCGCAGGCGCCGCTCCCACGAGCGCGTCACCACCTCGCGCGAGCCGAGCCCCACCGCCAGCGCCAGCGCCAGCACGATCCCTCCGAACAGGATCGAGAACGAGATGGTGACGAGCGCGCCGCCCACCCCGAGGTGCTGCAGCGCCATGGCGCCGCCCAGCACCGTCACCAGCCAGCGCGCGCCGGTGGCGAGCAGCCGGGCCGAGCGGATCTGCATGTTCACCGCGCTCACCAGCACGCTCGCCTCCACCCAGCGCGACAGCGCCACCGCCGCGGCGAACAGCACGCCCGCCACGATGACGCTGGGCGCGTAGGCGAGCACGCGCTCCGCGAGCGCGCTCGTCCAGCGCGACTCGACCGAGGTCAGGCTGAGCGCGAGGCCGATCGCGAACACGAGCCAGAAGGCGAAGCGGGTGGCGTAGGTGACGAGCGACGGCAGCCGGGCGCGGTCCTCGGCGGGCGCCCACCGGCGCAGGAGCCGGTCGAGCTGGACCGCCTTCAGGATGCGGCGCACCAGGCGCGCGCAGGCCCACGCGAGCGCGAGCGAGAGCAGCGCGAAGACCAGCGTGGCGAGCAGGCCGGGCACCAGCCGCGCGGCGTTGACGGCGAGCCGCTGGAACGACTCGCGGAACGTGATCGCGACCGCTTCCCACATGGTTCGGCCTCCTCTCGGCGGGGGACGACCACCGTAGCGCCCGGAGGGCGGCCGGTCAAAGCACCCCCGGTCCGCCTGCGCCCCGCGCGTGGATCGCTTGGGACACCAACGGACCGGGCTGATAGGATCGCGGCACCGCGACCGGTTGCCGCGCCCCGAGCGCGCCGGGCACGGATCTCCGGAACCTGCGAAGGAAGGTGCGATGTCGCGCGTCGTGATCGTGTCGAACCGGCTGCCCGTGACCGTGGAGCGCGTGGAGGACGGCGTCCGCGTGGTGCCCAGCGTGGGGGGCCTCGCCACGGGGCTGCGGCGCCCGCACGAGCAGGGGGGCGGGCCCTGGGTCGGCTGGCCGGGAGACCTTGGCGGGCTGGAGCCGGAGCAGGTGGCGCGCGTCGAGGCCCGGCTCTCCGACCTGCGGCTCGTGCCGGTGCACCTCACCCAGGAGGAGGTGCAGCGCTACTACCAGGACTACTCCAACGGCCTGCTCTGGCCGGTGTTCCACTCGTTCCTCGGCGAGGTGCCGCTGGAGATGGGCGGCGCCGCCGAGTACGAGCGCGTCAACGCGCGCTTCGCCGACGCGGTCGCGGCCACCGCCCGGCCCGGCGACGTGATCTGGATCCACGACTACCAGCTGCTCCGGCTGCCGGCGCTCCTGCGCGAGCGGCTCCCGGACGCGCGCATCGGCTTCTTCCTGCACATCCCCTTCCCCTCGTCGGACGTGTTCCGCGTGCTGCCGAACCGCGAGGCGCTGCTCGAGGGCATGCTCGGCGCCGATCTGATCGGGTTTCACACCGCGTCCTACATGCGCCACTTCTCCTCCTCGGTGCTCCGCGTGCTCGGCGCCTGGACCGACGTGGACCGGATCCGCTGGCGCGGGCGCGAGGTCCGCATCGGCGTGTTCCCGATGGGCGTGGACGCGGCCGACTTCGCCGGCACGGCCCACACCGCCGAGGTGGAGGAGGAGTTCCGCGGCCTGCGGCAGGACGGGACCCACCTGCTCGTCGGGATCGACCGGCTCGACTACACGAAGGGCATCCCCCGCCGCCTGCTCGCCTACGAGCGGCTGCTGCGCGAGCACCCGGAGCTGCGCGGCAAGGTGCGGCTGGTGCAGGTGGCGGTCCCGTCGCGCACCGAGGTGGGCGCGTACCAGCAGTTCCGCGAGCAGGTGGACGGGCTCGTCGGCCGCATCCACGGCGCGTTCGCCACGCCGACCTGGTCGCCCATCCACTACCTGTCGCGCGGGCTCAGCCGACCGCAGGTGGTGGCGCTCTACCGCGCCGCGGACGTGATGCTGGTCACGCCCATCCGCGACGGCATGAACCTGGTGGCGAAGGAGTTCGTGGCGGTGCGCGGCGACGGCGACGGCGTGCTGGTGCTGTCGGAGTTCACCGGCGCGGCGGCCGAGCTGGCCGAGGCGGTGCAGGTGAACCCGTACGACGCGGAGGGCACCGCGGCGGCGATCCTGCGCGCGCTGGAGATGCCGGAGGACGAGCGGCGCACCCGCATGGCGGGGCTGCGCCGGCGGGTCACCCGCTACGACGTCCACTGGTGGGCGCGGACGTTCCTCGACCGGCTGCGGGCGCCCGCCGCGGCCACCCCGCCGCACGGCCTGGAGGTGTCGGCGCGCCCGGCCGTCGAGGGCGCGCGCGCGCGGCTGCGGGCTGCGCCGCACGCCACGCTGCTGCTCGACTACGACGGGACGCTGGTGCCGTTCGCGCCGACGCCCGAGCTGGCGCGTCCCGATCGCGAGCTGCGCGACCTGCTGCGCGAGCTCGCCCGGCACCCGGGCTACTCGGTCCACCTCGTCACCGGGCGCCAGCGGGACACCGTGGACCGCTGGTTCGGGGACCTCGGGATCGGGCTCCACGCCGAGCACGGCTACTGGTCGAAGCTGCCCGGCACCGCCTGGCAGCTCGCGGCGTCGGTCTCCACCGCCTGGCGCGAGCCGGCCCGCGCCATCCTCGAGGAGTTCGCGGCGCGCACGCCGGGCTCGTTGGTGGAGGAGAAGTCGGCCGGGTTCGCCTGGCACTACCGCACCGCCGACCCCGACTTCGGGGCCGCGCAGGCGCACGACCTCATGCTCCACCTCTCCACCGTGCTCTCCAACGCGCCGGTGGAGATCCTGCCCGGCGCCCTGGTGGTCGAGGTGCGGCCGCAGGGCGTGGACAAGGGGAAGGTGGTGGCGCGCGCGGCGGCCGCCTCGCCCGAGGGGAGCCTGCTCGCCGCCTTCGGGGACGACCGCACCGACGAGGACATGTTCGCCGCGCTGCCCCCCGGCGCGATCTCGATCCACGTGGGGCCGGCGCCCAGCCGCGCCACGCTGCGCCTCGCCGGCGTGCCGGAGTCACGGGCGTTCCTGCGCGGGCTGCTGTAACCCTCGCGGGGGTTCTGAGGGTCGATACCGCGACCGCGCGCGCGACCGGTGCCGGAGTCAGCGAGCGACCGGCGACCGGTGCCGGAGTCAGCGCGACCGGTGCCGGAGTCAGATGCCGCGCTGCGGCGCGAGACGCCCCATCCGCGGGTCTGCGCCGTGACACGCCCATCACACGCCCCCCATAGGCAAGTGGGCCTTCCCGACGACGAGGTGCCCACGTGCTGTATCCCGAGCTGTTCAGGTCCCTGGAGCGCGCCCGCTGGAGCCTGGAGGACGACGTGCCGTGGGCGAGCTTCGACCCGGCCGCGCTCTCCGACGAGCAGGCGCTCACGGTGAAGATGAACGCCATCACCGAGTGGTCGGCGCTGCCCGCCACCGAGATGTTCCTGCGCGACAACCGGCACGACAGCGACTTCTCGGCGTTCATGTCGATCTGGTTCTACGAGGAGCAGAAGCACGCCCTGGTGCTCATGGAGTACCTGCGCCGCTTCCGCCCCGACCTCGTGCCCACCGAGGACGAGCTGCACGCGGTCCGGTTCGAGTTCGACCCGGCGCCCGCCCTCGAGACGCTCGCGCTCCACTTCTGCGGCGAGATCCGGCTGACCCAGTGGTACCGACGCGCCGCCGAGTGGCACACCGAGCCCGTGCTGAAGCACGTGTACGGCCTCATCTCGCAGGACGAGGGGCGCCACGGGGGCGCCTACCTCCGGTACATGCGCCAGGCACTCGAGCGGCACGGCGACGCCGCGCGCGCCGCCTTCGCGAAGCTGGGCGTGCTGATGGCGAGCAGCGGTCGCAGCGGCAAGCCGCTCCACCCCACCAACCTGCACGTGAACCAGCAGCTCTTCCCGCGCGACACCGTGCAGAGCCGGCTGCCGGACCCGGGCTGGCTCGACCGCTGGCTCGACGGCCAGATCCGGTTCGACGTGGCCTGCGAGCGGCGGGTGGTGCGGACCATGCTGCGCAGCCTCTCCGCGCTCCTCGGCGAGAGCTTCGAGACGGTCCGCGACCTGAACCGCTACCGCAAGTCGCTCGCGGGCGCCTCGGCGCCGCCGGCGAGCTCCGCGGCGCTGCCCGCCTGAAGCGAGGCGATCAGCGCCCGCCCGCACCCTCCAGCCGCGCCACGTCCTCCGCCGTGAGCGCGACCCGCACGGCGCTCGCCAGCTCCCGCACCTGCGCCGCGCTCGTCGCGCTCGCGATGGGCGCGGTGACCCGCGGGCTCTGCAGCTGCCACGCGAGCGCCACCTGCGCCACGGTGGCGCCGTGCGCCCGCGCCACCTCGCGCGCCGCGGCCAGCACCGCCATCGCGCCGGCGTCGGCGAGGAGCGCGTTCACCTTGCCGGCGCGGGCGGTGGGGGGCGGCAGGCCCGGGCCGTACTTGCCGGTGAGGAAGCCGGAGGCGAGCGCGTAGTAGGTGCACACGCCCAGCCCGCGCGCCGCGCACAGGTCGGCGAGCGCGCCCTCGTAGCCGCCGCGCGCGACGAGGTTGTACTCGGGCTGGAGCACCGCGAACGGCGCCCAGCCGGCGCGCGCCGAGAGGTCGAGCGCCGCGGCGAGCCGCGGCGCCGCGTAGTTGGAGGCGCCGAGGTGGCGCACCTTGCCCGCCCGCACCAGGCGGTCGAACGCCTCGAGCGTCTCCTCGAGCGGCGTGGCCGCGTCGTCGCGGTGCGCGTAGTAGAGGTCGATCCGCTCGACCCCGAGCCGCCGCAGCGAGCCGTCGCAGGCGCGCAGGATCTTCTCCGCGGAGAGGCCGGCCGCCGCGTCGGGGCCGCCCATCCCGACCTTGGTCGCGATCACCAGCTCGTCGCGGCAGCGCCGCTCCCGCAGCCACGCGCCGACGACCTCCTCCGACTCGCCGCCGCGGTGGCCGGGCACCCACGAGCTGTAGACGTCGGCGGTGTCCACGAAGTTGCCGCCCGCCTCGCGGTACGCGTCGAGCACGGCGACGCTGGCGGCGCGGTCGGCGGTCCAGCCGAACACGTTGCCACCCAGGCACACGGGGAAGACGGAGAGGTCGGTGGCGCCGAGCCGGCGCCGCTGCGGGATCGAGGAGGTCATGGCGCGAGGGATCTAACGGCGAGCGGCCGCACGTTCACCCGCGCGTGACCGCGCACCCGGGCGCGCGGACGGGGCGGCGATCAGCCGCGCGCCGCCTCGAGCTCGTAGAACGGCAGGCCAGCCCGGCGCGCCGCCCACAGGCCCGCGCCCACCTGCACGAAGTGCCGCGCGAGCCGCCGCCGGTACCACGCGCCGGTCCGCCGGTGCATGGCGGTGTCGGTGCGCTCGAGGTCCACCACCGTCTCGAGGTCGCCGCGCGTGATCACCTCCAGGTAGAGGAGCCCGCGGCACATCGCGCCCAGGTTGTCGATGGCCCGCGCCGCCGCGCGGTCGTCGAGGTAGTGCAGGACCCCGTGGCAGACCACGAGGTCGAAGCGCTCCCGCGCCCGCCACCGCGAGATGTCGCGCAACTCGTGCCCATATCGCGCGCAGGCGTAGGGCGACACGTCCACGGAGCGGTAGGCGACGGCGGGTCGGTGCCGGCGCAGCCACGACCGCCACAGCCCGGTGCCCGCGCCCACGTCGAGGACCGAGCGCACCTCCACCCCGAGCCAGCCAGCGAGCCCGCATACCCCGCTCGCGAGCCGCGCGATCTCCGCCGCCGAGTGGACGCGGTCCTTCCCGCGGTAATGGCGCCGGTAGTAGGCGGCGTCGAAGCGCCCGGGTGCGTCCGGGGACGCGCGGCGGGCTGACGTGGCCGTGGCGGACGGGTCGATGGAGCGGGCGGGGCGGCGGCGGGCGGCGCGGGGCGGCATGGGCGAGAGAGAACGGCCGCCCCAGTGCGCCGTCAAGCGCGCCGTCACACGTCCAGCGTCGGCGCCCCGCGGTCGAGCAACGCCGCGATCATGCGGACGCGCCGCTCGGCGCGGCGGCGGCACGCGGGATCGAGCGAGCGGTCCAGGGCGGCCCGCACCTCGTGCACCGGGTCGCCCAGGCGGCGGTTTCCGGTGATGGGCCCGCAGGGGGCCGGGGTCTTCATCCGTTCGCGCATCGTTGCACCTCCATCATTCGACCTGAACGCAATATCAGGGGGGTCTGACATCGAGGTGCGCGCCTCGACGCGGGGCTGGCGCGCCCGGCCAAACGGAGCGATCCAGTTCACATGCCCGAGCCCACCCAGCCCGAGCGCCGCCCGCTGCGCGGCGGCGACGTCGCGGCCATCGTGCTCGCGCTGGCAGTGGCCGGCGCGATCGCCTACTTCTGGTTCCACCGTCAGCGCGCGCTGCCGCCGCCCTCGCCCGCGGTGCCGGAGCAAGCCGCCCCCGAGGCGAAGCCCCCGGACGCAGCCCTGCCGGCCGCGGTCCAGGCCGACCCGGCGCAGGTGAAGTCGCTCCTCGAGGCCGCCTCCGCGGATCCGGAGTACCGCCGCTGGCTCGCTGCGGGGGGCGACCTCGTCCGGCTCTGGGCGGTGCTCACGGACAACCTGGCCGAGGGCGTCTCGCCCCGGAAGCAGCTCCCGTTCCTGGTGCCGGAGCAACCGTTCTCGGTGGCAGAGCAGGGCGGCCGGCAGGTGATCGCCCCTGCGTCGTACGCCCGCTACGACCGCTTCGCCGACGCGGTGGCGTCGATCGACCCCAAGGCGACCGCCGCCGCCTACCGCGCGCTGCGACCGGCCGTCGAGACCGCCTACCGACTGCTGGGCTACCCCGACGCCGTGCTCGACCGCGTCACGGCGCGCGCGCTCCACCGGCTCGAGGCGGCACCGCGCCCGGCCGGGCCGGTGGCGGTCGTCCCGCACGCCGAGGCCGGCGCCGGATGGGCCTACGCGGATCCGGTACTCGAGCACCTGGGGGCGGTCGAGAAGCACCTCCTCCGCATGGGCCCGCGGAATGCGGGGAAGGTGCAGGCGAAGGCGCGCGAGATCCGGGAGGCGCTGGGCCTCCGAGAGCGGTAGGGCGGTGCCGGAGTAAGCGCCTCCGCGAGGCGGTGCCGGAGTCAGGCGCGCGCCCGGTGCCGGAAGCTGCCGGTGCCGGAGCAACGTCCCGGTGTCGGACTCGCGGGTTTCACCCCGCTGACGGCCCCCGCGGGTCGCACGGACCTTGCCCGGCGGCCGATCCGCCACTACACAGCCCGGCATGCCGCAGCGCCCGGAAGCCGCCCGCGCGGGTCCCGTCGCGGGGCCGGACGCCGCAAGCAAGCCGGCCCCCGGGCCCGCGCTCACCCTCCGCGGTGCCGGGCGCGCCTACGGGCCGGTGCGCGCGCTCCGGCCGCTCACGCTCGAGATCCGCCGCGGCGAGCGCGTCGCGCTGCTCGGCCCGAGCGGCGCCGGGAAGTCCACGCTGCTTCGCCTGCTCGACACCTCGCTCGCGCCGTCGGAGGGGACGGTGGAGGTGCTGGGCCAGCCCGTGGCCGACACCGATGCGCGCCGCCTCCGCGCGCTGCGCGCGCGCATCGGGACCGTGCACCAGCAGCTGCTCCTCGTCCCGCAGGCCACCGCCATGCAGAACGTGGTGGCCGGGCGGCTCGGCCGCACCTCGCTCGCGCGCACCCTCGCCGCGCTCGTCTCGCGGCGAGAGGCGGCGCGCGTCCGCGCGGTGCTCGACGAGGTCGGCATCGGCGACAAGATCTTCGAGCGGGTGGACCGGCTCTCCGGCGGCGAGCAGCAGCGCGTCGCCATCGCGCGGACGCTCTACCAGGATCCGGAGCTGATCCTCGCCGACGAGCCGCTCGCCTCGGTGGACCCGGCGCGCGCCGCCGACATCGCCGCGCTGCTCGCGCGCGCGTTCGCCGGCCGGACGCTGGTCGTCTCCACCCACCGCATCGAGCCGCTCCTCGCCCACGTGGACCGGGTGGTGGCGCTGCGGGAGGGGGCGCTCGCGTTCGACAAGCCGGCCGCGGCGCTCACGCTCCGTGACCTCGGCGAGCTGTACGAGGCCCGGCGCGGCGCCGCCGACCCGGCGCGCGCGCCCGCGGCCCGGCCGCCCTCCGATCCCGTGGTCGCGCCCGGGGGCACGCTCCGGATCGGCGCGTCCAGCACGCCCGGCGAGCACCTCCTGCCGTCGATCGTCCGCGCGTTCGCGCGCGCCTACCCGGGCACGCGGGTGAGCCTGAGCCTGAGCGACTCGGCGGCGGTGACCGCAGCGGTGCGCGACGGCGCGCTCGACCTCGGGTTCGTGGGCGCCCGCGACGACGACCCGGCGCTCGCCTACGAGGACGTGGCCCGCGACGAGATCGTGCTCGTGGCCGCGCCGGTGCTCGAGCTGCCGCCCGAGCCCATCACGCTCGAGGTCGCGGCCCGGCTGCCGCGGGTGGATCGCGAGCCCGGCTCCGGCACGCGCGCGGTGGTGGAGCAGCACCTCGCGAACATGGGCGCGGCGCTCGACCCGGCCGCGGTGGTGCTGGAGGCCGGCGCGCTCGTGGCGCTGAAGGCGGCGGTGGTCTCGGGCATGGGGGTCGCGTTCGTGTCGCGGCGCGCGGTCGAGGACGACCTGCGCGGCGGGCACGTGCGCACGGTGCGGGTGGAGGGGCTCTCGATCCCGCGCCACGTCTTCGCGGTGCTGCGGCGCAGCCCCGTCCCGAGCGCGGCGGCGCGGGCGTTCCTCGAGGTCGCGCGCGCCGAGGTGCCGCCGTGAGCGCGGCCGCGCTGCACGAGCGCCCGCCGCTCCCGCTTCTGCTCCGCTGGCCTGGGCTCCTGCTCGCGGCGGTGCTGGGGATCGCGTGGCGCCTGTCGGAGGGGAACCTCGGGGCGCTGCTCGCCCCGGAGGCGCGCTCGGCCGTGGCCGACTTCGCGCGCGGGTTCTGGCCGCCGGCGCACTCGCCCGAGTTCCTCCGCTTCCTGGTCCGGCCGCTCGCCGAGACTGTCGCCATCGCGTTCGCCGGCATGACGCTCGCGCTCGTGCTCGCGGCGCCGCTCGCCTGGCTCGCCACCGCGCCCGGCGTCGCGCGCGCCGACGGCGACGCGCCGGGGACGCTGCGCCGGGCGGCGTGGATCGGCGCGCGCACGGTGCTCAACCTGATGCGCTCCGTCCCGGAGCTGGTCTGGGCGCTCGTGTTCGTGCGCGCGCTCGGGCTCGGACCGGCCGCCGGCGTGGCGGCCATCGGCATCGGGTACGCCGGCGTGGTCGGGAAGGTGTTCGCCGAGATCTGGGAGTCCTCGCCGTGCGCGCCGGCCCGCGCGCTCGCCGCCGCCGGAGCGCCGCCGCGCCGCGCCTTCGCGCTGGCGGTGCTGCCCGGGTCGGCGCCGCTGCTCGCCTCCTACGCGCTCTACCGGCTCGACTGCGCGCTCCGCGCCTCGGCGGTGCTGGGGCTGGTGGGCGCCGGCGGCATGGGCGTGCAGCTCGAGCTTTCGCTGAAGATGTTCGCGTACGACGAGGTGGCGACGCTGGTGCTGGCGCTGTTCGCGGTCGTCGCCGCGGTGGACCTGCTCTCGGCCTGGGCCCGGCGGCGCCTCGCCGAGAGCCGCGGGCTCTTCCCGGCCGGCCCGGGCGCGCTCCGGTGGCGCGCCGCGATCCTGGGCACCTGGCTCGCGCTCGCCGCCGGCGCGGCGGCATACCTCGAGCTGCCGCTCGGCGAGCTGTTCTCCGGGGGCACGCTCCGGAGCGCGGCCGGCTTCTTCGGCTCGATGTTCCCGCCCGACGTCTCGCCCGGCTTCCTGCGCGCGCTCGTCCCGGCGGCGGCCGAGACGCTGGCAGTGAGCATCCTCGGGAGCGCGATCGCGTCCGTGCTCGGGCTCGGCCTCGCGCTCGCCGCGGTCCACCCCGGCGCGCGGGGCCTGGCCGGCGCGCCCGGCGAATCGCGCCTGCGGTCCGGGGCGCGGCTCGCGCTCACGGCCGGAGCCCGCGGCGCCATGAACCTGCTGCGCACGCTGCCCGAGCTGCTCTGGGCCCTGCTCGTCATCTTCGCGGTCGGCCTCGGCCCGTTCGCCGGCGCGCTCGCGCTCGGCATCCACAACGCCGGCGTGCTCGGGCGGCTCTACGCCGAGGCGCTCGAGGAGGTGCCGCCCGGCCCGGTGGCCGCGCTCCGCAGCGCCGGGGGGCGCCCGCTCGCGGCGACGCTGCTCGGCGCACTGCCGCAGGCCTGGCCGCAGCTCGTCGCATACACGCTCTACCGCTGGGAGGTGGCGGTCCGCGCCTCGGCCGTGCTCGGCGTGGTGGGGGCGGGCGGCATCGGCGCGCTCCTGCACGTCTCGCTCAACCTGTTCCAGCACCACCGCACGCTCACGCTGGTCGCCGCCATCGTGCTGCTCGTCACCGCGGTGGACCTGTTCTCCGGCTGGCTCCGGGCCCGCATCCTGGCGGGCCCCGCGAGCCGCGCCGCGCCGCGCGCCGCCTGCGCGCCCGGGCTCGCGAACGCGACCTGAGCCCTTCACCTCTTCACCCCGGATCCGGAGGTCTCACCATGCACCGCCTCGCCGCCCTCGCCGTCGCCGCCGTCCTGCTCCTCCCGCCCGCCGCCCGCGCGCTCGACGCGCTCCGGGTGAGCGCCATCCCTGACGAGTCGCCCACCGAGCTGCAGCGGAAGTTCGAGCCGCTCGGCAAGTACCTCGGGAAGCAGATCGGCATCCCGGTGAAGTTCGTGCCGGTGACCGACTACGCCGCCACCGTGGAAGGCCTCGCCGCCGGCAAGCTCGACATGGTCTGGTACGGCGGCTTCACGTTCGTGCAGGCGCGGCGCCGCACCGGCAACGCCATCCCGCTCGTGCAGCGCGCCGAGGACGCCCGCTTCCACTCCAAGTTCATCGTGCCCGCGTCATCCAAGGCGCAGTCGCTGAAGGACCTGAAGGGCGCGAGCTTCGCGTTCGGCTCGGTGAGCTCGACGTCCGGCCACCTCATGCCGCGCTACTTCCTGCTCCAGGCCGGCATCGATCCCGACAAGGACTTCGCCAAGGTGGCGTACTCCGGCGCGCACGACGTGACCGCGAAGTGGGTGGAGGCCGGCAAGGTGGACGCCGGCGTGGTGAACGAGTCGATCTGGCAGCGGCTCGTGGACGAGAAGAAGATCGACACCAGCAAGGTCCGCGTGCTGTGGACCACGCCCGAGTATCAGGACTACAACTGGACCGTCCGCGGCGACCTCGACCCGAAGCTCGTCGAGAAGCTCCGCGCCGCGTTCCTCGCGCTCGATCCGGCGAAGCCCGAGGACAAGGCCATCCTCGACCTGCAGCGCGCCAGCCGCTTCATCCCCACCTCGCCCGACGCCTACAAGAACATCGAGCAGGCCGCGAAGTCGGCGGGGCTCATCAAGGACTGAGGTGTCGGGTGGTCCGGGTGGACCACGCTGGATCCGGCGTCAACGTGCAGGCACCTCGATCCGCCCTCTCGCATAATCTAGGAACCGCAGCACGGTGTGCACGTCGGCGAAGGCCTCCAGAGACGCGTGGCTCAGCGCGACACGCATCACGCACCCGAGCTGCGCGCCGGCGGTATCAAGGGGACCATGGGCGCGGTCAAGTGCCCACCAACGCGGGCCACGCACGGCTGCCTCGAGTACGTCGATGCGTTCCTCGCCACCGAACGCCATCCAGACCGCCTCGGCCTGCCACGTATCGAGCAGCATCGCGAGTGCTGAGACGCTTCCCTCCGCGACCACGAAGCCGTCTCCGGCCACGGCAATCGCGTGAGACGCAAGGCGGCGCGCGACTCCCGTCGTTCGAACGAAAGCATTCTCGGCCACGCACGCGATCGGCTGACTCGTAGCGACTGCGACAACCAGGGACGCGAGGAACTCGGAGACGTGCGCGTCCGACGGCGCCGTGACCTGGAACCGAGCGCCACGCGGCGAGGCGCCAGGCGCGAGACCCGCGGGGCACCACTGAACGTCAAGATCGAAACGCATGGTTTGGCGCTCGCCCGCGCTGGAGTTGTTGGTCACCAGGGGAGATGGATGTGATCGCCCTTGCCGACTAACGGTGCCGGAGTCCGCGTAGCAAGCCAAGGGCGGTGCCGGAAGAGAGCAACGGTGCCGGAGTTGCGGTGACCACGTGATTGCGCGTGGCCTTGCTGCAGGCGGGAGCGAAACGGCGCAGATGGTTCGCGCGGCGACCGCAGGTCCGTGCGGCGGACGGACCTATGCGGCGCTCGTGAGAACTGTCGCGCTCGGTCGTTGGTACCGGAATTGCGTAGCGGGTTGGGATGGCCCGCGTTCCCCGGTTCGCGCTCGTCGAGCGCGATTCGTCGAATCACTGCACCTGGCGGGCACACGACCTCGAGTTCGTCTTCGAGGAGCCGGGCGCGCGCGACAAGTTCCTGGAACTCGTGGGTCGGTACAAGGACCGCTACGGCGTCGAGATCCGGTCGTACTGCCTGATGGGCACCCACCCGCACGTCACCTGCACGTGCCGCCAGGAGCAGGTGCAGTTCAGCCGCTTCTGGCAGGTCGTGAACGGGCAGTTCGCGCGCTGGTACAACAAGGTGAGGAACCGACGCGGTCAGGTGGTGATGGAACGGATGCGCACGCCGCGCATCCAGGAGGGCGGCGCCCACCAGCTCACCGTCATGCGGTACGGCGACCTGAACCCGGTGCGCGCCGGGCTGGTGAAGAGTCCAAAGGACTGGAAGTGGTCGAGCTACCGCCACTATGCGTTCGGCGAGCCGAATCCACTCATCACCGATGCGCCTGAGTATCTGGCGCTCGGGAAGACCGCTCAGGAGCGTCGGAAGGCGTACCAGGCGCTGTTCGCGCTGCCGCTCTCCGAGTCACTTCGCACGCGCCGCGTCGAGCTCGTCAGTTTCCCGTTCGTCGGCGACGCGACCTGGGTGATGCGCCGGCTCGAGGCCGCCGGATTGTCGCCACCGGATTGAGGCTATGAGCACGGCATGGGCGGCGTCCGGCGGTGTTTCAGGTCGATGAGTCAGGCCAGCCTGATCAGTTTCGCGGGCTGCCGTCACAGGATAGGGCACGGGGATCGGTCGAGCACGGGTGCATGCGAGGCGGCCCGTGCGCCGCCTCGCCCCGGGCGGAATCACGGCTCCTTCCCCGTTCGCCGGTCGGCCTCGTGGAGAGCCGCAGCGACCTCCTCCACGTAGCGCTCGCTCATGGGGTCGATCCCGGTGGAGATCACCTTGAAGCGCAGGATCGTTCGCATCGTGACGTTCGGCGTCCTGGTCATGCTCTCCGCGTACGTGAGGATGTCGCCGTTGTCTGGGAACGCGTCCCAATCGAGGAAGGGATACAGGAACGAGAGAATGAGCTGGTCGGCGCGATAGACGCGAAAGCGTTTCACGTGGGCGAACACGGCTGAACGCCTTACGCGCAGTTCTGGGTCGGGCCAGCGCACCTCGAACGTCCCGATGCGGAGCACGAGCTGTTCACCCGTGGAGTAGACCGCCATGAACACCCGTCGGCGCTGCCGAAAGTGGAGCTTTTGCCACGCGCCGAAGCCGACCACCCCTCGTTGCAGCGCGCCGGCCTCGGCCGCCGCCGGATCGACGGCGCGTGCCTCGGTCACCAACCCGGCGGCTGTGTCGAGGATGTAGCGCACCGGCGCGTTCCGGTAATCGGCCAGGAGGACGGTCGCCGTGTTCTCGAGCGGAACCATGCTCAATGCCCCCCCGCGTACTCGTCAGTCGATCCCAGACCATTTACAGAGACAGCCGGTGCCGCGGCGGCGGGTGCCGGAATGCTGCAGGGACGCCTCATGTCGTACTCCGTCATCGGGTATGCGGTGATCCACCCTTCGCCTCGGGAGTCAGCGCATCAGTTCCAGATAGAGGCCCACGGCGAACCCGGTGAAGCCCGCGAGCGCGAGGACGGCGCCGAACACGGCCCCCCAGGCCGCCGACCAGCGGACCATGCCAGCCCAGTTCCTCGCGTCGCGAGGCACCCACACTGTGTAGCGCGGTACTCCGCGTGCCTCCAGGTTGCGCCGCCGCGCCTCGGTCGTGCCGACGGGATCGCGAAATGCGCGAACGCTGCTCCGGAACGCGGCGACGCCGATGGCGGCGACGACGCCGCCCAGGAGGACGAGCTTCCCTGCCTCCTGCACCAACGTCACCTCGTTCGGCATGTCACGTCCCTTCGTCGACCGTCTGCACCGCCGCCGGGGAGGCGGCATCATACGCCGAGTGCACCGGCCGCGCCCGGATCGGCTGCGGCAAGGAGATGCGCAGGGAAGATGTGAATAGCTAGCGCCTATCAACAGGGTGGGAACGATGTATTGGAGGCCATCCTCACCCCGGCGCATCCTCCATGCGTCCCCGCGAGCTCGCTGGCCGTGTGGACGAGCGGAGGAACCCGATGACCGTCGCCCTCACCGCCGCAGGTTTCGGCGCGCTGCACGCCGTCTCCGGTCCCGACCACCTGCTCAGCGTGGCGCCGCTCTCGGTGGGGCGCAGGCGCCAGGCCTGGCGCATCGGGCTGGTGTGGGGGCTCGGGCACGCCGCCGGCACGGCCGTTGCCGCGGCGGTGCTGCTCGCCCTCCTGTCCGGCGCCGGGCTGCACGTGGTGGACGCCTGGGCCGAGCGCGCGGCAGGCCTGGCGCTCGTGGCGATGGGCGCGGCGAACCTGCTGGCGCTCCGCCGCCGGCGGGGGATGGCGGCGGCGGGGGCGCGCGACGTTCGCCCGGCGGTCTTCTCGGTCGGCCTCGTGCACGGGGTCACCGGCGCGGCGGCGCTGCTGCTGGTGGTCCCGGCGGTGAATGCGGGCGCCTCGGTGAAGGTGCTCGCCATCCTTGGCTTCGTCGCGGGCAGCACTGCCGCCATGGCTGCGCTCACCGCTGCCATCGCCGCGCTCTCCGCGGCGGCCGCGCCCCGGCTCGCGCTCGCCACCTGGCGGCTCCCGGCGCTCGCCTCGGTCGTCTCGGTGGCGGTCGGGATCGGCTGGGCGATCGCGGCCTGACTCTGCGTCCGTAGCCTCCGGCCTGACTCCGGCACCATCGGCACCATCGGCGCGGCGTGACTCCGGCACCATCGGCCCGTCGGCCCCGGCCTGACTCCGGCACCATGGGCGGCGCCGGCCTGACTCCGGCACCAGGGGCGCTGGGGGCGCGTCGCCGTGGCGATCGCGGCATACGCGCAGCGTGAACCCGACGGCGGGCGGGCAGGCGAGCGGGCGTTCCCGACCGCATCGGTCGGTGTTTGACGCGGCGAGGCAAAAGCTGCGTCCCCCCTTGCTCGGGCGCGCCGACCTTGTCACACTTCTGCTCCTTTTTTTCCTGGGCGGGGTCCGCGCCGTGCGCTGCTCGATCCGAGCGCACTGCGGCAGTTCCGCGCAGGGCCGCAGTCGACGCCAGCCACTCCTCCTGGAGGTCCGTGCCCGTGACCACGAAGGCGATCAAACCGACCCTGACGAACCCGCTCGATCCGCCCGAGAAGGTGGAGTTCAACATCCCCGGCGAGATCGCCAGGGCCACCGGCGGCTACGAGGAGGCGATGCAGGAGGGCTGGGAGCTCATCCAGCGTCCCATCCGCTCGGTCCCGGTCGACCAGATCGAGAAGCAGCACATCAAGAAGCGCATGACGGTGTGGGAGCGGATCCGCGTCCTCTCGGACAAGGAGCCGATGGTCCTGTACCAGAACTGGGGCAAGAACCTCGACGGCGCCTCGCTCGTCACCGCCATCCTCAACATCGGCGGCCGCGACGTCGCCGTGTACGGGCACGACTTCACCGTCCGCGCCGGCTCGATGGACGCGACCAACGGCTCGAAGCTGGCGCGCCTGTTCCGCATGGCGGGCGAGAAGGGCATCCCGCTCATCGGCATGAACGACTCGGCCGGCGCTTACGTGCCGGCGGGCGTCGGCGGCCTCGACGGCTACGCCGAGGCGTTCACCGCGCTCCGGCGGATCAGCGGCGTGGTCCCGTCGATCATGTGCATGTTCGGCTTCAACGCCGGCGGCGGCTCGTACCTCCCGCGCCAGGGCAGCTTCGTGATCCAGCCGGCCGACACGTTCTTCGGCCTCACCGGGCCGGGCGTGGTGAAGTCGGTGCTCGGCGAGGAGATCTCGCCGGAGGACCTGGGCGGCCCCAAGGTGCACGGCGCCTCGGGCGTGGCCGACCTCACCGTCATCGACGAGCTCGCCGCGCTCCGCCAGGCGGTGCGCCTGCTCAACTACGTCCCGGACAACAACCGGACGATGGCGCCGTTCCAGCAGACCAGCGACCCGCTCGACCGCAAGACCTGGGAGATCAACACGCTGCTGAAGAAGGCGTTCAACTCGCCGACCGGCTTCAACACGCCGTTCGACGTGTCGATCATCATCCAGCAGGTCTGCGACTACGGCGACTTCTTCGAGATCCAGCCCGACCGCGCCCGCGAGGTGGTCACGGCGTTCGGCCGCCTGGGCGGGCACGTGGTCGGCTTCGTCGCGAACAACAGCGCGATCGGCTCCGGCCAGATCGACTGCGACACCGCGCTGAAGATCGCCAGGTTCGTGCGCTTCTGCAACATCTACAACATCCCCATCATCTTCATGGAGGACACCACCGGCTTCCTCCCCGGGCGCGAGCAGGAGGCGCGCGGGATCGTGCAGGCCGGCCGCTCCATGCTCGACGCGATCGTGGACGTCCGCACGCCGCGCATCCTGCTCATCCTGCGCAACGCGTTCGGCGGCGCCTACGCCTCGTACAACAACTACCCGACCGGCGCCGACGTGGTGCTGGCGCTCCCCACCACGCGGCTCGCGGTGATGGGGCCGGCCGGCAAGGAGTTCGTCTACAAGGACGAGCTCCGCAAGATGCGCGGCGCCGCGGCGGAGCGCGCCAAGAAGGGCGCGCAGCAGCGCGTGGCCGCCGGGATGGAGGGCGAGGCCGCCCGCAAGGACGCCGAGAAGGAGGCGGCCGAGTGGCTCAAGGGCGAGGAGGCCGCGCTCGGGCGCCGCTACGAGAAGGAGCTCATGAACCCGAAGGAAGGCCTGGCGCTCGGGTCCATCTCCTCGCTGGTGATGCCGACCGACCTCCGCAAGGTGCTCGGCCAGAACCTCCACTTCCTGCTCCGCCACTACACGCCGTCGCCGATGAGCGGCCCGCAGCGCGAGTTCCACTAGGCCCCGCGCACCGGACCCGAGACCGGAGAACCGAACGACATGGCTTCCAACGTCGACCACTACCGGAACAACCCGCTCATCCACCGCGACCGCCGCCTGGGGAGCTCCCCCTCGGCGTGGGTGAGCTCCTTCGCGTGCGAGGACCTGAAGCCGCTCATCGTGTGCCGCGGCCCGATCCGCAAGGAGGCGATGGACGTCTTCGCCGAGATGGGCATGACGCACGTCGGGATCCTGCTCTCCGAGAAGGACTCGATCGTCTACGCGAACGCGCTCGCCCCCGAGCTGCGCCAGATCGCGGACCACGCGCGCGTCCACCGCGTGCCGGACTACACCGGCGCGACCAAGGAGGAGCGCGTCGAGCGGATGAACCAGATCGTCCAGATCGCGCTCGACAACGGCTACGACGCCGTCTTCGCCGGCTACGGCTTCATGGCGGAGGACGAGGAGTTCGTCGCCACCATCGAGCGGGCCGGCCTGAAGTTCATCGGCCCGAACTCGACCACCCAGGCGCGCGCCGGCAAGAAGGACGAGGCGAAGCGCACCGCGCTGGAGGTGAAGGTCAGCGTCACGCCCGGCGTGAACGACGTGGCGGCGCGCACGCTGCTCGCGAAGCACGGGACCCGCAAGCAGCTGCTCGCGCTGGTGGAGGCGGAGGGCCTCGCCTGCGATGCGAAGGTGCTGGCGGACGCGAAGGTGGAGCTCCCGGCGCTCGCCGAGCACGTGCTCCAGGCGTCCTACGCCAAGGGCATCGACCTCTTCACCATCGACGAGCTGGGCGCGCAGGTCCAGGTCGAGGTGGCGGAGATGTTCCGCAAGTACCCGCGCAGCCGCGTGCGCCTGAAGGCGATCGGCGGCGGCGGCGGCAAGGGCCAGCGCATCCTGGGGGCCTCGCTGCTCACCGCGAAGGACCCGGACGAGAAGGCCGTCGCGGCGGCCGCGGCCGAGGCGCCCGCCATGGTGCGCGAGGTGCTCGCCGAGGTGAAGGCGACCGGCGTCGGCGACAACAAGAACGTCCTCATCGAGCTCAACATCGAGCAGACGCGCCACAACGAGATCCAGCTCCTCGGCAACGGGGAGTGGTGCGTGTCGCTGGGCGGCCGCGACTGCTCGCTGCAGATGCACGAGCAGAAGCTGCTCGAGGTCTCGGTGACGCAGGAGGCGCTCGCCGCGACGATCGAGCGGGCGAAGAAGAACGGCAAGCCCGTCCGCGCCAAGGCCCTGGAGGTGGACCTCGAGATCCTGAAGCGGATGGAGGACGACGCCGCCCGCTTCGGCCAGGCGGTGGGGCTCGACTCCGCCTCGACGTTCGAGTGCATCGTCGATCGCGACCGCTACTACTTCATGGAGGTCAACACCCGCATACAGGTGGAGCACCGGGTGTCCGAGCTCTGCTACTCCCTCGAGTTCGCGAACCCCGACGATCCGTCCGACACGTTCGTGGTCGAGTCGCTGGTCGAGGCCATGGCGCTGCTGGCGCGCCACAAGCAGCGCCTGCCCAAGCCCCGCCGCATCCCGCGCTTCGGCGCGGCGGTAGAGGCGCGCCTCAACGCCACCGACGCCTCGCTCTCGCCGCACGCCGGCGGCGTGATCCGCTACTGGTCGAAGCCCATCGAGGGCGAGATCCGCGACGACCAGGGCATCAGCATGCCGAACCCCGACACGCGCATGTTCATGCGCTACAAGGTGGCCGGCGCGTACGACTCCAACATCGCGCTGCTGCTCACCAAGGGCGACCGGCGGCTGGAGAGCTACAAGCACCTGGCGCGCGTGCTGGCGCGCATGGAGCTGCGCGGCACCACCCTCGCCACCAACATGGAGTTCCACTACGGCCTGGTGAACTGGTTCCTGGGCCAGAGCGTGAACGCCAAGCCCACCACCCGGTTCGTGGTGCCCTACCTCACGCTGGTCGGGATGCTGAAGGACGAGGCGAACAAGCTCGACACGGCCTACGCCTTCGGCGAGATGAAGAAGCACTACGCCAAGCTGATGGCCACGGAGAACCCGGGCGACGCGGCGGCGCAGAAGGCCATGGTCGAGGTGCTCGATCGCAAGGTGACGCTGCTCACCCGCGTGATCGACCGCTTCCTCGACGACCCGCACCTGTTCGCCGGCTGGCTCAGCATGAACCGCCGCCACTACCGGATCGAGAACGGCAAGCTGCTCTGGATCCGGAACCCGCTGGGCGTGCTCAACGACGCCTACGCCTACCTCAACATGGCGTTCCACCCGCGGCGCCCCGCGGCGCAGGTCATGTGGGAGCACGACCACGAGCTGCTGACGAAGTCGCTGCGGTTCTACGTGGCGCTCCGCGAGCGCTTCGGCCTGAAGCGCGAGGAGTACTACAAGCTCAACGAGATCCTGCAGAAGGAGGAGCCGCAGGACGGCTTCGACGCCGAGACCTGGACGAAGATCCGCTCCGCCCACCTCGGCTACGAGGCCGGCAACGAGCTGCTCGGCCTGCTGTTCATGGTCGCGGAGTCGGTGCGCTTCTTCGACTTCAAGGTCGAGGACGACCTCGAGGTCACCATCCCCGAGCACTTGCACGATCCGGAGCTGCAGGCGCGCATGAAGAAGGTGCTGTGCCCGCCGCCGGCCACCAAGGCGGACGAGCTGGTGGCGCCGTTCGGCGGCATGTTCTACCGGCAGGAGGCGCCGGGCCGGCCGCCGTTCGTCGAGGAGGGCCAGCACTTCGACAAGGGGCAGCCCCTCTACATCATCGAGGTGATGAAGATGTTCAACACGGTGCGCGCGCCGTTCTCCGGGACCATCGAGAAGGTCCTGATGCAGGGCGCGGACGGCACCGTGGTGCAGAAGGGCCAGCCGCTCTTCAAGATCACGCCCGACGAGAAGTTCGTCCCCGTCGATCCGAAGGCGGTGGAGCGCGAGCGGCGCACGCGGACCCAGAAGCACCTCGAGGGCGTGCTGATGACGTTCGCCGAGAAGTTCACGACCGTCGAGCCCGTCCGCTTCGAGGAGCCGGAGGAGGAGGTGGCCTGGGCCGGGGTCGAGGCCGTCTAGCGCCCCGTTCCCACGCCGAGGTCCCCGGGACCCCGCCTCGCCCGAGGCGGGGTCCCGCCGTTTCCGGCCGGTCCTCAGGTCCGGGTCGGGGCCGCGTGCGCCGCCGTCGGCTGCGGCTCGACCGCCCCCGCCGGCCGCCGGGCCCGGTGCGGCTCGTGGACCGCCGCGAGCCGCGCCAGCGCGAACGCGGCCACCGCCATGACCGCGTCGCGAGCGGCCACGTCGAGGAACGCGCCGCTCGCGACGAGGTTGAGCGCGATGGCGGCCAGCCACGCCATGGCGATCCAGCCGAACGTGCGCGCCCGCCCGGCCAGGATCCCGATGCCCACGATCACCTCGATGACCCCCGCCGCCCGCATGAAGGCGGCCGGGCTCACCGGCAGCAGCCGCACCGCCAGCGGGCTCAGGTACCCCGCCCAGTCCGCGAGCAGGTTGGTGAACTTGTCCAGCCCCGCCACGATCGGCACCACGCCGAGCGCGATGCGGAGCGCCCAGTACGCGGGAGCCGTTCCGTGGATCTCTTCCCTGTCGGCCATGTGAACCTCCTTGGCCGTTGGATGCGCCGTGCGCGGCGGCGTTACGCCGGTAACGATCCGCCCGCCGGCGCATCCGATGACGGCAGGCCAGGAGGAGCCATGACCGTGCAGGCGAGCAGCGTGCGCGGGGTGCCCGCGCGGGCTCCCTCGGATTCGGACGTGGTGGCGCGGGTCCTCGAGGGGGACGTCGCGCTGTTCGAGGTGCTCATGCGGAGGCACAACCCGCGGCTGTATCGCGCCATCCGCTCGGTGCTCCGCAACGAGGCCGAGGTGGAGGACGCGATGCAGCAGGCGTACCTCCAGGCGTACGCGCACCTGGGCGACTTCCAGGGGCACGCGGCGTTCTCCACCTGGCTGGTGCGCATCGGCGTGAACGAGGCGCTCATGCGCCTGCGCGGGCGCGAGCGGCTGGTGCCGCTCCTGGACGAGCGGGAAGACGGCGGCATCGGACGGGAGGAAGAGCGCGTGGCGGATCCCAGCCCAGAGGACGCGGCGGCGGCGCGGGAGGCGAGGGTGCTGCTCGAGCAGGCGGTGGACCGGTTGCCCCTGCACCTGCGGACCGTGTACGTGCTCCGCGAGATCGAGCAGCTCTCGACGGCCGAGGTGGCCGCGGCGCTCGACCTGGGCGAGGAGGCGGTGAAGGTCCGCCTCCACCGCGCCCGCCTCGCGCTGCGCGGCCTCATCGCCGAGCGCGTCGGCCAGGGCGCGCCGGAGGCGTTCGGGTTCCTCGCGCCGCGCTGCGATCGCGTGGTCGCCGCGGTGCTCGCGGCGATCGCCGCGCGGTCCTGAACGTCCGCCCGCCCCCGCGAGCGCGGGGCGGGCGGACGAAGCGCAGGACGGGCGGACGACCGCAGCTAGTAGCCGCCGCCTCCGCCGCCCCCACCGCCACCGCCGCCGCCGCCACCGCCCGGCGGCGGGGGTGGCGGACCCGGCTGGGCGGCCGGGTCGATCGTGATGCTGCCGTTCGGCGTGACCATGCCGCCGAGGTGCGTGGAGCAGTAGTACGGGATCACCGTGCCCTGCGCGGCCGCCGCTGGGATCGTGAAGGTCCGGACGCCGTTGAAGGCGTGCGTGTCGAAGGTGACGCCGTCCACCCCGCCCGGCGTGTAGGCGCCCGGGGTCGCCTCGCTGGTCACCGAGTGCGCCATCGAGTCGTCGTTGATGACGGTGACCGTCGCGCCCGCCGGCACCTTCAGGTCGAGGGGCGAGAACTTCATCCCCGAGATCTCGATGTAGTAGCCGGCCGCCGTCGGGCGCGTGCTCGCGCCGCTGTCCCCGCCGTTGTCCGAGCCCCCGCAGGCGGCGCCCGCGATCGCCGCCGCCGCGCCCATCCACCAGATCCTGCCGTGTCCCATGGTGCACCCCCGCTGCCGGGCCGCGCGGCGTGCGCGGCCACCTCCAGCGCAGCATTCGATGTTCCAGGACACCGGAGCGTTTCCGGGTGGCACAGGGGCGCCCCGTCCGGCATCCGGCGCCGGCGAGGCGCGACCTCACGCGGACGGGGCGGCGCGGCGGACGGCGAGCTTCGCGAGCTCCAGCACGGGCAGCACCGTGAGGGCCGCGCCCGTCACCAGCAGCCAGTCCGCCGCAGGGAGCGCGTACGTGCCGAACGCGGCCCGCAGCGGCGGCAGGTAGACGACCAGGAGCAGCAGCGCCAGCTCCCAGGCGACGGCGAGGTCGAGCCAGCGGTTCGCGAACGGCCGGCGCAGCACGGAGTGACGCTCGGAGCGGAACGCGAACGCCTTCGCGAACTGCACCAGCACGAGCGACATGAAGCACATGGTCATGGCCTCGGCGTCGCTGCGGCCGGAGGCGCGCGCCCAGGCGAACAGGCCCAGGTTGACGAGCGTGGACCAGGCGCCGCCGGTCGCGATGAGCGCCACCACCGGCCGCGTGAAGATCCCCTGGCGCGGATCCCGCGGCGGCAGGCGCATCAGGTCGCGCTCCGGGGGATCCACCGCCAGCGCCAGCGCCGGCAGCCCGTCCGTGGCCAGGTTCACGTAGAGGATCTGCACCGCCGTCAGCGGCAGCGGCAGGCCGAGCAGGGTGGCGGCGGCCATGAGCCCGATCTCGCCCACGTTCGAGGAGAGCAGGTACATGAGGTACTTCTTCACGTTCGCGAAGATGCCGCGGCCCTCCTCCACCGCGCCGACGATGGACGCGAAGTTGTCGTCGGTGAGCGTCATCGCCGCCGCCTCGCGGGTGACGTCCGTGCCGGTGATGCCCATGGCCACGCCGATGTCGGCCTTCTTGAGCGCCGGGGCGTCGTTCACGCCGTCGCCGGTCATCGCCACCACCTCGCCGCGCGCCTGGAGCGCGGTGACGATGCGCAGCTTGTCGGCGGGCGAGACGCGCGCGTAGACCTCGATGTCCTCCACCCGCGCGGCCAGCTCCGCGTCGCCGAGGCGCGCCAGCTCCGCCCCGGTCACCACGGTCCCGGTGCGGAGCAGCCCCAGCTCGGCCGCGATGGCCCGGGCGGTGACCGGGTGATCGCCGGTGATCATCACGACCCGGATGCCGGCCGCGGCGCAGCGCTCCAGGGCGGCGCCGGCCTCCGGGCGCGGCGGGTCGATCATGGCCACCAGCCCGAGCAGCGTCAGGTCCCGGTCGGCCTCGGCGAGGGAGGCGCCGGACCCGCGCGCCACCGCGAGCACGCGCAGCGCCCGCTCCGCCATGCCGCGGACGACCTCGAGCAGCGCGGCGCGGCCGGCCTCGTCGAGCGGCCGCTCCCCGTCGCCGCTCGCCACCCGGCTGCAGGCCGGCACGATCACCTCCGGCGCGCCCTTCGCGAACGCCACAGGCCCGCGCGCGGTGCGGTGCAGGGTGGTCATCCGCTTGCTCTCGGAGGTGAACGGGATCTCGCCGACGCGCGGCGCGCGCGCGTCCAGCTCGGCGCGGTCGAGGCCGGCCTTCAGGGCCGCGACCACCAGCGCCGCCTCGGTGGGATCGCCGGAGACGGTCAGGTCGCCGGAGGGCGTGCGCTCCACGCTGGCGTCCGAGGCGAGCACCGCGCCCCCGAGCAGCGCCAGGAGGGCGGGCGGCGAGTCCACCGGCGCGCCGTCGCAGCGGAAGCCGCCTTCGACGCGGAAGCCGGAGCCGGTCACCTCCAGGGTGCGCCCGTCCACGTGCAGCGCGCGGACGGTCATCTCGTCGCGGGTGAGCGTGCCGGTCTTGTCCGAGCAGATGACCGTGGTGGAGCCGAGCGTCTCCGCCGCCGCCAGCCGGCGCACCAGCGCGTTCCGTCGCGCCAGCCGCTGCACGCCCAGCGCGAGCGCGATCGTGACCACCGCCGGCAGCGCCTCCGGCACCACCGCCACCGCCAGCGCGATGGCGAACACCACCATCTCCAGGAACGGCTGGCCGCGCAGGAGCCCCAGGCCGGCGAGCAGCACCACCACCACCACGGCCGCCCGCGCGAGCTGCTTGCCCACCCGATCCAGCTCGACCTGCAGCGGGGTGCGCGCCGGCTTCACCTCGGCCAGCATGCGGGCGATCGCGCCCAGCTCGGTGCCGGCGCCGGTGGCCACCACCACCGCGCGGCCGCGCCCGTACGTGGCGGCCGTGCCGCCGAACAGCATGTCGGTGCGATCTCCGATGGCGACCGGGCCCGCCGGCAGCGGCCCGGAGGTCTTCGTCACCGGCACCGACTCGCCGGTGAGCGCCGCCTCGTCCGCCTGGAGGTTGACGGCCTCGACCACCCGCGCGTCGGCGGGGATCCGGTCGCCGGCGTGGACGACGAGGAGGTCCCCCGCCACCACCTCGCGCGCCGGGACCTTCCGCTCCGCGCCGCCGCGGATGACCGTGGCGAGCGGCGCGGCCATCCGGCGGAGCGCCGCGAGCGCGTTCTCGGCCCGGTGCTCCTGCACGAAGCCGAGCACCACCGTGAACACCAGGATCGCCCCGATGGTGGCGGCCTCGAGGTCGTGGCCGAGGGAGAGCGAGAGCGCGATCGCGACCATCAGGATCACGGCCAGCACGTTCTCGAGCTGGGCCGCGAGCAGCGCGAGCGCCGGGGCGCGGCGCGCGCGGGCGAGCTCGTTGGGCCCGTGCTCGGCCAGGCGGCGCGCCGCCTCGGCGGGATCGAGGCCGGCCGGTCCGGAGCCGAGCCGCGCGAGCGCGTCGGCGGCGGGGAGCGCATGCCACTCCGGGACGTTCGCCATCGGGCCCCCGGCTGCCTGCGTGATCGCGCCCAGTGTACGGCCCGGGCGCCGGCCCCGCGCCGGAAACCGGGCCCTGCGGCCGGGCGCCGCGCGGGTGCGGTAGGATGGGCGCATGAGCGCGCCCGCGTCCGCCCCCGTCCTGCTCGGCTACGGCACCCGCCCGCTCCCGTTCCCGGCCGGCGTGCCGGCGCGCGTGCTCGCCGCCCCGCCCGCGCCGGCGGTGGCCGACCTGCCCGCCGCGCTGGACGCGGCGCTCGCGCACCCCGAGGGCGCCCGTCCGCTGCCGGAGGTGGCCGGCCCGCGCACGCGGGTGCTGGTGATCGTGAGCGACGCCTCGCGCGACGAGCCGCGCGCCGAGCTGTTCGCGGCGGTCCGGCGTGCGCTCGCGGTGGTCCCCGACGACCACCTCACGCTCGCGGTCGCGAACGGCACGCACGGGCCCGGGCCGCTCGAGGCGCTCGGGCTGCCGGACGACGTGCTCCGGCGCCACCGCGTGGTGAACCACGACGCGCGCGACGAGGCCTCCATGGTGGAGATGGGCCGGACCAGCCGCGGCACGCGCCTGCGGGTGAACCGGTGCGTGGCGGAGAGCGACCTCGTCGTCACCACCGGCCGGGTGAAGCCGCACTACTTCGCCGGCTGGGGCGGCGGCGCCAAGGGGATCTTCCCCGGGCTCGGCCACGACGACGACATCCGGCAGAACCACAAGCTCAAGGCCGACCCCGCCTCCAGCCTGGGCCGGGCCGACGGCAACCCGTGCCGCGAGGACCTGGAGGAGGCGGTCCGGCGGCTCGGGCGCGACACGTACATGCTGAACGTGGTGGAGGCGGGCGGGGTGGTGATGGGGGCGGTGGCGGGCGACGTGCTCTACGCGCACCGCGCCGGCGTGCGCATGGCGCGGCCCTGGTGCGAGGTCGCCGCCGAGCCGGCCGACGTGGTGGTGGTCTCGGCGCCGCTGCCGGTCTCCGGCAGCCTCTACCAGGCCTCGAAGCTGGTCCCGCCGGCGGGGATGCTGCTGCGGGAGGGCGGCGTGGTCGTCGTCTGCGCCGAGTGCCCCGGCGGCGTGGGGCCGCTCCGGACCGTCAACGAGGGCATCTTCCAGCTGGGCGTCCGGCGCTTCCTGCCGGAGCGGTACACGCTGCTCCTCGTCTCGGGCATGCCCGAGGCCACCGTGCGCGAGACCTACGCGGCGTTCGCGCCCTCGCTCGAGGCGGCGCTGGCGAGCGCGCGGGAGATCGTCGGCAAGCCCGAGCCGGACGTCCTCGTCCTTCCGGACGCCGGCGACCTCGTCCCGCGGCGGCGCTGATCGCCTCGCGGGCGCGTGGTAATCTCGCGCTCCCGTGACCGACGAACCCATCCCGCAAGGCGGCAAGCTCTCCTCGTTCCGGCAGGTCCCCCGCACCGGCGTCATCTACGCGACGTCCGAGGCGACCAAGCTCGGCTTCTCGATGCAGGATCCGGACTGGTGCAACCTCGGGCAGGGGCAGCCCGAGACCGGTCCGCTGCCCGGCGCGCCCGACCGCGTCCACGCCGTCGCCGTGTCGGTGGACGACCAGGAGTACGCGCCGGTCGCCGGCCTGTGGGAGCTGCGCGAGGAGGTGGCCGGCCTCTACAACCGGCTCTACCGCCGCGGCCTCCCGTCCCAGTACAAGGCCGAGAACGTCTCCATCTCCGGCGGCGGGCGCACCTCGCTCACCCGCGCCGCGGCGAGCCTCGGGCGCGTGAACATGGGGCACTTCCTGCCCGACTACACCGCCTACGAGGAGCTGCTGGACCTGTTCCGCACGTTCACGCCCATCCCCATCCTGCTGGAGGGGGAGCGCGGCTACGCGTTCACGGTGGACGACCTGCGCCGCGAGGTGACCGGCCGCGGGCTGTCGGCGCTGCTGCTGTCGAACCCGTGCAACCCCACCGGCAAGCTGGTGCAGGGCGAGGAGCTGGCGCGCTGGGTGGAGCTGGCGCGCGAGCTCGAGTGCGCCATGCTGATGGACGAGTTCTACTCGCACTACGTCTGGACCGCGCCGCCGGGCCGGCTGCCGGTGGAGAGCGCCGCGCGGTACGTCGAGGACGTGGACCGCGATCCCATCGTGCTGTTCGACGGCCTCACCAAGAACTGGCGCTACCCGGGCTGGCGCGTCACCTGGACGGTCGGGCCGCGCAAGGTCATCGACGCGGTGGCGAGCGCCGGCTCGTTCCTGGACGGCGGCGGCTCGAAGCCGCTGCAGCGCGCGGCCATCCCGCTGCTCGCCGAGGAGGCGGTGCGCCAGGAGACCGAGGCCATCCACCGCACGTTCGGCGAGAAGCGCCGCCACATGCTGGACGCGCTCGAGACCATGGGCGTGCGCATCGACCGCGCGCCGGACGGCACGTTCTACTGCTGGGGCAACCTCGCCAACCTGCCCGCGCCGCTCAACGACGGCATGGGCTTCTTCCGCGAGGCGCTGCGCCGCAAGGTGATCGTCGTCCCCGGCGAGTTCTTCGACGTGAACCCCGGCAAGCGCCGCGCCCGCCACGTCGCCCGCTTCCGCTCCTACGTGCGCTTCTCCTTCGGGCCCTCGCTGGAGACCCTGGAGAAGGCGTTCGAGCGGCTGGCGGCGATGATCCAGGAGCGGTCGTCGGCGACGGCGTCGGTGGGGTAGGGCGCCCGCCGGGTGCCTCGACTCCGGCCCGCACCGGGTGCGGGCCTACGCTCGGCATGAACGGGCCCGGCGCTAGTGCCGGTGCCCGTGGTCGTGCCCGTGGCCATGGGCATGGCCGTGGGCGTGATCGCCGGCGTCGTGCGCGTGCGCGTGGGTCGTCCCGTCCGCGTGCGTGTGCTCGTGGCCGTGGTCGTGCCCGTGGGCGTGCGTCCGCGGCTGCGCCGGCTTCACGATGGGCCGCCGCAGCTCCTCCAGCCACGCGATCCACCGGTCCATGCCCTCGCCGGTGCGGGCGGACAGCTCGATCACCTTCGCGGTCGGCATGACGTGGGCGATGGCGTCGCGGAGCTTCGGCAGGTCCACGTCGAGGTGCGGGACGAGGTCCACCTTGGAGACGAGCACCAGGTCCGCCGCCTTGAACATCACCGGGTACTTGAGCGGCTTGTCCTCGCCCTCGGTGACCGAGAGCACCACCACGTTCGCCGCCTGCCCCAGGTCGTAGATGGCCGGGCACACCAGGTTGCCGACGTTCTCGATGAAGAACACGTCGGTGTCGCGCCAGGGGAAGTCGTGCAGGCTGCGGTGCACCAGCTCGGCGTCGAGGTGGCATGCCTGGCCGGTGGTGATGGCCTTCGACGGGATGCCCGCCTTCTCGAGCCGGCGCGCGTCGTTGTCGGTGGCGAGGTCGGCGGAGACCGCGCCGAGCCGCCAGCCCTTCGAGGCCGCGGCCTTGGCGGTCGCCTCGAGCACGCCCGTCTTGCCGGCGCCGGGGGAGCCCATGATGTTGAGCGCGAGGACGCCGGCCTCGAGGAAGTGCTCGCGGTTGTGGCGGGCGGCGCGGTCGTTGCCGGCCAGGATCTTCTCGTGCAGCTCCACCGGGACGAGCTCGGGGTCACCGCAGCCGCAGGTCGTGCACATCAGGGCACCTCCATGTCGATGCTGTCGAGGGTGAGCGCGTCCGAGCCCTCGTCGAGCCGGGCCGGGACGTCGCAGGTCGGGCAGCGCAGCACCGCGCCGCGGGCGATGGGGGCGCGGCAGGCCGGGCAGGACCAGCGCGCCTCCAGGCGCTTCAGGGTGAGCGGCGTCTCGGCGCACAGGCTGCCGGCGCGGAACGTCTCGTAGGCGGTGCGGAACAGCTCGGGGTCCACGCCGGAGAGCTCGCCCACGCTCACGGTGAGGCCGCGGATCGCGAGCGCCTGCCGGCGCCGCGCCTCCTGCTCCACGCGCCTGACCAGCGCCTCCACCAGGGAATACTCGTGCATGCGGCTCGCCTGCCTAGCAGATGCGCGGCAGGAGCTCCCCCTCGGGCTCGGCCAGCATGCGCTTGCCGAAGCCGGTGTCGAGGATCACCGCGCCGGGCCGCTCGGCGATGGCGCGCGCGAACACGGTGGCCCGCGCGCCGAGGGGATGGGCGCGGAGCGCGGCCAGCACCTTGTCGGCCGAGCGGGCCCGCACGCCGATGACGGCCTTGCCCTCGTTCGCCACGAGCAGCGGGTCGATGCCGATCATCTCGCCGGCGGCGCGCACCTCGTCGTTGATGGGCAGCGACGGCTCGTCCACCACGATGCCGACGCCGCCCTTGGCGGCCATCTCGTGCAGCACGCCCGCCACGCCGCCGCGGGTCGGGTCCTTCATCGCGACCACGTCCTCGCCGCCGGCGGCGAGCGCCGCGCGCACCAGGCCGTTGATGGGCGCGACGTCGGAGCGGAGGTCGCCCTCGAGGCGCAGGTCGTGCCGGCGCGCCATCACGGCCATGCCGTGGTCGCCGATCGAGCCGGTGACGACGAGCAGGTCGCCGGCGCGCAGCCCGGCGTCCGAGACCACCCGGTCCGCCAGCGCCACGCCGGTGGTGTTGAGCACGAGGCCGTCCACCTGGCCCTTGCCCATCACCTTCGTGTCGCCGGTGACGAACGGCGCGCCGGCCTCCTTCGCCGTCTCGCGCATCGAGGCCACCACCCGCTCCAGGTCGGCGCGCGGGAAGCCCTCCTCGATGATCACCGCGCAGGTCAGCCCCACCGGCTCGGTGGCGCCCATCATGGCGAGGTCGTTCACCGTGCCCGAGACGCTGATCCGGCCGATGTCGCCGCCCGGGAAGAAGATGGGGTGCACCACGTGCGAGTCGGTGGTGATCACCAGCCAGCGGTCGCCCACCCGGATCGCGGCGCCGTCGTCCAGCGCCGAGAGCCCGATGCCGTCCACCGGCGAGGCCAGCGAGAGGAACACGTCCTCGATGAGCTGGCGCATGGCGCGCCCGCCGGAGCCGTGCTTGAGGCCGATCTTCTGCTGCACCTTCGAGTCCATGGGTCTCCGCGCCTTCCTAGCCGACCTTGCGCAGATCGGGCACGCCGCCGTAGGTGTGCCAGATCCGGCACTGCCCCTCCGACGACACCATGCACGCGCCCACCGGCGACTCCGGGACGCAGGTGGTGCCGAACAGCGCGCAGTGCTCCGGGGTGGCGAGGCCGAGCATGATCCGCCCGCAGATGCACCCCTTCGCCTCCTCCTCCGCGGCCGCGTCGCGCACGCCGGCCGTGTCGATGCGGAAGCGCTTGCGGGCGTCGAGCGCGGCGAGCTCCGGCACCAGCTCGAGGTTGCCGCCCGGGACGTCGGCGATGCCGCGCCAGCGGCCGGTCACGGTGCGGAACGCGCGCCACAGCGAGCGCTGCGCCGGGAGGTTGCCCTCCTTCGTCACGCAGCGCGGGTAGACGTTCGCCACCTCCGGCCGGCCCTCGCGGATGAGCTCGGTGAGCTTCACCAGCGCGGCCAGGATGTCGAGCGGCTCGAACCCGGCCACCACCACCGGCGCGCCGGTGCGGGCCGCGAACGGCTCGAAGATCGCCCAGCCGGTGATGATCGCGGCGTGGCCGGCGGCCACGTAGCCCTCGATGTGCGTCTCCTTCGAGGCGGCCACGATCTCCATCGCCGCCGGGACGTACTTGTGCACCGAGAGGATGGAGAAGTTCGGGGGCGGGGAGGCGAGCGCCACCGCCGCGGTCGCGACCGCGGTGGTCTCGAAGCCGCTCGCCAGGAACACCACCTGCTCCTCGGGGTGCGCCTGGGCGAGCTCGACCGCCTGCGAGATCGAGTAGACCACCTCGACCTTGCCGCCGTCGGCCTGCGCGTCGGCGAGCGAGCGCGCGGTGCCGGGGAGCCGGAGCATGTCACCGTACGTGCACACGCGCACGCCCTGCATCGCCAGCGCGACCGCCTCGTCCACCTCGGGGCCGTCGGTGACGCACACCGGGCAGCCCGGGCCCATGATGAGCTCCAGGCCGGGCGGGAGCACCGCGCGCAGGCCGAAGCGGGCGATGGCCTGCTCGTGGCTGCCGCACACGTGCATCACCGACACCTCGCGGCCGATGGCGTCCATGTTGTGGCGGAGCGCCTCGGCGAGCGCGCGGGCGCGGGCCGGATCGCGGAACTTGAGCTGCCGGAAGAGATCGTCGTTCGACATCGCCGGCCCTCCTACTTCTGGTCCTTCCCGGCGGCCATCTCGCCCCGGACGTCGGCGGCCATGAGGTCCTCCTTCGCGCCGGAGACCTCCAGGATCTGGTCGAACAGCGCCAGCGTCTCCTGGACCTCCTCGGGCGGGATGCGCCGGATGGCGAAGCCCACGTGGTTGAGCACGTAGTCGCCCACCTGCACCGGCTCGTCCACGATGTCGAGGCGGAGCGACTTGCGCACGCCGAAGAAGTCCACCGTGGCGTCGAGCCCGTCGATGGCGATGACCTTCCCTGGAACCCCGAGGCACATGTCTTCCGTCTCCTTCACCGGCCCGCGCTAGGCGCGGGCCACCGCGTCGGCGACCACCGCCTGGCCGAGCGCGATCCCGCCGTCGCCGGGCGGCACCTCGCCGTGCTGGTATACCGCGAACTCCCCGTCCAGCCGCGCGCGGATCGCCTCCGCCAGGCGCGCGTTCTGGAAGCAGCCGCCGGTCAGCACCACCGGCAGCCTCCCGGTCCGGCGGGCCGCCCGCCGGACCTGCTCGGCGCCGGCCGCGGCGAGCGCCGCGTGGAACCGGGCCGAGAGCTCGCCCGCCGGCCGGGCCGCGAGCACGTCCGCCGCGAGCGCGCGCCAGAGCGGGCGCAGGTCGAGCGCCTCCACCGGGCCGGACGCGTCGAGGTCGAACGGGTAGGGCGGCGCCTCGTGGCCGTGCGCGGCCGCGTCCAGCGCGAGCGCCACCTGCCCCTCGAAGCGCGCCGACGGCCGGCAGAGCGCGAGCGCCCCGGCGGCGTCGAAGGCGCGCCCGGCGCCGTGGGCGGGCGGCGCGTTCAGCCCGGCGGCGAGCATGCGGCGGACCACCTCCAGCTCCCGCGCCGGCACCCCCGCGAACAGGGGGAGCCGGTCGAGCGGGGCGTCGTCGCCGAACGCGTCGAGCAGCGCCGCGAGCGCGATGCGCCACGGATCGCGGATGGCGCGGTCGCCGCCCGCCAGCGCCACCGGCCGGAAGGTGGCGAGCCGCTCGAAGCGCGCCGCCTCGGCGAGCAGGAGCTCGCCGCCCCAGGACGCGCCGTCGGCGCCGAGCCCGGTGCCGTCCCAGCACAGCGCCAGCACCGGGCCCTCGAGGCCGTGCTCGGCCATGCAGGCGGCGGCGTGCGCGTGGTGGTGCTGGACCTCGACGAGCGGCAGCGACAGCGCCCCGGCGCGCTCGCGCGCCCAGCGCGTGGAGAGGTAGAGCGGGTGGAGGTCGCAGGCGAGCAGCTCGGGGCGGAAGGCGAGGAACGCCTCCAGGCGGGCCACCGCCGCCTCGAACGCCTCGTAGGTCTCGAGGCCGTCGAGGTCGCCCACGTGCGGGCCCAGGGTGGCCTCCTCGCCGCGCGCCAGGCAGCAGGCGTTCTTGAGCTGCGCGCCCGCCGCCAGCACCGGGCGGGCGAAGCGCCGGGCGGTGCGCACCGGGCGCGGCACGAACCCGCGGCTGCGCCGCATGACCATGGGCCGCCCCGCCACCACCCGCGCCACCGAGTCGTCGCAGCGCGAGGCGATGGGCCGGTCGTGGACCAGGTACAGGTCGGCGATGCCGCCGAGCCGCGCCAGCGCCTCCTCGTCCTCGAAGGCGATGGGCTCGTCGGAGAGGTTCGCGCTCGTCATCACCAGCGGCACGCCGGCGTCGGCGAGCAGCAGGTGGTGGAGCGGCGCGTAGGCCAGCATGAGCCCGACGATGGGGCTGCCCGGCGCGAGCTCCGGGGCGAGCGCCGCGTCCGGGCGGCGGCGGCAGAGCACGATGGGGCGCTCGGGGGCGGCGAGCAGCGCCGCCTCCTCCGGCGAGAGCTCGGCGAGCGCCCGCGCGGCGTCGAGGTCCGCCACCATCACCGCGAGCGGCTTCTCCTCGCGGCGCTTCCGCTCGCGCAGCGTCCGCACCGCGGCGGGCGCGCTCGCGTCGCAGGCGAGGTGGTACCCGCCGAGCCCCTTCACCGCGGCGATGCCGCCGGAGCGCAGCGCGGCGGCGCAGTCGCGGATCGGGTCGGCGGAGGGGAGGGGCGCCCCGGCGGCGTCGCGCAGCGAGACCTTCGGGCCGCACGCGGGGCACGCGTTCGGCTGCGCGTGGAAGCGCCGGTCGAGCGGGTCGCCGTACTCGCGCGCGCAGGCCGGGCACATCCGGAAGCCGGCCATGGTGGTGGCGGGCCGGTCGTACGGGACGCCCAGCGCGATGGTGAAGCGCGGGCCGCAGGCGGTGCAGTTCGTGAACGGGTAGCGGTGGCGGCGGTCGGCGGGGTCGGAGAGCTCGCGGAGGCACTCGGGGCAGGTGGCGAGGTCCGGCGGGATGGCCACCCGCCGCTCGGCCGCCCCGCCGCTCTCCACGATCTCGAACCGCGCGGCCGGCTCGGCGGGGATGGGCTCGGCGCGCAGCGCGGCGATGGAGGAGGCCGGCGGGCGATCGCTCACCAGGCGGGCCTGGAACGCGTCCAGCGCGGCGCGGGGGCCGAACGCCTCGATGGTCACGCCGGCGGCGTCGTTGCGGACGCGGCCGGTCACGCCGGTCTGGTGCGCCAGCCGGTAGACGAACGGCCGGAAGCCGACGCCCTGCACCGTGCCGCTCACGGCGATCCGGCGCCCTTCGCCGGCGCGGTCCGGTCCGCCGTCTGTGGTCCGCTGCGTGGTCATGCGCGCGGCGCGTGCGCCTGGGCCTTCCGTGCTGGGGCGGCGCGAGCTTACCGCCGCGCGTTTCGCCGCCGCAACGCGCGGCGGCCACCCGGTGATCAACGTCCGTTTGCCCGGCGCGCATTCCCTGCGGGCGCGCGCCCGGCGCTACCCGGCCCGGCCCTTCTCCCACCACAGGTCCGGCTCGACCGGCGGGTCGCGGGGCCGCGGCGCGACGCCCAGCGCCCGCAGCTCGGACAGCACCTGCTCGACCGCCGCCGGCACCGCGGCCTGCACCGAGGGAGAGAGCGCGCAGCCGAGGTCGGTCCGCTCGGCCACCACGCCCACCAGGCGCACCGTGGCCGGGCACACGCCCATGAACTCCGCGTTCATCACGGCCTCGCGCAGCCCGGGCTCGTGCGGGCTCACCGCCAGCACCGGCGAGCGCTTCACCAGGTCCTCGCGCGAGTACGTCCGCAGCTCGCCGGGCGCGGCGCGCGCCTTCACCGCGTCCACCAGGATGGCCGCGTCGAGGCCGGCGAAGTAGGCGGTGAGGTCGAGGCCGGGCGTGCCGGCGTCCACCACCTCGACGCCGGGCAGCTCCCAGCGCGCCTCCAGCACCTTCACCACGTACGGCCCGACGGCGTCGTCGCCGGTGAGCACGTTGCCGATGCCGAAGACCGCGATGCGCGCCACCCGCGCCTCCTCCCCGCCGCGGCGGGGCTCCCGAAAAGGCCGATCCCGTCCCCGGCGGTCGGGGACGGGATCGGATGTACCACTCGACGCGGGCTACAGCACCTTCACCCGGGCGATCTCGTCACCCTCCGCGTCCACCGTGTGGATGGCGCAGGCGAGGCACGGGTCGAACGAGTGGATCGTGCGGAGCGCCTCGAGCGGCAGCTTCGGATCGGCGATGGGGTTGCCGACGAGCGACTTCTCGTAGGGCCCGAGGGTCCCGCTCGCGTCGCGCGGGCCGGCGTTCCAGGTCGAGGGCACGACGCACTGGTAGTTCTTCAGCTTCATGCCCTTCTTGTCGGCCTCGATCACGCACCAGTGCGAGAGCGTGCCGCGCGGCGCCTCGTGGAACCCGACGCCCTTGTAGATGCCGGGCTTCAGGTTCGCCATCGGGTCCACCCAGATGCGCGTGTCGCCCTTGCCGATGTTCTCGACCAGGAGCTTCCACTGCTTCTGGGCCATCTCGGCCATCATGGCCGCGCGGATGGCGCGCGCCGCGTGGCGGCCGAGCGTGGAGTGGAGGTGCGCCGGGGTGAGGTCGATCTTGTGGATCGCCTTCACCGCGCCGATGGCCGCGGTGGCCCACCGGGTGGTGGGCTCGTGGCCGGAGGCGAGGCCCACCAGCACGCAGGCGAGCGGCCCGACCTGCACCGGCTTGCCCTCGAGGCGCGGCGCCTTCACCCAGGTGTAGCGGTCGGGCGCGGGCGTCTCGTGCTTCCACTCACCGGCGAACTTCGGCTTGTCGTCCTCCTCCCACGGGCCCTTGGCCCAGGCGCCGTCGTAGTGGGCGTGCGCGATCGACTCCGTCACGTTCTGCTTCAGGTAGTCGTCGTTCCAGCCCGCCAGCTTGTGCGCCAGCTCGAGCTTGCCGTTCCAGAGCACGCCGCCCGGGATGTCGAACTTCGACATCTTCTCGTCCAGCGGGAGCTCGGGCACCGAGAGGTAGTTCGTCACCCCCGCGCCGTACTTGAACCAGTCCGGGTAGAAGCCGCCGATGGCGGCGACGTCGGGCAGGTAGCACTGCTGCACGAAGGTGGCGACCTCGTCGATGAGGGTCTTCACCTGGTACAGCTTCTCCATGTTCAGCGCGGCCGGGCTGTCCAGGTTGATGGCGTTGGCGACGCCGCCCACCGCCAGGTTCTGGATGTTCGGCGTCTTCGAGCCGAGGATCGCCACCGCCATGTTGGCCTTGCGCTGGATCTCCAGCGCCTGGAGGTAGTGCGCGACCGCGAGCAGGTTCACCTCCGGCGAGAGCTTCATCGCCGGGTGGCCCCAGTAGCCGTTGGTGAAGATGCCCATCTGGCCGGCCTTGACGAAGCCCTCGAGGCGCGCCTTCACCGCCGCGAGCTCGTGCTTCGAGTTGCCCGGCCAGCTGGAGATCGACTCGGCGAGCTGCGCCGCCTTCACCGGGTCGGCCTTCAGGGCGCTGGTCACGTCCACCCAGTCCAGCGCGGACAGCTGGTAGAAGTGGACGATGTGATCGTGCAGCGTGTGCGCCGTGACGATCAGGTTGCGGATGAGCTGCGCGTTCAGCGGGATCTCGAGGCCGAGCGCGTTCTCCACGCTGCGCACCGAGGCGATCGCGTGCACGGTGGTGCACACGCCGCAGATGCGCTGGGTGAAGATCCAGGCGTCGCGGGGATCGCGGCCCTGGAGGATGGTCTCGATGCCGCGCCACATGGTGCCCGAGGACCATGCGTTCTTGACCGCGCCCCCGTCTACCTCGACGTCGATGCGGAGGTGACCCTCGATGCGCGTGACCGGGTCGATGGTGATGAGCTTGCTCATTTAGGCACCCCTCAGTGGCCGGAAGCGGCCCGGACCTCGCCGCGGCCGATCGTTGACTTCTTCCCCTGGTCTACGACGACGACGGGGAACAGACGGGAGATGAAGACGAAGATGGCCATGCCGACCGCGGCCATGCCGACGGTGACGATGGTCTCGCCGACGGACGGGAAGTAGTCCCACCCCGCGGCGATGGACTTGCCGTCGGCGGTCCAGCCGGCCGGGCGGTACATGGTCATGTACGTGTCGGCGCGGTAGACGGCGCCGGCGAGGATGGCCAGCAGCGCGGCGCCGAACAGCTTGCCGCGGTTCCGCTGGACGCCCGGCATGACGAACATGACGGCCGGCGCGATGAACAGCGCCATCTCCACCACGAACAGGAAGGTGGCGAAGTCGGCGCCGAGGAACCTGAGCTTGCCGTGCAGCACGATGTCGCCGAGGCGGAGCACCACGTACAGCAGCAGGAAGCCCGCGTTCACCTTCGACATGCTGGCGAACAGCGCCTGGTCCTGCTTCGCGTTCCAGTTCAGCCGCAGGATGTTCACCAGCACCACCACCGCGCCGTAGCCCATCGACAGGCAGGAGACGAGGAACAGGGTGGGGAGCAGCGCGGTGTGCCAGAGCGGGTGGAGCTTCGGGCCGGCGATGAGGTACAGGCCGCCCAGCGAGCTCTGGTGCATGGTGGGGAGCAGGATGGCGAGCGCGATGATGTACGGCATCGCCTTCGCCATGCGCGCGCCCCAGCGCTTGCCGATCGCGGACCAGCGCGGCGACTTGCTCTGGGCGGCGCCGTCGAAGATCGCCGGCAGCACCTCGATCCAGAGGACCATCACGTACATCATCACGCAGACCGCGACCTCGAGGAGCGCGGAGCTGAGGTTCCACCACGGCACGATGGGCAGCGTCACGGCGTTCCAGTAGCGGCCCAGCGCGATCATGATCGAGCTGCCGCCCAGCGTGTACGCGATGGCGCCGAGCAGCACCGCCGGCCGCACCAGGCCGTGGTACTGGCCCTTGTTGAGCAGGTAGCACAGGAGCCCGACGCCGTAGGCGCCGGCGCCGATGCCGGTGAAGACGACGACGTTGATCGGCTCCCAGATGCCCCAGGTGAAGCCGTCGGTCATGTTCGAGACCGAGCCGATGCCGGTGACGAAGCGGTACGCCATCACCAGGGCGGAGACGCCGAAGACGGCGAGCAGGATCTTCATGAGGGGGTCGAGCATCTTCCCCCCGATGGCCTGCGGGTGGTCGTGGCCGCTCATCGCTTGCCCTCCTCGCCGTGCTCGGCGGCCTCTTCCTTCTTCTTGTTGCGGTTGATGACGAAGGCCATCGCCGCGTACAGCGCGATCGGCGTCACGCCGTACAGGTACGGTGCGTGCGAGACGCTCTCCGAGAACTCCGCCTGCGAGCGCTCGGGCAGGTCGGGCAGGCCGAGGTCGTGGAACTGGACGCCCGCGGCGGCGAGGTACAGCACCTGCGTGCCGCCGCCGTCGTGCTCGCCGTAGACGTGCGGGTTGTAGCGCTGCGGGTCGGCGGCGACGCGCCGCTTCGCCTCCGCGAGCAGGTCCTTGCGGTAGCCGAAGACGACCGCCTCGCGCGGGCAGACCTCGCAGCAGGCGGGGTTCGCGACCGCGAGCGGGCCGGACTTCTGCTCGTCGCGGCGGTGCCGGCAGAGCTCGCACTTCACGATGGCCGGGAACGCCTCGAACCACTCGAACTTCGGGACGTTGAAGGCGCAGCCGATCTGGCAGTAGCGGCAGCCGACGCAGGTCCACTTGTCCCAGAGGACGATGCCGGTGCCCTTCTTCTCGCCCTTGAAGTCGCGCTTCCCCTCGCCCTCCTTGTGCAGCGCGCCCAGCATGCAGACGGACACGCAGGAGGGATCCACGCAGTGCATGCACTGCTGCTTCATGTAGTGCTGCGTGTCGCCGGCGGGGAACGCCTTGATGACGTTCTTGGTGGTGCTGTTCAGGTCGTTCGGCGCGTCGTAGACGCCGCCGTTCGCCTCCACCTTGTCCTCGGGGAGCTTGTTCGCCACCTTGCAGGCGCTCTGGCAGGCGCGGCAGCCCACGCAGAGCGTCGAGTCGAACAGCATCCCCACCGCGTCGGGGAGCGGCTCGATCTCGTGCCGGGCCTCCGCCGTGGCCGGGATGGCGACGGCGGCTCCCGCGGCGACCGCTCCCTTGAGCAGGTCTCGTCGAGAGATGGTCATCGGGGCTACTCCTTCCCGTCTGCGTCGTCGGCGGCCGCCATCTTCCGGGAGGCCACCACACCCGCGCCGACCAGGGCGCCGATCACCGCGCCGCCCAGACCGACCGCGACCGGGCTGCCGCCCACCACGCCGTGCTCGGGGTGGATGGCCGGGTAGGCCATCGGGGCGGTGGGGTGCTCGATGGGCAGGTTCTGGTTGATGGGCACGTTGAAGACGATGCCCTGCTCGGTGCAGCCGACGCACGGGTGGCCGATGCCGATGGGCCACGCGCCCGGCACCTCGCAGAACGAGAGGAGCGAGCAGTTGGCGTGCGTCTGCGGCCCCTTGCAGCCGATCTTGTAGAGGCACCAGCCGTTGCGGTGGCCCTCGTCGCCATAGGCCTGCGCGAAGCGGCCGGCGTCGAAGTGCGGGCGCCGCGGGCAGTCCTCGTGGATGACGCGGCCGTAGGCGAACGCGGGGCGGCCCTTCTCGTCCAGCTTGGGCAGCGTCCCGAACGTCGCGAACTGCAGCACGGTGCCGAGGAGGTTGTACGGGTTCGCCGGGCAGCCGGGGAGCGTCACCACCGGCTTCTTGATCCCCTTCTCCCTCAGGATCTCCGGCGCGCCCACCGCCTGCGTCGGGTTCGGCGCCGCCGACGGCACGCCGCCCCAGCTCGAGCAGGAGCCGATGCAGATCACCGCCGCCGCCTTCTCGGCGCACTCGACCAGGGAGTCCACCGCGGTCTTGCCGCCGACCATGCAGTAGATGCCGTCGTCCTTCTTCGGGATGGCGCCCTCGACCACGAGCACGTAGCCGCCCGCCTTCTTCGCGGACTCGAGCGCCTCCTCGATCTGCTTGCCCGCCGCGGCGAACAAGGTCTCGTGGTAGTCCACCGAGACGAGGTCGAGGATCAGCGCGCCCACGTCCGGGTGGCTCGTCCGCAGGAGCGACTCGGTGCAGCCGGTGCACTCCTGGAAGTGGAGCCAGACGACCGACGGCTTCTTCTTGCCGACGTTCTCCGCCATCTTCTCGCCGGCCCAAGCGGGCAGGCCGACCGCGGCGGCAGCGACGCTGCACACCTTGATGAAGTCACGGCGAGAGACGCCCTTGGTCTCCGGGCCGCTGATCATCTGGGAGCCGATATTGTCCATTCCGTCCTCCGGGTGCGCGCGAGACTATCGCCCCGGATTGGAATTGCAACGCGGCAAAATTGCGGAAGGAAACGGGATTCCCGGCGGCGCACGATTTGCGGAGAGGTCGATGGGACGATCCACCGCAGGCGCGCCGGCGCGCACCGAGCGGACGCGTCCAGAATTGACGGCCATCAACGCCGACCCGGACAGAACCGCGCGGAGACCCCGAAAAATGGCATTTCTGGACTCCGCGACGCAACATTGACCAGTCCGGTCGGATACAAAATTTGCGCGCGCTCCGGGATCGAAAAAAATCCGGCCTCGCCCCCGCGGTCGAGCGGATCCGGGGCGCAGGACCGGATCGTCACGCACCGAGAGTGCGGGACCGTCGGGGGAGACCGGAAGGCGTGAATTGACCATCGGTGAGCGCAGAACGCGGCAATCCCGCGGCGCGGGAAAGGCCGGGGCGTCGCGCGCGCTCAGCCCGCGCGCGCGGCGCGGCCGGTCCGCCGCCCGGCGCCGGCGTCCGCGGGCGCCACGCCCAGCGCGGCCAGGTTCTCGATGAGCCTGCGCAGCCCCGAGCGCAGCGCCTCCACCTCGGCCGGCTCCATGCCGCGGAGCGACTCGGCGTGGTAGCGCGCGGCGTCCTCGGCGACCCGGCGGGCCAGCGGCTCGCCCTTCGCGCTCAGGAACAGCCGTGCGCGGCGGCGGTCCTCGCGATCCGGGCGCGCCTCCACCAGCTTGCGCTTCACCAGCTCGCTCACCAGGCGCGAGCCGGCCGGCGGGTCGAGCAGCATCGCCGACGCGAGCGCTCCCGGCGCCAGGCCGGGCTCGTGCAGCAGCCAGTACAGCGCCCAGTACTGCTGCACGGTCAGCCGCAGCCGGCTCGCGCGCGGGCCGACCACCTCGCGGATGCCTTGCCGCGCCGCGAGGACGAGCAGGCCGATGCTGGGGTCGGGGAGCGGCACGCCGCCAGTAGAGTCCGGCCGCCGAGGGCGGGTCAAGGCGAGCGGTCCGCACCTCGCCGGGGCGGCCGCCCGCCTGCCCGCCCCCCGGCGCGGCGCCGGTGTAGAACTGGGGCCTCCTGGAGGACATCGCATGAACGCCTCGTGCTTCCCGTACGCCTCGCTGCTCGCCTCGATCGCCGTCCTCACCGCCGCCGCGCCGGGTCCAGCGCGCGCCGCCGAGGCGGCGCCCCCGGGCGTCGCCTCGCTCCGCCGCGCCGAGGCCCGCTTCGCGCCGGTGGACCTGAAGGTGGATCTCTCGAAGCTGCCCGCGTCGGAGCGCACGGCGCTCGCCCGCCTGGTCGAGGCCGGCCGGATCATGGACGCGCTGTTCCTGCGGCAGGTGTGGGCCGGCAACGAGGCGCTGCTGCTCCGGCTGGTCGAGGATCGCAGCCCGCTCGGCGAGGCGCGGCTCCGCCTGTTCCTGCGCAACAAGGGCCCGTGGGACCGGCTCGAGGAGGATCGCGCCTTCCTGCCGGGGATCCCGGAGAAGCCGCAGCAGGCGAGCTTCTACCCGGCGGGCGCCACGAAGGACGAGGTGGAGCGGTGGGCGGCCGGGCTCGCGCCCGAGGAGAAGGACCGGGCCATGGGCTTCTTCACCACCGTCCGCCGCGACGCGGCCGGCAAGCTCGTGGCGGTGCCGTACAGCCTCGAGTACCAGGGCGAGCTGGCGCGCGCGGCGGCGCTGCTGCGCGAGGCGGCCGCGGCGACCCAGGACGCGGGGCTGCGGACGTTCCTCGAGGCGCGCGCGGCGGCGTTCGTCGGCAACGCCTACCGCGACTCC
Organism: Anaeromyxobacter dehalogenans 2CP-C; assembly: GCF_000013385.1. Taxonomy (GTDB): domain Bacteria; phylum Myxococcota; class Myxococcia; order Myxococcales; family Anaeromyxobacteraceae; genus Anaeromyxobacter; species Anaeromyxobacter dehalogenans_B. The sequence continues at coordinate 571,726 of NC_007760.1, forward strand.
GACGTGGCCTGGATGCGCCTCGACTCGGCGGTGGAGCCGACCATCGGGCCCTACGAGGTCTACGAGGACGGCTGGTTCAACGCCAAGGCGGCGTTCGAGGCGTTCATCGGCGTGCGGGACGACGCCGAGACCGCGAAGGTGGCCCGCTTCGCCGCCGAGCTGCAGGGCATCGAGGACGCGCTGCCCATCGACGCGGCCTTCAAGAACCCGAAGATCGGCGCGCTCGCGCCCATCCGCGTGATCAACGAGGTCTACGCAGGCGGCGACGCCGCCAAGGGCGTGCAGACCGCGGCCTACAACCTCCCGAACGACGAGTGGGTCACGAGGACCATGGGGTCGAAGCGGGTGATGCTGAAGAACGTGCAGGAGGCGAAGTTCCAGAAGGTGCTGCAGCCGGTGGCGCGCCGCCTGCTCTCGCCGGCGGACCGGGCCCACGTCGCGTTCGACCCGTTCTTCACGCACATCCTCATGCACGAGCTGGTGCACGGGCTCGGCCCGCACCACGCCACCGTGAACGGCCAGGAGGTCACGGTGCGCGCCGCGCTGGCGGAGACCTACAGCGCGCTCGAGGAGGCGAAGGCCGACGTGGCGGGGCTGTTCGCGCTGGAGAAGCTGCTCGACGACGGCAAGCTCGACCGGCGGATGCGCGACACGCTCTACCCCACCTTCCTCTGCGGCGCGTTCCGCTCGATCCGCTTCGGGCTGAACGAGGCCCACGGCAAGGGCATGGCCATCCAGATCAACTGGCTGCTCGACCACGGGGCGATCGTGGCGCGCAAGGACGGGACGTTCGCGGTGGACGGCGCGAAGATGCGCGACGCCGTCGCCGGGCTCACCCGCGAGATCATGACCATCCAGGCGAAGGGCGACCGCGCCGCCGCGAAGGCCATGCTGGAGAAGCTGGGCGTGGTCCGGCCCGAGGTGGCCCGCGCGCTCGCGCGGATCGAGGACCTGCCGGTGGACATCGCGCCCCGGTTCGTCACCGCCGACGCGCTCACCGCGCGGTAGGCCGGGACGGGCCGCTCCCGCCCCGGAGGGCGAGAGCGGCCCGGTGGCGCCGGCCTAGAACGCGTACTGGACGTTGGCGTACAGCGTCCGCCCCGGCTCCGGCACCTTCACGCCGGCCGCGAACGGATCCCGCAGGTAGGACAGGTGCTCGGCATAGGTCTTGTCGAGCAGGTTGCGCACGCCCACGAACGCCTTCAGGCCGCGCCACTCGGCGCCCGCGCGCAGGTTCGTGATGAACCACGCGGCGGTGGGCCGCTCGCCGAGCGCCGGGTCCACCCGGTCCTGCCGCGCCGCCCACTGCTCCTCCGCCTCGGCGAAGAAGCGGCCGTCGTCCCACCGCAGCGACGCGCTCGCGCGCAGCGGCGGGATCTCGGCGAGCGGCGTCCCGGCGGTCTCGTTGCGGGCCCACACGTACGCGACCGCCGCGCCGGCGTAGAGCCGCAGCGGCAGCGCCAGCCGCGCCGAGGCCTCGCCGCCCACCCGGCGCGCGCTGACGCCGGCGTAGGTCTTGGCGGTCGCGCCGCCCGGCAGCGCCAGCGGCACCAGCGTGATCTCGTCGGCGAGCCAGGCGTGGAACACCTGCGCCTTCGCGAGCAGCCGGTCGGCGGTGAAGCGCAGCCCCGCGTCCAGCTCGTCGCTGCGCGTCGGGCGGAGCGACGGATCGCCCACCCAGGCCGGCTTCCCCATCAGCCCCGCCAGCGCCATGTAGCGCTCCTGCGGGTCCGGCAGGCGCGTGCCGTGGCCGTACCCCGCGAACAGGGTCAGGCCGCGCGCCGCCTCCCAGTCGAGCTGGACGTTGCCGGCGAGGAGCAGGTCGGTGCGGGAGCGCTCCGGCGACGAGCCCGGCCGCCAGGTGGCGTAGAAGTCTCGCCGGTCCACGCCGGCGTACGACTCGGCCACGTCGAGGCGCGCGCCGGCGGTGGCGCGCAGCGACGGCGCGAGCGCGCGGCGCAGCTCGGCGTAGACGCCGCCGGTGGTCTGGGTGACGTCGGGGATCGACGCCTCCCCGACGTACGGCTGGCCGGGCATGGCGCGCCGCACGCGGATGGTCTCGTTGTCCCAGTTGCGGACGACGAGGTCGGCCCCGAGCCTCGCGTCGAGGGCCGCGTCACCGCCGCCGAGGCTCGCCTCCAGCTTCGCGCCGAGCGTGCGGGTGCGCGCCTCGGTGCGCATCGACCAGGCCTCGGCCAGCCCGCCGGCGCAGGCGGCTGGGTCCGCCGCGGAGCTGCAGCGGTCGCGGTCGTCCATGTCGTGCGCGACCCGCGTCCAGTAGAGCTGCGCCCGCGCCGAGGCGAGCGGCCCGATCGCGCCGGCGCGCCAGGTCGCGTTCACCCGGTCGGTGTCGTCCCGGATGCCGTCCATGAGCAGGTACGGGTACAGGACGTCGTCCGCCTCCTGGCGCGTGTAGGCGAGCTCGAGCTGCTGCCCCTCCGCCGGCACCAGACCCACCTTGGCCCAGCCGCTCCGGACGTCGTACGCGGTCTGGTGGTCCGAGGTGTCCCGGTAGCGGCCGGTGCTGGTCGCCGGGATGATCTCGGTGATGTTCCGCCCGTCGCCGGCCAGGTAGGGGTCGCTCCGCTTGAACGCGCCGCCCAGCAGCAGCGAGGCGCGCCCGCCGCCGTAGGACGCGACGGCGCTGCTCTCCGCGGCGCCGAACGAGCCCGCGCCCACGTTCACCTCCGCGCCCGGCCCCGGGCGCGCGCCGCGGGTGCGCACGTCCACCACGCCGCCGAGCCCGCCCGGCTGGCTCACGTCGAACGGCCCGCGCCGCACCTCCACGCCGTCCACCTCGGCCCAGTCGAGGTGGAACGCGGGCGGGTCCATGCGCGACGGGCAGGCGCCGTGCGTGCGCGTGCCGTCCACCAGCACGTTCACGTCGTCGCGCTTCAGGCCGCGCAGCACCACGTCGCTCGCGATGCCGGCCTTGCGCACCTTGCCGACGCCGAGCGCCTGCTCCAGCGCCTCGCCCAGGTCCCGGGCCGGCGTCTCGCGCACCTCGCGTACCTCCAGCCCGTCGGCGCGCGGCTCGCGCCGCGACTTGACCACGATCTCCTCCAGCAGCACCTCGGTGCGCGGCTCCGCCGCGGGCTCCTCCGCCGCGCCGGGCGCGGGCAGGAGCGTCAGCGCGGCCACGAGCCGCGCGAGCTTCCAGTTCAGGGACATCGGTCCTCCGGACACACGGGTACACGTCCGCCGCGCGCACGCCGGCTCGCGCCGGCGGCCGCGGCCGCAGGTTCACGGTTCGTGATGGTGCGGGGCGCGCCCGGTCAGAGGGCGCGCGCGGCGGGCGGCCTCGGCGGCGGGACGGCGGGGCGGGGCGCCCGCTCCGGCGCCACGGCGGCCGGGGTCGGGCAGGGGGTGCGCCACTCCGCCAGCGCGAGCGCCGGCCGGGCGGGCACCGAGAACGGATCGAGGGCGCCGGGGGCGGCCAGCCCGCCCTCCGGATCGCCGCAGGTCGGCAGGAGCCCCGGCAGCGCCGCGCGCCGCGCCCGCTCCTCCTCCTGCGCCGCCGCGCGGCGGGCCGCGTCGCGGTGGCAGGGGGGCAGGTCCTCGGGCCGCGCCGCCTTCCGCGCGCGCCGCGCCTGGGCGTTGCAGATCGCGCAGGCGCACAGGTGATCCTCGCCGTGGGCGCGGCACGAGCACCGGTGCGGCCCGGAGACCGGCCGGGCCGGCAGCAGGCGCACGCCGCCCGACAGCGCCAGCGCGAGGAGCGCGGCGGCGACGCGGGCGGCGGGGCGGCCGGCGGCGGCGGCGAGCATGGCCCCGCCACTGTCGCGGCCGCGGCGGCCGGACGCAAGGTCCGTGGTTGCCGCGCGACGATGCGCCCCCGCCGTGACGGGTTCACGGACCGTGCGGCGGGCCGCCTACGCGGGCCGCGCGCCGGCGGCGGGCGCCTTCGGCGCCGGGGGCGCGGGCTTCCTCCGCGCCGGCGCCTTCTTCCCGGGCTGGCCGCCCTCGGGCCTCGCGGGCGCGGCCGGCGTCGCCGGCGGTGCCGCGGCCGGCGCGGGCGCCGCCGCGGGCAGGGGTCGGGCGGGGGGCACCGCGGGCGCGTCGCCCGGCGCGGGCTTCGCGCCGCCGGGCGAGGCCGGGGCGGGCGCCGGGCCCAGCAGCGCCAGCCGGCGCTGCGCGAGCGTGTGCGGCGCGGTGGGATCGAGCGGATCCGGCGCCACCCGCGCGTAGGCGGCGCGCGCCGCCTCGGGCACGCCCCAGGCCTCGGCGATGCGGCCGAAGACGAACCAGTCCGCCGGCTCGAGCGCGTCGCCGCTCACGTCCAGCGAGCGCAGGAACACCTCGCGGGCCTCCGCGGGCTGGCCGCTCGCGGCGTAGATGGCCGCGAGCGTGTTGAGCGAGGGGTGGTTCTGGCCGCGCTCGCCCTCCACCGCGCGGCGCGCCCAGTCCAGCGCGTCCTTGCCGGGCGTGGCGCGGAACAGCTCGAGCCAGGCGGCGTTGTTGAGCACGAGCGGGCTCGCCTTGCCGCCGTCGATGAGCCGCCGGAACGCCTTCGCCGCCTCGTCCACGTTGCCGGCCCCGAGCCGCAGGTTCCCGAGCAGCCCGAGCACCTCGGGATCGTCGGGCAGGCGCTGCAGCACGCCGGCGGCGAGCGCCTCCAGCTCGGCGGGGCGCTTCAGGTCGGCGAGCGCCACCGCCCCGAGCGCGAACGCCTCGCGCGAGGCCGGGTCGTCCTGGAGCAGCTCGCGCGCGACGCGGAGCTGGTCCTCGCGCTTGCCCGCGGCGCGGTACGCCTGCGCCAGCGCGAACCCGAGCGCCCGGCGCTCGGCGGGATCGGTCGCCCGCGCGCGCGCCTCCGAGAGGGTGGGGATGGACCGGCCGGCCTCGTCGGCCCAGGCCAGCACCGCCGCGGCCGCGCGCCGCACCTCGGGCGCGCCGGCCTCGGCGCCCGGGCGCCACAGCCGCGCCAGCACGCCGGCCGGGGTGGACGGGTCCGACTCCGCCCCCGGGAGCGTCTCGCGCGCCCAGTCGAGCCAGCGGCGGGCGCCGGCGAGGTCGCCCGCGCCGGCCAGCCGGAGGGCCTCGGCGCCGAGGATGGGCCAGGCCGTGTCGGTGGCGAGCACCTTCGGCTCCTTGCCCTCGCGCACCACGAACACGGCCGAGCGGCCGTCACCCGGGGTGAACGGGAACTGGACCCGGACCCGGACCGCGGCGCGGGGATCGCCGTCCTCCAGCATCTCCACCCGCGAGAGCACCAGGTCGAGCAGCACGTCCGGCGGGATCCCCTGCTCGTGCAGGGTGCGGCGCGCGCCGGCGATCGGCCCGCCCAGGCCCTGGTCGGCGATCCGCACCAGCTCCGGCCCGAGCCGGTCGCGGGCCACCATGCCCGGCAGCTCGCGCGCCGGCGCCGGCGAGCGGATCGCCGCCACGAACAGGCGCTTCACCAGCCGCGCCGCCTCGGTGCCCTGGGGCGCGAGCGTCTCCCACGGCTTCAGCCCCTGGAACAGGTCGGCCTGCTGGCGGATCTCGGCCGCGTTGGGCGCGCCCTGCGCCGCCGCGCTCGCGAGCGCCGCGGCGGCCGCGTAGCTGCGGCGCCCCACCATCAGGCGGGCGGCGTCGCGGAGCGCGTCGCGACGCCCGTCGCCCATGCCGCGCGACTCCTCCTCGGCCGCCGGCGCGCCCCGCTGCATCGCCACCGCGGCGAGCAGGAGCCCGTCGCGCTCGCGCCCGCGCGGCATGTCGCGCGCGAGCTTCTCGGCGCCGGCGTCGCGGCCGGCGTCGAACAGCGTGCGCAGGTAGGGGCCGTCGAAGGCCTGCTCGTGGAGGTCGGCGCGGATGGCCTCGAACTCCTCGACGGCCTCGCCGATGGTCGCGGCGGGCGCGCCGTTCGCCTCCCGCGCGAGCAGCTCGGCGAGCGCGGCCCGGCCGCCGGCGTGGTCCGGGTCGAGGTCCTTCGCCTTCCGGTACGCGGCGAGCGCGCCGGCGCGGTCGTGCCCCGGCCCCTGGTAGCGGCCCACCGCGTCGTGCTGCAGGATCCACCCCAGGATGCGGTGCGCCCAGGCGCTGTCCGGCTCGAGGGCGATGGCCTGCCGGACCTCGGTCGCGGCCTGCTCGGAGAACCCGAGCCGGACCAGCGCGGCCGCGAGCTGGACGTGGTGGAGCGCCTCCTTGGGATGGAGCGCCGCGAGCCGGCGCATCTCCCCGAGCGCCTCCGGCACCTTGCCGGCCGCGAGGAGGGCGGCGGCGGTCCGGTCGAGCGCGACGACGGGCGAGCTGCCGCGCACCACCTCGCGCGCGCGCTTGCCGAGCGCGGCCGCGTCCGCGGCGGAGAGGCGGCGGCCGCCGGTGTCGAACCGGAAGGTGGCCGTCACGGTGCCGTCCGGCGCGCGCGCGTACGTCTGCGCGTAGGTGGCCGGGCCGAAGCGCTCGGTGGTGCTCGCCGGCAGCGGGCGCGGCTCGAAGCCGTCCGGCACGTGGATCCGGTAGGTCACCTCCCACTGGTACGGCACGACCAGGAGCAGGTCGGCGGTGCGCTTCGCCGGCGGCGCCGCGCCGTGGCCCTCGGGATCGCCGGTGAGGAAGCCCGGCAGCGCGTCGAACACCTGGTCGGGCGTGACCGGCAGCTCCGCCTCGTCGTCGGCGGTGCGGACCGCGTCGGTCTCCTTCGCGTCCACCACCAGGCGCAGCGGCGCCGAGGGATCGTCCAGCCCCTCGGTGCTGGCGGAGAGGACCTCCGCGGCGCGGAGCACCTCCTTCGCGTAGTGCTCGGCCACCTCGTCGCGCCGCTCCGGCGGGATCCGCTCGCGGAACGCGCGCTCGGTCGCGGCGAGCGCGCCCACCAGCTCGCGCGTCTCGCGGATCCGCCCGCGCCCGCTCTCGGCCATGAACAGCTCGCGCACGATGCGCACCCGGTTGTCGGCCGCGCCGCGCTCCGGGGTGCGGACCAGCTCGCGCCCGCCGGGCGTCACCAGCGCCAGCCGCCCCTCCACCGCGGGCGGCAGCACGCCGGGCGGCGTGTACGGGTCGGTCGCGTCCACCCAGATGGCCGGCGAGCCCTCCACCCGCACCACCACGTGGTCGAACTGCGAGATGCCCGGCAGCTCCGGGTTCACCTCGTGCCAGTCGGTGCGCACCAGCGCCAGGCGCGCGTCGTGGCCGGCCGCGCGCAGCATGCCCGCGACGAGCAGCGACAGGTCCTTGCAGTCGCCGTAGCGCCGCTTCAGCACCTCGTCCGGCGCGGCCGGCACCAGCGCCGCCTCGCCCAGCTCGAGCCCGGTGTAGCGCACGTTGCGGTGGACCCAGGCCACCACGCGGCGCACCGCCTCGGCGCGGTCCGGCGCCTGGCCCTCGCCGAGCGCCTCCCGCGCGGCCGCGGCGAGGCCGCTGCCCGCGAGCTGGCGCTCCCACGACGCCGCGTAGCGCGCGGAGACGTCCGCCCAGGAGCGCCCCCAGCCGAAGGCCAGGTAGGGCGCGGGCGGCGTGTCGCGGGGCGCGCCCGGCTCCACCGCGGTCCAGCCCGGCACGTCGCGGCGGTCGATCACCAGGCGGCGCTCGCCGCGCTCCTTCGTCTCCTTCGGCGCGGCGTCGGTCCCGCGCACCACCCAGCGCAGCGGGAGCTCGGCGGGCGCGGCCACCTCCACGCGGATGCGCCGCGCCGGCAGCGCCTGCGCCAGGAAGAAGCGCGCGCTCGTGCCGCCGTCGAAGCTGGGCGCGGTGTCGCGGACGACGATCAGCTCCTCGACCAGCGAGCCGACGCGCACCGCCGGCAGCGGGCCGGCCACCACCCGCCGGTCGGAGTACATGAGGTCGGCGCGGTCGGCGACGCCCTGCTCGGTGAGCGTGGCCGGGTCGAGCTCGTGCACCTCGCCCTGGGCGGTGATCACGCGCGCCCGCAGCTCCGGGCGCGCCTGCTGCCAGGGCGCGTAGGACCGCTCCACCCGCGACCAGCTCCGGGCCGCCTCGGCGGTCAGGAGCCGGAAGACCAGGCGGTGCTCGAGCGTGAGCGCGCCGCGCGCGTCGTAGCGGAACCGGCCCTCCTCCAGCAGCACGTCCACCCCGGCGGCCCGGGGCGGCGCGAGCGCCTGCGCGGCGGCGAGCATCGCCTTCGGGTCGGCGGAGAACGGCGCGCCCTCCCACGGCGCGCCGGCGGCGCCGGCGCGAGCGGCGAGGAGGGACAGGCTCGCGGCGGCGAGCGCGGGGAGGAGACGGAGGGTCATGTGGGACGCACCGGAGCTGGGGATCCCTCATTGTGGAGGAGAGCCGCCCCGCGCGCCAGCGTGGGCCGCGGCAGGGCGCCTCGAGGGATGGGCGCCGTCAGTCGCCGGCGGGCGAGAGCACGAACTCGCGCACCACCGGCAGGTCCTGGAGCGTCGCCGCCAGCCGGGAGAAGTTGCGCGCGTCGGAGGTGCGGACGGTCATCCGGTACTCCACGCAGCGCCCCTCGTCGGTGAGCCGCCACGACATCGAGCTCAGCTTGCAGCCGTGGCGCGCGAGCAGCGCCCGCACCGCCTCCTCGCCGAGCGCCTCGCCGCGGTCGAACCGCAGGCGGTGCGCGGCGTACTGGTGGGCCGGCAGCCGCGCCTCGATCAGCCGGAACCCGGAGAGCACGCCCAGCGTCAGCACGGTCGCGGCGAGCGCGGGGAAGTACATGCCGCTGCCCACCATCACGCCGATGGCGGAGGTGATCCAGATGGACGCGGCCGTGGTGAGGCCGCGGACGGTGATCCCCTCCTTGAAGATCACGCCCGCGCCGAGGAAGCCGATGCCGGTCATGATCCCCTGCGCCATGCGCGTGGGGTCGAGCCGCACCGTCTCGGCGGAGGGGAACCACCGCTGCTGGTAGAGCGTCAGCAGCATGAGCAGGCTCGAGGCGAGGCACACGAGCGCGTGCGTCCGGAACCCCGCCGGGCGCCCGTGGTACGAGCGCTCGATGCCGATCGCGCCGCCCACCACCAGGGCGACGCACAGGTGGCCCAGGATGCGGAGGTTCTCGGCGTCGAACGCGGGCGTCACGCCCGAAGGTTCGCCCCTCGGGCGGCCGGGCGCAAGCTCGCGGCCCGCCCGCCTCGCGGCCGGGGCCGTCCCGGGCGCCGCTCAGCCGAAGATCGCCGCCCAGGCCGAGATGAGCCCGAACAGGAAGAACAGGCCGGCCGCCGCCCAGCGGATGCGCGCCGAGGAGACGCGCGCGGCGAGCTTCTCGCCCAGGAACACCGCCAGCCCGTCGGCCGCGAGCATCCCGAGCGTCGTGCCCGCGGTGACCCGGATCACGTCGCCGTAGCGGGCGGCGAGCGCCACGGTGGCGAGCTGCGTCTTGTCCCCCATCTCGGCGAGGAAGAACAGGACGGTGGTGGTGAGGAACGCGCCGAAGCGCTCCGGCCCCTTCGACGCCTCGAGCGAGTCCGGGCGCAGCGTCCACAGGCCGAACATCAGGAACGTGAGCGCGAGCACGCCGGCCAGCATGCGCGCCGGCACGTTCGCCGAGATCCAGGCGCCGAGCGACGACGCGAGGCCGTGGTTCGCGAGCGTCGCCACCAGGATGCCGGCCATGATGGGCCAGGGCTTCCGGAAGCGCGTGGCGAGCGAGAACGCGAGGAGCTGGGTCTTGTCGCCCATCTCGCTCGCGGCGACGAGCAGGAACGATCCGAGGATGGATTCCATGGTGGGCCCGCGGGCGGGGAGCGCACGGATACCGGACCGGCGCGGGAGGGTCAAAGCCTATCGCCGGCCGCTGGCGCCGCGCGCGCGGGGATGCTAGATGCGGGGCTCCGCCGTGCCCGCACGCCGTGTCCTGATCGCCGCCTGCCTGGCGCTCGCCTGGCCGCAGCCCGACGCCGCTGCGGAGCGCGGGCCGGCTCCGCCCGCCGCCGGGGGCCAGGCCGCGACCGCGGCGCCGGTGCCCGCGCTGGCCGACGCGCCCGCCGCGACGGCGGCGACGCTCCCGGCCTCGGTGCTGCCGCCCCGCCCGCCACCCTCGCTCTCGCCGCGCCCGCTCCCGCCTGGCGCGAACGTGTTCATCCCCGCGGCGGAGTCGGCGGCGGTCACGCTGGTGATGATGGGCTGGAACCGCTGGGTCGGCGAGGCGCCCTGGGCCGACATCTCCGGCGAGTCCATCGGCCGCAACCTCCGCAGCCCCTGGGTGCTCGACGACGACCAGTTCTGGATCAACCAGTTCGGCCACCCGTACCAGGGCATGTGGTCGATGACCGCGGCGCGCAGCGCCGGCCTCGGCTTCTGGCGCTCCACGCCGTACACCTTCGCCTCCAGCCTGGTGTGGGAGATCGCCGGCGAGACCGAGCCGCCCTCGATCAACGACCAGATCACGACGCCCATCGGCGGCATCGTGCTCGGCGAGGTGCTGTTCCGCCTCGCGGGCATCCTGCGCGGCGACGGCCGCAACCCGTGGCGCGAGCTCGGGGCCGGGCTGCTCTCGCCGATGGACGCGCTCAACCACGGGCTGCTCCACGACGGCCACGACGAGCTGGACGAGCCGCGCGCGTGGACGCTCTCGGCCGGGCCGGTGGCCGCGCGCCTGGCGTGGGACGCGGCGGGACCGTCGCCGGGCTGGGAGACCTCGCCCGAGGTGGCGTTCCGGATGGTGCACGGGCTCGCGTGGCACCCGGCGTTCCGCTTCGAGCGGCCGTTCGACCACTTCGAGCTGCAGGCGGCCTACGCCGGCCGCTCCAACCCCGACGCGACCCTGATCCTGCGCGGCCTGCTGGCGGGGGCGACCTACGGCGACGCGGGCGGCTGGCGCGGCGTCTACGGGCTGTACGGGAGCTTCGACCTGGACACGCCGGGCGTGTTCCGCGTGTCCACCAGCGCGCTCGGCCTCGGCACCTCCGGCGGCCGCCTCCTCGCGCACGACCTGCTGGTCGAGGGCACCGCGATCGTCTCCGGGATCCTCATGGGCGGCGGCGGGCAGGTGGCGCGCGACGCCGAGGGGAAGGGGCGCGACTACCGCCTCGGCCCGGGCGGCCAGTCGGTGCTGGAGCTGCAGCTCACCGCCGCGGAGCGCGCCGCGGTGCGCCTGGGCCTGCGCCAGTACCTGCTCTTCGGCGCCGGGACCATCGGCGGCGACGAGCTCATCGGCGCCGGGGACGCCGCGCTGGTGGTGCGCATCGCCGGCGAGCACGGGGTGGGCATCGAGGGCACGCTCCACACCCGCACGCTCTGGCCCGAGGTCGGGGGCCGCGAGGCGTTCACCGGGCGCAGCGTGCGCGTGTTCTGGGAGATGAACGGCTTCCACGCCCCCGCCACCCCGCTCGACCCGGCGCTGCTCGGCCCGTGACCCGGGGCGCCTGGGAGGATCCCGCGGCCGCCGCGACCGTCGGGAATCCGTGAGGGCCGCACCGACGGGCGGGTGCGCGGTGCCGGAGCACCGGGAAACCGGCCGATCACCGGAGGGTTGCGGCTGGCAGCCCCCTTGCTACATGGACCGGTGAACCCCACCTCTGCGGAGTAACCGCCGTGCCGAGCCAGCCCATCATTGCCCAGGCCCGCCAGGGTCCCCAGGCCCCCGCCGCCGCGCCGGCGAAGCGCCGCTCGATGCTGCCGCACGAGCACGGCGCCTGGGGCCAGCTCGCCATGCCGCTCCTCACCGCGCTCGCCATCGCCCGGCCCGGCGCCGCCGCCTGGCTGCTCACCGCCGCGGTGGTGCTCGCGTTCGTGGCGCACGAGCCGCTGCTGGTCGTGCTCGGGCAGCGCGGCCGCCGCGCCGTCGCCGAGGACGGGGCGCGCGCCCGCCGCTGGCTCGCCGCGCTGGGCGGGCTGGCCGCCGCCACCGGGATCGCCGGCATCGCGCTCGCGCCGCCCGTGGCGCGCCTCGCGCTGCTGCTCCCGGCCGCGCTCGCGGCGCTGGTGGGCGTGCTGGTGTGGCGCCGGCTCGAGAAGACCGTCGCCGGCGAGATCACCGTGGCCGCCGCCCTCGCCTCCGCCGGCTACGCGGTGGCGCTCGCCGCCGGCGCCGAGCACCCCGCCGCGCTCGCCGCGCTGCTCGCCTGGATCCTCGCGTTCGGGGCCGCCACGCTCGCGGTGCAGGTGATCCTCGTCCGCGTCCGCTCGAAGGGCGCCGCCGATCCGGGCCGCCGCCACGCGGTGCTGGCGGGCCTGCTCGCGGTCGCGGCCGTGGCGCTCAGCGCCGCGGGCCTGCCCGGCGCGCTCGCGCTCGCCACGCTCCCCACCGCGCTCTTCTCCATCGTGGTGTGCCTGGTGCGCGTCTCGCCGAAGCGGCTGCGCGAGCTGGGCTGGGCGCTGGTGGGCTCGTCCGCGGTGACGCTCGTCATCCTGGTGGTCGGGCTCCGTTGATCGGCGCGCGCGTGTCCGCCCGCCGTGCGATCCTGGCGGCGTGATCCCGCCGCGCCCGCCGCTCCTCGCGCTCTGCTGCCTCGCCCTGGCGCTCGCCGCGCCCTCCGACGCGCGCGCCCGTCGCGGCCGGTCCGCCCGCGCCGCCGCCGAGGGGCGGGTGGTGCTCGACGGCGAGGCCGCCGCGGTGCGCTGGACCGACGGCGACACCTTCCGGCTCCTCTCCGGCCCTCGCGCCGGCCAGCGCGCGCGCCTCGCCGGCGTGAACACGCTCGAGACCTACGGCCCGGTGCACCGCTGGGGCGGCTGGCGGCCGGAGGCGCTGCTCGCGGTGGCGCGCGCCGCCGGCCCACGCGCCGCGGCCGGGAGCTGGGACTGCCGCAGCGTGCGCGGGCGCGGCGGGCGCGACCGCTACGGCCGGCTGCTGGTGGAGTGCCCCGAGCTGTCGCGCGCGCTGGTGCGCGAGGGGCTCGCGACCGTGTTCGCGATGGACGGGCCCGCCGAGCCCGCGCTGCTCGCGGCGCAGCGCGAGGCGCAGCGCGCCGGCGCCGGCATGTGGGCCGAGGGCGTGCCGGACGTGATCGTCTCGAGCGCGCACTCGGCGGGCGAGGCCGGGCTGGGGCGGCGCGGCGCATACGACCGGCTGGTGGACGCGCACACCGGCGCGGCCACGGCGCGGCCGCACGCGCGGACGTACCGGGCCTGCGAGGAGGTGTGCGCGGGGGAGGGCCGCGGGCGCTCGTGCCTCGTCTACGTCCCGTACGAGCGCCGCTTCCGCGATCGCCCGCCCTGCCTCGTCCGCCGGTGAACTCCCGCTGGCTTCGCCCTGCCGGACACCGTGGCGCACCCATCACCCACCGTGTAGCCGCCCAGCCCTCGGATCGCTCCTTCGGGCCTACCCGGATAGGCCTTGCCTCGGCCGGGTACGGATGGAAGGACTGTGGCGAGGCGCCCGACCGGGCGCCGGGAGCCCGGACATGATCGAAGCGCACGCCTGGAACGAGAAGCTCGACCTCGGCCACGAGGCGATGGACCACGAGCACCACCTGCAGATCGCGCTCGTGACCGCGCTCACCGAGGCCATCGAGCAGGCGCGCCCCTGGATGGCCCGGCAGCTCTCGGCCCAGCTCCTCTCGTACAGCGGCGTCCACTTCGGCAGCGAGGAGATGCTCATGCAGGCGAGCGCGTTCGACGGGCTCGCCGATCACGCCTCGGAGCACCGCACGCTGCTCGAGGCCATGCGCGAGATCCAGGCGGCGCTGGAGCGCGGTGAGGACGACCTCGCGCTCGCGTTCGCCGTCGAGCTCCGCGCCGGCCTGGCCGGCCACATGGCGGGCTCCGACCGCCGCCTCGCCGATCACGTCCGCCCCGCGCATCCGGCGGGCGCCGTGGTCATCCCGATCCGCTCGTAGCGCGCGGGCGCGGCCCGCTACTCCGTGTCGTGCACGTGGAAGTGCGCGTGCACCTCGGCCCCGTGCGCGTGCACGTGCCGGTGCGCGAGCCCGCTCTCCACCAGGGCCCGCTCGTCGCGGACCAGCGCGCCGGTCGGCCCGTCGTGCAGCACGCCGGGGCGATCCGGCCCGAGCAGCACCGCCCGCGTGCCCAGCTCCTCCGCCAGCGTGAGGTGGTGCGTGGAGGTGACGACGGTCGTCCCCTCCAGCCCGGCCAGGAAGTCCACCAGCCGCCCGGCGCTGGCGGGATCGAGGCCGGCGGTGGGCTCGTCGAGCAAGAGCACCTTCGGCCCGACGGCCATGAGCGCCGCCATCGCCACCCGCTTCTTCTCGCCGCCGGAGAGCTCGAACGGCGGCCGCTCCTGCAGCGCCGTGAGGCCGAACGCGCCGGCCCAGCGCGCCACGCGCGCCTCGACCTCGGCCTCGGGGACGCCGAGCTGCCGCGGGCCGAACGCGATCTCGTCGGCGACCGACGGGTTGAACAGCATCGCGTCCACGTTCTGGAACAGGAGCCCCACCTCGCCGCGGAACGCGCGCCGGAACGCCGCCCCGGCGAGCGCCGCCGGCTCGAGCGGGCGTCCGCGCCAGCGCACCGCGCCCTCCTGCGGGAACGCGAGCCCGTCCATGAGCTTGAGGAGCGTGGTCTTCCCGCAGCCGTTCACGCCCAGCAGCACCACCCGCTCGCCCGCGGCCACCGAGAACCGGACGTCGCGCAGCACCGGCCGGCCGCGCAGCTCCATCCGCCGGACGTCCACCTCGAATTCCACGGCTAGAACCCCCGGGAGCGCATGGCGTCGGACACCTCGCGCGCGTTCCGCACGGCCAGCACCAGCAGCGCGGCGGTGATGCCGCTCGCGTTCCGCACCACGTCGAGCGGCCCGGGCCGGCGCGGCAGGCGGCTGCGCAGGCCGTCGGCGGACTCGGTGGCGAGCAGGCGGAGCGCGTGGATCTGCGCGAGCGCGACGACCACCAGCCGCGTGGCCGCCGGCCAGGGCGCGAGCGCGCGGAGCAGGTTCACGCGGGCGAGCACCGAGAACGCCAGGAACGCGAGCAGCAGCGTCCGGGCGGCGAGCGCCAGGAACGGCTGGAGCGGCGGCGCGGCCGGCGCGCCGAGGCGGAGGAAGGCCCAGGACAGCGCGGACATCGCGAGCGTGACCGGCAGCACCAGGCGGGCCACCCGCGCCAGCGCGCGCGCCATGCCGCGCCGGAACGCGACCGCGGCCGCCAGCGCCGCGAGGCCGAGCGCGCGCAGGTCGGTCACCGCCGAGAGCGCGAACGCGGCCGCGAGCCAGCCGGCCAGCAGGAGCCGCTCGCGGCGCGGGTCAGGCGACGCCACGGAGATCCGCCTTCCGCAGGAGCGCCAGCGCGAGCACGGTGTAGAGCCCCTCCACCAGGCCGGTCACCGCCAGGCTGGGCACGAGCAGCGCCGTCGCGGACACCGCGAACGGCACCGGGAAGTACTCCGGCGCGATCCGGTGCTGGAGCCCGAGCACGAGCGCCACCGCCCCGGCCGCCACCTGCATCGAGATCCAGGCGCCCAGGAACGCCGCGGCGCGCTGGGCGCGGCGGCGCAGCAGCCGGTGCACGGCCCAGCCGGCGAGCGGGCCGAGGAGGCCCATGGCGAGCGCGTTCACCGCGAGCACCGTGACGCCGCCCGCCCCGAAGAACAGCGCCTGGAGCAGCAGCACCAGCGACTCGCACAGGAACGCGAGCAGCGGGCCGTGGAGGAGCGCGAGCAGCGTCACGCCCACGAGGTGCGTGGACGTGCCGCCCGGCACCGGGATGGCGATGGTCTGCACCACGAACGCGAGCGCGGTGAGCGCGCCCACCACCGGCAGCGCGTCGGCGGCGTCGCGCCCGAGGTGGCGCCGCGCGGCGAGCGCCCAGAGCGGCGCCGCGGCCGCGTAGGCCGGCAGGGTGATGGCGGGCGAGAGGAAGCCGTCCGGGACGTGCATCGGCTAGCCCCCGCGGCCGCGGCCGCCGCGCCGGGTCACGGGCGGGCGCCCCTGCGGCGCTGGTAGACGAACAGCGCCGCGAAGATCGCGGCGATCACCGCCGCCCCGACGAGCGGCCGGAGCGCGAAGCCGGCGCCGGCGGGCGGCGGGCCGGCGGGGACGGCCTGCGCGCCCGCGACCTGTACCGTGGTGTCGAGCCCGTGCCCGCCCGGGTCCACCACCTTCACGCGCCAGGCGCCGGGCGCGTCGGGCACGAACGCGATCCAGCCGGCGCGATCGGTGCGCCCGCTCTGCCAGGGGGTGCGCGCGTCGGACGGAGACCAGAGCTCGTAGGCGCGGTCCGCGAGCGGCTCGCCGTCGGACTCGTACACCCGCAGCCCTGCGGCGTGCCCGGGCACGAGCTCGTGCAGGACCTCGTGGCCGCGGGCGGCGGCGGGGACGAGCAGCAGCGGGAGGAGGGCGAGGACGGCGCGCATCGGACGGGCTCCTGTCAGGCGTGCGCCTCGCCGGCGCGAAGCGCCGGCGCGTAGCACGATTCCGAGGAGCGTGATACTGGAGTCCCGCCGCGGGGTCAACCGGACGGGTTGACGCAACCGCCGCTCAGCGCAGGTCGTGCCCGGCGGTGGCGGGCACGAGCTTGCCGTACTTCACGCCCTTGGTCGCGACCAGGCTCTCGCCCATCGCGACCACGTCCTTGCCGCGCCCGCGCAGCACCAGCACCTCGAGGCAGTTGTGCGCGTCCATGTGGACGTGCAGCGCCGAGACCACCGCGCGGTGGTTCTCGTGCTGGATGTGGGCGAGCTTCTGCGCCAGGCTGGAGGAGTCGTGGTCGTAGACCAGCGTCACCACGGCCACGCGCTCCTCGCGACCGGACGACTCGGTGAACGCGCGCTGCACCAGCGCGTCGCGGATGAGGTCGCGGACCGCCTCCGAGCGGTTGACGTAGCCCTTCTCGGCGATGAGCTTGTCGAACTGCTCGAGCAGCCCGTCCTCGAGCGAGATCCCGATGCGCTCCAGCATGTGGCCTCCGCCTCCGTGCGCGCCGACGCTACCGGAGGGCGGCCCGGCCCACAACTGCGCCGCGCCGGGGCGGGCCGCGGGCGCGGCGCCGTGTTACGTCCCAGGCCATGACGCCGCCCGCCCGTCCCCCGCTCCGGCTCGCCGTGGTCGGCCACGTCGAGCACGTCACCATCGGCCGCGTGCCGGCGCTGCCGCGCGCCGGCGAGATCGCGCACCTCCAGGCGCCGCGGTGGTTCCCCGGCGGCGGGGGCGGGGTGGCGTTCTGGCAGCTCGCCCGCTCGCCGGCCGAGGTCCTGCTGTTCACCGCGCTCGGCGGCGACGAGGCCGGCGCGCAGGTGGAGCGGGCGCTCGCCGCGAGCGGACCGCGGGTGCGCGTGCACGCCGCTCGCCGGGCCGGGCCGCACACCCGCGACCTCGTCCTGCTCACCCCGGACGGCGAGCGCACCATCGTGGTGGTCGGCGAGCCGCTCCACCCGCGCGCGGACGACGCGCTGCCCTGGGGCGCGCTGGCCGGCTGCGACGCCGCGTACTTCACCGCGCAGGACCCCGCCGCGCTCCGCGCCGCCCGCGCGGCGCGCCTGCTCGTGGTGACCGCCCGCCGGCGCGAGGCGCTGGCCCGGTCGGGCGTCGCCGCCGACGTGGTGGTGGGGAGCCGCCTCGACGCGCGCGAGGTGAGCGCGCGCGCCGACTACCCGGTGCCGCCCGGCGCGCTGGTGCTGACCGAGGGCGCCGCTGGCGGGACGATCGAGACAGCCGCCGGGGTGGAGCGCTTCCCGGCGCCGCCCTCGCCCGACGGGATCGGCGGCGCGTACGGCGCGGGCGACAGCTTCGCCGGCGCGCTCGTGTACCTCCTCGCGGCCGGGCTGCCGCTCCGCGACGCCTGCGCGGCGGCGGGCCGCCACGGGGCGGCGGTGCTGCGCGCGGTGGACCCGCGCGACGGCCAGCTTCCGCTGGAGGCGCCGTGAGCCGCGCGCGCCGCGCCCGCCCGCGGGTGCTGCTCGCGCCGGGCGCCGGCGCGGCCTCCACGTCGGCGTGGATGGAGCGCTGGGCCGGGCACCTCTCGGCGATCGGCGAGGTGGGCCGCTTCGACTACCCGTACCGGCTCGCCGGGCGCCGCTCCCCGGACCGCCTGCCGGTGCTGCTCGAGGCGCACCGCGCCGCGCTCCGGGCCCTGCGCGGCCGCTCGCGGCAGCCGGTGGTGCTGGCGGGGAAGTCGATGGGCTCGCGCGTCGGGTGCCACCTGGCGCTGGAGGAGGACGTCGCGGCGCTGGTGTGCCTCGGGTACCCGCTGCGCGGCGCCTCGGGCGCGCTCCGCGACGAGGTGCTGCTCGCGCTGCGCACGCCCGTCCTGTTCGTGCAGGGGACGCGCGATCCGCTGTGCCCGCTCGACGCGCTCGAGGCCGTGCGCCGCCGCATGCGCGCGCCGAGCGCGCTCCACGTGGTGGAGGACGGGAACCACTCGCTCGAGGCCGGGGTGCGCGCGCTCGCGGCGCGCGGCACCACGCAGGCCGAGGTCGAGGCCCGCGCGCTGGAGGCGGTGCGCGCGTTTCTCGCCGGGCACCTCCGCTGAACGGGCGCTGTACCGGCCCGTACGCGCGGGCGTACCATCCGGTACACCCGGCGGCGCTCCGGGCGGCGCAAGTCCGCGAGATCCGGTGCGGCACGCGGGTTGCTCTGGCATCGGGTCGAGCCGCATGTCGCGGCGCAGAGAGGACACCATGAAGCGATGGATCATCGGAGCCGCAGCGGCGCTGCTCGCCTCCGGCGCCGCCCGCGCGCAGACCACCCCGACCACCGACCCGGTCCAGCAGCAGGACCGCGACCGCCTCCACGACGGCAGCGGCGCCGGGGACCAGGTCCGCCAGCACGACCGCCTCCACGACGGCAGCGGGATCGGGGACCAGGTCCGCGAGATGGCGAAGGACCCGGCGCACCGGGCCGACCCCACCGCCATGGGCGACCAGGTCCGCCAGATGGCGCAGGACCGCGACCGGCTGAACGATCGCACCGGCACCGGCACCGGCGACCAGACCCACGCGCGGATGCACGACCAGGTCCGCGCCGAGATGCACGAGGCGATGATGCAGCACGCGCCCACCGGCGCCGGCCACCCCGAGCTGCCCGGCCAGGCGATGCAGGGCATGGCCCAGCGCAGCGCGGCCGAGGCGCGCGAGGCGCAGGCGACCCGCGCGGCCGAGCGGCACGCGCTCCGCCACCAGGCCGGCCAGGCCGCGACGCAGCGGCCGGAGGGCCCGCAGGGCCAGCACGGCGCCGGACACGGCGCGGGCATGAACGGCGCGGGCGAGTGCGGCGAGGCCGCCGGCGCGCATCACCTGATGGAGATGCACGGCGGCACCATGGGCGGCCACGGCGGGACCGGCGGCATGGACGGCGGCTCCGGCACCGGCGGCGGCATGGGCGGCGGCTCCGGCGGGATGCACTGAGCGGTGCGGCCGTGAGCACGCACGCCCTGATCCTCCTCGGACTCGCGCTCGCGGCCGGCGCGGACGCCGGCGAGCACCTGCTCGCCGGCGCACGCCATTTCCGCGAGGGCCGGTACACCGAGGCGCTGGTGGAGTTCCGGGTCGCCGAGCGGATGGGCGATCCGGACGCGCGGCCTTACGCCGGCGCGACCCTGGTGAAGCTGGGCCGCCCCGAGGAGGCGCTCGAGGCCTTCGGCACCGGCGCCGCCGCGGGCGGCGACGCGCTCATCGCCTACTACCGCGCGCTGGCCTGCTACGACGCGCGCCTGTACCTCTGCGCCGACGCGCAGCTCGCGGGCGTCGGCGGGCGCTCCGGGCCGCGGGTGGCCGGGGAGGCGGCGCGGCTCCGCGCCGAGATCGCCCGGGCGCTGCGCGGGGAGCCCTCCACCGCGGCGGTGGACTTCTACCTGGCGCGCTGCGAGGCGCTGGGCCGGGAGCGCCGCCCCGCGGCGGCGGCCGCGTTCTGCCGCGAGGCGGAGGGGCTCGCCGGCCGGCGCCGCGACGGCTACCGCCGCGACGAGGCCCGGAAGCTGCTCGCCGGGCTGACCGCCCGCGCCGACGCGGCGGAGGCGCGCCCGTGATCGCCGCCCTGCTGCTCGCCGCGGCCGCCGCGGCCACCTCGCCCTGCGCGCCGGTCTCCCCGGCCGGCGCGGCCGATCCCTCCGCCGCGGCCGAGTACCGGGCCGTCGCGGAGGCGGCGCTCCGGTCCGGCGACCGCGACACGGCCGCCGCCGCGTTCCGCGCCGCCGCCGAGCGGGATCCTGCCGACGCGCGCTCGCGCGCCGAGTTGACGAAGCTGTGCGCGGCCGGGCCGGCCGCCGCGGATCCGTTCGAGGAGGGGCTGCGGCTCCTCGACGCCGGCGAGACCCGCCGGGCCGCCGAGGCGTTCGCGGCCGCGCGCGCCGCCGGCGCCGGCGAGTCCGCCGCGCTGCTGGAGGGCATCTGCCGCTACGACCTCGGCGAGGACGACGCGGCGCGGCCGCTGCTCCGCGAGGCGGAGCGGGTGCCGGCGCACCGCGAGCTGGCGCGGCTCTACCTGGGCCTGGTGGCGCTCCGCGCCGGGGAGGGCTCGCAGGCGGCGTCGCTGTTCGAGGCCGCCACCGCGAACCCGGCGCTGGCCCGCATGGCGACCGACCTCTCGCGGCTCGCCAGCCGCGACGGCCGGCTGGTGCTCTCGGCCTGGGCCGAGAGCGGCTGGGACTCCAACGTGACGCTCGCGCCGCCGGGCTCGGCGGGCAGCGGCGACGCCGACGGGATCTGGGCGGTGGGCGCGGCGGGGCTGTGGCGGCCGCGCGGCGCGGTGGGGCCGTACCTGCGCGCCGGCGGCGCAGCGAACGAGCAGTTCCAGCTCGGCGGCTACGACCTGGCGGCGCTCGACGGCGCGGCCGGCTGGCAGGCCCGCGCCGGCGCGGTGTCGCTCCTCGCGGAGTACGCGTACGGCTACCGCACGCTCGCGGGCGATCCCTACCTCTCCGCGCACCGGCTGCTCGCCTCCGCGGGCGTGCCGCTGGGGCGGGCGGTGCTGTCCGCGACCGCGTTCGTCCGGCTCGAGTCGTACTCGGGCGCGTACGACCCGTTCTCGGGCGTGCTCGCCCGCGGCGAGGCGAAGCTGGCGTTCCCGGTGGGCCTGGCCTGGCTCGGCCTCGCCTACGGGGCGGGCCGCGACGCGGCCGACGTCGGCTACCTGTCCTGGGTGGAGCACGGCCCCCGCGCCGAGCTGCGCCTGCCGCTCGGCGCGCGCGCGCGCCTCGCCGCCGAGGCGGGCGTGTCCTTCCGCGCCTACGACGCGCAGGATCCGGTGCTGCTCGACACGCGCCGCGACACCTACCTCGACGCCGCGCTGCTCGGCGAGCTGGACCTGGGCCGCCGCCTCACCGCGCGCCTCGGCCTGCAGGCCCGCCGCGCGCTGTCCAGCATCCCGTCGCTCGAGTACGACAAGCTGGTGCCGACCGTCGGGCTGCAGTGGACGGCGGGGTACTGATGGCCCGCGCGCTCGCGCCGCTGCTCGCCGGCCTGCTGGGCCTGGCCGGCGCGCTCGGCGCGACGCTCGCGCTCCACCGCGCCGCCTCCGCCGCGCTGGACCGCGTGCTGGAGGAGCGGCTCGCCGGCGCGGGCGCCACCGCCGCCGAGCTGCTCGGGCGCGCCGGCGCCGATCCGGCCGCGCTGCGCGCGGTCATGGCGGCGAACGGCCTGGAGGGCGCCTACGTGGTGGATCGCGACCTCCGCGTGCTGGCCGACGCCACCGGCGCGGCCGGCGGGCGGGCCGACCTGCTCCGGGTGGACCCGGCGCGGGTGGCGCGCGCGCTCCGGGGCGAGCCGTCGGTCGCGTTCGCCTACGCGGTCGGGAACCTCCCGGTGGCCACCGGCTACTTCCCGGTGCGCGGGCCGGACGGCGCGCCGGCCGCCGCGCTGGCGCTCGAGGCCGGGCAGGGCTTCGCCGCCGCGCGCGCCGGGCTGCGCCGGGCGCTGTGGCTCGGGGTGGCGCTCTCGGCGCTCGCCGCCGTGGCGCTGGCGCTGGCCGCGGCCGGCTTCGCGCGGGCGGAGCGCCGCTCGGCGGCGGCGGCGGCGCGGGCCGCGCGCGGCGAGGCGCTCGCGACCATGGCCGCCATGGTGGCGCACGAGATCCGCAACCCGCTCGGCGTCATCCGCGGCGCGGCCGAGCTGGTGCGGGCCCGCTCCGGCGCCGCGCTCGCCCCGCGCGACGTGGAGGCGCTGGGGGACGTGCTCGGCGAGGTGGAGCGGCTGCGGCGGCTCACCGACGACTTCCTGGACCTGGCGCGCGATCCCGCCATCGCGGCCGAGCCGGCCGACCTCGCCGAGCTCGCCGCCGAGGCGGCGCGCGCGCTGGGCCGCGCCCACCCGGCGGTCGAGGTGGCGCTCTCGGTGCCGCCGCTCCGGGTGCGCGCCGACGCGGCGCGCGTGCGCCAGGTGCTCGCGAACCTGCTCGAGAACGCGGCGCTGGCCGGGGCGCGCCGGGTGGCGGTCACCGCCGGCCCCGCCGGACCCATGGCGCGGGTCGAGGTGCGCGACGACGGGCCGGGGGTGGACGCGGACCTGCGCGCGCGCCTGTTCGAGCCGTTCGCGAGCGGGCGGGCCCGCGGCGCCGGCCTGGGGCTGGCCATCTCCCGGCGCATCGCCGAGCGGCACGGCGGCGCGCTCGAGCTCGCCGACCCGGGCCCACCCGGCGCGGCCTTCGCGCTCACCCTGCCGCTCGAGCCCGGATAGGATCGCCGCATGTCCCGCGTGCTGGTGGTGGACGACGAGCCCAAGCTCGGCCGCTTCGTGCAGGAGATGCTGGAGCTGGACGGGCACGAGGTGGTGCGCGCCGGCGGCGGGGCCGAGGCGCTGGCGCGGCTCGGCGAGGGCGCCTTCGACGTGGTTGTGACCGACCTGCGCATGCCGCAGGTGGACGGGCTGGCGGTGCTCCGCGCGGCCCGCGCGCGCACGCCGCCGCCCGAGGTGGTGATGATGACCGCGCACGGCTCGGCCGAGAGCGCGGTCGAGGCCATGAAGGCGGGCGCGGCCGACTACGTGACGAAGCCGTTCCCGATGGACGAGCTGCGGCTCCGGGTGCGCCGCCTCGCCGAGCAGCGCGCCGCCGCGGCCCGGAGCGCCGGCCTGGTGGCGCGGCTCGCCCCGGACCTGGTGGCGGAGAGCGCGGGCATGCGCGCGGCGGTGGCGGCGGCCGAGCAGGTGGCGGCCACCGACGCGACCGTGCTGCTGCTGGGCGAGAGCGGCACCGGGAAGAGCCAGCTCGCGCGGCTCGTCCACTGGCGGAGCCGGCGCGCCGCCGGGCCGCTGGTCGAGGTGCACTGCGCGGCGCTGCCCGACACGCTGCTCGAGGGCGAGCTGTTCGGCCACGAGCGCGGCGCGTTCACCGGCGCCGCGCAGCGCCGCCCCGGCCACCTCGCCGCCGCCGACGGCGGGACGCTGTTCCTCGACGAGATCGGCGAGATCCCCCCCTCCACCCAGGTGAAGCTGCTCCGCTTCCTGCAGGACCGCAGCTTCGTGCCGCTCGGCGCGACCGCGCCCCGCACGGTGGACGCGCGGGTGGTGGCCGCGACGAACCGCGACCTGGCCGCGGCGGTCGGCGAGGGCGCGTTCCGCGAGGACCTCTACTACCGCCTGGACGTGTTCGCGATCCGCGTGCCGCCGCTGCGCGAGCGCCGCGAGGACGTGCTGCCCATCGCCGAGCGCCACCTGGCCGGCCACGGCGTGCCGCCGGAGCGGCTCGGCCCGGCGGCCCGCGCGAGGCTGCTGGAGCGTCCGTGGCCCGGCAACGTCCGCGAGCTGGAGAACGCGCTCGAGCGCGCGCTCATCCTGGCGGGCGAGGGCGAGATCCGCGCCGAGCACGTCGCCCCCGGCGCGGCGCCGCGGGCCGGCGGGCGCGCCGCCGAGCTGCTGGTGGAGGGCTTCGGCCTCGACGCGTTCGAGCGCGAGGTGATCGAGGCGGCGCTGGAGCGCGCCGGCGGGAACAAGACGCGCGCCGCGAGGCTGCTCGGGGTGACCCGGCGCCGGCTGTACTCGCTGCTCGCGAGCCACGGGCTCGCGGTGGAGGGCGAGTAGGGCCCTTCGACTGCGCCCCGCTCATCCCGACCCTTCGACTCCGCCCCGCTCATCCCGACCCTTCGACTCCGCCCCGCTCATCCCGAGCGTAGCGCCGCGCCAGCGGCGCGGAGTCGAGGGACGCTCAGGGTGAGCGGGCGCGCCAGCGGCGCGGACCCCAGGGACTACCCGCCGCTCGTGGTCGCCGGCTTTGCGCCGAGCAGCGTGGCGAGATCGCCGGGGTAGACCTTGCCCCCGTACACGTAGCTCGGGGTCCCGCGCACGCCGGCCTGGATGGCGCTCTCGATGTCGTCGGCGAGGCGGCGCTCGGTGTCGGGCGACGAGAGGCACGCGTCGAAGCGCGGGAGGTCGAGGCCGACTCGCCGGGCCAGCTCCCGCACCGGCGCCTTCTCCGCCTGGTTCCGGAACAAGGCGTCGTCCATCTGCTCGAAGCGGCCCTGCGCCTCGGCGCAGATGGCGGCGCGGGCGAGATCGCAGGCGCCGACGTGGAACGGCCGGGTGAGCTTCGGGTTGCAGGTGTCGTCGAGGGGGAAGTGGCGCCGCACCACCTTCACGTCGGGCCGGGACGCCAGGATCGGCTTGTTGGCCTCGTGGCTCTTGGCGCAGAACGGGCACTCGTAGTCGCTGTACTCGTACAGCACGATCGAGCCGGGGGGGCCGAGCTTCGCGGCCGGCGCGGCGGCCGCCGGCGCGCCCGTGCCCGTGCCCGCGGGCGGCGGGCCGGCGTAGAACGCGAACAGGCCGCCGGAGGCGGCGAGGAGCACGAGCGCCGCGGACGCGGACGCGAGCGGGCGCGCCCGCAGCGCGGCCAGGTCCGCCCGGATCGCGGCCGCGGGGCCGCCGGCGCGCCGCGCCAGGACGAACGCGCAGCCGGCGAGCGCGAACGAGACCAGCCAGGAGCCCGCGCACACGATGCACAGGGAGCCGATCACCAGCTCGGAGATGGCCGCCAGGAACACCGCCCCCGCCGCCATGAAGCCCGACGCGGCGAGCAGGAGCCCGGCCGGCCAGCCCGCCTCCGCGCGCGGCCGGCGCAGCGCCGACGCCGCGAGCGCGGCGATGACGAGGTACGCCAGGAGGCCCCAGGCCGCGAGGGGCACCCCGAGCAGCGACGACCATGCGCTCAGGGCCACCTTGTCGCAGTTTACGCGCTCGGAGATGGCGCAGAAGCTGGAGGCGCCGCCGGCGTGGGCGCGGCCGTGCAGGAGCGTCAGCTCCGCGGCGAGGCCGGCGCCTGCCAGCGCCAGGAGGAGGATGGCGAGCTCGAGCGCGCGCGAGCGGGCGGAGGTCCCCCCGCGATCGGGCTGCTTGCCCCTGGAGGTGTCGGGTACGTGGGGTGCGGGCACGGGGGGATGGTAACCGGAAGTCGCCCGGCCGTCCTGCCTACCGGCGTGCCCCACCGTCAGGCGGGGTACTCGAGCGGAAGCCGGAGCGAGAACCGGGCGCCCTTGCCCGCGGCGCTCTCGACCGCGATGTCTCCGCCGTGCGCGTTCAGGATCTGCCGGGCCGTCCACAGGCCCACGCCGAGCCCTGGGTAGTGCGCCACCGGCGCCGCCCGCTCGAAGCGCTCGAACACGCGCGACTGGTCCTCGAGCGCGATGCCCGGCCCCCGGTCCTCGATGACCACGACCGCCCGCCGGTCGTCGCGGCTGGCCGTGACCTCGATGGGCGAGCGCCCGCCGTACTTCACCGCGTTGCCGAGCACCGCCGCGATCGCGTCGCCCACCCGGCGGCGGTCCCACCGGCCGGGGATCGGCCCGGGCGCGTGCACGCTCAGCGCCGTCCCCCTGCGCCGGACGTCCGGCTCGAAGCGCGCCGCCACCTCGTGCACCAGCTCGGCGAGGTCGAACGGGGCCGGCTCGAGCTGCAGCGCGCCGCGCGACATCTCGGCGAGGTCGAGCAGCCCGCTCACCAGCTCGCCCAGCCGCGCCACGTGGCGCTGCAGCTGCTCGAGGCGCTCCACCTGCTGGCCCGTGACCGCCTGCCCCTCGTGCGTCTGCCGGGCGAGCGACTGGGTCACGAGCTGCACGCAGGTGAGCGGGGTGCGCAGCTCGTGGGACGCGACCGCCAGGAAGTCGTCGCGCGAGCGCACCGCCTCGCGCGCCTCGGCCAGGTTCCGCCGCGCCTCCTCGCCGCGCCGGCGCTCGGTGAGGTCGCGGGTGATCTTCGCGAACCCGCGGAGCGCGCCGTCCGGGCCGCGCAGGGCGGTGACCACCACGCTCGCGAAGAAGCGCGTGCCGTCGCGCCGTACGCGCCAGCCCTCGTCCTCGCTCGAGCCCTGCTCGGCCGCCTCGCGCAGCTCCGCGTCCGGCTTGCCGCGGCGGACGTCCTCGGGCGTGAAGAACACCGCGAAGTGCCGCCCCACGATCTCGTGCGCCGGGTACCCCTTGATCCGCTCCGCGCCCGGGTTCCAGGTGAGCACGTGGCCCGCCGGATCCAGCATGAAGATCGCGTACTCCTTCACGCTGTCCACGAGGAGGCGGAGGAGCTGCCCCTGCTCCTGCAGGTGCCCCGGGCCGCCCGGGGGCGGGCGATGGTCGTTGGGGTCGCTCATCGTCTCGAAGCAGGACGTCCGCCGTCGAAACGCGCGAGCACGCGCGCGCACCCGGCGGGGGGAATCTTGCCTCGATCCGCGGTCCGCGCCGCGGCAGTTCGGCGCGCGCCCCAACAGGTTCCGCCGCGCGGGACGCCCCGCGACGTGCGGGCGCCCGGCCGGCTCTCCGTGCGGCACCGCGCGACCCGCCCGGCGAAACGCCGCGCCCGATCCGTGGTGCGAACCGCGGCCCGCGCGCGGTCTACACTCCCACCCATGGCGGGGACCGAGGGATCGCCGGTGGTGATCGTCGGGGCCGGGGTGGCCGGGCTCTCCTGCGCGAGGGCGCTCGCGGAGGGCGGCCGGCGCACCCTGGTGCTGGACCGGGCGCGGGGCGTGGGCGGCCGGTGCGCCACGCGCGCGCTGGAGGGCCAGCCGGTGGACTACGGCGCGGTGTTCCTGCACGGGCGCGACCCGGGGTTCCTGGCCGCGCTCGACGCGGTGCCCGCGACGCGGCTCGACTGGCCGGCCGACGTGCACGGCAGCGGCCCGCCGTGCCAGCCGGAGGCGTTCTCTCCCGGTGAAGTGCGCCGCGCCTTCGCGGAGGGCGTGAACGCGTTCCCGCGCCACCTGGCGGAGGGGCTGGAGCTGCGGCTGCAGCGCAAGGTGGTCGGGCTCGTGCCCGGCGACGGCACCGTCGCGCTCCGGCTCGACGACGGCTCCTTCCTGGAGACCGAGGTCGCGGTGCTGGCGCTCGCCGCCGAGCAGGCCGACGAGCTGCTCGCCACGGTGCTGCCGGCGCCGCCCGCCGTGGCCGCGGCCCGGGCGCTGCTCGCGACCGCCTCCAGCCACTGCGCGCTCGCGCTGCTGGCCGCGTACGCGCCCGGCGCGCCGCGCCCGCCGTGGCACGTGAGCTACCCGGAGACCTCGCGCATCGTCCAGCTCGTCTCGCACGAGTCGAGCAAGCGCCCGGGCTCGCCGCTGCTCGTCTTCACCTACCAGGCCCACCCGGCCTGGTCGCGCCAGCACCTCGACGATCCGGACTGGCCGCGCCACGTGCTCGACGAGGCCGCGCGCCTCCTCGGCGCGTGGGCCGCGGACCCGCGCACCGCGCACCCGCACCGCTGGCGCTGGGCCCGCACCGACCTCGCCGCGGAGCTGGCGCGCCCGCTGCTGCTGGCGCTGCCGGGCGGGGCGCGGCTGGGCGTGGCGGGCGATCGCTTCGCGCCGGGCGGCGGGGTCGAGGCGGCGTGGCGCTCGGGCCGCGCGCTGGCGGGGCGGATCCTCGCGGGGGAGGGGGCATGACCGGGGGCGGCGACGCGCTGGCGCAGCTCGTGCTGCGCGATCGGGACCACGAGTGCGAGGGCTTCGGGCCGGGCCGCGTCTGCGTGCGGGTGGTGGCGGTGGCCGGGCTGCCGACGCGCGCGGGCCCGTTCCGGATCGTGGCGTTCTGGAACAACCGCGACGCGAAGGAGCACGTGGCGCTGGTGCACGGGGA
The DNA here is from genome assembly GCF_000013385.1 of Anaeromyxobacter dehalogenans 2CP-C. Taxonomy (GTDB): domain Bacteria; phylum Myxococcota; class Myxococcia; order Myxococcales; family Anaeromyxobacteraceae; genus Anaeromyxobacter; species Anaeromyxobacter dehalogenans_B. The sequence goes on from NC_007760.1 coordinate 599,490, forward strand.
CGTGGTGGGCGCGTCGGACGTCCCGGTCCGGCTCCACTCCGAGTGCCTGACCGGCGACGTGATGGGCTCGCTCCGCTGCGACTGCCGGGACCAGCTCACCGAGGGCCTCGCCGCCATCCAGCGCGAGGGGCGCGGGGTGCTGCTGTACCTGCGCCAGGAGGGGCGCGGGATCGGGCTCATCAACAAGATCCGCGCGTACGCGCTCCAGGAGCAGGGGCTCGACACGGTGGAGGCGAACCTCGCGCTCGGCTTCCGCGACGACGAGCGCGACTACGCGGTGGCCGCGCACATGATCCACGGCCTCGAGCTCCGCTCCATCCGGCTCATCACCAACAACCCGGAGAAGATCCGGCAGCTCACCGCCTACCGGGTCGAGGTGAGCGGGCGCATCCCGCACGTCATCCCGCCGGGCGAGCACAACCGCTTCTACCTGGAGACGAAGGCGCGGCGGTCCGGGCACCTCATCGACCTCGACGCGCTCGCCCCGCGCTCCGAGCAGGCCGACCCGGTGGTGGTCGCGCCGGCTCCGCAGGAGCCCGGCGCGGAGTGACGCGCGCCCGTAGATCCCCGGGATGCGCTCCGCCCTCGCAGCCCTCGGCCCGCTCGCGCTCCTGCTCGCCTGCGGCGCCGCCCCCGCCCGCCCGCGGGCGCCCGGCTGCACGATGGTGGAGCAGGGCTTCGGCGCGGCCGGCGCGGTCCGGATCCGGGTCGAGCGGGTGGCGAGCGGCCTCGAGGTGCCCTGGGGGCTGGCCTTCCTCCCCGGCGGCGACGTGCTGGTCACCGAGCGGCCCGGGCGCGTGCGGCTCGTCCGCGGCGGCCGCCTCCAGCCGGAGCCGGTGGCCACCGTGGAGATCGCGCCGGGCGGCGAGGGCGGCCTGCTCGGGATCGCCGCGGATCCGCGCTTCGACGAGAACCGGTGCTTCTACCTGTACGCGACGGTGGAGGCGAACGGGGCGCCGGTGAACCAGGTGTCGCGCTGGCGGCTCTCGGCCGACGGCCGCGCCGCGACGCGCGAGAAGGTGCTCCTCGACGGCATCCCCGCGGCCCGGTACCACGACGGCGGGCGGATCCGGTTCGGCCCGGACGGCATGCTGTACGTCGGCACCGGCGACGGCGGCCAGCCCGACCGCGCCCGCGACCCGGCGAGCCCGAGCGGAAAGCTCCTGCGCATCACCGCCGACGGCGCGCCCGCGCCGGGCAACCCGCGGCCGGACAGCGCGGTGCTCCTCTCCGGCATCCGCAACCTGGAGGCCTTCGACTGGCTCGACGACCGCACGCTGATCCTGGCGGATCACGGGCCCAGCGGGGAGCGCTCCCGCACCGGCCAGGACGAGGTGACGGTGGCGCGCGCCGGCGACGACCTGGGCTGGCCGGCGGTGTCCGGGTGCGACGCCGAGCCGGGGACGGTCGCGCCCATCCTCTCGTTCCGCGCGGCCGCGCCGCCGGGCGGCGGGAGCGTGTACCGGGGGTCGGCGGTGCCGCAGTGGAAGGGCAGCTTCCTGTTCGGGACGCTCCGGTCGCGCCACCTGCACCGGGTGGCGCTGGACGGCCGCGGCGGCCTCGGCGCCCACGAGGTCTACCTCGAGGGCGAGCCACCGTCGGGGCTGGGGCGCATCCGCGAGGTGGTCGAGGGGCCGGACGGCGCGCTCTGGCTCACCACCAGCAACTGCGACGGCCGCGGCACCTGCCCGGCGGAGCGGGACGTGGTGGTCCGGCTGGTGGGCGGTTGATCTTCTCGGCGCGCGCGGCTACATCAGAGGTACCGTGCACGCGCCCATCCACACCTCCCGGCGCCCCTGCCTCGCCCCGCCCCGGCGGATCGCGAGCGGGCGCCCGTGCGCCCACGGCACGGCCTTCCTCGGCCAGGGCGCCTCGATCCCCTCGCGCTAGAGCGCAGGACCGAGGCGCGTTCCACCCGCACCGCAGCACCGCCGCATCGCCCGCTCGCCGCGCCGCCGCTCGAGGCCGCGCGCGGGCATTCACCGCTGGACACACCCGGGCCCGGCCCGGGCCGAGCGACTGGAGGATCCATGAGCCGCGACCGCATCTACGTCAGCGAGACCGATCACGAGCGCCTGCGCGCGCTGGTGGAGCAGCACCAGGAGGGCCGCGACGCCGCCGCGGCGGAGCGGCTCGACGCCGAGCTCGACCGCGCCGTGCGCGTGCCGGACGGCCAGGTGCCGGCCGACGTCGTCACCATGAACTCGCGGGTCGTCTACGAGGACGGCGCGACCGGCCGGCTCCGCGAGATCACGCTGGTCTACCCGACCGCGGCCGACCTGCGGGAGGGCCGGCTCTCGGTGCTGGCCCCGGTGGGCGCGGCGCTGCTCGGGCTGTCCACCGGCCAGTCCATCTCCTGGACGCTGCCGGACGGGCGCGAGGTGGAGCTCAAGGTGCGCTCGGTGCAGCCGCCCGCCGCCGCGGCGGCGAGCGCGGCGGTGTGAGCGCCGCCGCGTCCGCTCACCCCGCCTGGCGCGGGCCGGCGGGGGGCGCGGCGGCCATCGTCGCGTCGGGCTGGGGCTCGGGCTCGACCACCGTCACGTCGAGGTGGACCTCCTCGAAGCTGGCGGTCGCGCCCAGCGTCAGCGCCGGGATCATGGTGTTGAGGAGCGCGTACGGGATGATCCCGCCCACCAGCCAGGGCGGGACGCCCTCGAAGCGCTCGATCACGATCTCGGCCAGCACCAGCGAGAACACGAGCGTGGGCACGAGCGCCGTCGCGACGCGCCGCGCCTGGCCCAGGCGCTCGCGGAGCGCGAGCCTCCGGTGCACCGCCACCAGGCCCACCCGCAGCGGGATCATGGCCGCGAGGTAGACCAGTCCGGCCGCGAGCGAGGACAGGGTGAGCAGCTCCGGGTGCAGGTGCGCGCCGGCGCTGAAGAAGTAGAACGGCGCGAAGAACGACGCGAACACCTCGACGGCGTGCAGCAGGCGGTCGGAGGAGAACGCCGGGAGCCGCTCTCGGAAGCGGCGCGCCGCCACGCCCACCAGGAACGCGCCCACCAGGTAGTACACGCCCAGCTTGCGGGTGGCGAACGCCGCCATCACCGCCAGCATCACCAGGAACGCGAACTCGGAGCGCGGCGCCCACGGCGCGATCGCGACCGCGAACGCCTTCATCACCAGCGGGATGAGCACCACCACCGCGAGCAGCGCCGCGGTGGCGCCGGCGAAGCGCGCCGCCGAGGTGGACTGGAGCACCGCGAACAGCACCGCCAGGGCGAGCAGCTCGGTGGCGACCGCCTTGGTGCGGGTCCAGAAGCGCTGGTCGGCGTCCAGGCCGAAGGACTGGAGCGAGTCGAGGATGAAGCCGGTGGAGGGCGTCACCAGCGCGAGCGCCACCAGCGTGGCCGGTCGCCAGGCCACCCCGGTGGCGGCCGCGATGGCCCAGGCGACGCCCGCGAGCAGGAGGGCCTGGATGACGAGGTGCTGGGCGACGAGCGCGGCGCCGCGGCGGAGGTCCTTCGCGTCCACGTCCAGGCCGGCGAACAGGAACAGGCCGGTGATGCCCAGCGTGGCGAGCAGCGCCAGCGTGGGGTCGCCGGTGAACAGGCCGGCGCGGGCGGCCGCCAGCCCGAGCAGGAGGCTGGTGATGGCGCCGGGGATGCGGAAGCGCTGCAGCGCCTTCGGGATGACGAAGAGCGCGAACAGCAGGGCGATGTAGGCGAGCTCGGAGGACACGGCCCGCACCATCGCAGCCGGCCGCCCCGCGGGCAACCCGCGATCGCCGCTACCCTGCGTGCTCGGTGAGGAGCCCGTCGAGGCGCTGCACGAACTGGCCGCGCGAGATCACCTCGTCCACCCCCGCCGCTCGGGCGGCGCCGGCCAGCTCGACCTCCACGTGGCCGAGGAAGCCGATGACCCGCACCGGCAGCCCGGCCTGCCGGGCGGCCCGCACCTCGTCGAGCACGCCGGGCTCTGAGAGGTCGGCGATGACGGTGCCCTGGCCCAGCTCGCGGGCGGCGTCGGACAGGCGGGCGCCGCGCGGGGCGAAGCGGACGGTGACGCCGAGCCGCTCGGCGGCGGCGTGGATCTTGGAGCGGAACACGAGGTCGCGGACGGAGACGAGCAGGGGCATGGCTCGGATGTACCGGGGTGGGGGCGGCGGCGCCGCGCCCGACGGGGCGCCGGGCGCTAGCGAGGCTTCGGGATCCCGGCCTCGATGCGCGCGGCCTCCTGGGGCGCGAGCAGCCGGGCCAGCTCCAGCTCCAGGTCCACGTCGCGGTAGGGCTTCCCGTGGCCGTGCTCGGTCTGGTCCTCGACCAGCCGGGTCAGCCGGACCTGCACGCCGCCCTCGCCCGGCGCGGCCTCGGCGTGCACGCGGGTCTGGTCCTTCCGCCAGCCGGTGTCGAGCTTGCGCCGCCCGGCCTTGTCGATCTCGGTGGGGCGGGCGGGGGTGAACAGGTTCACCACCATGCCCTGGATCCCCTCGCGCGGATCCTCCTCGTCGGCGAGCGGGAACTCCCTCTGCATGAGCAGCCGGCGCACGTCGCCCCAGATCTCCTCCGCCGGCTGCGGGTACCGGACCTTGTCGAGCTCGGCCTCCAGGTACCGGGTGCGCGCGCGCTGGGCGGCGACGGAGGCGCAGCCGGAGAGCGTGAGCGCGAGCGCGGCGGCGGCGATCCAGGGGGTGCGGGTCATCGGCTCTCCTCGGGGCGGGACGGCCCGAGGACTGTACCCGATGCCGGGGCGGCGCGGTGACCGCGCGCGCGGTCGCGCCAGGCGCCGAGCAGGACCGGCGCGACGAGCAGCGCGGCGACGATCGCGAGCGAGAGGGCGGCCGGGACCTTCACCCAGTCCATCGCCAGCATCTTCAGGCCCACGTACACCAGCACCGCGGAGAGGCCGGTCTTCAGCCCGGAGAAGCGCTCCACCATGCCGGCCAGCAGGAAGAACATCGAGCGCAGGCCCAGGATGGCGAAGATGTTCGAGGTGAAGACGATGAACGGGTCGAGCGTCACCGCGAAGATCGCGGGGATGGAGTCCACCGCGAAGATGACGTCGGAGATCTCGACCAGCACCAGCGCGAGCAGCAGCGGGGTGGCGACGCGGCGGCCGTTCTCGACCGTGAGGAAGTGCGCCCCGCGCAGCTCGTGGGTGGAGGGGATGACCCGCCGGACCAGCCGCATGAGCCGGCCGCCGGTGGGATCCGGCGCCTCGTGGCGCCCGAGGAACAGCTTCACGCCGGTCGCGACCAGCAGCGCGCCGAACACGTAGATGGTCCAGTGGAACCGGGCCAGGAGCGCGGTGCCGGCGAAGATCATCCCGGCGCGCAGGACGAGCGCGGAGAGGATGCCCCAGAACAGCACCCGGTGCTGGTAGAGCGGCGGCACGCCCAGCGCCGAGAAGATGATCACGAAGACGAAGATGTTGTCGACCGCGAGCGACTTCTCGATGAGGTAGCCGGTGAGGAACTCGAGGCCGCGGTCGGCCCCGAACTGCCACCACACCAGCGCGTTGAACGCGAGCGCCAGCGTCACCCACACCACGCTCCAGCCCAGCGCCTCGCGCACGCGGATGACGTGGGCCTTCCGATGGAACACGCCCAGGTCGAGCGCCAGCATCAGCGCGACGAAGGCCAGGAAGCCGATCCACAGGGCGGGTGAGCCGATCGATTCGACCAAGACATCCTCCGGAAGCGTTTCCGGCGGATCTAGGGCCCCGGCCGTGTCTTAGACCATGACAAAATGATGGACCGGAACATTCAGAAAAGCTGTGCATCCAGCGGACCCGGCCCGACCGCGCGCGGGCACGCCGCCGGCGCCGCGATTGCGCTATGACCGGGGCATGACCGCGCTCCGCCGTGCCGCCCGCTGGTGCCTGACCGCCCTCGCGCTCGCCGCCGCGCCGGCCGCGCGCGCGCAGGGCGAGCCGGCCGCCGACGCGCCGTTCCCGCTCACGCTGGAGGTGGGCGAGGTGAAGCCGCTCTGCCCTACCGGCACCGTGCAGTGCCCGCCGCGCGCGATCCTCTGCGACGATCCGAAGGTGGCCGTGGGCGCGGACTCGCCGGAGGGCGGCGCGCTCCGCGGCGTCGGCCCGGGCACCACCACCTGCTCGGCCGCGGGCGGCTCGCCGCTCGGCGCGCGCCGCGTGTACCGGGTGACGGTGGTCGCCCCCGGCGACGCGGCGCGCGACGCCGGCGCCCGCTAGCCCTGCTGCGGCGGCGCGGCCTGGGCCGGCTCCGCGGGCGCGGGCGCCGCGGGGGAGGCCGGCGTCGCCGGGGCGGGCGCGGCGGCCGCGGCGGTGCCTCGCTCCAGCCAGCCGCCGCCCAGCGCGCGGTACAGGCCGATCGAGTTCTGGTACCGGGCCAGCCGCGTCTGGATGAGCTGCTGCTGGGCGCCGTACAGGTCGCGCTGCGCGGTCAGCACGTTCAGGTAGCTGTCCACGCCCTTGCGGTAGCGCAGCTCCGAGATGTCGTAGCGCCGCTGCTCCGCCTGGACGCGCCGGGTCTGCGCCTCGAGCTGCTCGTCGAGGCGCCCGCGCGCCACCAGCGCGTCGGCCACCTCGCGGAACGCCACCTGGATCGCCTTCTCGTAGCTCGCGATCTGGATCGACTTGCGGACGTTGGCCGCGTCGAGGTTCGCCTTGTTCCGCCCGCCGGTGAAGATGGGCAGGTCGATGCGCGGCGAGAACGCCCAGGTGCCCGAGCCGGCGGTGAACAGGTTGGACAGCTCGGTGGAGGCCGTGCCCACCGAGGCGGTGAGCGAGATGGACGGGAAGAACGCCGCGCGCGCCGCGCCGATGCTGGCGTTGGCCGCCTTGAGCTGGTGCTCGGCGGAGAGGATGTCGGGCCGGCGCTGGAGCAGGTCGGAGGGGAGCCCGGCGGGCAGCTCCGCCACGGGCGGCTGCGACTCGAGCGGCGCCGTCGGCAGGTCCTTCGGCAGCGGTCCGCCGGCGAGCAGCACCAGCGCGTTCTCCGCCTGCGCGAGCGCCTGCTGGTAGGCGGACAGGTTCACGCGGGCGGTCTCCACCTGCGCCTCGGCGGTGCGGAAGTCGAGCTCGGAGGTGCGGCCGGCCTCGAACGTGCGCTTCGCGAGGTCGTAGGACTGCTGCACGGTCTGCAGCGTCTGCTCGGCGAGCGCCACCTGCGACTGCAGCGCGCGCGAGGCGAGGTACTGGACCGCGACCTCGGAGACCAGCGCCAGGTGCGCGCTGCGGTGGGCCTCCTCGGTCGAGAGGTACTGCTCCAGCGCCTGGTTTCGCAGGCTGCGCACGCGGCCGAACAGGTCGATCTCGAACGAGGTGAGGCCCACGCCGGCCGAGAAGACGTTCCCGACGGAGGGCTCGCCGGTGAAGCTGAGGTCCTTCGCCGTGCGCGAGCGGCTGCCGCTCCCGGTCGCGCCCACCGTGGGCAGCAGGTACGAGCGCTGGATGCCGTACTGCGCGCGGGCCAGCTCCACGTTGAGCGCGGCGACGCGGAGGTCGCGGTTCTCGCGCAGCGCCTGGTCGATCACGGCCTGGAGGCCGGGATCCTGGAACACGTCGCGCCAGCCGAGGTCGGCCGCGGCGGGGCCGGTCGGCGCGCCGCCGCCGGCGGGGAACTCGGCGGCCACGGGCGCGGCGGGGCGCTGGTACCGGGGCGCGAGCGTGCACCCCGAGACGGCGAGGGCGGAGGCGGCGGCGAGCGCCGCGAGGCCGGGGCTACGCATGGGCGATCTCCTTCGGCGCGGCCTCGTCCTCGTCGCGCGGCCCGGCCACCAGGTCGGGCGGCGGCGTCTTCCGCTTGCCGGCGATCTTCACGAAGAACACCGGCACGAGCAGGATGGCGAGGAAGGTGGCCGAGACCATGCCGCCGATCACCGCCATGCCGATGGCGTTCTGCCCGGCCGCGCCCGCCCCGTTCGCGATGGCGAGCGGGAGCACGCCGAGGATGAACGCGAGCGAGGTCATGATGATGGGGCGGAGGCGCATGCGGGCCGCCTCCACGGCGGCGTCGAACAGGCTCATGCCCTGCTCGTACAGGGCCCTCGCGAACTCGACGATGAGGATGGCGTTCTTGGCCGAGAGGCCGATGGTGGTGAGCAGGCCGACCTGGAAGTAGACGCCCGCGTCCATGCTCGCGAGCTCGGTGAACAGCACCGCGCCGAGCACGCCGAGCGGCACCACCAGCATCACCGAGAACGGGATGGACCAGCTCTCGTAGAGGGCCGCCAGCGCGAGGAACACCACCAGCAGCGAGATGGCGTAGAGCGCCGGGGCGTTCGCGCCGGAGAGCCGCTCCTCGTACGAGAGCCCCGACCACTCCAGGCCGATGCCGTCCGGGAGCGCCTTGACGTGCTCCTCCATGGCCGCCATGGCCTCGCCCGAGCTGTGGCCCGGGGACGGCTCGCCCTGGATCACCATGGCCGGGGACCCGTTGAAGCGCTCCAGCTTGGTCGGTCCGTACACCCAGGTGCCGGTGGAGAACGCCGAGAACGGGACCATCTGGCCGCCGCGGTTGCGCACGTACCAGCGGTTCAGGTCGTCGGGCTTCATGCGGAACGGCGCGGCCGCCTGCACGTACACGCGCTTGGTGCGCCCCTTGTCCACGAAGTCGTCCACGTAGTTGATGCCCCAGGTGCTGGAGAGCGTGGCGTTGATGTCGGAGAGCGAGAGCCCGAGGGCGGCGGCCTTCTGCTGGTCCACGTCGATGCGGTACTGCGGCGTGTCCTCCAGGCCGAGCGGCCGGACCTTGGCGAGCCGGGGATCCTTCGCGGCCATGCCGAGCAGCTGGTTGCGGGCCGCCATGAGCGCCTCGTGCCCGAGGTTGCCGCGGTCCTGGAGCTGCAGCTCGAAGCCGGTGGCGTTGCCGAGCTCCGGCACCGCCGGCGGCACGAACGCGAACGCGAGGCCGTCCTTGATCTGCGAGAACGCCCGCATGGCGCGCCCGGCGACGGCGGGCGCGTGCTGCTCCTTCTTCGGGCGCTCGCTCCAGTCCTTGAGGCGCACGAACGCGAGGCCGGCGTTCTGGCCGCGGCCGGAGAAGCTGAAGCCGGTGATCGCCATCACCGCCTCGACGTTGTCCTTCTCGTCCTCGAGGTAGTGGCGCGTCACCTCCTGCATCACCGTGCGGGTGCGGTCCATGGTGGCGCCCGCGGGCAGCTGCACCATGTTGATGATCGACCCCTGGTCCTCCTCGGGGAGGAAGCCGGTGGGCAGGTGCAGGAACAGCCCGCCCAGCGCCGCGAGCAGCACCGCGTAGACGATCAGGGCGCGCCCGGCGCGGCGCAGGATCCAGCCCACCGACTTCTCGTACAGGCCACTGCCCTGCCCGTAGAGCCGGTTGAACCAGCCGAAGAACCCCTTCTCCGAGGCGTGGTGCCCCTTCTCGACCGGCTTCAGGATCGTGGCGCACAGCGCCGGCGTGAGCGTCAGCGCGACCACCACCGACAGCGCCATGGCCGAGACCACGGTGATGGAGAACTGCCGGTAGATGACGCCCACCGAGCCGCCGAAGAACGCCATGGGGACGAACACCGCGGCGAGCACCAGCGCGATGCCGACGAGCGCGCCGGTGATCTGGCCCATCGACTTGCGGGTGGCCTCGCGCGGAGAGAGCCCCTCCTCGCTCATCACGCGCTCGACGTTCTCGACCACGACGATGGCGTCGTCCACCAGCAGGCCGATGGCGAGTACCAGGCCGAGCATGGTGAGCGTGTTGATGGTGAAGCCGGCCGCCGCCAGCACGCCGAACGTGCCGAGCAGCACCACCGGCACGGCGATGGTCGGGATGAGCGTCGCGCGGAAGTTCTGGAGGAACAGGAACATCACCAGGAACACGAGGATGATGGCCTCGGCGAGGGTCTTCACCACCTCCTCGATCGAGATCCGCACGAACGGGGTGGAGTCCACCGGGTAGACGACCTTCATCCCCGGCGGGAAGAACTGCGACAGCTCGGCGAGCTTGGCGCGCACCAGCTCCGCGGTCTTGAGCGCGTTCGCGCCGGAGGCGAGCCGGATGCCCATGCCGCCGGCGGGCTTGCCGTTGTAGTAGCTCTCCAGCTCGTAGGTCTCGCCGCCCAGGTTCGCGGTGCCGACGTCGCGCAGCCGCACCTGCGAGCCGTCCGGGTTCACGCGCAGCAGGATGTTCAGGAACTGCTCGGGCGTCTGGAGCCGGGTCTGCGAGGTGACCGTGGCGTTGAGCTGCTGGCCGGGCACGGCCGGGGCCGCGCCGAGGGAGCCGGTGGACACCTGCGCGTTCTGCGCCCGGAGGGCGGCGCTCACGTCGAGCGGGGTGAGCTTGAAGCTGGCGAGCTTGTCGGCGTCGAGCCAGATGCGCATGGCGTACTGCGTGCCGAACGCGGTCACCTCGCCCACGCCGGTCACGCGGCTGATCTGGTCCACGATGTTCGAGAACGCGTAGTCGTTCAGGTCGTCGCGCGTCATGCTGCCGTCCTCGGAGATGAGGCCGGCGATGAGCAGGTAGTTGTTGACGGTCTTCAGGACGCGCACGCCTTGCTGCTGCACCTGCTGCGGCAGCAGCGGCATGGCGTTCTGCAGCTTGTTCTGCACCTGCATCTGCGCGATGTCCGGGTCGGCCTCGGCCTCGAACGTGAGCGTGACGCTGGCGTTGCCGGAGCTGTCGCTCGCGGCCGACATGTACCGGAGGTGGTCGATGCCGGTCATCTTCTGCTCGATGACCTGGGTGACCGAGTTCTCCAGCGTCTGCGCGTTCGCGCCCGGGTAGGTCGCGTACACCGTGACGACCGGCGGCGCGATGGCGGGGTACTGCGAGACCGGCAGGCCCAGGATGGCGAGCCCACCGGCCAGCATGATCATGATCGAGATCACCCACGCGAAGATGGGCCTATCGATGAAGAACCTGGCCACGACGACTCCTCGACTGAAGAATGGGAAGGGGTGCGCGGGCGGCCGGCTCGGGTCCGGCCGCGCGCGCGGTCACGCTGTCGGGCGCCTCAGCGGGCCGCGCCCGCCGGGGCCGGCTGGCCCGGGGTCGCGGCGTTCGCCTGCTTCGCGCCGCCGGCCGGGACCGGGTTGACGGGGGCGCCGGGGCGCACTTTCTGGAGGCCCTCGACGATCACCTGCTCGCCGGGCTTCACGCCGGAGGTCACGAGCCACGCGTCGCCGATCACGCGCTCGGTGACCAGGTTGCGCAGCTCGACCTTGCCGCCGGCGACCACCAGCGCGGTGGGCTCACCCTTGTTGTTGCGGGCCACGGCGCGCTGCGGGACGAGCAGCGCCTGCGGGTTCACGCCCTCGGCGAGGCGGGCCCGCACGTAGGTGCCGGGGAGCAGCTCGGCGCGGGGGTTGGGGAAGATCGCGCGCAGCGCCACCGAGCCGGTGCCAGGATCCACGGTGACGTCGGCGAACTGCAGCGTGCCGGGGAGGCCGTACTCGCGGCCGTCCTCGGTGGTGAGCGCGACCTTCGCCTTGCCGGCGCCGGCGGACTGGAGCTTGCCGGCCTCGAGATCGCGGCGCATCCGGAGCAGCTCGGCGCTGGACTGCGTCACGTCCACGTAGACCGGGTCGAGCTGCTGCACGGTGGCGAGCAGCGTGGCCTGCGCCGCCTGCACGTAGGCGCCCTCGGTCACCTCGGAGCGGCCGATGCGGCCGCCCACCGGGGAGGTGACGGTGGTGTAGCCGAGGTTGATGCGGGCGGCGTCCACCGCGGCCCGGCCGGCGGCGACGTCGGCCTCGGCCTTCTTCAGCGCGGCCACGGCGTCCTCGTGCTCCTGCCGGCTCACCGCGTTCGCGGCCACGAGCTCGGTGTAGCGCTCGGCGGTGAGCCTGGCCGACGAGAGCGTCGCCTCGGCGCGGGCGAGCTGCGCCCGGGCGCTGTCGAGCGCGGCCTGGTAGGGCGCCGGGTCGATCTTGAACAGCGGCTGCCCCTGCTTCACGTCGCTGCCCTCGGTGAACAGGCGCTTCAGCACGATGCCGTTCACGCGGGCGCGGACCTCGGCGACCTTGAACGCGGAGACGCGACCGGGCAGCTCGGTGGTGAGCGTCACCGCCTGCGGGGAGAGGGTGATCACGCCGACCTCGACCGGGCCGGGGGCGCGCGCCTCCTGCTTCTTGCCGCACCCGGCGGCGACGAGCGCGAGCGCGAGCGCGGCGGGCGCGAGCGCGCGGTTGCCGAAAAGGAGGCCGGGAGCGCGCCGCGTGGCGGCGCGAGGGGAGCGGAGGGAGGGGTTCATCTCGATTCCTTTGAGGCCCGGGGAACGGATCCGTGAGCCCGGGAGGGCGGTACTGATAGCCGTACGCTCCGACGCGGTCAACACTAAACCGTTCAGTTCAACGAGCGGCCGAAACCTAGACGGATGAGGGTTGACAGTCAAGACTGAACCGTTTAGTTCATTTCGCATGGCTGAAAACCAGGCACAGAGACCCCCCGATTGGTGCGTGGGCAAGCGCCAGCAGATCCTGGATGGGGCGCGCAAGGCGTTCCAGGAGCTCGGGTACGAGCGGGCGAGCGTGGACGTGATCGCCTCCCGTACCGGCGTCTCCAAGGCCACCCTCTACAACCATTTCCACGACAAGAGCGCGCTGTTCGTCGCCTGCTTCGAGCAGGGCTCGAACCAGATGCAGGCCGACCTCGAGGCGCTCTTCGCCGAGACGAGCGACGATCTCGAGACCGCGCTGCAGGCGGCGGGGGAGCGCATGCTCGCGAAGTTCCTCTCCCGCGAGGCGGTGGCGCTGTACCGGAGCGCGCTCGACGGGTTCCGCCTGCCCGAGATCGGGAAGATGCTGTACGAGCGCGGCCCGCGGGTCACGCACGAGCTCATCGCCGCCGCGCTCTCGCGCTGGGCGGCGCGGGGCCTGCTCCGCGTGGACGACCCGTACTACGCGGCGGTGCAGTTCGTGAACCTGTGCCACGGCGACGTGATGATGCGGCTGCACCTGGGCGTGCTGCAGGAGGCGTCGCCGGAGGACGTCCGCGCCACCGTCCGCCGCGCGGTGCAGACGTTCCTGCGCGCGTTCCGGCCCTGAGCCGGAACCCGGGCCCGCGCGCCGCGCGACCTCCGGGACGTTGACGCCCCGCGGCGTCCACACGTACAGAGCAGGGCAGCCGCCGGACGGACGCGCTCCCGCGCCCGGCCCGGTCGCCGGAGGCGCCCATGACGCCCGCGCGAACGCCCCGCCGCACCTCGCTCGCCCTCCTCGCCGCGGCCGCCCTGACCGCGCTCGCCTGCGGCGGCGGCTCGACCCCGCCGCCGGCGGTGGACGTCTCCCCGGTGCCCGCCGCGGACCCCGGCAGCGCGCTCCCCGACGGCTGGGAGCGAGGGCCCTTCGCCGAGATCTACGTCCGCGGCTACCAGGACTCGGACGGCGACGGGGTGGGGGACCTGCGCGGCCTGGCGAGCCGGCTCGACTACCTGGCGGAGCTGGGCGTGCGCGGGATCTGGCTCATGCCGGTCACCGCCAGCCAGGACCACGACCACGGCTACGCCGTCGCCGACTACCGCGGCGTCGAGCCCGGCTACGGCACGCTCGAGGACCTCGACGCGCTCGTCGCGGCGGCCCACGCCCGCGGCATCGGCGTGATCCTCGACTACGTCATGAACCACAGCGCGGCCACCAACCCGCTGTTCGTCAACTCCGCCGACGGCAAGTCGAACCCGTACCGCGGCTGGTACCTGTGGAAGTCGTCGCAGCCGTCCGGCTGGTCGGTGTACGGGGGCAACCCGTGGCGGCAGTCCGGCACCGGCTGGTACTACGCGCCGTTCGCGACGAACATGCCGGACTTCGATCTCGCGAACCCGGCGGTGGCCGCGTACCACGCCGACAGCCAGCGCTTCTGGCTGAACCGCGGGGTGGACGGCTTCCGCTTCGACGCGGTGGGGATGCTGTTCGAGAACGGGCCCGGCGCCTGGAACGACCAGCCGCAGAACTACGTCCGGATGGCGGAGGTGCGGGCGCTGCTCGACGGGTACGAGCGGCGCTTCATGGTGTGCGAGGGGCCGGACGACCCGGCCGGCTTCACCGCCGCCTGCGGCAGCGCGTTCGCGTTCGGGCACCAGTACGACGTGATGGGCGCGGCGCGCGGAGACCCGGCGGCGGTCGCGCGGGTGGCCGCGTACTTCGAGGACCCGGCCCGCCACGCCGCCGCCACCATGCTCTCGAACCACGACGCCTTCGCCGGCCAGCGCCCCTGGGACCAGCTCGGCGGCGACGAGGCGCGCTACCGGCTCGCGGCCGCGACGTACCTGCTGCAGCCCGGCATCCCGTTCATCTACTACGGCGAGGAGCTCGGGCTGGGCGGCGCCGGCTCGCTCTCCGGCGACTGGCGGCTGCGCACGCCCATGAGCTGGACCGGCGACGCGCGCACCGCCGGCTTCACCACCGGCAAGCCGTTCCGGGCGCTCCCCTCCAACGTGGCCACGCACAACGTGGAGGCGGAGCGGGGCCGCGCGGGATCGCTGCTCGAGTTCTACCGCGAGGTGATCGCGCTCCGCCGCGCGGTGCCGGCGCTCCAGCGCGGCGGCTACGAGGGCGCGCGCGCCTCCGAGGCGACGCTCTCCTTCCGCCGCTCGCTCGGGACCTCGCACGCGCTCGTGCTCCTCAACTACGACGTCGTCCCCCTCACGCTGCAGGTGACGGGCCTCGCGCCCGGCGCCGCGCTCGCGCCGCGCCTGCCCACCACGGCGCCCGCGGCCACCGCCGACGCGGCGGGCGCGGCCTCGTTCGACCTGCCCGCGCTCACGGTCCGCGTCTACACCTGGGACGGCTGACCTAGAACACCCCGGCGATCCCGCCCGGCGCCGGCACCAGGCGCACGTGCGCGATCGGGTGCCAGTGGAGCAGGGGCACCAGGATCCCCACCGCCGTGCCCCACCCGGCGCCGGCGAGCACGTCGGTCGCCCAGTGGCGATCCGCGGCCAGCCGCAGGTAGCCCACGACGCTCGCCGCCGCCGCGCCGCCGCCGACGATCCACGGCGCGCCCGGCGCCTCGCGCAGCGTGGCGATCGTGCCCGCCGCGGACGCCGCGGCGAACGCCGTCGCGGTGTGGCCCGACCAGAAGGAGACGCGCGAGTCGAGCGCGTGCGCGGGCCCGCTCCCGTCCCAGGCGTCCGGCCGGATCCGGTCGGTGCCCACCTTCACCAGCTCGGTGCCGAGCGTCGCGATCCCGATCGCCTCGGCGACGAGCAGCACATCCTCTGCCGCCCGCCGGGGCGCGCCCCCCGCGAGGTCGGGGACCGCCAGCGCCGCCGCCGCGCCGAGGGGCACGCCCACGCCGAGCAGGTCGGAGGCGGTCGCCGCGCGCGAGGGGTGCTTCCAGGCCAGCGTCTCGTGCGCCCAGGCGTCGAGGCGGCCCGGGCTGCACCAGCGGCAGCTGGCGGGGAGCAGGTCGCGCTCGAACCGGCGCAGGCCCAGCGCGGCCGCGAGCGCGCCCGCGGTGATCGCGCCGTCGGCCGCAGGGCTCACCTGGAGGTCCGCCGGCGCGGCGCGCGCCGGGGCGGGGGTGACCGCGAGCGCGAGCGAGAGGAGCAGCGGGTGGGCGTTCACGTTCCGGACCTCCCGGCCGCTGGGCCGAGCCACTGGAGCAGCGCCGCGTTCACCTGCTCCGGCGCCTCGTTCTGCACGAAGTGGCCCGCGCCCTCGATCGGCACGATCTCCGGCGCGTTGCCGGGCGCGAGGTACGGCGCGAGCTTCGCCCGCGCGATCGTCTCCACGCCGAGGAAGCGATCCTCGACGCCCCACAGGATCAGCGTGGGCGCGGAGACCGGCCGCGGGCGCGGCCCCGGCGAGCGGCGGCCGCGGAACGCCGCCCGGTACCAGCCGAGCGCGGCGCGCGCGGCGCCGGGCTGCAGGAACGCGCGGCGGTAGGGCTCCAGCTCCTCGGCAGGCCAGGCGCTGCGCACGTACGAGCCGCCGCGGATCGCGCGGGCCACGCCCGCGGCCCGGTCGCGCGTGAGCAGCCACTCCGGGAGGAACGGCACCTGGAACAGGAGCATGTACGACGAGCGGAGGAGCTGGCGGCGGTTGCGGCGCAGCTCGCGCGCGAACGCGCCCGGGTGCGGCGCGTTCAGGATCACGAGCCGCGAGACCACCTCCGGATGGCGGGCCGCGACCGCCCACGCCATCGCGCCGCCCCAGTCGTGCCCGATCACCACCGCGCGCTCGCGCCCGAGCGCCCGCACCAGCCCGGCCGCGTCCGCCGCCAGCGTGGCGAGGTCGAACGGCCCGCGCTTCTCGGTCGCGCCGTAGCCGCGGAGGTCGGGCGCCACCGCGCGCCAGCCGGCGGCGGCGAGCGCGGGGAGCTGGTGCCTCCAGGAGCGGGCCAGCTCCGGGAAGCCGTGCAGGAGCAGCGCGAGCGGGCCGTCGCCGGGGCCGTCGGCGAGCGCGGCGAAGCGGAGGCCGTTGGCCTGGAGCGCGAGCGTGTCCACCGACCCAGCGTAGCGTCCGCGCGCGCACGCCGCCCGCGACTCGTGGCGAACCTCCCCGACGCGGGTATGCCCCGTCGGTGGCGCTGGCGACGCGGTGATGCGGGACTGCCGCACGCGCACGGGGGCGGTGACACTTCCGCGCATGCCGGCCTCGCCTCCAGGCGCACGGGCCGCGCTCAAGGGGGAAGACCAGATGAGAACGCTCACGTGCCTCGCGGCGCTGTTGCCCGCGCTCGCCGCCGCCGACACCAGCCCGCTGCTCCTCGCGGGCGCCCAGATCGACGCCACCGGCACCACCGCCGTCCAGACGCAGCCGATGCCGAAGGGCTGGTTCAGCACGCGCAACGTGCTCGACCGGACCAAGACGTCGCTCGTCACCCGCCTCGCGGCGGGCGCCACCACCTGCTCCGCCGACCAGGGCGTGGTGGCGACGCTGAGCAGCGTCACCGCCGGCAACTTCACGGAGGTGCTGAACCCTCAGGACCGGACGGTGCGGTACGTCTGGGACACCGTCACCGACCTGTCGCCCTTCCAGAACCGCTGGCACCACTACACCGGGTGTGACGGCGTGCAGGTGGTGCTCGGGTGCCCGGAGGCCATCCCGGTCACCTTCACCATCGAGGCGTTCGCGAAGTCGGGCACCTGCCAGACGTACGTGAACGACCTCGGCCAGACGGTGTGCGCCGCGGACCAGGCCGTCGCGATGCTCCCCGCGGTGCAGGAGGCGGATCAGGTCGCCACCGGCTGCGTGGAGGAGGGCGGGGACCCGAGCTGCGGGATCGGCCCGTGCGAGAGCGCCTGCACGCAGTCCTGCGACGCCGCGTTCCCGGTGGGCCGCGGCGCCGACAAGGGCAACGTGGCCCTGCTGAAGGCGTGCAAGGAGGCCTGCCCCTGCACGTGCAAGTACGAGCGGCCGGCGCGGTGCCCGCAGCCGCAGAACTGCGAGTGAGCGAGGTCGCGAGGTGGACGGGGTCGCCGGCGGCCTCCGACGCGGGCGACCCCGCCGGGCGGCCGTCCGCGAGCCGCCGCGCGGGCCGGCTTGCGGCCGGTGCGCGATCCGCCCTACACCTCTCCCGTGCCGCCCGACCCCGAGCCGACGACCGCCGCGACCCGCGCCGCCCCGGCCCGCCGGCTGCTGCTCCTCGCGCTCGGCTGGACGGCGTTCGCCCTGGGCGCGATCGGGCTGCTGCTCCCCATCGTGCCCACCACGCCGTTCATGCTGGTGGCGCTCTGGGCGTTCTCGGCCAGCTCCGAGCGCTTCCACCGCTGGCTGTACACGCACCGGCTCTTCGGGCCGCCGCTGCAGAAGTGGCAGCGGGATCGCGCCATCCCGGTCTGGGTGAAGGCGATCGCGCTCGGGAGCATGGCGGTGAGCCTCGCCTGGCTGGCGTTCGTGGTGCGGCCGCCGCGCTACGCGCTCCTCGCCGCCGCGGCCCTCGTCGCCTGCGGCGCCGCGTTCGTCCTGCGCATCCCGAGCCGCCCCCGGCAGCCGGTGCGGGAGCCGTGATGGCGCGCCGGCGGCGCGCGCCGCTCGCGCTCCTCGGCGCCGCGGCCCTGCTGGCCGCCTGCGGCGGCGATCGCGGGCACCGCGGGGACGGCGCGCGCCCGCCGGCCGTCACCGGGGGATGCGGCGCCGGCTGCCCCGAGGGCCAGGCCTGCGTGGACGTGCCCGGCGACGCCTGCACCTGGCCGTCCGACGCGGGCTGCCCGGGTGCCTGCGTCGTGCCGGTGTCCTGCGGCGGCTTCGCGGCGATCCGGTGCCCGGACGGCCGGGCCTGCGTGGACGACCCGCGCGACGACTGCGCCCCGCCGCGCGGCGCGGACTGCGGCGGCCTGTGCGCGCCCGCACCCGCCGCGGGCGCGCGCTGAGCGGGGCTTCGGTCTATCCTCCCGACCGTGAAGGACCTCCCCCTGAACGCGCTCCGCGCCTTCGCGCTCGTGTTCGCGCACCGCGGCGTGCGCCCCGCCGCGCGCGAGCTCGGCGTGGCCCACTCGTCGCTGAGCCGGCACCTGGCCGAGCTGGAGGCCTGGGCCGGCACCCCGCTGACCCGCGGCCCCGGCGGGCGGGCCGGGCTCTCGTTCACGCCGCAGGGCGAGGCGCTCGGCCAGGCGGCGCTCGCCGCGCTCCGCGAGCTGGAGCGGGCCGCTGCCGCGGTGCGGGAGGCGCGCTCGGAGCGCTCGGTGGTGATCTCGACCACCGCCTCCTTCGCGAGCCGCTGGCTCCTGCCGCGGCTCCCGGCGCTGGAGGCGCGCCACCCGGACCTGGAGGTCTCGGTGCTGGTGGACCCGCGGCCGGTGGACCTCGGGACCGCGGGCGCCGGGGAGGTGGACCTCGCGATCCGGCTGGGGCGCGGCCCCTGGCGCGACCTGGACTGCCAGCCGCTGCTCGACGAGGTGCTGTACCCGGTGATGAGCCCGGCCGCCTGGCGCGCGGCGGGCTCGCCGCGCCGGCCGCCGGCGCTGGCGCGGCTGCGGCTCCTGCACGACCGCGATCCGGGCGCGACCTGGGAGCTGTGGCGGCGCGCCCATGGGCCCGCCTCGCTGGACGTCCGGCGCGGCCCGCGCCTCGCCTCGACCGACCTCGTGCTCCGCGCCGCGGCGCAGGGGCAGGGGGTGGCGCTGGCGCGGCACCGGCTCGCCGCGGACGACGTGGCGGCCGGCCTGCTGGTCCGGCCCTTCGAGCGGTCGGTGGCGCTCGGCCCCGCCTACTGGCTGGTGCTCCCGCCGCACGCGCGCGGCCGCGCCGCCACCGCGGGGGTGGTGGCCTGGCTGGAGCAGGAGGCCCGCGCCTGCGGGCCGCTCCCGGCCTGAACGGTCTCGTCCCGAGACCGAACCTCGCGCCCGTCCGACCGGCCCGCGCCGCAGATCCCCGGCATGGAGGGCGCCGGCATGGAGACGTGGATCGCGACCGCAGGGCTGGTGGCCGTCGGGGTGTTCACCCCCGGGCCGAGCAACTTCGTGGTGATGCACCGGGCCGCCGCGGCCGGGCTCCGGGGCGCCGCCCCGGCCATCGCGGCGGTACTGCTCGGGCTCGTCGCCCTGCTCGGGCTCGCGGCCGCGGGCGGAGGCGCGCTGCTCGCGGCGGCCCCGGCGCTGGGGCGCGTGCTGCAGGCGGGCGGCGCGGTCTACCTGGCGTGGGGCGGCGTGGCGCTCGTGGTGGAGAGCTTCCGGCGCGGGCCGGCCGAGGGCGGCGCGGCCGGCGGCGCGCTGCCGCAGCGGCCGGCGGCGGTGTTCCTGTTCCAGTTCACGAACCCGAAGGCCTGGGCCATGGTGCTCACCGCGGCGTCGGCCTGCGGCGGCGGCGGCGCGGGCGCGGCGTTCCTCCGGCTCGTGCCGCTGTTCACCGCGCTGTCGCTCGCCGGGCTCCTCACCTGGGCGATGCTCGGGTCGGCGCTGGAGCGCGCCATGCGCGTGCCGCGCTGGCGGCGCCGGATCGACCGCGCCATGGGCGCGCTGCTCGCCGCCTCGGCCGCCCTGCTGCTCGCGGGCGCCTGAGCGAGAGCAGCCTCCGCCTCTTACACCCCAGCACGAGGTTCCATCGCATGCAGCCGATCGTCGGAATCGTGGGCGGGCTCGGTCCCGAGGGGACCGTCCACTACTACCGGAAGCTCACCGCCCTGCTCGCCGGGCTGCCCCTCGACCTGGGCCGGCCCGGCATCGTCGTGGACCACGTCTGGATCGACCGGTTCTCGGGGCTGCTCCGCGCGGGAGCGGACCCGGAGGCGCTGGAGCTGTTGCTGGGCTCGCTCCGGCGGCTCGAGCGCGCCGGCGCCACCCTGGCGCTCTTCGCGGCGGTGACGCCGCACCGGTTCCTGGCGGCGCTCCGGCCCCGCTCTCCCCTGCCCATCGCCGACCTGGTGGGCGCGACCTGCGACGACGTGCGCGCCGCCGGCCACCGGGTGGTCGGGCTCGTCGGCACGCGCTTCACCGTCTCGGAGCCGTTCTTCCGCGAGGCGCTCGAGGCGGCCGGCGTGCGGGTGGTGGTCCCGGACGAGGCCGGGACGGACTACCTGGACGCGCTGATCTTCGGGCCGCTCGCGCGCGGCGAGAAGACGCCCGAGATGAAGGGCGAGCTCGCCGCGATCGTGGGCCGCATGGCGGGGCGCGCGCCGCTCGACGCGCTGGTGGTCGCCTGCACCGACCTCATGGACCTGATGGGAACCGAGGTCCGGCTCCTCGATCCCATCGACAGCCACCTGCGCCTGGCGCTCCGGATGCTCGGGTCATCCGGAGCGCGGGCGCAGTGACCGCTCACATGGACGGCAGCGCCGCCATGCGCCGCTGCATCTCCTCCGGCGAGACGTCCTCCTTGTGCGTGCCGACGTGCCAGAGGTGGCCGAAGGGATCGACGATCGAGCCCATCCGGTCGCCGTAGAACTTGTCCTCCACGGCGCCCTTCACGGTGGCGCCCGCGGCGACGGCGCGGGCGACCGTGGCGTCCACGTCGGGCACGTACACGACCAGCCCGACCGCGGTGCCGCCGATGGACTTCGGGCCGAGCGCCCCCATCTCCGGGTGCTCGTCCGCCAGCATGAGGCGCGCGTCGCCGATCTTCAGCTCGGCATGGCCGACGCGGCCCTCCGGCCCGGGCATGCGCATGAGCTCCACCGCGCCGAAGACCTGCCGGTAGAAGTCGATGGCGCGGGCGGCGTCCTTCATGACGAGGTACGGCGTGAGGGCCTGGTAGCCGTCGGGGATGTGCTTCACTGCGGGCATCGGGTGCTCCTCGGCTTCGGGTTCTCACGAGGAGTGTCACGGCGCGGCCCCGGGATCGAGGCCCCGCGTGGGTGAACGTCCGTTCAGGGCGCCGGCGGCGCCGGCCGACGCCGCTGCCACGCGGCCCAGAGCCGGGTGGCGAGCAGCCGCGCCAGCATCCCGCACAGCACGCCCCAGACCGCGCCCGCGAGCACGTCGGTGGGCCAGTGCACGCCCACGTACACGCGGCTGAGCGCCACGAGCACCGCCACGCCGAGCGCGGCGAGCCCGAGGCGCGGGCCGGCGGCGGCCGCCACGGTGGCCATGGCGAAGAAGTTCGCCGCGTGGAGGCTCGGGAGCGAGCCCACGTCGGCGGCGGGCGCCAGCCAGCGGAACGTGCCGGGCGGCAGCGCGTAGCAGGGGCGGCGGCGCGCGAGCAGCGGCCGCAGCAGCTGCGAGCCGAGGCCGTCGCTCATCGCGATGGCGGCGCCGAGCGCGGCCACCAGGCGGAGCCGGGCGGCGAGCGGGCCGCGCGCCGCGCGCGCGACGAGGATCGCGAGCAGGATCGCCCAGGCCGCGCCGAAGGGCTTCGACGACACGAGCACCATCAGCCCGTCGAGGATCGGGCCGCCGTCCGCGTTCAGCGCGCGGAACAGCCAGGCCTCGCCGGCGGTGTGGAGGTCGTGGGTGATCGCTGCGAGCACGGGGCCCCCGGGGCGTGTGGCTGCGGCCCTCTCTTACCTCGTTTCGCGCCGCGCCGGGGACCCGCGCGCCGCTACACCCGCGGGCGCGCCCGCAGCTCCGGCGCGGGCCGGGGGGCCCGCTCGCGCAGGTCGCCGCCGGTGGCCGCGGCCGCCTCCGCCAGCCGGTCCACGCCCTCCAGCGCCGCCCGCGCGCACTCCGCCTGCGGGCCGGTGACCGGGTAGCTGCCGCGCCCGCCCCGGTGCGCCTCGAGCAGCGCGAGCAGCGCGGCCCGCCCTGGCGTGCCGGGCGCGTGCGCCGCCCAGGCCGGCGCGACGTACCGCTGCATGACGTCGAGCAGCGAGCGGAAGCGGATCCAGCGGTGGTCGTCCCAGCGGAACCGGTCGCGCAGCCGGACGCCGGCGTCGGCGCCGCGCGCGGCGAGCCGCGCGATCACGTCCGGCGGCATCTCGAGGTTGAGGCCGCCCTCGTCGGCGGCGTGCGAGACGTGCACGATGCGGTCGCGGTAGCCCGGCGCGGCGAGCTGCATCTCGTCCACCCAGGTCTGCATGGTGGCCACCACCGCGGCGAGGAACCGGAGCGGCGCGGCGCGCCCCTCGCCGAGCCGGCGCCAGCGCTGCGCGATGCCCGACGCGTTGTTCGCCGGCAGCCAGGCGCCGAGCGGGTGATCGGGGTGCTGCTCGCGGAGATCGATCGCGAACGTGGGCCGGGTGGGCAGCGCGGCGTCGAAGAAGTGGATGGGGATGTTCGAGCAGATCCCGCCGTCGGAGAACCAGGCCCGCTCGAGCTCCGGCTCGGCGCGCCGCCGCTGGTTCCGCCGGCGCGTCCAGTCCACGCCGTACAGCGGCACCGCCCCGAGGAGCAGCGGGAAGCTGAGGCTCATCCGCGCGAGCACCACGACCGGCAGCCCGGGCCCGCGGGGGAACAGCACCAGCGACGGATCGTGGGCGGGGAGCCGCACGCGCCGGCCGTCGGTGCGCGCGCGGCGCTCCGCCTCCTCGGCGCGCCCGGCCTCGACCAGCCGGTCCACCACCTCGCCCGGGAACAGCGCCCGGAACTCCGCCTCGCGGAAGAAGAACACCGGGTCGTCGGGGTGGAGCGGCAGGCGGAACGGGCGCTGGTGCGTGACGCTGGTGGTGGTGACCTCGAGGCGCAGGCCGTGGCGCTCGAGGTGGCCGAGCGTGAGCACCTCGCGCGTGCCCGCCAGCGACTGGACGAGGCCGTGCAGCCAGGTGGTGAGCGGCGGCGGGCCGCCTCGTCCGGGCGGCGCGAACCCGCTGCACACGCCGAGGCCGTTGTCGCGGATGGCGCCGAGCGCCGAGACCGCCGACGCCACCACCGCGCCGAGCGCGGCGAGCGCCAGCACCGCGGCGGCGGACAGCCAGAGCGCCGCCGCCTCGGCGACCCCGCCCTGCCGCCCCGCGACCGCGCCCACCGCGCCCGCGAGCAGGAGCCCGGCGAGCGCCACCCAGCAGCCGGGAGCCGCGACGACGAGCGGCGCGAGCGCGCGCGCCGCCTTGCCGGCCGCGCTCCGGCCGCGCGCCGCCCCGAGCAGCGCCTCCAGCACGGGGCGGGTGCGGCGGGTGGGCTGGAAGAGCGACGACAGCCGCGACCCGCCGCCCGGGAGCCGCTCGCCCAGGCTGGCCGGGAGCCGTGCGAGCCCCGCGAAGCCGGAGCCCTCCACGGTCGCGCCGGACTGGCGCCCGTACTCGGCCGCCACCGCCGCCGCGGCCGCGATGGCGCCCGCGGACGAGCCGCCCACCGAGCGGAAGCGGTACCGGCGCGCCAGCTCCACCAGCGCGAGCGGGTACACCACGCCGCTGGTGATGCCGCCCTTCATCACCAGGTCGCACTCCAGGAGCCCCTCGGCCTCGGTCGTTCCGGTCTGCATGCGGCGCCCTCGCGGCTGGTCCGGCCACGCCACTTTGCCATCCGTGAGGGGCTTGTCGAGCGGGCGACCGCGAGGGGCGCACCGGGCCAGGCGTGCCGGTTCCGCCGTCCGCGGCGCCCCCGCCCGAGCGCGGCATCCCGGGCGGCGGACGCACATGTCGAGGCCGGAGGTCCTCCGATGACCCGAGATCCCGCGCCGGGCGCCTGGCCCGAGCTGCCGCTCGCCCAGTGGGAGGGCACGCGCCACGCGCTGCACATGTGCACGCAGCTCATCGGCAAGACCCTGCTGGCCTGCGCACCGCCGCTGAACCACTGGTGGCACACCGCGCTGCGGGTCTCCGCCCACGGCCTGGCCAGCCCCGTGGCCATCCCCACCGCCGACGGCTGGCTCGACCTCGAGCTCGACCTCGTGGACCACGCGCTCGTGATGCGCACCGGCCAGCGCACCGCGTCGATGCCGCTCGTCGCACGGTCCGTACACGCGCTCCACGACGAGTACCTCGCCCTGCTCGACCAGCTGGGCGTGCGCATCCGCCTCTGGCCGGTGCCGGTCGAGGTGCCGCAGCCCGTCCCGTTCGACCGGGACGACGCGCCGCGACCGTACGACGCCGGGGCGGCGCACCGGTTCTGGCAGGTGCTCCGGGGCTGCGCGGCGGCGCTGGAGACGCTCTGCGACGGGTTCGTCGGCAAGCAGAGCCCGGTGCACTTCTTCTGGGGAAGCTTCGACCTCGCCGCGACGCGCTTCTCCGGCCGTCGCGCGCCGGAGCGGCCGGGCGCGGACGCCGTGAACCGCGAGGCGTACTCGCACGAGGTGATCTCGTGGGGCTTCTGGCCGGGCGGCGCGAGCGCGGCCGGCGTCCGCGTGGAGGAGCCGGTGCTGTACGCCTACGCGGCGCCGGAGCCGCCGGGCTTCCGCGAGGCGGACCCGGGGGTCGCGGCGGCGTCGTACGACCCGCGCCTCGGCGAGTTCCTGCTCCCTTACGCGGTCGTTCGCGCCGCGCCGGATCCGGCCGCGGTGATCCGCGCGTTCTGCGAGGCCACCTACCGCGCCGGCGCGACGCTGGGCGGCTGGGATCGCGCCGCGCTGGAGCGCGGCCCCGGCCGCCCCGCCGCCGCCCGGTGACCGGCCGCGCGCCGCGCCCGGCCCGCCTGCCCCGCCGGGCGGCGATGGTGTAGAACGGACGGCCCGGCAAGGAGGCGGCACATGGACGTGGTCACCCGGCAGATCCGCAGCGAGATGGAGGGCGCCTCCTGGATCCGGCGCATGTTCGACGCCGGCCTGGAGCTGAAGCAGCGCATCGGCGCGGACAACGTGTTCGACTTCAGCCTGGGGAACCCGGACGTCCCGCCGCCCGCCGCCGCCGCCGCCGCGCTGCGCGGCCTCGCCGAGCAGGTCACCGCGCCCATGGGGCTCGGCTACTGCCCGAACGCCGGGCTGCCCTCGGTCCGCGCCGCGCTGGCGCGCCGGCTCGCCGCCGAGCAGCAGGCGCCGGTCGAGGCGCGGCACCTGGTGCTCACCTGCGGCGCAGCGGGCGGGCTCGTCACGTTCTTCCGCGCGGTGCTCGAGCCCGGCGACGAGGTGCTGTGCTTCGCGCCGTACTTCGTGGAGTACGGCGCGTACGCCGGCCACTTCGGCGGCGTGCTCCGGGCGGTGCCGTCGAAGGTGCCGGACTTCACCCCCGACCTCGCCGCGCTGGAGGCCGCCATCGGCCCGCGCACGCGGGTGGTGCTCGTCAACTCGCCCAACAACCCCACCGGCCGCATCTACGACGCCGCCACCATGAGGGCGATGGGGGCGCTGCTCTCGCGCGTCAACGTCGAGCGGGGCCGCGAGCGGCCGGTGTTCCTCGTCTCCGACGAGCCGTACCGCAGGCTCGCGTACGGCGGCGCGGAGGTGGCGCCCATCCTGCCGCTCACCCCGTTCTCGCTGGTGGTGGGCTCGTTCTCGAAGAGCCTGTCGCTCGCCGGCGAGCGGGTGGGTTACCTGCTGGTGAACCCCGGCATGCCCGACGCGCAGGTGCTGGTGGACGCGCTCACGCTCACCAACCGCACGCTCGGCTTCGTGAACGCGCCGGTGGTGGGGCAGCGGCTGGTCGAGGCGCTGGTGGACGAGAGCGTGGACGTCGCGATCTACGATCGCCGGCGGCGGGCCATGGCCGAGGCGCTCACCGGCGCCGGCATCGCGTTCCACCTGCCGGAGGGCGCGTTCTACTTCTTCCCGGAGGCGCCCGGCGGCGACGATCAGGCCTTCGTGAAGCTCCTGCTGGAGGAGAACATCCTGGCCGTGCCCGGGCGCGGCTTCGGGATGCCGGGGTACGTCCGGCTCACCTTCTGCGTGGACGAGCAGGTGATCCGGCGCGCCGCCCCCGGCTTCGCGCGCGCCGCGCGGAGGGCGCGGGGAGGCTAGCCGCCGGCGGGGGGCCCCGACGTCCAGCCCTCGGAGATCCAGCCGCGGTGCGCGTGCCGGAGCAGCGCCGCGTGCTGCCGGCGCGCCGCGAGCAGCCGCGCGTCCTCGCCGAACGTGGTCGGGTAGACCGCGAGCGCGTCACGCGGGCGCATCTCGCGGTCCACGTTCACGAACGTGAACAGGCACGAGTTGGAGAGCGCGCGCACGCTCCGGTCCCGGCTGCGCCGCTCGATGCTCGCCTCCACCGACACGAAGCTGCCGTCGGTGTGCACCACGCGGCTCGCGAAGTGCAGCGTGTCGCCGAGGCGCACCGGGTGGAAGAAGTTCACCCGGTTCACCGCCGCCAGCACCGGGCGCTCCGGCGCGGCGAGCTCGGCGCAGATCGAGGACAGCTCGTAGGCGCGTCGCATCACGTAGCCGCCGAAGATCTTGCGCGGCACGTTCTCCTGCTCCGGGAACATGCGCTCCCACGCGTCGGTCCCGAGCTCCGCCGCGAGCAGGCCGCCGAACCCCGGCACGTCCTGCGCGCGGTGCAGCCGGCGCAGCAGCTCGAACTCCCCGCGGTCGGGCGGCTCGTCCGAGGCGGCGAGGTGCCGGCGGTACTCCTCGCGGCGCTCCCCGGCGCGGCGCTCGCGGTGCCGGGCCCGCTCGTCGGGGTACTCGAGCGGCGGGAGCGGCAAGCTGCGCGCGTCGTCGCCCTCGCCGAGCCGCGCCACCATGGTGAAGTAGCAGGAGGCCACGTGGAGCGGCGGATCGCCGGGCTGGGTGACCCGGATCCCCACCTCCATCGACGTCCGGCCCACGTGGTTCACGCGCGCGAAGAGCTCGAGGTCGCGCTCCACGTCGGGCGGGTGGCGCACCAGGATGTTGTCCACCGCGGCGGTGACCACCCGCGCCTCGGGGTGGGTGCTGCGCGCGTAGTCGAGCGCGGCCTCCTCGGCGAGCTTGTCGAGCGCCTCGAGCAGCAGGCCGAAGCGCAGGTTCCCCTGCAGCGGCTCGTCCACCACCATGAAGCGCCGGCGCAGCGCGAGATCGCGGGAGAGCGGCAAGGTCAGCGTGCGGTCGGTCTGGGCGGGCGTCATCTCGGCAGGATCTAGCGCCCGCGCCCGCGGCGCGCTGCCGCACGCGCGCCGCGAACGCGCAAGACGATCCCACCGCACGGGCGGCAAGCCCGCCCCACCGGCGTCGCGCGACCGCCCGGAACGCCCGTCGCGCCGCGCACCTCCGCGGCGGCGCCCCGGTTGCAGACAGGCCGCGCACACAACGTGCGACGGCCGGGCGCGCCCGGCGTCGAAGGAGAGCCCGATGAAGCGGATGCTGCTCGTGATGGCGCTCGCGCTCGCGATGGCGCCGGTGGCGGAGGCGCAGGCGCCGACCCCGGAGTCGGGCCTCATGGTCCGGCTGCGCGCGCTCTACCTGCGCCCGGCCGACCGGTCCGACGCGATCCCCGCGCTCGGGGTCCCGGAGAACGCGATCACCGTGAGTGACAAGGTCATCCCGGAGGTCGATCTCTCCTGGTTCTTCAACCGGTACCTCGCGGCCGAGCTCATCCTCACGTATCCGCAGCAGCACGACGTGGAGCTGTCGGGCGCGAGGATCGGCACGTTCAGCCACCTGCCCCCGACGCTCACGGTTCAGGGCCACCTGCCGCTCGGCCGGGTGAAGCCCTACCTCGGCGCCGGCGTGAACTTCACGCTCGTCACGGCCACCGACCTCGCCGTGCCCGGCGTGGGCAAGCTCGAGCTGGAGGACTACAGCTTCGGGTTCGCGGCCCAGGCGGGGGTGGACGTGCAGCTGGCCGGGCCCTGGTACGCCAACGCGGACGTGAAGTACGTCACGATCCGCTCCGACGTGAAGGCCGGCGGCACGAAGGTGAGCGAGGTCCGCGTCGATCCGTGGCTGATCGGCGGCGGCATCGGGTACCGGTTCTAGCCCCGGAGGCGCGCCGGCCGCGGGCGTGACGCGCGCGTTCTTGCGCGGGCCCTGCGCCTCCCTGCGCGTTCAAGCGCGGCCGGCGCCCTGCTATCTCCCCGTCTCCCGACGCGCGCGGGGGACGTGCGCGCGGGCGGCAGGGAGGAGGTCGCAGCCATGAGAGACGCGAGGGAACCGGGCGGGCAGGCGGCGCCGGGCGGCGCGGTCGGCGGCGCCCCGGAGCGTGCCGCGGCGGACGCCTCCGCGTCCCGCGGCGCCGGCCTCGACGGCGCGACGCTCGCGCACGAGCTGAAGAACCCGCTCACCGCGGTGAAGGCGCTCGTGCAGCTCGGGCTGGGCAACCCGCGGGAGGCCGCGTCGCACGAGCGGCTCGAGCACGTGGCGCGGGCGGTCGAGCGGATGGAGCGGATCCTGCGCGACTACCTCGCGTCGGCGCGGGGGATGGCCGAGCTCGCCCCGGCGCGGGTCGAGGTCGGCCCGCTCGTCTCCGGGGTGCTGCAGGGGCTCTCGGCGCGCGCCAGCGAGGCGCGGGTGCGGCTGGTGACGCACGGGGACGCCACCGTCGAGGCCGATCCGCGACGCCTCGAGGAGGCGCTCGTCAACCTGGTCGCGAACGGGATCGAGGCCACCCCGCCGGGCGGGGAGGTCGAGGTGGAGGTGCTGTCGTCGGCGGAGGGCGCCGAGCTGGTCGTGCGCGACACCGGCACCGGCATCGCGCCGGACGCCCTGCAGCGGCTCGGCACGCCGTTCTTCAGCACCCGCTCCGGCGGGAATGGGCTGGGCGTCGCGCACGTGCGCTCGGTGATCGCGATGCACGGCGGCTCGCTCCAGTACGAGAGCGAGCCGGGCAAGGGGACCGTGGTCCGGGCCACGCTGCCCCGGCGCGAGCGGGCGGCCTAGGGCGAGACGCCCTCTGGAGGCGCTCGCCCCGAGCCCGTCGAAGGGCGAGCTAGAGCAGCGCGGCCGCCGCGACCGCGAGCGCCGCCACCGCCGCGCCGGCGCACCAGTCGCGGGCGCGGGGCGGGGGCACGCCGGTCCACGCCTCGGGGCGGTCCAGCCGGCGCGCGGCCACCGCCAGCGTCTGGTCCCAGGTCATGCGCGCGAGGTTGCGCGTCCCGGCCTCCACCACCAGCGCCAGCGCGCGGGTCCTCGACAGCCGGACCCGGCGCGCCCGCAGCGCCGCGCGCGCCGCCTCGAACGCGGCGAGCGCGCGCGGGACGAAGTGCACCATGAGCAGGAGCGCGAGCGAGGCGCTCCAGGCGCGATCGCGCAGCACCGGCCGCGTCAGGGTGGCGAGCGCGAGCCCCAGCGCGCGCGGGCTGACGAGCGCGCTCACCGCCGCGCCGAGCAGGAGCAGCGCCGCGAGCCGCAGGCACAGGAGCCCGGCGGTGGCGAGCGCGGCCGCGGGCGGGACGCCGCCGGCGAGGTCGAGCGCGAGCTTCACGCCGCCCCACAGCAGCGCGAACCCGCCCGCCCACCGCGCCAGCCGGCGCGCCTCGCGCGCGGTCGCCCCGGAGGCCGCCAGCGCCGCCGCGAAGCCGGCCGCGTAGACGGCGTTGGCCGCGGCGCCGGCGCGCCACACCAGCACGCCGAACAGGAGCGCGAGGAGCAGCACCACCCGGCCGTCCACCTCGCCGAGCGGACCGCGCGCCCGCCGCGCGGCGGGCCAGGACGGCGCGCCGGTCACGCCCATGGGTCGAGCCCGTGCGCCGAGAGCCACGCGCCCGGCGGCCGGACCCCGTGCCCCCGCAGCAGCGGGAACACCGCCTCGGCGGCGCCGTCCGCCACCAGCCGGCCGCGCTCCAGCACCAGCCAGCGATCGGCGAGGTCCGCCAGCGCCTCGAGGTCGTGCGCGGCCACGACCTGCGTGACGCCCGCGGCCCGGTTCGCGGCGAGCACCGCGCGCACCTCGCGGATGGCCGGGTAGTCGAGCCCGGCGAACGGCTCGTCGAGCAGCAGCACCTCGGGCGCGTCGCGGAGCGCGGTGGCGATGCAGAGCTTCCGGCGCGTGCCGAGCGAGAGCGCGTGGACCGGCGCCGAGAGGTCGAGCAGGCCGAGCCGCGCCGCGAGCGCCCGGGCCGCGTCGCGCGCCGCCGCGTCGCCGGGCCGCAGCCCGAGCAGCAGGTCCTCGTCCACGGTCGCGCCGATGATCTGCTGATCCGGATCCTGGAGCACCAGCGCCGCGCGCCGGCGGATGGCCTCCTCCGCGCCGGGCGAGGCGTCGCCGCCCACCGCGAGCGTCCCGGCGCTCGGGGTGAACAGCCCGGCGAGGAGCGCGAGCAGCGTGGACTTGCCGGAGCCGTTCGCGCCGACCACCGCGCAGAGCGCGCCGCGCGGCAGCGCGAAGCCGATCGCCTCGAGCGCCGGTCCGCCCGCGCCGAACGCGTAGCCGAGCCCGTCCGCGCGGATCATGCCGGCGCGAGCCCCTGCGCGCGCAGGCGGCGGGCCACCCAGAGCGCCACGACCACCTTCACCACGTCGAACGGCAGGAACGGGACCACGCCGGCCACGATCGCCTGGCGCGCGCCGAGGTGGAGCACCGCCGCGAGCCAGGCCGCGCCGATGACGTACGCGGCCGCGAGCGCCGCCGCGCCGGCGGCGAGCCCGGCGCCCCACCCGATGGGCCCGCGCCGGGGGACGAGGCCGGTGAGCGCCGCCGCGACGACGAAGCCGAGCAGGTAGCCGCCGGTCGGCCCGAGCACCACGCCCAGCCCGGCGGCGCCGCCCGCGAACACCGGGAGGCCGAGCACGCCCGCGGCCACGTAGAGCGCCACCGCCGCCGCGCCGCGCGCGGGGCCGAGCAGGTAGCCGGCCAGGAACGCGAACAGCGGCTGGAGGGTGATGGGGACGGCGCCGACCGGCACCTGGATCCAGGCGCCCACCGCGATGCACGCGGCGAGGAGCGCGGTCCAGACCAGCCGGTGCACGCGGGCGAGCGGGGGAGACGGCGCGGGGCGGGGCGGGGCGGGATCGGCGTTCGGGGCGGGCATGGCGGGGCTGCGTGGCCGCGGGTGCGGCGCGCCAAGGAACCACCTCCGGCGCGCAGGCGCAAGGGCGCGCACGGGCGAGGCGCGCCGCGCGGCGGCGGGTTAGATGTGTCCCCGGCCATGACCTCCCCCGCGCTGCCGCTCGTCCACGTGGTGCGCCCGCCGCGCGTGCCGTCCGCGCGCCCGCCGCTGCTCGTGCTGCTGCACGGCATCGGCGCGGACGAGCGCGATCTCCTGCCGCTCGCCGCCCACCTCGACCCGCGGTTCCTCACGGTCTCGCTGCGCGCGCCGAACGAGGCCGAGCCCATGGGCTTCGCCTGGTACGCCATCGACTGGCGCACCGCGCCGCCGCGCCACGACGTGGCGCAGGCGGCCGCCAGCCTCGAGGCGCTGCTGGCGTTCCTGGCGGGCGCGCCGGCCGCGCTCGGCACCGACCCGGCGCGCACGTTCCTGCTCGGCTTCAGCCAGGGGGCGGCCATGGCGCTCGCCGCCGCGCTGGCGCGCCCCGAGCTGGTGCGCGGCGCGGTGCTCCACTCCGGCCGCCCGCTCCCCGGCCAGCCCGCGCCGGCCGGCGGGCTCGCCGGCCTGGAGGTGCTGGTGCTGCACGGCCTCGCCGACCCGGTGCTGCCGCCGGCGCAGGGCCGCGCCATCCGCGACCTGCTCGCCCCCGTGCTCGGCCCGCGCCTCACCCACCTCGAGCTCGAGGGCGCGCACGAGGTCACCGCGGAGACCCTCTCCGAGGCGGCGCGCTGGCTCTCTGCGCGGCTGGGGTAGGCTCGCGCCGTGCGCCCCCGCTTCCGCGCCTGCATCACCGCGGCGCTCGCCTGCGCCGCAGCGCTCGCGCCGGCGCGCGGCCTCGCCGGCCCGCCGTACACCACCGACGACCCGGAGCCGGTGCCGTTCCGGCACTGGGAGGTCTACCTCGCCACCGCCGACCAGTGGTCGCACGCGGACGGCTGGGGCGGCACCTGCCCGCACCTCGAGGTGAACTACGGCGCGATCCCCGGCGTGCAGCTCCACCTGGTCGCGCCGCTCGCCTGGGCCCGGCCGCCGGGCGGGCCGGGCCGCGCAGGGCCCGGCGACACCGAGCTGGGCGCCAAGTGGCGGTTCCTGGACGAGGGCACGCGGCGGCCGCAGGTGGGCGTGTTCCCGCTCGTCGAGCTGCCCACCGGCGACGACCGTCGCGGGCTCGGCGCCGGGCGCGCGCAGGTGTTCCTGCCGGTGTGGGTGCAGAAGAGCCTGGGCGCGTGGACCACCTACGGCGGCGGCGGGTACTGGCTGAGCCCCGGGGCGGGGAACCGGAACTGGTGGCTCGTCGGGTGGCAGGCGCAGCGCCGCGTCGCCGACGGCGTGGCGCTCGGCGCGGAGGTGTTCCACTCGAGCGCGCGCGAGATCGGCGGGCGCGGCGACACGCGGTTCGACGTCGGCGCGGTGCTCGACCTCGGCGCGCTGCACCACGTGCTCGTCTCGGCCGGCCGCGCGCTCGGCTCGCGCGCCGCCCAGGCCTACCTCGCGTACCAGCTCACCTTCGGCCCCGGCGGCGGGCCGGAGGAGCGCGCTGCCTCCGGCGCGCCGCGCTGAGCCGGCCGGGCGCGCCCTCCAGCACCCCGAGCGCCGCCGCCTGCCGGCGCAGCTGCTCCACCAGGGCGGCCGCGGCCGGCGAGAGCGGGCCGCCGCGCCGGCGCCGCACCAGCGCCGTGTCCCGGTGGATGCGCGGGAGGTCGCGCACCGCGACCTCCACCAGCGCGCCGCGCGCGAGGTCCTCCTCGACGTAGGTCCGCACGAAGAACCCGACCCCCGCGCCCTCCAGCGCGAGCGCGCGCGCCGTCTCCATGGGGATCTCCACCGGCGTGCCGGCCTGCTCGGCGAGGCGGGTGAGGAGCGGGTGGGGCGCCTGCCACCAGCGGAGCCGGAACATGGGCCTGCCGAGCCGGACCAGCTCGTCCGCGCAGAGGTCCGGGCGTGCCGTGACCGGGTGGCCGGGGCGCGCCACCAGCAGCACCGGCTCGTGGAACCGGAGCACGTCCTGCAGCTCGGCGGCCGCCGCCTCGGTGCAGGGCCAGGTCACGATCCCGAGATCGACGAGCCCGTCGAGCAGCAGCGCCACGATCCGCTCGTGATCGCCGGCCCGCACCAGGCACTCGACCTCCGGGTGGGCGCGCACGAACGCGCCGAGCGCCGGGCCCACCAGGCCGCCCGCCACCGAGCCGAGCGTGCCGAGCCGGACGCGGCCGCGCTGGCCGACCTGCGCGAGCCGCGCCGCCTCCAGCCCCTCGGCCAGGACCTCGAGCGCGCGCCGCGCGTACGGCAGCAGGCTCTCGCCCAGCGCGGTGAGCGCGACGCGCCGGCCGCGCGTGAACAGCGCGCCGCCGACCTGGTCCTCCAGCGCGCGGATGCGCGCGCTGACCGCGGGCTGCCCGAGGCCGAGCGCGATGGCCGCGCGGGTGAAGCTCGCCTCCCGCGCCACCTGGTCGAACGCCGCGAGCTGCTCCCGGTCCATGTCGAGCCTCCATCGAGGATGTCGATGCGAACTATACGGTTCATCGGCTGTGTCAATCGACGGGCGCGGCTATGTTGAGCGGCGACCGGGGCCGCGACGCACGCCCCGCGGAGGACGCCATGAAGCGCATCCGGATGGCCACGCTCGAGGACGCAGGCGACGTCGCCGAGATCTACGGCGCGGTGGTGACGGGGACGCCCATCTCCTTCGAGCTGGAGCCGCCCGGCCCCGAGGAGATGGCGCGGCGGATGGAGGCGGTGCTCGCGCTGGCGCCGTGGCTGGTGTGCGAGGAGGACGGCCGGGTGGACGGCTACGTGTACGCCTCGCGCCACCACGAGCGCGCCGCGTACCGCTGGAGCGTGGACGTGACGGTGTACGTGCGCGACGGCCGGCGCCGCGGCGGCCTCGGGCGCGCGCTCTACACGGCGCTGCTCGAGCTGCTCCGCGCCCAGGGCTTCCACGCCGCGCACGCCGGGATCACGCTGCCGAACGCCGGGAGCGTGGGGCTGCACGAGGCGCTCGGCTTCCGCCCGATCGGCGTGTACCCGCGCGTCGGCTGGAAGATGGGCGCCTGGCACGACGTGGGGTACTGGCAGCTCGAGCTGCGCGAGCGCACCGGCGCGCCCGGACCGATCCTGCCGGTGGAGGCGCTCCGCCGGTCGGCCGCGTGGGACCGCGCGCTCGCGGCCGGGCAGGCGCTGCTCGCGCGGTAGCCGGCGCCCCTCGCTCGCTCCCCCGCGCCGCCGGGCCCGGGTGTATGGATCGCCGGAACGCCGCCGCGCGCGGAGCGCGGCGGTCGGTGCGGAGGAGCGATGGCAGGGACGGCGGCGCGGCTGGGCGGCACGGTGGTGGTGGTGAACGCGGAGCAGATGGGCCGCGGGGACGACGGGCTCGGGGCGAAGCTGCTCGGGAACGACCTGCGCACGCTCGCCGCGCTCGAGCCGAAGCCCGAGGCGATCGTGTTCCGGAGGCGTCCATGACGCTCGCGACGCGCAGGCTGGGCAGCCAGGGGCTCGAGGTGTCGGCGCTCGGCCTCGGCTGCATGGGCATGAGCCAGTCCTACGGCGCGGCGGACGAGGCCGAGTCGATCGCCACGCTCCACCGGGCGCTCGAGCTGGGCGTCACGTTCCTCGACACCGCCGAGGTGTACGGTCCCTTCCACAACGAGGAGCTGCTCGGCCGCGCGCTGGCCGGCAGGCGGGACGAGGTGGTGATCGCCACCAAGTTCGGCTTCGCGATCGGCGGCGGGGCGCGCACCGGCGGGCTCGACAGCCGGCCCGAGCACGTGCGGGAGGCGGTGGAGGGCTCGCTGCGGCGGCTGCGCACCGACCGGATCGACCTCCTCTACCAGCACCGCGTCGATCCCGCGGTGCCGATCGAGGACGTGGTCGGGGCCATGTCGCGGCTGGTGGAGCAGGGCAAGGTGCGGTACCTGGGCCTCTCCGAGGCGGGCGCGCGGACGATCCGCCGCGCGCACGCCACCCACCCCGTCACCGCGCTCCAGAGCGAGTACTCGCTGTGGGAGCGGAACCTCGAGCCGGAGCTCCTGCCGCTGCTCCGCGAGCTCGGCATCGGCCTGGTGGCGTTCTCGCCGCTCGGCCGCGGGTTCCTCACGGGCGCGGTGCGCCGGGCCGAGGAGTACCCCGAGTCCGACTTCCGCCGGCGCGACCCGCGCTTCCAGGGCGCGAACTTCGACGCGAACGTTCGCGCGGCCGACGCGGTCCGCGCGCTCGCGGCGCGCAGGGGCGCGACGCCCGGCCAGCTCGCGCTCGCGTGGCTGCTGCACCGGGGCGAGGACGTCGTGCCCATCCCCGGCACCAAGCGCCGCCGCAACCTGGAGGAGAACGTCGCGGCCGCGTCGATCGCGCTCTCGCCGGCGGAGGTGGCCGAGCTGGACGCGGCGCTCGCGCCGGAGAACGTCGCCGGCCCCCGCTACGACGAGGAGCGGATGCGGACGGTGGACCGGTAGGGGCCGCCGCCTCGCGCTTACTCCGGCGGGCGCAGCACCTCGTAGCCGCCGAGCTCGGACCGGACCTGCCAGCGCGCGAGCGCCGCGGCCCGATCGAAGCCGATCCGCTCGTAGTGGGCGCGGACGGCCACGCCGGCCGCGTCGAGCGCCGCCCGGCTCTCCCAGATCGCGAGCGTCACGAGGCCGAAGCGCGAGGGGCCGCCGGTCTTGCGGAACACGAGGTGGCCGCGGAAGCCGGGCAGGGAGGTGAGGAGCTCGAGGTTGCGGGTCATCGCGGCCTCGAACTCGGCGCGCGCGTCCTCGGGCACCTCGAACGCGTCGATGCGGAACTGCAGGGCGGGATCGTTCTCGAGCGGGGTGGTGAGCAGGGTCATGCCGGGGATCTGGCGCGCGCGCCCGCCCGGCGATTGTACGAATTCATGGCGTTGCGCCCGGGCCGGCGCGCCGGCAAGTACCGGTCGTGCAGGTGCGAACCTTCCCGCCCGGCGCCGCGCTCGCGGACGTGGTCCGCTGCTTCCAGATCGTGGAGGCGCCGGAGGAGGCGACGCGCACGCTCCTCCCCGACCCGGGGGTCGTCGTGGCGTTCAGGTACCGGGGCGCCGCCGCGCTCGTCGAGCGCGAGGAGGCGAGGTGGATCCCCGACGCGTCGGTCACCGGGCCCCGGGGAACGAGCCGGCGCATCCGGACGCTCGCCGGCGGCGGGGTGGTGGTGGCGAAGCTCCGCGAGGACGGCGCCGCCCGGCTCCTCGGCGTCCGGGGGGACGAGCTGTACGGGGCCGTGCTGCCGGCGGACGCGCTCGCGCCGCGCGCCGCCGTGGACCGCGCCGCCGCAGGCATCGCCGAGGCGGCGACGGACGCGGAGCGCGTGGCGGCCGCGGAGGCGTTCCTGCTGTCGCTCGGGCGCCGCCGCGGGCCGGACCCGCTCGTGGGCGCCGCCGTCCAGGCGATCCGGGCGCGCCATGGCTGCCTGCGGATCGCCGAGCTCGCGCGGCAGCTCGGGCTCGGCCAGGACGCGCTCGAGAAGCGCTTCCGGGCCGCGGTCGGCACCTCGCCGAAGCAGCTCGCGTCGCTGCTGCGGCTGCACCACGCGGTCGAGGTCCACCTCGGCGGCGCCTCGCTCTCGAGCGCGCCGTACCAGGCCGGCTACTACGACCAGTCGCACTTCATCCGCGAGTTCCGTGCCGTGACCGGGCAGCCGCCCGGGCGCTACTTCGCCGCGGGCACCCACGGCTGATCGGGCCCGGCCCCGGCCTCGAGCTCGGCCTCGGTGAAGCGCGGCGTGATGTGCTGGCTGCAGTTCCAGTCGAAGGCCGCCACCTCGATCACGATCCCGCGCTCGACCGGCGCCGCGCCGGCGGGCGCCGAGAGCGCCGCGAGCAGCGCCGGCTCCTCCGGCCCGACCCACCGCGCGTGGCCGAGCAGCTTCAGCCGCGTTCGCGCCGGGTAGTCCATGAAGAACAGCGCC
The DNA here is from genome assembly GCF_000013385.1 of Anaeromyxobacter dehalogenans 2CP-C. Lineage (GTDB taxonomy): Bacteria > Myxococcota > Myxococcia > Myxococcales > Anaeromyxobacteraceae > Anaeromyxobacter > Anaeromyxobacter dehalogenans_B. The sequence goes on from NC_007760.1 coordinate 636,362, forward strand.
ACGCGGTCGTTCCGCGCGAGGTTGCCCACGGTGACGTACTGGCGGTTGCCGCGGTAGTCGGCGAACCCGATCGTCCGCGGCCCGAGCACGCGCACGAACCCGGGCGGCCCGCCGCGGTGCTGCAGGTACGGCCAGCCGGTCTCGCCCACGCTCGCGAGGTAGAAGCTGTCGCGCGCGGCGATGAAGCCGGCCTCGTCCGGACCGAGCGCGTCGTGGTGGTCGGGGCCGGCCTCCATCCGCGCGTACGCGGCCCGGCTCCCCATCGACTCCTGCACCGCGCGGACCGCGGGCGTGAAGGCGAGCTCGGCGAATCGGTGTCCCATGGTGACGCTCCGTGAGCGAGGGGCGCCCCGCCCGCGCCCGGCGCCACGAGGGCGGCCGGGCGCGGGCGGGGCCGCCGGATCAGTTCGCCGCCGCCTTCGTCCGGACCGAGCGCCCGAGGAACTCGCGGACGAGCCGCGCGATCTCCGGCCCGTGCGTCTCGAGCGCGAAGTGGCCGGTGTCGAGCAGGTGGACCTCGGCGGCCGGGTTGTCGCGCCGGTACGGCTCCGCGCCGGCGGCGACGAAGATGGCGTCGTTCTTCCCCCAGACCACCAGCGTGGGCGGGCGGTGCGCCCGGAAGTAGGCCTGCCACGCCGCGTAGAGCGGCAGGTTGGTGCGGTAGTCGTAGAACAGGTCGAGCTGGATCTCCGGGTTGCCGGGGCGGTCGAGCCGGGCCTGGTCCACGGTCCAGGTGTCCGGGCTCACCAGCGACGGGTCGGGCACGCCGTTCGTGTACTGCCAGTGCGTGGCCTTCAGCGAGGTCAGCCAGCGGATCGCCTCGCGGTCCTCCGCGCTGCCCGACGCCCAGTACGCCTTGATGGGATCCCAGAACGCCTCGATCCCCTCGTCGTACGCGTTGCCGTTCTGGACCACGAGCGCGGTCACGCGCTCCGGGTGCGCGGTGGCGAGGCGGAAGCCCACCGGCGCGCCGTAGTCCATCACGTAGAGCGCGTAGCGGCGCAGCCCGAGCTGCTCGGTGAGCGCCTCCACCACCTGCGCGTAGCGGTCGAACGTGTACGCGAACGCGTCGCGGGCCGGCATGGCGGAGTGGCCGAAGCCGGGGTAGTCGGGGGCGATCACGTGGTAGCGGTCGGCGAGCGCCGGGATGAGGTTGCGGAACATGTGCGAGGACGTCGGGAACCCGTGCAGCAGGAGCACCGCCGGCGCGCCGGGCCGGCCGGCCTCCCGGTAGAAGACCTCCACGCCGTCCACGGTGGCGGTCCGGTAGCGGACCTGGACGGCGGCCGTCGCCTGGCCCGCCGGCGCGGCGGCGGTGCGGGCGGGCAGGGCGGCCGGGGCGAGCGCCAGCGCGGCGAGGAGCGCCGCGGTGAGCGGGCGGCGTGGGGGAGGGGGGATGCGGATCACGTGGACCTCTCTCGTTCGGTGCGCGGGGCGGGAGTGCCCCGGCGCGAGAGAAGGTGGCGCGGCGGACGCCCAGAAAGAATACCTGGAGCGAGCAAGGCATTCTTGCGCGGGGAGGAATGATGGACCGGCTGCACCAGCTGCAGGTGTTCGTGGCCGTGGCGGACGCGGGCGGGTTCGCGCGGGCGGGCGCGCGGCTCCGCCTCTCGCCGCCCGCGGTGACCCGCGCCGTCGCCGCGCTGGAGGCGCGGGTCGGCGCGCGCCTGTTCAACCGGACCACCCGCACCGTGCGGCCCACCGAGGCCGGCCTCCGGTTCCTCGAGCCCGCGCGGCGGGTGCTCGCGGACCTCGAGACCGCCGAGCGCGAGGCCGCCGGCGAGGGCGCGGCGCCGTCCGGCCACCTGACGCTCACCGCCTCGGTGACGTTCGGCCGCTGGGCGCTCGCGCCGGTGGTGCGCGCGTTCCTGCGGGCCCAGCCTGGGGTCGGCGCCACGCTCGTGCTGGTGGACCGGGTGGTGAACCTGGTGGAGGAGGGCGTGGACGTGGCCGTACGCATCGGGCAGCTCCCCGACTCCGACCTGGTGGCGCGCAAGGTCGGCGAGATCCGGCGGGTGCTGGTGGCGAGCCCGGCCTACCTGCGCGCGCACGGGGCCCCGGCCTCGCCGGCCCGCCTCCGCGAGCACGCCGCGATCGCGTTCACCGGCCTGCAGCCCGGCCGCGAGTGGCGCTTCGCCGACGGCGGCCGGCAGGTGGCGGTGCCGGTCGCGCCGCGCCTGGTGGTGAACGACGCGCTCGCGGCGCTGGACGCCGCCGAGGCCGGTGACGGCCTCACGCTCGCGCTCTCGTACATGGTGGCGGAGCGGATCGCGGCCGGGCGCCTCGTCCCGGTGCTGGGCCGCTTCGCGCCACCGCCGGTGCCGGTCCAGCTCGTCCACCCGCACGCGCGGCTCGTCGCGCCGAAGGTGCGCGCGTTCGTGGACTTCGCGGCCCCGCGCCTCGCGGCCGCGATCGCGGCCCTGCCGGCCATCCCGGAGCGCCCGGCCCGGTCGGCCCGGTCGGCCCGGCGCACGGCGCGCGCTAGCCGCGCATGAGGCGGTTCGGCGGCGCGCTCGAGCCGGCGCCGCTCCCGCGGCAGAGCCTCGCCCAGTGGCGGTCGCCCGGGTAGTGCGCGAGGAGCGCCCCGAACGCGATCGCGAACAGCGGCAGCGCGCGCGCATCGCGCGTCACCATGAACACCACCACCGCGAACAGCGCGGCGCCCTCGCACAGCGCGGCGGCGATGATGAGCCGGGTGCGCGCCTGCTCCTCGACGGAGATGGCCTCGCCGCCCGCCTTCCCGGCCAGGCGCGCCCGGACGGCCCAGAGCCAGGACAGCGGCACCTCCACCAGCACCAGCCCGGTGAGCACGAGGAGCAGCGGCTGGGCGATGCCCGGGGCCGGCTCGCCGGCGAGCGGCAGCGCGAGCGCCACCACCAGGAACAGCGCCGGCCCCGCGACGAGCGCGCCCCAGATCATCACCGCCGTACGACGCTCCGGCGAACGGTCCATGCGATCCCCTCCCGTGGACGCACAGTGTAGCCGCAGGCGCGCTCCGGGTCGCGTGGCACGTTCGCGGGACGTCCCCCGCGGCGATGCGTCACCGGTACCCGGTCACGTCCGCCGGCTTGCCCGGATCCTGCACCTCGACCATGTAGCGCCAGGCGTCGGGCCGGCTCCCGTCCACGTCGGTGAACCCGTACACCTTCGCGAGCTGGCCGCTCGAGAGCGACTGGCCGTTCCAGCGGGCCACCTCGGGATCCGCGGCCAGCGCGGCCACCGCCCGCCCGACGAAGGCCGGCGTCTCGGAGATGGCGAAGTGCGGCTCCTTCTCCAGCGCGTCGCGCCAGCTCGCCTCGGTGACGCCGAACAGCTCCAGCATCAGCTCCGACCGCAGCCAGCCGGGGGTGATCGCGACCGCAGTAGCGCGGTGCGGCGCGAGCTCGTGCCCGAGCGACCAGGCCATGCGCAGGTTGGCGGCCTTGACGAGGTCGTAGAAGAACGACACGCGGTAGTTCCGCGCGTTGTACTCGGCGGTGCCGTCGGTCACCTCCACCACCAGCCCGCCCGGCGAGCGGATGAGGAGCGGCAGGGCGTGGTGCGCGGTGATGGCGTGCGTGTCCACCGCGAGCCGGAGCGTGTGGAGGCCGTACTCGAGGTCGGACTCCCACACCGTCTTGTTCCACTCCATCTTCGTGCCGCCGAAGATGTCGTTCACGAGCACGTGCAGCGCGCCCTGCTCGCGGTCGATCCGCTCCACCAGCGCGCGGACCTCCGCCGGCACGAGGTGGTCCACCGCCACCGCGATGCCGCGCCCGCCGGCGCGCGTCACGAGCTCGGCCGTCTCCTCGATCGTCTCGGGACGGTCCATCTCCGAGCGCCGCGTGCGCGTGGTGCGGCCGGTGCAGTACACGGTCGCACCTGCGGCGCCGAGCTCGACCGCGATCCCGCGTCCGGCGGCCCGCGTCGCGCCGGCCACGAGGGCGACCTTTCCTTCCAGGGGCTTCGTCATGGTGGGAGTCCTCCGTGGTTGGGCCGGACCATCTACTCACGGCGAAGGGAGCCTGCCACGCTTTGCGCTCGCCTCCCCATCGGTGGCATCGGGCCCGGCGTCCCCCGCCCGCGCCCCGCGCCGTGCCCCTCTCCCGACGCTTCCCCGAAGAGCCAGCGGTCCACGCTGGACGCCGCCGCGGCGGGCGGCGAACGTCGCCGCATGGGCACGGCGCGCACCCTCACGGCGGCAGGCGGGGAGCCGGCGTTCCGCGGCAACGACCGCCTCCTGCTCGGCATCATCCTGGGCGTCCTGACCTTCTGGCTGTTCGCGCAGACGACGCTCAACATCGCGCCGGACATGCGCCGGGACCTCGGCACCGGCGAGAGCCTGATGAACATCGCGGTCGCGCTCACCGCGCTGTTCTCCGGCATCTTCATCGTGGTGATGGGCGGCCTCGCCGATCGCGTCGGGCGCGTGCGGATGGTCAGGCTGGGCTTCCTGGCGAGCATCGCCGGCTCGCTGCTGGTCGGCCTCGCGCCGGCCGGCGGCCTGGCGGTGGCGTTCCTGCTGGCGGGGCGCGCGCTGCAGGGGCTCTCGGGGGCGTGCATCATGCCGGCGAGCCTCGCGCTCGTGAAGGCGTACTGGGACGGCGCGGAGCGGCAGCGCGCGATCAGCCTGTGGTCGATCGGCTCCTGGGGCGGCTCGGGGGTGTGCTCCCTGTTCGGCGGGCTCGTGACGCAGCACCTGGGCTGGCGCTGGATCTTCTTCGCGTCGGTGCTGGTCGCCATCGCCGGCCTGCTGCTGCTCCGGGGGACGCCGGAGAGCCGGGCCGAGGGCGGCGCGGCGGACTACCGGTTCGACCTCGCCGGCGTGCTCACGTTCATGGTCGCGATGGTGGCGCTGCAGGTGGTGGTCACGCAGGGGAACCAGCTCGGCTGGACCAGCCCGGCGTCGCTCGGCCTCGTCGCCGCGACGATCGTCTTCGGCTGGCTGTTCCTCCGGATCGAGCGCCGGGCCCGCAGCCCCTTCATCGACTTCGGGCTGTTCCGGAGCCCGACCTACACCGGCGCGACCATCTCGAACTTCCTGCTGAACGGCGTCGCCGGGACGCTGATCGTGTCGCTGCAGCTCGTGCAGGTGGGCGGCGGCATGAGCGCCCAGCGCGCCGGCGTCCTGACGCTGGGCTACGCCGTCGCCATCATCGCGTTCATCCGCGTGGGCGAGAAGCTCCTCCGGCGCTTCGGCGCGCGCCGGCCCATGCTCTGGGGGTGCGCGATCACCGGCGCCTCGATCCTGCTGCTCGCCCCGTCCAACGTGATGCTGGCGCGGTACGAGGTGATGGCCGTGATCGGCTACACCTTGTTCGGCGTCGGGCTGGCGTTCTACGCGACGCCGTCCACCGACGCGGCGCTCTCGAACCTGCCCGCGTCGCAGGCCGGCGCCGGGTCCGGCCTCTACAAGATGGCGTCCTCGCTCGGCGCCGCGTTCGGCGTCGCGATCTCCGCCGCGATCTTCACGGCGCTGCGCGCCGCGCCGCAGAGCGTGAGCTGGCTCGAGGGGGTGATCACGTTCCAGGGCCGGCAGGACAACCTGGCCGTGCGGGAGGCCGCCATCATCGCGCTGGGCTTCAACGAGCTGATGGTCGTCGTCGCGATCGTCTCCATCGTCCTCACCATCCCGGAGGGCGAGCGGCGCCAGGGCGCCTGAGCGCCTCGTCCGCGTCCTCGCTCGGCGGCGCCCGCGGCGCGCGCCCGGCCCCCGGGCTTCCGGACGCACCCGGTGCCGCTAGCGCGATCCGCCGGACCCAGGGGCCGGCTCGACGCCCTGCGCCCGCGGCGCTCGACTTTCGTTGCGACGCCTCGAGGCCGAGCTGCACGGAGGGCACGGCGCCGCAGGGAGGACACCATGAAGACCACGATCATCGCGGGGCGTCTGGCCCTGGCGTGCGGAGCGGTGCTGCTCGGACTCGGAGGAGGAGGCGTCGCACGCGCGACCGAGTGCGGCGACCTGGTCACCTCGAGCCTGAAGCTGGAGAAGGACCTGACCTGCGAGACGAGCGGGCTCGTCATCGGCGCCGATGACGTGACGATCGACCTCGGCGGTCACACCATCGCGAGCGTCCCGGGTGCGCCCGGCGACGTCGCCTGGTCCGGGGTGAAGACCGAACACACGATGACGCTGCGGAACGTCCGCGTGATGAACGGCACCATCGTCGGCTTCCGGTGGGGCGTCGCGATCCGCCACGGCACGGCCGGCGCGGCCATCCAGAACCTCGCCTTCGCCGACCAGGCCGACGCGAGCGTGTTCGTGCGCGACAGCAGCGGCGTGCGCATCACGAACGTCAAGGTGACGGACTCCGGGCCCATCTCGATCCTGAACGCCGGCGACGTCCGCATCTCGATGGCCGCGATCGCCCTCGCGAGCCGCAGCCCGGCGATCATCGCGCGGAACAGCGCCGGCGTGTCGATCCGGACGCTGGCGGCGTCCGGCCCCATCCCGAGCTACTACGGCGACGTCGTCGAGCCCGACAGCGGCATCCTGTTCGAGCGCGTGACGAACGCCGACGTGCAGGGCGTGTACGTCCGCGGCTTCAAGGACGGCGTGGGCTTCACGTGCCCGGGCTGCGCCCCCGGCGACGTGCCGAACTCCGGGAGCGTCAGGGACAGCGTGTTCACCGACGACCAGGCCGGCGTGAACGTCGAGTACGCCTCCAACGTCACCGTCGCCGGCAATCACGTCGCGCGCGCCGGGCGCTGGCACCCGGTGTACTGGTTCGTGGGCGGCGGGATCACCGCCGCCGAGTGCACCGGCCTCGCGGTGGTGGACAACGCGGTGAGCGACAGCCTGCAGGGGCTCGGCTTCATGGACGTCACCGCCTCGAGGATCGAGGGGAACAAGGTGCTCGACAACGTGCTCTCCGGCATCGGGCTCAACATCCAGGTGGGCGGATCCTTCGGGAACACGGTCGCGTCCAACATCGTGCTCGGGACGAGCACGGGATTCGACATCTGGGCCGCGAGCGGGCCGAACACCTGGAAGGGCAACCTGTGCCGCACCGCGTCCGGCGAGGGCGTCGCCTGCGCGATCGTGGTTCCGTGAACGCCCCGCACGCGCTCAGCAACCCGGCCGGCGCCGGCCGGCCGGATACGCCGACGCGAGCGCCTCCGGACGCGCTCGCATCTGCGGGACGTGCGGAGCCACCTCGGGCTACGGCATCGGGACCGCGTCGTCCGCGGGCGGCTGCACCTGGACCCGATAGCCGATCATCGGGGGCAGCCAGTTGGCGTTCGTGTCGTTGCCGGGAATGCCGAGCGGGTGCTCGCTCCCGTCCGGATTGAACGCCTCCATCGTGCTCTCCACGACGAGCACGTTGCACTCGTCCGTCAACGTGTCGGTGCCGCTGTTCTTGAAGACGGCCACCACGGCGCCGTCCGGACCCACGGCCCAGAAGATCTGGGTGAACGCGAACGTGTTCGTCCCGGTCCGCTTCCAGACGCCGACGGTCGGCAGCAGCTTGACGCCGGCGCCCAGCGGGACCGGCCAGGCCGGGACGTTGGTGGTGAGCGTCCCGGAGACCTCGCCGCCGGTCATGGTGACCATCCACGAGCTGAAGACCCCTTCCGCGCCCGTGACGTAGCTGCCCACCAGGCTGCAGTGACGTGCCTCGCCGGCCACGTCGCTCGCGGACGCAGCCGTCATCGTGCTCAGCGCGATGATCGCGCCGACGATCCACCTTCTCATCGCTACCCCCTTGCGGCGTCGTCTCGCCGCTTCCCGTGGACGGTGGGACCCCCGGCAGCCGGGCGATCCGGCTGCGCGAGCATTCCCGCTCCACGTGCGCGGCGCCTTGAGCGGTGTGTTGGGTGCGGCGCCGTGTCTGCTGCGCGAGGCTTCCCGCCTGCCGGTGCGATCCGTCGCGCGAAGGGATCGACCGTCGGCTCGGGCCCCGCTCGCGGCCGCGTTCCCGGGCGCCGCGCGGCGAGGTGAGGGGGCGGCGGCGGAGGGGAGGCGGCCTTCCGCGTGCGGCTCACTCGATCGGAGCGGCCGCGGACGGCGGCGCCGCGAGCGATCGGGCCACGCGCCGCTCGAGCTCCTCGACGAACCGGTCGAAGCCGTCGCGCTGCCGCTCGTCGAGAACCTCGCGCATCTCGGCCCATTGCCTTCGCCGCGCCGCCTCGAGCTGCGGCGCCACGGTGCGCCGGATCGCGGCGAGCTCGCCGCGGTGGCGCGCGAGCACCGCGCGGAGCTCGCCCCGCTGCTCGCGCGTGAGGTCCAGGTCCCGGTCCAGCCGGAACAGGATCGCGCTGGCGCGGGCTTGCTCCGGCGGACCCTCGAGCAGCCGCCCCACCGCGCGCTGGACCACGGCGCGAGACACCACCGCGCCGCTCACGCCGCCGGCGAGGAACACGAGCGCCAGGACGAGCACCACCTTCCAGCGGGCGCGGCTCACGGCAGCACCTCCAGGACGTAGGCGGCGCGCGAGACCTGCTCCTCGAACGTCCGGTCGGCGCGCCAGCCGAGGAGCAGCATCGCCGCGGTGAGCGCCGCCGCGCCGAGCGCGATCGGCCGCGCCCCGCCGGCGATGGCCATCCAGGCGGGCGGGCTCCGCAGGCGGGCGGCGACCGCCGCCTCCAGCCGCGCGACGACCGCCGCGGAGGGATGGAGCGCCCCGGTGGCGTCCCGGAGCCGGGCGAGGCGGGCGTCGTCGCTCTCGTCGTGGTCACGCATGCTTCCTCCTCTCGCGCAGGAACGTACGCGCGCGCACCAGCCGCTGCTCCACCGCGCCCTCCGAGCAGCCCAGCAGCCTCGCCACCTCGCTCGCGCTGTGCCCCTCGATCTCCTTCAGCACGAGCGCCACCCGCTGCTCGGCGGGCAGCTCGTCCAGCCACTCCGACAGCTCGCGCAGCGCGGCGCGGGCCTCGAGCGAGGCGCCCGGGTCGAGCACCTCGTCGGCCGGCGCGGCGTGCGTCTCGCGGGCGCTCCTGCGGCGGCGGGCGCGGAGCGCGTCGAGCGAGGCGTTCACCACGATGCGGTGCAGCCACGTCTCGATCGACGAGCGACGCTGGAACGCGCGCCCGCCCAGCCCGGCGCACGCGCGAACGTAGCTCTCCTGCAGCACGTCCTCGGCCTCCGCGAGGTCGCCGGTGAGGCGCGCCGCGAGACGGTAGAGCCGCGGGGCGGTCTCCCGGACGATCCGCCCGATGTCGTCATCCTGGCTCGCCGTCACGCCGCTCCACCGCTCCGGTCCCGAACACCTCGACGGCTTGGACGCCGCCGCCCGGGCGGACCCTACGGCGGACCGGGCGCCCATCCTCTAACCGTGGCGCGAGGTGCCCCGCCCTGCGGGTGGAGTCCCGGCCGGGCGCGGCGTAGGGCTCCCTGCACCGGCGGCGTCAGAACGGCATGATCCACGAACCCCTGTCCCTGCTCGCCCTCGCCGTCCTCGCGCTCACCTCCCCCTCGTCGGCCGCCGCCGCGGACGCGGACGTCGTCGCTCGCGCGCGCGCCCGGGAGTCCGCCCAGCTCGCCGAGCTGGCGCGGTCGCCGGTGCGGGTCGAGGCCGAGGGGCGCGCGTCGGGCGGCCGGCGCTCCCGCGAGATCGCGTGGACCCGCGAGATCACCTACGCGCCCGACGGGACCGTGCAGGTCCGCCAGCTCTCCGGCTCGGGCGCCGGAGCGCGGGGCGGGCGCGCGTTCCAGCTCCTCGGCCCGCTCACGCTCGCGCCCTTCTCCGTCCCCGGTGCGCACATCGCGGTGCGCCCGTCGCCGGGTCCGGGCGGGAGCGTCCTCGTGGAGGTGAGGTCGCCCGCCGGCGCCATCTCCGCCGTGGTGGTCGAGGTGGACCCGGCCACCGGCGCGAAGCGCGCGCTGGAGGTGGTGCCGGGGGGCGGCGAGGGCGGGCGCGTCTCCGAGGCCCGGGCCCGGATCACCTTCGACGAGGACGGCGCGATCGCGCGGCTCGAGTCCCACGCGGAGATCGAGGGGCGCCGCGGCGCCGGGACCGTCGAGGTGCGCGGGCACCGCGTCGCCAGCGCGCCGCAGCGCTGAGTCGATGGCTCGCCTCCGGGAGAAGCGTCATGATCGCCCCGCTCGCCGCCCTGTCGTCGCTCGCGGTCGCCGCAACCGTGGTGGTCACCCACCCGCGCACGGTCGTCGTGGCCCCCCGTCCGCGCGCCGTGGTCGTGGTGCCCGCACGTCCACCGCCGCCCCCGCCCGCTCCGCCTCCCATGTCGCGCCGCGAGGCGGTGGAGCGCGGCTACGGCTGGTGCGGCGGGAGCGGGTACGCCTGCGTGCTGGTGGAGGCCCACCCCCGCGGCACGGTCTGGGACGTCCACTTCCGGGCGAGCCGCCCCGGCGTCACCGGGCCGCTCCGCGTCACGTTCGACCGGCAGACGCGTGCGCTCGTGGAGGCGGTGGAGCCCGGGCCGAGGGCGCCGCCGGCGCGCTGACGGTCCGCTGCCCGCCAGCACGGACCCGCGCCGTTTCTTCGCGCGCAGCGCGATGCTAGGCTGGCGCAGCGTCAACCCGTCAGGGGTCGCTTCGTGCGAGCCCTCTCTCCGCCGCGCCCGTCCTCCCGATGACCACACCGAAGCTCACGCTCTCCACCCTCGCCGCGATGGCGTTCGTCGGCTGCGCCGCGAAGGCATCGTCGGCGCCCGTCCACCCGTCACCTCCAGGCGATCCGGCGACCGCGAGCTTCGAGGCGGTGGTCGTGGGGACGATCCACCGGGCGCACCTCACCGAGCCCGAGTATCCGCTCCCGTATCTGGCCGGGCTCATCGAGACGTATCGTCCCGACCTCATCCTCGTCGAGGTTCGCCCCGAGCCCTTCGCGCTCGGACGCCTCGAGGACGGGCCGTTCGAGATGACCTACGTGAGCTGGCTCGGCCAGGCCAAGGGCATCGCGGTCGGCCCCATCGACTGGTTCCGGGACGAGGACGTCGGCATCGACGCCGATCCCGAGCCCGAACCTGCCGACCGGCACGCGTTCGAGGAGGAGACGGCCGCGCTCGACGCGCGCATGGATCGCCCGCTCACCTTCGCCGAGGTCCACTCGACGCGCCAGGATGCGGCGGTCCTGTCGGTGCTGAACGTCCGCGCGCGCTACCTCGTGGGCAATGCCTCCTGGAACCGGCGCCAGGCGTGGCTTCACCAGCAGGCGCTGGAGGCCATCCGCCGGCAGGGCGCGCACAAGGTGCTCGCGTTCGTCGGAGCGTTCCACCGACCGGAGCTCGAGGCGTTCCTCGCCGGCCAGGGCGGGTCGGTTCGCAGCCCCCGGTCCATCCGCTTCGACGCGGCGAAGCCCGCCGCGGTGCCGCCGCAGGTCATCCAGCTGTGGCGCGAAGGCGCCGCGCGGCTGAGGGCGCAGGCGGCCACGGCCCCGGCGAAGCGCGCCGAGGCGCTCACGGGCAAGGCGAGGTACTTCGAGGTCGCAGCCGACCGCGCCGGGCAGTGCTGCGTCGAGCCCGCCGCGTTCGGGCCCCGCTAGGCGTCCGCGCGCATCGCCTCCCGGAGCTCCGGGAGGTGCTCGCGGATCATGCGGAGCGTGCGCGTCTGGCGCGGATCGATCCGGCCCGCCGGCGTGAACATCACCCAGTCGCTGAGCAGGTCCAGCGAGTGGACGCCGCGATCGCCCTGCTTCAGGCCCGCGACGTGGAAGGGCGTGTTGACGAGGGTGGCGTCCACCGCGTCCGGCTGGAAGCCATGCACCTCGAACCACAGGTGCTCGCGGTCGTCCTCTGCCCCGCCGTCCACGCGGACGCCGAGCTTCACCAGCGCCCCGAACCCGAACTCCGCGAGCTCCTCGACCGCGCCGCGCAGGACGCCGAGCGTCTCCCGGGCGCGCCGCGCCATGAGCTCCGTGGCGCCGGTCGAGTACCGGATCAGCACCTCCTCCGGCACCGGGTCCCGCAGGAGGCGCGACGGGCGCGGCGCGCCGCGGCCGAGCAGCCGCGGGGGCCAGCCTCCGCTCGCCGGATCGCAGATGACGGCGTGGCCGGTCAGGTGCTCGTCGTCCACGGAAGACCGGTAGTCGGCGTGGTCGCGGCCCGTGCCGGCGAGGAAGGTGCGCGCCGGAACGGCGCGGACCTGCCCTGAATCGGCGAGCGGCATGGGCGTCCCGTCCAGCGCGAGCCGCCCCTCGACCACGCCGAAGGCGAGCGCGCGGAGCAGATCGTGCGCGTGGCCGTGCACCGCCGGGTCCGGCTGGAGCACGTCGAAGTCCCAGAACCCGATCTCCTTCAGGCCGTGGCTGTGGAGCCAGAACACCGCCCCGCTCCCGTCCTCGCCGTCGGCCGGCGCGTCCGGGTCGTACAGCAGGTGCATGGTGTAGATGGCGTCGATGTCGAGGTCTGCGTCGTGGGCGAGCTCGTCGTCGAGGCCGTCGCGGGACCAGAACGCCTGGCTCTGGTGGTCCACCGCGACCACCCCCTCGTCGCCCATGATCGCCCGCAGGAAGCGCAGCAGGTCCTTGCGGTCGGCGAGCACGTTCCCCGAACGCGAGCCGGTGGTGATGGCCACCGCGTACTGGCACGCCTTCGCCGCGTCCTTCTCCGCGCGCGTCAGCCGTCCGTCCATGTCGACGAGGCCGCCCGGCGGGAGCGGCGGGTCGGGGAGGACCACCAGCGTCGCCTCGCCCCAGCGGTCGTGCGCGAGCTTCGCGGACCAGCCGCCCGCGGCGCCGCGCGTCACCGCGCCCAGGCGCACGTCCCGGTCGCCCAGCGAGGCGAAGTCCTCCGGCCGCGCCGCCCACTTGCCGCGGAACAGGACCGAACCGGCCTGCTCGACCGCAGGCTTCCGCTTCCACCAGCTCATGCGTTCCACCTCCGGTGAGGAGGATACACGGAACGCGAAGTCCGGGATGGCGTCGGCCGCCCCATCCGGCAGCCGCGGGCGGCTCGACACCGGGCACGGAACGTAGGATGGGAGCCGGATGATGCAGGCGGTCGTCTCCGGCGGCGTCGGGCAGCGCCTCATCCCCGCGCCGGCGGGGCTCCCCGGGCGCCGGGTGCACGGATCATGAACAAGGGCCGCCTCGAGGCGTTCAGCGACGGCGTCCTCGCGATCATCATCACGATCATGGTCCTCGAGCTGAAGGTGCCGCCCGGCGATACGCTCGAGGCGCTCGCGGCCATGCGCTCGACGTTCCTCGGCTACGTGCTGAGCTTCGTGTACGTCGGCATCTACTGGAACAACCATCACCACCTGATGCACACCGTCCACCACGTGACGGGCAGCATCATGTGGGCCAACCTCCACCTGCTGTTCTGGCTGTCGCTCGTCCCCGCGGTCACGGCGTGGGCCGATCACTACCCCTCGTCGCCCTTGCCGACGGCGCTCTACGGCGTCGTCCTGCTCGCGGCGGCGCTGGCGTGGCTCGTCCTCCAGCGCGCCATCATCCGCGCCGGCGGCTCCCTCCGGCTGATGATCGGGGCGGACCTGAAGGGCAAGCTGTCGCCGATCCTCTACCTGATCGCGATCGCGCTCTCGTTCGTCCGCACCTGGGCCGCCGACGCCGTCTACGCGCTCGTCGCCGCGCTCTGGTTCATCCCCGACCGCAGGATCGAGCGGAGGTCGGGGGCGGGGGAGTAGGGCGGGGGGCGCCAGCTACACCTCGAGCCCCACGAGCCGCATCCACTCGATGGCGTTCGAGCGCCGCACGACGCCGGGCCGGAGGCGGTAGTCGAACGCGAGCTTTCCGCCCACGAGTGCGTCCACGAGGTGTGCGTTCGTTGCCCTGGCGCCGAGTTCGTCGGCGATGCGCGTCAGCGCGAGGTCGTGCGTGGTGCAGACCCCGATCGCGCCGCGATTGACGAGAGCGGTCAGGACGCCCTTCGCGCCCCGAAGGCGATCGTCGGAGTTCGTGCCGCCCAGGATCTCGTCGAGCAGGAAGAGCACCGCGTGCGGGCCCGCTGCGAAGCGCGCCACGTCGCAGAGTCTGAGCACTTCCGCCTGGAAGCGGGACGCGCCGTCGAGGACCGAATCCTGGACCCGGAGCGACGCGCAGAGAGCCACCGGGGAGAGCACCATCCGGCGCGCCCGCACCGTGCCGCCTGCGAGCGCGAGCGCAGCGCTCGCGCCCAGGGCGCGGAGCAGCGTCGACTTCCCCGACATGTTCGAGCCCGAGAGCAGGATCAGTTGCGGCGCCGTTCCGCCGAGCCGCACGTCGTTCCGCACGCACCGCTCGACGGGGAGGAGCGGATGACCCAGCTCCTGCGCGTCGAGCATCGTGCCGGTAGAGACCACCTCGGGGAACTGCTCCGCCGGGTTCTCGTAGACGCGGGTCGCGAGCGCGGCGAGCGCCTCCATCTCCCCGAGCGCGGTCAACCAGCCGCGCACCCGGGACCCGTGCGCCGACCGCCAGCGCTCGACGGCCATTGCCAACCGAGCCGGCCATTGCCAACCGAGCCGGCCACACGAGCGCGTAACCGATCGGCGCCACGAGCTCGTTGCGCATGGCGAGGAGACGCCGGAGCGCGCGGTGGAGCTCATCGAAGCGTGCCGCTGCCCCTCCGCCTGCGCGCGCCGTCTCTGCGATCCCGCGCAGCCGGCGCGACGCGAACGACTGGTGCTCCACGACTCGCGCCAGCGCCGCGAGCGCGCCGAGCTGGCGCGCTGGCGCGAGGACCTCGCCGGTCACCGCGACGATGCGCCGTCGCAACGTGAGGTGCACGAGCGCCGCGGTCCCGAGCGCGAAGATCAGCGGGAGCACGCCCCACGCGCCGGCGACCGCAACCGCCGAGGCAGTGGCCACCGCGAGCGCCGCGGCAGCGGCGCCAGCCCGGGCCGGCCCGCGCGCGTGAAGAAACGGCGCGCCCTCGGCCCGAGACTGGCGGTGTCCACATCGCCAGCCCCGTCGCCGGCGGCCAACGGGAGCAACTCTCGTAGCCGCGGGAGGCGCGCCAACTCGCGCACGGCCTCTTGCCGGGCCGCCACCTCCGCCGCATCTGCCGGGGTCAAGAGCCTGCCTCTCCGCCGCAATTTCGCGGAATACGCCGCAGGAATGGTGGCCACGACTGCGCGGCGATAATTGGGCACACGACAATCCATGTCGCGATAGCGGTGCCGAGCGGATCGCAGGCGGCGGGTGCATCACTCGAACGAAGCGTTCCCTCCGTCCGCGCCGAATTAGGACCGTGAGTGTGGCCACTCTAGCCCGCTGCAAGCAAACTCGTACAAGAACTGAGCGCTCGTAAAGGCAGCAAAACGCTGGTAGTCGTCACCTTTCTGTGATCCAAAGTCAGATACAGACTTGAATGAGAGTGCGATCGGCTTCGGCTCGGGCGCGTTCCGGGCGGCCATAAATACGCCGTAAGTCTCCATCTCGACACCTACAACCTTGCGCTGTTGTGCACGAATCTGTTCAATCATCTCGTGCGAGTCAACAACTGCAGCGCCCGACGCCACGGGGCCGATGGCCACCTCAATCTGTCGGGGGACGGGATCTCCGTTCCAGCGATGGAGAATGCGTTGTGCGACGGTCTGGTCTCGGCTGAAGTCCTCCAGGCGCGCGCGAACACGCGCGTCAAGACGAAGTTGCGTCGGGCCGGGTTCGAACACTCCGCCCTTGCCATCGGGGCGCTCTTTGAACTTACCGCTCCCGTAGTCCCATGAAATATCTGCAATCAGTACATCTCCGAAACCACCCTTAAGTCCTGCAGCAATGCCGACCATCGCGATGTATCTCGGCCGAAATCCGCAGATCATCTTCATTGCTAGCGCGGTGGTGGCCGGCATGCCCATTTCGGGAGCGGCTGCAGCGATGACGCGGAGGTCGCCTTCTGCGCGTTTCAGACATCCTTCATGATAAATAGTATCGTCCTCGGGGACGTTTCTGCGCCGCCAGCTGATCGGGAGTTCAAGCACGGCCTCAAGCTCTACTCGGGTAAGGGCGGTGACCACCGCTAGGTCATAATCGTACCCCCCCCGCTCCCGTGGGGCCTGGGAGCGTTCGATAGCCAGAAGTTTGCGACCGATCGCCTCTGACCAAGCACGAGAGGAACGATCAAACCGGACGACGTATATAAGGTCGCCGCTGAACGCTTTCTGATGCTGCGAAGCTAGGTCGTCGTACTCCGTGAGGGCGACAATGTGGGCCGGAAGCGGGCCCCGTCCACGGCGTAGCAATTCGACAAGTTGGACGCCCCCGTCCGGCCGAGCGCTCTCGCCTTTTCGCATCGGGACGTTTAGGTCGACGATCAGGAGGTCGAAAGACTCCGCACGAAGAAGCTTCAGCGCGTCTACGATGTTGCTGGCGCCGGTAACTCTAATGTCGGTCGCCAATTCCCGCAGCGCTTGCCGGATTAGCGTCGTCTTGAGCCGATCGTCGTCCACAACGAGAACGGAAATCACGAGAGGTCTCCCGAGACAGACTTCAGATAGGCCTGAAGCTCGTCGCGCCAAGCCGTCTGGGACGCTTGATAGAACGCAGTGCCGACGTAGATGTCCGGGTACTCGGCGCGAAGTTGCTCCGTCAGCTGCGTCAGGTTCATCGCGTCAGCGCCTTCACCAAAGGTGTCGAACTGGGTGACGACGACGACTTTGGTGTTCCGCCTTCGGCGCTTTAGCGCCTCAAGGAACTCACGGCCTCCGTATCCGCGCGTGCGGCCGCCGCTGTTCGATGCTGAAATGTCGTACGTGGGAAGTGACATGTCCAAGATGATGGCGTCAAACGTGTCGCCGAGCGCTGCCTTGAGGCCGCTTTGGTATGACTGAGCAGCAGTCACGGAGGCGGTCGGAAACTCAGTGCGCAGAAAGCGCATGATGAGCGCGCTCTTGTTGGAATCATCTTCGACGACGAGGATCTTCATGGAGCAAGCCCTTGAAGCGGAAGGGAGATGTCGACCGCGAAAACGCCATCATCGCTAACGCTGACCGCGAACTCGAAATCCTCTTCCAGTCCCATGTCAACTCGGAGCGCCTTGTGAATCTTCTTGAACCCAGTGCCGCCCTCGCTCCTGACGGCGCCGGAGGGAACGGATGTCCTCAGTGAAGCGACGTAGCTGATGCGCTCGCGTACGGATGCCACATTCACGCTTGGGCCGAGCGGATTCTCCACATGGATTCGAACCCGTTCGTTCTCGCGGGCGAGCCGCATCACCGCCGTCGCGGGGGTGCATCTCGAATGCCGAACGACGTTCTCGAGAAGGTAGAACATCAGGTCGTTGAAGGCCGCAAATAGGGTGCCGCGGAGCGTGCACTCGTCGCCAATAGCGACCTGCGGCTGAAGCCGGTGGGTCGGATAGCAGTTTTGAACGATTGCGACGGCAGTTTGGGCGAGGAGGCTCAGCGAGAAATCAGGAAACCCTGCGTCGCTGGCCTTTCGGAACCAGCCGGCTACTCGCTCCAGTTCGTAGTGTATGTTCGTCTTGGATCGCGCGACGGCTGCCCCGAGTGGCAAGTGAGGCAACTCTGGGTTCAGGACAGCCAAGTCACTCGCTAGGCGGTCAAGCGAGCTGACGAACTCACGTTCCAGACGTGTGCGAATGTGCTCGACTACCTTCTGCAGGTTGCGTTCCGTTCGGGACCAGAGCTCTGCGAATACTCCATGAACAAATGAGTCGTACTCGCTCACAGTAGCGAACCTAACGTACAGGCGCCTCAGGTCCTCGTTCGTGTACTCAAAATCGAAAAGACCCTCGTTGCCGTTTTGAGGGCCTCGAATCTGGACGCACTTAGACTTGAAGTGTTCGATGAGATCGTCAATGTCGCTCGAAAATGCGCGAAGCCGCTTATCCGCTTCAGCTGTGGCGGCGTGTCCAGTAGTCGCGAAGGACCGTTCGAGCCATTCGGTGTTCGGCTCGTACTCTCCCTCAGCGGTTTTCCGCGTGATGAGGTGCTCGAGTTCGAACTGGCTTCGGAGTTGCCCCGCAAGAGTGCCGTGGCGAATCCGCATGCTGAGATAAGCGTCAAGCCCGTACTCGTTGCTCGACAGGAAGCGCGACTTGATGTCGCCGAAGAGGGCGCCGAATTGCTCGAGCCGCTCATCGCTGAGAATGATCATGTCCTCGCTCTCCGGGACGATGCCCTTGAGGGCGAGAGCCTTTCGAAGGTGCTCGTTAAGTTTAGAGAATGAGACGAAGCGCTCGAAGCGCTCGCGAAACGACTTGTCCAGAGAACGCGCGATGCCGTTCGTGTCGATGTTGACCTTGCTCTCGTCGATATGTTGAATGGCCTTGCTGACTTCTAGGGTTTGGGTAATCCGCTTAATTTCGTCGGCGTAGGTGTCGGCGTGAACTTTGTCGAAGTGTTCGCGCAGTATCTGGCAGAGCGCGATGCGCTCTCGCTGAAGATCGGCGACACTGTCAAAGCCGACCAGGGAATCCATCAGTTCCGGCACGCAGACGTTCCGAAGAAAGTAGACGAACTCGGGAGATGGCGCGCCTGCGGCGCGCCCCAGGAGTTCGGTGGGCTTCTCGACGTTGTGGGCGACGAGATAGTTGTCGAGTGCAGCCACTACCCCGCGAGCGGTGCCGGGTCCGGGCGCTTGCGTGTACCGAATATGACAGATGATCGGCCACGCTATGGACGCCTGTCCCTCAGGGTCGATTCCAGGGTAGGCGTCCGCGACTGGGGCGATCTCGATCGTGGCGAGCAGGTTGGGCTGCTCTACGAAGGCTCGCGCAAGTAGTTCGGCGCACTCGGTCCAGCGTTGAAGCGACATACACGCTGCAGCAAGTGCTCTTGTGCACTCCTCCCGAACCGGGACCGGCTGTTGCTCGGATAGCATCCTCCGGAACTCATTCGCAGCTTCGGCGGTACGCTGCCTTCGGAGGAGGTCGTGTGCGCGGTAGCGGTCGCGGCGCGCTGGATCCACGTCGGGGGGCGGATCGCGGCCTTCGGCGCCAGCGCGGAAGAGAGCGATCGAGGGACTTTCGGCATCGGATCTCCGAAGTGCATCGAGGAACGCGAGTGCGTCGGCCGCTCTTCTGAAGATTGTCGCGAACCGTCCAGAGGGAGCAATGGTGTTGAGCTGGAAGAAGACGGGCCCGGCAAACGGTTGTCTGTGTGTCGAATGCGAATCTCGGAACGCTCGTAGTTGAGAGGCGAAGCGCGAGAACGCGAGAGTGGCGGCAAGCTTTCCGAGGGAGTCAAGGGCCTCGGATGTGCGTTCGTCCTTCTGTAGTACGTCGTAGACGTTGTTGAGCGCCTGTGCCGCTGGCGACGTCGCCGGCAGCGAATTGATGAGTGGGACCCCCAAGTGGAGATGCGACAGCGCATAGAGTTCGTAAAACTCAAGTGCGTTGGGGTGCGCCTCGAGTAGCGGCGGCGCCGCCTCCAGGACCTGCGCGTAGTCTCCTCTGGTGTACGCGTCAGACAGGCTCACCAAGGAATCCGTGAGGTCTGTAATGACGTTCGCGTTGTGCGGCTGCGTCCACGCGAGGAGGCATCGAATGCGTACGTCCGGGATGGCGGAAACAAGCTGTGCGTAAGGCCGCACCGCGATGGATGCGTCTAGACCGTCCGCCCCGGACGCCAGCAATTGGAGGGTCCGGACGAACGTCTCGTACCTGTCAATTACAGAGAACGCGCCTTCCCGTTTAAGTACGAATGCTTGGCGCTGGAAGTGCGGCTCAGAATGAAATGACAAGTGAAAGCGAACGTAGGCAGCAGCCCAAGGATCGAGGTTCTCTGCGGGGATCTGACGAAAGATCTGTGCGACGGCGGTATCGTAACTGGCCAGCGAAACCGAGCGCTCCGCGCGTTGACTGTAATAGGTAGCTAGTAGGTTTAGAGTGCCGAGGCCTGAGGCCTCCCTAAGGACGGTGAGCGCCGCGCGGTTCGCCTCTAGACCGCCGATGTGCTCGGCGAGTAGCAGTGACATGCGAACCGACCAAAGAGAGACGCCAAGCTGAGCCTCTGCCGTACGCAACTCACCGAAGGCGGCGTCGGTTCGGCCAAGCAAAAACAGGCGCTCCACGGAATCGCTAAACTTTAGGTACGACGCAAGTTGTGCCGCATAACGAGAGACGATGGCGGCAGCCCAGTTGAGTTCTGCCTGAAGCGTCTCCTGGGAGCGCCCGACGGGTGCCTTACCGAGGTCTCCGAGAGTTCGTGGCAGGAAGTTCGCGGTAAGGGCGCGAAGAAGCTTGGGCGGGAGCTTCCGCAAAACAAACCGAATCTGGGAGGGCGGCTCCTCCTTCAGGGCGGAGAGGTGCGCCGCTAGGTTGTCGGTTCTGCCGGACAGGAGCGGCGAGTACCCGTTCTTTGGAGGCATCGAGCGGTAGCCTACACGACCGACCGACAGTCTCGTAGTCGGCCGCGCGGGCGCCTCCGAAGTCCACATGAGCTCACCGTGGCACCGGGCACCAAAATATGGCTCGGCTGTGTGGGTGGTCGGCGGGGTACGTATCGTTGGCACGGGCGCGCGCGAGTCCTACTCGCGAAACCGTTGTCGGCACTGCATGGTAGCTTTGCTCCCGGTATCGCCGAAGCCACTTGTGGCCGGTCGCCGCGCGATGCCGTACTCGCGGCAGAGCGCCGAGATGTTCGTACCGAGAGCGCCGGCCTTCTCCATGAACTGCGCTGACTCATGACTCGCTGCATTTTCAGGGCGCCGCGACTGTCGAGCAGCCGCACCTGTTAGCGATTCCATGGTGCTGCAGCATCCTGCGGCGGGGTGGACGGTCGGGAGGGCTCGTCGTCGGTCGGGGTCGCCAGCTCGCGCCTTGATGAGGTCAATCAGCTCGCGAGCCTCCCAGGCGCGGTTCTCGGTGGCTTCGCGGCCGCCCGCTCCATCGCTTGGGTAAACGGAGAGTCCAGTTGCCGAGGCGGCCTCGCGGAAGGCGGTCAGGCCGCGGACGTACGCCTTGGCGTCGCCGGGGAGCATGAGGCTCACGAGCGCGACGCAGCGCGGTGGGGGTCTCGCCGGCACAGCACGACAGGGGCGAGCGCGCGTCCGAGGCGGCCGCCGCAGTCGGCGAACGAGTGGCTCGCCGTGCTCGCCCCTCGACGGGCTCGGGGCGAGCGACTCCTGAGGTCACTCCGGCGTCAGGCCTGTCAAGGCTTCTGGGAAACCTTGACCAGCGGGCGCGGCGGGTCGGGGCTTCGAGGCAGCGACATCGTCCGCGGGCCCCTCGACTCCGGCGCGCTGCGCGCGCCTACGCTCGGGGTGAGCGGGGGGCTGGGGCGGACGGCAACTCGCCCTTCGACAGGCTCAGGCCGAGCGGGAGAGCCGCCAGCGCGCCGCCCGAAAAAGACGAAGGCCGGGACCCTTGCTCAGGATCCCGGCCTCGTGGAGTGGCGGGGTGTAGGGGACTCGAACCCCTGGCCTCCGGCGTGACAGGCCGGCGTTATAACCGACTTAACTAACACCCCAAGAACTGGTGGGCGGAACAGGCTTCGAACCTGTGACCCTCGCCTTGTAAGGGCGACGCTCTACCCCTGAGCTATCCGCCCAAGGCGCGAAAGCGTGGGGTTTCTAGCTTGACCCGCTGGCGCTGTCAACGGGCTCTCTCACGGGAGGCCCGGGACGGAACCAGCCGTCCGGTCGGGGGGATCGACCGGGCGACGGTCTTGCTGGACCGTCCCGGGTGCCGATGGTAAGGGGCGCGCGATGGCCTGGAAAGCAGGGATGAAGGTGGTCCACCGCGCCCAGCGGGCGTGGGGCGTCGGGGTGGTGGTGCAGGTGGCGGACGAGGGCCGCCGCCTGGCGGTCCGGTTCGCGGGCCGGGAGGGGATCACGGTCGTCTCGGGCCGCGATCAGGCCCTGGTCGAGGTCCCGGCGGACACGCCCATCGAGCAGGTGGCCTCCGGGCCGATCGAGGCGCTCGCCTCCGCCCAGCCCGCCACGGCCTCGGCGTTCGCGCTCCGCACCCGCGTCAACCGCCTGGAGGCGCTGCGCCGCGCGGACTCGCTGGGCGCGCTCCTCTCCTCCCGCGTCCACGTCCTGCCGCACCAGGTGGGCGCGGCGGGGCGCATCCTCTCCGACCGGATGCCGCGCTTCGTCCTGGCGGACGAGGTGGGCCTGGGCAAGACGGTCGAGGCGGGCCTGGTGTTCGCGGGGATGCGGCAGCTGGGGCTGGCCGAGCGCGTCCTGGTGGTGGTCCCGGAGCACCTCGCCTTCCAGTGGCTGGCCGAGCTCTTCCACAAGTTCAACGCGCTGTTCGCGCTCCTCACCCCGGAGCGGATCGAGGCGCTGGGGGGCCCGGAGGCGGCGCTCGCCCGCTCGCCGCACGCCATCGTCTCCTTCGAGGCGCTCCGCGCCGACCCGGAGCTGGCGGAGGCCGCCGCCGACCTGCCGCTCGACCTCGTGGTCGTGGACGAGGCGCACCACCTGGCCGACGACGCGCTGCACGATCGGGTTGCGCCGATCTGCCGCGCCTCCTTCGGCGTGCTGCTCCTCACCGCGACCCCGGTCCGCCTGGATCCGCGCGAGTACTTTCGCCTGCTCTCGCTGGTCGAGCCGGTCCCCTCCACCTCGCTCGACGACTTCCTCGCGCGCCTGGAGCAGCACGAGGCCTACGCGCAGGTGGCCCGCGACCTGCTCGCCGGCGGCGACCTCGCCGCGGCGGCGGAGCGGCTCCGCGCGCTGGCCCCGGACGACCTGGTGTTCTCGAAGGCGCCGCCGGCGCTCGACCGCGGTGCGCTGCTCGCGCACCTCGCCGAGCGGTACGGGCTCTCCTCCCGGCTCATCCGCAACCGCCGCGTGAAGGTGGGCGCGTTCACCTCGCGCGCGCTCCGCCGCGTGGACGTGGGGGAGGGCGAGAAGCCGAAGGCGCTGGTGGACCTCTGCGCGAGGCTGGCGCGGGCGGGCGACAAGGTGCTCGTGTTCGGCGGCGACCTCGAGGCGCTGCGCGGGCTCCAGGGCGGGCTCGCCGAGGCCGGGCTGGAGGCGCTCCTCTACGACGACGCGCCCTCGCTCGAGGCGCGCGACCGGCTGGTGGCCCGCTTCCGCGACCCGGAGGGCCCGATGCTGCTCCTCTCCGGCGAGTCGGGCGGCGAGGGGCGCAACTTCCAGTTCGCGCACCACCTGGTCTGCGCCGACCTGCCGGCTTCGCCGCTCGTCCTCGAGCAGCGCATCGGCCGGCTCGACCGCCTGGGCCAGACGCGCCCGGTGGAGATCCACGTGCCGGTGGAGCCGGGCGACGAGGCGTTCCTGGCCGACCTCTACGAGCAGGAGATCGGCATCTTCGACGAGCCGGTGGGCGGCCTCGACGCGGTGCTGGCCTCGCTGCCGGACGAGCTGGCGGCGCTCGCGCGCAAGCGCTCGGACCGCACCCGCGAGGCGTTCCGGAAGGACCTCGCCAAGCGCGTGGCCGCCGCTCGCAAGGCGCAGCACGAGGGCGACCCGCTCCTCGACATCCGCTCCGCCTCGCTGCCGGAGCTGGCGCGCCTGGTGCGCGGCGCGTTCGAGCGCATGGGCGAGGAGGCGCCGGACGGGATCGACGGCGGCGACGGCGCGGGGAGCGCGCTGGAGCAGTCGCTCATCACGCTCTCGCGCTGGCTGGAGGAGGAGCTGGAGGACGTCTGCGCCGACGTGGGGCGCCGGGTCGGCATGGACGTGGACACCGACCAGAACGTCCAGCCGTTCGAGGTCGCCTTCACGCTCGGCTCGGGCATGCGCATCGAGGCGCTGCCGGGGATGCAGATCCCCGACGAGCCGGAGACGTTCGTGGGGAGCTTCTGGCGCGAGACGGCGGTCGCCCGCGACGAGCTGCACTGGTACGCAACCGGCCACAAGCTGGTCGAGGCGCTGCTGGGGCTGGTGCGCGACGGCGACGCGGGGCGGAGCGCGGCGGTGAAGCGCGAGTGGGCGCCGCGCCGGGGCGGCCTGTACGCGCGCTTCGAGCCGCGCCTCGCCACCGCCGCCGACGTGGCGCCGGGCGCGCGGGTCGCCTCGCGGCAGGCCTCGCGCTACCTCGACCTCTCGCCCATCGCGGTGGTGGTGGACCTGGAGGCGGGGAACCGGGTGCTGCCCGGCGCGGCGCACCGGCTCGAGGACGAGATCGACGACGTGCAGGACGCGCGGGTCGGCGCGCCGCCGCCGGCCGCGCTGGAGGCGGCCCGCGCGGCGGCGGAGCGCGAGGCGCGGCTGGTGATGGAGCGTCGCCGCGAGGAGGCGGTGGGCCTGCTCCTCGCGCACGCCGACGCCGAGGAGGAGCGGCTCATCGAGGCCGCGTTCGCCGGCGGCGCGCCGCGCGAGCGGATCGACGGGGCGCTGGCGGTGCTGCGCCACCACCGCGACGTGGTGGCGAAGTCCATCGAGCGGGTGAAGCTCGACCTCGACGCGGCGGCGCTGATCGTTCCCTGACGAAGGCCCTGCGCCCCGCTCATGGTTCGTCCCTCGACTCCGCGCGGCCCATGGGCCGCGCTACGCTCGGGATGAGCGAGCGGGCCGAAGGCCCGCCGGAGTCGAAGGGTCGGGACGAGCGAGCGGGCCCGAAGGCCCGCGCGAGTCGAAGGGTCACGCGCAGAAGCGCGCGATGGCGTTCCCGAGGATGGTCACCGTGCGCTCGACCTGGTCGAGCGGCACGGACTCGCCGGTGCGGTGCGCCTCGCGGATGTCGCCGGGCCCGAACACGCAGGCCTCGGCGCCCATGCCGATGAGCTCGGGCAGCTCGGTGCCGAACGGAACGGTCGCCGCCGGATTGCCGCTCTCCGCCTCGAGGAAGCGGACGATCTCCGCGCCGGGCGGCGTCACCGCGGCCGCGTCGGTGCGGAGCGGGATCACCTTCACCGCGACCTTGCCGCCGCTCGCCGCCGCGAGCCGCGCGCAGGCGTCCTCGAGCAGGCGCAGCGCGCGCTTCGGGTCGTGCCCGGGGAGCGGCCGCCACTCGAACGTGAAGCGGCACTCGCCGGCGATGATGTTGCGGGCCTTGCCGCCGCGGATGACGCCCACGTTCCAGGTGGTGTACGGCGGCGAGAACGCCTGGTCGGTCTCGCGGGTCAGGTCCGCGCCGATGGCCTCGAGCTCCGGCCAGAGCCGGCCGACGTGGTGGATGGCGGAGGCGCCGACCTCGGGGTACGCGCTGTGCCCCTCGATCCCGCTCACCACCACCTCCACCGCGCAGTAGCCCTTGTGCGCGCGGATGGGCGTGAGCCGGGTGGGCTCGCCCACGATGGCGTGGGCGGGGTGGAGCGCGCCCTCGGCGAGCAGCTTCTTCGCGCCGAGGCAGCCGATCTCCTCGTCGGCGGTGAACACCAGCGTGAGCGGCAGCCGGCCGGGCGCGGCGGCGCGCGCCGCGGTGAGCGCGGCGGCGAGGAACGCCTTCGTGTCGGCGGAGCCGCGGCCGACGAGCCGCCCGTCCACGAGCTCGCCGGAGAGCGCCTCCTTCCACTCGGGGTCGAACGGCACGCAGTCGGTGTGCCCCACCAGCGCGAGCCCGCCCGGCACGTCGGGCCCGCGGCGGCAGACGAGGTTGCCCTTCTCGACGCCGGCCGCGTCGGTCCAGCGCTGGCGGCGGGTGGCGAACCCGGCGGCGTGCGCCTCGCGCTCGAGCAGGTCGAGCGCCGGCAGGTTCGTGCGGGCGGAGGTCGTGTCGAGCGCGACCAGGGACCGGAGCAGCGGGACGAGATCCATGCGGTCCCGAGCCTACGCGAGCCGGGGCCGCCGCGCCGCTTCTCTCTACGCGCCGCCCCACAGGGCGCGCATGGCCGCCCGGAAGTCCGCCAGCAGGTCCGCGCCGGTGGGCCGCCCTGGCGGCGCCCACCCGTCCTCGACCACCGGCTGCCCTGCCACGAACGTGCTCCGCACCGCGCCCGGCTGCGCGCCGAACACGAGCGAGGGCAGCAGCGCGTCCCGCTCGCCCCCGGCGATGGACGGGTCGTCCACGTCGAGGAGCACGAAGTCGGCCGGCTCCCCCACCGCGAGCCGCCCGCCCTCGAGCCCGAGCGACGCCATCCCGCCGGCCGTGGCGGCGTCGAAGAGCCGCGCCGCGAGCGCGCCCGGCGGCCCGTCCAGCACCGCCCGCTCGCCGCGCACCAGCCGGAGCTGCAGCTCCAGCGCCCGGGCCTCGCCGAGCGGGTCCGCCTCCGCGTGCGCGTCCACCCCGAGCGCCAGGCGCGCCCCCGCCGCCACCAGCCGGTCGGCCGGGACCACCCCGTCGCCCAGGTTGCGCTCGGTGAGCGGGCAGGCGCAGACGGTCGCGCCGGCGCGGCCGATCGCTGCGACGTCGGCGTCGTCGAGGTGGATGGCGTGCACGAGCGTGGTCCGGGCCTCGAGCGCGCCGGCGTCGGCGAGGAGCTGCACCGGGCTCCGGCCGTGCTCGGCCCGGCAGGCCGCCACCTCCGCCGGCTGCTCGGCGGCGTGCACGTGCAGCGGCAGGTCGCGCGCGCGCGCCGCGCCGGCGAGCGCCGAGAGCCACTCGGGCGGGCAGGCCCGGACGCTGTGCGGCGCGATGCCCACCCGGACGCCGTCGTCGTTGCGGAACTGGCGGGCCAGGTGCTCGAGCCGCTCCAGGAACACCTCCGGCGACGGCTCCACGAACCGGCGCTGGGCGGGATCCGGCTCGGTCCCCGCGCCGGCGCGCGCGTACGCGGCGCGGAGGAGCACGATGCGCAGCCCCACCGCGCGGGCGGCGCGGACCACCCGCAGCTCGAGCTCGCAGGGATCGGCGTAGGGCCGGCCGTCGGGGTCGAGGTGGAGGTAGTGGAACTCGCCGGCGCAGGTGACGCCGGCCCGGGCCAGCTCGAAGAACGCGAAGCGGGCCACCGCCTCGAGCCGGTCGGGGTCGAGGCGGCGCGCGGCCGCGTACATCGCCGAGCGCCAGCTCCAGAAGTCGCTCCGGCCGGCCTGGCCCCCGCGCGCCTCGGTGCGCCCGCGCAGCGCGCGCTGGAAGGAGTGGCCGTGGGCGGAGACGAAGCCGGGGACGAGGATCCGGCCGGGGAGCGGGACGCGCTCGAACCCGGGCAGCGGCGGCCCCACGGCGGCGACGACGCCGTCCTTGACCGAGAGCGCGGCCCCCTCGTGGAGGGAGCCGCCGGCGAGGAGGAGCTCGGGCTGGAACGCCTGCGCGGTGGTCACGGTCCCAGGGTTACCCCGCGGACGGCCGCGCCGCCAGCCCGCGCACGGGCGCCGGCCGGGTGGCCGTCGTTGCCCGGGCGGCCCCGCTGCCGGTATCGCCTCGCCGGCCCCCGGAGCGCTCCCGGCGCACCCGGAGCGCGGGGCGCGCCGCCGGTATATGATGCGCCGCGTGCCGCTGCCCTTCGTGAAGTATCACGGCCTCGGGAACGACTTCGTGGTGGTGGACGGGCCGCTCATGGACGCCGCGCGCGCCCGGCGGATCTGCGACCGCCGCCGCGGCGTGGGCGCCGACGGCGTGCTCACGGTCCTGCCGCCGCGCACCGCCGGCGCCGCCGCCACCATGCACATCTTCAACTCCGACGGCTCGGTGGCCGCGATGTGCGGGAACGGCATCCGCTGCGTGGCCCGGCACCTCGCCGACGCCCGCGGCCTCGACGGCGACCTCGTCCTCGACACCGACTCCGGCCCGAAGCGCTGCACCATCCACCGCGGCCCGGGCGGCGCGGTGGAGGCGGTCTCGGTGGAGATGGGCCCGGCGCGGCTCGAGGGCGAGCAGGAGTACCGCGTGGGCGGCGAGGCGCTCCGGGCGCTCCGCGTCTCGATGGGCAACCCGCACGCGGTGCTGTTCGACGCGCCGGAGCGGGCGCGCGCGCTCGCGGTCGGCCCCGAGCTCGAGCGGCTCGTGCCGGGCGGCGTCAACGTGGGCTTCGCCCGCCCCGGCCCGTCGGGCATCGACCTCGTGGTCTGGGAGCGCGGCGCCGGGCTCACCGACGCCTGCGGCACCGGGGCGTGCGCCGCGGCGGTGGCCTCGGTCTCGCGCGGCCTCGCCCGCGCCGGCGTGCCGGTGGAGGTCCGGCTGCCGGGCGGCGCGCTCGCCATCACCGTGGCCCCCGATCTCGTCGGCGTCACCATGCGCGGCCCGGCCGAGCGCGCCTTCACCGGCGAGACGGACCTCTAGATGGCGAACGGGCGGATCCTGGTCGTGGACGACGAGCGCTTCTTCCAGGAGCTGTTCCGCGACGTGCTGGCCGGCGCCGGGCACGCGGTCCGCACCTCGTCCTCGGCGGAGGAGGCGCTGGAGGTGCTCGCCGCCGAGCGCGTGGACCTGCTGCTCACCGACATGGTGATGCCGGGCCTGGACGGCCTGGGGCTCATCCGCGAGGCGCGGCGGCGCGACCCGGAGCTCGAGGTGGTCGCGGTCACCGGCCGCGAGGACGTGAAGCTCGCGGTCGAGTCGATGAAGGCCGGCTGCTCGGACTTCCTCACGAAGCCGCTCGAGCCCGGCGAGCTGCTCCGGGTGGCGGAGCGGGTGCTGGCGCGCGTGCGGCTCCGCCGCGAGCACAGCCAGCTCCTCACCGAGAACCTCGAGTTCGTGAAGGCCCAGGCGCTCTACCGCCAGGGCCTGCAGATCCTCGCCACGCTGGACGGCGAGCGGCTGGTGGACCTGGCGCTCTCGGTGCTGGCGCGCACCACCGACGCGCAGGGCGCGGCGCTGTGGGTGGCCGACGAGAAGGGGCAGCTCGCGCTGCGCGGCTACCGGGGCCTGGTGGACCGGGCGGCGCTGCCGGTCCGGGTGGACCCGCGCGACCCCGCGTTCGCCGACGCGCTGCGCGGCGGCGCGCCGTTCCAGGCGCCGGAGGGCTGGGGCGGCGAGGCGTTCCTGGTGCCGCTCGTGGCCGACGACGAGCCGCTCGGCCTGGCGCTGCTCTCCGACCGCGCCCGCGGGCGCTTCGGCCGCGACGAGCACGCGGCCGCGCTCATGGTGGCCGACTTCGCCGCCATCGCGGTGAAGAACGCGCGCCGCTTCCAGGCGGTGGAGCGGGTGGGGCTGCGCGACCGCGAGACCGGCGCGTACAACCTCTCCTACTTCGTGGACTACGCCGGCAAGGAGTTCTACAAGGCGCGCCGCTACGGCCGGGCGTTCTCGCTGGTGGTGCTCTCGGTGGACAACGTCGAGCAGCTCCGCAAGGAGGCGGGGCGCGAGCCGTTCCGGCGGCTGATGCGCGACCTGGTGGCCGCGGTGGGGCGCGCGGTCCGCGACGCCGACATCCTCGCGAAGGTCTCGGAGAGCGAGTACTACGTGCTGCTCCCCGAGACCGACTACTTCGGCGCGCTCATGTTCGTGCGCCGCGCCACCGAGGAGGTCCGGCGCGAGGCGTCGGTCCGGACCATGGAGGAGCGCGTGCCGGTGCTCCTCTCGATCGGCGCCGGCAGCTTCCCGAAGGACGGGGAGGACTTCGACGAGCTGCTGCACTGGGCGCGCGACCGCGTGCAGGACCAGCGCGGCTCGCTCCTGCGCCGCCTCCACCTCGGCGACCTCGAGCCGGGCGCGTTCTGGGAGCTGACCGACGTGCTGCTCTCCGGCTCGGCGCGCCTGCCGGACAGCTCGGCCAGCGCGCGGCTGCAGCCCGACCCCGAGCTGTTCGCGGCCGCGCAGCGCGAGGCGGCCCGCGAGATCGCGCGCGACCCGCGCGCCCGGGGCCTGCTCTACGTGGGCCTGCGCTCCGCGCTCGCCGCCTCGCCGGTCCGGGCGGCCCTGCCCGCCGGCGATCCGGCCGCGCGCGCCGGCGATCCCTCCGCCCGCGTCTACCTGCTCGGCCCGCGCGGCACCGACGTCGAGGCGGCGCCGCACCCGCTCGTCACCGAGGTGTACGTGGACGGCGACCAGCGCTTCGCCGGGCACGAGTTCCTGCTGTTCCTCTCCGAGCGCTCCGCCTACGCGCTGCTCTCCGGTCCGGATGGCCGGACGTTCCACACCTCCGACATGCCGCTGGTGGATGCGCTGGTCTCGAAGCTGCAGACCGCGTACGACCTCCAGCCGATCTAGGCGACCGCGCGAATGGCCACCGTCCGCAAGATCCTCGTCGCCGATCCCGACCCGGCCACCGTGCGCGCGCTGGCGCCGGTGCTCCGGCAGCGCGGCTACCAGGTGCACGCGGCCCGCGACGGCTCGCGCGCGCTCCAGGCGGCCATCCTCCGCTTCCCGGACCTCATCCTGCTCGACGAGGACTGCCCGCTGCTCGACGCGCGCAGCTTCGTCCGCATCCTGCGCACCAACCCGCGCACCGAGCGCATCCCGGTGGTGATCACCGGCGCCTCGTCCGACCCGGACCGCTCGCGGCTCGGGCTCTACCTGCGCAAGCCCTTCAACCTGGACGAGGTGCTGGCGCGGGTGGAGCAGGTGTTCCGCCGCGCCGAGGCCTCCCGGGCGGTCTCCGGCGACGGCCGCGAGATCGAGGGCAACCTGGCGCAGATCCCGCTCGTGGACCTGCTGCAGATCCTCTCGGTGAACAAGAAGTCCGGCACGCTCACGGTCGAGCGCGAGGGCGATCGCGCCTCCATCGCGCTCGCCGAGGGGAGGGTGGTGGACGCGGCCATGGGCGCGGTGGTCGGCGAGAAGGCGCTGTTCCGCCTGCTCACCCACCGGGAAGGCCAGTTCGCGTTCCTCCCGGGCCTGCCGCCCGCGGCCCAGCGGATCGACCGGCGCGTCGAGGAGCTGGTGCTCGAGGGTCTCCGCCAGGCCGACGAGGTGGCGCGGCTGCTCCCGGAGCTGCCCGCGCCCGAGGACGGCGTCGAGCTGGCGGTCCACCCCAGCGAGATCCCGGCCGGCCTGCACCCGGTCACCGAGGAGGTGCTGGGGCTGCTGCAGTCCGGCGCCGCGCGCCCGTTCCAGGAGCTGCTCGACCGCTGCCGCGCCACCGACCTCGAGGCGATGCGCGCGGTGGGCGCGCTGCTCGAGCACGGCTACGCGCGCCGGCGCGAGGCGCTCGCCCCGGAGCCGCGCGGCCAGCTCCTCGCGCCGCACGAGCTGCACGCGCTCCGCGCCCGCATCGCCCGCGGCCGCTCCTCGGGGCCGCAGACCGTCGGCAAGGTCGTCGTGGCCGGCGGCGGCCCGCTCGCGCGCCGCGCCGCGCTCTCGCGCTTCCAGGCGGTCCCGGGCTTCCGGCCCGAGCCGGAGCCGCCCGCCGGCGGCTTCGGGACGGTGGGGCGCGTCACGCTGGCCGACGGCGTGCGGGTGGACCTCGCCGAGCTGCCCGGCGATCGCGCGCTCATGCCGCTGTGGCGGCCGTTCGCGGCGGGCGCGGTGGGCGCGCTGGTGCTCCTGCCCGCCGACGGGATCGACCCGCTGCTCGAGGAGCTGGTGAAGGTGCAGCGGCTGCCGGTGGTGGTGTGCGGGCCCTCGGAGGCGCGCGTGCCGGAGGTGCTGCGCGAGGCGCCGGGCGGCTTCGCGTTCGAGGGCAGCGACGCGGCCGAGGGGCTGCGCGCGCTCCTCGCGGGCGCTGGCGCGCGCGGGCCGCTCGTGTAGAACCGGCGCATGCGCATCCCGATCTGGCAGGTGGACGCGTTCGTCACCGACGGCGTCTTCACCGGCAACCCCGCCGCGGTCTGTCCCCTCGACGCCTGGCTGCCCGACGCCACGCTGCTCGCCATCGCGGCCGAGAACGCGCTCTCCGAGACCGCGTTCCTGGTCGCCGAGGGCGAGGGCTGGCACCTGCGCTGGTTCACGCCCGAGGTCGAGGTCGAGCTGTGCGGGCACGCCACGCTCGCCTCGGCGCACGTGGTGTTCGAGCACCTGGCCCGCGGGCGCGACGCGATCGCGTTCCGCACGCAGGCCGGCACGCTCACCGTCACCCGCGACGCCGCGGGCCGGATCGCGCTGTCGCTGCCCCGCCGGCCGCCCGCGCCGGCCGACGCGCCGCCCGCGCTCGTGCGGGCGCTCGGCGGCCGCGCGCCGGAGGCGACGCTGCTCGGCCGCGACTACCTGGCCGTGCTCGCGACGGAGCAGGAGGTCCGCGAGCTCCGGCCGGACCTCGCCGCGGTGTCGGAGCTGCCCGGCCACGGCATCGTCGTCACCGCGCCCGCGAGCACGCCCGGGGTGGACTTCGTCTCGCGCTACTTCGCCCCGCAGGTCGGGATCCCCGAGGACCCGGTCACCGGCTCGGCGCACTGCACGCTGGTGCCCTACTGGGCAGATCGGCTCGGCCGGCGGACGCTGGAGGCGCTGCAGGTGTCCCGCCGCGGGGGCCGGCTCTCCTGCGAGGACCAGCCGGACGCGGGCAAGGTCCGCCTCGCCGGCCGCGCGGCCGAGTTCCTGTCCGGCTCCATCGAGGCCTGACCGCGCTCCGCGGCCGACGGCCGGCGCCTACCCCGGCTCCAGCTCGGCCGCCGCGAGCGCCGCCCGCGCGACCGGGCTGGTGAGCAGCAGCCGGTACTCGGCGCGCGTCAGCCAGGCGGTGCGGGCGCCGCGCTTGCCGCGCAGCGTGAGCCGCACCCGCTCGGCGTCGCGCGCCACGGTGGCGGTCGCGCCGTCGGAGAGGTCGTGCTCGAGGGAGCGGAGGTGCCGGTGGATGCGCAGCGCGCGCTTCCCCTCGGGGGAGGAGAGCGCGAGGAAGTAGCGGTTCCGGCTGAAGCCCGGGTCCTCGCGGAGGCGCTCGACGGCGCGGATGACGAAGTCCGCCATGAGCCGTCGAGCCTAGCATGAAGCCGGCCCGCCGGACGCACCCCGGTCGCACCCTTCGGCGTGGTGTCCGACGCGGTGGTCGAGCCCTGCGCGAGCGGCTAGGCGGGCCTGCGCTCGCCGCCCTGGCGGCGCCGCAGGTGCTCGCGCGCGAACGCCCCGAGCGCCACGTCGTGGATCCCGACGTGGCCGTCGATCCAGCTCGCCACCGCGCGCTCCACGTCGTGCACCAGCACCGCCGTCGGGCCGTTCGCGTCGTGGCGGCGCGTGAGCTCGCGGACGGTGGCGAGGAACGCCTCGTGCTCGCGCAGGTGCCGCTCGCGATCCGGGTAGCCGATCGCGAGCATCAGCGTCTCCTCGGCCGCCAGGTGCCGGACCGCATGCTCGCGGAGGTACTCGATCATGCGCGAGACCTCCGCGCGCTCGCCCGAGAGGATCGCGTCGTGCAGCCGATCCATCCGCGTGAACATCTCCTCGTGCTCGGCGTCCAGCTCGGGGACGCCGATCGACAGCACGCTCGTCCAGTGCAGCGCCATGGCCAGGCCCCCCGAGCCACGTCCACGGTAAGGTCGTACGGCACCCCGCGGTAGGGCTCGGCTGATCCGCGTCAAGGCGGGCGGGCCGCCCGCCCCGCCCGGACGTCACGTTCGGTGAACGTGCCCGCCGGACGCGGGAGCTGCCGCACCCGCGCCGCCTAGCGCGGCAGGGCGTCGGTGCCGTGGACCACGCGCTCGACCGCCGCGCGCTCGCGGCGCCGCGACGGGCCGACCACCACCGCCACCAGGTTGCGGCGGCGGAACGTCTCGCGCGACACGCGCAGCAGGTCCGCGGCGGTCACCTGCTCGACGCGCCGGCAGCGCTCCTCGAAGCCCTCCGGCGCCGACAGGACCTCGCCGGCGCCGTACCAGCCGGCCAGGTCGGCGGCGGAGTCGAGCGAGAAGGCGAGCGTCATGCGGTGGCGCCGCTGGACCCGGAGCAGCTCCTCCTCCGGCACCGGGCGCTCGGCCAGTCCCCCCAGGACGCGCAGCACCTCCTCGATGACCCGCGGCAGCTTGGCCGGCGCGCACGCGCCGTCGATCACGGTCATGCCGGCGTCGGCGAAGGTGTCGATGCCGGCGTGCAGCGAGTAGGCGAGGCCGCGCCGCTCCACGATCTCGAACGGCAGGCGCGAGGAGAGCCCGTCGTCGAGGATCCGGCGCAGGCACATGTGGGCCGGGTAGTCGGGGTGGCGCTCGGGCGGGCAGGGGAAGGAGAGCGAGAACTCCGCCTGCGCGTCGTCGTGCTCCACCATCTCGAGCCGCGGCCCCTCGGGCCAGCCCGGCGCCGGGAGGTCCACGCTGAGCTGCCCGCGCGGGAGCCGGCCCAGGTGCCGCTCGGCGAGGTCGGCCACCTGGTCCGGGCGCACCGGCCCGGCCACCGCCAGCACCAGGTTCGCCCCGGTGTAGAAGCGCTCGAGGTGGGCGCGCACGTCGCGCGGCCGGAGCCGCCGCACGATGTCCTGCGTGCCGGCGATCTTGAAGCCGAGCGGGTGCCGGCCGAAGACGATCTTCTTCGAGAGGTTGTCCGGGTCGATGTCGCGGCCGGACGCGTCCACCTCGTCGAGGATCTCCTCGAGGATGACCTCGCGCTCGACGTCCATCTCCTTGAGGAGCGGCCGCCGGATCAGGTCGCCGAGCACGGCCAGCCCGGTGCCCACCTCCTCCGGGTGGATGGGCGTGTAGTAGCAGCCGTGGTCGCGCGCGGTGATCCCGTTCAGGCTCCCGCCGGCGGCCTCCACCTCGGCGTTCATCGCGACGGTGTCGGGGTAGCCCACCGAGCCGCGGAAGAACAGGTGCTCGAGGAAGTGCGAGACGCCGTTGCGCGCCTCGGTCTCGTGGCGCGAGCCGGCGCGCACGTAGAGCGCGATCATCGCCGAGTGGAGCCCGGGCGCCTGGGCGGTGAGCACGCGCAGGCCGTTCGGCAGCACGGTCCGGTGGACCTCGCCCCAGTCCTCCTGCGCGCGGCGCACCCGCGCCGCCACCCGCGCGCGCGGCAGCGCCACGCGGAAGGCGCCGCCCCGCTTCTCGGGCGCGTCCTTGCGCCGCTTCACCCGCACCTGCCGACTCGACCGCCTCATGTGGCTGCACCCACCTCGTGTTCCACCCTGTCCTCGATCGCCGGGAAGCGGAGGGTGAACACCGTTCCCCGGCCCACGGTGCTCTCGCACCGGATGGTCCCGCCGTGCTCCTCGACGACCTGCTGGGTGAACGCGAGCCCCAGGCCGGTGCCGCGTTCCTTCGTGGAGTAGAACGGCTCGAAGATGCGCGTCAGGTCACCTGGGGGGATCCCCCCCCCGGTGTCCCCCAGCTCGACCTCCACGCCCGCGCCGGAGTCCACCCGGCGGGTGACCACGCGGACGGTCCCGCCCCCGGGCATCGCCTCCCGGCTGTTCCGCAGCAGGTTCAGGAACACCGCGCGGAGCTGCCCCTCGTCGCAGCGCACCCCGGGCAGGCCCGGCGCGAGCGCGCGGTGCACGTCCACGCGCGCCGCGGCGAGCTCGGGGCCGAGGAAGTCGAGCAGGCCGCCCAGGATCTCGTTGAGGTCGTGGCGCTCGAGCTGCGGGCGCGGGAGGCGCGCGAAGCGGAGGTACTCCTCGGTCACGGCGTTCAGCCGGTCCACCTCGCGCGAGATCGCGGACACCAGCCCGGTCGCCTCGGCCGGCGGCGCCGGCAGCGCGGCGATCTCCTCGGCGAGCAGCTCGGCGTTCAGGCCGATGGCGTTCAGCGGGTTCCGGATCTCGTGCGTGATCTGCGCCGAGATGCGGCCGACCGCGGCCAGCCGCTCCGCCCGGAGCAGCTCGGCGCGCTGCCGGTCGAGCGAGGCGGCCATGGCGTTGAACTCGTGCGCCAGCACCGAGATCTCGTCCCGGCCGCGCGCCTCCACCTTGCGGGTGAGATCGCCGGCCGCGACCGCCTTCACGCCCTCGGTCAAGGTCTGGATGGGCGCGAGCAGGCGCTGGGAGATGGCGGCCGCGCCCACGCCCACCGCCAGCGCGAGCAGCGAGTAGATCACCGTCAGCGCCACGGTGTTCCCCTCGGTCCGCTCGGCGTCGTGCACGCGGTCGGCGATCTGCGTCTCGAGCGCGACCTGCAGCAGCTTCACGTCCAGGCTGAGCCCCTTCTCCAGCTGCCGCACGGCCGCCACGCGGGCGTCGAACGCCGCCGCGCCCGGGCCCATCCCCGCCCCGGCCTCCAGCGCGTCGAGCAGGGCGCGCGCCTCGCGGTCGTAGTCGGCCCAGCGCGCGGCGAGGCCGTCGAGCCGGGCGAGCACGTCGCCGAGGAAGCGGGCGTCGTCGCCCGAGGCGTCGATCCGCGCGCCAGCGGCCACGCGCTTGCCCTCCTCGATCTTCTCGCGGACCAGCGCGGGGAAGTGCGCCCTCGCCACGGGGAGGTAGGCCCGGCGGGCGGCGGGGTCGAGCACCCGCGCCTCCAGCGCCCGGGCGGTGACCCAGTCCTTGACGTCGAGTTGCGCCGCGATCCGGGTGAGCGGGATGTAGCCGGAGGACAGCGTGCGCAGGTCGCGCCGCAGGTCGTGGAGGCGCGCCACGCCGAACCCCGCCACCGCGGCGAACGCCGCGAGGGCGACCGCGAAGGTGAGGAAGATCTTGGTGGCGACGCGTCGCATGGGGGGAGCCGGCGATCCTACCGTGCCCGGCCCGGCGGCGGGCGGGAACGTTCCTAACGGGCGCCGGCCGGAAGCGCCGTGCCGGGCGCCCGCTCGCATGGCCGTGGTGCTTCCCAGGCGCGAGGACCTGGAGTAGTGAAGGAGTCCCACATCGGAGCCTTCACCCCATGACCGGCCTCGCCCTCGTCGTCGCCCTCGTCGGCATCGCCATCGCCGTGCTCTCCTACCGCAGCGCCAGCGCCGCCAGGGCCGCGCTGGCCGCGCGCACCGCGGAGGACGTGAAGCGCGGGGAGGAGCTGGAGGCCGCCCGCAAGGCGGAGCGCGCCGCCCGCGCCGAGGCGAAGGAGCGCCGCGACGAGGCCACCGCCGTGAAGGCGGAGCTGGAGCGCAGCAAGAAGAAGGCGTTCGAGCAGCAGGAGGCGGCGAAGAAGGCCGGCGGCGCCCAGGCGCTCCGCGTCGAGCTCGACAAGCTCGCCGCCCGGCTCGCCGAGGCCCGCGCAGAGGCCGAGCACCAGACCACCCGCGCGCGCGCGCTGGAGAAGGAGCTCGAGAAGGCCGCCGCCGCGGTGAAGCGGCTGGAGGCCCGGCCGGCCGTGGCCGCCGCGCCCGCGCCCGCGCCGGTCGCGCCCGTGCCGCAGGCCGCCGCCCCCGCCGCGCCGGCCGTGGACGACGGCCGCCTCGCCGCGGAGAAGGACCGGGCCGACAAGGCGGAGGCGAAGCTGGCCGAGGCGCGCAAGCGGGTCGCCGACCTGGAGAAGGACGTGAAGAACGTCCGCGGCCGGCTCGAGACCGAGAAGCGCGTCTACATCGTCCAGAAGAGCGAGCTCGAGCTCGCCGGCGACCGGTACGCCGAGCTGCGCCGCCGCCACGAGGCGCTGCGCAAGGATCACGACGAGCTGGTCGAGGCCGTGCGCCAGGCCGCCCGCGAGGAGCGGCGCCTCACGCAGCAGGAGGCCGCCCGCGCCGAGGCGGCGACCCCGCCCGCCGCGCCGGAGGGCGAGGGCGAGGGCGACGCCGGCGGGTCGAGCGCGGCCTGACGCGCGTCGAGCGGGCTCCGCCCGCCCCTCGACAGGCTCGGGGCGAGCGGAGCTCCGGGCGTCCGCTCACCCTGAGCGGATCCGCCTGAACCTACGCTCACCCTGAGCGTAGGCCGCGCCGCAGGCGCGGCCGGAGTCGAAGGGCCAGCGCCCCCCCGCCTCACTCCGCGTTGGCGAGGACCTTGTACAGGGGCGCGAGGTCGCGGAACACGCCGAGGAGGTCGCCGAGCGCGATGCTCCGCGCCTCCTCCTGGCTCCACGCGATCCCGAGGTCGAGGCCCGGGCCGCCGGGCGCGAGCGCCTCGCCCATCTCCAGCCAGAACGCGGCCGAGTGAGCCGGGGCGAGCTCGGGCAGCTCCTCGTGGTTCCACTCCAGGAACTCCCGGAGCTTCCGGAACGGCTTCCCCTTGCGCGCCAGGTTGGCGGCCTCGCGCTCGAGCGCGCGCTGCATGCCGGCCCGCCGGGGCGAGTCGCCCCGCACGCCCACGCGGGCGTGCAGGTGCTCGCGGGTCATCACCACCGCGAGGAAGGCGAGCCCGCGGTAGCCCTTCGGGCTGTCGGAGAAGGCGACCAGCACCTCCTCGGGCGCGGCGTTGCGGCGGCGCGGCAGCTTCCCGGGGTGGACGAACAGCTCCTTGCCCGCGACCCGCGCGAGGCCGGAGTTGCACTGGACGCCGAGGGCGAGGAGCTTCGGCTGGAGCTCCTCGTCGAGGGCCCGGGCGCGCTCGTCGGGATCGCCGAGCTCGAACAGCGCGAAGTCGGGTGGACCGAGTCCCAGCCCTGCCATCAGCACGCTCCCGCGCTCCCGGGGGAACTGCCAGCTTAGCACATTGACTGGCCGGGCGGGCTCTGCGACGTTCACGCGCGATGCAGAAGGATCAGCGGCTCCTCGATCTCGCGGCGCTCCTCCTCAAGGCCGCCGAGCCGGTCTCCTGGCGCGAGATCCAGGAGCAGTTCCCCGAGGACTACGGCGGCAAGGGCGAGGCCGCCATCCGCAAGTTCGAGCGCGACAAGGCCGACCTGCTCGAGCTCGGGATCCCGGTGCGCTACGCGAGCGGCGACGAGGATCTCCCCGCCGGCTACCTCATCGATCGGGACGAGTTCTACCTGCCGGATCTGAAGCTCCCGCCCGAGGACCTGGCGCTCCTCTACCTGGCCGGCTCGGCCGCGCTCGCCACCGGCGCGTTTCCCTACGCCCGCGATCTCGCGCACGCGCTCAACAAGCTGTCGTTCGCGGCGCGCGCGCCCGGCGCCTCGGAGGCGGCCGCGGTCGCGGCGCGCCGGCTGGGCGAGGGCGACGGCGGCGCGCCCAGGGTGGCGCCCACCGTCGAGGAGCTGTCCCGCGCCATCGCGCTGAAGAAGCGCGTGCGCCTCGCCTACCTCGGCGCCGAGCGCCGCGAGCGGACCGAGCGCGAGGTGGACCCGTACGGCCTGTTCCAGCGCGGCGGCGCCTGGTTCCTGGTCGGCTGGTGCCACCTGCGCCGCGACCTGCGCACCTTCCACGTGTCGCGGATCGAGTCGCTGACGGTGAACGCGTCGGCGCCCCGCACGCCGGACTTCAAGCCGCTCCAGGAGTTCTCGCTCGCCGATCACGCGACCCGCGAGGCCTGGGAGTACGCCGTGCACGCGCCGGTGCGGTGCAAGGCGCGGCTCGAGCCGCCGGTCTCGGCGGAGGTGCTCGCCTCGTTCGGCCCGCGCGCCCGCGTGCGGGAGGACGGCGGGGCCACGCTGGTGGAGGTGGACGCGACCAACGGCGAGGGGTTCCTGCGCCACGTGCTCGCGCTCGGCGACCGCGCCGAGCTCCTCGCGCCGAAGGCGCTGCGCGAGCGGGCCCGGGCGGTCCTCGACCGGCTGGCGGAGGAGCTCGCGTGAGCGCCGCCGGATCGAAGCGCCGTCCCGCCGGGGCGCGGGCGAAGGTCTCCTCGAAGGCGCCGGCCAGGGCGAAGCCGGGCGCGAAGCCGGCCGCGAAGCCGGTCCGCGGTCCCGCTCGCGCACCGTCCCGCGCCGCCGCCGGCGCGCCCGCCGCGCCGAAGAAGGCCGACCCGCGCGACCGCCTCCGCCGCGTGCTGTTCCTGGTGCCGTACGCGGTCCGCCACCCCGGCATCCCGGTGCGCGACCTGGCGCGGCGCTGCGGCTGCACCGAGAAGGAGCTGCTCGAGGACCTCGACTTCCTGCTCGAGGTGGGCTCGCCCCCGTTCGCGCCGGACGACTTCCTCGACCTGTACGTCGAGGGCGACCGCGTCTACGTGGCGCTGCACCAGAGCTTCTCGCGCCCGCCGCGGTTCACCGAGAGCGAGGCCGCCGCGCTCGCCGCGGCCGCGGCGGCGCTGGGCGGCGAGGGGC
Organism: Anaeromyxobacter dehalogenans 2CP-C; assembly: GCF_000013385.1. Lineage (GTDB taxonomy): Bacteria > Myxococcota > Myxococcia > Myxococcales > Anaeromyxobacteraceae > Anaeromyxobacter > Anaeromyxobacter dehalogenans_B. The sequence goes on from NC_007760.1 coordinate 675,760, forward strand.
GCGAGCGCGCGGTGAAGGCGCTCCGCGACTCGGTCCCGCGCGACCGGCGCGCCAGCTTCGACGAGCTGGTGGAGCGCATCTACGCCGGCGCCCCGCCGGCGCGCGACTCGGTGCTGGGCCGGCTCCAGCGCGCCATCGCCGAGCGGCGCGCGGTGCGCCTCGCCTACCACTCCGCGTCGCGCGACGCCGAGACCGACCGGACCGTGCGCCCGTACACGCTCGCGCAGCGCTTCGGCCACTGGTACCTGTACGGCCACGACGCCGAGCGCGGGAAGGCGCTCGCCTTCCGCCTGGACCGGATCCGCGAGTGCACGCTGCTCCCGGACCGCTTCGAGCCGCCCACCGAGGCCGAGCTGGCCAGGGCCCGGCTGTTCTCCGAGGCGGCCGGCGAGCCGGTGCGGATCCGGCTCGGCGCGGAAGCGGCCCCGTGGGCGCTCTCGCGCCCCGGCATCTCGCTGGTGGAGCGGACGCCGGGCGGCGGGGCGGTGGTGGAGGTGGCCGGCGCCGGGAACGACTGGGCCACGCGGTTCGCGCTCTCGCTGGGCGGCGGGGCCGAGGTGGTCGCGCCGGCCGCCGCGCGGCGGGCGTTCGCCGAGACGGTCCGACGCACGCTGGCGCGGTACGCCTGACGCGCGGTGCGAGCTGAACGCACCGTACGGGGTGGGGCGACCGTCCCGGGAACGAATGACCCAGGGTCGCCCGACAGCGGGAGATCCTCCCGAAAATCGTGGGCCGGCGCCCGGCACGCGGGACGCATCGCGCCGGCGGCAGGGGGTTGGAGGCGCCGTGGCGCAGGTTCTCATCGTGGACGACACCGACATCGTGCGCCGGGCCATCGAGCTGGCGCTCCGCCGGATGGGCCACGCCGCGGTCTCGACCTGCGACGCCGGCGAGGCGCTGGCCCTCGCGCGGCGGAACCCGCCCGACCTCGCGCTGCTCGACTTCCGCATGCCGGGCATGGACGGCGCGACGCTGTTCCAGGAGCTGCGCGCCGCGCTGGGCGAGCGGTGCCCGCGGGTGCTGTTCGTGTCGGCGTCGCCGCCCGACGAGGTGGCGCGCGAGGTGGAGCGGATCGCGCCGGCGGCCGGGTACGTCCGGAAGCCGTTCCACCTCGACGACCTGGTCCGCGCCGTCGGCGAGGCGCTGCAGCCCGACGGGCCGCCGCGCCGCGCGCTGGCGGAAGGGTCGCCGTAGGCGGCGGCCGCGCTACCGCTTCCGCATCCAGTCCAGGTAGAGCGCGGCGAGCGCCGCGACGTCCTGATCGCCGCGGCCGCCCTCGGTCGCGGCCGCCATCAGCGTGCGCACGGCCTCGCTGACGGGGACGCGGGCGCCGAGCTCGGCCGCCGCCTCCTGCGCGAGGCGCTGGTCCTTCTCGGCGAGCGCGATGCGGAAGCGCGGCGCCCAGTCCTGCTTCTGCACCAGCTCGCCCTTCACGAGGTAGAGCGGCGAGTGGAAGGCGGACGCCTGGAGCACCTCGACCAGGCGCGACGGCTCGACGCCGCCGGCGGAGGCGAGCGCCAGCGCCTCGCCGAACGCGGTCATCATCGCGCCGCCGATCGCGTTCACGCACAGCTTCATCAGCGCGGCCTGCGCCGGGTCGTCGAGCTCGAACAGCCGGGCCGAGATCGCGTGCAGCGCCGGGCGCAGCCGCTCGCGCGCCGCCGCCGGGCCGCCCGCCACCAGCACCACCTGCGCCTGCTCCGCCGCGGTCCTGGAGCCGAGGATCGGGCAGGCGACGAAGCGCGCGCCGCGCTCCGCCACGCGGGCGGCGACTGCGCGGGCGCAGGCGACGCCGGCGGTGGTGAGGTCCACCAGCACGTCCCCCTCGCGCAGGCCGGCGAGCGCGCCGTCGGGGCCGTCGAGGACCGCGTCGAGCGCGCGCTCGTCGGAGACGCAGGTGAAGACCGCGTCCCTGCCGCTCGCGCACTCGCGCGGCGTGGCGGCGCGCTTCCCGCCCCTGGACACGATGTGCTCCGCCCGGGCCGGCGTGCGGTTCCAGACCGTGAGATCGTGGCCAGCCCGGCGGAGGTTGTTGGCGATGGGCTCGCCCATCGTCCCGAGGCCGATGAAGCCGATCCGCAAACGCATGCGACGTTTCTAGACCAATCAAACCGCCCCGGCCAGCGCGGCGGAGCGCCGCGCGGACGGCCCCCCGGACGTGCGCGCGGCGGGCGAAAAGCCCTCTGGCGCGTCGCGGCATTCTCTGCGAGGCTTCCTCGTCCTCTCGGCGGGGACGTCACGCACCGGAAGGTCCATCGACATGGCAGACGTCATCGTGGTCGGCGCGGGCATCAGCGGGCTCGCGTTCGCCTGGAAGGCGGGGCAGGCGGGCAGGCAGGTGCTGGTGCTGGAGCGCGACCGGCGCGTCGGAGGATGCCTCCACTCGGAGCGGCGCCCCGACGGCTTCTGGTTCGAGATGGGCGCGCACACCGTCTACAACAGCTACGGCGCGTTCCTCGACATCGCGGTGGGCGGCGGCGTCGCCGGCAAGATCGTCCAGCGCGGCCCCGCGCGCGGCAGCTTCGGGCTGCTCCGCGACGGCACCTATCGCTGGCTCACCCCACCCAAGGTGCTGCTCCAGCTCAACTGGCTCGAGGCCGCGGTGCACTTCCCGGCCGGGATGTTCCGCAAGAAGGAGGGCGAGACCGTCTACTCGTACTACTCGCGGCTGCTCGGCCGCGGGAACTACGACCGCGTCATCTCCCCGTTCTTCGCCGCGGTGCCCTCGCAGAAGGCCGACGGGTTCCCGCTGGAGGGCGCGGGCTCGCTGTTCAAGAAGCGTCCGCGCCGGGAGGAGTTCGTCCGCAGCTTCGGCTTCGACGGTGGCCTGCAGCTCGTGGCCGACGCCGCGGCGCGCTCGAAGGGCGTGACCGTCGAGACCGGCGTCGAGGTCCGCCGCGTGGCGCGCACCGCCGGCGGGTTCGCGGTGACCACCGCCGACGGGCGGACGCTGGAGGCGCCGCTGGTGGCGGTGGCGGCCCCGCCCGACGCGGCGGCGGCCATGCTCGAGGACGACTTCCACGAGCTCGCCACCGGGATCCGCCGGGTGGGCACGGTCCGGGTGGACAGCATGGGCGTGGTGCTGCCGCGGGCCGAGTGCTGGATGCCGGAGTGCGCGTTCCTCGTGCCGGTGGACGACCTGTTCTTCTCGTGCGTGACGCGCGACCCGTTCCCGGATCCGAGGATGCGCGCGTTCGCGTTCCACTTCCGCGACGGCGTCTCGCGCGAGCAGCGGCTGAAGCGGATGAGCGAGGTGCTGCGCGTGCCGGTGGAGCGCCTCGGGACGCCGGTGGAGCGGCGGACCACGCTGCCGTCGCCCGCGCTCGGGCACGCGGGCATCGTGGCGGAGCTGGACCGCTGCCTCGCCGGCGGGAAGCTCGCCGTCACCGGCAACTACTTCGCCGGCCTCGCCATCGAGGACTGCGTGCTCCGCTCCAACGACGAGTGGAAGCGGGTGGGCTGATCAGCGCCGCGCGCCGTCCAGCGGCGTCGGGTCGAGCACCAGGCCGAACAGCCACGCGTCGAGCCGCTCCTCGAAGCGAATGTTGAGGTAGTCGTACCCGAGGTGGCGCCGCACGAAGAGGCCCATCACCATGCCCTTCGGGTTGCGGGGCAGGATGGCGACCTCCGCCGACAGGTCGCCGAACGGGCCGCGCGCGGCGCCCAGGTGCACGTTGCCGGAGAGCGTGGCCCGCACGCTGCTGTCCAGGTGGACGGTGCCGAAGAGCGGCAGCCGCCGCGTGCGCCCGCGCAGCACCAGCGCCTCCCACTCGGCCAGGTACCGGGCGTTCACCGGCCCGAAGCGGCGGCGCATGCCCTGCGGCATGCACGCGCCCAGGGCGCAGGCGACCTCGTACTCGAGGCCGCCGCCGACCGTGACCGCGGAGGTGAACGCGCCGGGCTGATCGCCGGTGCGTAGCAGGCGCAGGTAGGCGCCGCCGGCGACGTAGTTCGTGGTGAAGCTCCCGTCGTCGAGGTTGAGCGCGGTGGAGGGCGGGTCGGTGGCGGCGGCGCACTCCCAGTCTCCGTCGCCGGGGCGGCGCACGTGCTCGTCGAGCGAGCACCCGCGCTGCCCGTTGGAGCGGTGGCCGCCGCCCAGCTCCAGCACCGCCATCCGCATCCAGGGCCGGGGGGCCGAGGGCGCCGGGCGCGCGCCGGCCGGATCGAGCCGGAAGAGCTGCAGCTTCGCGCGCGGCTCGTAGGTCGGCGTGCGCACCGGCGCCGAGTCGCCGCGCGACACCCGCAGCGTGGCCAGGAACGAGGCGGAGAGCGCGCTCGCCCAGCCGCCGTGGTCGAAGACCTCCGGGTCGTCGAGCCCGTTGTGCAGCAGGACGTGGAAGGCGGGCGCCGCCTCGAAGGACTGGCCGCTCGCGGTGGACGCGCCCACGTAGCTGCGCTCGAGCAGCATGGTGGGCTCGTCGGAGCGGGGCATGTGGGCGACGCAGCCGGTGCTCCCGGCGAGCAGCGCGGCTGCGAGGACGAGGGGGGGGCGGCGCATGCCGGCACAAGCTACGACGGGTGCGCGCGGCGCGAAAGCGGGAGTTGGGGCCGCGCGTGCGAGGCGTGGGTCAGTGGGTCCGGTCGCCGCCCTCGCCGGCCAGCGCGGAGGGGGTGCCGAGCAGCTCGGCGAGCCGCGCCGCGAGCCGCCGCGGGCGCAGCTCGCCGGCGGGCGCGACGAAGATGGTGTCGTCGCCGGCGATGGTGCCGAGCACCTCCGGCGGCTGGGCGAGGTCGATGGCGCGCGCGATGGCGGGCGCGCTGCCGGGGTGGGTGCGGATGACGACCATCGAGGCGTTCGCCGCGATGCTGCTCACCAGCCCGCGCAGCGCGGCCAGGCCGCCGTCGGCGCCGTCGGCGCCGTCGGCGCCCAGCTCGTACACCGCGCCCTCCGGCCCGGAGACGCGCCGCGCGCCCAGCCGGGCCAGGTCGCGCGAGAGGGTCGCCTGGGTGGCGCGGAAGCCGGCCCGCTCCAGCGCGGCGAGCAGCTCCTCCTGCGTCCCGATGCGGCGGGCGCGGATGATGCGGGCGACGGCGTCGCGGCGGCGGTCGGCGGAGGTCATGCGGTGACGAGCGAGCCCACCCCGCGGTCGGTGAAGAGCTCGGCGATGACGGTGTGCGGCTGCCGGCCGTCGAGGACGTGGACCCGGCCCACCCCGCCGCGCAGCGCGGTCTGGATGGCCCAGGCCTTCCACTTCATGCCGCCGGTGATGGCGCCCGCCTGGATGCGGCGGTCGAGGTCGGCGAGCGTGAGCTGGCGGACGAGCTGCCCGTCCGGCGCCGACTCCAGCACCCCGGGGACGTCGGTCAGGTAGATGAGCTTCGGCGCGCCGAGCGCCACCGCGATGGCCGCGGCCACGTCGTCGGCGTTGATGGACAGGCCGGTGCCCTCCTCGGTGAGGCCGATGGGCGAGATCACCGGGACGTAGCCGCCGTCCAGGAACATGCGGAGGAACTTCGTGTTCACCTCCACCACCTCGCCCACGTAGCCGAGGTCGCGGCCGGACTCGTGCACCGCCTTGCGGGCGCGCAGCAGCTGCCCGTCCTTGCCGGAGAGGCCCACCGCCCCGGCGCTGCGCGCGTTGAGCAGCGCCACCAGCTCCTGGTTCACCTTGCCGGTGAGCACCATCTCCACGACGGGCAGGCTCTGCGCGTCGGTGATGCGCATGCCGTCCACGAACTCGCTCCGCTCCCCGAGCTTCTCGAGCGTGCGGGTGATCTCCGGCGCGCCGCCGTGCACCACCACCGGCTTCAGCCCGACCTTCTTCAGCAGCGTCACGTCCTCGGCGAACGCCGCCTTCAGGCTGTCCTTCACCATGGCGGCGCCGCCGTACTTGATGACCGCCACCTGCCCGGAGAACGCGGCGATGTACTTCAGGGCCTCGGCCAGCAGCGTCCGCTTGAACGCCGGGCTGTAGTTGGAGACGCGGTCGTCCTTGCCGACGCCGCCGTCGGGCCGCTGCACGATGAGCGAGGTGTAGTCGGCGTTGATCTTCACGTAGTCGTAGGAGAGGTCGCAGCCCCAGGCGACCGCGCGCGCCGCGCCGTCGGCGAGCTCGACGAGCACGTCGATGCGGCTGTCGCGCATGCGCGTGCGGAGCATCTCGCGGTCGAGCTCCACCGGCGCGCCGCCCTCGAACACCGTCACGCCCTGCAGCACCACCCGCGCCCGGTACGGGTCGATGGGGTAGCTCATGGCGCCGGCGCGCGCGCCCACCGTGGCGAGCACGCGGCCCCAGTTCGGATCGGCGCCGAACAGGGCCGCCTTCACGAGCGGCGACGAGGCGACGGCGCGGGCGCAGTCGCGCGCCGCCTCGTCGGACGGGGCGCCGGACACCACCACCTCGACGAGCTTGGTGGCGCCCTCGCCGTCGGCGGCCATGGCGCGGGCCATCTCCTCCAGCAGGTCGGAGAGCGCCGTCTCCAGCCGGTCCAGGTCCGGCCCCGGGTCGGAGATGCGCGGGTTGCCGGCCAGGCCGTTCGCGAGCGCGTAGACCGTGTCGTTGGTGGACATCTCGCCGTCCACCGTCACCATCTCCAGGGTGCGGTGCACCGCGCGGGCGAGCGCGTCCTGCAGCGCGCGCGGGGTCACCGCCGCGTCGGTGACCAGCAGGCAGATGGTGGTCGCGAGCTGCGGCGCGAGCATGCCCGAGCCCTTGCAGATCGCGGTCACGATGGCGGTCTTCCCGCCCAGCGTCACCTCGCGCGCGGCCATCTTCGGCCGCGTGTCGGTGGTCATGATCGCCTCGGCGGCGAGGTCCGGGTGGTCGCCGAGCTGATCGACGAGCGCCGGCATCGCGGTGACCACCTTCATGGCCGGCAGGCGCGCGCCGATGACCCCGGTGGACGCGGTGAGCACCGCGCGCTTCTGGATCCCGAGCGCGTCGGCGACCGCGCTGCGGATCACGGTGACGTCGTCGAGGCCGGCCGGGCCGGTGAGCGCGTTCGCGTTGCCGGAGTTCACCACGATGGCGCGGATGCCCTCGGCGGGCACGCGGGTGCGCGCGTCGAGCACCGGCGCGGCGGCGGCCTTGTTGATGGTGAACAGGCCGGCCGCGGCGGCCGGGTGGTCGGAGACGACGAGCGCGAGATCGCGGCGCTGCGGCTTCAGCCCGCACGCCACGCCGCCGAACCGGAAGCCCTTCGGGATCCTCACCGCTAGCCTCCCAGCAGGTCGAGGCCGGCCGCCTCGGGCCAGCCCAGCGCGACGTTCATGGACTGCACCGCCTGCCCGGCGGCGCCCTTCACCAGGTTGTCGATGGCGGAGACCGCCACCAGGGCGCCGGCGCGCGGGTCCAGCGCCGCGCCGACGTGGCAGCGGTTGGTGTGCACCACGTCCTTCACCATCACCCGGTCCGGCGCGCGCACCGAGACGAACGGCTCGTCGCCGTAGGCGCGCTCCAGCGCGGCGGCCACGTCGGCCTGCGTCGCGCCGGGGGCGGGGCGCAGGACGGCGGTGGCGAGGATGCCGCGGCGGATGGGCACGAGCACCGGGGAGAAGGAGATGGGCCCGCAGGCGCCGGCGTGGCGCGCCACGGTCTGCTCGATCTCCGGGACGTGCTGGTGGCGGCCGAGCCGGTAGGCGCGCAGGTCGTCCGAGACCTCGACGAAGCTGTAGTCCTCGCTCGACTTGCGGCCGGCGCCGGACACGCCGGACAGGCCGGTCACCGCGATGCCGTCCGGCGAGGCCACGCCGCTGCGCACCAGCGGCGCGAGCGCCAGCGCGATGGTGGTGGCGTAGCAGCCCGGGTTCGTGACCAGCCGCGCGCCGGCGAGCGCCTCGCGGCCCAGCTCCGGGCAGCCGTAGCGCGCCTCGGCGAGCAGCTCGGGGGCGGGGTGGGTGAAGCCGTACCAGGCCGGATAGGCGGCGGGGTCGGTGAGCCGGAACGCGCCGGACAGGTCCACCACCAGCTTCGCGCCGCGCGCGAGCAGCCGCGGCACGAGCTCCGCGGACACCTCGGCCGGCGTGGCCAGGAACACCACGTCGGCGTCGGCGGCCTCGCCCTCGGCGAGCGGCAGGTACGCGAGCGAGGCGGCGGGGCCGGGGAGCGGGAGGCGCGCGCCGGCGCGCTCGCCGCTCCAGCGGTCGGAGTAGATGGACGTGAGGCGCGCGTGCGGGTGGCGCGCCAGCAGGCGGGTGAGCTCGAGGCCGGAGTAACCGGACGCGCCGATCACCGCGGCCGAATGGCTATGCATGGGGCTGCATAAATATGCAGACGGCCGGGGATGTCAATACGCGCCGGGCCGGGGGCTCCCCGCCGCGCCGGGCGCGCCGGCGGATCGTGGCGCGGGCCGGCCGGGGAGGGCGCCGGATCGGCGCGCCGAGGCGAAAAAAAGACCGGCGGGCTTTCGCCCGCCGGTCAGTGCCCAGGAGAGGATTCGAACCTCCACGGTTTTGAGGCCGCCAGACCCTGAATCTGGTGCGTCTACCAGTTCCGCCACCTGGGCGAAGGGGCCTCCTCTCTAGCCGGGGGTGGCCGGGGTGTCAACTAGTACGGGGCCTGCGGCCCCGCCCCACGGAGCGGAGCTCCGCGGGGCCCCACCCTGCCCCGCGGGTCCCGTGACCTCGCGCGCCCGCGTGCGCGGGCTCGCGCGAGGTCCCCGCGGGCGCGGGGGGCGTGGGAGGTGGTGGGAACGGGGCGGTTCCGCGCGGACGCGGCTGCGCGCGAGCCGCCCCGCCCCACGGAGCGGAGCTCCGCGGGGCCCCACCCTGCCCCGCGGGTCCCGTGACCTCGCGCGCCCGCGTGCGCGGGAGGTCGGAACGGGGCGGCGCCGCGCGGACGGGCTGCGGCCGCGACGCGCGCGGAATCGCTTCGCTCGCGGAGCGTTTCCGAACTCGGAGCGGCCGTCTAGAATCCGCGGCTCCGGAGGAACCGCCATGCTCGCCACCGTCGCCGCGCTCCACCTCGTCCTCGCCGCCCCGGGCACCCTGCTCGCGCAGGCGAACCCCGGCGACGCGCCGTTCGGCGGGAACCCGCCCTTGCCGGAGAAGGGGAAGCGCAGCCCGGCGCCGCCGCCCGGCGCGATGCTCCCTCCGCCGCCGCCGCCGTCCCAGGACGCGCCGGCCGGCACGCCGACCGACGCCCCGCCGCCGGAGGCCCGGCCGGCGCCGGCCGCCGCGCCCGCGCGTCCGCCACCCGCGCGCTACGAGGCCGCGCCCGCGCCCGCCGCGCCGGCCCCGTCGGCGGTCGGGCGCGCCCCGCTGCGCTCGCTGCTCTCCGCCGAGCCGCTCGGCGGCGGCTCCGCCGTCGAGGTCGAGGCGGGCTGGCCCTCGCTCGGCGCCATGTACGGGCAGGGGCTCACCCGGATCGACGACCTGGGCGCCCTCGCGTCGCTGGACTGGGCCAAGACCGAGCTCCGCCTCGGCGGCTGGTACCGCCGCGGCCTGGGGCGCTCGAGCGGGCTCGACGTCGCCGCCCGCCTGGCGGTGGCCTGGTACGCGAACTTCGGCGGCACCTGGATCGACTCGAAGAACCACACCGATCGCGGGCTCGAGGTCGCGCCCGGCCTCGCGCTCTCGCGCCGCGCCGGGGGCGGCGTCGCCTCGGCGCTGGGCGAGCTGCCGCTCGTGTTCACCGTGCGGCACGACGCCGGCCTGCTGTTCCTGCCGCGCGTCACCTTCGCGTACGAGGCGCCGTTCTACGGCGACTTCACGCTGGGTGCCCGCGCCGGCGTGGGCGTGCGCGCCGGCGCGGGCGACGCCCCGCTGAAGGAGACGCGGGGCGAGCTGACGTTCCTGATCGTGGGCGGGTTCAGGGCGTTCTGATCGCAGCGAGGGCTGCGCCCTCGCCCCGCCGAGCGAAGCTCGTCGGGGCCCCACTCCTGCTGCGCGGGGCCCGTGACCTCGCGCGCCCGCTTGCGCGGGCTCGCGCGAGGTCCCCGCGGGCGCCGCTGCGCGGCGCGAACGAGGGCTGCGCACTCGCCCCGCCGGCGGAGCCGTCGGGGCCCCTCCCTGCTGGTGACGTGAGTGCGCCCTCGGCGCCCCCTCCGATCACCGATCCCAGCGCGCGTGGCTGACGCCCTGCGCGCCGGGCCGGGCTGCGGCGCCGCCCGCGCCGCCGGCGCCGGGCGTGAGCGTGCTCGCGCCCTCCACCGTCACCGCGCCCCCCTCGTTCAGCAGCGCGACGCTCGGGCCGCCGCCCCCGCCGCCGCCCCAGCCGCCGTCGCCGCCGCGCCCCCCGGCGCCGCCGTTGCCGCCGCCGCCGACCTCGCCGGTGCAGGTGGCGCCGCCCGCCCCGCCGCGGCCGCCCGGGCCCCCGAGGCCGCCCGCACCCCCGGCGCCGCCGGCCCCGCCGTTCCCGGCGCGCACCGAGGTGTCGCGCAGCACCACCGCGCCGCGGACCACCACGACGCCGAGGGAGGCGCCGCCCCCGCGGCCCCCTCCGCCGCCGGTGCCGAGCCGCCCGCCCGAGCCGCCGCCGCCGCCGCCGTTGCCGGAGCCCTCGTCGCACTCCAGGAACCCGCAGGGCCCCTGCCCGCCGCCGCCCCCACCGCCTCCGCCGCCGAAGCCGTCGCCGCCGGTGCCGCCGCCGAACCCGTCGCTCGTGCGGTACGCGTCGGGCAGCGGCAGGAGCGCGCCGAACCCGCCGCCGGGCGCGCCGTTCAGGCCCTGGAACCCGTCGCCGCCCGTGGCGCCGTCCTGGCCGCGCTGGCCGGGCTTGCCGTACGCGCCGCCTCCGCCCGAGGCGCCGCCGTTCGCGCCGCCGCCGGACGAGCCGTTCCTGCCCGCGTTCGCGCCCTCCGCGCCGCCCGCTCCCCCGGGTCCGCCGGACCACGCGCCCAGCCCGGCCGCGCCGCCCGCGCCCACCGTGGCGCCGTCGCACGAGCCGCCGCCGCCGGCGCCGCCGGCGTTCCCCGGCGCGCCCTCCACGCCGGCGCCGCCCGCCGCGCCGGCCTGGCCGTTCCCGGCCGCGATGGCGCAGCGCGAGAACGTCACCTCGGAGTCCACCAGGAACGCGCCGAACGAGCTGAAGCCCGGGGAGATGGCGTCGCCGGCGGCGAGGGTGAAGCCGTCCACCACCACGCCGGTCGCGCCGGTGACGACGACGCCCCGGAGCGAGTTCCCGATGACGCTCGGCGCCGCGGCGTCGCGCAGCCAGGTGGCGGGGTCGAAGCCGCCGTACAGCGAGACGCCGCTCGCGAGCACGACCGGGCCGAAGTAGGTCCCGGCCGCCGCGTAGACGCCGGCGCCCGGCACCGCGCCGCCCGGCCCGCCCAGCCGCTCGATGGCGACGCGGAGCGTGGCGAGCGGGGCGGCGCGGGTGCCGGCGGCGGTGTCGTCGCCCCCCGGCGCGACGAACAGCGCGGCGGCGGGGTTGCGCAGCACGGTGACCACGGTGCGATCCGGCGCGCTCTCCGACTGGCCGTCGCGGACCGTGAGGTCGAACACCAGCGTGGAGACCTCGGCCGGCGCTGTGAACGCCGGCGCCGGCCCGTGGAGCGCGCCCGCGCCGCCGGTCACGTCCGGCCCGGCCACCTGCGTCCAGGCGTACTCGAGGCCGGCGCCGTCCGGATCCACGCTGCCCGAGGCGTCGAGCGCCACCGGCGCGCCGGTCGCGACGTCCTGGTCGGCCCCGGCGACCGCCACCGGCGCGCGGTTCGCGCCCGTGGTGAACGACCACGCGTGGTCGGCGGCGAGCGCGCCGCCCGCCAGGCTCCGCACGCCCGCCGCCACGCGGGCCGCGTAGGTCGTGTCGCCGACGAGGACCGCCGGGGTGAACGTCGCCACCGCGCCGGAGACGGTCACCGTGCCGGTCGCGCCGGCGACCGCGATCGCGCCCTGCAGCGTGGCCGGGTCCACCGCCTCGGAGAACGTGACGCGCACCGGCGCGCTCGGGGAGACGCCGGTGGCGCCGTCGGCCGGGACCACCTCGACCACGGTGAGCGGGGCGGGTGGCGGGCCGCCGGACGGGCCGGAGGAGCCGGACGAGCCGGAGCAGGCGGCGGAGAGGGCGATCGCGGCGGCGGCGAGCGCGGTGCGGAAACGCATGGTGTCGAACCCAGGCCGGGGCCGGTGGAGGGGCGCCCCGGGGATGTCCCCCGCGCGCGCGGCGGGGGCAGGTTCGCCCTCCGTCGCACGCGGCGCGCGCTTCCTAGCACCGGCCGGAGGAGGGACGCCGCCGGATCGAGCCGCCCCCGTCCCCCGGGACAGTGCGACTGCGCCCGCGGCGTCCCTGGCGCGTGGCGACCCTGAGCGCCCCTCGACTCCGCGCGGCCCCCACGGGCCGCGCTAGGCTCGCGATGAGCGAGCGGGCCGAAGGCCCGCCGGGAGCGGCTACCAGCGCGCGGCGCAGGCCATCGCGACCTGCTCGCCCTGCACCGCCGCGGGCGTCGCCGGCGGCGGCTTGCCCTCGCAGGCGCCGTCCACCGCGCGGAGCTTCTGCACCATCTCGCCGGCGGAGATCGCGCCCATCACGCGGTCCGGCACCTCGCGGCCGCGCGGGTCGATGAAGATGACGGTGGGCATGCCCACCACGCCGTACTTCTCGGCGAGCGCGTTGAACGCGTCGGAGCCGTCGGTGCCGTCGAGCTTCACCGCCACGAACCGGGCGGCCTCCTCCTGCACCTCGGGCTTCGCCCAGGCGATCTTGTCGAGCTCCTTGCAGGCGGTGCACCAGTCGGCCCAGAAGTCGATGATGACCGGCCGGCCCTCGGCCTTCGCGAGCGCGAGCGCCTCCTCCTCGGAGTGGATCCAGGCAAAGCCGGCGTGCGCGCGCGCCCGCTCGCGGGCGCCGGCCGCGCCGGCCGCGTAGGCGATCCCGCCCACCAGCAGCGCGACCCCGAGCCCCTTCGCGAGCCGCTGGCGCGCCGGCGCGTGGAAGCTCCCGGAGAGCGCGCCCGCCAGCACGCCGAGCGCCGCGGCGCCGGCCGCCGCGAACGCCGCGCCGCGTGCCGCCGAGAACAGCGGCTTCAGCGCGGGGAACGCGTCCTTCAGGAAGATCAGCGCGGCCGCGAGCAGCGCCACGCCGAACACCGACTTCACCGTCTCCATCCACGCCCCGCTCTTGGGGAGCGAGATGGAGAACGCGCCGATGAGGAAGAACAGCAGCCCCATGCCGAGCGCGTACGCGAACATGATGCCGAAGCCGAACGCGACCGAGCCCTTGGCCGCCACGAAGGTGAGCGCGGCGGCGAGCACCGGCCCGGTGCAGGGGGCGGCGATGATCCCGGAGACGAGCCCCATCGCGAAGGCGCCGGCGCGCCCCGCGCCGCCCACGCCGTTGAGGCGCGCCTGCAGCGAGGGCGGGAGCTGCAGCTCGAAGGCGCCGAACATCGAGGCGGCCATGGCGGCGAGCACGATCGCCACGAACCCGATCACCCACGGGTTCTGCATCACGCTGCCGAACGCCTTGCCGGTGAGCGCCGCCCCCACCCCGAGGGCGGAGTACATGGCGGCGATGCCGAGCACGTAGAGCGCCGAGACCGCCATCGCCTCGCCGCGCGAGCCCGCCTTGCGGGCGCCGAAGATCGAGACGGTGATGGGGATGAGGGGGTACACGCACGGTGTGAGGCTGGTCGCCACCCCGCCGGCGAACGCGACCGCGAACGCCAGGATCGACCCTTCCGCCAGGAGCGCGCCGAGGCGCAGATCGCTCGACCCCCCAGCGGGTCCGAGACCGATCAGGTCTGGAATCCACGCCACGGCGGCGAAGGTGAGGGCGGCGAGGAGGATGCGGATGGCGAAGCGCATTCGAATGGCCTTGCGGATCTAAGAAAAAAAGTCCTGTCGCGCCCGATAGTTTGGTAGAGGGGGGCCGCTTGACCCGATGACGTGAATCTTTATACTCGACCCCGGCCGTCCACGTTGGTCACGGCCGAGGCCCCTGCATCTTAGAGGTTCCGGGCGCGATGAAGATTCCCATCTACATGGATTACCACGCGACGACGCCCGTCGATCCGCGCGTGCTGGAGGCCATGCTCCCGTACTTCACCACCGAGTACGGGAACGCTGCGTCGAAGAGCCACGCCTTCGGCTGGAAGGCCGAGGAGGCGGTGGAGGCAGCCCGCGAGGAGGTCGCGAAGCTGATCGGCGCCTCGGCCAAGGAGATCGTCTGGACGAGCGGCGCCACCGAGTCCGACAACCTGGCGGTCAAGGGCGCGGCGCACTTCTACCAGGCCAAGGGGAAGCACCTCGTCACCTGCAAGACCGAGCACAAGGCGGTGCTCGACTCGATGCACGCCCTCGAGCGGCAGGGCTTCGAGGTCACCTTCCTCGAGCCCGAGCGCGACGGCCGGCTCGATCCCGCCAAGGTGAAGGCGGCGCTCCGCCCCGACACCATCCTCGTCTCGGTGATGCACGCGAACAACGAGACCGGCGTGGTCCACCCCATCGCCGAGATCGGCCGCATCGCCCGCGAGGCGGGCGTGGTGTTCCACTGCGACGCGGTGCAGTCGATCGGGAAGATCCCGTTCGACGTCGAGGCCATGAACGTGGACCTCGCCTCGATCTCCGCGCACAAGATGTACGGCCCGAAGGGCGTGGGCGCGCTCTACGTCCGCCGCAAGCCGCGCGTGCGCCTCGTCGCCGAGATGGACGGCGGCGGCCACGAGCGCGGCTTCCGCTCCGGCACGCTGAACGTCCCCGGCATCGTGGGGATGGGCAAGGCGGCCGAGCTGGCGCGGCTGGAGCGCGACGCCGAGGCGGTCCGGGTCACCGCGCTGCGCGAGCGGCTGCGCAAGGGCCTGGAGCAGGAGCTCGATCTCCTCACGGTGAACGGGAGCCTGGAGCACCGCGTCCCCGGCAACCTCAACGTGAGCTTCGCCTACGTCGAGGGCGAGGCGCTCATGATGGCGGTGAAGGACGTGGCCGTCTCCTCCGGCTCCGCCTGCACCAGCGCGTCGCTAGAGCCGTCCTACGTGCTGCGCGCCATGGGCGTGTCCGAGGACCTGGCCCACTCGTCGATCCGCTTCGGCCTGGGCCGCTTCAGCACCGAGGAGGAGGTGGACTACGCGATCCGCCTCTTCGGCGAGAAGGTCCGCAAGCTGCGCGAGATGTCGCCGCTCTACGAGATGGTGAAGGACGGCGTCGACCTGAACCAGATCGAGTGGGCGAACCCCCACTAGGACCGGATCCGCTCACGGCCGGCTCACGTGGACGGGAGCGAGGGAAGGAACGACCGATGGCGTACTCCGAGAAGCTCATCGACCACTACGAGCACCCCCGCAACGTCGGCTCGCTCGACAAGAACGACCCGGACGTCGGGACGGGCCTGGTGGGCGCCCCGGCCTGCGGCGACGTGATGAAGCTGCAGATCAAGGTCAGCGACGACGGGATCATCGAGGACGCGAAGTTCAAGACGTTCGGCTGCGGCTCGGCCATCGCGTCGTCGTCGCTCGTGACCGAGTGGGTGAAGGGCCGGACGGTGGAGGAGGCCCTCACCATCAAGAACACCGACGTGGCGAACGAGCTGAACCTGCCGCCGGTCAAGATCCACTGCTCCGTCCTGGCGGAGGATGCCATCAAGGCGGCGGTGGCGGACTGGCAGAAGAAGCACGGCCGGGAGCCGTCGGTGAAGCCGAACACGGTCCAGGGCGATCGCAGCGCGCTCATCGAGAAGGGCGTGCTGAAGTCCGGGATCTAGGAGCGCGGGAACATGGCGGCGGCCATCGAGATCAGCGAGAAGGCGGCGGTGCACATCAAGGCGCTCGGCGCGCAGAAGGGCGCGCCCGCGGGCGGGCTCCGGCTGGGCGTGAAGGGCGGGGGCTGCTCGGGCCTGTCGTACTTCATCGACTGGGCGAACGAGCCGGCCCGGTTCGACCAGGTCATCGAGCGCGACGGCGCGCGCGTGTTCGTGGACCCGAAGAGCGCGGTGTTCCTCGCCGGCACCGTGATCGACTGGCAGCAGACGCTCATGCAGACCGGGTTCGTGTTCCGGAACCCGAACGTGAAGAGCGCCTGCGGCTGCGGCGAGTCCTTCACGATCTAGCCGCCCCGGCTGGATCGCGTTCCCGCTTCGACCTGCGCCACGTCGCGCAGGCAGGGCGGGAACGATCGCATCGGGGCCACGGAGGGCCGCGTGGCGCACTGCTGGAGCTGCAAGGCGCAGGAGGAGCAGCAGACCCCCTTCTGTCCGAGCTGCCAGAAGATCCAGCCGGTCGGGCGCACCGAGGACTACTTCTCGCTGCTCGGCCTGCCGCGCCAGTTCGCGCTCGATCCCGCGGAGCTCGACCGCAACTTCCGCACGCTCTCCCGCTCGCTCCACCCCGACCGCTTCGCCAAGGCGGAGGCGCGCGAGCGCCGGCTCTCGCTGGAGCGCGCCACCCGGCTGAACGACGCGCACCGCTACCTGAAGGACTGGCGCCTCCGCGCCGCCTACCTGCTCAAGCTGGCCGGCACCGACGTGTTCGCCGAGGGCAGGACCTTCGCCGACCCGGCGTTCCTGGAGGAGCAGCTGGAGTGGCGCGAGGACATGGCGCTCGCGCAGGCGGATCGCGACGCGGGCGGCCTGCGCGAGATCGCGGCCCGCGCCCGCGCCCGCCTGCAGGCCCTCGAGAGCGAGGTGGCGCGGTGCTTCGAGGACGACCACTGGTTCTCGGAGCTGGTGATCGACATCGCCCGCCTGCTCTCCCGCGCCCGGTACTACGACCACATCATCGCGGACGCGGAGCGGGCCAGCGCGGCGGTCGCGTCGTAGCCGATCCGTAGTAGAAGGAACCCATGCCCCGCGCGATCGGGATCGACCTCGGCACGACCAACTCGCTCGTCGCCCACGTGGACGAGCGGAACCGCCCCTGCATCCTCCCGGTGGACGAGGGCAAGCCGCTGCTCGCGTCGGCGGTGTTCTACCCGCCCGAAGGCAGCGTGGAGGTCGGCGGGGCCGCCAAGCGCCGCGCCCCCGAGCGGCCGGTGGACACGATCCTGTCGGTGAAGCGCTTCATGGGCCGCGGCCCGGGCGACATCCGGCCGGAGGACCGCGGCATCTACCAGTTCGACGAGGCCGGCGCGATGGTCCGCCTGCGGGTGGGCGGCGGCAAGCGCACGGTCACGCCGATCGAGGTCTCGGCGGAGATCCTGCGGGTGCTGCGGCGCGCGGCCGGCGAGGCGCTGGGCGGCGCGCCGGGCGGCTGCGTGATCACCGTGCCGGCGTACTTCGACGACGCGCAGCGCCAGGCCACCAAGGACGCGGGCCGGCTCGCCGGGCTCGACGTGCTGCGGCTGCTGAACGAGCCGACCGCGGCGGCGGTGGCGTACGGCCTCGACAAGCGCTCGCAGGGCGTGTTCGCGGTGTACGACCTGGGCGGCGGCACGTTCGACGTGTCCATCCTGCGGCTGGAGGAGGGCGTCTTCGAGGTGCTGTCCACCGTCGGTGACACGCACCTCGGCGGCGACGACTTCGACCGGCTGGTGGCGCGCGCGCTGCTCGAGGGCGGGCTCACCCCGCCGAACGCGGACCCCTCGCCGGCGGTGCTGCGCGGGGCCGTGGCCGCCGCCCAGAAGATCCGCGAGGCGCTCACCGACCGGGAGGCGGTCGAGGCCGAGGTGGAGCTGCCGGAGGGCCACCGCCTGCGGGCGCGCCTGACCCGCGCCGAGCTGGAGGCGCTCATCCAGCCGGTGGTGGAGCGCACCACGGTCCCGTGCCGGGCGGCGCTGCGCGACGCCGGCGTCGAGAAGGTGGACGGGGTGGTGCTGGTGGGCGGGGCCACGCGGACGCCGCTGGTGCGCCGGCACGTGAAGGCGCTGTTCGGCCAGGAGCCGCTCACCGACCTCGACCCGGACACCGTGGTGGCGCTCGGCGCCGCCGTCCAGGCCGACGCGCTCGACCGGGGCGGCCGCGAGGACGTGCTGCTGCTCGACGTCATCCCGCTCTCGCTCGGCGTCGAGATGATGGGCGGGGTGGTCGAGAAGATCATCCTGCGCAACTCCACCATCCCGGCCTCGGCCACGCAGCAGTTCACCACCTACGCCGACGGCCAGACCGGCATGGTGATCCACGTGGTGCAGGGCGAGCGCGAGCTGGCCCGCGACTGCCGCTCGCTGGCCCGCTTCACGCTGAAGGGCATCCCGCCCATGCCGGCCGGCATCGCGCGGGTGGAGATCACCTACTCCGTGGACGCGGACGGCATCCTGCAGGTCTCGGCGCGCGAGATCACCACCGGCATCGAGCAGCGCATCCAGGTGAAGCCCACCTACGGCCTCACCGAGGAAGAGGTCGAGCACATGCTGGTGGAGAGCATCGAGCACGCCGAGGAGGACGTGTCCGAGCGCTTCCTGCGCGAGTGGCGGGTGGAGGGCGACCGGATCCTCTCCTCGCTCGAGACCGCGTTCGCGATGGACGGCGAGCTGCTCCGGCCCGACGAGCGGGCCGCCGTCGAGGAGCGGATGCGCGGCCTGCGCACCGCCATGGAGGGCACCGACTACCTGGCGGTGAAGGCCTGGATCGAGTCGGTGGACGCGGCCTCCAAGGCGTTCGCGGAGCGCCGCATGGACAAGCACGTGGCGAAGGCCATGGCCGGCCACCGCGTGGACGAGTTCGGCGACGCCCCGCCCGCCACCGGCGCGAAGGGCGAGGACCAGGATCACGGCCCGGAGGACGGCTGACGTGCCCAAGGTGACCTTCCTCCCGGACGGGAAGTCGGCGGAGGTGCCGGCGGGGACCTCCATCCTCGACGCGGCGGAGGCCGCCGACGTGGACCTCCCGCACAACTGCGGCGGCGTCGCGGCCTGCACCACCTGCCACGTGTGGATCGAGCAGGGGCTCGCGTCGCTCTCGGAGATCGGCGACCGCGAGGACGACAAGCTGAACGAGGCGGCCGGGCTCGCGCCCAGCTCGCGGCTCGGGTGCCAGGCCTGCGTCGGGGGCGAGGACGTGGTGGTCCGCATCCCCGGCAACCGCATCGCGTCGTGAGCCGCGGCCGCGGCCGCTGGAGGCGATCATGAAGTGGACGGACGTGCGGGACATCGCGATCGAGCTGGCGGACCGCCACCCCGGCGTGGCGCCGCTCTCGGTGCGCTTCACCGACCTGCACCGCTGGGTGCGCGAGCTGCCCGGCTTCGCCGACGATCCCGAGAAGTCGAGCGAGAAGGTCCTCGAGGCCATCCAGATGGCCTGGCTCGACGAGGTCGAGTAGGGCCCTACCGCGCCCAGGCCAGCACGGCGGACGCGACGCGCGGCAGCGGGAGCACCTCGACGGCCGCGCCGCGGGCGATCGCCTCCTTCGGCATCCCGAACACCACCGAGGTGGACTCGTCCTGCGCGACGGTGTGCGCGCCGGCCCGGCGCAGCTCCAGCAGCCCGTCCGCGCCGTCGTCGCCCATGCCGGTGAGCAGGATGCCGAGGGTGCCCGGGCCCGCCACCCGCGCCGCGGAGTGGAACAGCACGTTCACGCTGGGCCGGTGCAGCGAGACCGGCGGCCCGTCGGACACCACCGCCACCAGCCCGCCCGCGCGCTTCACCGAGAGGTGACGGTTGCCGGGCGCCACCAGCGCGCGCCCGGGCAGCAGCCGGTCGCCGTCGGCGGCCTCCTTCACCTCGATGCGGCACAGCTTGTCGAGCCGCTTCGCGAACTGCGCGGTGAACACCTCCGGCATGTGCTGCACCACGGCGATCGCGGGCGCGTCGGCCGGCATCGCCTCGAGCAGCACGCGCAGCGCCTCGGTCCCGCCGGTCGAGGCGCCCACCACCACCAGCTCGGCGCGCCCGGCGCGCGGCGCGAGGCGGGGCGCGGGCCGGGGCTGCGCGCCCGCCGGCGGGCGGGGCAGCGGGCGCAGCGCCCGGACCCGGGCCCGCAGCCGCGCCTGCGTGGCGGCGCGGACCACCTCCACGATCCGGCGCGCCGAGTCCTCCAGGAAGCCCTTCACCCCGAGGCGCGGCTTCTCGATGACGTCCACCGCGCCGTGCTCCAGCGCGTGCAGCGCCACCTCGCTCCCCGGCCCCGCCAGGCCGGAGCACACCACGACCGGCACCGGGTCCTGGGCCATGACGCGGTCCAGGAAGGTGAGCCCGTCCATGCGCGGCATCTCGATGTCGAGGACGATCGCGTCCGGGCGCGCCCGGCGCATCTTGTCCATCGCCACCAGCGGGTCGATGGCGGTCTCCACCTCCAGCCCGGCGCGCCCCAGGATCTGGGAGAGCGCCATCCGGACCACCGCCGAGTCGTCCACCACCAGGATGCGCGGGGCCACGGAGCGGACCTCAGGCCGGGCGCGCCGGCGGGTCGGAGAGCTGGTAGACGGTGGGCACGACCGCGCGCGCCCGGGTGGAGAGGCCGCCCAGGCTCTCGGCGTGGCCGAGGAACAGGTGGCCGCCCGGCACCAGCCGGTCGATGAGCCGGTTCACCACCTTCGCCTTGGTGTCGCGGTCGAAGTAGATGAGGACGTTCCGGCAGAACACCAGGTCGAAGTGGCCGATGGCCGGGTACGGCTCCTGGCTCAGGTTCAGGCGCGCGAAGCGGATCAGGCGCCGGATCTCCGGCCCGGCCTTCATGAGGCCCTCCTGGCTGCCGAAGCCCCGCAGCATGTACGCCTTCAGGTACGGGGTCGGGATCTCCTTCGCCTTCTCCACCGGCCACAGCGCGTCCTCGGCGCGCGCCAGCACCTTGGTGGAGAGGTCGGTGGCGAGGATCTCGACCTCCCAGCCCGGGAGCGCGGCCAGCAGCGACATGGCGAGCGAGCAGGGCTCCTCGCCGGTCGAGCAGGCGGCGCTCCACACCCGCGCCCGCCGCGGCCGCCGGCCCGCGTCCGCCTCGGCCACCCAGGCCGGGAAGATCCGCTCGGCCAGCAGGTCGAAGTGGCGCGGCTCGCGGAAGAAGTGCGTCTCGTTGGTGCAGATCGCGTCGAGCATCCGCACCCGCTCGGCGCCGTCCTCCACCACGCGCTCGAAGTACTCGCCGTAGCCGTGCATCCCCAGCTCGCGCAGCCGGCGCGCCAGCCGGCCCACCAGCAGCGCCTTCTTCACCGGCGCGAGCCAGATCCCCGCCTCGCGGTTGATGAGCGCCTGGAAGCGCAGGAAGTCGCGGTCGCTCACGGTGGCGAGCGGGCGCGGTTCGACCAGCGCGGCGCGGCGGGGCGCGCCCTCCTCGGCGGCCGGGCTCACGGGGCGGGCGGCGCCTCGGCGGCGGGCTCGGGCGCGGCGGCGGCCCCGGCGGCGTCGGCGCCGTCGAGGGCGGGCGCCTCGGCCTCGGGCAGCCCGTCGCGCACCGCCTCGGCGAACTCCTTCTCGTCGGCGGAGATCACCCGGTCGATGTCGAGCAGCAGCACGAAGCGCTTGCCGACCTTGCCCATGCCGAGCAGGAAGTCCACCCGGACCTGCGTGCCGAACGAGGGCGGCGGCTCGACGTCGTCGAACCCGAGCTCGATGACCTCGCGGACCGCGTCCGCCATCACGCCCACCACCGTGGGCTGGCCCTCCAGCAGCGCCTCGACGATGAGGATGCAGGTGAGGCGGGTGACCTCGGTCTCGGCCAGGCCGAACTTCACGCCCAGGTCCACCACCGGGACCACCGCGCCGCGCAGGTTGATGACGCCGCGGACGGAGCGCGGCGTGGACGGCACGCGCGTGATCGCCTCGTACTGCAGGATCTCCTTCACCTTCAGGATGCCGACGCCGTACTCGGCGCCCCCCAGCGAGAAGGACAGGTACTGTGCGCGCTGCGCGCTCTCGGTGCTCTCGGCCATGGTTCCTCCCTCCGGTTCGCGATGCCTCAGGCGGCCGCCTGCGCCGCCGCCCGCCGGAGCGTCTCGCGCAGGATGCCCGCCACGTCCAGGATCAGGGCCACCCGGCCGTTGCCCAGGATCGACGATCCCGAGACCCCGGCCACGGCGCCCACCAGCCCGCCCAGCGGCTTGATCACCGTCGAGCTCTCGCCGTGCAGCACGTCCACCGCCACGCCCGCGACCTGCGCGCCGTGCTGCACCACCACCACGTTCTCGCGCTGCGGCGCGGCGCCGCCCACCTTGAAGTGGTCGCGCAGCCGCAGGTACGGGAGCGGCTTCCCGCGGACGTTGATGACGCCCCAGGGCGCGCCGTCCCGCGTCTCCTCCGGCGGCAGCTCCAGGCACTCGGAGACCGCGTCGAGCGGGAGGATGTACGTCTCGCCGCCCACGCCCACCTTGAACCCCTGGATGATGGCGAGGGTGAGCGGGACGCGCAGGGTGATGGCGGTGCCGCGCCCCGGCTCGCTCTCCACCGAGACCGAGCCGCGCAGCGCCTCGATGTTGCGCCGGACCACGTCCATGCCCACGCCGCGGCCGGACAGCTCGGTGACCGCGTCGGCGGTGGACAGGCCCGGCTCGAAGATCAGGCCGGCGGCGTCCTCCGGGCCGACGCGGGCGGGGTCGGAGGCGAGCCCGCGCGCCACCGCCTGCTGCGCGATGCGCCGCACGTCCAGCCCGCGCCCGTCGTCCAGCACCTGCACCACCATGCTGCCCGCGTCGTGGAACGCGCGCAGCGTGAGCGTGCCCACCGGCGGCTTGCCGGCGGCGCGCCGCTCCTCCGGGCGCTCGATGCCGTGGTCGAGCGCGTTGCGGACCATGTGCAGCAGCGGGTCGCGGATGTGCTCGATGACGGCGGTGTCCACCTCGACGTCCTCGCCCTCCATCACCAGCCGGGCCTGCTTCCCCAGGCTGGCGGCGAGGTCGCGCAGCGTCCGCACGTGCTGGTGGAACGTCGGCCCGATGGGCACCATGCGGGCCTTCATGATCAGCTCCTGCAGGTCGAGGTAGAGCCGGTCCGCCTCGCGGTGCGCGTCGAGCGCGTCCTCCGGCGACACGCCGCCGCGCCGCTCCAGCATCTCGCCCAGGCGCCCGCGCGCGATGGCGATCTCGCCGGAGAGGTTGAGCATGCGGTCGAGCTTGCCCACGTCCACGCGGAGCGTGCGCGCGGCCGAGGCGTGCGGCGCGTGCGGCTCGTGCGCGTCCGGCGCCTCGCCGGCGCCCGCGGGCGCGGCGCGCTCGGCCACCGCCGCCCGGGCCGCCTCGGCCAGCCTGGCGCGGAACGCCAGCACCGCCTCCGACGCGGCGTCGCCGCCGGCCGCGGCCTCGGCCACCGCCCGGCGGAGCACGTCCACCGACTGGAGCAGCAGCGTCACGAGCGTGTCGGTGACCGCCAGCGTCCGCTGGCGGAGGCGCTCCAGCACGTCCTCGAGGTCGTGCGCCACGTCGCGGGCGCCGTCGAACGAGACCAGCGAGGCGGCGCCCTTCAGCGTGTGCACGTCGCGGAACAGCGCGTTCAGGAGCTCGTCGTCCTCCGGCGTGCGCTCCAGCGCGAGCAGCTGCTGCTCCATGTGCGCGAAGGTCTCGTCCGCCTCCGCCAGGAACGTGGCGAGCAGCGCCTCGCGGTCGATCTCGAGCTCGTCCATCACCGCTCCCCTACAGCTGCCGCACCCAGGCGGCGCCGTCGTCCACGTGGAAGATGAGCTTGCGGCCCCGCGCGCCGCCGACGTCGCGGTCGAGCACCGGGATGCGGGCCTCGTCGAGCAGGCGCAGCGCGAGCTGCACGTTCTCGTCGCCGAGGTTGCGCGCGCCGCGGAACGCGCCGATGACGCTGGCGCCGCCGAACACCTTCGCGACCAGGCTCGCCCGCCGCGCCCCGGCCCGCACCACCGCCTCGACGAGCTGCGGGACCGCCACGGTGCCGAAGCGCGCCGACTGCTCGCGCTCGACGTGCAGCGGCAGGAGGAAGTGGTTCATCCCGCCCACCCGCGCGACCGGATCGTGCAGGCACACCGCCACGCAGGAGCCCAGCACCGTGACGATGGCGGTCGGCTCGGCCGCCACGGCGATCTGGCCCGCGTGGAGGTACACCTGGGCGCGGCCGCCGCCGCCCGGGGTCTCCCCGGCCGCCGGCGCTGCTCGATCCGGCGCTGCGCCGGTGGTGCGGGTCACGGTCAGCTCGCCGCGCCTGCGCGCTCGGCCTGCGCGCGGAGGTGGAGCGCCAGGCCCGCGTGCGCCGAGAGCAGGTCGAAGACCGCCTGGTCGGACTCGCCCAGCCCCGGCTTGTGGCCGAGCAGGCGGAAGATCGCGAGCACCGCGGTGACGCGGTCGCCGACGCGGAGCGGGATGCAGGCGGTGAGGTCGCGGTCCGCCTCGTCGGGCGAGCCGTCGCGGCCCGCCACGTAGAGCCGGCCGGTCCGGGCGGTGCGGCCGATGGCGCCCTGGCCGAGCTGGACCTCGCGGAGCGGGCCGGGGGCCACGCCGAACGCGTGCGCCAGCACCAGCCGGTCGCCGCGCACCTCGAGCAGCGCCAGCTCCTCGGTGCCCACCACGTTGATGACGATCTCCTGCAGCGCGGTGAGCACCTCGGCGCGCGTGGGGGCGCCGTGGAGCCGCTCCAGCGCGACGAAGAGCTGCGCCAGCTCGGAGTGGCGCTCCTCCACCGCCACGTAGTCGTCCGAGACGCGCTGGTGCTCGGCCTCGATCTCGGCCAGCCGGTCGCGCAGGCGCGCGCGCTCGGCGGTGGCGTGCTCGACCGCCTCGCGCGCCAGGGCGAGCTCGGCCGCGAGCCGCTTCTTCTCGAGGTCCACCGCCGCCGGCGGCGACGGCTCGGCCGCGGCGGGCGGCGGGGTGGCGGCGGAGAGGCGCGACTCGGAGAGCCGCTCCTTCTCGGTCCGGAGCGAGCTGATGAGCTCGCGCAGCTTCTCGTTCACCTGCTGGAGGTCGCGGCCGGTGCCGCCCGGCTTGCCACGGAGGTCGCTCATGGGCGTCGGGCTCCGGCTACTGGCCCAGGCAGCTGCGCACCTTGGCGAGCAGCTCGAGGCCGTTGATGGGCTTGGTGACGTAGTCGGTGCAGCCGCTGGCGTAGCCGGTCTCGACGCTGGCCAGCTCGCCGCGGGTGGTCACCATGATCACCGGGATGGCCGCCGTCTCCTCGTGCTCGCGGAGCTTGCGGCACGCCTCGAAGCCGTCCATGCGCGGCATGACCACGTCCATCAGGATGAGGTCCGGCTTCTCCTCCCGCGCCTTCTCGACCCCCTCCTGGCCGTCGCGCGCCGTGACCACGTCGTACGCGCTCTTCGCGAGGATCATGCGTTCCATGAGCAGCACGGTGCTCGAGTCGTCCACGAGCAGGATCTTCTTCCGCTCCATCTCGCCTCCAGGGTCGGCCCCGCACTCCGTGCAAGCCGGGCACCACGCGGCGTCCCCGCACCACGGGACGGTGTGGGCGGTGGAGGGGGGCGCACACACACCGGGAGGCCGATCGGATTCCCGTGCAACGGCGGCCGGATGGGGCTGCGCCGCGCCGCGCGCCCGGCCGCGTGCGCCGCCGCCGCGGGGGGCGGGGGCCACGCGTACCCGCAGTCAGTGCACCGCGAGCGCGTGCGGGGCCGGGTCGGCGCAGCCCCTCGGGTCGCGCGCGCGTGGGTGGGGCTGCACCTGTCCCGTGCTCACGCGACCGCCCGGACCGCGGACGGCGGGGCCGAGGTGCGTCCCGCGCGCACCGCGCAAGACCGCGGAACGACGGCCCTGCGCGCCTGGTCCGCCCCGTGCTCTCGCAAGCGCGCATGGCCTCGCCCCACCTCGACCTCCTCGCGGCCGCGCTCGCGCTCTGCGCCTCCGCGCCACCCGCGCGCGCCCAGCCCCGCGCCGCGCCGCCGCCCGCCGGCGCGCCGTACGCCATCGTCTACGCAGCGCCGCCGGCCGCCGCGGTCCGCGCCGCCGAGCCGTCCGGCGCGGACGGCGCCCCGGACGCCGAGGTCGCGGCGATCCAGGCCGCGGCCGCCCGCCGGGCGGAGCGCGCCGGCGCCGTCTCGGGCTCGTTCCCGGCGCGCGCACGGCTCGCGGCGCTCCTGCCGCGCATCACCGCCGAGTACCGCCACGAGGAGCAGTCGAACCGCGTGGTGGGGCTGCAGGGCTCGGGCGAGGTGGACTACCTGCGCCTCGCGCCCGGCAACACCTTCCTCGTCCGCGCCTCCTGGGACCTCGGGCGCCTGGTGGCCGCGCCGGGCGAGCTCCAGGCCGCCGCGCAGGACGCGGCGCGCGCGCGGCGCCGCGACGAGGCGGTGGCGCGGGCGACGCGGCTCCACTTCGAGCGGCAGCGGCTCCGGGTGCGGCTGCTGCTCGCGCCGCCGGCGGAGGCGCTGGCGCGGGCCGAGCTGGAGCTCGAGATCGCGCGGCTCGGCGCCGAGCTGGACGCGGTCACCGGCGGCGCCGGGGTGCCGCGGTGAGCGGGCGCCGGGGGTGGGGCACCGCCGCGGCGGTCTGGGCGGCGGCGCTGGCCGCGGGCTGCGGGCTGCCCGAGGCGGCCCCGCACGTCCGGGTGGTCGCGCTCGAGCCGGCCGGGCCCGGCGTGGCGCCGGAGCTGGACGAGGCGGCGGTGACGTTCAGCGCGCCGGTGGACCCCGCCGGCCTCGCCGACGGGGCGCGCCTCGTGCTCGTGCCGGCGGACGCGGTGAAGGCGGCGCTCGAGGCGGTCGAGTCGGAGGAGGGCGCGGCCGGGCTCGCCCAGGCGGTGCCGGCGCGCGCGGCGCTCGACGCGGACGGAGCGCGCGCGGTGCTCCGGCCGGACGCGCCGCTCCGCGCGCACGCGGCGTACGCGCTCGTGCTCTCGTCGCGCGCCCGCGCGGCGGACGGCCGGCCGGTGCTCGACGCCGAGGGCCGGCGCCGGCCGTCGATCGCGTCCTTCGAGACCGGCGCCGCCGCGGGCCCTCCGCCGGCGCCCGTGCTGACCGAGGTCCGCGCCGACGCGGCCACGCCGGAGGCCGGGGGGGAGTACGCGGAGCTCGCGAACCTGGGCGAGGGGCCGCTCGATCTCTACGGCCACCGGCTCGCGAAGCGAACGGCCACGGGCGCGCTCTCCTCCTGCGCGCTCCCGCAGGACGCGGTCATCGCGCCGGGCGAGGTGGTGCTGGTCGCGGGCGGCGCCTACGACGGGCGGTACGCGCTGCCGGCGGGGACGCGCGTGCTCGCCTGCGGCGCCACGGCGCTGCTCGGCGGCGTCGCGAACGACCGCCCGCCGGAGCTGCTCCTGCTCGACGGGCGCGGGGAGACGATGGCGAGCTTCGGGGCGGGCGGCGTGGCGCCGGTGTGCGCGGACGCCGCGGCGGTGAAGCGCGATCCCGCGGGCCCGGACGCCGCGTGGAACCTGGCCTGCGCGGCCGGCTCGCCGGGCGCGCTGTGATCGTCCTCAGCCGGCGTTCTCGGCGATCCACTTGCCGAGCAGCTCGCCCTTCGAGAGGAAGCCGTCGGCGCCGCACTCCGCCACCAGGCGCTGGACCTTCTCCTTGTCCTCGCCCGAGCAGAACAGCACCTTGATCGACCGGAACCGCTCGTTCTTCTTCACGAAGCGGCAGAACTGCCCGCCGTCCACCTTCGGCATGTTGACGTCGAGGAGGATGAGGTCGGGGCGGGTCTGGCGCTTCAGGATGATCGACGTCGCCTTCTCGGCGTCGGGCGCGTAGTGGATCTCGAAGCCCTTCGCCTCGAGCTCCTCCTGCAGCAGGCGAGCGACGATCTCGGAGTCGTCCACGATGAGGACGCGGCGGCGCGCGCCCACCGCGGCGGTGAAGCGCTGCGCGAAGTCGTCGGTGGCCGGCGAGGCCACCGCGCCGTCCAGCGTCAGCTCGGCGGCGGCGCGGGCAAGCTCCTCCTGCGCACCCTCACCCACCAGCAACGACCGGCCGCCGAAGCCGCGATCGCGCAGGAGCGCCGGCGCCTGCCGGGCGCGGCCCGCGTCCACCAGCAGCGCCGCGGCGCCCTGCACGTGCGGCAAGAGCGCGTGCGGTTCGCGCTCCAGCGCCACCTGGTGCCCGGCGGCCTCCAGCGCCATCCCGGTCACCTGTAGGATGATCTCGCTCTCGCAGCAGATGAGGACCTTCACGCGTTCCCTCGGGGCGGGAGAAATTAGCACCGATCTTGCCCGGCCGTCCCACCCTCGCGGATAATCCCGCGCCGAATGGCCGACCCGAAGCCCACCGACGCGACGGGCGCCGACGCCTGGTACTTCTGCCTCCGCCTGCTCGGCGCCCGCTACGCGTTCGAGGCGCCGCTCGTGACCGAGGTCGTGCGCCTGGGCCCGCTCACCCGGCTGCCCGCCGCGCCCGCCTTCCTCCCCGGCGTCTTCACGCACCGTGGCGAGGTGCTGCCCGTGCTCGACATCGGGCTGCTGGTGGGCCACGGCGCCGTCCCCATCCGCGCCAGCACCCGCGCCGCGATCGTGCACTGCGGTCCGTGGAAGGTGGCGGTGGTGACCGAGGGCGTGGAGGGGCTGGTCTCGATCCCGCGGCGCGCCATCGAGCCGCCGCCCGCCGAGTCGTCCGGCGTGGCCGAGTTCCTCTCCGGCGTCGGGCGCGACCGCGCCGGGACGGTGGCGGTGCTCGACCTGCCGCGGCTGGTGGAGACCGCCCGCGCGCGCGCCGTTCCGGCGGGGGGCCCGGCGGCGTGACCGAGCCCACCAGCGAGATCCTGCTGTTCCAGGTGGGCGCGCGCGTGTTCGCGGCGGTGGTGCACGACGCGGTGCGCATCGGCGCGGTCCGCGACGTCCCCGAGGACGACCTGGTGCTGGAGAGCGCGCTGGGCGCGCCGTTCGCGCGCGCGCGCGGCATCGTGGTGGCGAGCCACGAGGGCGCGTCCGAGCGCACGCTGGTGGTGGACCAGGTGGTCGGGGTCCGCAGCGTGCCCGAGGCCGACGTCCAGCCGCTCCCCGCGTTCGCCGCCGCCTGCCTCGTCTCCGGCGCCGTCACCGGCCTCGTCATGCTGGACGAGGCGCCGCTGCTCCTCGTCGATCTCCCCACCCTGGTGCGCGAGCGCTCCCTCGCCGCGCCCGAGCTCACCGCCTGAAGAGGCCCACACCGATGCGCGATCCGTCCGAACTCGACAAGCCGAAGAAGAAGCCCGCCCGCGCCGCGCGGCCCGCCCGCAAGGCGGCCGTCCCCGCCGGCGACGCGCTGCAGGTGGAGGCGTTCCTGCGCTCGTTCGCGGCCGGCGAGCACGGGGCGGCCCGGCTCGACGTCGCCAGCTTCGCCGACCCCATGCTCCGCGGCATCGCCGAGGCCGCCAACGCGGCCGCCGACCACGCGGTGGAGCAGCTGGACACGTCGCGCCACCGCGTGCAGGTCGTCACCGCCGGCGTGGACGAGGCCATCGAGGCGATGATCCGCCTGGTCATCCAGGGCGACCTCTCCGGCACGCTGCGGCTGGGCGTCAGCGACGCGGCGCTCACGCCGCTCATCGCCGGCATCGGCCAGGTGATGGAGACGCTGAAGCGCTTCGTCACCGAGATCCGCGAGGCGGCCCTGCAGCTCTCGACCTCCTCGGCCGAGGTGCTCGCCGCCGCCACGCAGAACGAGTCCTCCACCAGCGCGCAGGCCTCGGCCATCCACGAGACCACCGCCACCATGGAGGAGCTGAAGGGCGCCTCGCACCAGATCGCCGAGAACGCGCAGATGGTGGCCGCCATCGCCGAGCAGACGCTCACCGGGGCGAAGCAGGGCGAGGGCGCCATCAAGTCGTTCATGTCCTCGATGGAGAAGGTGCGGCACAACGCGGTCGAGGTGGACGACGCCATCGCCAAGCTGTCGAAGCGCGTGGAGCGCATCGGCACGGTGGTGGAGGTGATCGACGAGATCGCCGACCGCTCCGACCTGCTCGCGCTGAACGCGGCGCTGGAGGGCGCCAAGGCCGGCGAGGCCGGGCGCGGCTTCTCCATCGTGGCGGCCGAGATGCGCCGGCTCGCCGAGAACGTCCTGGAGTCCACCAAGGAGATCAAGAACCTCATCACCGAGATCCGCGAGGCCACCCACGCCGCCAAGGAGGCGTCGGACGGCAACAAGCGGATGGCGGCCGAGGGCGAGCAGCTCGGCGGGAACGCGATGACGAGCGTCTCCGGCATCCTCTCCGGCATCCAGGAGACCAGCGACGCGGCGCGCGTCATCCACCTCGCCACCCAGCAGCAGCGGACGGCCACCGAGCAGGTGGTGCAGTCCATGTCGGAGATCGAGGAGGTCACCCGCCAGGCGCAGACCGGGTCCAAGCAGGCCACCGGCGCCGCCTCCGAGCTGACCAAGCTGGCCGAGCGGCTCGCCGAGCTGGTGAAGCGCTTCAAGGTCGAGTAGCCGCGGGGCGCCCCGCCGACCGCCGCCGCCATGGGCATCTCCGAAGAGATCCGCCAGAAGCTGCTCCCGCGCTTCCGCGAGACCACCGCGGACCGCGTGGAGAAGATCTCGGCGGCGCTGCTCGAGATCGAGCGCGGCGCCGCGACGCCCGAGGTGCGCGAGGAGCTGGCCCGCGAGCTCCACACGCTGAAGGGCGAGGCCCGCATGATGGGCTTCGCCGGGATCTCCACCGTGGTGCACGCGGCGGAGGACCTCCTGAAGGCGCTCCCGGCGGAGCGCCCGGGCGACCGGATCGACGCGCTGCTGAGCGCGTGCGACACCATCCTGCCCATGCTCGACGCGCCCGCCGACGGCGGCGCGGCCGCGACCGCGCTGGCCGAGCGGATGCGCGCGCTCATCTCCGGCGCGCCGGCGCCGGAGGCTCCCGTGGCGCCCGCCGCCGCACCCGCCGCGGCGGCCCCGGCGCCCGCGTCCGCGCCGCCCGCACCTCCGGTCGCGGCCGCCGACCCCGCCGCCCCGCCGACCGCCGCCCCGCACGCCGAGGAGGCGCCCCGCGCCGAGCTGCGCGGCGACAAGCCCGCCGCGTCCATCCGCGTGGACGTGGACCGCCTCGACGAGATCGCCGCCCTGGCCGGCGACGTGATGGTCGAGGGCGCGCGCGCGATGCGCCGCTCCAAGGACCTGGTCGGCCTGTTCGCCCGCTGGGCGCGCATCTCCGACCGCGTCGTCGCGCTCGCCGAGCGCGTGCGCGACCCGCGCACCGCGAAGATGGTCGAGCAGATCGAGGGCGACGTCCACCTGCTCCGGTCCGACACCTTCCGCTTCGCGCGCGTCCACTCCGAGGCCGCGTCCAGCGCGCACGCGCAGCTCGGCCAGCTCTCCGAGCGCATCGGCGAGGCTCGGCTCATCCCGCTCTCCGGCGTGCTGGCCGGCTTCCCGCGCGCGGTGCGCGACATGGCGCACGAGCAGGCGAAGGAGGTCGAGTGCGTGGTGCGCGGCGCCGAGACCGGGGTGGACAAGTCCATCCTGCTCTCGCTGAACGACCCGCTCGTCCACCTGGTGCGCAACTCGGTGGACCACGGCGTCGAGGCGCCCGACGAGCGCGAGCGGGCCGGCAAGCCGCGGGCCGGGCGCATCACCATCTCGGCGCGGACCGACGGCGACCTGCTCGCGGTGACGGTGGACGACGACGGGCGCGGCATCACCCCGGCGGCGGTGCGCGCCGCGGCGCTGCGCAAGGGGCTCATCGGCGAGCAGCAGGCGGCGAGCCTCTCCTCGCGCGCCGCCCTGGACCTCATCTTCACGCCCGGGTTCTCCACCCGCGAGCAGGCCGGCGAGACCAGCGGCCGCGGGGTGGGGCTCGACGTGGTCCGCAAGCGCGTCACCTCGCTGGGCGGGTCGGTGACGGTGGAGTCGAGCCCGGGCAAGGGCACGCGCTTCACGCTGCGCATGCCGCAGTCGCTGTCGCTCATGAAGGTCCTGCTGGTCCGGATCGACGACGACGTCTACGGCGTCCCGGCGGTGGACGTGGACAGCGTGGGCCGGCTCGACCCGAAGGACACCACCGAGGTGGCCGGCATCCGCGCGGTGCGCTACCGCAACCGGCTCATGCCGGTGGTGGCGCTCGGGCCGCTGCTCTCGCTGAACGGCGGCCCGCGCACGCAGCGCCCCATGGTCGTGTACGTGAGCCACGGCACCGAGGGCGCCGCGGTGGTGGTGGACGGCCTGCACGGCGAGCGCGAGGTGGCGGTGAAGGCCCCGGGCGCGTTCCTGAAGGGCATGCGCTTCGTCACCGGCGCCGCGGCGCTGGAGGACGGGCGCGTGGCGGTGCTGCTCTCCACCCCGGACCTGGTGAACGCCGCGCGCCGGCTCGCCTCGCCCGCCATGACCCGCGGGCGCGACCGCCGCCGGCTCCGCATCCTGCTGGTGGACGACAGCGCCATCGCGCGCGAGGCCGAGGCCGCGCTGCTCCGGTCGCTGGGCCACGAGGTGGACGAGGCGGTGGACGGCGAGGACGGCTGGGCGCGGCTGCAGAACGGCCAGTACCACCTGCTCGTCACCGACGTGCAGATGCCGGTGCTCGACGGCATCGACCTCACCCGCCGGGTGAAGGCGACGCCGCGCTTCGTGAAGCTGCCCATCGTGATCATGTCCTCGCTCTCCGCGCCCGAGGAGCGGCGGCGGGGCGTGGACGCCGGCGCCGACGCGTACCTGGTGAAGGGCGAGCTCGACGCGGAGAGCCTCGCGGTCACGCTCGAGCGGCTGTGCGGGGTCCCCACGTGAGCCTCGCCGGGGGGGACCGGCCCATCCGCGTGCTGGTCGCCGACGACTCGGAGCTGTTCCGCGAGCTGCTCGCGCGCGTCGTCGCGGCCGAGCCCGGCTTCGAGGTGGCGGCGGTCGCGGCGGACGGCGACGCGGCGGCGGCCATGGCCCGCGCGCTGCGGCCGGACGTGGTCACCATGGACCTGCACATGCCCGACGCCGACGGCTACTCGGGCATCGCGCGGATCATGGCGGAGACGCCCACGCCCATCCTGGTGCTCACCGCGAACCCCACCGAGGCGGCGGGCTTCCGCGCCCTCTCGCTGGGCGCGCTCGACATCCTGGAGAAGCCGTCCGCGACCGCCGACCTGGGCGAGTACGGCCGGCTCATCCGCTCGCGGCTGCGCCTGCTCGCCGGCGTGAAGGTGATCCGGCACCTGCGCGGCCTGCGGGAGCGCCGGGACGCCGCGCCGGCCCGCGCCGCGCGCGTCGAGGTGGTGGTGATCGGCGCCTCGCTGGGCGGCCCCCGCGCGCTGGCGGCGGTGCTCCGCGGCCTCCCGCCCGACTTCCCCGCGCCCATCGCGGTGGTGCAGCACATCGCCGACGGCTTCACGGCCGGGCTCGCCGGCTGGCTCGCGCAGGAGTCGCGCCTCGACGTGCGCGAGGCCCGCCACGGGGACCCGCTGCGGGCGGGCAGGGTGCTCATCGCGCCGAGCGGCCGGCACCTGGTCCTCGGCGAGGGCGTGGCGCGGCTCTCCGACGCGCCGCCGGTGGACACCTTCCGCCCCTCGGTGACGCCGCTCTTCACCTCCGCGGCGCGGCAGTACGGGCGCCGCTGCTGCGGCGTGCTGCTCACCGGCATGGGCCGCGACGGGGCCGAGGGGCTGCGGGTCATCAAGGACGCGGGCGGCCCCACGCTGGCGCAGGACGAGGCCACCAGCGCGGTGTTCGGGATGGCGCGCGCCGCGGTGGAGCTGGGCGCGGTGGACCGCGTGCTGCCGGTGGACGAGATCCCGCGCGCGCTCCGGGAGCTGACGCGGTGAAGCCCGTCGCGACCGAGCACCTGCTGGACCTGGCCGCGCTGCTCAAGGAGCGGGTCGGGCTCCACGTGCGCCGCGAGGGCCACTCCGCCCTGCGCATCGCCGTGGCGGCGCGCCTCGAGGGCCTCGCCGCGGTGGCGGACTCCGGCGCGTACCTCGCGCTGCTCCGCTCCGGCGCCGGTGACGAGGAGCTGCGGCGCCTGCTGCCGCTGGTCACGGTGGGCAAGACCAGCTTCTTCCGCGACGAGCGGCAGTTCCGGGCGCTCGACGCGATCCTGCCGGGCCTGCTCGACCGCGCGCGCTCCGGCGGCCGCCGCGTGGGCATCTGGTCCGCCGGCTGCGCCACGGGCGAGGAGCCGTACTCGATCGCCATGGCCGCCGCCGAGGCCGGGGCCAGCCCCGACGACGTCGAGATCCTCGCCACCGACGTGAACCCCGAGGCGGTCGCGTTCGCCGCGCGCGGCGCCTACGAGCCCCGGCGCGTCCGCGAGATCCCCGCGCACTTCCTCGGCCGGCACTTCGACCGCGACGGCGACGCGTTCCACGTGCGCGCCGGCCTGCGCCGCTACCTGCGCGCCATCCGCCCGCACAACCTGGTGTCGTCCGCGTTCCCGCGCCCGGCCGAGGGCGGCTGGGACGTCGTGTTCTGCCGGAACGTCATCATCTACTTCGACACGCCCACCACGCAGGCGGTGCTGGCGCAGTTCCACGAGGCGCTGGCGCCCGGCGGCTACCTGTTCCTCGGCTACTCGGAGTCGCTGTTCCGGCTGTTCGACGGGTTCGAGCTCACCGAGGTCTCCGGCGCGTTCCTGTACCGCCGCCCCGAGGCGCCCACCCGCGCCGGCCCGTCCGCCCCGCTGGCGCCGCCGTCCCGCCCGCACCTGGTGCAGATGCCGGCGGCGCCGCCGCCGGTGCGCCACCTCTCCCTCGCGCCGCCGCCCACCGCGCGCCCCACGGCGCCGGCGCGCGATCCCGAGCCGCTGCCCCTCGCGCCGCAGGAGTACCTGGACGCCGCCGTGGCCCTGTTCGCCGACGGCCGCTTCGGCGCCGCCCGCGAGCTGCTGGAGCGGCTGCTGGAGAAGGGCGGCGACGACCTGGCCGCGCGGCTCACGCTCGCGAACCTGTACGGCGTGCTGCGCCAGCCCGACCGCGCCCGCGCCAGCTACGAGGCCGCGCTCGCGCTCGAGCCGCTCAGCGCGGAGGCGCACCTGTTCTACGGCATCCACCTGCTCTCGGGCGGCGACGCGGAGGCGGCCGCGCTGGAGCTCGCGCGCGCGCTGTTCCTCGACCCGGATCTCGCGCTCGGCCACTACTACCTGGGCCGCTGCCGCGAGGCGCAGCGGGACGTGGTGCGCGCCCGGCTGGCCTACCGCAACGCGCTGGAGGCGTACCGGCGCCGGCCCGACGGACGGGCGCAGGCGTTCCTGGGGTACTATCCGGACATCCCCGAGGACGGCAGCGCGTTCGCGCGCGCGGCCGAGTACGCGCTCGCCGCCCTGTAGCGGCGGCCCGGAGCTCCCGGCGGGAGGCGAATCGACATGGCCGAGAAGAAGCGCATCCTCCTGCTGGACGACTCGGCGATCACGCTCGAGATGGAGAAGGCCGTGCTCGAGGATCGCGGCTACCGCGTCGCCGCCGCCTCGAACCTGCTCGAGTTCCAGGCGCAGCTGGACGGGTTCCAGCCGGAGGTGATCCTCACCGACCTCATGATGCCGGACATCTCGGGCAAGGACATCGTGCGGGTGCTGAAGCAGGACTTCCACACCGAGAAGATCCCCATCATCCTGTTCAGCTCGAAGACCGACGAGGAGCTCGAGCCCATCGCCGAGCAGGCCGGCGCCGACGGCTTCCTCTCCAAGTCGCACGGCATCGAGCGGCTCGGCGACATGGTGGACGAGCTGGTCGAGTCGATCATCTGGTGAACGCCCGCCCGGGCCCCGCCGCCGCCGTCGCGCGGCGCCGCGCCCTGCGCTAGGCTCGGGACCACGCGCCGACGCCGGGCGCCGGGAGGGCCGCTTGCGCGCCTACGAGATCATCCACGCGAAGCGCGACGGCAGGCCCCTGCCCGCGGACGCCATCGCGGCGCTGGTGGACGGGTTCACCCGCGGCGAGGTGCCCGACTACCAGATGGCGGCGTTCTGCATGGCCGTGTTCTTCCGCGGCATGGACGACGGCGAGGTGCGCGCGCTGACCGAGGCGATGCTCCGCTCCGGCGACGTGCTCGACCTGTCCGACATCCCGGGCGCGAAGGTGGACAAGCACTCCACCGGCGGCGTGGGCGACAAGGTCTCGCTCGCGCTCGCGCCGCTCGCGGCGGCCTGCGGCGTCAAGGTGCCGATGATCTCGGGGCGCGGCCTGGGCCACACCGGCGGCACGCTCGACAAGCTGGAGGCGATCCCGGGCTTCCGGGTGGACCTGCCGGTGGAGCGCTTCCGCGCGCTGGTGCGCGAGGTCGGCGCCTGCCTGATCGGGCAGACCGCGCGCCTCGCGCCGGCGGACCGGAAGCTGTACGCGCTGCGCGACGTGACCGCCACGGTGGAGTCGATCCCGCTCATCGCCGCCTCGATCATGTCGAAGAAGCTGGCCGAGGGGATCGACGCGCTCGTGCTCGACGTGAAGGTCGGCTCCGGCGCGTTCATGAAGCGGCCCGAGGACGCGCGCGCGCTGGCGCGCACGCTCGCCGCGATCGGGCGCGGGATGGGCAAGCGCGTCACCGCGCTGCTCACCGCCATGGACCAGCCGCTCGGCCGGGCGGTGGGGAACGCGCTGGAGGTCGCCGAGGTGCTCGAGCTGCTGCGCGGCGGCGGGCCGGCGGACCTGCGCGCGGTGACGGTCGAGCTCACCGCGGAGATGCTGCTCGCCGGCGGGGTCGCGGCGGAGCTCGCCGCGGCGCGCGCGGCGGTGGAGCGCGCCATCGCCGACGGGAGCGGGCTCGCGAAGCTGGAGGAGATCGTGGCGGCGCAGGGCGGCGACGTCGCCGCGATCCGCGACCCGTCGCGGCTGCCGCGCGCCGCGGACCCCTACCCGGTCCCCGCGCCCGCCGCGGGCTTCGTGCAGGCGGTGGACACCGAGGCGGTGGGGCTCGCCGCGGTCGCGCTCGGCGCCGGGCGCGCCCGGGTGGAGGACCCCGTCGATCCGGCGGTGGGCATCCTCGTCGAGCGGAAGCTGGGCGACCGCGTCGAGCGGGGCGAGCCGCTCTGCCTCGTCCACCACGGTCCGCGGAGCGAGCCCCGCGAGCGCATCGTCGCCCGGCTCGCCGGCGCGTACCGCATCGGCCCGGCCGCACCCGCGGCGGCGCCCCTGTTCCTCGAGAGGATGGCATGACCCGGCGCGCCGATCTCTCCACCCGGCTCTCGTACGCGCTCGCCTGGGTGCGCGGCCAGGCCGAGGCCGCCCCCGTCGCCGGCGTCATCCTGGGCTCCGGCCTGTCCGCGTTCGCCGAGCGCCTGCAGCGTCCGGTGGTCATCCCGTACGAGCGCATCCCGGGCTTTCCGGTCGCCAAGGTGGTGGGCCACCCCGGGCGGCTGGTGCTGGGAGCGCTCGAGGCGGAGGGCGGCCCGGTGCCCGTCGCCGCCATGCAGGGGCGGGTGCACGCGTACGAGGGCTGGTCGCCGGAGGACGTCGCCTTCGGCGCCCGGGTGCTGTGCGGCCTCGGCATCCGCGCGCTGCTCGTCACCAACGCGGCCGGCGGGGTGAACCCCGCGCTCGGGCCCGGCGACCTGGTGCGCATCACGGATCACCTGAACCTCTCCGGCCAGAACCCGCTCGTCGGCGAGAACCTGGACCGGCTCGGGCCGCGCTTCCCGGACATGTCCGAGGCCTACGACGAGCGGCTGGGCGGGCTGCTGGACGCGATCGCGGCGGAGCTCGGGTTCCCGCTGGGCCGCGGGGTGTACGCCTGCATGCTCGGACCCTCGTACGAGACGCCCGCCGAGGTGCGCATGCTCCGCGCGCTCGGCGCGGACCTGGTGGGCATGTCCACCGTCCCGGAGGTGATCGCGGCGCGCCACATGGGCGTTCCGGTGGCGGGGCTGTCGGTGGTGACGAACCACGCCGCCGGGCTGGTGCGGAAGCCGCTGACGCACGCGGAGGTGGCCGCGACCGCCGACCGCGTCAGGGACCGGCTGGGGGCGCTGGTGTCGGCGTTCCTCGCACGGGCCGGGCGTTGATGGCGCCGCCGGGCGCTGCTAGCCTCGCGATCCCGAGGTGAAGCGCATGCGTGAGCCGAACGCGGCAGGTGGACCGGCGGTGACGCCGGAGGCGGATCGACGCGACAGCGGCCGGGTGCCGCTGGAGCTGCTGGTGCGCGACGCCGCGCTGGGCGGCTCCTTCGAGCCGCGCCGGGGCAACCTGGCGCTGGGCGGCGTGTACTTCGACGGCCTCCACCCGCCCGAGGGCAGCCGGTTCGAGCTGCGCTTCATCCTGCCCGGCCACGGCGGGGAGATCCGCGCGGTGGCCGAGGTGCTCGGGGTCACGCGCGAGGACGAGCGCTTCGGAACCCACCTGCGCTTCGTGGAGATCCCGCTCGGCGCGGAGCTCGCCATCGCGCGCTTCCTCCAGCAGGCCTGAGCGCGTGGCGCCCCGGGCCCGGTCCCACGGCGAGCTCGTCCGTGCCGCGCGCGCCGCGCGCGGCCGCGCCTACGCCCCGTACTCGCGCTTCCGGGTGGGGGCGGCGGTGCGCGCCGGCGGGGCCATTCACGCAGGGTGCAACGTCGAGAACGCGAGCTACGGCCTCACCGTCTGCGCCGAGCGCGCCGCGGTCGCCGCGGCCGTCGCCGCCGGGGCACGCCGGCTGGACGCGGTGGTGGTGGCGAGCGGCACGAGCCCGCCGACGCCGCCCTGCGGCGCGTGCCTCCAGACGCTCGCCGAGTTCGGCGGGCCGGACCTCCCGGTGGTGCTCGCCGGCGCGCGCGGCGCCCGCGTCGAGACCACCCTCGGCGCGCTGCTCCCCAGCGCGTTCGGGCGCCGGTTCCTGTAGGCCGCGCGCCCGGCCCGCGCGCGCGGGCGAACGGCCCGCACGCGCGCGCGATTGACGCCGCCGGCCCCCGGCCCTATGAACGGCGGCGTGCAGGTCTTCCGCTCCCTCGAGCAGGCGGCCGCCGCGGGCGTGCTCCGCGGCGGCGCGGTCGCGATCGGGAACTTCGACGGCGTCCACCTCGGGCACCAGAAGCTCGCGGAGGTGGCGCGCGCCTGGGCCGCCTCGCGCGGCCGCAACGCCGGCGTGCTCACCTTCGAGCCGCACCCGGTCCGCGTGCTCCGGCCGCAGCTCGCCCCGCGGGTGATCACGCCGCTGCCGCGCAAGCTCGAGCTGCTCGCCGGCCTCGGGCTGGACGCCGCGGTGGTCCAGCCGTTCGACCTCGGCTACGCCGGCACGCCCGCGGCCGAGTTCACGGCGCGCGACCTGGCCGGCCGGCTCGAGGTGGCCGACGTGGTGGTGGGCTGGGACTTCACCGCGGGCCGCGACCGGGCCCGCGTGGACGCGCTCCGCCCGCTGCTGGAGCGGCACGGCATCTCGCTCCACGTGGTGGACCCGGTCACGGTGGACGGCCTGGTGGTCTCGTCCACCAAGGTCCGCGAGTTCCTGCGCGAGGGGAACGTGGAGGCGGCCGCGCAGCTGCTGACGCGCCCCTACGACCTCGACGGCGAGGTGGCGCGCGGGGCCGGCCGCGGGCGCGGCTTCGGGTTCCCCACCGCGAACGTGGCGACCACGGGCCTGCTCCCCGCGAACGGCGTCTACGTGGTCCGCGCGGAGCTGGGCGGCGCGCACCGCGAGACCGGCCTGTCCGGCGCCTCGGTCCACGGCGGCGTGTGCAACGTGGGCGTGAAACCCACCGTGGAGTCGGGGGCGTCGCCCGTCGCCGAGGCGCACCTGTTCGACTTCGACGGCCGGGACCTCTACGGCACCCCCATGCGGCTCGCCTTCCTGGCGCGCCTGCGCGACGAGCAGCGCTTCCCGTCGGTGGAGGCGCTGCGCGCGCAGATCGCCCGCGACGTCGAGGCGGCGCACCGGGTGCTCGCGGGCTGAGCCGCGCCGGCGCCGGTCGGGTCCGATGTAGGGACGGTGGCGCTTTCTCCTTGCAAATCGCGGGCTTCGACCTGGCCCGTTCCTTGACCCTCCCAGGAAGCGCCTGTTAAGGTCGCTGCGCTCCCCGCGCGGATCCCGCCGCGCTCCGGCGAACGCAACGAGGTCAAAGACGACATGTCCGGACGGCTCGGCGAACTGCTGGTGCGGGAGAACCTCATCTCCCTGCAGCAGCTGCAGAAGGCCCAGGACGAGCAGCGCAAGACCGGAGGGCGCATCGGCTCGCTGCTCGTGAAGCAGGGCGCGATCGCCGAGAGCGACCTCACCGGCTTCCTCTCGAAGCAGTACGGCGTCCCGGCGATCTCGCTGAAGGACTTCGACATCGACGAGGAGGTGCTGAAGCTCGTCCCCAAGGCGACCGCGGAGAAGCACCAGGTCATCCCGGTGAACCGCGCCGGCTCCTCGCTCATCGTGGCGATGAGCGACCCGTCCAACATCTTCGCCATCGACGACGTCAAGTTCCTCACCGGCTACAACGTCGAGGTGGTGGTCGCCTCCGAGCAGGCCATCCGCGAGGCGATCGAGAAGTACTACGCGGAGAAGGGGCCCGATCTCGACGAGGTGATGCAGGGCTTCGACGACTCCGAGGTCGCGATCATCGAGGCCGACGGCGACGACATGAACGTCGTCGACCTCGAGAAGAGCGCGGAGGAGGCGCCGGTCGTCAAGCTGGTGAACCTCATCCTGCTCGACGCCATCAAGAAGGGCGCCTCGGACATCCACGTCGAGCCCTACGAGAAGGACTTCCGCGTCCGCTTCCGCATCGACGGCGTGCTGTACGAGGTGATGAAGCCGCCCATGAAGCTGCGGAACGCCATCATCTCGCGCCTGAAGATCATGTCGGAGCTCGACATCTCCGAGCGCCGGCTGCCGCAGGACGGGCGCATCAAGCTGAAGCTGGGCAAGGGCAAGGAGATGGACTTCCGCGTCTCCATCTGCCCGACGCTGTTCGGCGAGAAGGTGGTGATGCGCCTCCTCGACAAGTCGAACCTGCAGCTCGACATGACGAAGCTCGGGTTCGAGGAGCAGCAGCTCAAGGACTTCATGGAGGCGATCGACCGGCCGTACGGCATGGTGCTCGTCACCGGCCCCACCGGCTCCGGCAAGACCACCACGCTCTACTCGGCGCTCTCCAAGCTGAACGAGGTCGCCTGGAACATCTCCACCGCCGAGGACCCGGTGGAGTTCAACTTCTTCGGCATCAACCAGGTCCAGATGCACGAGGACATCGGCCTCAACTTCGCGGCCGCGCTGCGCAGCTTCCTGCGGCAGGACCCCGACATCATCATGGTCGGCGAGATCCGCGACTTCGAGACCGCCGAGATCGGCGTGAAGGCGGCGCTCACCGGCCACCTCGTGCTCTCCACGCTGCACACCAACGACGCGCCCGGCACCGTCTCCCGCCTCCTCAACATGGGCATCGAGCCGTTCCTGGTGACCGCGTCGCTGAACGCGATCGTGGCGCAGCGGCTCTGCCGCCGGCTCTGCCCGGAGTGCCGCAAGCCGGTGGCGCCCGACGAGCAGGCGCTGCTCGACGCCGGGTTCCCCGCCGAGCAGATCGGCTCGTTCCAGGTGTACGAGCCGGGCGGCTGCAAGGCCTGCAACGACCGCGGCTACAAGGGGCGCGTGGCGGTGTACGAGGTGATGCCGCTCTGGGACGGGCTGAAGGAGCTCGTGATCCAGGGCTGCTCCGCCGCCGAGCTGAAGCAGGAGGCGATCCGCCTCGGCTTCCACACGCTGCGCATGAGCGCGCTCAACAAGGTGAAGTCCGGCATGACCAGCCTCGCCGAGGCGGTCGGCAACACCGCGCCGGACAAGTTCTAGGAGGCGGTCCCCCTTGGCGAACCTGCACCAGCTCCTGAAGGCCATGGTCGAGAAGGGGGCCTCCGACCTCCACGTCACCACCGGCTCCCCGCCCCAGCTCCGCATCGACGGCAAGCTGGTGCCGCTCAAGACCCCGCCGCTCTCGCCGGTCGAGACGAAGCAGCTCTGCTACTCGATCCTGACCGACGCGCAGAAGCACAAGTTCGAGGAGGAGAGCGAGCTCGACCTCTCCTTCGGCGTGAAGGGGCTCTCCCGCTTCCGCGCCAACGTCTTCATGCAGCGCGGCGCGGTCGCCGGCGCGTTCCGCACCATCCCGTTCAAGATCCTCACCTTCCAGGAGCTGGGCCTGCCGCCCATCGTGGCCGAGCTGGCCAGGAAGCCGCGCGGCCTGGTGCTCGTCACCGGCCCCACCGGCTCCGGCAAGTCCACCACGCTCGCGTCGATCATCGACAAGATCAACACCGACCGGCACGAGCACATCATCACGATCGAGGATCCGATCGAGTACCTGCACCCGCACAAGAACTGCGTGGTGAACCAGCGCGAGGTCGGGGCGGACACCGCCTCGTTCAAGAAGGCGCTCAAGTACATCCTCCGCCAGGATCCCGACGTCGTGCTGGTCGGCGAGATGCGCGACCTCGAGACCATCGAGGCGGCGCTGGTGATCTCCGAGACCGGCCACCTCGCGTTCGCGACGCTGCACACGAACAGCGCGGTCCAGACCATCAACCGCATCCTCGACGTCTTCCCGCCCTACCAGCAGCCGCAGGTCCGCGCGCAGCTCTCCTTCGTGCTGGAGGGCGTGCTCACCCAGAACCTGCTGCCCAGGGCCGGCGGCCCCGGCCGCGTGCTCATCATCGAGGTGATGGTCCCGAACCCCGCCATCCGGAACCTCATCCGCGAGGACAAGGTGCACCAGGTCTACTCGCAGATGCAGGTCGGCCAGGCCAAGTTCGGCATGCAGACCTTCAAC
The DNA here is from genome assembly GCF_000013385.1 of Anaeromyxobacter dehalogenans 2CP-C. Lineage (GTDB taxonomy): Bacteria > Myxococcota > Myxococcia > Myxococcales > Anaeromyxobacteraceae > Anaeromyxobacter > Anaeromyxobacter dehalogenans_B. The sequence continues at coordinate 717,923 of NC_007760.1, forward strand.
CAGAGCCTCGCGATGGCGTTCGCGAAGCGCCTCATCACGCTGGAGGAGGCGCTCGGCCGCTCCTCGGACGCCGAGGAGCTGAAGAACATCATCGCGAGCGGCGCCGCGCTGCGCGGCCCGCCGCAAGGTGCGGCGCGGTAGGCGCCCCGGATTCGACCCGATCCCACCCCCGCGCTAGGATGCGGGGGCCGTCGCTTCGTGAGGAGACCATGGCCCAGGCCGCAGCCGCGAACGTGAAGACCCGGGCAGCCACGCCGGCCAAGGTGTGGAAGTGGTCCGGCAAGACCCGGCAGGGCGAGGTGCGCTCCGGCGAGATGGAGGCGCAGGACGCCGCCGCCGTGCAGGCCCGCCTCCGGCAGATGGGCATCGAGCCGGAGAAGGTGCGCAGGAAGCCGAAGGAGATCCAGCTCAAGATCCCGGGGTTCGGCGGCGTCACCACCAAGGACCTGCTCGTCTTCACCCGCCAGTTCTCGGTGATGATCGACGCCGGCTTGCCGCTGGTGCAGGCGCTCGACATCATCGCGACCCAGGCCGACAACGTCGAGTTCCGCAAGGTCCTCTCGACGGTCAAGGTCAAGGTCGAGTCGGGCTCGACCTTCGCAGACGCGCTCGGGGAGCACCCGAAGGTCTTCGACGAGCTGTTCGTGCAGCTCGTCCGCGCCGGAGAGATCGGCGGCATCCTCGACACCATCCTGCAGCGCCTCGGCGCGTACATCGAGAAGAACGAGAAGCTGAGCCGCCGGGTGAAGGGCGCGATGGTGTACCCGGCCATCGTGCTCACCGTCGCGGTCAGCGTGGTGGGGATCCTGATCGCGTTCGTGGTCCCGACCTTCGAGAAGATGTTCAAGGACTTCGGCGGCGCGATGCCGGCGCCGACGCAGCTGCTCATCGACATCTCGCACGGGTTCCGGAACTACTGGTTCGTCTACGTCGGCGTGCCGGTCGGCCTGTTCGTCGCGTTCAAGGCCGCCACGCGGAAGGGGCGGGGCCAGGAGATCTGGCACGACACGGTGCTGAAGTTGCCGGTGTTCGGGCCGCTCGTCCGCAAGGTGGCGGTGGCGCGGTTCACGCGCACGCTCGGCACGATGCTGTCCTCGGGCGTGCCGATCCTCGACGCGCTCGAGATCGTGGCGAAGTCGGCCGGCAACCGGACCATCGAGCGGGGCATCCTGTACGTCCGCGCCAAGATCTCCGAAGGGAAGAACATCGCCGGCCCGCTCGCCGAGACCAAGGTGTTCCCGGCCATGGTGGTGCAGATGATCGGCGTGGGCGAGGCCACCGGCGCGATGGACGCCATGCTCAACAAGATCGCCGACTTCTACGACGACGAGGTGGACGTCGCGGTCGGCGCGCTCACCAGCATGATCGAGCCGCTCATGATGGTGTTCCTGGGCGGGACCGTCGGGTTCTTCATGATCGCGATGTACATGCCGATCTTCAACATCGCCGGGACCATCAAGTAGGCGACGGGACAGGATGAGCGGGTCCGGGGCAGAGCCGGGGCTTCATCGAAAGCTCGTCTGGCTCACCTTCTTCCGCCTGGTGACCGTCACCGTGCTGCTCGGCGGCACGGCGCTGGTCGGCTGGCAGGTCGGTGGTGAGGCGGGTGGCTACCTCGCGCCGCTCTACGGCGTGGTCGGCGCGACGTACGCGGGCTCGCTGGTCTTCGCCGTCGCCCTGCGCCGCAACACCGGCCTGGTCGCGGTCGCGTACGTGCAGATCGCGCTCGACGTCGCGATCGCGACGGCGGTGGGGGCGCTCACCGGCGGCGTCGAGAGCGTGTTCGTCTTCATGTTCTCGCTGGCGGTCGTGAACGGCGCGATCCTGCTCTACCGCCGCGGCGCGATGGCCGCGGCCGGGATGGCGCTGCTCGGCTACCTGGTGATGCTCGCCGCCACCTGGCGGCCCGGGGCCGTGCCGGTCGTGACCGTTTTCGCGCACGGCACCGCGTTCCTGGTCACGGCTGCGCTGGCGTCGTACCTCGCCGAGATGCTCCGCAGCGCGGGCGAGCGCCTGGCCGAGCGGGAGGGCGATCTCGAGGCCATCACCGCGCTGCACGAGTCCATCGTGCAGTCGCTGACCAGCGGGCTCGTGACGGTGGATCGGGCCGAGCGCGTGACCTTCCTCAACGCCGCGGCGGAGCAGGTGACCGGGATCCCCATGGAGCGGGCGCTCGGGCAGCCGGTCCGGGAGGTGCTGCCGTTCCAGGCCGGGACCGGGCGCGACGAGATCGAGTGGGTGAACGCGCGCGGGGAGCGGCTCACGCTCGGGTACACCATGTTCCCGCTGGTGGGGCGCGGCGGCACCGGGATCGGGTCGGCCGCCATCTTCCAGGATCTCACGCGTCTCCGCACGATGGAGCAGGCCTTCCAGCGCAGCGAGCGGCTCGCGGACCTGGGCCGCGTGGCCGCGGGCCTGGCGCACGAGCTGCGCAACCCCCTGGCCTCCATGGCAGGCTCGGTGGAGCTGCTGCGCGCGCAGGCGGCGCCCGACGGAGACGAGCGGCGGCTCCTCGACATCGTGCTGCGCGAGGCGTCCCGGCTCGACGAGCTGGTGACGGAGTTCCTGCGCTTCGCGCGCCCGGCCCCGCTGCGACCGGGCTCCGTGGAGCTGTCCGGCCTCCTCGACGACGCGCTCCGGGTGTTCGCGCACGATCCCGCCGCCGTGGGGCTCCTCGTGGCGCGCTCGCTGGACCCGGCGCCGGCGGCCTGCGATCCCGATCAGATCCGCCAGGTGGTCTGGAACCTCCTGCGGAACGCCGCCCAGGCGCTGGGCGACGGGCGAGGCGCGCGCATCGAGGTCTCCTGCGGCGTCGAGGACGGCGGCGCCTGGTTCGCCGTCGGGGACGACGGTCCCGGGATCCCGGCGGCGGAGCTGGAGCGCATCTTCCTCCCGTTCCACACCACCAAGGAGCGCGGCACGGGGCTCGGGCTCGCGGTCGTGCAGCGAATCGTGGACGCGCACGGCGGCCGCGTCGAGGTCCGCTCGACGCCGGGCGAGGGCGCCCGGTTCACCGTCCACCTGCCCGGCCCCGCGGGCGTCGCGCAGACGGGGTAGGATCCGGTCGCCATGGCGAAGATCCTGGTGGTGGACGACGAGCAGTCGATGCGCGAGTTCCTCGAGATCCTGCTCCGCAAGCAGGGCCACGAGGTGGTCGCGGCCGCGAGCCTCGAGGGCGCGCTCGCGTGCGCCGCCGATGGCGATCTCGATCTCGTGGTGTCCGACCTGCGCCTGGGCGCGGAGAGCGGCATCCAGCTGCTCCAGGCGGTGAAGCGCGAGGCGCCCGGCACCGAGGTGATCATCCTCACCGCGTTCGCGACCACCGAGAACGCCATCCAGGCGATGAAGCTCGGCGCCTACGACTACGTGCTGAAGCCCTTCAAGGTGGAGGAGCTGAAGCTGGTGGTCGAGAAGGCGCTCGAGCGCCGGGGCCTGGTCGCCGAGAACCGGGTGCTGCGGCACACGGTGGGCCGGCGTGGCGGCGACGGGCAGGACGCCGAGCTCATCGGGCGGTCTCCCGCCATCGAGGAGGTCCGCGCCCTCGTGGAGAAGCTGGCGCGCACCCGGACCACGGTGCTCATCAGCGGCGAGAGCGGGACCGGCAAGGAGGTGGTGGCGCGCGCCATCCACGCCCGCGCCGGGCACCGGCAGCCGTTCGTCGCGATCAACTGCGGGGCGATCCCCGAGGGCCTGATCGAGAGCGAGCTGTTCGGCCACCAGAAGGGCAGCTTCACCGGCGCGACCGAGGCGAAGGCGGGGCTCTTCGAGGTCGCCGGGGCCGGGACGCTGTTCCTGGACGAGGTCGGCGAGCTGCCGCCGCCCGTGCAGGTGAAGCTCCTGCGCGCGCTGCAGGAGCGGAAGATCCGCCGGGTGGGCGGGAGCGCCGACCTGGGCTTCTCCGCGCGCATCGTCGCCGCCACCAACCGCGACCTGGCCGAGGAGGTCCGGACGGGCCGGTTCCGCGAGGACCTCTACTACCGGCTCAACGTCATCCAGCTCCGCATGCCCGCCCTGCGCGAGCGGCGCGAGGACCTGCCGCTGTTCGTCGAGCACTTCCTGGCGCGGTTCGCCGAGGAGCAGGGCCGGACGCGGCCGGCGCTGAGCTCCGAGGCGGAGCGGCTGCTCCTGGCGCACGACTACCCCGGGAACGTGCGGGAGCTCGCCAACGTGGTCGAGCGCGCGCTCACCCTCTGCGAAGGAGGCCGGATCCTCGCGGGGGACCTCCCGCCCGCCCTGCGCGGCGCGTCCGCGACCGCTTCGGCGGCGGGCGCCCCTGCGCTGCCCGAGACCGGGATGGACCTCCAGGCGCATCTCGACGCGATCGAGCGCGCCCTGCTGGAGCAGGCGCTGGAGCGCACCGGCGGCGTCAAGACCGAGGCCGCGCGCGTGCTCTCGCTCACCTTCCGCTCGCTGCGTTACCGCCTGGCCAAGTTCGGGATCGCCGGCCGCTGAGCCGCCGGCGATCCCGTCCGGTCACTCGCAGGTGGCGGCGTCGGAGGTGGCCGCGTGCCGGCAGGCGTGCAAGGGCTCGCTCACCTCCATGAACCCGAAGTCCATCGTCGGATCGATCGGGTCCGTCATGCCGACGTTCGTCGCGCCGCGCTCCGGGTTCACCGCGGTGAGGCCCACCGCGATCTGGCCGGCCTGGTTCACGAACACCGTCGGCTGGTCGGCCTGGGTCGGCACGAGCAACGCCGCCTTGACCGAGCGGACCACGTTGCCGTCCGCGTCCTTGAACCGCGACGGCAGCCCGCCGGTCTCGATGTTGGCGCCGTACTTGGTGGCGATCCGCCGCGCCTCGGTGGTGCCGCACTTCGAGACCGGCTTCTCCGAGCCGTGCACGCAGGACGTGGCGTCGATGGTGCCGGTCGCGCGCTGCACCGTGTTCCAGTAGATGTCGCCGAGGGTGGACGTGCCCGACGAGGTCCGCTCGTCGGCCCAGTACACGTTGTACGTGTAGCCGTCGGCCTCCACCGTCGGCCCCTGGTTGTAGTAGATCGCCCAGCCGGGCGAGCTCGCGTCCGCGAGCGGGCTCGGGTTCGTCGCCGTGGCGGAGATGGTGACGAGCCCGCTGGTCGCCGATCCGGAGAAGCCGTAGGACGCATCGACGCCGGTCTGGTTGAGCCACAGGCGCGCGCCGTCGTACGCCGCCGCGGTGGTCGCGCTGTCGAACGGCGCGCGCGGGCCCGTCTCGTCGAACACGAGCAGCGAGTAGAAGAAGTTGCCCCGGCTGATCTGGCCGTCGAGGGCGATCTCGGCGCCGCGGCTCTCGATCCCGGGCCGGCAGTCGTAGCCGTCCGCGTTGAACGTGCAGCTCGCGGTCATCTTCTTCTCGGTGGTCGGCACCGCCGTCGTGCTGCTCGGCTGCGGGCACCAGATCTTGATCTGGGCCCGCGCGCTCACCACCGTCGCGCCCGCGGCGGCGCAGGCGGGGCCCGAGCCCTCGCTGCCGCTCGCGGTGAGGACGTTGGTGCTCGTGCCGCAGGTCGAGTGCGAGAGCCCTCGCTTGATCCCGCCGAGGCCGTAGCTCTCGAAGAGGTTGCCGCCCATGGGATCGGTCGCCGTCGCCTCCAGCGGCATCTCGACCTTGCAGCCGCGCAGGACGCACGCGCGGACGTTGTCCGGTCCGCAGGTGCCGCCGTCCTTGTCGAGCAGGTTGTAGCGGTCGCCCGTGCCCGCGAAGACGCGGTAGGCGCCGTTCGACGGCAGCGGGATGTTGGCGGTCATGTAGAAGAACGGCTGGCCGCCGCAGAACCGGCAGTCCTGGTTCTGCGTGCCCATCTGGAAGATGCGCCCGCCGTACCAGTTCTCGACCTTTCCGCTCGTGCCGAGCTTGCCTGGGCGGTGGAAGCGCAGCGCCCAGAGCTGGCCGCCGGCGTCGCCGAACGTGGCGGTGTCGAAGAAGTAGTCGTTGGTCTCGCCGGACGCGCGCCGGGCGCCACCGCCCCAGCCGACCATGCCCACCACCGCCGGGACCGGGAAGCGGAGGTACTGCTTCACCGCGTGGGTCGCGTCGTACGAGAAGTCGAAGACCTCCTTGCCGGTCCAGACGTCCACCATGTGGACGCCGCGGCCGCGGACGTACTGCGGGTCGAAGCCGCCGTTCAGGAACACGACCCAGCGCTCGTGGTAGGCCACCTCGCCGGTGCCCACGCTCATCCTGGGGGTGTCGCTGGTGGCGGCGCCGGTGGCGGCGTCGGCCTCGAGCCGCACCGGGCCGATGGGCGGGGCGCGCGGCAGGAAGTCGTCGTAGCTCTCGGCGAACTCCAGCGTCTCCGGATCGTTCGGCTGCGGGTAGATCCAGAGGAACTCGGGCACGTCCGTGCTCCCGCTCGCGTCGGTCACGTCGAGCGCGAAGTAGTGCGTGCCGCCGCGCCGCTCGCCGACCACCGCCACCGTGTGGTACTCGCCCGCCTCCTTGACGTCGTTCCGGATCCCGGTCCCAAGCGAGTTGCCGGTGCCGTCGACCCAGACGTCGCGCACCATGGCGGTGCCGTCCACGAAGAACTGGTGCTTCGGCTCGATGAGCAGGCGCAGCTTCGCGAGCATGTCGGGCGGCAGGAAGGCCCAGAGCTCCTCGCCGGTGCCGCGGTCGTAGTAGCCGTTGAACGGCGGCAAGGACTCGTCCACCGCGGTGGTGGACGGGTCGTCGGCGGTCCCGTTGTGCACGCCGGGGGTCGGGTTTCCGTGCCACGCGCCCGCGTGGAACGCGTGCAGGAGGCCGTCGTTGGCGCCCACCAGCACGAGCTTGGCCCTGTCCTTGTAGGCCGTGCTCTTGGAGTAGCCGTCGTAGGCGTCCTTCCCGTTCTTCGTGGGCGTGTCCCAGAGCGACTGCAGGCACTGGTTGGAGAGGCCGTTCGGGCAGATGACGCCGTCGCGGGGGAGCGGCGGATCGACCACCACCGGCGAGGAGTGGAAGACGTCGCCGAGCATCCAGTCGCGGTCCCACAGGTCGTCCATGGACGACGGCGGGTACGCGCCGCGCTTCATCGAGTTGAAGAGGTCGGCGCCGAGCACCAGGCGGATGAAGGCCTTGGTGCAGGCCGTGCGCGCCTCGACGGTCGAGCCCTGGACGCTCGCGGCGAACGTCGAGGCGCCGGCGTTCTGGAACTCCGTCGCGAGCGCGTTGCACACCGTCCCGCCGCCCAGGCCGAGGTACGGCATGATCGCGCTGGCGGCCGTATCGTCCGCCTGGAGCCGGATGACGCGATCGCTCCCGTCGATCTTGCCGTCGCCGGTGTCGTCCACCACGGTGTAGACGCGCCGCGACTTCCACTTCTGGGACGTGCCGGTGCCGGCGAGCAGCGCGCCGGCGTCCCACCAAGGGTTGGCGGGCGCGCTGCTCGCCACGGAGCAGCTCTTTCCGGCCACGCTCGCGCACTTCGGGGCCTGCGAGCACACCGGCGTGGTGCCAGGGTCGGACTTCACGAAGTTGCCGGCGCCGTCCTCGGTGATGAAGTCGCCGGACTGGCTGGTGGTCGTGGACTTGTCCTGGAGGAACACGCTCGTGCACGAGCCGTCGCAGTCGAGGTCACCGGTCCCGGTGCCGTCGAGCTTCGCGTCGCAGGCGTTCACGAACTCGCTGTAGAGGTCGAAGCGGAGCACGTGGCCGCGCCAGCGGCTGGACCCGTTCTTCGGCTCGAACCGGGGGACGATCACCGCGCGACCCGAGGTGGTCTGGAGGGTGGAGACCGTGGCGACCGAGAAGGAGGTGGCGCGCTCGTTGATCTTCTCGAGGATGTAGGTGAGCCCCTCGGCGAGCGTCTGCGGGTTCTCGGCCGGGACGAACTTGCCTCCGCCCGCCTCCGCCGCGGCGTGGAGGATGGTCCTTGCGTCCGGGAGCTGCCGGGTGGCGAAGCCGACCGTGTACGTGTCGAGGACCTGCTTCCCGCCGTTCTTCTTGCAGTCCCAGGTGCTCTCGGCGTTGTCGCGCAGGTCCATGTTGTGCATGTACCAGGCGACCTTCGCGAGGTTGTCCTTCCAGGCGTTCTCGCCGCTGAAGTTCGCGCACTGAGGGCAGTCCGTCGAGGCGATGCCCTGGATGCCCGTGGAGGTCGCGCCGGCGTACTTGCCGCTGGTGGTGTCCGCGAGCGTGGTGCTGCCCGTCGGGAGCCGGTCGCCGTCGTTCGGCGTCAGGCCGCTCCCGGGCGACGGCTCGCCGTCGGTGAGCAGGACCACCGACGAGGTCTGGCACAGGTAGCAGATCGAGTACTGGTTCGCGTTCGACGAGGACTCGTACGACGAGCTGCTCTTCTCCCAGCTCTGCCCGAACCACGGCAGGGCCGGGGAGTGGTAGTAGCGGCCCACGTCGAACAGCGACATGGCGAGCGGCGTGCCGCCCTGGAAGCTGGTGACCGCGTTCACCGCGCTGACGAAGGCGGCCCGGTTGCTGTCGAAGTTGGAGGTCGTGTTGAACTCCATCTGGCAGCTCGGGTTGAACTCCTTCTGCAGCGTCCAGCCGCTCGGGTAGTTGAAGGTCGCGAGCGCCATGCGGATCCGGCTGCGCTTCGCGATGACGTCCTTGATGGTCTTGCGCGCCACCAGGAACTTGGGCGGGAAGAAGTTGAGGTAGTTGCCCGTGTACCAGATGGACGGGAACCGATCGCCGTTCGTGTCCTCGAGGACGACGCCGTCGTAGTACCAGCCCTTCTTCTCGAGGCAGGACTGGCAGACCTCGGCGCGGGTGCGCAGGCCCTGGAGCGTGGTCCCCTGCGTGGCGCAGAACTCCGCGATGGTCGCGGGGTCGTTGTTGGTCCGCCGGGCCGGGAAGACCGCGTTGTCGGTCCAGCCGTTGCCGAAGTTGGTCTTGAAGGCCAGGTTGTTGTTCTCGTAGGTCCACTCGCCCGTGACCACCGGGACGTAGTTGGCGTCGTGGAACACGAGATCCCGGCCGAAGAACGCCGGCTTGCCGTTCGCGGTGGTCTCGGTACCGCTCGGCGACTGCGAGTAGAAGTCCGGGTCGAAGCCGAGGCCGCCGGTCTGCTGGTTGTTGGACGAGGTGTAGTACGGACAGTTGATGTACTCGCGCGCGTAGTCCACGCCACCCGTGACCACGCTGGCGTGGCCGGCGTACCCGCTGCCGATCGCCACCGTCGCGGCGCTGCCGCACGGCGTGTAGAAGCGCCGCGCGGGGATCGACGCCAGCATGGGGTTGTCACCCACGTTCGGCGTGGCATTGAACACCGGGTCGTCGTCGCACCCCACCACGCGCGCCGAGGCGAACGCGGCGGTCTGCTGGGTGGTGCTGGCCGGGTCGTCGACGAGGGCGCCGGCCGGCAGCGCGGGCGCGCAGTGGCCGCTCGCGCACGTGTACCGCGCCGGGCACTGCGAGTCCGCCGTGCAGGCCTGGCTCGAGCCGCCGAGGGAGGCGGGGCCATCCGGCGGCAGCCGCTGCATCGAGCCGGAGGTGTCCAGCAGGAACATGATGTTCGGGAAGGTGGTGTCCTCCCGGGTGATGAACTGCTGGTCCTCGCCGGCGGGCGGGTTGAGCCAGGTGTCCATCAGGCTCGAGACCATCAGGTTGCGCGCGGCGTCGTCGCCGCAGGTGGTCTGCGAGCGGGTGTCGCCGGGCGTGAGCAGCAGCATCACCGCCGCCAGGCCGGCGGCGCGGAGGACGAACGCGAGGGGCTTGCGAATGCGCATGGTCCGCCTCCTACAGGATGATGGCCGTCACGAACTCGACCTCGAGCGGACGGCCGCGCCGGTCCTTGCACTTCGCGACCACCGTGTAGCCGGTCGCGGTGTTCAGGCCCTGCATGAAGTTGAAGGAGTTGGTGAGGTCGGTGGCCGTCGGAGTGGACGCCGTCGTCACCGTGTTCTTGAGCACCACCGAGCTGACGGTGACGTCCGGGTCGCTGTCGTAGTGCGAGGGCGCGGTGAGCACGGTCCCGTCGGGCAGGGTCACCGAGCCGGCCACGTTGCCCGACTCCAGGTACCCGCGGCCGTATCGGGCCAGCTCCGCCCAGATCTGCAGGCGCGCCGCGGCCGCGCACGCGTAGAGCTGGTCGCGCTGGGTCTTGCCCGATGCGTTGATCCGCTCCTGCGAGCCGAGGGAGACCGCGGCCACGCCGATCACCGCCAGCACCATCAGCAGGATCACGGTGAGGATGAGGGTGGAGCCGCTCGCGCGGCGTGGCAGGGGACGTGAGAGGGACATGCCAGCCTCGCGCTAGAACCCGGTGATGGAACGAACGGTCATGTTGGGAAGGTTCACCACGGCCTCGACCCGCGTGCGCTGGAAGCCGTCGGTGCCGCTCGCGATCTTCGGCGCGCCCGTCACCCAGTCCGGCGCACCGGACTGGTTCAGCAGGGCGAAGGACGAGTCCACCACGAACGTCGCGCGGGCCGAGGGATCGGGCTCCGGCGAGCGCGCGACCAGGGCGAGCCGCACCGCCCGGATGTTGGCCTGGTGCTTGGTCTGGCGGATCGGATCCGAGTACCGGTACGAGTAGAAGCTGGAGGGCGTGTACGCGGCCTTGGTCGTGGCGGTTGCCGATCCGCTGAACTTCGTCGGGATGATCGCACCGTCGGCGAGCACGCTCTGATCGTCGTTCGCCTCGCCGAACGTGATGGCCGTCCCGGCCTCCGCGCCGGCGGGCGCGATGGCCGGGTTGGCGAACACGTAGGCCACCTGGAACGCCTCGATGCCCTCGGCGAGGATCACCTCGTCCTTCTCGTCCACCGCGCCGTCCGGGGAGCCGTCCGCGGCACCGGTCAGGTCCAGGCCGCGATCCAGCACCAGGTAGGGGTCGTAGCTGCCGTCGGCGCGAGCCACCGGGCGGACGTGGAACCGGTAGCGGTTCACCAGGAAGGTGCGGCAGCCGGCCATGCTCGCGGCGACGTCCTGGCGGCGGAACGGATCGGTCAGGACCACGTCCTCGAGCTCCACGTCCACGTTTCCGGCCGACGTGACCGGCTTGCGGCTCTTCACGGTGAAGTACGCGTACCGGAGCTCGCCGGGGCAGACGACCTGGAGGATCTGGCCCCTGAGGAAGTCGTCGCCGGCGCGGGCCTCCAGCGTCGCGTGCGCGGCGTCGGGCAGCGCCACGAAGGTCCAGGCGTTCCCGCGCAGCGCGCCCGCGTGCCCCTCCGGCGGAACCCAGTACGCCGGGTCGCGGGCGTAGAACACCAGCTCGTCCGCGTCGCCGACGCTGTCCCGGCCCACCGGGCACGTCATGTCCGCGGGGCAGAAGCCGGGTGCGTAGAACTGGAAGTCGAGCGCGAGGGAGCCGTCCAGCCCCCAGCCGGCGAGCGGGAGCTTCTGCTCGAGGTAGAGCAGCGCCGCGCGCGCGTTCCCCTGGGTGGCGCGCTGCTTCTGGCCGCCGAAGAAGGCGCGCTGCTGCGAGCTGGAGGCGGCGATCACGGCGGTCAGCACGATGGCGGCGACGCCGGTCGCGATCATGATCTCGATGAGCGTGAAGCCACGGCGGGAGCGGGTCATGCGTTCACCGGTAGGCGGAGGCGTTGACCGTCGATGCGCCCAGGTTCGGGATCTGGACGTAGAGCGTGACGACCCGCGGCCGCGTGATGGTCCGCTCGCGATACACGACGGACACGGCCGCGAGCCGGACGCCCGACGCCGTGTTGGAGGTGGCGACCTGCCAGATCGACCAGCGCCGCCGGTAGAGCGGCTTGGAGGGATCGGCGGGATCCGACTCGAGCGCGGAGTCCGGCCGGACGCCCACGACCTTGAGGGCCGGGTAGCCGGAGGTCGTGCCGGTGAGATAGGCGTCGTCCCAGTCGCGCCAGCCGGACGTGGCGAGGTTCCCCGAGGCGTCCAGCGGGTCCCCGAAGCCGCCGGGGGGCGCGTCCGAGATGGTGTCCGCGACCAGGAGCGCGTCGAGCGACGGATCGAGGCGCTCCAGCCCCGCCGCGAGCTCGCGCGCCAGCTCCTGGGCCGTGCCGTTCGACCGCGCACCCTGGTTGGACGTGATGCCGACGATCTGCAGGCGCATCATCCCGAGGATCCCGATGAGCAGGAGCGTGAGCGAGATCATCGCCTCGATGAGCGTGACCCCGCGCATGCCTGCGCTCCGTTCGCGCGTCATGGCGTCCCCTGGTACGTCGCGGTCTTGAGGATGCCGGTCGGGAAGGACACCACCACCCGCCGCCGGTGACCGGCGCCCAGCTCGGCGGAGGTCGCGAGGGCCAACGCAACCCCACCGAGGTAGGGGTGCGAGGCGCCTGCGTACACCGGCCGGACCTCGCCGTTGGCGCCGAACCGGATCGCCAGGCGGCCGTCGGTGGTGACGGCCGGGTCGAAGACCTTCACCTGGTCGAACGGCGCGTCGGCCGCCACGCCGGCCTGCCCGAGATCGAAGAACTGCCCCTGCGGCAGCGCGACCGTATCGACCACGGCCGCCTGGCTGGCGGGGCTCGCGGGATCGAAGCCGGCGAGCGACCAGCCGGCCTCGGGCTCGAGCACGAACAGCCGGACGCAGTTCTGCTCGGAGAAGAACCCACAGCCCTCGCCCGTGCCATCGGCCGCGTTGGTCAGGACGGCCACCAGCTCCCGCTGCTCGTTGAGCGCCTGGGTCTTCAGCGCCTGGAGGCGCAGGCCGAGGTCGAACGCCGCCGAGGCGGCGTTCGCATTGCGCTTGGCGGCGGCGAACGACGAGCCCGCGAGCGCAGCGAGCGCGGCGATGACGGCGATGACGATCGCCGCCTCGACGAGCGTGAAGCCGTGGCGTCTCCGGTCCATGCCGCGAGCACAAGCAAGGTTCCGGCCGTCGCGTCCGTTCGCAAGCTGCCGGAACGAGGGGAATTCTCCAGGCCCCGGCGACCGCCGCACGTCAAACCGTGAAGCGCTGTTCAAAGTTTGTCTGTGCGCCGACGGCCGACAGCGGCGCCGCGCTGCGCGGTGCTGCCGCGGCGCACGTCATGGGCGCGCCAGGCGCTCGGCCGCGATCCTTCGGGCGCCCGCGTACGCCGCGGGCGCGGTCTCGACGAAGCGGGCCAGCAGCGGTCGCGCCTCCTCGGCGCGTCCGGTGCGCGACAGCAGCATCCCGAGGTTGAACAGCACCTCCGGATCGGTCGGCGCCAGCCGGAGCGCCTCGCGGAGCTCGTGCTCGGCCTCCTGCGTCCGCCGCTGCCGGAGGAGCACGCCTGCGAGCTGGACCCGCGGGAGCGCCGACGCGGGATCCAGCGCGGCTGCGCGCCGCAGCGGCGCCTCCGCCTCGCGCGGCCGGCCCGCCTCCACGAGCGCGGTGCCGAGGTTCAGGTTGGGCCGCATCTTGTCGGGGGACTTCGAGGCCGAGTCCGCCCACAGGGTGACCTCGCTCGCCCAGACGCGATTGCGCGCCACCGTCGCGGCCGCCAGCAGCAGCGCGATCGCGAGCCCGGCCAGCGCGGTGGCGCGCGCCGCCACCTCGGCCCCGGCGACCCTCCGGGCCGCCAGCGCGATGCCCATGGACGCGGCGACGGCGAACCCGACGGACGGGAGGTACACCCGGTGCTCGTTGATCACGTCCACGATCGGGATCACGCTCGACTCGACCGAGAGCGTCAGGAACCACCAGGCGGCGCAGCCGCCCGCGAGGCGCGCCGCCGGGTCCAGCGGGCGCCGGCTGGCCGCCGACGTGCGCAGGTACGCGTACGCGGCGGTCGCGGCCATGGCGCCCAGCACCACCGCCGCGGACATGACCTCCGGCGCGAGCAGCGTCCGGTACACGGGGTAATCGTGATCGATGTTCTGGCCGATCGGGACCAGGAGCATGAACAGGTAGGTCACGATCACCGGGAGCTGCGTCGCGAGGTACTCGAGCCGCCCCAGGTCCGTCTGCACGCGCGTGACCGACGAGGCGCTCTCGACCAGCGCGGCCGGGGACGGTCCGGCGTGGCCCACGAGCGACAGCGGGATCAGCGCCGCGGCGGCGAAGAACGGGAGCGCGGGGAGGAGGCGCGGGCGATCGAACAGCGTCACCTCGCAGAGCAGGATCGCCGCCGGCAGCGTGATCGCGATCTCCTTCGTCCGCACGGCGAGCAGGCCGGCCAGCACCGCGCCACCGTACACCAGCGCGCCGCTCCTTCGGCCCCCGCCGGACGCGACGCCCAGCCGCCAGGCCAGGTAGGCGACGACCGCGAGCAGGTAGAACATCGCGGCGAGCGACGTCATGCGCTGCACGACGTAAGTGACGGCCTGCGTCTGGAGCGGGTGCGCGACGAAGATGGCGGCGGCGACCATCGCGACGGTGCGCGCCTGGGGCGCCAGCACCGAGGGCGCGAGCCGGGGCGCACGGAACGCGAGCACGCCGAGCGCGTAGACGAGGGCGGAGGCGCCCAGGTGCACCGCCAGGTTGAACGCGTGGAAGCCGAACGGCGCCGTGCCGCCCAGGCGGTGGTTGATCGCGAAGCTGACGTAGGCGGCCACCCGGTTCGGGGCCGCGTGGTAGCCGTCCGGCGTGAGCCACCACAGGAGGTCTCGCAGGCGAGGGTCGTCCCGGACCACCCGGATGTCGTCGAACACGAACGCCGCGTCGAGCGAGTTCGCGTACGCGAGGACGCCCAGGGCGGCGATCGCCGCGAGCGCCTGCCAGTGACGCGGGCGGCCCCCCCCGGCGGGCTCGAGCGTGGCGGTCACTGGAGCGCTCCTACCGGAAGTCGCGCCGCTCGAACACCGCGGCGGCGATCGCGAGGATCGCCCCCGCGTACAGGACGCCGTACGCGCACGCGAGCCAGGCCGATGCCGGCACCGGGGTGCCGTAGATCACGTGCTCGTTGAGCGAGAGGGCCGACAGGTTCGGCAGGACGTACCAGATGACGCGCCCGACGGAGGCGCCGGCGCCCTGCCACAGGGTCCGGAGGTCGTTCGACATGTGGCCGGCGAGCGTCAGCGCGAGCGCGAAGATGGCGGCGAGCGTCGGCGTGGTGAACGACGAGAACGCGACGGCGATCGCGGCGACCACCAGGAACTGCACCCCGAGCATCGCGAAGGCGGACAGGAGCTGCGCGTTCACCACGTCGAGCGAGCCGGCCTGCAGCGACAGGAGCCCCGCGAGCGTCGCCGCCATCGCGGCGAGGTTCAGCCAGAGCGTCGCGGCCAGGCCGAGATACCTCCCGAGCAGGTACTCCGCCCGGGCCACCGGCTTGGCGACCATGGGGTAGACGACCCGGCGCTCCACGTCCCCCGCCACGAAGCCCGCGCCGAGGAAGACTGCCGTGAGCGAGCCCATCAGCTCCATCGCGGTGAGGCCGAGGTCCGCCGCGATCCGGTGCGCGTGGCCGACGGTGAGCGACGACGCCAGCAGGCTGGCGAGCACCAGGAGGATCGCGAACAGGAGGAGGTTGACGTGCAGCCTGCGCCGCAGCGCCTCGCGCACCGACACGATCGCGATCGCCAGGACCTTGCTCATGGGGCACTCTCCGTCGCCGCCCGCGCCGCGCCGGAGGCGGCGCCGATGAGCGCGGCGCGCTGGGCGGCGCTCATGGGGGCCTCGTAGCGGTACTCGCTGGCCGACGACCGCACGCGCCCGTCCGGAGCGAGGTAGTAGACGCCGCCGAAGGGATCGGCGGGGATCTCCGCGATCAGGTCGTCGCGGACGAGCTGCGACAGCGCCACCGGCGCGAACCCGTAACGCGCGCGCCAGTCCGCCGCGGCCAGCTCCAGCCGGGAGGCGTCGCGCTCCAGGAGCACCTGCTGGAGTTGCTTCCGGACGGCCTTGCGCGACTCCTCGTCCTCGGCCGATCGGAGCAGGTCCTGGAGGAGGGCGACGCCGGTATCGTGCGCGCTGCCCTTCGCGTACATCGCGGCCGCGTACTGCAGCATCCGTTCGGAAGGCGCGCCCGGCACCTGCGCTGCGCGCCGGAACCAGGCTCCCGCCTCCGCATAGTCGCCCTCGTAGAGGAAGGCGTTCACCGCGCGCTGGAACGGGATGAGGTAGCGATCCGGTGCCTGCGCGATCCCCTTCTCGAGCAGCCGGTTCGACTCCCCGACCCGCCCCGCGGACGCGAGCATGTTCCCGCCGACCTGGTACGCATACCCGTGCGCCGGATCGAGGTCCGTCACGAGATCGAGCGCCGGGAAGAGCTTCTCCCAGCCGCGCTGGTCGGCGCGTGGGTCACCCATGTACTGCACGGCGCGCAGCCACCAGAGGTTCGCCGCCAGCGTCGGGTGGCCGAAGGAGGCCCATCGAAGGGCGGCGCTCGTCGGCACCGGCCCGAGGTCGTAGGCGCGCTGCGCCGCCACCGGGAGCCGTGCGGCCAGCGCGCAGGCGCCCGCGGCGAGCAGCAGCGCGGCGAGACCGAGGACCTTCTGGCGACCGAGGCTCATCTGGAAAAAGAAGAGGGCAGCGCCCCCATGTAGTCCGGGAGCGCTGCCCTTGACAAGTTCGCGACCCGCGGCGCTCTAGAACACGCCGTCCGCCGCGATCTGCGGCTGGCCCCACGGCGGGCCGAACGGAGCGATCGGCGTCCCACCCTGGTTCGGGCAGACGTGAGCGACGCCGGCCGCGGTGGACGCAACCCCGCCAGCGGAGTCGAGCGTCGCCTTGTACAGGTACACGCAGCCCTCGGTCCCGTCGCCGTCGATGTCCGAGTTCGCGTAGACGGTCAGGTGGACGGCGGGGGCGGACACCGTGGTCGTGTAGCAGCCGTACGTCGAGCCCTCGACCACCCAGTCGATCTGCGCGGCGGCCGCCAGGTCGGCCGGGGCCCACGGATGCTTCGCCGTGCCCTGGCCACCCGTGTTGTCGCAACCGTCGGGCAGCAGCGCGACGGCCCGGTACTGGCCGTTCGACGCCTCGCCCTGGCGAAGGGCCTCCTCCGACTTGAACACCGCGTTCACGTTCTCGCGGAGCTCGCTGAACTTCGCGCGGAGCTGGTAGCGGAGGAAGTTCGGGATGGCGATCGCGGCGAGGATCCCGATGATCGCGACGACGATCATGAGCTCGATGAGGGTGAAGCCCTTGGCAGCCTTCTTCATGAGACCTCCGGAGATGTGGGCCGCGGTGTGAGCCTCGCGGCCCCGCGGACCGGGCTGCGACGGCCGCCCGGCGGAACGCCTGCATAGCATCGAGGGTGCCAGCGGCCGGGCATCCGCAAGCACCCGATCCGACATGGATGGCGGAGACCCGCGGTGACGGAACGCGGCGCCCGCCCCGGGTCGGGTGACGTTTTTCGTCACCGGCCCGGCGCCCGTCCCTTTGACAGGGGCCAGGACCCCGCCGATCATCCGCGGCGATGATCCTGAGGACGGAGAAGCTGACGAAGGTCTTCGAGGTGGGGCTGCTGGCACGCAAGGTCACCGCGGTGGACGCGCTCGACCTCGAGGTCGCCCCCGGGGAGATCTTCGGGTTCGTCGGCCCGAACGGCGCCGGCAAGACCACGACCATCAAGATGTTGATGGGGCTCATCTACCCGAGCAGCGGGCGGGCCTTCATCTTCGACGACCCCATCCCGAGCCGGCGCGCCAAGGCGCGCATCGGCTACCTGCCGGAGCACCCCGCGTACTACGAGTTCCTCACCGGCCGCGAGGCGCTGCGCTTCTTCGCGCGGCTCTCCGAGGTCCCGGGGGCGGCTCGCGACCGCCGCTGTGACGAGCTGCTCGAGCTGGTGGGCCTGACCGCGGCCGCGGATCGGCAGATCCGGAAGTACTCGAAGGGCATGCAGCAGCGGCTCGGCATCGCGCAGGCGCTGGTGGGCGACCCGGCGCTGGTCGTGCTGGACGAGCCCATGAGCGGGCTCGACCCCGTCGGCCGCAAGGACGTGCGCGACCTCATCCTCGAGCTGAAGCGGCGCGGCAAGACCGTGTTCTTCTCCACGCACATCCTCCCGGACGTCGAGAGCCTGTGCGACCGCGTCGGCGTGATCCTGCGCGGCAAGCTGCGCGACGTCGGGCGCATCGACGAGCTGCTCTCCGGGAACGTGCGCGCGGTGGAGCTCACCGCCACGGTGCCCGGCCCGGCGCGCGAGGCGCTCTCGCGCGGGCGGCTCCTGCGCGCCGACGGCGACCGCCTCACGGTGGTGTTCGACGACGCGCCCGCGGCCGACGCCGCGGTCAGCGCCGTGGTGCGCGCCGGCGGCAGGGTGATCGCGCTGACACCGCACCGCGACACGCTCGAGGACTTCTTCGTGCGCCGCCTGGCCGAGGTGCACGGCGCCGAGCCGGAGCCGAGGGCCGCCGCCGGGGGTGCGTAGGCATGGACCCGGCGATGCCCGGCGTCCCCGCGGGCCTGATCGCGGCCTGGGTGGCGCTGGTCGGCGGCGTGGTGGGCAGCTTTCTCAACGTCGTGATCGCCCGGGTGCCGGCCGGCGAGTCGATCGTCTCCCCGGGGTCGCGCTGCCCGCGCTGCAGGACGCCCATCGCCTGGTACGACAACGTGCCGGTGGTGTCCTGGCTCGTGCTGCGCGCCCGCTGCCGCAGCTGCCGCGCGCCCATCTCCGCCCGCTACCCGCTGGTCGAGGCGCTCGTCGCGGGCGTGGCGCTGCTGGCGTGGGCGCGCCACGGCCTCGCCGTCGCCGCGCTGGGCGAGCTGGTGCTCGTCTCGCTCCTGGTGGCGCTTGCGTTCATCGATCTCGACACCTGGCTGCTTCCCCACGCGCTCACCTGGCCCCTCATCGCCACCGGCCTCGCCGCCGCCGCTGCCGGGCTCGGACCGGCGACGCTCCAGGGCTCGGCGATCGGCGCGGCGGTCGGTTTCCTCGCCTTCGCGCTCGTCTCGGTCGTCGGCGAGAAGGTGCTGCACAAGGAGGCGCTCGGGTTCGGGGACGTGTGGCTCCTCTCGGGGATCGGCGCGTGGCTGGGGGTGGCGGCGTTGCTCCCGGTGGTGCTGCTCGCCTCGGTGCAGGGGAGCGTGGTGGGCCTCGTGCTGCTCGCGCTCGGGAAGGGGCAGCCCGGCCCGCAGCCGCCGGCCGAGGCGGCTGCGCCGCCAGCCCCGTCGGTGCCCGGCGATCCGGCCGTGCTCGCCGACGCCGACGACTGGGTCCCGCCCCGGAACGCGGTCCCGTTCGGCCCGTTCCTGGCCGCCGGTGCCCTGGAGTGGCTGTATCTCGCGGACCTCATCGTGCGCGGTGTCCCGTCGCTAGAGCTGTTCCGGTGATCCATGCGGCGCGTGGGCCTCGTCCTCCTGCTCGACCTCGTCGCCGCGGCGGCCGCCGGCGCGGTGCTCCTCCTGGCGCTGGGCGTTCCGCCCGCGGCGCGCGGCGTGTTCGGCCCCGCGAGGCTCGCGCTCCTCGCGGCCGGCGCTGCGGCGGCCGTGATCGCGGTGGGCCTGGTGCTGCTGCGACGCTCGGTGGCGCGGCCGGTGGGGCGGCTGCTCGCGTCCGCACGGCGGCTGGAGCACGCGAGCGGCGGGCTCCCGGTGCTCGCGCCGCCGGGCGAGCCCGAGGACGGCTCGCTCGCCCGGGCGGCGGTGGCGTTCGAGCGCGTGGCGGAAGCGCTCGGCGAGGAGCGCGTGCGCCTCGCCGCCAAGATCGAGGAACTGGAGGGCGCGAACCGCGCGCTCGCGGAGGCGCGGGCCTCGTGGCTGCGCTCCGAGCAGCTCGCCGCCGTGGGCAGGCTCGCCTCGGGCGTGGCGCACGAGGTCGGCAACCCGCTCGGCGCCATCTCCGGCTACGCCGAGCTGGCGCGCGGCCGGATCCGCGCGGGCGAGGCGGAGCAGGCGGAGGACCTGGTCGCGCGGATCGCGGTGGAGGCGGGCCGGATCGACGCCATCGTGCGCGACCTGCTCGAGCTGGCGCGCCCCTCGGCGCCGGTGGTGGCGCCCATCGCGCTGTCCGGCCCGGTCGATGCGGCGCTCCGCCTGGCGCGCGTGCAGGCGCGGCTTCGAGAGGTGCGGGCGGAGCTCGACCTGCCCGCGAGCCTCCCGCCGGTGCTCGCCGACGAGGCGAGGCTCGCGCAGGTCTTCCTCAACCTGTTCCTGAACGCGGGCGACGCGATGGGGGGCCGTGGCACGCTGCGCGTCGAGGCCCGCGCGGTCGAGGGCGCGGTGGAGGTCGAGGTCTCGGACGATGGGCCCGGGATCGCGCCCGAGGACCTGCCGCGCGTCTTCGATCCCTTCTTCACGACCAAGCCTCCCGGCGCCGGCACCGGCCTCGGGCTCTCGGTGAGCCACGGCCTGGTGGAGGCGATGGGCGGAGACCTCTCCGCCGCCAACGGGCCGGGCGGCGGGGCGGTGTTCCGCCTGCGGCTCCGGCGCGGGGGTCCGCCCGCGGGCCCGTGCTAGAGTCGCGCCGTGGGCATGCGCAACGTCCTCGTCGTGGACGACGAGGCTTCCATCCGGCACCTGCTCTCCGTGATCCTGGTGGACCACGGGTACGACCCGCGCGCGGTGGCCACCGGCGAGGAGGCGCTCAAGGAGCTGGCGGCCCGGGACTTCGACCTGGTGCTCACCGACGTGCGCATGCCCGGGATGGGCGGCCTGGGCCTGCTGCGCGAGATCCAGCGCACCGCGCCGGAGCTGATGGTCATCGTGATGAGCGCGTACGGCGCGCACGACGCGGCCATCGAGGCGATGAAGGCCGGCGCCTACGACTTCCTGTCGAAGCCGTTCAAGCCGGACGAGGTGGTGCTGGTGCTCCGCAAGGCGGAGGAGCGCGAGCGGCTGGCGCGCGAGAACCGCCGGCTGCGCACCGAGCTGTCGGCCGGGTACAGCCCGGAGCACATGGTCGGCACCTCCGAGCCGATGCGCGAGGTGTCCCGGCAGATCCGCAAGATCGCGCAGCAGAAGACCACCGTCCTGGTGCAGGGTGAGTCGGGCACCGGCAAGGAGCTGGTCGCGCGCGCGATCCACCAGCTCTCGCCGCGGGCCGCCCTCCCGTTCGTCGCGGTCAACTGCGGGGCCATCCCCTCGGAGCTCATCGAGTCCGAGCTGTTCGGGCACGTGAAGGGCGCCTTCACCGACGCGGTGCGCGCGAAGAAGGGGCTCGCGGCGGAGGCGGACGGCGGGACGCTGTTCCTCGACGAGATCGGCGAGCTGCCCCTGGGCCTCCAGGTGAAGCTGTTGCGCTTCCTCCAGGAGGAGGAGGTGCGGCCCGTCGGCGACACCCGCAGCCGCCGGGTGGACGTTCGCGTCGTCGCCGCGACCGCGATCGACCTCCGCGCCGCCGTGGCGGCGGGCCGGTTCCGGGAGGATCTGTACTGGCGCCTCGACGTGGTGGGCGTGCGCCTCCCGCCGCTGCGAGAGCGGCGGGAGGACCTCCCCGCGCTGCTGGATCACTTCCTGGCCCGGTTCCGCCACCTCCGCCCCGAGCTGCCCGGGCTGGCGCTGTCGGACGAGGCCCGCGCGGCGCTGCTCGCCCATGGCTGGCCCGGAAACGTGCGCGAGCTGGAGCACGCGGTCGAGCGGGCCGTGGTGCTCGCCGACGGGCCGGTGCTGCGCGAGGAGGACCTGCCCGAGGGGATCCGCGCCCGCGCGCGCGCGGCCCCGGCACCTGCCGACGCCGGCGACGGCTCGCTGTCGGTGAAGCGCGCCACCCGCGCCCTGGAGGAGCGGCTCATCCGTGCGGCGCTGGAGCGGACCGCCGGGAACCGCACCCGCGCCGCAGAGCTGCTCGAGCTCTCGTACGGGGCGCTCCTGTACAAGATCAAGGAGTACGGCCTCGGATAGGGCCGCCGCGGCGCCCCGCCTCCCGGCGGGCGGGCGCCCGCCCGCCCGCTCCTCCACGGGCGGTATGACGCATAACTACGCATCACTTCGCGTCAGCTAGCGCTCGGTCGCCTACAACCGCCGATATCCGCGCAGGCGCCTTTCTTGATCCTTCGGGGGGCGATCGCATAGCGTGGCCCCCGCATGGCCGACCGATCGCCCAGCGCCCGGACGTCCCTCGCGAAGCCTGCGAGGCGCGCGCCGAACAACGTGCAGCGGCTCCGGGAGGAGCAGCTCCTCACCAAGGCCGAGCTCGCCCGCAAGGCGGGCGTCTCCCCGCTCACCGTGACCCGGATCGAGCACGGCCTGGAGTGCCGCGTGGACACCAAGCGGAAGATCATCCTCGCGCTCGGCCTGACCCCCTCGGACCGGCGCAAGGTGTTCGGCCCCAGCCCCGGAGGGCGCCTCTCGTGAGCCCCGCCCCGTCGTTCACCCTGAGCGCGCGCTGCGGCGCGAAGCCGCTCGAGACGGGGCGCGGGTGCGTTCGCCCGCGCCTCTCGTGAAGGGATCGCCATGGCGAAGAAGAAGCTCGCCGTCGGCCTCGACATCGGCTCCTCGAGCGTGAAGCTCGTGCAGCTCCGCGAGAAGCGGGGAGGCTGGACGCTCGAGGCGTTCGCGACGGCGCCGCTGCCCCCCGAGGCCATCGTGGACGGGGCCCTGATGAACTCCTCCGCCATCGTGCAGGCGGTGCAGGAGGTCCTCGGGAAGCAGAAGGTCAAGGCGAAGGACGTCGCGATCGGCGTCCGCGGCCACTCGGTGATCATCAAGAAGATCTCGCTCCCGCGCATGTCGCAGGAGGAGCTCGACGAGTCCATCCAGTGGGAGGCGGAGCAGTACATCCCCTTCGACATCAAGGACGTGAACATCGACACGCAGATCCTGACGCCCGACGGCGACGCCGCCGGGCAGATGGACGTGCTGCTGGTGGCCGCCAAGAAGGACATGATCAACGACTACACCTCGGTCTGCGCGGAAGCGGGGCTCACCGCGACCGTGGTGGACGTCGATGCGTTCGCCGTCCAGAACGCGTTCGAGGTGAACTACGACGGGTCCCCCGACGAGACGGTGGTGCTCATCAACGTCGGCGCCGCGGTCACCAACGTGAACGTGGTGTCGCACGGGATCACCACGTTCACGCGCGACATCACCATGGGCGGCAACGCCTTCACGGAGGAGATCCAGAAGCAGCTGAACGTCTCCTACGACGAGGCCGAGGCGCTGAAGGTGGGCGGGCAGGGCGAGTCCGACGCGGTGATCCCGCAGGAGGTGGAGCGGGTCATCCAGGGCGTCGCCGACCAGCTCTCGGGCGAGGTCCAGCGCTCGCTCGACTTCTTCGCCTCCACCTCGGGCGGGGCGACGATCGGGCGGGTCTACCTGTCCGGCGGGACCGCGCGCATCCCGGCGCTGTTCAAGGCCATCGAGGGACGCGCCGGCGCGCCGGTCGAGGTGCTGAATCCCTTCAAGAACATCGAGATCGACAACCGCAAGTTCGACCCCGCGGTGATCCTCGCGGCTGCCCCCGCGGCCGCCGTGAGCGTCGGCCTCGCGCTTCGCCGCGCCGGAGACAAGTAGCCATGATCCGGATAAACCTGCTCCCGGTCCGGGTCTCGAAGAAGAAGGAGGCGGGCAAGCAGCAGCTGGCGCTGCTCGCCGTCGTCGTGATCGGCGGCCTCGTGGGCAACTACCTGTGGGCCGCGTCGCGCTCCTCGGACCTCGCCGCTCGCGAGGCGCAGCTGAAGCGGACGAAGGCCGACATCGCCCAGCTCGACCGCATCATCGGTGAGGTCAAGGACATCAAGGAGCAGCAGGCGCAGCTCCGCGAGAAGCTCGAGGTGCTGGACCGGCTCAAGGCCGGGCGGATCGGGCCGGTCAAGATGCTCGACCAGCTCGCGCAGCTCACGCCGAAGCGGCTCTGGCTCTCCAAGCTCGAGCAGAAGGGCGACGCCCTCACGTTCACGGGCACGGCGGCGAGCATCGACGAGGTGTCGGAGCTCATGACCGCGCTCAAGGGCTCCACGTACTTCAAGGACGTCGAGCTGAAGAAGACGAGCGCGAAGACCGACAAGTCGTTCAGGCTGGTGGAGTTCTCGCTGTCCGCGAACGTCGTCTATCCGGGCGCGCCGGTGATCGCCGCGCCGTCGCCCGGGAAGAAGTAGGCGCCATGGAAAAGCTCATCGAGAACATCGCCCGGGCGTCGACCGCCGCGAAGGTCGGGGTCGTCGCGGCGATCGTGATCGCCGTCACCGCGCTCAACTACTTCGCCATGTCGGCCACCTTCGGGCCCTCCATCTCCGAGGTCGAGACGCGCATCGCGAGGGCGAAGACGGAGCAGGCCCGGCTGGATCGCGAGTACATCGAGAAGACGTCCATCGCGAACAACCTGAACCAGTTCCGGCGGGAGAAGGAGCTGCTCGAGGAGCGGCTGCGCCAGGCGCTCGCGGAGCTGCCCGAGGACAAGAAGATCGACGAGCTGCTGCAGCTCCTCCAGGACCGCGCGCAGAAGGCCGGGCTGGAGATCGGCACCATCGAGCCGAGGCCCGCGGTCACCGAGCGCTTCTACGCGCGGATCCCCATCCCCATGTCGGTCACCGGCAGCTTCCACGAGATCGCGACGTTCTTCGACGCCCTCGGCCGGATGCAGCGCATCGTGAACGTCACGGACATCGTGCTGGACGGGCCCAAGGACGTGAACGGGAAGATCCTGCTGAACGGCAAGTTCCTGGCGACCACGTTCATGTTCGTCGAGGCGAAGCCCGCGGCGGCAGCGCCGAAGAAGGGAGGCGCCAAGTGAGCCCGCGCCGCATCGTCCCCTTCCTCCTCTGCGCGCTCCTCGCCGGGTGCGGCGGCTCCGCGCCCAAGCGCGCCCCCGCGCCGAAGAAGGCCGCCGCCGCGGCCACCGCGCCCGCCGACGTCAAGCCGGAGCCGCAGACCGCGAAGGCCGACGACTGGGTCTACTCGTCGGTCGGCAAGCGCGATCCGTTCCGGAGCTTCCTGGCGGACGTGACCCAGGCCGGGCCGGGGCTGCAGACCCGGTGCGCGACACCGCTCGGGAAGTACGAGCTCGATCAGCTGAAGCTGGTCGCCGTGGTCACCGGGCTCGAAGATCCGGTCGCCATGGTCGAGGCGCCGTCCGGCGTCGGCTATGCAGTGCGCCGCGGCGCCTGCCTCGGAAAGAACGGCGGCACCGTCGCGGCGGTGAGGAGCGGCGAGGTCGTGGTGACCGAGTTCGCACTCCGCGCCGACGGGACCCGCGACCGAACCCAGACCGTGCTCCGCCTTCCGAAGGAAGCGGCGCTCAACCTCGAGGAGCAGCTCCCATGACTTCCCGCCTGAAGCCCATCGTCGGCCTGCTCCTGTGGGGCGCGATCGGCGTCGCCTCCGCTGCGGAGCCGAACGTCATCCGGGGGATCGAGGTCGGGCAGCGCGAGGGCGCGCTCGAGCTCGAGATCCGCGGCTCGCGGGCCCCGTCCTACTCCGTGTTCAAGCTCCAGGACCCGCCGCGGCTGGTGGTGGACCTGGCCGGCGCCGACGTCTCCGGGGTGACCTCGCCCATCCAGGTCGGCAAGGCCGGCGTGCTCGCGGTGAGCACGGCACAGTACAAGGACGAGCGCAGCGCGGTCGGCCGCGTGATCATCGCGCTCGACGGCGCGCGCCGCTACGACGTGGCGCCGCGGGGTGACGCGGTGGTGGTGCGCGTGCTGGAGGCCGAGGCCGCGAGCGTCCCCACCCAGGCGACCGCCTCCGCGCCGAAGGCTCCGGCCCCCGCGGCCGCGCCGCCCGCCGCCCCCGCGTCCTCCGGCGACGACCACCTCGTCGCGCACCGCGTGGACGAGGGCCCAGCCGGCACCGCTACCCGGATCACGGGCGTCCGCGCTGCCGGAGGCCAGCTCGTCATCGCGACCGACGGCCAGGCCGGCCGCCTCGAGATCCTCGAGCTGCGCGACCCGGCGCGCCTCGCCATCGACGTCCACGGCGTCTCCGGCGCGCCGCGGGCGCCGGTGAAGGTGCGCGGCGCGTTCTCGCAGGTCCGCTTCGGGCGCGACGCGGGCAAGGTGCGCGTCGTCCTCGACGCGTCCGGCGCGCTGCCGAGGTACGAGGTGAAGCGCGTGGCCGGCGGCGTGGCCGTGGTCACCTCTGGCGCCACCGTGGCGGCTGCCGAGCCGGCGCGCAAGGCCGTGCCGGCGCCCCGCGTCGAGCCCGTCGCGCCGGCGGCCGCGCCCGCGGCGCCCGGCCTGGCGCGCATCGGCGACGTCCGCTTCGCGAGCGCCGGCGGCGGCGCCCGTATCGACATCTCCGGCAAGGCGCCGTTCGTCATCTCGCGGCCCGACGCGCACACGGTGGTGCTGACGCTGGACGGCGCGCAGCTCCCGCGCGCGCTGGAGCGCTCCCTCGACACCAGCGCCTTCCGCGGCCCGGTGGCGATGGTCTCCTCCTTCAACCAGCCGCAGACCGGGCAGGTCCGCATCGTGGCCAGCCTGCGCGGCAACGCCACCGACCGGATGATCGAGACGCGCGACGGGCTCGCCTGGACGTTCTCCGAGGCCGGTGAGGCGGCGGCAGAGGCCGCGGCGCCCGCCGCGCCGGAGCAGGCCCAGGCCGCCGACGCGAAGGTGGCGGGCTTCGCCGCCGAAGCCCCGGCGTACGCCTCCTCGGGCGCGCCCCAGGCGCGCGGCTACACCGGCCGCCGGATCACCCTCGACTTCCACGACATCGAGATCCGCAACCTGCTCCGGCTCATCGCCGATGTCTCCAAGAAGAACATCGTCGTGGCCGACGACGTGTCCGGCAAGGTCACCGTCTCGCTCCGCAACGTGCCCTGGGACCAGGCGCTCGACCTGGTCCTGCGGTCCAAGGGGCTGGGGAAGGAGGAGATGGGCAACGTCATCCGGATCGCGAAGTTCGAGGCCATCGCCAAGGAGCAGGCGGCGAAGGCGGAGGCCGAGAAGGCGCGCATCCCGCTCATCCCGCTGAAGGTGCGAATCATCCCGGTGAACTACGCGCGGGCGAACGACGTGGCGAGCCGGGTGAAGGACGTGCTCTCCGAGCGCGGCTCGGTCTCCACCGACGAGCGCACCAACGTGCTCATCGTGAAGGACATCCCCGAGGCCCTGGTCCGCGCCGAGGGGCTGGTGCGGAACCTCGACACCGAGATCCCGCAGGTGCTCATCGAGAGCCGCATCGTCGAGGCGTCCTCGAACTTCAACCGCCAGCTCGGCGTGCAGTGGGGCGGCAACGCCTCGTTCACGCAGGCCACCGGCAACCCCACCGGCGTCGCGTTCCCGAACAACGTCTCGGGCGCCGGCGCCGCCGGCCAGGCGCCGAACCAGGGCACCTCGGCCACCCCGAACTACGCCGTCAACCTCCCGGCCGCCATCGGCCAGGGCGCCGGCGGCGGCATCGGCCTGGTGCTCGGCTCCGCGAACGGCGCGTTCAACCTGAACCTCCGCCTCTCCGCGCTCGAGAACAACGGCGTGGTGAAGACCATCTCCTCGCCCAAGATCGCCACCATCGACAACAAGGAGGCGACCATCGGGCAGGGCATCTCCATCCCGTTCTCGCAGACCTCCGCGTCGGGCGTGAACACGACGTTCGTGGAGGCGAAGCTGGAGCTGAAGGTCACGCCGCACGTCACCGCCGACGGCTCGATCCTCCTCAAGATCAAGGCGACCAACAACGCGCCGAACTCGTCCCTGACCGGCTCGAACGGGCAGCCCTCGATCTCGAAGCGCGAGGCGGAGACCGAGGTCCTGGTGAAGGACGGCGAGACCACCGTCATCGGCGGCATCTACACACGCTCCACGGCGTCGAAGACCGCCGCGGTGCCGTTCCTCAGCAAGATCCCGCTGCTCGGCTTCTTCTTCCGGAGCGACACGAACACGGACGACCACACCGAGCTGCTCATCTTCATCACGCCGCGCATCCTGAACCGGCAGCCGGCGACGGCCGCGGCGGCCGCGAGCAACTAGGAGCCAGCCATGAAGACACGACTCGCGACCCTCTTTCTCGCTGCGGCGGCGCTCGCCTGCAAGGTGGACAACAACGCCTCGATCCAGGTGGTGGCGCTGTGCGCGCCGCCGGCGGAGACCTGCGGGACCGAAGGCGGGTGCGACGCCTACCTCGCCTCGCAGCCGTTCCTGTACCTGGAGGGCGGCACCAACTATCTGGAGCTGTTCGTCGAGATGACGAACCAGCTGGCCGACAACGCAGACCCCTCGGCCGGCCGCCTGAACACGAACGACGCGTACCTCGAGAAGTACCGGCTGACCTACCGGAGCGCGTTCTTCAACTACGCGGACTACGACTACCCGGCGAGCGGCATCCTGAGGGCCGGGAGCACCAGCGCCCCCATCGTCCGCCTCATCCCCGAGACCATCAGCGCGCCGTTGTCCGCGGCCATGGCGGCCGCGGGCGCGACCACCGGCCTGGTCGAGGTCGGGCTGACGATCACCGGCCATTACGCCAGCGGCGACTCGTTCGAGGTCGGCGGCGTCACGTTCCCTGTGGACGTGCACAACGACGCGTTCCCCGGCTACACCTGCCCGAACGCGACCGACACGATCACGTACGTCTGCCCGAACACGGCCCAGACCGCGGCATACACCTGCACGGCCGCGCCGGCGGCGCCGTAGCCGCGCCTGACGCGCCGCGTCCGCCCCCATCCTTGACGCCCCCGGCGCCAGCGGGCTAGAACGGGCCGGTCTCCGCGGGTCCGGGGCCTGAAATCACGGCTCTTTTCGGCCGTGGAGGCGAGGATCGATGGGCTTTCGCGAACATTTGCAGGAGATCTGCCGGCGCTGCGATGGTGCGGTCGCCTGCACGCTCATGGGCATGGACGGCATCGAGGTGGACAGCCACGTCGAGGCCGAGGCAGACGTGGACCTCAAGTCCCTGCTCATCGAGTACTCCGGGCTGTTCCGGAGCGCCCGGGAGGCGTCCGAGACCCACGCGGCGGGCGGCCTGGCGGAGCTCTCGCTCTCCACGGACCGCATCCTCACCGTCGCACGCGTCGTCAACCCCGAGTACTTCATGGTCATGGCGCTCGCGCCGGACGGGAACTTCGGCAAGGCCCGTTACCTGCTGCGCGTCACCGCCCCCAGGCTGAGGTCCGAGCTGTAGCCGCGCGGGCGAGCGCA
Organism: Anaeromyxobacter dehalogenans 2CP-C; assembly: GCF_000013385.1. Classification (GTDB taxonomy): domain Bacteria; phylum Myxococcota; class Myxococcia; order Myxococcales; family Anaeromyxobacteraceae; genus Anaeromyxobacter; species Anaeromyxobacter dehalogenans_B. The sequence goes on from NC_007760.1 coordinate 746,637, forward strand.
CGCCGGCCGGTGCGCCGGGCGTCGCCCTGCGGCGGGGCTCATCTTTCACTTCCGACATTTCGAAGGAGCAGCGAAGACAATGGCAGAGACCCTGGACACCTCGGCGTTCCGCCGCGGTCTCAAGATCGAGATCGAGCGCGAGCCGTGGGAGATCATCGAGTTCCAGCACGTGAAGCCCGGCAAGGGCTCCGCGTTCGTGCGGACGCGCATCAAGAACCTGATGACCGGCCGCACCATCGAGAAGACGTTCAAGTCCGGCGACGTGGTGGGCAAGCCCGACATCGACGAGCGGGAGATGCAGTTCCTCTACCGCGAGGGCGAGCACTACAACTTCATGGACAACAAGAACTACGAGCAGACGTTCCTCACCGCGGAGCAGATGGGGGACGCGAAGAACTTCATCAAGGACAACACCACCACGCACATCCTGTTCTTCAACGGGAAGGCGATCGGGGTGACCCTGCCGAACTCGATGGACCTCAAGGTCGTGAAGTGCGACCCGGGCATCCGCGGTGACACGGTGTCCGGCGCGACCAAGCCGGCAGAGCTCGAGACCGGCTACGTGGTGAACGTCCCGCTGTTCATCAACGAGGGCGACACGCTCCGCATCGACACGCGGTCGGGCGAGTACCTGACCCGCGTCGCCGGCTAGCGCGCCGCCGCCGTCCTCCGTCCCCCTCCACGTCCCTCGCCAGGAGCTCCGCACATGGCCACCCGTCCCCTGAAGCAGCAGCAGCCCGAGCGCACCCCCGAGCCCGCACCGACGCCCGGCTTCACCATGGAGGACGTGAAGAAGCTGGTGGCCCTGGTGGAGAAGAGCGACGTGACGCACATCGCCTGGGCCAAGGGCGAGGAGAAGGTCGTGATCCGCCGCGGCGGCGTCGCCGCGCCGGCGCCCGTGTTCCACGCGGCGCCGGTGGCCGCGCCGGTCCCGGCGGCGCTCGCCCCGGTCGCCGCGCCGGCGCCGGCCGGCGCGCCCAAGGCGGAGCCCAAGGCCGACAAGCCCGGCGTCGAGGTGAAGTCGCCGTTCGTCGGCACGTTCTACCGCGCGCCCTCGCCCGACTCGCCGCCGTTCGTGGACGTCGGCCAGAAGGTGAAGAAGGGCCAGACGCTCTGCATCGTCGAGGCGATGAAGCTCATGAACGAGATCGAGGCGGAGACCGACGGCACGGTCGCCGAGATCTACGTCCAGAACGCCACCCCGGTGGAGTTCGGCGAGCCGCTGTTCCGCATCGTCGCGGGCTAGGCCCGGAGAGGCCGGCATGTTCAAGAAGGTCCTCATCGCCAACCGGGGCGAGATCGCGCTCCGTGTGCTCCGCGCCTGCAAGGAGCTCGGCATCGCCACCGTCGCGGTCCACTCCACCGCCGACGCCGAGTCGCTCCACGTGCGCTTCGCCGACGAGGCGATCTGCATCGGGCCGCCGCAGTCGCGCGACAGCTACCTGAACCCGCGCGCGCTGCTCGCCGCGGCGGACGTCACCGGGGCCGACGCGCTCCACCCCGGCTACGGCTTCCTCTCCGAGAACGCCGAGTTCGCGGCGATGGTCGAGAAGATGGGCCTGAAGTTCATCGGCCCGCGGCCGGAGATGATCCGCCTCATGGGCAACAAGGTCGCGGCGCGGGAGGCGGCGGAGCAGGCCGGCCTGCCGCTGCTGCCCGGGGCCCGGGGCAAGCTCGCCGACGCCGAGGAGGCGGAGCGGATCGCCGAGCAGGTGGGCTACCCGGTGATCCTGAAGGCCGCCGCGGGCGGCGGCGGGCGCGGCATGAAGATCTGCCGCGATCGGAGCCAGATCCGCCAGCTGTTCGAGACCGCGTCGAACGAGGCGCTCGCCGCGTTCGGCGACGGGTCGATGTACCTCGAGCGCTACGTGGAGATGCCGCGCCACATCGAGCTGCAGATCGTGGCCGACGAGCACGGCAACATCATCCACCTGGGCGAGCGCGAGTGCTCCGTCCAGCGCCGCCACCAGAAGCTCATCGAGGAGTCGCCCTCGCCCGCCGTCACCCCGGAGCTGCGCCGGGAGATGGGCGAGGTGGCCCTGAAGGCCATGAGGAGGATCGGCTACAACAACGTGGGGACGATCGAGTTCCTCATGGACGAGAAGGGCCGCTACTACTTCATGGAGATGAACACCCGCATCCAGGTGGAGCACCCGGTGACCGAGCAGGTCTACGGGCTCGACCTGCTGCGCGAGCAGATCCGGCTCGCGGCCGGCGAGCGGCTGGAGCGCTCGCAGGCGTCGGTGGTCCCGCTGGCGCACTCCATCGAGTGCCGGGTGAACGCCGAGGACCCGGTCACGTTCGCGCCGTCGCCGGGGCGGATCACCGGCTACCACCAGCCGGGCGGGTACGGCGTGCGCGTGGACACGATGGCGTACGAGCAGTACAAGGTGCAGCCGTACTACGACTCGCTGGTGGCGAAGCTGATCGTCACCGGGGCGAACCGGGAGATCGCGCTGCGCCGGGCCATGCGCGCGCTCAACGAGTACGTGATCGAGGGGATCAAGACCAACATCCCCTTCCACAAGCGCGTGCTCACCTTCCCGGCCTTCACGGCGGGGCAGTACGACACCCGCATCGTCGAGCAGATCCTGAACCCTCCGGCGCCGGAGGAGACCCCCGCCTCCAAGGTGGCGGGCGCGTAGGCGTCGCCGCCGCCGCGGGGGCCGCCGGGCCCCTCACGGCGGCCGGTCCGGAGGGCGTCGGACGGGAAAATTCCTGCGTCACTTCGCGGGATTCGCGTCTTGACCGCCCCCCGGGCATCCATTACCCTCGCAGATAGCCCCTGGCCCGCGTCGACGGCGGTGCGCGCCGCCCGCGCGTCCCACGGATGCGCGAGCCTCTCCGCGAGCACCGCCCGGCCCGATGGCTGTCGACAAGAACAAGATCATCGCGGAGGCGACCCGGTTCGTTCAGAAGGGCGCGCTCGACAAGGCCATCGCCGCGTACCAGAAGATCCTGGCCGACGACCCGCGCGACGTGCGGATCCTGCTCAAGGTCGGCGAGCTGTTCCAGAAGAAGGGCGACGACCGGCTCGCGGCCGAGGCCTTCACCAAGGTGGCCGAGACCTACGCCGACCAGGGCTTCTTCCTGAAGTCGGTCGCGGTCTACAAGCAGATCGTCCGGCTCGACCCCGGCGACGTCCGGGTCAACGAGCGGCTGGCGGGGCTGTACCAGCAGCTCGGCCTCATGAGCGACGCGATGGGGCAGCTGCAGGTCACCGCGGCCGCGCACGAGCGCTCCGGCGACGTGGCCCGGCTGACCGACGTGCTCCGCCGCATGGTGGAGCTGGATCCCGAGAACATCCCCTCGGCCATCAAGCTCGGCGAGCTGCACGCGCGGGCCGGCCAGGCCGCGCAGGCGCTGGCGCTGTTCCGGCGCGCGGCCGACCACCTGCGCAAGCACAACCGCGCCGACGAGTACCTCAAGGTCGCCGAGCGCATCGCCGGGCTCGAGCCGGACGACCTCGGGCTGACGCGCGAGCTCGCGCACATCTACCTCGCGAAGGGCGACACGAAGCGCGCCCTCGCGAAGCTGCAGCTGTGCTTCAAGGCGGACCCGAAGGACGTGGAGACGCTGAACCTGCTCGCGCAGGCCTTCCGCGACCTGGGCCAGGTCTCGAAGACGCTCTCGGTCTACAAGGAGCTCGCGCACGTCCACGCGGAGCGCGGCCGCGCCGCCGACGCGCGGGCCACCTGGCGCAAGGTGCAGGAGCTGGCGCCGGACGACGAGGACGCGCGCGCCGCGCTCGGCCCCGGGCCGTCCGGCACGCCGGCCCCCGGCGCCGTCGCCACCGTGGCCGCCGTCGCCCCGCCCCCGCGACCGCCGGCCCCTCCGGCCGCGCCGCCGCCCGGGCCGCCGCCGGGCGCGCGCCCGGCGCCGGCCCCGGGGCCCGACGCGGTCGCGAAGCTCCTCACCGAGACCGACGTCTACGTGAAGTACGGCCTGCACGACCGGGCGATGGAGCACCTGCGCAAGGTGCTCGCCCTCGACCCGGACGCGCCCGATGCGCACGAGCGCGCGCGCGAGCTGCACCTCGGCGCGGGCCGGCTCGCCGAGGCCGCGCAGCACGGCGCCGCAGCGGTGCGGGCGCTGCTCGCGCGCGGGGAGGGCGACCGCGCGCGCGACGCGCTGGCGCGCCTGCGGCAGATCGCGCCGCAGCACCCGGAGCTCGCGGCGCTGGCGGCGGCCGCCGGGGCGAGCGAGGAGGTCGCGCTCGAGCCGGACGAGGTGGAGGAGGTGCTCCTCGAGCCCGAGCCGGCGCCCGAGGACGACGCGCTCGCGCTCGAGGCGGCGGGCCACGCCGGGGACGACGAGGTCGTGCCGGACGACGAGCCGCCGCTCGCGGCCGCCGGAGCGCCCGCCCCCGGCCCGGAGGAGGAGGAGGGCATCGCGCTCGAGATCGGCGCGCCCGAGCCGGCCCTGGACGCGGCCGGCGACGCGCTCGCCGAGGCCGCCGCGGCGGCGTCGGCCGAGTCGGAGGACGTCGCCGACGAGGTCTCCGCCGAGCGCGCCGCGATCGCCGCCGCGCCGGCGCCGGTCATCGCGCCGCCGCCGCCGCCTCCGCTGTCGCGCGCCGCGACCCCGGTCCCCGCGCCGCCCAGGCCGGCCGCACCGACGCCTCCCCGCGCGGAGCAGGAGGAGGAGGAGGCCGACCTCTCCGACGAGCTCGAGGAGGCGGACTTCTTCCTGCAGCAGGGCCTGCTCGACGACGCCCGCGAGGCGCTCCGGAACCTGGCCGCGTTCTACCCGGGCCATCGCGGGGTGGAGGCACGGCTGGCCGAGGTGGAGCGCCGCCGCGCCCCGGCCCCGCGCGCCGCCGCGCCCGCGCCGCCGCACCCGCCGCTCGACGGACCGGTGCACGAGACGCCGGCGCTCACGCCGCCCCCCGGGGCCGACGACAGCTTCGACATCGCGCGCGAGCTCGCCGAGGAGCTGGGCGCGGCGCCCGCGCCGGCGGGCGACGACGGGTTCCAGTACTCGGTCGAGGACGTCTTCAACCAGTTCAAGAAGGGCGTCGAGCAGACCGTCCGGCCCGAGGACAGCGCCACGCACTACGACCTCGGCATCGCCTACAAGGAGATGGGCCTGCTCGAGGACGCGGTGAAGGAGTTCGAGACCGCGCTGCGCGGCAACGACCGCAAGCGCGAGGTGGACTGCCTCTCGATGATCGGCGTGTGCCAGCTCTCCCGCGGCCAGCCGCGCGAGGCCATCGCCGCGTTCCGGCGGGCGCTCGCGTCCGAGCTGCTGACGCGCGACGCCGCCAAGGCGCTCCACCACGACCTGGGCGTGGCCTACCAGGAGGCGGGCGATCCCGAGGCCGCCCTCCATCACCTCCAGAAGGTGAACCGCGTCGATCCCGGGTACCGCGACGTCGCGGAGCGCGTGCGCGCGCTCGGCGGCGGCCCCGGCAAGGCGCCGGCCGGCGAGCCGCGCGCCCCCGCCCGGACCGCCCCCGCGGCGCCCGCCCCCGGCCCGAAGAAGAACATCGGCTACCTGTAGGACTGCGCGTGAACTATCTCGAATTCTACGAGCTGGCCCAGGAGCCCTTCTCGAACGCGCCGGTCTCGCGCTTCTACTACTCGTCCGCGCAGCACGCGCAGGCGCTCCTCCGCCTGAACCACGCCGTGAGCGCCATGAAGGGGCTGGCGGTGCTGGTGGGCGACATCGGGGCCGGCAAGACCACGCTCGCGCGCCGCATGCTCGACAGCCTGCCGGAGGACGAGTACGAGGCCGCGCTGCTCGTCATCGTCCACTCGGGGATCACGCCGAGCTGGCTGCTGAAGCGCATCGCGCTGCAGCTCGGGGTCGAGAGCCCGGCCGAGGAGAAGCTGGCGCTGCTCGCGCAGCTCTACCAGCGGCTGGTCCGCATCTACGAGTCGGGCAAGAAGGCGGTGGTGCTCATCGACGAGGCGCAGATGCTCGCCTCGCGCGAGATCATGGAGGAGTTCCGCGGGCTCCTGAACCTGGAGGTGCCGGAGCGCAAGCTCCTGTCCTTCGTGTTCTTCGGCCTGCCCGAGATCGAGGACAACCTCCGCCTCGACCCGCCGCTCGCCCAGCGCGTGGCGCTGAAGTACCGGCTGGAGCCGCTCAGCGCCGAGGCCACCGAGGCGTACGTGCGCCACCGCCTGCGCCTGGCCGGCGCCCCGCGCCTGCCGTTCACGCCGGCGGCGATCCAGCGGATCCACGATCACACCGGCGGGACGCCGCGGCTCATCAACACGCTCTGCGACAACGCGCTGTTCGAGGGCGCCATGGCCCGCGCCCGCGAGATCGACGACCGGCTGCTCGACCGCGTGGCCCGCGACCTCGGCATCGAGGCCCCGGAGCGGCCCGCCCCCGGGGCGGCCGCCGCCCGGGGCGGCCGCGAGGGCGGCCTCGACCTCGCCGAGATCGACCGGTACCTGGAGTCGCTCGGCGTCAAGTAGCCCGCCCGCCGCCGGGCCGGCGCGGCGCTCCCACACCCTCACCCACCGCGCCGCCGCCGGCGCGGCCGGGCCCCCGGCGCGGCCCACGCGTTCCTTGGCGCCGCGCCGTCCGCGCGAGAGAATCGAGCCCCCTTGAAGAAGCGGACCGTCGCGCTGGTGTTCCTGCTGGTGGTCGTGGGCCTGGTGCTCGCGACGCTGGCGGCGCTGCGCACGCGCTGGGCCGGGGATCGGATCTGCGCGCTCGCGGCCGAGAAGGTGCGGGCCGCCACCGGCCTGCCGCTCTCGTTCGCGGCCTGCCGGATCGACCCGCTCGGCTTCGCGGTGGACGCCGAGGGCGTGGTCCTCGGCCCGCCCGCGGCGCCGGCGTTCGTGGCCGACGCGATCACCGCGCGCCTCGCGCTGGTGCAGGCGCTCGGCCGGCGCGTCCACCTCGACCGCCTGCGCCTCGTCCGCCCGCGCCTGGTCGCCGCGCTTCCGCGCGGCGGCGGCGCGCCGGCCCGCTGCCCCCCCGAGCTCCTGGGCCGCTTCGAGATCCGCGAGCTGCAGGTCGAGGGGGGCTCGGTGGAGCTGGGGCTCCCGGACGGCGGCCACGTCTCGCTGGAGGGGCTGGAGATCCGCTCCGGGCCGCCCGCGCGCACGCTCCGGTCGCTCGCCACGCCGGCGCGGCGGAGCCGGGTGGACGTGTCGGCCGGTCCGGTCCGGGTGGACGCGGTGGGGCGGAGGTGGAGCGCCTCGCAGGTGCGCGCCCGCGGCGAGGTCGCGCTCGACCTGTCCGTCGCCGAGATCGCCGGGGCCGAGGCCGAGGTGGGCGGGGCGCGGCTCGGGCTCGAGGGCCGCGTCCACGACCTGTGCGCGCCGACGCTCGACCTCACCGCCCGCGCCGAGGGCAGGGTGGACGCGCTGCTCGCGCTGGCCGGCGTGCACGCGGACGTGGAGGGGACCGCGGCGGTGGAGGCGCGCGTCGCCGGGACGCCCCGCGCGCCCGAGCTCTCGGCGTCGCTGCGCACGCGCGGCGTCCGGGTGGACGGGTTCGTGCCCGGCGACGCCGAGGCGGTGGTGCGGCTGTCGGGCCGGACGCTGGTGGTGGATCGCCTCGCGGTGGCGGCGGCCGGCGGGGGCGCGGCGGTGGCGCACGGCACCGTGACGCTCGCCCGCGGGCTGCCGGTCGAGGCGGAGGTGCAGCTCGACCGCGTGGACCTCGCCGAGATCCTGGATCGCCTCACCGTGAAGCAGCCCTGGATCACGCTCCGGCTCGACGGCAAGGCGCGCGTGACCGGGACGCTCTCGCCCCCGGCGCTCGCCGGCACGCTGGCCTCGGAGCTCCACGACTTCAAGGCGCTGACCCGGCCGTACACGCAGGCCCACGGCGACCCCGGCATCGTCTCGTTCGCGCGGGGGCGGATCGAGTCGGCGGTGCGCGTGGACCGCGGCGGCCTGTTCCTGGACGGCGCGCGCGTGGCGGTGGGGCAGGGGACCGTGGACGCGGACGCCGCCATCCACTTCGACGGCGAGCGAGGCTTCCACGTGCGCTGCCGCGGCGTGGCCGATCTCGACGCCCTGGGGCCGCTCGCCGGGATCCCCTGGGCCGGGCGCCTGGCGATCGAGGCGGAGGTCGGCGCGGCGCCGTACGGCAACCCGGTGGTCACCGGCCGCGCCCGCGGCGAGGGGCTCCACTTCCTGCAGGTGGACCTCGGCCACGTGGCGGCCGACTTCCGCTACCGGGACTTCCTGCTCCACTTCCAGGGCGCCGAGGGGACCCGGGGCGAGACCCGCTACCGCGGCGAGGCGGTGGTGGACCTCTCGCGCACGCCCACCCAGATCGTCTCCTCGCGCCTGGAGGCGCGCGGGCGCCTCCGCGACCTGTTCGACTCCGTGATGGAGTGGATCCCGACCACCCGCTACGTCCGCGACGCGCTCGACGCGGAGGTGGAGGCGACCGGGACCGCGCGCGGCCCCGCCACCGCCCTCGACGCGTCCTTCGACGCGCGGCTCGGCGCCGGCACGCTGCTGGGCCGGGCGTTCGACGCCGGGCGCGCCCAGGGGCGCATCGAGGCGGGGCGCACCGCCCGCTTCGAGCGCGCCGAGCTGCGGCGCGGCACCGGGGTCGCGCGGGCGCAGGGCACCTGGGGCCTGGACGCGCCGTTCCCCTGGGACCTGGAGGTGGCGTTCTCGGGCGTGCCGCTCGCGGCGCTCGACCTCCCCGGCGGCGAGTGGTCCGGCTCGGCGAGCGGGCGCGCCACGCTGGCCGGGTCGTTCGATCACCCCGACGTGCGCTTCGCCGTGAACGGCGACGCCGTGCGCGTGGCCGGCGTCGCGCTCGGCACGGTGCAGGCCGGCGGCACGGTGGTGGAGCGCAAGCTGGTGCTGACCGGGGGCGCGGAGGGGCTGGCGGGGTCCGCGGAGATCGCGCTGCAGGGGCGGCTGCCGTTCCAGGCGCGGGCCACGGTGGCCATGGACGACGCCGCGCGGCTCTGGCCCGGCGGCCCGCCGCAGGGGCTGCGCATCCGCGTGGGCGGGGAGGCGAGCGCCTCGGGGGAGCTCGAGGACCTCGCGCAGGCCCGGGCCAGCGTGCGCCTCCCCCAGCTCGCCGTCGCGCTCGCCGAGGTGAAGGTCGAGGCCGCCGGGCCGGCGGTGCTGACCGTGCGGGGGGAGCGGGTGGAGCTCGCGCCCGTCACGCTGCGCGGCACCAGCACCGAGCTGACCGTCTCCGGCGCCGCCGCGCCCGGCGCGGTTGACCTGAGCGCCTCCGGCACGCTCGACCTGCGCCTCGCGGGCGCGCTCTCGCCGGTGGTCCGGCGCGCGCACGGGCAGCTCGCGCTGGAGGCGCACATGGGCGGCACGTTCGACCAGCCGGTGCTGGTCGGCTCGGGCCGCGTCACCGACGGCGGCTTCGAGGTGCGAGGCGCCGGCCTGGTGTTCTCCGACATGGCCGGGCCGCTCGCGTTCTCGCAGAACCGGGTGCTGTTCGAGGACCTGGGGGCGCTCCTGAACGGCGGGCACGCGCGCTTCACCGGCGAGGTGGAGCTGGCGCGGCTCGCGCCGTCTCGCCTCCGGGTGGAGGGCGCGCTGGACGAGGTGCCGGTGGCGCTCCCGTCCTACCTGCCGGCCACGCTGTCCGGGCGGATCGAGGCGCGGGGCACGCCGGAGGCGACCGACGTCACCGGCCGGCTGCACGTGGTCCGGGCGCGCTACACGGCCGACGTGGACCTCGAGGGCAGCCTGCTGGAGCTGCGCCGCCGGCCGCCGCCGCCGCCGAAGCCGTACGACAAGTCGGGCGAGTGGCTCCGCTTCGACCTTCAGCTCGTGGTGGACGGGGACGCGCGGATCGAGAACGACCTGGTGCGCGGGACCGTCACCGGGGACCTCACGCTCACCGGGACGCTCGCGTCGCCGGGCCTGGTGGGCAGCCTCACCATGGGCCAGGGCAGCCGCGCGGCGTTCCGCGGCAACGAGTTCACGCTCACGCACGCCGTCCTGGAGCTGGTGGACCGGAACAAGATCGAGATCGTGCTGGACGTGAACGGGGACGCGCAGGTCCGCGACTACCAGGTGTTCATGCACGCGTTCGGCCCCCTGGAGCAGCCGCGCGTGACGCTCACCAGCGCCCCGCCGCTCCCCGAGCCGGACCTCGTCACGCTGCTCTCGCTCGGCTTCACGCGCCGCGACTCCGCCGCCGGCACCGGCGTGGGCGGGGTGGCCACCGCGGCGGCCGCGCAGGCCATCTTCTCGGCGTCCGGCCTGGACGAGCAGGTGCGCCGGTTCCTGCCGCGCGGCGGGCCGATCCGCGACATCGGCATGCGCATCACCAGCGCCTACTCCGAGGCGACCGGCCAGGTGGAGCCGCGCGCCGAGTTCGAGTCCTGGCTGCTCCGCGATCGCCTGCGGCTCCGGTTCCAGGCGCCGCTCGCGGGCGCGCGCGGCCGCAAGGCGCAGGCGGAGCTGCGGCTGGGGGAGCACACGGCGGTGCAGTACCAGTGGGACAGCGACAACCCCGACGTCTCCACCGGCGACCACGGCGTGGACCTGAAGCTGCGCTGGGAATGGACGGACCGGGAGTGATCGCCGCGCTCGCCATCGCGCTGGCGCTCGCGGCCTCGCCGGCCGCGGCCGAGCCCGCGGACGCGGCCGCCCCGCCGCCGCCCCGGGTCCTGGCGGTGGATCTGGCGCTGCCGCCGGGTGACGACCGGGCGCAGGCGTCGGCGCTGGTGACGTTCGCCCCCGGCGAGCCGCTGTCGGTCCGCGACGCCCGCCGTACGGTGCAGCGCCTGTTCCAGACCGGGCGGTACCGGAACGTGATCGTCCGCGCCGAGCCCGCCGCGGCACCGCCGGGCGCCGCGGGCGAGTGGGTCCGGCTGGTGGTGGAGGCGCTCCCGGTGCGCCGGGTGGCGCGGGTCGAGGTCCGGACCGACGCGCCCGAGGTGCTGGGCGCCGACGCCGTCCGCGCGGCGGCCCGGCTCGCGACGGGCGACGCGTTCGACGACGCCGGCCTCGATCCGGCGGCGGCGAGGGTGCGCGCGGCGCTCTCCCGGCGCGGCCGGCGCGACGCGGAGGTGCGCGCGAGCGCCGGGGGCGACACCGAGGTGGACGTGCTGCTCGAGGTCCGCGCCGGGCCGGTCACGCGGGTCGCGTCTGTGCGGCTCACCGGCAGCCCCGGGCCGGCGGCCGAGGCGCTCCGCGCCCGCCTGCGCACGCGCGAGGGCGCGCCGCTCGACGAGGACGCGCTCGAGGCGGACGTCCAGGCGCTCCGCGCCGGGCTGCGCGCCGCGGGGTACCGGCGGGCGCGGGTGGACGCGCCCGCGGTGCGCGTGCGGGACGGCGCGGCCGAGGTGGAGCTCCCGGTGCAGGCCGGACCGCGCATGGCGTTCGCGTTCCGCGGGAACGTCGCGTTCCGGTCCGCGCTCCTGGAGCGGCAGCTCGGGTTCGAGGCGGACCAGCCGGTGGACGCGCCCGCCATCGAGCAGGCGGCCGACCGGCTGCGCGCGTTCTACCGCGCGCGCGGCTTCGCCGGCGCGGCCGTGGCGGCGGAGGAGCGGCGCGGGGCGGGCGTGCTGGCGGTGGTCTTCCACGTGGACGAGGGGCGCCGCTACCGGCTCGGCCGGATCCGCTTCGAGGGCGCGACCGCGCGCACGGAGCGGGACCTCGGCGACCGGCTCTTCGCCATCCTGGAGGAGGACGCGGCCACGCCCGGGTCCCCGGACGCGGACGAGGCCCGCGCGCTGATCCTCTCGGTGCCGGGCGCGCGCCCGCCGCCGGAGCCGCCGCCGCCGCTGCCGCCGCGCGCCTACTTCGACGAGGCCACCTGGGATCGCGCCCTCGAGGTGATCGTGGAGGGCTACCGGGCCGAGGGCTGGCTCGACGCGGTCGCCCTGGGCAGCGCGGTGGCGCTCGACGCGGACCGCGGGATCGCCGACGTGACGCTCCGGCTGCGCGAGGGCGCGCGCACGCACGTGGAGTCGATCGCGTTCGAGGGCACCGGCGCCGTGCCGCTCCCGGAGCTGGCCCGCGAGACGCGCCTGTCGCCGGGCGACCCGCTCGCGTTCGACCGCGTCGAGGAGACGCGGCTCGCCATCCTGCGCCGCTACTACACGGCGGGCCACGCGTTCGCGCGCGTGGAGGCGCGCGAGGAGCTGGACCGCGAGCGCCACCTGGCCACGGTGCGGTTCGTGGTGGACGCGGGCCCGAAGGTCCGGATCGGCCGGGTGCTCCTCACGGGCAACCGGCGCACCCGCGAGGACGTGATCCGCGACGAGCTGGAGGTCCGGGAGGGCGCCACCTTCGACCCGGAGGCGCTGGCGCGCAGCCAGGCGGCGCTGCTGCGGCTGGGCGTGTTCCGCTCGGCGAAGCTGGAGCTGCACGAGCCGGAGCTGGTCGCGGAGACGAAGGACCTGTCGGTCGAGCTGGCGGAGCGGCCCTACGCCACCCTCACGCAGTCGCTCGGCTTCTCCATCGCGAACGGCCCGCGCGCGGTGCTCGAGTACTCGCGGCCGAACCTGCTCGGCCGGGCGGTGGAGCTCACCGCCCGCGGCAAGGTGAACTACCTGGTGGACGTGGGCGGCCTGGGCCCGGATCTCTCCGGGAAGCAGGGCTACGATCGGCTGGAAGGGCGGGCCGACCTCGGCCTGCGCTCGACGCGGGTGCGGCTGCTGCCGGTGCCGGTGGGCCTGCGGACCGACATGATCGGCGAGATCCTGCACCGCCGCGCCTACGACCTGCGGCGCGTCTCCGGCGTGGCCGGCGTGGACGTGGGGGTGACCTCGCGCGTGGGCGCCTCGCTCCAGTACGAGCTGGAGGTGGACGACATCCGCCGCACCAACGTGGTGGGCGTGCTCACGCAGGCCGACCTGGAGCGGCTCCGCTTCGACGAGGGCGTGACCACGCTGCACGCGGTCCGGCCGTCGTTCACGCTCGACTTCCGCGACAACTCCGCCCACCCGCACCGCGGCTGGTTCGCCGCGGGCGTGGCCGAGTGGGCGCACTCGCTCGGCGTGGGCGTCCCCGGCGCGCCGGACCGCCGCGCGCTGTTCGGGCTGCTCCCGGGCTCGGAGGTCCACAGCAACCTGGTGAAGCTCTCGGGCACGCTCTCCGGCTACCTGCCGCTGGGCGGCTCCACCGTGCTCGCGCTCTCGGTCCGCGGCGGCCGGGTGTTCCCGCTGGATCGCGAGTCGCGCACCATCATCCCGCGCCGCTTCTTCCTGGGCGGCGCCTCGACCATGCGCGGGTTCGCCGAGGAGGAGATGATCCAGGAGGACGTGCGCGGCGCGCTCGCGGCCGAGGGCAAGCTCTGCGCCACCTCGTACACGGGGATCGGCTGCACCGAGCGCGGCCGCCGCGTCGCGTCCGGCGACCGGCCCGTGTCCGAGGGCGGCGAGGCGTACCTGCTCGGCAAGACCGAGCTGCGCGTCGGGCTCACCCGCGCCGTGGAGCTGGGCCTGTTCCTCGACGCCGGCAACCTCTGGCTCGACCCGAACAAGTTCGAGGCGCTCGATCTGCGCAGCAACACGGGCGCCGGCCTCCGGTTCGTCACGCCCATCGGTCCCGCCGCGCTCGACCTCGGCTTCAACCTGGACCGCGACGTCCGCATCAACGAGCGCCTGTTCGCGCTGCACTTCACGATCGGGCTGTTCTGACCGGTGCCCGGGCGTCGTGGACTCCGCTCGGCCTGAGCCTGTCGAAGGGCGAGCGCAGCGCGTCGTAACGGCGCCTGCGTCCTCTCGAAGCCGGGGGGCCGTGGGCGCGGGTCCTCGTGGGCGCTCCCGCCCTCGCCCGCTCGCGCGACGTGGAGAAGGAATGCTCGGCGCGGGGCTTCGGTCGTAGGACGCGCGCGGATTGCGTTCGACGTAGTTGGGCGCGGCTCGCAAACTCGGCCGCGCGTTTCGCTTCGCGGCGCGCGGCCTCAGACATGCTCGCCGCGCACGCCGGCTGACCACGCGCGCGGAATGCGGTCGGCGCGTGCTGCGCCTGCGCTGACAGTCGCGGTCGCGGGCGAGCGCGTCCGCTTGGCGGACGGGGGGCCGTACTGGCGGCTTCGAGGTGTTCGGGGGCGGGAAGAAGAAGCACGCTCTCCCACGCCACCCATCCACGTCAGGCCGCCACGGAGGCGATCCGGGCGTTCGCGCCGGAGCGGAGCGGAGCGAGCCCTCGGCACGTCCCCAGGATCCTGGACCTGCACCGCCGGGGACAGCCGCGGCGCAGGGATCGGCGCAGCCGGCGCCGGCCCTGAACGCGCGGCTGGCCCGCACGGTGCGTCGGCTTCATCGATCCCACCGCACCGGTTCCGGCCATCCGTCCACGTCCCGGGCCTTGCGGAGCGAGCACCGCCGCGAACGCCCGGAGCGCCGACCTAGCGGCCCGTTCCAGGACAGGGCCCGCTGGACGCCGACACGCGAACCCAGGGCCCGCTGGACGCGAAGCCAGGGCGCGGAGCTCAGCCCGGGAACCGCGCCATCACCTCGCCGAACGTCGCGAACACGTCGTGCCGGATGCCCTGCTCGGCGCAGTAGCGCACGAGGGACGACCCCGCGCGCGCGAACACGTGGTCGGCGGCGTCGGCCGCGTGGCGGTCGCCGGTGCCGTCCCCGCACACCGCCACCTTGTGCCCGGCCGCCTGGAGCTCGCGCACCACGTCGCCCTTGCAGAAGCCGCAGAACCCGCAGTCCGCGCCGTGGAAGCCGACGCGCAGCCCGTCCTCGCCGCAGGCGGCGCGGTTCGACCGCAGCTCCACGTGCGCGCGCAGCTCGGGGGCGAGCCCCTCGAGCACGGGCTCGATGTAGGCGTCGAGGCCGGACGAGACCACCAGGAACGGGCGGCCGCCGCGGCGGCAGGCGTCGAGGAAGTCCTCGAACCCCGGGCGCCAGGCGGCGCGCGCGCGGGCGAACGCGGCGATCTCGGCGCGGCTCGCGCGGATGGGGCCGAACACGGCCTGCAGGAGGTGCCCGAACGTCAGCTCGCCAGCGCGGTAGCGGTCCTCCGCGGCGCGGTAGGCGTCCACGCCGGCGAAGTGGAACGCGACCTGGTCGCCGAGGTCCTCGGTGAGCGCGGTTCCGTCGAAGTCGCAGACGATGGCCCAGGGTGCGCGCATGCGGGACGCGTCTCTTATCAGGCCGGGGCGCCCGCCGCCACCCGGCCCGCGGCGCCGGAGACGTGAAAGGGCCCGGCCGCGAGCGCGACCGGGCCCTCTGGTGCGGTGAGACGGGGCGGCTACGGGTGCCCGGTCGTCTTGTCCGAGTGGCAGGACGTGCAGCCCATGCCCGAGGCCACCGGCTCGAACGTGGTCGCGGGGCCGTGGCAGCCCAGGCAGCCGGCCGACGCGTCGTCGATGGCTGCGGGGCCCGCGTACGTCCCGGTGGACAGGTACGTGTTCAGCATCTCGGCCACCTTGCCGGCCACGTCGGCCGTCAGGCGCGAGCAGCGCGCGAGCTTGTCGGCGCTCTTGGTCGAGACCGCGTTGGCGGCGCACCAGGTGGAGACCGAGGCGTGGCAGAGGTGCGAGCCCGGGACCACCTGCAGCGCGCCGACGTTCGTGAAGTCGAGCGTGGTCTTGCCCACCTCGTTCGGCGCGATGGTCGTCGGAACGTACTTCGGGAACGACTCGCGCTCGTACCAGCGCATCAGGTCGGTCAGCATGTTGGTGCGGACGTCGGCCTTCGACACGATCGAGTTGATGATCAGGATGCCGCCGAGGATCGAGCCGCAGATGCTGCCGTAGCCGGCGATGCCGCCCGCGCCGAACTGGCCGAACGTGCGGGGGATGAGGTTGAACGGCTGGCCCACCGTCGCGCTGAGGTGGTCGATGAGGCCGCTGAACGCGCCGTGGCAGCAGCCGCCGTTGTAGTACGCCTGGTACGCGAGCTCGCGGACCTTGGCCGCGTCGATCTGGTACGTCGCGGCGATGTGCTGGTCGTACGGGTAGTCGGCCACCTGCGGCCCCGCCGCAGGCGGGTCCACCGGCGTGGTCGTGCTGTCGTTGTCGTCGTCACCGCAGGCCTGCAGGCCGCCGAGGGCAAGCGCACCGCCGATCACCGCGAGCACTTGCCGCCGGCCGAGGTTTTCCTTCTCCATCGTCCATTCCTCCATGAGGGTTGGGAGCGGCCCGTCGCGGGTCGCGACCGGGGGCAAGCGCGGGGGGTGCGCTCTGTCCGGGTTGCGGCGATGGTACGCAACCCGCCGGCACGTACCCTGCGTCCAATGCGCGCGCGCGACGATCGGACGCGGCGCGCGGCGCTAGGTCGTTCATGTGGGAACGCACTCTTGGCGCGTGCGGTGCGCGCCCGTGCCGCAGGGCCGTGACCGTGTGTCACACCTGGCGTGCGTCGCTGCGCCGCGCGCGCGCTCGGGCGCAGGCGTGCGCCCGGGCCCGCGCGTCAGGCGCGCTCGGCGGTCGCCATCACGCCGTGCCCACCGAGCACCGGCCAGGCGCGCGCGCCGGTGAACCCCGCGCCCGAGAGCAGCGACTCCAGCTCCGCCTCGTCGTACCTGCGGTGAAGCCGGGACATCCCCCGCCACAGGATCATGGCGGCCGCGAACCGCGCACCGCCCGCGAGCGTCGCGGCGAGCGGCGCGCCCTGGCGGCGCGGCTCGAGGAACGCCACGCGGCCACCCGGCCGCAGCGCGCGGCGGAGCTCCTCCAGCGCGGCGGCCGGGTCGGGCAGCAGGTAGAGGACGCTGTGGCCGGTGGCGCCGTCCAGGGCGCCGTCGCGGACCGGGAGCCGGAGCGCGTCGCCGCGCACGAGCGGGAGCGTCACCGCGCCGGCGCGCGCCGCCCGCGCCGCGCGGCGGAGCATGGAGGCGGAGCGGTCCAGCCCGACGTGCCGCGTGTCCTTCGCGGCGCGGGCCATCTCCACCGCGCCGGTGCCCGGGCCGATCCCGAGGTCGAGCACCCGCGCGCCCCGCACGAGCGCGCCGAGCGCGCGGCAGTCCTCGCGCCACGCGGGCTGGTCCACCAGGAACGCGTACACCGCCGCGGCCGGCCCGAAGGCCACCGCCGCGTAGAGGCGGCCGGCGCCGTCACGGACCGGCGAGCTCGTAGAGCAACCCCCAGCGGACGCCGCGGTCCGAGACGGTCAGGCGGTCGAACCCGGCGAGGCGCATCGCCTCCACGACCACCAGCCCGCCGCCCAGGATCACGTCTGCCCGCTTCGGCTCCATCCCGGGCAGCGCCGCGCGCGCCGCCACCGTCAGCGCCGCGAGGCGCGCGAGCAGCCGCTCCAGCTCGTCGAGCCGGAGCTCCGCCCCGTGCACCCGCTCCGCGTCGTAGGCGGGCAGCGCCTGCGCGACCGCGGCGAGCGTGGTCACCGTGCCCGCCACGCCGACCAGGCGCGCGCCGGCGCCGGCGCCCAGGCCGGCGAGCGGCGCCAGCGCCTCGCGGGCCCCGGCGCGCATCGCCGCGAGCTCGTCCGGCCGCACCGGATCGGCGCGCACGTGCCGCTCGGTGAGCCGGACCGCGCCCACCTGCAGGCTGACGCGCGCGCGCGGGTCGGGCCCTTCGCCCACGATGAACTCGGTCGAGCCGCCGCCCACGTCGAGCACCGCGAGCGGCCCGCCCGCGCCGAAGTCGCGGAAGGCGCTGCCGTACACCAGCCGCGCCTCCTCGTCGCCCGAGATGACGCGCGGCGAGAGCCCGGCCGCGGCGCGCGCCGCCTCGAAGAACTCGGCGCCGTTCGCGGCGTCGCGGGCGGCGCTGGTGGCGACGCAGGCGATCTCCTCGGCGCCGAGCGCGCGGGCCTCCGCCGCGAACGCCGCCAGCGTGGCGACGGTCTCGCGGATGGCCGCCGGGTCGAGCCGGCCGGTCGCGTCCACGCCGCGGCCGAGCCGGGTGATCTCGGCGCGCTCCCGCACCGGGGCGAGCGCGCCGCCCCGCCGCTCCGCCACGAGCAGCAGCACGGTGTTGGTGCCGACGTCGATCGAGGCGAGCCGCCCGGCCATGCCGTCCCCGCCTACGGCGCCAGCGGGCCCCAGGCCGGCGCGGCCAGGTCGGTCTTGCCGCTCGTCACCGGCGTCTGGCGGTCGCCGCGCGCGTCCGAGACGACGAGCTGGATCCCGCCGTTCCGGTCGGTGCGGAAGATCATCAGCCGGCCGTTGGGCGCCCAGGACGGCTCCTCGTTGGTGCGCCCCTGGTCCTGGGTGATGCGGGAGATGGCGCCCGAGTCCGGCGCCACCACGAACACGTCGAACACCTTGCGCTCGTCGCGCGCCGTGAACGCGATCAGGTCGCCGCGCGGGCTCCACTGCGGCGTCTGGTTGTAGTTGCCCTGGAACGTCAGGCGGCGCGCGCCCGAGCCGTCCGCGCCCATGACGTAGATCTGCGGGGTGCCGGAGCGGTCTGAGACGAACGCGATGCGGCGGCCGTCCGGCGACCACGTCGGCGACACGTCGATGGCGGGATCGCTGGTGAGCTTGCGCGCGCCGCTGCCGTCGGCGGACATCACCCAGAGGTCGGTGACGTTGCCCTCGCTCACGGTGAACGCGATGCGGGAGCCGTCCGGCGAGTAGACGCCGCCGAACGCGTTGCGCTGGCGGCCCAGCGGGCGGAAGGCGCGGTCGGAGAAGCGGTAGGCCCACAGCTCCGGCCGGCCGGAGCGGTAGCTCGTCACCAGGATCTCGCGGCCGTCCGGGCGCCACGCGGGCGACATGAGGATGCTCCGCTCGGACAGGAGGACCTGCTGGTTCCCGCCGTCCATGTCCTGGGTGACCAGCTCCCAGGTGCCGCGGCCGCGGCGGATCGCGGCGATGCGCGTGGCGAAGATGCCGGGCTCGCGGGTGTAGTAGCGCACGATCTCGTCGGCCATGCGGTGCGCGAGCGAGCGCGCGTCGGCGCCGTCCACGCGCAGCAGCTTCACCAGCACCTCGCGCCCGGCGCGGACCTCGTACAGGTGGAGCTCGCCCTCCAGGCCGCCCGGGCCGCGCCGCACGCGCGCCTTGGCCAGGCCGTCCGCGCCCACGTCGGCCCAGCGCGCGAACCGGATCGACGGCGCCGCGAAGCCCTCGGCCGGATCGGCGAGGAAGCCGCGCGGGTCGAGCACGTCGAACAGGCCCGACAGCACCAGGTCGGCCCGCACCACCTCCGCCGTCTGGGTCGCGGCGGCGCCGGCGTCGCCCTCGCCCTGGAACGCCGCCACCGCGATGGGCAAGGGGCGGAAGTCGGGCGAGCCGACCACGATGGTGGGGCGCTCCGGCGCGGCGAGCGCGGGCGAGGCGGCCAGCGCGAGCGCGGCGAGGGCGAGGGCACGGCGGACGATCATGGCGGGGCTCCGGGAGATCAGCCGATCTCGAAGACGATGGCGAGCCCGGTGGAGCGGTACAGCTGCCGCTGCGCGTCGGGCGGAGGGGGGAGGCGGGTCTGTCGGACGGTCCGCTCCAGCGCGTCGTCGAACGCGCCGTTGCCGGACGACTTCTCGATGCGCCAGCGCGCGATGTTCCCGTCGGGATCGATCCACAGGACCACCGTGCCCTTCAGGTACATGCGGTCGCGCTCGGAGATGGTGGCCGGGACGCGGTAGTTCTCCTGCAGCGCCCGCTTCACCAGCGCGAGGTAGCGATCGCCCTCGCCGGCCTCTGACGCGTCGCCGGCGGGGTCGCCCTCGGGGTCGCCCCAGCGCTCGCGCTCGACCTCCTGCTTCACGCGCGAGAGCAGGGAGGACACCGAGGTGCTGCTGCCGGCGGTGGTCGGGCCGGTGCGGGCGGGCGCCCGGGGCGCGGGCGGCGTGGGCGCGGGCCTCGCGCCCGGCACCGGCGCGGCGGGCGCGGGCGGTGCGGGGGCGGGGGCCGGCGCGGTCGCGACCGCCGGCATCGGCTCGGCCGCGGCCGGCTCGGGCGGCTGCTCCTTGCGCGGCAGCCACTGCTCCGGCCGCTTCTCGCCGAGCCGCACCAGCTTCGCCACGATGGGCTTCTGCTCGAGATCGATCTCGGGGCCCTGCTGGCGCACGAGGGCCCACGTGATCAGCCCGGCGTGGACCATCACCGAGGCCAGCACCGCCGGCCACATCCTGTCCCGCCGCCCGAGGGCGGTCGCGACCGGGATGCTCATCGCCTGCGGGCCTCCCGCTCGGGCTTCACCCGCTCCGGCGCGGGGTTGGTGATCATCCCCACGTTCACGATCCCGGCGCGCTGCACCGTGGCCATCACGTCCACGACGAAGCCGTAGGGCAGCGTCTTGTCGGCCATCAGGTACAGCTCGTGCTCCTTCTGCGCGCGCGAGTTGGCGCGCAGCTTGTCCTCGAGCTCGTCGTAGGGCACGTGGGCGGCGTCCTCGGTGGTGCCGAGCCACAGGCTCTTGTCCGACTTGATGGACAGGACGAGCTTCTGCTCCTGCGCCTCGACGGCCTTGGCGCGCGCGTCGGGCAGGTTCACCTCCACGCCCTGCTGGATGAGCGGCGCCGTCACCATGAAGATGATGAGCAGCACCAGCATCACGTCCACGAGCGGCGTGACGTTGATCTCGGTGAGGGACTGGCGGCCCGAGCCGCCGGAGGACATCGCCACGGCTCGCTCCCTAGCTGAAGAAGTGCCGCCGAACGATGTTGAGGAAGTCGTTCGAGAAGTTGGTCATCTCGCTGTCGAGCACGCGGATCTTCGACAGGAAGAAGTTGTAGGCCACCACCGCCGGGATGGCGGCGAACAGGCCGACCGCGGTGGCGATGAGCGCCTCGGAGATGGGCTTCGCCACCGTGGCCAGGTTCGCGTTGCCCATCAGGTAGATCTCGTGGAACGCGCGCATGATGCCCCACACCGTGCCGAACAGGCCGACGAACGGGGCGGCGCTGGCGGTGGTGCCCAGGAACGGCACCTGGCGCTCGAGCGCGGTGACCTCGGAGGCGGCGGCGCGCTTCAGCGCGCGCTCGACGTTCTCGATCCCGCCGAGCTGGTCGCTCATGGCGCCCGGGTCCCCCTCGTTCTTGCGGGCGGTCACCTTCGAGAGCTCGACGTAGCCCGCGCGGAACACGTGCGACAGCGGCGAGGCGCCCAGCGACTCCGCCGCCTGGTAGATGGCGTCGAGCCGCTTGGACTGCCAGAAGGTCTCGAGGAACTTCACCGACTGGTCCTGCGCGCGCCGGATCTGGAGCCACTTCTTGACGATGATGGCCCAGGACACGGCGGAGGCGCCCAGCAGGAGCGCCAGCACGCCGATGCCGACCGGGCCGGAGTTGGTGGCGATCTCGAGGTAGTTGAGGCCGCCCGCGGCCGCGAGAGGCACGCCGGCGGAGGGCAGGAGCTGCGAGAGGGCGAGTTCGGTCATGTGCAGGTCGGGAAAGGGGTTCTCTAGCATGGACGCGCCCGCTCGGCTGCGCCTCTCCCCGACCCCCCATTCTCCTCGGGATCCGGGGCGCTCGACAGTAAACGCCCGGCGGGCCGTTTCCCCTCCCGAGGCGGCACCGACATGTCGCACCCGCGAACCGTGGCGCCGCCGCCACGGCCGTGCGCCGGGTTCACCCCTCGATCGCCCCCCGCACGTGCATAATCCCCGCGCTTCGGCCGTCAGGGGGGTGGCACGTCCGTTGCTCATTTCTCGGGGTGCCCGGCCCCGTCGCGGTCCGGAGCCCACGCTGGAGGACTTTCGATGAGACGCCTCGCCCTTCTGCTCGCCGCCTCCACCCTGGGAGCGGGCTGCACCGTGTCCACCGACGACGGCGGCTACTACTGCGTAGACGCCGACCGGACGATGACGATCGAGTGGCCCAGCTTCCTGCTCGCGAACGGCGCACAGGCCGACTGCCGCGGCGCGGGCGTCGCCTACGTCGACATCTACATGAACGACCAGCGCGTGCAGGGGCCGGTGTCCGGCGGCTGGAACTGCGGCGACGGCGGCGCGACCATCACCTACGTTCCGGCGGGGACGCACCTCGTCACCGTCGAGGGCATCGCCGCCGACGGCTCGACCATCCTGCTCCGCGACGAGCGCTCGGTGACCCCGTACGACTGCGGGGACACGCGGGTGCCCGTGCAGCCGGCCGAGGGGACGTTCGACCTCGCCTACTCGTTCACGCCCACGAACGTCTGCACCGCCGGGTCGTACATGTTCTTCTCGGTGTACGACGCCATCGCCGGCACGATCGCCGCCCAGGTGGACGAGACCAGCGCCAACCCGGCCCTCTACGCGTGCGGCGATCCGATCACCTTCGTGCTGCCCGCCGGCGCGTTCACGCTCACCCGCACCGAGGAGTCGGTGTACTCGGGCGGCGCGTGGCTGCCGACCGCCGCGAACTGCAACGCGACCAGCTTCAACGTGACCCCGGCCGCGCTCTCGACGGTCTCGGTCCCGCTCGCGGACAGCAGCGCCTTCTGCCCGGCGCGCACCGCGGCCCCGCCGCCGGCCCGCCGCGCGCCGAAGGGCCCCGCCACCACGCTGCCGTAAGCCGCACGCCGATCCGAAGTCCTCGAGCGCGGGCCCCGCCGACGGGGTCCGCGCTCGGTCGTCCGGGGGCCGGCGCGACGGGCGAGCGCGCGGGAGGCTACCGGAGTAGACTCCGCGCCGTGTCACGCATCGGCATCTTCGACTCCGGCGTCGGCGGGCTCACCGTCCAGCGCGCCATCCTCGCAGCGCTCCCCTCCGCGGACACCGTCTACCTCGGCGACACCGCCCGCGTGCCCTACGGCACGAAGTCCGCCGAGACGGTGACGCAGTACTCGCTGCGCAACGCGCGCGTGCTGGCGCGCCGCGAGATCGACCTCCTCGTCGTCGCCTGCAACACCGCCTCGGCGGTGGCGCTGCCGGCGCTCCGCGCCGAGCTGTCCGTGCCCGTGCTCGGCGTGGTGGACCCCGGCGCCCGCGTGGCCGCGAAGGCCTCCCGCACCGGGCGAATCGGCGTCATCGGCACGCAGGGCACCGTCGCGAGCGGCGCGTACCAGGAGGCGATCCGCCGCGAGCGCCCGGGCGCGGAGGTGGTGGCCCGGGCCTGTCCGCTGTTCGTCCCGCTGGCGGAGGAGGGCTGGACCGATCCGGACGACGAGGTCGTCCGAGGGATCGTCCGCCGCTACCTCGACCCGCTGCGCGGCGCCGCCATCGACACCCTGGTGCTGGGCTGCACGCACTACCCGCTGCTCCGCGCCGCGATCGCGCGCGAGCTGCCGGAGGTGCGGCTGGTGGACAGCGCCGAGGCGATCGCCGAGGAGGTCCGCGCGCGGATCCCGGCGGCGCCGGGCCGCACCGGCGTGCACCGCTTCCTCGTGACCGACGTGCCCGAGCGCTTCCTGGCGGTGGCGGGCCGGTTCCTCGGACGGACGGTGGAATCCGCCGAGCACGTGGACGTGTGATCGTGCCGCGCTAGCCCACCGCAGCGTCAGGGGATTTCGACCGGGGTGCGCTTGATGGCGGGGGGCGCCGGCGGTACAGTCCCGCTTCGCGATGGGTGCCGACGCCAGCAAGAAGATGGTTGTGGGCTTCAACCACAACATCAAGCACAAGGGGAAGATGTACCACATCCAGACCGAGGACTCGGGCCTGGACAACCCCCACATCATCACGCACCTGTTCGTGGGCGGGAACATCCTCGCCTCGAAGAAGACCTCCTACGCCGACATCGTCGCCGCCGAGAACCTCGCGCAGGTGGTGCGCGAGCTCATGGAGGAGCAGCACAAGGAGATGCTGCGCAACCTGATCAACGGCGTGTACGACGACATCGACGCCGCGAGCGCGCAGCAGGCACAGGCGTTCCAGCCCGGGCAGATCGAGGCCGACGGGCGCACCGTCCGGCTCCAGCCCGGCATGACCATGCCCGCGCCCCGCGGCGCCCAGCTCCCGCCGGAGGTGCTCGCCGCGCGCCAGCAGCCCGCGCCGGCGCTCCGCAACGACGGCGCCGAGACGCTGTTCGGCGAGGACCTGATCAGCGAGCGCAGCCTCGACGAGGTGATCCTCTCGTACCTCGCCGAGGACCTCGGCGAGCGGAAGTGACGTCGCGCCCGGCACTCCCCACGCCGGCCCGGGAGCGTCCGTGATCCAGCTCTTCCACGTCACCAAGGAGTACCCGGGCGACGGCCCGGCGCTCCAGGACGTGACGCTCGAGGTGGACAAGGGCGAGTTCGTGTTCCTCACCGGCCCGTCCGGCGCCGGCAAGTCCACCCTGCTGAAGCTGGTGTTCTGCGACGAGGCGCCCACCAGCGGGCAGCTCCTGCTGTTCGGCAAGAACGTGGCGAAGATCGGCGCGCGGGCGGTGCCCTACCTGCGCCGCAACATCGGGGTGGTGTTCCAGGACTTCAAGCTCCTGCCGCAGCGGACCGTGGCGGAGAACGTGGCCCTGCCGCTCGAGGTGCAGGCCATGCCGGAGAAGGAGATCCGGCGCCGGGTGAAGCAGCTGCTCCGCTCGGTGGGCCTCGAGCACCGGGCCGAGAAGTTCCCGCCGTCGCTCTCCGGCGGCGAGCAGCAGCGGGTGGCGGTCGCGCGCGCCCTCGCGCCGGCGCCGGCGCTGCTGCTGGCCGACGAGCCCACCGGCAACCTCGACCCGGAGCGGACCCTCGAGGTGATGCAGCTGCTCGCCGACGCGAACGCGCGCGGCACGACCGTGCTGGTGGCGACGCACGACCGCTCGCTGCTCGAGCGCTACAAGCGGCGGGTGGTGCTGCTCGAGCGCGGGCGGCTGGTCTCGGACGGCGACTCGATCCGCCGCGCCCCGGGCGCCGGCGCGGGGGGCTGACCGGTGCCGCTCCGCCCCGTCTACTTCACGCGACGCGCCGTCGAGGCGCTGGTGCGCGGGCCCTACGTGGCGATGGTGGGGACCGCGACCATCTTCGTGGCGCTGTTCTCGATCGGCCTGCTGGCGGCGGCCCTGGGCGGCGCCGAGCGGCTGCTGGCGGCCTGGGCCGGCGAGGTCCGCATCTCGGCGTACCTCGCGCCGGGCGCCGACCTGGCCGCGGTGCGCGAGGCGGCCGCCGCGGTCGCGCCCGGGCGCGCCGTCACGGCGGTCACCGCGGCCGAGGCGCTGCGCGGGCTCGCCGCCGACCTGGGGGAGCAGGGCCGGGTGCTGGAGGGCGTCGGGCCGGGCGTGCTGCCGGACGCGGTGGAGGTCTCGGCGCCCGGGATCTCGCTCGCCGAGGCGCGCGGGCTGGCCGGGCGCCTGCGGGCGCTGCCCGGGGTGGCCGAGGTGGACTACGGCACCGCCTGGCTGGAGAAGCTGGAGCGGTTCCTCGGCCGGGCGCGGATCGCGGCGGTGGCGCTGTTCGCGGCGCTCGCGCTCGCCACCGCGGTGCTGGTCTCGAACACGCTCCGCCTGGCGGTGTTCGCGCGGCGGGACGAGATCGAGCTCATGAAGCTGGTGGGCGCCACCGACGCGTTCGTGTCGGCGCCGTTCCTGATCGAGGGGGTGCTGCAGGGGCTGCTCGGCGGCGGGCTGGCGGTGGGGGCGCTGCTGGGCGTGCACGCGGCGCTGGCGCCCCGGCTGCGCGCGGCGGTGGAGGGAGCGCGCGCGCTCCGGCTCGGCGACGTGCTGCCGCCCGCGCTCCTCCTCGGCCTGCTCGCGGCCGGCGCCGCGGTGGGCCTGCTCGGGAGCGCGCTCTCGGTGGCGCGCACGCTGCGCCGCCTGTGAGGCCCTGCCGTGGTCCCCGCCGCGCCGATCGCCCTCGCGCTGTCGCTCTCGCTGGCCGCCGGCGGCCCGCGCGCGCAGCTCGACGCGCTCGACGCGCGGCGGCGCGCCGAGGAGGCCGCGGCGCGCATGCTGGCGCAGCAGGAGCGCTCGGTGCTCGACACGCTGGCCGAGTCGGAGGCGGCGCTCGCCGAGGCAGCCGCGGAGGCGCGCCGCGCCGAGGCGGCCCGCGCCGGGGCGGAGGCCGCGCTGGCGCAGGCGCGGGAGGAGGAGGCGGCGGCGCACGCGCGCCTGCAGGCGCGCCTCGCCGAGCTGCGGCCGCGGCTGGCGGCGCGCGAGCGGCTCGGCCGCACCGGGGAGCTGCAGGTCCTGCTCTCCAGCCGGTCGCTCGCGGACCTGGTGAAGCGCCGGTGGCTCATGGAGCGGATCCTCTCGCGCGACGTGGCGCTGCTCGCCGAGGCCGACGCGGCGCGCGACGCGCGGGAGCGGGCGCGCGCGGCGCGGCAGCTCGAGGCGGGGCGCCTCGCGGCCCTGGCGAAGGAGGCGGCCGAGCGACGGCAGGACGCCGCCGCGCTGCGCGAGGAGCGCGAGACGCTGCTCGCGGCCCTGCGCACGGCCCGCGGGTTCCACGAGCGCGCCGCGGCGGAGGCGGTGGTGCAGCAGCGCAGGCTCGCCGAGTTCGTGGCGACGCTCCCGCCGCCGCGCAGCGGGGGCGCGCTGCCCGAGGGGTTCGCCGCGCGCAGGGGCCGGCTGCCGCTGCCGGTGACCGGCCACGTGACGGTCGGCTTCGGCAAGGTGGTGAACCCGCGCTTCAACACGGTCACCGTGCAGAACGGCCTCGACATCGACGCGCCGGCGGGCGCGCCGGTCCGCGCGGTCGCGGCGGGGCGCGTGGTCCACGCCGGCTGGTTCAAGGGCTACGGCAACATCGTCATCGTGGACCACGGGGACGGCTTCCACACGCTGGTGGCCCACCTCGCCTCGATGCGCACCGCCATGGGCGAGGACGTGGCCGCGGGCGCCGTGCTGGGGACCGTCGGCGACACCGGCTCGCTGAAGGGGCCGTACCTGTACTTCGAGCTCCGCGAGAAGGGGCGCCCGGTGGACCCGCGACCATGGCTCGCGCCGTGAGCCCGGCCCCCCTGGTAGACTCGCCCCGATGATGCGCCGCCTCGCCCTCGTCGCCGTCCTGGCGCTCGCGTTCTTCGCGGGCCTGGTCGCGGACCGGTCCGCCTCGGCGGCGCGCCGCGCCGCGTCCCGGCCCTACCGCGCCCTCGACGTGTTCGCCGACGTGCTCGGGCACGTGGAGAGCTCGTACCTCGAGCCGGTGGACGAGCGCGAGCTGGTCTACGGCGCCATCGACGGGATGATGGCGAGGCTCGACGCGCACTCCGCGTTCATGCGCCCCGAGGTGTTCGAGCAGCTCCGCGACGAGACCACCGGCGAGTTCGACGGCCTGGGCCTGGAGGTCGCGCTCGAGGACGGGGTGCTCACGGTGGTGTCGCCCATGGCCGAGTCCCCCGGCGAGCGCGCCGGCCTCCGGCCCGGCGACCGGATCCTGGCCATCGACGGCGCGTCCACCCACGAGCTGGGGCTGGCGGGGTCGATCCGGCGCATGAAGGGCGCGCCCGGATCGCAGGTGGTGCTGGAGGTGGACCGCGCCGGGTTCACCGCGCCGCAGCGGCTCACGCTGGTGCGCGAGCGGGTCCGCACCCAGAGCGTGGACCTGCGCGTGCTCGACGCGGGGCGCGGGTACCTGTACCTGCGCGTGAAGGCGTTCCAGGAGCGCACCGACCGCGCGCTGGCGAAGGCGCTCGCCGACGGGCGCGAGGCGCTGGGCGGCGAGATCCGCGGGCTGGTGCTCGACCTGCGCAACAACCCGGGCGGCCTGCTCGACCAGGCGGTGCGGGTGGCGGACGCGTTCCTCGCGGAGGGCATCATCGTCAGCACCGAGGGGCGCGACCGGCGCGAGGTCGAGGTGCAGCGCGCCCGGCCCAAGGGCACCGAGCCGGGGTACCCGATGATCGTGCTGGTGAACCGCGGCACCGCCAGCGCGAGCGAGATCGTGGCCGGCGCGCTCCAGGACAACGGGCGCGCGGTGGTGATGGGCACGCAGACCTACGGCAAGGGTTCGGTGCAGACCATCGTCGAGCTGGAGGACGGCTCGGGGCTGAAGCTGACGGTGGCGCGGTACTACACGCCCCGGCACCGCTCCATCCAGGAGCTGGGCATCTCCCCGGACGTGGTGGTGGCGGAGACCGCGCCCGCGGTCCCGGCGCAGCCGCCGCCGGCGGAGCGCGACCTGAAGCGGCACCTCCGCAACGAGGCCGCGCCGGTGCCGGCGTCGATCCCGGCCCCCGCCGCGCCCGAGGACTTCCAGCTCCGCACCGCGCTCGACTACCTGCGCGCCACCGACGTGCTCCGGGGCGGCCCGGGCGCGCGGGGCGCCGCGACCGCCCCGAAGCGGCAGTGAACAAGGGGTAGGGACTCCACGGACCGTGCAGGCTCGGTCCTCCGAGCCCGGCGGGGCAGCGGTGTCGTGGTCCGGGTCGGCGCCGCACGCAGAACGTGCACCCCGGCGCGGTTGCATGGCTTTCGCGGGCCGCGCCGCGCGGGGCGGGTAGATGTGGTTTTCCCGTGTCGGTGCGCACCTTTTCATGAATTGACTTCGCGGCACGGAAGGCTATAGTCCGCGCCAATCCTTCCGGAGACGGAGGGGCGACGCCCTGGCCCGCAGATTGCGAATCGCGGCCCTCTCCGGAGGCGCCCACCGGCGCACACACACGTCAAGATGACTTCACTCGAGCTCTCGGTCGTCGTCGGGTACGCGCTGCTGCTCTGCATCCTCTCGGTCTACGGGTCGCATCGCTACGCGATGGCGTACCTGTACTACCGGCACAAGTACCGGCTCCCCACGCCGAAGGGCCGGTTCGAGCAGCTGCCGCGCGTCACCATCCAGCTCCCGATCTTCAACGAGATGTACGTGACGGAGCGGCTCATCGGCGCCGTCGCGAAGATCGATTACCCGCGCGAGCTCCTCGAGGTGCAGGTCCTCGACGACTCGACCGACGAGACGCAGGGCATCGCCCGCGCGTGCGTGGATCGCGTCCGGGCCGAGGGGCTCGACATCGTCTACATCCACCGCACCGATCGCACCGGCTTCAAGGCGGGCGCGCTGGAGCACGGGCTCGAGACCGCCAAGGGCGAGTTCGTGGCGGTGTTCGACGCGGACTTCATCCCGGATCCGCAGTTCCTGCGGCGCACCGTGGACTTCTTCACCGACCCGAAGGTCGGCATGGTCCAGGCGCGCTGGGGCCACCTGAACCGCGGCTACTCGCTGCTCACGCAGGTGCAGGCCATCCTGCTCGACGGCCACTTCGTCATCGAGCACACCGCGCGCAACCGCTCCGGCCGCTTCTTCAACTTCAACGGCACCGCCGGGATCTGGCGGCGCGAGGCCATCGCCTCGGGCGGCGGCTGGCAGCACGACACGCTCACCGAGGACCTGGACCTCTCCTACCGCACGCAGCTGAAGGGCTGGCAGTTCGTCTACGTGCCGCAGATCGTCACCCCGGCCGAGCTGCCGGTGGAGATGAACGCGTTCAAGAGCCAGCAGCACCGCTGGGCGAAGGGCTCGATCCAGACGGCGCTCAAGGTCCTGCCGCGCCTGCTGGACGCGGACCTGCCGCGCGAGGTGAAGCGCGAGGCGGTGATGCACCTCACCGCGAACCTCGCCTACCTGCTGATGATCCCGCTCGCGATCCTGCTGCCCATCACGGTGGTGGTGCGCGTGTCGCACGGCTGGTACGAGGTGCTGTTCCTCGACATCCCGTTCTTCGCCGCGGCGACGTTCAGCGTGGTGGCGTTCTACGCCGCCAGCCAGCGCGAGCAGGGCCGCACCGCCTGGCAGCAGATCAAGTACCTGCCGATGGTGATGGCGATCGGCATCGGCCTCTCCGTGAACCAGGCGCGCGCCGTGGTCGAGGCGCTCATGGGGTACGAGACCGCCTTCACGCGCACGCCCAAGCACGGCGTCGCCTCGGCGGGCGAGTCGGTGACGCGCAAGCGCTACAAGGCGGCGGTCACGTTCCAGCCCATCGTCGAGCTGGCGCTCGCGGCCTACATGACCTACGGCGTGATGTACCTGATCGAGCGCGAGGTCTACTACTCGCTGCCGTTCCTGCTGCTGTTCCAGGTCGGCTTCGGGTACGTGGGCCTGGCCAGCGTCTACGAGGGCCTGCGCGGCCGCGTGGGGCGCTGGGTGCGCGTGCTCTCGCCGCAGCCCTCGCCGGAATAGCGGCGCGCTACGCCGGCTCCAGCGGCTTCTCGAACACGGCGACGCCGCGGTCGAGGCGGCCGACCTCGGCGAACCCGAGCCGCTCCCAGAACGCGCGCGCGCCCGGGTTCTCGTCGCCCACCGACAGGCGCAGCGCGCGGAAGCCGGCGCGCGCGAGCACGTGCTCGAGCGCCGCGGTGGTCTCCTTGCCGTAGCCGAGGCCCTGGCACGCCTCGCGGAACAGCAGCAGGCCCACGTGCGCGGTGCCGGGCTCGGGGTGGTTCAGGTAGAGATCGAGGACCCCGACCGCCGGCCCTCCCGTGTGCGGGACGAGCGCGTAGACGCGGCGCTCCGGGTCCGCCTCGGCCTCCGCGAGCAGCCGCTCCGCCGCGTCCGCGCCGGCCGGTCCGCCCTCGGTGCGCACGAAGTAGTCCGGCGCGCCCTGGAAGCACGACTGGATCTGCGCGGCGTGCGCGCGCGTGGCGGCGACCGCGCGGAGCCGCGGTCCGTCGAGCGGAGCGAGGTCATCGCCCGGGGCCGCGCCCTGGGTTCCGTGCACCGGTGTCATGGGGACCTCCGTCGACGTGGTGCGTCGAGGTGACTGGCATAGCCCGGCGCGGAGCGGCGGGTCAAGGCGCGTCGAGGTCCGTCGCGGCGGGGATCAGCCGGCCAGCGCGCCGAGCGCGGCCGCGTCCTCGAGCGACGCGATCACTTGGTCGGCGCCGCTCGCGGCGAGCTCGTCGGCCGAGTAGCGCCCCGTCGCGACGGCCAGCACCGGGCAGCCCACCCGGTGGGCCGCGGCGACGTCGCGGGGCGTGTCCCCCACCACCAGCGCCTCGGCGGGGTCGAGCGTGCGCCCGAGCCGCGCCGAGGCCCGCCGCACCGCGGCCGCGACCACGTGCTCGCGCGCCTCGCCGTCCGCCGCGAACCCGCAGATCGCGCCGGGGCCCCAGTCGAAGTACGCGTCGAGGCCGCCCTGGGCGAGCTTCACCCGCGCCCCCTCCGCCACGTTGCCGGTGCACAGCCCCTGCGGCACGCGCCCGCGCAGCGCGCGGAGCGCCGCCTCCACGCCGGGGAGCACCTGGTAGCCCGGGTTGCGGATCTCCACCGCGAGGTGCTCCAGGTACCGCGCCAGCACCCCGTCGCAGGCGTCGTCGCTGAACGGGTGCGCGAGCAGGGAGAGCGCCTCGCGCACGATCAGCCGGTCGGTCATGCCGTCGAGCCGCAGGCCGGCCAGCGCGCCGTCGAGCGGGCCGCAGCGCTCGGCGAGCGCGCGCTCCAGGGCGCGCCGCCCGGCGCCGCCGCAGGAGATGAGCGTCCCGTCCACGTCCCACAGGATGACCGCGGCCCGCCTCACTCGAACAGCGCCTCCACGAACTCGCGCGGCGAGAACGGCTTCAGGTCGGCCACGCGCTCGCCCACGCCCACGTAGCGCACCGGGATGCGCAGCTCGTCGCAGATCCCGATGATCACCCCGCCCTTGGCGGTGCCGTCGAGCTTCGTGAGCGCGATGCCGGTCACGCCCAGCGCCTCGTGGAACTGGCGCGCCTGGGCGATCGCGTTCTGGCCGTTGGTGGCGTCGAGGACGAGCAGCACCTCGTGCGGCGCGCCGGCGGCCGCCTTCCCGATCACCCGCTGCACCTTCTTCAGCTCCTCCATGAGCGGCGTCTTGGTGTGGAGGCGCCCGGCGGTGTCGCAGAGCACGACGTCCACGCCCTCCTGCGCGCCGCGCTGCACCGCCTCGAAGCAGACCGCGGCCGGGTCCGCGCCCTCCTTGCCGCGGACGATCGGCGCCGAGACGCGCTCGGCCCACACCTCGAGCTGCTCGCCGGCGGCGGCGCGGAACGTGTCACCGGCCCCGAGGAGCACCTTGTGCCCGCCGCCCTGCAGCTTCGCCGCGAGCTTGCCCACCGTGGTGGTCTTGCCCGACCCGTTCACGCCCACCACCATCACCACCCACGGGCGCGCCTCGCCCACCGCGAGCGGCGCGGCCGCGCCGCCGGTGGCGGCCAGGTCGAGGATGCGCGCGATCTCCTCGCGCAGCGCCGCCTTCAGGCGCTCGGGATCCGACAGCTCCTTGCGGCGGACCTTCTCGCGGGCCGACTCGAGCAGCCGGGTCGCGGTCTTCACGCCGATGTCGGCGGTGAAGAGCACCTCCTCCAGGTCGGCGAGGACCGAGTCGTCCACCACCTTGCCGCCGGCGAACAGCGCGTTCAGCCGCGCCATGAAGCCGCCGCGGGTCTTCTCCAGCCCCGCCGCGAGCGTCTTGCCCGCCTCGGCCTCGGCGCGGCGCCGGGCCTCCTCCTCGGCGCGGCGCCGGGCCTCCTCGGCCTCGCGCGCCTGCCGCTCCGCCTCCGCGCGCGCGCGCTGCTCCTCCTCGGCGCGCTCCGCGGCGCGGCGCTCCTTCTCGAGCCGCTCCGCCTCCTTCTTGCGGCGGTACTCCTCCTTGCGGCGCGCCTCCAGCGCCTCGCGGTCCTCGGCGGGCGCGGCGGGGCCGGCCGAGGGCGGCGGTGGCGCGGGCGCGACCGGCGGCGGCGCCTCGCGGTGGGCCCGGCGGAGCGCCGCGGCGGCGTCCTCCTCGGTGGCGCCGCGGGCGAGCCGCTCCGGCGGCGGGGCGGCGGGCGGGGCCGCGCGCGGCGGCGCCTCGGGCGCGGCGCGCCGCTTCCGGGCCAGCCGCAGCGCGGCCACCACCACGAGGAGGAGCACGGCGACGACGATCGCGACGGCGGCGGCGTCGTTCGCGGTGAGTGCGAGCGGGATCACGGCGGGCGGGCTCCGGGCGAGGAAAATGCTGCGGGAGCCCGAGCATATAGGGCCCCCGGCGCGCGGGTGTCAATTCGGTGCGGGCATGCCGCGAACCGGCGCCGGATGCGTGAACGGCCAGCGAGCGGAGCGAGCCCGCCGGGGCGCTGCCGCGCGCGCGGCGAAGCCGCCCGCGGCGGCGCAAGGGACCCGGCGAGCAGGGTGGGGCCCCGCGGAGCTTCGCTCCGTGGGGCGGGGCGCAGCCCCGTTCGATCTCGCCTGAACGACGGCGTGAGCCGCGACACCGGAGGTGATCGCGGCTCACGCAATCGTCGTTCAGGCCGCGGCCGCCTCGCGGGTGCGCTCGGAGAGGCGCACCGAGACCAGCTTCGAGACGCCCGGCTCCTCCATGGTCACCCCGTACAGCGTGTCCACCATCTCCATGGTCCGCTTGTTGTGGGTGATCAGGATGAACTGCGAGTTCTTCGACATCTCCTTCACCATCTCGTTGTAGCGGCCCACGTTCGCGTCGTCGAGCGGCGCGTCCACCTCGTCCAGCAGGCAGAACGGCGTGGGCTTGATGAGGAAGATGGCGAAGATGAGCGAGACCGCGGTGAGCGCCTTCTCGCCGCCGGAGAGCAGGTTGACGCTCTGGAGCTTCTTGCCCGGCGGCTGCGCGAAGATCTCCACGCCCTGCTCGCCGTCGCCCTCGGCGGCGGTGAGCACCAGCCCGGCGCGCCCGCCCGCGAACAGGCGCGGGAACACCTGCTGGAACTTCTCGTTCACCCGGTCGAACGTCTCCTGGAAGCGCTCGCGGCTGGCGCGGTTGATCTTGACGATGGCCGCCTTCAGGTCGGCGAGCGACCGGTCCAGGTCGGCGCGCTGCTCGCTCATGAACGCGTGGCGGCTGGACAGCTCGTCGTACTCCTCGATGGCGGTCAGGTTGATCGCGCCCATCCGCTCGGCCTGCGCCTTCAGGTCGTCCAGCCGCTCGCGCTCGGCCTCGCCCGGCGGCTTCTCCAGGTGGAACCGGGCCACCTCCCAGCGCAGCTCGGCCTGGCAGCGCTCCCGCGTCTGCTCCTCGAGGTGCGAGAGCTCCAGCGCGTGCTCGCGCGCGGTGAGCGCCGCCTCGGCGCACGCCTGCCGCACCGTCTCGGTCCGGCCGCGCAGCTCGCGCGCCTCCGCCTCGCGGCCGCGCGACGCGGCCACCAGCGCCTCGTGCGCCGCGCGCGCGCGCGCCAGCTCCTCCCGGATCGCGGCCAGGTCCTGGCCCAGCCGGCCCAGGTCCACCCGCGTGCCCTCCAGCCGCCCACGGAGCTCGGCGGCGCGCGCGTTCGCCTCCGAGAGCGCGGCGAACAGCCGCCCGCGCCGCTCGTCCACCTCGCGCCGGGCGTCGTCGATCCGCTTCAGGGCGGAGCCGATGCCCTCGCGCCGCTCGGCGTCGGCGGCGGCCTTCACCTTCAGGTTCATCAGCTCGGCGGAGAGCACGTCGCCGCGCGCGCGGGTGTGCTCGAGGGCCGCCACCGCCTCGCGGGCCCGCTCCTCGGCGCGCCCCTGCTCGGCCTCGGCGGTCGCCGCCGCGACCCGGTGCTCCTCCTCCTCGCGCACCAGCCCCGCGACCGCCTCCTCCAGCTGCTTCCGCTCGGCCTCGAGCTGCCCGGTGCGGTCGCCGACGCGCTCCAGCTCGGAGCCCACGCGGGCGAGGTCCTTCTCCTCCTCGACCAGCGCCAGCTCCTTCTCGCGCCCGTCCTTGTCGAGCGACTTCAGCGCGGCCTCGAGCTGGAGCAGCCGCGCCTGCAGCGTGCGGTGCCGCTCCTGCGCCAGCGAGAACTCGGCCTCGAAGCCGCGGACCGTCTCCTCCAGCTCCTGCACCTCGCGCCGCCGCTGCAGCGCGCCGTGCCCCTCGCCCTCCAGCGGGCCGCCGGTGACGACGCCGTACGGGTCGAGCACCTCGCCGTCGAGCGTGACCAGCGTCCGCTTCACCGCGCTCTGCTGCCAGATCTCCAGCGCGGAGGGGAGGTCGCGCACGATGATCGCGTCGCCGAGGAGGAAGCGGGCCACCTTCTCGTACGAGGGGTCGAACGTCACCACGTCCAGGCAGACCGCCACGAAGCCGGGCTGGCTCCGGTCGGCCTCGGTGGGATCGCTCGCGCCCGCCTCGCGCAGGCGGGCCATGGGGATGAGCGAGGCGCGCCCCTCGGCCGCCGTCTTCAGGTAGTCGATGGCCTCGACGCCCTGCGAGTGGCTCTCGACGATGACGTACTGGAGCCGCTCGCCCAGCACCGCCTCGATGGCGTTCTCGTACTCCTCCGGCGCGGACACCACGTCGGCGACCAGCCCGAAGATGCCGTGGTCGCGCGCCTCGTCCTGGCCGGCCCGGGTCATCAGGCTGCGCACGCCGCGGCCGTAGCCCTCGTAGTTGCGGACGATCTCGAGGAGGCTCTGCAGGCGCGAGCGCTTCTCCGCCAGCTCCTCGCGCAGCGTGATGAGCTTCGCCTCGTTCTGGATGAACTCGGCGCGGGTGCGCTCGAGCAGCTCCTCCTGCGCGCCGCGCTGCTCGTCCAGGCGCAGCTTGAGCTGGCGGGTGTGGCCCAGCTTCTCCACGTGGCGCGCGCGCGCCTCGTCGAGCTGGCCGGCGCGCTTCGCCAGGTCGTCGGCCTCGGCGCGGTTGCGCTCGATGCGGCCGCGCAGGTCGAGCCGCTGGCGCTCGATCTGCGCGAGCTGGCTGCGGTGCGAGGTGGCCTCGGACGCCGCGGCGGCGGCGGCGGCGCGCGACCGGTCGGCCTCGCCCTGCAGCGCGCCCTGCTCGCGGCCCGCCTCGCGCAGCGCGGCCTCGGCCTCGCCCAGCCGGCCCTCGTCGGTCGTGACCAGCGACTGCAGGTCGTCGCGCTGCCGGAGCAGCGTCTCCCGCTCCGCCGCGAGCGCCTCGGCCTGGTCCTTCAGCGCCTCCACCTCGGCCGCCTGCGCCCGGGTGCGCTCGGCGATCTGGTCGAGCTCGCGGGCCGCCGCCTCCACCGAGACCTCGGAGACGCGCGCGGCGCTCTCCAGCGCGTGCTCGCGGGTCCCCAGGTCGGCGAGGCGCGCCTCGCTCTCGCCGGTGAGCGCGCGGTCCTGCTCCAGCGCGCCGTCCAGCTCGGCGAGCCGGGCCGTCAGCTCGGCCTCCTCGGCCTTCAGCGTCGCCTGCCGCTCCTCGGCGGCGCGGCGCGTGGCGGTCAGCTCCAGGTAGCGGGCGGCGGCCGTGCGCAGCTCGAGCTCCCGGACCTGCGCGCGCAGCGCCTTGTACTTCTCCGCCTTGCGCGCCTGGCGGTTGAGCGACTCGAGCTGCTTGCCCAGCTCCTGCACGATGTCGGCGACGCGCAGCAGGTTCTGCTGCGTGGCCTCCATCTTCCGCTCGGCCGCCTCGCGGCGCTTCTTGTACTTCGTGATGCCGGCCGCCTCCTCGATGATGGCGCGCCGGTCCTCGGGGCGGGCGGAGACGATCTGGCCGATGCGGCCCTGCTCGATGATCGAGTAGGCGGTGCGCCCCACGCCCGAGCCGAAGAAGATGTCGTTCACGTCCAGCAGGCGGGCCTGGACGCCGTTCACCAGGTACTCGGACTCGCCGGTGCGGAACAGCCGGCGGCCGACGGTGATCTCCCCGAAGCCCTGGTACTGCGGCGGCAGCTCGCTGGGCCGGTCGTTGACGAAGGTGAGCATCACCTCCGCCATGGAGAGCGGGGGCTTCGACTCCGACCCGTTGAAGATCACGTCCTCCATCGAGCGGCCGCGCAGGTGGCGCGCGGACTGCTCGCCGAGGACCCACCGGATCGAGTCGGCCACGTTGGACTTGCCGCAGCCGTTCGGGCCGACGACGCCGGTCACCCCGTCGTCGAACGCGACGACGGTCTTGTCCATGAAGGACTTGAACCCGACGATGTCCAGGCGGCGGATGCGCATGGCCAGACGCGATATCACGACCCCATGGGCGAGTTCAAGCGAAGCCCTTGATCAATGGGGGGTTTTCACCGACCGGCGGCTCCGGGCACGGAGGCCTGCGCCGGTTTCCCATGGGGAAACGCGACGTTGCGTTGCCTGACGTGTATGGCCGCCCGGGGGCAGCGCCGGCGCGCGCCCCCGGGATAGACTCCCGGGCCACATGCGCTTCGGCTGGCGGCTGGTCCGGAACGTCGCGTCGATGATCCTCCTCGGCACGGCGGTGGGGTGGTGGGTGACGCAGGCGTTCCCGCTCTCCGCGCCCGAGCGCGAGGCGCTGCGGCTCGCGCTCGTGGCGAGCGTGGTGCTGGAGTGGGTGGCCGCGGGCGGGGCGGTCTGGATGCTCTCGCGGCCGCTGCGCGCCGCCGACGACGCGCACCGCCGCACCGGCGCCATCCCGACGCCGCTCGCGCTCCGGGCGGCCGCCACCGGGCACCGGCTCCCGGCCTACACCGCCGCGGTGGTGCTCGCCGCGGGCGTGCTCGCCACGGTCGTCCTCACCGCCATCGCGCGCGCGCGCGGCGTCCCGCTCGACGTCGGCCTGGCCGGCGCCGCGGTGGGCTTCGCCAGCGCGTCGCTCGCGGCGATGCTCTGCTACGCGCTCGCCGGCACCGCCGCCGGCGAGGTGTTCGAGCGGCTCGGCCCCGACGCCGAGGTGGCGGTCCAGGGCACGGTGCGCGGGAAGATCGTGATCCTCGCGCTCGGGCTCATCACCATCTGCGTGCTGCTCTTCGCCGCCACCGGGTACGTCCGCTACCGCGGCGACATCGACCGCGAGTACGTCGCGACCGCCGCCCACGCGCAGGAGAGCGCGGTGGCCTCCGGCGCGGGCGCGACCGACGCGGAGCTCGCCGAGCACCTGTGGCTCGTGACCGGCACGCCCTCGGCCGTGCTCAGCCCCGGCGGCGCGGTGGTGGCGCGCTTCGGCGCGGGCCGGATCCCGTTCGAGGGCGCGGCCAGCGCCGCGCCGGGCGCGCTGCGGGTCGAGGGCGGCTGGCTCGTGTCGCGCGCCACCGCCTCGGGCGGCCGCGTGGTCTCGTGGCTCCCGGAGGAGCCGGTGCGCGCGCGCCGGCGCGCGTTCTGGGGCGCGCTCTCCGTCAGCGCGCTGGTGGTCTACGCGGCCACGGCGCTGCTCGCCTGGCTCGCCGCGAGCGCCATCACGCTCCCGTTCCGCACGCTCGGCCGCGCCGCCGACCGCATCGCCTCGGGCGACCTCGCCGCCAGCCCGCCCTCCGTCTCGCGCGACGAGATGGGCCAGCTCGCCGCCGACTTCCGGCGCATGGCGCAGGGGCTGAAGGCGCTGGTGGTGGACGTCCAGTCGGCGAGCGAGGGCGTGTCGGCGGGCGCGCGCGAGGCCGGCGCCATCGGCGAGCGGGTGCGGGCCGGCGCGCTCGACCAGCACGCCGGGGCGGTGGCGGCCCAGGGCGCGGTGGAGGCGATGGAGGGGTCGATCGCGCTGGTGGCGCGCGGGGTCGGCGGGCTGTCGGAGTACGTCTCCGCGACCACGCAGCAGGTGGGCGAGATGGCCTCCGGGCTGGACGAGGTGCGGCGCAAGGGGGCCGAGCTGGAGCGCGCCATGGCCGTCGCGCTGCGCGACGTGGAGTCGCTCGCGCACGCGGGCCGCGACGCGGACGCGACGCTGGCCGAGCTGGAGCAGCACGCCGGCCACGCCACCGGGACGCTCTCGGCGGTGCGGTCGTCCATTGGGACGCTGGAGCGCGCCGCGGAGGAGAGCGAGCGGACCGCCGGGATGGTGGCCGACGTGGCCGAGCGGGCCGGCGGGGTGGTGGAGGAGACGGTGCACGGGATCGAGGCGCTGCGCGCGGCCGTCGCCGACGCGCACCGCCGCGTGGCCGTGCTGGGCCGGCGCTCCGACGACATCGACCAGGTGGTGGACTTCATCTCCGAGGTGGCCGGCCGCACCAGCCTGCTCTCGCTGAACGCCTCCATCATCGCCTCGCAGGCGGGCGAGCACGGCAAGGGCTTCGCGGTGGTGGCCGAGCAGATCCGCGAGCTGGCGGCGCAGATCGCCCGCTCGACCACCTCCATCGGCGACATCGTCCGCGCGGTGCGCGACGACGTGGAGGGCACGGCCGCGCTCATCGACCGCGGCGACGCGCTCGCGGGCGAGGGCGTGCAGCTGGCCCGCAACTCGCTCGAGGCGCTCGGCGAGATCCGCCGCTCCACCGCGCAGGGGCGCGAGACCGCCGCGGCGATCCGGGCCGCGGTCGGCTCGCACGCGCAGTCCACGCACGAGGTCTCGCTGCTGGTGGAGTCGGTGGCGGAGGGCTCCCGCGCGGTCGCGGCCGCGGTGCAGCTGGTGGGCCGCAGCTCGGCGGGCGTGAACACCGCGTCGCGCAGCGTGAACGCCATGGCCGACCAGGTGGCCCGCGCGCTGGAGGATCAGTCGGCGCGGGGGCGGCAGCAGCTGGAGAGCCTGGGCCGGGTGGAGCGCATGCTCGCGGAGATCGGGCGGGCGGTGGAGCGCCACAACGCGGCCACGCGCCGGGTCCGCGAGGGGTTGCGGGCGCTCTCGCAGACGGCCGGCGAGCACGAGCGCGCCGTCGAGGGGCTGTCCGGCCTCGCCGAGCGGCTCGGCTCCCGCTCGCGCGCGCTGGCCGAGCGGGTGGGGCGGTTCAAGGTGTAGGGAGGCGGGCGGTCCGCCCCGCTACTCCTCGCCGCCGCCGCCCCTCGCCGGCAGGCCCTGGCCGGGCGTCAGCACGATGCGCGGGTGGCCCAGCGTGCCCACCACCTGGAGCCGGTAGGCACCGTCCGGCGTGCGCGCCGAGGCGAGGGCCGCCTCCACGATGGGCCGCAGGCCCGCGGTCGCGCTCGCGCCCCAGAAGGCGGGCTGGATGCGCACCGTCGCCTTGCCGAACACCGCCGCGTGCTCGAGCCGCGGCCCGAGGGTCACGGCCAGGCCGTCGGTGGCGAGCTCCACGTCGCCGCCCTTCGCCTCGAGCCGCTCCACCGCCGCCTTGCCGCCCTCCAGCTTCACGCTGGCGGCGATCTCGCCCAGGCCGACGCGCGGGAGGCGCAGCCCGGTGGCCATGCCGGGGATGGGGAGCTGGCCCCCGGCCACGCCGGCGCGGGCCACCGCCAGCTCCATGTGGCCGGTGGGCCGGCCCGCCGGCGCCTCCGGTACGGTGACGTCCACCGAGCCGGAGACCGAGCCCTGCAGGTCCATGCCGGTGGCGACCTTCAGCGGGACGGCGCGGGCCAGGTCGAGCCCCTCGAGCGCCAGGACCGTGCGCCGCTCGGCGCCGTTCAGCGCCGTGCTGCCGCGCACCCGGCCCTCGTAGACCAGCGCGTCCACGTCCATCACCTGCCGGCCCATGAGCAGCGGCAGCAGCCTCAGCGAGGCGCTCACCCGATCGATGGCGAGCTGGTGCGAGGCGTGGTCCTCGAGCCGCACCCCCTCCGCCGTCACGCCGAGCAGGCCGCCCGGGCCGAGGTCGTCGGCCTCGAACTGCCAGCCGCGCGCGCCCGCCTCGAGGATCAGCCGCTCGCGGACCGCCTCCGAGGGGAAGGTCCCGCGGAGCGCCACCGCGAACGCGAGCAGCGCGAACGCGGCGTAGCCGGCGCGCGGGCGCCACACGTTCCAGTCCACCCGCGACATGCCCGGGAGGCGCGCCAGCCACGGCATGGAGGGGAGCCGGATCCGTCCGAGGTCGAGCTTCATCGATCAGGCCTTGAGCTGGTAGGTGGAGACCACCACGGTCGCGTCCACGAGCGCGGGGTCGTCGGTGCGCGTGGTGACGCGGACGCGGCGCACCTTCACCACGCCGGGGCCGCGCTCGAGCGTCTGCATCAGCCGGGCGAGCCGGCCCAGGTCCACGCGCGCGATGCTGACCTCCACCGCCTCCTCGTGCAGGCCCTCGAGGTCGCCCGGCGTGGTGGTGGGACGGAGATCGGTGACCTCGACGCCGAGCGCCGTGCCGGCCTGCGAGATGTGGCTGAGCAGCTGCACCGGCGGCCCCTTCAGCCGCGACTCGATGGCCTGCCGCTCCGCCTGCCGGCGCCGGTAGCCCTCGGCCAGCTTGCCGACCTGCGAGAGGACCTTGGTCTTGTCCTCGATGCGCGCCTCGCGCGCGGAGATGCCGCGGCTGATGGAGAGCGACACCAGCCAGATCGCGAACAGCGCCACGCCCAGGGCCGCGACCGTGACGAGCACCCGCTCGCGCGGCGCGAGCTTCGCCATCCAGGCCGCCACGTCCGAGCGCAGCTTGCGGAGGAAGTCCATCTCAGCCCCTCTCGCCCGCGTCGCGCGGGCCGGACTCGAGGCAGGTCAGCCCGGAGTCGATGGAGAACTCGAACTTGCCGTCGGAGGCGCGCTTGCGGGCGCTGCCGGAGCGGGCGTCGCCGAAGCAGCGCGAGCCGCGCAGCCCCTCGACGACCTTGTCCACGCTCTCGGCGCCGTCGGTGGTGCCCTCCAGGTGCAGCTTGTCGCGGGTGATCTCGATGCGGTCGAACCGCACCGGGACCTCCGCCGGCACCTTGTCGGCCAGCTCGGCCAGCACGTCCACGGCCGAGACCCGCGGCAGCGCCGCCGCCGCGGTGCCGCGCCCGCGCAGGATCGCCTGCGCCTCCTCGAAGTTCGCGTAGCAGCGGCCCAGGATCTTCTGCTCCGCGTCGCAGAGCGCCCGGTCGAGGGACGCCTCCTGGCGCGAGAGCGCGAACACCTTCACCCCGGCGCTCACCACCGCCAGCACCAGGATGGCCGCCGCGTACAGGCCGAGCCGCGCCAGCTTGCCCTTGAGGTGCTCGAAGTCGCGGGTGTACGCGAGCTCGCCGCGGCGCAGGTTCAGGCGCGGCGCGCGCGCCCCCTGGTGGCCGCGGAGCGCGAGCGCCAGCGCCAGCGCCAGCCCCGGGGCGCGGTCGGCGGGGACCGAGGCCGCGGCCGGCCCGGCCAGCGCCAGCGGCACCACCGGGCCGTCCACGTCCGGCGCGAGCAGCTCCGGGAGGCCCGGCAGCGCGGCCAGCTCGCCCGCCAGCGCGAGGCGCTCCAGGCGCCGCGGCCCCACCCGCGCCTGCCAGGCGCGCAGCGTGGCGCGCACCTCGCGCACGAGCGGCTGCAGCGCCGCGGAGAGCGCCGCCGAGGCCCGCGGGTCCCGCGCCTTCGCCGCCAGCTCCGGCGGCGGCGGGGGGCCGCCCAGCTCGCCGGCGAGGAGCGCGCCCGCGTCCGCCTCGGCGATCCCGAGCGCCCGCGCCAGCGCGCGCGCCAGGTGCGCGCCGCCGAACGCGAACGTCCGGGCCGCCTCGCAGGCGCCGGCCACGGTGACGCACAGGCTGGTGCGCTCGGCGCCGACGTCGAGCACGCCCTCCGCCGGCGCGGGTCCCCCGGCCGGCGCCGGGAGCGGCTCCACCGCCCCGCCCGCCAGCAGCGCCGCGTAGGCGGGGCCGGCGGGGATCACCGCGCGCGGGTCGAGGCCGCCGTGGCCGAGCGCGGCGAGCAGCGCGCCCAGCTCCTCCTTGCGCACCACGCCCACCAGCAGGTCGGTCTTGCCGTCGCGCACGCCGAGCGGCTGCCAGTCCCACGCGACCGACGCGAGGTCGAAGGGGATCTGCCCCTCCACCTCGAACCCGATGGTCTGCTCGATGCGGCGCGCGTCGGTGAACGGGAGCGTCACCACGTTCGAGGAGACGGACGAGCCGGGGAACCCCACCACCGACTCGTCCACCCGCCACCCGCGCTCCTCCAGCAGCTGGTGGACGGCGGCCGCCTGCCGCGCCAGCAGCGGCGGCGCGTCGTCGCCCTCCGCTGCGGGGAGCGGCGCGCTGGCGGCCCCGAGCACGGCGTAGCCGCGGTAGGTGCTCTCCAGGAGCACGGCCTTCACCGCGTGCGCGCCCAGGTCGAGGCCGAGGATGTGCTGGGCCATGGCTCTACTCCTCGCGCCAGTGGATGAGGCGACCGGAAGACATCCCGGCGGCCTGGCCCTGGAGCGCGGTGATGAGGGGGTTGCCGGCGGCGGGCGGCGTCCCGGCCGCCGGCGCCGTCCCGGCGGTCCCCGCGATCGGGGCCGTGCCGGCCGGCTGGTTCTGGTTCGGGTCGAAGGTGACCACCGCGTCGATGGTCTTGCTGACCGCGCCGGCGTTGCCGAACGCGCGGATGCGGAACGCCGCCGAGCGGTCGGTGAACGGCGACTTCGGGTTCTGCGTCAGGTAGTCGGCGCGCACGGGCACGCCCAGCGCCGCGACGACCGCCGCGAACTGCGGCGGCGTGAGCGCCATCAGGCCGCCCATGCGCACGTCGGAGAGCGCGCGCTGGAGCTTCTGCGGGAACGCGGGGTCGAGCAGCAGCGGCTGCGCCGCCGGGTCGGCCATCATCCACGCGATCCGCATCTGCTCGGACGCGTCCGAGGTGTTCACGTTGATCTTCGCCTCGCGCGGCAGGTACACGGTGAGCCGGTCGCCGAAGGCGGCCAGGAACGCGTCGCTCACCCCCGCGACCAGGCTCAGCTCGGCGAGCGAGTCGAAGCGGGCGTTCTTGGCGCGGTAGCGGTCGCGGCCGTGGTCGTACGGCCGGTTCTCGTCGGAGAAGCCCTTCTCGAACGGGTTGGCGGGGACCACGAACGTGCACCCGTCGCCGCCCGGGTAGCTCACCGCCAGCGCGGAGCCGGCCTCGTCGTCGTCCACCCAGTCGCGCAGGTGCAGGAGGAGGTCGTTGCGGGTCCAGCGCTGCCCGTCCGCGTCCTCGCGGTCGAACAGCGGATCCCAGCGCGCGTCGCACACGAG
Source organism: Anaeromyxobacter dehalogenans 2CP-C (assembly GCF_000013385.1). Lineage (GTDB taxonomy): Bacteria > Myxococcota > Myxococcia > Myxococcales > Anaeromyxobacteraceae > Anaeromyxobacter > Anaeromyxobacter dehalogenans_B. The sequence goes on from NC_007760.1 coordinate 789,797, forward strand.
CCGGAGGATCGCCTCCACCTGCGGGCCGAGCAGGCCGCTGGTCTGGAGCGCGTCCAGCTGGACGTTCACCTTGCGCCCCTCGTCCTCGATCTTCGAGGCGAACCCGCCCTCGAAGTCGCCGAAGCGGGCCTGCGGCGGCGCGCCCTCCGCGGCCGCCGCCTGCGCCGCAGGACCGGCCTCGCCGAACAGCGCCTGCACCAGGCCCGAGCTGACCGGGACCAGCTCCCAGATCTGCGGGCGCGGACACGCGGCCCCGGCCTGGCCGCCCGCGCCGCCGGCCCCGGCCGTGCCCGCGGCGGTCGCCGCGCCGGCGCCGCCGGTGAGCGCGCCGAGCGCCTGGCAGGCCGCGCCGCTCGCCTGGTCGATCTGCTGCTGGAACGCGAGCACCAGGCGCGAGAAGGACACCGCGCTCTTCGCGAGGTACGTGGCGCGGAGCTCGTCCCGGCCGTTCACCGCGATCTGCAGCCGCACGCGGGTCTCGTAGGCGAGGTCCACCGAGAGCGCGGTGAGGATGGCGAGCGACACCATGACCACGAGGAGCGCGGCGCCGCGAGGGCGCCGGCGAGCGAGCCGCGGGCTCGGGCGGAGGGGGGCGCGCATCAGAAGTCCAGCGGCCGCGTCAACGCGACCCGCGCCTCCGTGGAGAACCGCTCGGTGCGGCCGTCGGCGAGCTTCACCTCGAGCTCGAAGCGGACGCGCGCGGGCAGCTCGTTCGCGCGCTCCACCGAGCGGGTGTTCCACTCGCGCACCCAGTCCTTCTTCTTCGCGTCCCAGTACTGGACCCGGAAGCCGGTGACGTGGTCGGCGACGACGTCCTTGCGTCCCTCGCGCTCCGGCTCCTCGTCCACGCGCCACTTCTCGCGCCGGAACAGCGCCTGCTCCCCGCCGCCGTCCCGGGCCGACTCGAGCGTGTACTCCACCACCGACGCGTCGGACTCGCGCGCGTCGCGGAGCAGCCGCCGGTGCGCCTGCGTGGTGAACAGCAGCGCGTCCTCGCGCCCGCGGAACAGCGTGGGGCGCTCGCGCAGCCGGTTCCTGTCGTAGTGCTCGGACAGGAACGCCATCGAGGTCTCGCGCGCCAGGCGCGTGAGCGCGAGGCGCGCCGCCGCGTAGCGATCCCCCTGGGAGCGGGCGATCTCCTGGGCCCGGTCCACCTGGTGGAAGGCGCCCAGCGTCATCGCCCCCACCGCGGCGGTGATCGCCATCGCGATCAGCACCTCGAGGAGCGTGAACCCGCCCGCGGCGGCGCGGCGCCCGCTCACGTGCCCGGCTCCGTCGGCGCGAGCACCACCAGGTGCGTCACGACCGTGAAGGAGTCCTGCCGCGCGCCCTCGGACCACGAGACGGTGAGGCGCACCTCGCGCACCGCCTTCTTGATCTGCTCGCCCATGGCGGTGAGCTGCGCGTTGAGCGTGCCGGCCACCGCGGCGGTGCCCGGCGTGACCGTCTGCGGCCCGCCGCCCTGCGCGTCCTTCCCCCCGCTCGTCCCGCCGAGCAGCGCCGAGAGGTCGCCGCCCTCGGAGCCGGTGAGCAGCTGCAGGATGCGCTCCGGGCCGAGCTCCACCCGCGGGCGGAGCACCTCCAGCTTCCAGCGCACCTCCGGGTGCCCCTCGCGCTCGAAGGAGCCGTCCTCCTCCTCGTCGAAGTCGCGGAAGCCCTTGCGCTCGAACGCCTCCTCCAGCTCCACCATCTTCCCGCGCGCGAGCAGCGTGGCCACGTCCAGGCGCCCGGCGCGCGCGTGGTTGCGGAGCGCGCCGCCCACCACGTCGGAGAGCGCCATGAGCCCCATGGCGAGGATCGCGAGCGCGACCATCACCTCGAGGAGCGTGAAGCCGCCGGCGCGGCGACCGGCCTGGCTCCCGCGGCGCGCGGCGGCGGGCGTCACTCGGCCACCTCCACCTTGCCCGGCACGACGCGCGAGCGCCCCGTGAACGGCTCGGTGACCACGGTGTAGACGTTGGAGCGGTCCACCACCGGGACCCAGGCGCGCTGGGCCTGGCCGCCCGGGAAGAAGTACACGTAGGCCAGCCCCTGCTCGATCGCGTCGCGCCGGCCCTCCACGTGGACGGGCCCGAACCCGGTCGAGCCGGGCAGCTTGCGCTCGCCGACGAGGCGGTCCTCGAACTTCCCGAACGCGCTCCGCGCGAGCAGCCGGCGGATCTCCTCGTCCTTCTCGTCCGGGAAGCGCTTCGCGAGCGCCGCGTCGTCCTGCGGCCGCGCCGGGTCCGAGATGCCCACCGCTCCGGGCGCGCACTCCGCCCACCAGGTGCGCTGGCCGAGGTCGAGCGCGATCCGGCAGGTGGCGTTCCGCAGCGCGGCGGTGTCGTACAGGGAGCGCATCGCCCCGGACAGCTCGCCCGCCGCCTTGCGCGCGTTCGCGCCGGTGGCCGACTCCGCCGCGGGCACGACCATCGCCGCGAGCAGGCCGATCACGCCGATCACGATCAGCAGCTCGATGAGGGTGAACCCTCGCTGGCGGCGGCGGCGGTCCAAGGGCCCGGGCTCACGGGTTCACGACGTCGGCGTTCTCGCCCTCGCCGCCGGGCTGGCCGTCGGCGCCGTAGCTCTTCACGTCGTAGCCGTCCTGGTGCGCCTGGCCCGGGTACAGGTAGACGTAGTCGTTGTTCCAGGGGTCCTTCAGCGACCCCTCCTTGTTCGCCTTGAGGATGTTCTCCTTGATGAGGATCCCGAGGCCCTCCTCGGTGGTCGGGTAGCGGCCCTTCAGCACCTTGAACGTGTCCACGCCGTCCGCGATCTTGCGGACGTCGTTCTTGGCGGTGTCCACGCGGGCCTTGGACATCTGGCCGACCACGTTCACGGCCACCGCGGAGGCGATGAGGCCGAGGATCACGATCACCACCATGATCTCGATGAGGGTCATGCCGCGCTGGGCGCGGCGCCGGTTGCGGGCGTGCATCTCTAGCCTCCTGCGAGGTTGTTGATCTGGAGGATGGGGAGAAGGACGGAGAACACGATGAAGGCGACCACCACGCCCATCGCGACGATCATGAGCGGCTCGAGCAGCGAGGTGAGCGCGGTCACCGTCGTCTCGACCTGGTCCTCGTAGGCCTTGGCGACGTTGCCGAGCATCTCCTCGAGCGCGCCGGAGCGCTCGCCGATCGCCACCATGTGGTAGACGAGCGGCGGGAACTCGCCGGAGCGCTTGAGCGGGGCGGCGATGGACTCGCCCTCCCGGATGGCGTCCCGCGCCTGGTCGATCACGTCGGCGAGGCGCGTGTTGCCGACGATGTTCTTCACGATCTCCATGGCGGTGAGCAGCGGAACGCCGCTGCGCAGCAGCGTGGAGAGCGTGCGGGCGAAGCGGCTGATGGCGATCTGCCGGGTCAGCGGCCCGAAGATCCAGAAGCGCAGCGCGGCGCGGTCCCAGGCGGCGCGCCCGGCCGGCGTCCGGCGCCACCGGACGAAGCCCCAGATCGAGAGCGCGGCCAGCGCGAGCAGCAGCCACCAGTAGTCGGCGACGAAGTGCGACGCGGCGATGAGCGCCCGGGTGTTCCACGGGAGCTGCGCCTTGGTGTCCTCGAAGATCTTCGTGATCTTCGGGATGACCACGGTGAACAGCACCCCCAGGATGACCGACCCGATGACCATCATGGCGGCCGGGTAGGCCATGGTGCCCATGATCTTCGAGCGCAGCCGGGCCTGGCTCTCGGTGAAGTCGGCCAGCCGGACCAGCACCACCTCGAGCGCGCCGGAGTGCTCGCCGGCGCGGATCATGTTCACGTACAGCGTCGAGAACACGCGGGGGTGGGCGGCGAGCGCGTCGGCCAGCGCCGCGCCCTCGTTCACGCGCTGCTTCACGTCGCCGAGCACGCGCTTCAGCCGCTCGTGCTCGACCTGGTCCACCAGCGCGGTGAGCGCCTCCACCAGCGGGATGCCCGCGCCCACCAGCACCGAGAGCTGGCGGGTCGCGATGGCGAGGTTCACCGGCCCGACCCGGCCCACCATCCAGCGGCGCACGCTCACCTCGCGCGCCTGCTGCGCCTTCACCTGCTGCTCGCCCAGCACCTCGGTGAGGAACACGCCGTCGCGGCGCAGCACGCTGCGCAGCGCCTTCGGCGAGTCCGCCTCGCGCAGGCCCTGGATCGCCTTGCCCTGGGCGTCGTACGCCTTGTACTCGAAGACCGGCATCAGGCGACTCCGTGGGCGCGCGGCGCGCCGCTCACCGGATGTCCTCCGCGGTGACCGACAGCACCTCGGCCGCGGTGGTGATGCCGCGCGCGACCTTGTACGCGCCGTGCTCCATGAGCGTCACCATCCCGCGCTCGACCGCGGCGCGCTTGATGGTGGTGGCGTCCACCGACTTGAGGATGAGCGGGCGGACGTCGTCGTCCACCATCATCAGCTCGTAGATGCCGGTCCGGCCCTGGTAGCCGGTGTGGTTGCAGGCCGGGCACCCCACCGCCTTGTAGAGGTGGGTCGGGTCGCCGGCCTTGCGGAGGATCTCGGGCGTGAGGCCGGCGAGCGCGCGCTCCTCGACGGTCGGGACGTAGGGCTTCTTGCAGGTCGTGCAGAGCACGCGCACCAGGCGCTGGGCCAGCACGCCCACCAGCGAGGAGGCCACCAGGAACGGCTGCACGCCCATGTCCACCAGGCGCGTGATGGCCCCGGCGGCGTCGTTGGTGTGCACGGTGGAGAGCACCAGGTGGCCGGTGAGGGAGGCCTGGATCGCGATCTCGGCGGTCTCCAGGTCGCGGATCTCGCCGACCATGATGACGTCCGGGTCCTGCCGGAGGAACGAGCGCAGCCCGCTCGCGAAGGTCAGGTCGATCTTCGGGTTGACCTGCACCTGGCCCACGCCCTTCAGCGGGATCTCGACCGGATCCTCGATGGTGAGGATGTTCAGGTCGGGCGAGTTGATCTTCGCGAGCGCCGCGTAGAGCGTGGTGGTCTTGCCGGAGCCGGTGGGGCCGGTGACCAGCACGATCCCGTGCGAGCGGGTGATGAGCGTGTCCATCACCTTGAGCTGCCAGTCCTCGAAGCCGAGCTCGGCCAGGTCCAGCACCACGTTGGACTTGTCGAGGAGGCGCATCACGATCCGCTCGCCGTGCGCGGTCGGCACGGTGGAGAGGCGGATGTCCACGTCCTTGCCGGCGATCTTGATCCGGATGCGGCCGTCCTGCGGCAGCCGCTTCTCGGCGATGTTCAGGCCGCCCATGATCTTGATGCGGCTGCCGATGGAGGCCTGGAAGCGCTTCGGGGGGCGGATCACCTCGCGGAGCACGCCGTCGATCCGGTAGCGCACCGAGATGTCCTTCTCCTCCGGGAGGATGTGGATGTCGCTGGCGCGCTCCTTCACCGCGCGGAACAGGAGCGAGTTGACCAGGCGGATGATGGGCGCCTCGTCGTCCGCCTCGAGGAGGTCGGTCGGCTCCTGCAGCTCGTGCGCGACGCTCTCGAGGTCCTCGGTCTCGAGGTCCTCCATGAGCTTGTCGTGCTCGTCGGCGGCGCGGTCGTACACCGCGTTGATGGCGTCGAGCACCACCTGCGGCGGCGCCACCTCCGGCGCCACGGCGGCGCCGAGCAGCATCGACACCGAGTCCTGTGCGGCGGTGTCGAGCGGGTCGCCCACCGCCACCCGGATCGCGTCGCCGGCGGTGCCGAGCGGCAGCACCTTCGACTGCTTCGCGAAGTGGATGGGCACCTTGGCCGCGAGGTCTCCGGGCACCGACTCGGGGTCGATGCGCTCGACGAAGGGCAGGTCGAGCTGGGCCGCGAGCGCGCGCAGCACGTCCTCCTCGGTGACGGCCTTCAGGCGGACGAGGATCTCGCCGAGGCGCTGCCCGGCCTGCTCGCCGCGCTGCAGCGCGAGCGCCTCCTCGAGCCGCGCCGGGTCCAGCCCGGCGGTCTCCCGGAGGATCTCGCCGATGGGGCGGCCGGAGAGGCCCGCCGCGGCGGCGAGCCCGGGGACTGCGCCCTGGACGGCGGTCCGGGCGGTGTCGATCTGTGCGTCGTTCGGCATGAGGATCCCGTGAAACGGACGGTCCGCCCCCGCTCATTCCTGCGGCGGGGTCCCTCCCGGCGACGCCGGCTCGCCGGCGGGCGGCGCCTGCTGCGGCGAGAGGCGCTCGATCGGCTCGGGCGTCCCCTCGGGCGGCGGCGCCGCGTCGGGCGCGGCCTCCGGCTCGGGCGCGGGCGCGGGGGAGCTCGGGCGCGGCACCGGGACGACGGTGGTCGGCGGCGGGCCGCCGGCGGGGGGAGCGGACAGGTACTCGCCCGGCGCGCCGCCGCCGCCGTTCTCGATCCGCGAGGTCTCCTGGCTGACGCCCTGGCGCAGCCGCGAGTAGGGCCCGGTCTTCCGGCTGAAGTCCACGTCCACGTCGTAGCGAGGCTGGCGGCCGTAGAACTGCTCGATGAACTGCTGCTGCTCCTCGCGCTTCTTCTCGTAGATGCGCCGGTAGTCCGCCTCGTCGCGGATGATGTACGGCGTGAGGAAGAGCAGGAGGTTCACCTTCTGCTTGGTGGTGGTGGTGTCGCGGAACAGCCACCCGAGGATGGGCAGGCTGCCCAGGAACGGGATCTTGGACACGCTGCGGATGGCGCGGTCCTGGATGAGGCCGCCGATCACGATCGTGCTCTGGTCGCGCGCCACGATCTGCGTCTTGACGCTGCGCTTGGCGGTGGTCGGGCCGAGCTGCGGGTCCTTCTCCGCGATCTCCTCGGTCTGCTCCTCGATGGTGAGCCGGATGTTCCCGCCCTCGTTGATCTGCGGCTTGATCTTGAGCTTCAGCTCCACGTTCTGCCGCTGGATCGGCGCGTAGAGCGAGCCAAGGCCCTGGGTGCCGAGCGCCGCGCCGACGGTGCTGCTGCCGCCCGTGCCGGACCCGGAGAGCAGGTTGGAGAGCCCCTGGGGCGCGTAGCCGGACTGGAACGGCACGTTCTGGCCGACCGTGATCTCCGACTCCTCGTTGTCGGTGGCGAGCAGGTGCGGCGTGGAGAGCACGTTCACGTCGGAGTTGGACTGCAGCGCCTGGATGAGCAGGCCGAGGCTGGGGATGTTGCCGAAGCCCAGGTCCTTCAGCTCCGCGGAGATGGGGCCGGTGTAGCCGGTGAGGAACCCGCCCAGCGCGATCGCGCTCGACATGTCGAGCGACGACACGCGCCCGGTCTGCGAGGAGAGGGGGATGACGCCGGTGTCGCCCTTGTACTTGTACGGGATGGCGCCGTGCGCGCTGACGCCGAGCTCCATGGAGTTCTTGAGGTTCACCTCCATGATCACCGCCTCGACGAACACCTGGCGCCGCGGGCGGTCGAGCTTCTCGACGAGGCGCTGGACCGCGGAGAAGTCGGCCCCGCTCGCCTGCACGAGGAGCGCGTTCTGCGTCTTGTCCGCGGTGATCTTCACCTCGCCGGAGAACAGCTCGGCCGTGACGTCGCCGGCCGGCGCGGGCGCCGCCGCGGGCGGCGCCCCGGGCATCCCCGGACGCGCCGCCGGCTGCGTCGGCGCGCCGGGCGTGGTGGTGCGCTTGGCCTGGCCCTGCGCCAGGTTGGAGAGCGTGGTGGCGAGCTCCTCCGCGTTCGCGTTCTTCAGGAACAGGACGTGGACGCCGCCGTCGGCGCTGGTGGGCACGTCGAGCTGCTGCACCAGCTCCATGATCTGCTGGAAGCTCTTCTCGTCCGCGATGACGATGAGCTTGTTGGTGCGGTCGTCGGGGAGGACCTTGTAGACGGAGACCTCGACCGATCCGCCCGCGGGCTGCGTGGTGGGGACGCCGGGCCGCGCCGGGCCGCTGGTGATGCGCGCCGGGCGCGCGCCCCGCCCGCCTTGCGCCTGGAAGATCTGGTTCACCTTGTCGGCGAGGTCCTTCGCGGACGCGTAGCGCACCTGGACGATGCGGACCAGGTCGCCGCCGCCGACCTTGTCGATCGCCTCGAGCATCTTCTCGATGCGGCGGATGTTGAGGCCGGTGTCGGTGATGACCAGCGTCGAGGGCGGGATCGACTGGATGTCCGCGCCCTGCGGCGAGATGAAGTTGCCCATCACCCCGCGGAGCTGGTCGGCGTCGGCGTACTGCAGGCGGATCACCTTGGTGATGACCTGCTCGTTCGCCGGCGTGCCGCTCTCCGGGTCGGTGTACGTCGGGATGGGCATCTTCTTGCTGTCGGCGGCGCGGCCCAGGCGCCAGTACCGGCCCGTCGGGTAGACGGTGATGCTGTTCGCGTTCAGCGCGGCGAGGAACGCGGCGTAGGCCTCCTCGGCGGTGACCGGCGTCTTGGAGAGCAGCGTGATCTTCCCGCGCGCCACGTCCTCCGTGTAGATGAAGTTGCGGCAGGTCCAGCGGCTGGCCTGCTCGAGCACGTCCACCACCTCGGCCCGGTTGAACGTCAGCATGAAGCGCCCCTGCATCGGGACGCACTTGCCGTTCGCGGCCTGCAGCGTGGTCTCGGCCTCGCCGCCGCCGCCGCGCGCGGGCGCCGGGGTGGGCGTGGCCGCGCCCCCCGGGCGCGGGGCCGGCGAGGTGGGCCGGCCCGCGGGCGGGCGCGCGCCGTTCTGCTGGATCGGGGCCACGCCGCCGGGGCCGATCGAGGTCCCGGGAGGCGGCGGCGTGGTGGGGATGCCGGTCGGCGGAGAGGTGGGCCGCGTCGGGCGCGGCCGGGCCGGCGACTCGGGGTCGTCGGTCGGGCGCAGCGGGACCTGCGCGGCGGCGAGCACCGGGACGAGCAACGTCGTGGCGAGGAGCTTCTTCATGGCGTTCCCTCGGCCGGGATCACGGGCCGGTGATGTTGTACTCCTTGCGGATCGGCTGCCCCTGCCGCTCGAGCTCGATGGTCACGTGCCCGGAGTCGCGCAGCTTCTGGTACAGCTCGAGCGCCTTCTCGGGCGAGTTGAGCTCGTACCCGTTCACGCGCTGGATGACGTCGCCGTTCTCGATGCCGATGGACGCGTAGAGCGAGCCCGGCTGGATCGAGAACAGCTTGAACCCGTTCGCCACGCCGTTCTTGAACGACGGGACGATGCGGGCCTGGGTGGAGATCGCGCTCAGGTTGTTGAGCGTGCCGTCGATGACCTTGCGGTCGATCTCGTACTTGTCCTTCGAGACCGCGCGCACGCCCTCCATCGGCCCCGGCGCGCCCGGGCGCGGGCTGGGGCGCGGGACCGACGCGTAGCCGAGGTTGGCGCCGGCGTCCGGCGCCTCGCTCCCGCCGCCCTCGAAGTCCAGGTACTCCTTCGTGCCGCGGTTGCACAGCACCGCGATCACCTTGAACGCGTTCCCGGTGACGTCGCCGCCGTCGCGGACGCGCTGGAGGCCGAGCAGCTGGGCGCCCTGGATCCGGTCGCCGACGCCGAGCACCACCGTCTCGCGGGAGGAGAGGTCGGTGATGGTCGCGAGCGAGAAGCGCGGCTGCTCGGCGACCACGCCCGCGACCAGCGCGAGCCGCAGGTCGGAGCGCGCCGGCTCGGCCCGCGGGTCGGCGCAGTTCTGCGGGCGCGCGGGCGCCGCCGGCGTCGCCTCGTTGGCCTGCTGCGGCGGCTCGCGCCCGATGAGGTGGTACAGCCGCGCCTCGTCGATCGAGGCGGGCAGCACCGTCCGGACGGGCGCGGGCGGCGGCAGCGCGAGCTCCGCCTGCGGCCTCGGCCGGATCGCCGCGCCGACGAGCGTGTTGACGGTCTTCGCCGTGAGCCAGGCCGCCGCGAACAGCAGCGCGAGGTTCGCGGTCCAGGCGTACTTGCGGAAGAAGAGGTCGAGCATGGGAGCGGCCAGGGGCCGGGATGAGCAACCGTCGTGCCACGGGGACGGGCCCTGACCGATACACAACATGGCGGGAATACACGCAAATCCCGGACGGTGCGCCCGCCCGAGGGGAGCGCGGCCCCCGCTGCTGCCAATTTGGCAAGGCCGCCCCGGCGCGCCCCGCGCCGCCGCCAATTTGGCAGCCTACTCCGCGCCCTCGCCGCCGCCCTCCGGCGGGCCGAGGAGGCGCCCATCCTCGTCGCGATCGAGCTTCCGGTAGATGGTCCGCGCGGCGATGCCGAGGAGCTGAGCCGCCAGGTTCTTGTCACCGTGCGTGTGGCGGAGCGTCTCGCGGATCACGCGCCGCTCGATCTCGTCCATGGACGTGCCGAGCGGCACCGTCAGCACCGGGGCGCCGGCCGGACCGGCGGGCGGCGCGGCCTCGGCGGCGGGTCCCGCGGCGCGGATGGCCTCCGGCAGGTCGCCCACCTCGACCACGTCGGCGCGGGTGAGCACCACGGCGCGCTCGATGGCGTGCTGCAGCTCGCGCACGTTCCCCGGCCAGGCGTACCGCTCCAGCGCGGCCATCGCACCGGGCGTGAAGCCGGAGATCGGCTTCCCGTTGCGCTCGGCCATGCGCCGCAGGAACGCCATGGCGAGCAGCGGCACGTCCTCGCGCCGCTCGCGGAGCGGCGGGAGTCGCACCCGCACCACGTCGAGCCGGTAGAACAGGTCCTCGCGGAACCGGCCCGCCTTCACCTCGGCGGCGAGGTCCTTGTTCGTCGCGGCCACCACCCGCACGTCCACGCGCACCGGCTCGTTCCCGCCCACGCGCTCGAGCACCCCGTCCTGCAGGAACCGCAGCAGCTTCACCTGCACCGCGGGCGACATCTCGCCGATCTCGTCGAGGAACAGCGTGCCGCCGTGGGCCCGCTCGAAGCGCCCGTCCTTGCGCGCCACCGCGCCGGTGAACGCGCCCTTCTCGTGGCCGAACAGCTCGGACTCGAGCAGCGTCTCCGGGATGGCGGCGCAGTGGATGGGCACGAACGGACCGGCGGCGCGCGGCGACAGGTCGTGCACCAGGCGCGCGGCGAGCTCCTTGCCGGTGCCGCTCTCGCCGAGCAGCAGCACGGTCGCCTGCGTCGGGGCGGCCTGGCGCAGGATCTCGAGCACCGCGCGGAACGCGGGCGCGTCGCCGAGGAGCGCGCCCGCGCCGCCCGGCGCGAGCTCGGCCAGGCGCGCCTTCAGCGCGCGGTTCTCCGCGACCAGCGAGGCGCGCTCCAGCGCCTGGCGCACCGCCTTCACGATGGCGTGGCGCTTCACCGGCTTGGTGATGAAGTCGTAGGCGCCCTGCTTCATGGCGGCGACCGCCGCCTCCACGGTGCCGTAGGCGGTCATCACCACCACCTCGGACTCGGGCGACACCGTCTTCACCGCGCGGAGCAGCTCGTCGCCGCTCATGCCCGGCATCATCAGGTCGGTGACCACCACCGCGGCGCGCTCGCGGCGGAGCACCTCCAGCGCGGCGGCGCCGGAGCCGGCGAGCGCCACGCGCCAGCCCTCGCGCTCGAAGATCTTGCCGAGCGACTCGAGGTTCGGGCTCTCGTCATCGACGACCAGGACGAGTGGGGACACGACGGGGAGGATATACCGTCCGCGCGGCGCCCGGGCGTCAGCCGCCGCTGGAGGTCGGCGGGGACCGGGGCGCGGGGGCCGGCGTGGTGGGGCCCGCCGCGGGCGGGCCGCCGAGCGCGGCGCGGATCTGCGGGGCGAAGAGCGCCACCGCGCCGGCGGCGAGGATCGCGAGCGCGCCGACGAGCAGCAGGTACTCGGTGAGCCCCTGCCGCGACGGTCTGGAGCGGTGCGCCGGCTCGGCCATGATCGACCTGTAGATCGGGCGCGGGCCGCGGGCAAGCGCACGGCCGTCGTGCCCCGTCGAACGCACGAGCGGCGCCGGGTGGCGCCGATCAAACGCAAGGAGCGGCGCCGGGTGGCGCCGCTCCTGGTGGTGAACCGCGGGACTCGCTCGAGAGCGCTACTCGGGCTTCGCGTCGGCGGCGGGCGCCTCGGCGGCCGGGGCGGCCTCGGACTTCTTGCTCTTGCCGGCCTTGGCGCGCTTCGCGGCGCGGTTCTCCTTGGCCGCCTCGACCTTCTTCGCGGGCTCGGCGGCGGGCGCCTTCTTGGCGGGCTCGGCCTTGGCCGGGGTGGCGGCATAGCGCGTCTTGAAGCGCTCGATGCGGCCGGCCGTGTCCATGATCTTCTGCTTGCCCGTGAAGAACGGGTGGCAGTTCGAGCAGATCTCGATGTGGAAGTCGCCGCGCACGGAGCGGGTCTCGATGACGTTCCCGCAGGCGCAGAGGACCTTCGTGGCCTTGTAGTCGGGGTGGATGCCTTCCTTCATGCTCGCCTCTGGGCCGCTTGCATCGCCGTCGTCGGCGATGGTCCGGGCCCGGTTGTGGAACCGCGGGATCTAGTCGGATCGCGGGGATAGGTCAAGCGGAGCGCGCCGCGGGCGGGGACTCCCTCCTGCGGGCGAGCGGCCGCTACTTGCCGCCGCCGACCATCATCTTGAAGAACTCGTCGTGGTTCTTCACCTGGCGGAACTTGTCCAGGATGAACTTCATCGCCTCGACGTTGTCGAGGCCGTTCAGGATGGTCTGGCGCAGGATGTAGATCTTCGAGAGCCAGTCGGCCGGCAGGAGCAGCTCCTCCTTGCGCGTGCCGCTCTTCCCGATGTCCATGCAGGGGAAGATGCGCTTCTCCATCAGCTTGCGGTCGAGCACGATCTCGGAGTTCCCGGTGCCCTTGAACTCCTCGAAGATCACCTCGTCCATGCGGCTGCCCGTGTCCACCAGCGCGGTGCCGATGATGGTGAGCGAGCCGCCCTCCTCGATGTTGCGGGCCGCGCCGAAGAAGCGCTTCGGCTTGTGCAGCGCGTTCGAGTCCACGCCGCCGGAGAGGATCTTCCCGGAGGGCGGCACGGTCGAGTTGTAGGCGCGCGCGAGGCGGGTGATCGAGTCGAGCAGGATCACCACGTCCTTCTTGTGCTCGACCAGGCGCCGGGCCTTCTCGATCACCATCTCCGCCACCTGCACGTGGCGGGTGGCGGGCTCGTCGAAGGTGGAGGCGACCACCTCGCCCCGCACCGTCCGCTCCATGTCGGTGACCTCCTCGGGCCGCTCGTCGATGAGCAGCACGATGAGGGTGCACTCCGGGTGATTGGTGGTGACGGCGTGGGCGATGTTCTGGAGCAGCACCGTCTTGCCGGCGCGCGGCGGCGAGACGATGAGGCAGCGCTGCCCCTTGCCGATGGGCGCGAACAGGTCCACCACCCGGGTGGTCATCTCGGCGGGATCGTGCTCGAGCGTCAGGCGCTGCGTCGGGTAGAGCGGCGTGAGGTTGTCGAACAGGACCTTCGCCTGGCTCTCCTCGGGCGGCTCGCCGTTGATGCTGTCCACCTTGAGCAGCGCGAAGTAGCGCTCGCCTTCCTTGGGCTGGCGCACCGTGCCGCGCACCGTGTCGCCGGTGCGCAGGTTGAAGCGGCGGATCTGCGAGGGCGAGACGTAGATGTCGTCGGGGCCCGGCAGGTAGGAGAAGTCCGGGCTGCGCAGGAAGCCGAAGCCGTCGGGCAGCACCTCGAGCGTCCCCTCGCCGCCGACCTCCATCTCCTCCTTCGCCGCCTCGGCCGCCTTCGACTGCGCCTGGAGGATCGCGAAGATGAGGTCCTGCTTCTTGAGCGCGCCCGCGGCCTCGACGTTGAGGTCGCGCGCCAGCTTGGCGAGCTCCGCGACCTTCATGTGCTTGAGCTCGGTGAGGCTGGACGTGCTCGACGTGGCTGTCGGTGCGGGTGCGGGCATGTCGGTTCTCGGGGAGCTGGGCCGCGCGCTGCAAAGCGGGCGTGGCCGGCGGAGGCTGCGGGCGGTCTCTGGGCGAGGCCTAGGAGAGGTCGCAAACGTATGCGGTCGGTTTCGGGGTGTCAACGCCGCACACCCGCGCCGTCGTCGCACCTCGCGTGTGCCATGAACGCGGGGGGCGGCGCGCGGTGAGGTGAGATGCCCCGGCGGGTTAACATCGCCGCCGGTCCACGCAGGGCCGCCCCGGGAAAGAGATCGATGCCGAGCAGCAGCCCAGCCACCGAAGCCGTCGTCGCGGGGTCGAAGGCGTTCGCCGTCGCGATGCTGGCGCCGGTCACCAGTCGGCTCGGCACGCGTCCGCGCATCGCGGCGGACGCGGCGCAGGCGCTCTCGCTCTGCCATGGCCCGGGCGGGCTCGTGGTGATCGAGTACCAGGGGGAGGGCTCGCTGGCCGGCATCGAGCGGCTGCTCCGCGACGGCGGCGGCGTCCGCGTGGTGGCGGCGCTCGCGCCGGAGCACGCCGCCGCCGAGGCTCCGCTGCGCGCGCTCGGGGTCGAGCCGGCGCGCTGGGACGGCCGGCCGGACGGCGTGCTCGGGGCGGTGGAGCGGATGGTGCGCAGCGCCGCGCCGGTCGCCGCGGCGACCGCTTCTCCTGTCGTGAACCCTCCTCCGCTCGCGGTGCCGCCTCCGCCTCCGCCTCCGCCGTCCGCGGGGCCGCCGCCGCTGGCGAGGAAGGCCACCGCGCCGCCGCCGGACCTCTCGCTCGACGACGCGTTCGACGTCAGCCTGGACGACGCCTTCCCCGGCGAGCCGCCCGCGCCCGCGAAGCCCGAGCCGCCGCGAGGGGGCGCCACCGTCTACGTCCCGCCGCCGCCCGCCGTGCGCCTGCTCTGGCCCGCGCAGTCCGCCTCCGCGGCGGACGCGCAGGCGTCGCTCGAGCGGGCGCTGTCCGGCGGCGCGCACCCGGGCGACGCGCTCGACGGGCTCGCGGCGGGGATCGCCGGCGGGCTGTCCGAGCTCGAGCGCGCCGCGCTCGGCGACGGCCCCATGGCGGTGGACCCCGGCCCGATCCGCACGGCCGCGGTGATGCGCCTCCGCGTCGCCTCGGCGCGCGCCTCTGCGCCGGCGGGCGGCGCCGAGGTGGACCGGGCGGCCGTGCAGGCCATGCTCGCCGACCTCGACGCGACGCTCGCGGCCGTGAACGGGCTCGCCGCCGGCGCGCCGCCGGAGATCGTCCCCGGCGTGGAGGCCGTCCGGAACGCGCTCGTCCGCGAGGCGATCGACTTCTCCGACCTCGCCCAGCGCGTCGCCTCCGCCGGCGCCGTGGCGGCGACCGCGGCGCGCGCGCCCGCGCGGCCGGCGCAGGCGCGGGTGCTCGCGGTGTCGGCGGAGCCGGGCCCGCGGCGGCCGTGGGGCCTGTGGGTGATGCTCGCGCTCGCGCTCGCGGCGGGGGGCGGCTACCACGGGTGGTACCGGTGGCACGTCCGCCACAAGGTGGTCGCGCGCCTCGGCACGCTCCCCGGCGCGCCGCAGGGAATGGTGCTGCTGCCGGGGGCGAGGGCCGCGCCGCGGATCCTCATCCCGCTCGGCGGCGCGACGATCGACCCCGCCGAGGTCGAGCGGTTCAAGGCGCAGCAGCGCGCGCAGGGCAACGAGGTGCGCGAGATCGACGGCGGTGGGCTCGAGCTTCGCCGCGTCGACCAGGGCGCGAAGGAGAGGACTCCGTGAAGAAGGTCCGATGCTCGGCCGCAGGGTTCACGCTCATCGAGCTCATGACGGTGGTGGCGATCATCGGGATCCTCGCCAGCGTCGCGATTCCGTTGTCGGTGCGGGCGTCGCTCCGGGCCAAGGCGTCGGAGCGCAACGAGCTCATGCTGCGGGTGAAGGCCGGCGCGATGGAGGTCTTCGTCCAGAACGGGAACTTCCCGGGCGGGCACCTGCTCGCGGACTTCCAGCCGCCGCTCCCATCGTCCACCGGCAAGCGTCCCATCGACTTCCGGGCGGGCGGCTGGAGCGTCATCTTCCCGGCCGGGCAGGAGATCCTTGGCAACGTGTACTACTCGTTCCGCGCCGAAGCCTGGGGGCAGCGCGGCGAGGAGCCCCCGACCATCGAGGTTCGCGCAGTCGGCGACCTCGATGGGGACGGCACACCCAGCACCGCGCTCATGACGTTCAAGCTCATCGAGGGCGGGTTCCGCCTCATCGAGGCCGAGTCGTCGTACTCCGAGTCGTACGAGACGTTCTGATCCGCGCGCGCACCGCCACCGCGCCCGCCCCGGCGCCCACGGCGTTCCGCATTCCTCGTTGCCCGCGGCCCCCCGCCGCGCCATCCTTCGCGCCATGAAGAAGGCCGACGCCGCGGCGCGCGCCCGCGACCTGCGCGAACGGATCCGCGCGGCGGACCACGCCTACTACGTCCTCGACCAGCCCGTCCTCGCCGACGCCGAGTACGACCGGCTGATGCACGAGTTGCAGGCGATCGAGGCCGAGCACCCGGAGCTCGTCACCGCGGACTCGCCCACGCAGCGGGTCTCCGGCGCGCCCTCGGAGCGCTTCGAGCGCGTGGTGCACCGCGAGCCCATGCTCTCGCTCGGCAACGTGCAGAGCGACGACGAGCTGCACGAGTTCGACGCGCGCGTGCGCCGGCTGCTGGGGCTGCCCGAGGGAGAGGCGGTCGGCTACGTGGTGGAGCCGAAGCTCGACGGGCTCGCGGTGGAGCTGGTGTACCGCGACGGCGCGTTCACGGGCGGCTCCACCCGCGGCGACGGCGTCAACGGCGAGGACGTCACCGCGAACCTCCGGGTGGTGGGCGGCCTGGGCGCGAACCGCGGCGTGCCGCACGCGCTCGAGGGGACCCCGCCGCCGCGGGTCGAGGTCCGCGGCGAGGTGCTGCTGTTCAAGGAGCACTTCGAGGCGATGAACCGGCAGCTGGTCCGCGCCGGCGACGAGCCGTTCGCGAACCCGCGCAACGCCGCCGCCGGGACGCTGCGCCAGCTCGACTGGCGCGTCACCGCCCGCCGCCCGCTCTCCTTCGTCGCCTACGAGGCGCTGGTGCCGGGCGGCGATCCCTGGCGCACGCACTGGGAGAAGCTGGAGGCGCTCGCCGCCTGGGGCTTCGAGACCAACCCGGAGAACCGCCGTTGCCGCGGCCTCGGCGAGGTGCTCGCCTACCGCGACCGCATGGCCGAGCGCCGCTTCGAGCTGCCCTACGACACCGACGGCATCGTGGTGAAGGTGGACGACCTCGACTGGCGGCGCCGGCTGGGCGCGGCCTCGAAGTTCCCGCGCTGGGCCGTCGCCTTCAAGTACCCGCCGCAGGAGGAGGCCACCCGGATCCGCCGCATCTGGGCGTCGGTGGGCCGCACCGGCGTGCTGACGCCGGTGGTGGACTTCGACCCGGTCCGCCTCTCCGGCGCGATGGTCGCGCGCGCCACGCTGCACAACGAGGACGAGATGCGCCGCAAGGACATCCTCGAGGGCGACTGGGTCCTGGTGCGGCGCGCCGGCGAGGTGATCCCGGAGGTGGTGAAGCCGCTCCCGGAGCGCCGCACCGGCGAGGAGCGGCCGTTCCGGTTCCCGGCCGAGTGCCCGGTGTGCGGCGCGCGGGTGGTGCGCGAGGAGGGCGAGAAGGTCTACCGCTGCACCGGCGCCGCCTGCCCGGCGCAGCTCGTGGGCCGGATCTGCCACTTCGCGCAGCGCCGCGCCCTCGACATCGAGGGGCTGGGCGAGAAGCTCGCCGCGGGCCTGGTGGAGCGCGGGCAGGTGAAGGACTTCGCCGATCTGTACGCGGTGCCGTTCGAGGTCTGGCAGCAGCTGTTCAGCCGCCCGCGCAAGGAGCAGGACGCGGGGGCGGCGCGCGAGCTGCCCGAGAAGAGCGCGCAGAACATGGTCGCGGCGCTGGAGCGATCGCGGAGCACCACGCTGCGGCGGTTCCTGTTCGCGCTCGGCATCCCGCAGGTCGGCGAGGCGACCGCGGCGACGCTGGCCCGCCACTTCGGCGACCTCGCCCGGATCCTGGACGCGGACGAGGAGGCGCTGAAGGGCGTCCGCGACGTGGGCCCGGAGACCGCGTCGGAGATCCGCGCCTGGACCCAGGAGCCGCAGAACCGGCGGGTGGTCGAGCGGCTGCTCGCCGCGGGGGTGCGGCCGGAGCCCGAGGTGGTGGAGGCGCGCGGCCCGTTCGCCGGCAAGACGGTGGTGCTCACGGGCGGCCTGTCGGCGATGTCGCGCGACGACGCGAAGGCCGAGGTCGAGCGGCGCGGGGGCAAGGTGTCGGGCAGCGTCTCGCGGAAGACCGACCTGGTCGTGGCGGGCGAGGAGGCCGGCTCCAAGCTGGAGAAGGCGAGATCGCTGGGCGTGCGGGTCGTCGGCGAGGAGGAGTTCGTGCGCCTGCTGAAGGAGTGAGCCATGGCCGATCGGGTGCGCGCGCGCATCGTGGTGTCCGGCCGCGTCCAGGGCGTGGCCTTCCGCCAGTCCGCGGCGGACGAGGGGCGCCGCCTGGGCGTGAAGGGCTGGGTCCGCAACCTGCCCGACGGACGCGTGGAGGCGGAGGTCGAGGGCGAGCGCGCCGCGGTGGGCGCGCTCGTCCGGTGGTGCCACGCGGGCCCGCCCGCCGCGCGGGTGGACGGGGTCGAGGTGGAGTGGGTGGATCCCGCCGGCGACCTGGGCGCGTTCGAGATCCGGTTCTGAGCCGGCCGCGACCTGGCCGGGGGCTCCGCCCCGGGGGGACGCGGGTGCGGGCTCGACCCGCGCCGCGCGCCGTGCTATTCAGCCCGGCTCCGCCGGAATCTCCCGCAGATCCGGCGCCTTCCACCCCGACCGGCGGGCGACACGCGGTTCGAACCCGCGGCCCGAAGGGACATGAAGACCGACCTCGCGCTCTCCTCGTCCGCGCTCGACGAGCTCGTCCTCCAGGCGCAGAAGCCCTCCCGCTACGTCGGCGCCGAGTTCGGCGCGGTGGTGAAGGACCTCTCCGCCGCCCGCGTCCGCTTCGCCCTGGCGTTCCCCGACACGTACGAGGTCGGGATGTCCAACCTGGGCTTCCGGCTGCTGTACCACCTGCTCAACGACCGGCCGGAGATCGCGTGCGAGCGCGTGTTCCTGCCGTGGCCGGACATGGAGGGCATGCTCCGCGCGCGCGGCCTCCCGCTGTTCACGCTCGAGTCGCGGGCGGCGGTGCGCGGGTTCGACGTGCTCGGCATCACGCTCCAGTTCGAGCTCGCCTACACGAGCGCGCTCGCCATGCTGGACCTCTCCGGCATCCCGCTGCTCGCGCGCGAGCGCGGCGACGAGGACCCGCTGGTGCTGGCCGGCGGCCCGTGCGCGTTCAACCCGGAGCCGGTGGCGGACTTCTTCGACGCGTTCGCGGTGGGGGAGGGCGAGGAGGTCGCGCTGGAGATCGCCGACGCGGTCGCGGAGAGCGGCTTCCGCCGCGGCGGCGCGACGCGCCCGGAGCTGCTCCGGCGCCTGGCGCGCATCCCCGGCGTCTACGTGCCCTCGCTGTTCGCGCCGCGCTACGACCCGAGCTCGCGGACGCTCGCCGCGATCGAGCCGCTCCTGCCCGGCTACGAGAAGGTCGAGCGCCGGGTGATGCCGGACCTGAACGCGCTCCCGACCAGCGCGTACACCCGCCCGCTCGTCCCGTTCATGCAGACCGTGCACGACCGGCTCCCCATCGAGCTGCAGCGCGGCTGCACCCGCGGCTGCCGCTTCTGCCAGGTCGGCATGATCACGCGCCCGACCCGCCAGCGCGATCCGAAGCAGGTGCTGGCGCTGGCCGAGACCGGCCTGCGCGCCTCCGGCTACGAGGAGGTGGGGCTGCTCTCGCTGTCGTCGGGCGACTACGGCGCGCTGAACGGGCTCCTCGACGACTTCCTGGCGCGCTGGGAGGGCGAGCGGATCGCGATGAGCCTGCCCTCGCTCCGCACCGAGACGATGAACGAGGCGCTCGCCCAGAAGATCGCCCGCATCCGCAAGACCGGCTTCACGCTCGCGCCGGAGGCCGCCACCGAGCGCATGCGCGCGGTGATCAACAAGGGCAACCGCGAGGAGGACCTGCTCCGCGCGGTCGAGTCGATCTTCGGGAACGGCTGGTCGCTCCTGAAGCTCTACTTCATGATCGGGCTCCCGGAGGAGCGCGACGAGGACGTGGTCGCCATCGCCGAGCTGGCGAAGCGCTGCCTCGCGGCCGCGCGGCGCGTGCTGCCCAAGGGCGAGGGCTCGCCGGCGATCCACCTCGGCGCGTCCACCTTCGTGCCGAAGCCGTTCACGCCGTTCCAGTGGGAGCCGATGATCCCGCCCGAGGAGACGCGCCGCCGGCAGGCGCTCGTCACCGCGGCGCTGGGCGGCCGGAACGGCGCGATCCAGTTCAAGCCGCACGACTCGCGGCAGTCGTCCATCGAGGGCGCGCTCGCGCTCGGCGATCGCCGCGTCGGCACCGCGGTGCTCGCCGCGTACCGCCGCGGCCAGCGCCTCGACGGCTGGAGCGAGTGGTTCGACGAGCGGAACTGGCTCGCCGCCTTCGAGGAGTGCGAGCGCGAGCACGGCGTCGGGCTGGACTGGTTCGCGCACCGCCGCCGGCGGCTCGACGAGGTGCTGCCCTGGGACCGCATCGACTGCGGCGTCACCAAGGCCTACCTCCAGAAGCAGCTCGCGGCCGCCCGCAACCTCGCCGAGGTGGCGGACTGCGTGCTCGAGCCGTGCACGGTGTGCGGCGCCTGCGACTACGAGGTCGTGAAGAACCGCACCTACGAGGCGAAGGACTACGTCCCGGAGCCCCCGCGCCCGTCGCGCCCGGCGGACCCGCCGGTCCGCACGCTGGTGCGCGTCCGCTACGCCAAGCTCGGGCGGCTGGTGGCGCTCTCGCACCTCGAGACCATGCACGCCCTGCTGCGCGCCGTCCGGCGCGCCGGGCTGCCGGTGGCGTACTCGCAGGGCTACCACCCGAAGCCGCGCGTCTCGTTCGGTCCGGCGCTCCCGGTCGGCCTCGAGAGCCTCTGCGAGCACCTGGATCTGGATCTCCTCGGCGCGGTTGACCCGCAGGAGGTCCTGGCGCGGCTCGCGCCCGAGCTCCCGGAAGGGCTGAAGGTGCAGGAGGCCCACGTCCTCGACCCGCACGCACCGTCCATCTCCGAGGCGCAGCGGGCCGTCCATTACCGCGCCGAGTTTCCTCGGGAAACCTGGGACGAGCCGGCCCTCGAGGCTCGGGTCGCCGCGTTCCGCGACGCGGACCAGTCGGTCGTGACCCGCGCGGCGCCGCCCAGGCCCCGCGGAAAGGGTCGGGGCCAGAAGGTCGCGGCACGGAAGCAAAGAGAGATAGACTTGAAGGACATCGTGACCCACCTCGCGGTCGAAGGCCCGGGGGCGGTCGCGTTCAGCTTGCGGGCGGATCCGTCCGGGAGCGCCAAGCCAGCCGAGGTGCTGGCGGCGATCTTCGGAGAGGACGGCACGCCGCCCCGGGGAGTGAAGGTTTTGAAGGAAGGCGTGAGCTTCGCGAGGAGCGGGCATGGACGGCCGGAGCCGAGCCAGCCCCGCGCGCCTCGCTACCTCGACGCCTGAACGTACGACGCGCCCCGCCGGTGCCGCGCACGAAACGCGGCCGCCGGGCGCGAGGAGACGCGAAGCTTTGAGCGCCAGCTCGACAGCAGATCCGACCCTCCCGGCTCCACCGGGACGTTCGCGATCGTGGCCCGCCGGATGGGGCCTCGCTCTCCCCGCGCCTGAACGGGGCGAGAGAGGACCATCATGGCGGGCAACAGCATCCTCGTGATCAACGCGGCAGGCGCCGAGACGCGCGTCGCGCTGGTCGAGAACGGGACGATCCACGAGTACTACCTCGAGCGGAAGCGCGAGAAGGGGATCGTCGGGAACATCTACAAGGGCAGGGTGGTCCGCGTGCTCCCCGGCATGCAGGCCGCCTTCGTGGACATCGGCCTGGAGAAGGCGGCGTTCCTGTACGTCGGCGACGTGTACGGGGATCCGGACTTCTCCGAGGAGTTCGAGCTCACCGAGGGCGAGCACCGCGCCGAGGTGACCGACGTGCCGAGCGAGCAGGAGGCCGAGGAGGCCGAGCTGCGCGCACGGACCGCTCCGGCCGAGCCCGCCGCCGCGCCCGCGGGGGTCGAGGGTTCACCGACCGTGGATGTCTCGCCTGCGGCCGTGCCCGCCGAGGCCGCGCAGGGCGAGGCTTCGCCGGCCGAGC
Source organism: Anaeromyxobacter dehalogenans 2CP-C (assembly GCF_000013385.1). Lineage (GTDB taxonomy): Bacteria > Myxococcota > Myxococcia > Myxococcales > Anaeromyxobacteraceae > Anaeromyxobacter > Anaeromyxobacter dehalogenans_B. The sequence continues at coordinate 811,543 of NC_007760.1, forward strand.
CGACGCCGGTGGAGGCGGCTGCGGCCGAGCCCGCTCCGGCCGAGGCGCTGCAGGGCGAGCCGGCCGCCGCGGAGCCGCCGCCCGCGCCGCTCACGCCCATCGCGCTCACGCAGGAGATCGGCATGGCGCCGGTGCCGGCGATCCCGGGCCTGCCGGTGCCGCCGCTCGCCGACGCGCCCGCGGCCGAGGCCGAGCCCTCGATCGCGCCGGCGGAGGCGGTCGCCCCCGTCGCCGAGCCCGCCGAGCCCAGCGAGGCCGCGACGCCGGCCGCCGAGACCGCTCCCGCGGCCGAGGCTGCCGCGGCGACCGAGGCCGCGCCGGCCCAGCCCGCCCAGCCGGAGAAGGATCGGATCCAGGCTCCCGCGCGCGACGCCGCGCGCGAGGCCCGCGGCGACCGCGAGCGCGATCGCGGCGACCGCCGGCGCGACGAGCGGGGCCGGCGCGACGGCCGCGAGGGCCGCGATGGTCGCGAGGGCCGCGAGGGCCGCGAGGGTCGCGAGGGCCGCGAGGGCCGCGACCGCAACGGCCGGAACGGGCGCGAGGAGAAGCGCACCAAGGAGGCGAAGAACATCCAGGATCTCCTGAAGGAGGGCCAGGAGGTCATCGTCCAGGTCGCGAAGGATCCCATCGGGACCAAGGGCGCCCGCATCACCAGCCACATCTCGCTGCCCGGCCGGCACCTCGTGTTCATGCCGACGGTGGACCACATCGGCATCTCGCGGCGGATCGAGAAGGACGGCGAGCGTCGCCGGCTCCGCGAGATCGTGGACCGCATGCGCCCGGAGGGCACCGGGTTCATCGTGCGGACCGTGGCCGAGAACGTCGAGGCGGCCAAGCTCGAGGCGGACATCCGCTTCCTCATCCAGGTGTGGAACGACATCATCCGCACCAAGGACAAGGTCTCGGCGCCCGCCCTGCTGCACGGCGACCTGGACCTCATCCTGCGCGCCACCCGCGACCTGTTCACCGCGGAGGTGGGCAAGCTCGTCATCGACGACCGCGACGAGTACGAGCGCATCCTGCGCTTCGTGCACGACCAGGCGCCGCACCTCGAGTCGCAGATCGAGTCCTACCTGGGCGAGGAGCCGATCTTCGACGCGTACGGCATCGAGCAGGAGCTGAAGCGCGCCGCGCAGCGCAAGGTGTGGCTCAAGTCCGGCGGCTACATCATCATGGACCAGGCCGAGGCGCTCACGGCCATCGACGTCAACTCGGGCCGCTACGTCGGCAAGAAGAACCTCGAGGAGACGATCACCAAGATCAACGTCGAGGCCGCCAAGGAGATCGTCTACCAGCTCCGGCTGCGCAACATCGGCGGCATCATCATCATCGACTTCATCGACATGGACAAACCCCAGAACCGCGACAAGGTCTTCAAGGCCTTGCAGGACGCGCTGGGGCGGGACAAGGCCAAGACCAACGTCCTCAAGATCTCCGAGCTCGGCCTCGTCGAGATGACGCGCAAGCGCGTGCGCGAGTCGGTGACGCGGGTGATGAACGAGCCGTGCCCGTACTGCGACGGCCGCGGGCACGTGAAGTCGAAGATCACCATCGCGTATGAGATCTTCCGCGAGATCCGGCGCGAGGCGCCGCACTTCCCCGAGCCGGTGCTGGTGGTGAACTCCCACCCGGAGGTCGCGCGCATCCTGCAGGGCGCGGAGCGCGAGGAGCTCCGCTACCTGATGGACCGCTTCAACAAGACCATCCAGGTGAAGCCGCAGTCCGGGTACCACCAGGAGCAGTTCGACATCTACGGCCGGCAGGAGCGCGCCGAGCAGGGCGGCGGCGCGGGCGGCGGTGGCGGTGGTGGCGGCTCCGGAGGCGGCGGTGGAGGTGGCGGCTCCGGCTCCGGCGGCGGTGGCGGCGGTCGGGATCGGGATCGCGGCCGCGGGCGCGACCGCCGCGGCGGCCGGGGCGAGCGGAACGACCGCGGCGAGCGCAGCGATCGGAACGAGCGGAACGACCGCGGCGAGCGCAGCGATCGGAACGAGAAGAACGACCGCGGCGATCGCACCGAGCGCGGCGAACGCAATGAGCGCACCGAGCGCGGCCAGCGCGAGGATCGCGGCGAGCGCGGGGGCGAGCGTGCCGAGGGCGGCGAGCCGCGCACCGCGCCCGAGGCCCCGGCGCAGGGCGGCGAGAAGGCCTGAGGCGGGCCGTGCCGGCGCGCCTCGACCAGGGCTCCGGGGTGGCGAGGGTGGAGCGCGAGCTCCGCTTCGCCAGCACCGCGCTCCGGCTGGCGCTGCGGGTGGTGGAGGGCGAGACCGTGCGCCTGCGCGCGATGGCCCTCACCTACATCTCGCTGTTCGCGCTGGTGCCGGCGCTGGTGGTGGCGTTCTCGGTGGTGCAGGCGTTCACCGGGATGGACGCCATCTCCAGCCGCGTCCACGACTTCCTCATCCAGAACCTGGCCGTGGGCGCCCGCTCGTCCATCGAGCCGTACCTGGATCGCTTCATCCGGAACGCCCACGCCACCAGCGCGGGCGTGGTGGGCGGGGCGCTGCTGGTCTGGTCGGCGGTGACGCTGTTCACGAACGTCGATCACGCGGTGAACGACGTCTGGGGGATCCGGCGCCGCCGCAGCGTCACCCAGCAGGCCGTCACCTACTGGGTGGGCCTCACCCTCGGCCCCATCCTGCTCGCGGCGTCCACCACGCTCGGCGCGTACACGCAGACGCTGCTCGCGAACACCGGCGTGCGCGCCCTGGTGGTGCTGAGCGGCACGCTGCTCAACTGCGCGTTCTTCGCGACGCTCTACCAGATCGTCCCGAACACGCGCGTGAAGCTCCGCGCGGCCGTGGTGGGCGGGGTCGCGGCGGGCGTGGCCTGGGACGTCGCGAAGTGGGGCTACGCGTTCGTGGTCGCGCGCATCTTCAAGTACCACGCGATCTACGGCTCGGTGGCGGCGGTCCCGATCTTCCTGTTCTGGCTGTTCGTCTCCTGGACCATCGTGCTGTTCGGGGCCCGGCTCGCGTACGTGGTGCAGTACGCGCGCACGCTCATGTCCCCGGCCCCGCGCGCCGACTCGGCCATCGCCCGCGAGATCCTGGCGGGGCGGACGCTCTTGCTGGTCGCGCAGGCGTTCGACCGCGGCGAGGACGCGCCGGACCCTGGGGACGTGGCCGCGCGGCTCGGAGCGACCCCCGAGGAGGCGAGCGAGGCCCTGGCCGTGCTCCGGCTGAGGGGCATCGTGGTGTCGCTGGCCGACGGGGGGCTCGTCCCGGCCCGCCCGCTGGAGAAGATCACGCTCCTCGACGTCCGGCGGGCGGTGTCCGGACGGGAGGCGCGTCCGGACGAGCGCGGCATCCTATCGGAAATACTGATGGATCTCGAAGCGAAGGCCGCCGGGCAGCTCGACGCGGTCACGTTCCGGGAGCTGTGCGACCGGGAGCGCGCCCGCGAGGCCGGCCATCCTGCCCCGGGAACGGGTGCCTCCGAAGAGGCGGATCCAACGGCCGCAGGCCACGCGCGCGTGTGACCGGGAGCGGATCCCCAGGTCGGGGTCCCGCCCACCCAGACGCGCATGCCCGTGGAACCCTTGCTGATTTCGGAGCCTTCGGCTAGGCTCTCCCCATCCCGAGCGGCTTTCCAAGGGTGGGGGCCGTCAGCGAGCCGGAGTCCCGATGCTGAAGTCGGATCTCATCAACATTCTCGTCGTGAAGCGCGGTGTGACCCAGAAGCAGGCCGAGGCCACCATCGAGACGATCTTCGACTCGATGAAGGACGCGCTCTGCAAGGGAGAGAACATCGAGATCCGCGGGCTTGGCGCGTTCCACGTCAAGCACTACGACGGCTACCAGGGGCGCAACCCCAAGACCGGAGAGGTGATTCCGGTGAAGCCGAAGCGCGGGATCCTGTTCCGCACCGGCAAGGAGCTGCGCGACCGCGTGAACCGGCCGGAGCTGGGCGGCGCGAAGCCGTCCCAGTCGGAAGGCGAGGGCCAGGGCACGCCCCCGGTCGCCGCCGGCGCGTAACCGCGCGGCTTTGCTCGGTGGTGGCGGGGTCGGGCCGCGAGGCCGCGACCCCGCGCTGCGTTCCGGGCCTCAGGCGGCCAGCGCGACGCGCCCGAGCGGCCGGACCGTGAGCTCGGGCGGGAGCTCGTCGTAGGCCAGCACCGCCACGGCCGGCAGGCGGGGCGCGAGCAGCGTTCGGAGCGCCCGGCGGACGTCGGCGCTGGTCAGCACCACCGGCGGCGCCGCCTGTGCCTCCGCCTCGGCGCCGATGCGTTCCACCAGCTCCGCCGCGATGCGCGGATCGATCGCGAGCACATCGCCTGCGAGCCCCTCGCGGAGCACCTGCTCCGCGGCCGGATCGAGCAGCAGCGCGGCGAGCGGGCCCTCGCCCGCGTGGGCGTGCGCGAGGTGGCGGCGGAGCGCGCGCCGGGCGGCCTCCGCCAGCGCCGCCGGCCCGCGCCCCGCGCCGCCCGCCTCGAGCAGCGCCTCCAGGATCGTGCGCAGCGGTCGGATCGAGACGCCCTCCTCGACGAGCCGCCGCAGCACCTCCGCGAGCAGCGCGGGCGGGAGCTGGCGGCTCGCCTCGCGGACCAGCGCCGGCGCGCCCGGCTCGAGCGCGTCGAGCAGCGCCTGCACCTCCTGCACGCCGACGAGCTGCGGCGCGTTGCGGACGAGCGCCGCCGCGGCGGCCGCGAGCGCGCGATCGAGCGGGCCACGCACCGCGCCCAGCGCGCGGGCGCGGGGCGCGTCCGCCTCGGCGATCACCGACACCGCCCGCCCGGAGAGCGGATCGCGCTCGGCCGCGGCCTCGATGCCGACGAGCGCGAGCTCGTCCGGCGCGGCGAGGACCACCACCTGCCCGGCGGGCGCGGTGCCGCCGCCGGCGGGGACCTCGTCGATGAGCAGGCGGTGGCCACCCGCGGGGAGCGGGGCGGGCCGGAGCGCGACGGGCGGCGTGCGGACGCCGAGCGTGCGCCACACCGTCTCGCGCAGCGCCGCGAGCCCTTCCTGGCCGGCCGGGGTGGCGGCCGCGGCGAGCAGATCGTCCGCCAGCTCGAGCGCGAGCGGCGCCGCGCCGTCCGCGTCCACGCCGGAGGGGCCGGACGCGCTCGCGGTCCCGGGCGCGGAGCGGGTCGCCGCGGCCGGCGCGCGCGCCCGGCGCGCGATCCACCAGGCGGCGGCGCCGCCCGCGCCGGCGAGCGCCAGGAACGGCGCGGCCGGCAGCCCCGGCGCGAGCGCGAGCGCGCCGAGCAGCGCGGCCACCGCCGCGATCGGCGCGGGCTCGGCGAGGAGCTGGCGCCCGATCTCGCCTCCGAGCGTCGCGCCCTCCTCCTCGCCCGCCACCCGCGTCACGGCGATGCCCGCCGCGACGGCGACGAGCAGCGACGGGATCTGCGACGACAGCCCGTCGCCGATGGCGAGCAGCGCGTACCGGCGCGCGGCGTCGCCGGCCGTCATCCCGCGCAGCACGCCGGCCACGAGCCCGCCCGCCACGTTGACGAGCACGATGGCGACGCCGGCGATCGCGTCGCCCTTCACGAACTTGAGCGCGCCGTCCATCGCGCCGTAGAGCTGGCTCTCGCGCTCCAGCGCGCGCCGCCGCCGCCGCGCGTCGGCGGCGTCCAGCGTCCCCGCCCGCACGTCGGCGTCGATGGCCATCTGCTTGCCCGGGAGCGCGTCCAGCGTGAAGCGCGCCGCCACCTCCGCGACGCGCTCGGCGCCCTTCGCCACCACCAGGAGCTGCACCAGCGTCAGGATCGCGAACACCACCGCGCCCACGACGTGGTTGCCCTGGACGACCACGCGGCCGAACGCCTCGATGACCCGGCCGGCCTCGCCGCGCGAGAGCACGAGGCGCGTCGAGCTCACGTTGAGCGCGAGGCGGAAGAGCGTGGTGAGCAGGAGGAGCGTGGGGAAGCTCGCGAACCGGAGCGCGTCGCGGGCGAACAGCGTGACCACCAGCACCGTGGCGGCCGCGGCCAGGTTCGCCGCGAGCAGCAGGTCGAGGACGCCCGGCGCGAGCGGTGTCACGAGCAGCAGCACGAGGCCCAGCACCGCGAGCGCGAACAGCGCCTCGCCGGAGGAGCGGAGGCGGGAGAGCAGGGCGTGGACGGGGATCGTCATGGCTTGGCCTCCAGGCCGTACAGGTGCGCGAGGACAGCGGCGGCGGCCTCGTAGAGCGCCTCGGGGATCTCGTCGCCGACCTCGGCGAGGCGGTGCAGCGCGCGGGCGAGCGCGACGTCGCGGACCACCGGCACGCCGGCCCGTCGCGCGGCGGAGCGGATGCGCGCCGCCGCGTCGCCCGCGCCCTTCGCGACGACGCGCGGCGCGCCGCCGTCCCGGCGGTCGTGGTGCAGCGCCACCGCCAGGTGCGTCGGGTTCACCACCACCACGGTGGCGCGCGCCACCGCCGGCGCCTCGAGCAGGGCGCGGTGGCGCCGCTGCCGCTCGGCGCGGTGGAGCGGATCGCCCTCGTCCTCCCGGTGCTCGCGGCGAACCTCGTCGCGCGTCATCATGAGGGCGCGCCGGTGGCGGCGGCGCACCAGCGCGAGGTCGAGCGCGCCGAGCACCGCGAACGCGGCGGCGAGGCGCCAGGTGAGCCCGCCGAGGACCGCAGGGGATCGCCAGAGCGCGGCCGGGCCGAGCCGCGGGAGCGCGGCGAGCGACGGCGCCGCGCCGGCGAGCCAGCCGCAGGCCAGCGCGGCCAGCACGGCGGCCTTGACGAGCCCCAGGGCGGCGGCGGCGAGCTGCGAGGTGGACAGGAGGCGCCGCAGGCCGCGCGCCGGGTCGAGCCGCTCGAGCCGGGGCGCGAGCGCGGCGAGGGAGAGGCCCGGGCCGGCCTGCAGCGCGGCCGCAGCGGCGCCGGCGAGGAGGGCGCCGCCGCAGGCGGGCAGCGAGAGCCGCAGGACCGCCGAGGCCGCGCCCTGGAGCGCGGCCGCCGGGCTCCCCGGCGCGCCGCCCGCCGCGGCGAGCGCCGCGCGGAGCATCGCGCCCAGCTCGGCGGCCGCGCCCGGCGCGGAGGCGGCCAGGGCCGCCAGCCCGCCGGCCAGCGCGGCCGCGCCGGTGAGCTCGCGGCTGACCGCCACCTCGCCGCGCCGGCGGGCCTCGCGCAGCCGCCGCGGGGTGGGCTGCTCGGTCCGGTTCCCGGTCACGGCCGTCCTCCGGAGAGCACGGTCACCAGCTGGCCGGGGAGCGCGGCCAGCGAGACCAGCCGCCCGGCGCCCGCGCTCGCGGCCGCCGCGAGCAGCGCCAGGCCCAGGGCCGCGCGCGCCGGCTGGGCCACGTTCACCGGGCCGAGCTGCGGCGCGACCCGCGCCGCCAGCGACAGGGCGAGATCGGCGGCCAGCACCCCCGCCGCGGCGGGCGCCGCCACCGCCACCGCGGCCGCGAGCAGCTCCGCCGACGCGTGCAGGACCACCTCGCGGGCCGCGCCGGCGGGAAACGGCGCCCCGGCGGGCAGCGTCGCGAAGCTCGCGAGCAGCCCGCGGAGCACCAGGCGATCTCCGCCGCCCCACGCGGCCAGCACCACCACCCAGTGGGCGAGCAGGTCGCCGGAGGCGCTCTCGCGCTGGCGGACCGGGGCCACGTGGAGCTCGGCCAGGGTGGCGCCGCGGAAGGTGTCGGCGAGGCGCCCGGCGGCGCGGGCCGCCTCCACCGGCGCCGCCGCGAGCAGGCCGAGCGCGAGGCCGAGCGCCGCCTCGCGGGCCGCCGCGACCGCGAAGGCGATCGCCTCCGCCGGCCCGGCCGGCGCCCCCGCCGCGAGCGCCGCGGCGCCGCCGAGGCCGAGCGCGAGGCCCAACCGCGCCACCGGCGGCGCCATCGGGCCGCCGAGCAGCGGCGAGAGCATCACCACCGGCGCGAGCCGCAGCGCGTGCAGGAGCGCGCCGGCGAGCCGCGGCAGGAGGTCCGGGGCGAGCTCGCTCACGGCGCGATCCGGGGCACGAGGGCGAGGCAGTCGGCGGCGAAGCGCACCGCGCGCGCGCCGATCCAGGGCGCGGCGATCGCGAGCGCGACCACCACCGCGACGAGGCGCGGGACCACGGCGAGGGTCTGCTCCTGGACCTGGGTGGCGGCCTGGAGCACGCCGGTGACGAGGCCGACCAGGAGCGCGGCGCCGAGCGGCGGGGCCGAGAGGACGAGCACGAGGAGGAGCGCCTCGCGGCCGAGGTGGAGGAGCGCGGGATCCATGGTCACCCTGCGTACGAGAGCGCCAGCGCGCGGGCGAGGAGCTTCCACCCGTCCACGGCGACGAAGAGGAGCAGCTTGAACGGGAGCGCGACCGAGGTGGGCGAGAGCTGGGTGAGGCCGAGCGCGAGCAGCACGTTCGAGATCACCAGGTCCACCACCAGGAACGGCACGAACACCAGGAAGCCGATGGTGAAGGCCCGGCGCAGCTCCGACACCACGAACGCGGGCGCGAGCACCGCCAGGTCGTCGTCGGCGGGGGCGGCGGCGTCCGGCGCGCGGAGCCGCCGCGCGACGTCGAGGAACGCCGCCCGGTCGTCGGGGCGCGCGAAGCGGGCGAGGAACGCCTTCACCGGCCCGGCGCCGCGCTGCAGGGCGGCCAGCGTGGCCGGGAGCCCGCGCTCGCCGGGCGCGGGCCGCGCCAGGGCGGCGGCCCGCTCCGCCACCGGCGCCATCACCAGCAGCGTCAGCACCAGCGCGAGGCCCGTGACGACCGTGTTGGGCGGCACCTGCGGCGCGCCCAGGGCGGAGCGCGCGATCGACAGGACCACCGAGATCTTGAGGAACGAGGTCAGCATCACCAGCGCCGCGGGCACGAGCGCGAGCAGCGCGAGCAGCACCAGCATCTCGGCGGGCCGGTCGGCCACCGGGCCCGCGGACGGGACGAGGGCGAAGGCGATCACGGCCGGCCTCCCGGGGCGGCCGGCGCGGGCGCGCCGTCGAGCAGCGCGACGCGGTCGGCGCCGAACCCGACCAGCAGCCGGCGCCCGTCCACCTCCACCAGCGCCAGGCCGGCGTCGCGCGAGAGCGGCGCGCGGGCCACCACCACCAGCGCCGATGCGGGGCGCGCCGCGGCGCCGCGGCGGCGCGCCAGGACCGCGAGCGCGCCCACCGCGCAGGCGGCGAGCCCGCCCCGGGCGGCGGCGGGGGCCAGGTCGCCGGGGGCGCGGGAGAGGAGCAGGAGCACGCCGGCGGCGGCGAGCCCGGCCGCGGCGCGCGCGCCCGGCCGGGCGGGGAGCCCGCGGAGCCGGGCGATCACGGCGCCACCTCCAGCGAGAGGATGCGGACGCCCACCGCGCCCTCCACGTCCACCAGCTCGCCCCGCGCCACCGCGCGCTCGCCCAGCCGCAGGGTCACCAGCCCGCGCCGGTCGAGGTTCAGCGCGAGCACCGAGCCCGGCTCGAGCCGCGCCACCTCGGCGAGCGGGACGTCCACCCGGGCCAGCTCGACCTCGAGCGTCACCGGGAGCTGCGCATGCCGTTCGATCATCTCCGTCTCCTCCACGTGGAAGCCCTCCCCGTCGATCCGCCCGAGCGCCCGGAGCCCGCCGGGCAGGGCCAGCGCGTCGCGCCCGTCCGCGGGCGGGTCCACCACCAGCACGTCGCCGGGCTCGAGCGCGTCCAGCTCGGCCGCGGTGAGCGCGGCGGTCCCGCGGCGCAGCGAGCCCGGCACCGGGACGCGGCGGTCGAGGTCCGCCGGCCCGCGCAGCGCCCGGACCGCCGCGGGCGGCACCAGCAGGCGCGCGTGGCCACGGGCCTGCCCGGCCGCGATCTCCAGCTCGAGGGCGAGCGCGCCCGCGGGCTCGGCGGTGGCGCGGGCGAGGCGCGGCGCGAGCCGCTCCTCCACCTCGGCGACGCCGCAGGCGCCGTCGAGCGCGGCGAGGGCGAGCAGCTCGAGCGCGGTCGCCTCCACCGGCGTGAGCGCCGCGGCCGGCGCGGGTCCGCCGTCGCCGCCCGCCATCCGGTCCACCAGGCGCACCACCAGCGCCGGCTCCACCTCGAGGATCGCGGTCCCGGGGAGCGCCGGCAGGTCGATCGCGATGCGCGCGGCGGCCGGGCGGGGAAGCGCGCGGCCCGGCACCGGCCGGCCCGTCACGGACACCTCGGCGCCGACGAGGTCCGAGAGCGCTCGCGCCGCCGCCACGGCGACCGCGGCCCCGAGCCGGCGGGGTGCGGCCGCCAGCTCGGCGTGGCCGCGCGAGACGGCGGGGAGATCGAACGGAAGCGCCATGCGCGTCCGGATTTCCAACCCGCGTGCCAGGGCCCGATCGCTCGGGACGACGCGGGGTTGTGGCGCGACGATGCGTCCGCCCGCGTCCGCCCCCGAGGCGGCCGGTCCGCGGCGCGGCCGCCCTCAGCCGGACACCCGCTCCCGGCACAGGCGCACCAGGGCCCCGGCCACGTCCGCCGGCGGAGCCCCGCCCAGGGCGAGTTCGGCCAGCAGCCGGGCCACCCGCGGGCGCTCGGCGGCGGCCGCCGCCTCGGCCCGGGCGCGCCGCTCCGCCGGCGCGGGCTCGACGGCCGCCGCGAGCGCCTCCAGCCGCGCGCGGCCCGGGAGCCGGGCGAGGCGGGCGGCCTCCTCCGCGGCGGCGGGAGACGGGCCCCGGGCGAGGAGGGCCTGCGCGCGCCCGGACGCGAGCGCGGCCGCGGCGGCGGCGAGGCGCCGGTCCGCGGCGGTCACGACGGCTTCCCCCGGCGCCAGCGCACGCCCGCGCCGCCGCCCACCGCGATCGCCGCGGCGCCGGCGGCGGCCGCGAGCGCGAGCAGCACCGGCGAGCGGCCGCGGCGCGCGGCCGGGGGCGGCGCGCTCGCCTGCGGCGCCTCCGCGAACACCACCGACACCGCGCCGGCGTCGAGCCCGTCGGCCGCCCCGGCCACCAGGGCCCGGAGCCCGGGCTCGAGCGCCCGCACCGCGGCGCACGCCGCCGCGCGGCACCGCACCAGCACCGCGGCGCGCGGCGCGGGCCGCTCGCCGGGCCGGAACGGATCCGCCTGCGGCAGGCCGAGGTGCACGCGCGCGCCGACCACCCCGTCGATGGCCTCGATGCTGCGCGCGAGCTCGCCGGAGAGCGCGTGGAGGTACATCGCGTGCTCCTCGGTGGCGGTCGGGACCATCGAGCCCTTCGCGAGCACCGCGTCGAAGCCGGCCGGGCGCTGCCGCGGGAGGTCGCGCTCGGCCAGCACGCGCCGGGCGCGTGCGGCGTCGGCCGGGGCGACGCGGACCTCCCAGCCGCCGTCGGCGCCGTCCTCGCGCGCCTTCTCCGCGGCGATGCCGCCCTCGTCGAGCGCGACGAGGACGTCGTTCGCCTGCGGCTCGTCGAGACCGTGCAGGAGCGCCTCGCCGGAGCAGCCGGCGAGCGCGAGGGCGAGCGGGAGCGCGAGGGATGCGAGGCGCATGGCGGGTCCTCTAGAGCTGCGTGTTGAGCGCCTGCTTCACGGCCTGGGCGCCCTGCTCGACCAGCTTGGCGGCGAGGTCCACGGTCTGGACGGTCCGGTAGGCCTCCGCCTGCAGCCCGAGCAGCTCCTGGGCGGTGAAGGTGCGCCCGGAGCGGGCGGCGGTGAGCACCGCGTCGAGCCGGGCCTGGGCGCGCTCGACCGCGGCGAGCGCGGCGGCGCCGGCGGTCGGGCGCGCCGGCTCGCGCGCGGGCGGCGCGGCCGGGGCCGGGCCGGCGCGCGCCTCGAGCGTCTTCGCGAAGCTCTGCTGCGGCGCGACCGCGGCGGCCGGAAGGGCCGGGGCGGCCGCGCCCACCGGGGCGACGGGCATGGCGCGCTCGCTAGTGGATGTTCTGGATGGCGGCCCGGGCGCTGTCGTGCCGGACCTTCATCACGTTGGACACCGCGGTGAACTCGCGGCTCTCCCGCTGCATGTGCTCCTGCAGCTGGAGGTACTGGAGGTTGAAGGTCTGGGCCTCGCGCTGCAGCGCGCGCGTGGCGTCGAGGACGTCGCCGCCCGCGCCGCCGCCCGGCGCCCCGGTGAGCGCGCCGGCCAGCGGGGAGCCGGCGAGCGGCGACCCGCCGGCGGCCGCGGCGCCGGAGCGGATGGCGGCGGACAGGATGGTGCCGCCCGGGATGATGGGCGCGGCGAGCTCGACGGTGGCGGCCACCCCGCGGACCAGCCCCTCGGCGGCGCCGCGCAGGGCGCTGTCGAAGCGCCCGGGCAGCGCGCGCTGGGTGCTGGCGGGGGCGACGTGGATCGACTCGATTCGGTTCATGGCGTGCGTCCTCCTCGGCGCGACCGTCAGCAACGCCCGTGCCGCGGTGAAAGCGCCCGCCGGCGCGGGCGGCGGGCGAGGGGCACCGGCCGGCGCGCGACCGGGGCGGGCGGGCGGCGGACCGTGGTAACGTCCGCGCGTGCCGCCCGACGTGTTCCGCCGCGTCAGCGATGAGATCCTGCGCGCGCAGCGGCCCATCCGCGTGCTGCGGTCCATCAACTGGGACCCCGCGGTGCACGAGCGCTTCTTCCGGGGCGGCGCGCGCGAGCTGCCGAAGCCGGAGTACCCGCCGCTCGGCTTCGAGCCGGAGAGGAAGATCAAGGAGCTGCGCGCCATCCGGCGGCAGGTGCGCGGGAAGAACCCGGTGGAGGACCTGCTCCGCCGCAAGTGCGACGAGTTCATCGCGCTGTCCCAGCTCCTCGCCGCGCGCGGGACGAAGCGCTTCTACGAGCTCTCCCGCCGCATCTACGGCGACCCGCGCGACCGCTTCCCCGACCACAACGTGGACAACCTCGCCATCGCGCGCATGTGGGCCTCGCGCCCGCGCGCGCGCGACGAGGAGCTGGTCTACGACGCCGAGGACGCTGCGGCCCGCGTGGCGGACATCTGCAACCCGCTGCTGGGCGGGCACGTGAAGGTCGCGGTCCGCACGCGGCTCACCGCGAACGCCGCCGCGGGGGGCACCAGCATCACGCTCCGCAAGGGCGCCCGCTTCTCCGATCGCCAGGTCCGGGCGCTCGCCCACCACGAGGGGCTGTGGCACGTGCTCACGTCCCTGAACGGCTACCGGCAGCCGCACCTGCCGGTGCTGGGCGTGGGCCTGCCCCGCCACACCGAGTCGCAGGAGGGCGGCGGCATCGTGGCCGAGTTCCTCACCGGCCACATCACCGACGAGCGCTACATCGAGCTCGGCGAGCGGACGATCGCCATCGACATGGCGGCGCGCGGCGCCGACTTCCTCGAGGTGTACCGGTACCTGCTCGCGCGCTTCCCGCCGGAGAAGGCGGCGCTCATGAGCGAGCGCGTCTTCCGCGGCGGGCTGCTGGAGGGCGGCGCGCCGTTCACGAAGGACGCGGCCTACCAGCGCGGCTACTGCCGCACGTTCAACTTCCTGCGCGCGGCGCTGGAGCAGCGCGACGTGGAGCTGGTGCGGGCGTTCCTCGCCGGGAAGATGAGCGTGGACGACGCCGAGCTGGTGCGGGACCTCGTGGAGGAGGGGATCTGCGTCGGCCCGGTCTACCTGCCCGAGTGGTTCATCGACATCGACCGGCTGAACGCCATGGCCACGCACAGCGTGACGATGAACCGCTTCTCGCTGCCGTCGGTGACCCGCTACTACGCGCGCCGCCGGGGCACGCGCCCGCCGGCCGAGGCGCCCGGGCGCGCGCGCGAGGCGGACACCGAGGAGGCGCCGGCGCGCCTCGCCGGCGCCGACGAGGGCGACCTGGGCGAGTGAGAGCGGGGCGCGGCCGAGCTCAGTTGATGCTCGCCCCGAACAGCCGCCCGACCGCGTACGTGACCCCGGCGGCGAGCGCGGCGAGCCCGGCCATGCGCAGCGCGGAGCGCCACACGCTCGTGCCGGAGAGGAACCCGACCGCGCCGCCCACGCCGGCCAGGATCCCGCCGGCCAGGATCGCGCTCGAGATCACCGCCGGCGTGCCGGTGGTGACGAGGAACGGCACGATGGGCACGAGCGCGCCCACCGAGAACATCGCGAACGACGACAGCGCCGCGCCCATGGGCGAGCCGAGGTCCTCCGGGTCGAGCCCCAGCTCCTCGCGCACCAGCGTGTCCAGCGCGCTCTCCGGGTTCTTGAGGATCTCGGCGGCGGTGCGGCTGGCCTGCTCGGTGGAGAGCCCCTTCTGCTTGAAGATGAGCGCGAGCTCTGCGGCCTCCTCCTCCGGCGCCTCCTCGATCTCGCGCTTCTCGAGCGCGATCTGCCGCGCGAGCAGGTCGCGCTGGCTCGCCACGGAGGTGTACTCGCCGGCCGCCATGGAGAACGCGCCCGCGAGCAGCCCGGCGAAGCCGGTGACGAGCACGGTCCCCGGCGCCACGCCCGCGCCCGCCACGCCCAGGATGAGCGAGAGGTTCGAGACCAGCCCGTCGTTCATCCCGAAGATGGCCGCGCGGATCGACCCGGCCCGCCCGCCGCCGCGGTGCCACCGCTCGCGATCCCCGATGAGCGCCCGCGCGCCCTCGGGCGCGTCCGGCCCGTGCATGCCGGCCAGCACCTGCCGGTGCGCGCGCTCCTCCGCGGCGATCTCCGTCGCCTCGCCGCCCTGCCGGTCGTACTTGTCGGCGTCGCCGGCCTCGGTCTCGAGGACCATGGGCAGGACCGCGGCGCTGCCGAGCCGCCGCGCCAGCCACACCAGCGCGCGGATGCGCGAGCTGGGCCGGTCCGGCGGGACCGCCACGCCTTCCTTGAGGAGCTTGCGCTCCCAGACCTGCGCGTGGCGCCGCTCCGCCGCGGCCAGCTCGCGGAAGCTCGCCGCGCGGGCGGGGTCCTTCTCGTGCCGGGCGAGCCCCTCGTACAGGGCGGCGCCGTCGCGCTCGTCGAGCAGGTTCTGCAGCCACAGGTCGGTGCGCACGTTCATGCGCGGCGGACTGTAGCAGGCCCGGCGTCGGGCCGGCGCGCCCTCGGCGTCAGCGCAGCGCGGCCGCGGCCCGCGCCGCGTCGCAGGGGTCGGTCCAGAACGTCGCCACCAGGTGCGAGCGGCTGGTGCACCGGGTCTTCGCGAGCAGCGCCGACACGTGCAGCTCGATGGTCTTCTCCGAGCAGCCGAGGCGCGAGGCCACCGTGCGGTTCGTGTCGCCCTGCGCCACGCGCGCCAGCACCGCGGCCTGCCGCGGGGTGAGCCCCCAGCGGCGCGAGATCACCTGCACGCGGTGGCGCGCGTCGCCGTCGAGGTCCGGCAGCACCACCAGCGCGTGGCCGGGGTGGCCCTCGACCGCGAAGCGGGCCGGCGTGCGCGCGTCGGCGGCGGGCGGCGCGCGGAGCACCTCCATGACGCGCTCGCGGTCGGCGGCGAGGAGCGTCCGCGCGCGCGCGTTCGCGAGCAGGATCGAGGCGGGCGCGCGGACCACCACCGCGGGCGCGGGGATGGCCTCCAGCGCCGCGTCGAGCGCGGCGGCCGCGAGGGCGGAGATCTCCGGCCGCTCGGGCGGCGGAGGCACGGCACCGGGTGGAGCGACTTCACGGGGAGAGAGCTCTCCCGCGTGCACGGGCTTCATCATTCGCGGCCCCCCAAGGCTTCGCGCGAATTGCGAGCCCGGAGCCTATTCCATCCGCCGATCTTCGCTATCCGGGGAATCCCGTACACGGCGTGCGCGATGCGGACGCAGCGTCCGTCGCGGTGCGCCGCAGGTCGCGGCCGACCGGGGCAGGCGCGACCCTCGCCATCCCGCGGCTTTTCGTCTATACCAACGGGTTCCCCGAGGAGTTCCGCCGTGCTGAAGCTCGATTCCCGCGATCCTGGCTTCCCCGAAGCATGGGCCCGCGTCTGCGCCCGCGGGTCGGACGAGGACGAGGCGCCGGTGCGCGAGGCCGCCGCCGCCATCGTCGCGGACGTCCGCGCCCGCGGCGACCTGGCGCTGCTCGAGCACACCCGCCGTCACGACGCCTGGGAGCCGGGCTCGGCCGCCGGCCTGGCGCTCGGCCCCGCCGACTTCGCCGCCGCCTACCGCGGCCTCCCCGCCGCGGCGCGGCGCGCGCTCTCGCTCGCCGCCCGGCGCATCGCCGACTTCCACCGGCGCGAGTCCGACGCCCGGGTGCCGGCGCGCCGCGACGCGCTGGGCGCGACGCTGTCTCAGGTGGTCCGGCCGCTGGAGCGCGTCGGCCTCTACGTTCCGGGGGGGACCGCCCGCTATCCCTCCTCCGTGCTGATGACCGCCGTGCCGGCCCGCGTCGCCGGCGTGCGCGAGATCGTCGTCACGTCACCAGGCGTGAAGGGTACCGGCGAGATGGACCGCTGGACGCTCGCCGCCTGCCACGTGGCCGGGGTGGCGCGGCTGTTCAAGGTCGGCGGCGCGCAGGCGGTGGCGGCGCTCGCCTACGGCACCGCCACGGTGCCTGCGGTGGACAAGATCTGCGGGCCGGGCAACGCGTACGTGGCCGCCGCGAAGCGGCTGGTGTTCGGGCGCGTGGACATCGACATGATCGCCGGGCCGAGCGAGATCCTGGTGCTCGCCGACGCCGCGGCGGATCCGGCCGAGGTCGCGAGCGACCTGCTCGCGCAGGCCGAGCACGACGTGCGCGCGGTCTCGGTGCTGGTGACGCCGTCGGCCGCGCTGGCGCGGGCGGCGCTGGCCGAGGTCGAGCGGCAGCTCGCCGGCTTGCCGCGGCGCGAGATCGCCGGGCGGTCGATCGAGGAGCGCGGCGCGGTGGTGGTGACGCGCGGCCTCTCCGAGGCGGTGCGGCTCGCCGACGCGTTCGCGCCCGAGCACCTGGCGCTGCACGCGCGCGGCGCCGCGGCCCTCGTGAAGCGGATCTCGCGCGCCGGCGCGGTGTTCGTGGGCAGCTCCACGCCGGAGGCGGTGGGCGACTACCTGGCCGGCCCGAGCCACGTGCTCCCGACCGCCGGCACCGCCCGGTTCGCCTCGCCGCTCTCGGTGGCGACGTTCCGCCGCCGCATGAGCGTGCTCGACCTGACGCCCGCGGCGCTCGCCGCGCTGGCGCCGTCGGTCGAGGCGCTGGCGCGGGCGGAGGGGCTGGAGGGGCACTGGCGCGCGGTGGAGGTGCGGGTCGCGAAGCGCGCGCCGGCGCGGCGCGGCCGGGCGGCGCGGACCGCGAAGGCCGCGCGGGCCTCGAGGGCGCGCCCCGCGCGCAGCGGGGCGCGGCGATGACCCGGCGGGCGGCGGTGAAGGCCCCGCGGGCGGGCGCGGCGGCGCGGCGCGGGTCGGTGGCGCGGCGGACCAAGGAGACCGACGTCGCGGTGGACCTGCGGCTCGAGCCGGGCGAGGCGTCGATCTCGACCGGGCTCCCGTTCTTCGACCACATGCTCGACCAGATCTCCCGCCACGGCGGCATGGCGCTCACGGTCCGGGCCGAGGGCGACCTGCAGGTGGACGCGCACCACACCGTCGAGGACGTGGGCATCGGGCTGGGCGAGGCGCTCCGGCAGGCGCTCGAGGACAAGGCCGGGCTGGCGCGCTACGGCCACGCGGTGGTGCCGCTCGACGAGGCGCTGGTCGAGGCGGTGGTGGACCTCTCCGGCCGCCCGCACCTCACGTTCAACGCGAAGCTGCCGAGCGGCAAGAAGTTCATCGGCGGCTACGACGTGGACCTGACGCAGGACTTCCTGCAGGCGCTCGTGAACCACGCGCGCATCTGCGTGCACGTGAACGTGCGCTACGGCCGCAACCTGCACCACGTGGTGGAGGCGATCTTCAAGGCGACCGCGCGCGCGCTCCGCGCCGCGACCGCGCGCGAGGGGACCGCGCTCCCCAGCACCAAGGGCACCCTGTGACCCGCCCGCCCGGCACCGTCGCGCTGGTGGACTACGGCGCCGGCAACCTGCGCTCGGTGGAGAACGCGCTGCGCGAGGTGGGCGCCGCGGTGGTGGTCACGCGCGATCCCGACGCGGTCCGCCGCGCCGACCGGGTGGTGGTGCCGGGGCAGGGCTCCATGCCGGCCTGCGCCGAGGCGATGCGCCGGAGCGGCGTGGCGGGCGCGCTGCTCGAGGCGGTCGATCGAGGCACGCCGGTGCTGGGCATCTGCGTCGGCCTGCAGATCCTGTTCGCCGAGGGCGAGGAGGCCGGCGGGGCGCGCGGGCTCGGCCTGGTGGACGGGCGCATCGCGCGCCTGCCCGGGGGCGTGAAGCTGCCGCACATCGGCTGGTCGAGGGTGCGGCTGGTGGCGCCCGGGTCGGCGCTGTTCGCGCCCATGGACGGCGCCTACGTCTACTACGCGCACTCCTACGCCGCGCCCGCCGACGCGCCCGGCGCGGCCCTGCTCACGCACCACGGCCGCGACTTCTGCGCGGCGCTGGAGCGCGGCAACCTGTTCGCGGTGCAGTTCCACCCGGAGAAGAGCCAGCGCGTGGGGCTGGCCCTGCTCGAGCGGTTCGTCTCCATCTAGGCGGGGGCCATGCTCGTCATCCCAGCGATCGATCTCATCGGCGGCGAGGTGGTCCGGCTGGAGAAGGGCGACTTCGCGAAGAAGACCGTGTACGCGCGCGACCCGGCGGAGAAGGCGGCCGAGCTGGTGCGGGACGGCGCGACGCTGATCCACGTGGTGGACCTCGACGGCGCGAAGGCCGGCTGGCCGGTGAACCTCGACGCGGTCCGCGCCATCTGCGCGGTGCCCGGGGCGGAGGTGGAGCTGGGCGGCGGGCTGCGGTCCTTGCCGGACATCGAGAAGGTGCTCGAGCTGGGCGTGCGGTACGTGGTGCTCGGCACCGCCGCAGTGGAGCGGCTCGACCTGGTCCGCCAGGCCTGCGCGCGCTTCCCCGGGCGCGTGCGCAGCGGCATCGACGCGCGCAACGGCGAGGTGAAGATCGCCGGCTGGCTGGAGGGCACCGGGCTCGGCGCCGCCGAGGTGGCGCGCCGGGTGAAGGAGGCCGGGGTCGGGCTGGTGGAGTACACCGACGTCGGCCGGGACGGCATGTTCACCGGGGTGGACGCCGACGGCGCGGCGCGGCTGCAGGCCGAGGCCGGCGTTCAGGTGGTCGCCTCCGGCGGCGTGGCCAGCCTGGACGACGTGCGCGCCTGCCGCGCGGCCGGGCTGGCCGGCGTCATCGTGGGCAAGGCGCTGTACGAGGGCCGGATCGCGCTCGCCGACGCGGTGCGCACCGCGGCGGAGTAGGAGAGGGAAGGGCACCGCATGCCGGCGAAGCGCATCATCCCCTGCCTCGACGTGAAGGCCGGGCGCGTGGTCAAGGGGATCAAGTTCCAGAACCTGCGCGACGCGGGCGATCCGGTGGAGGCGGCCGCGCGCTACGACGCGCAGGGCGCCGACGAGGTCACCTACCTCGACATCGCCGCGACGCAGGAGAACCGCGGCACGCTCCTCGACCTCGTCACCCGCACCGCCGCGCGCGTGTTCGCGCCGCTCACGGTGGGCGGCGGCGTGCGCAGCGAGGAGGACTTCGTGGCGCTGCTGCACGCGGGCGCCGACAAGGTCTCGGTGAACTCCTCGGCGGTGAAGGACCCGGGCCTCGTCGATCGGCTCTCGCGCCTCGCCGGCGCGCAGGCGCTGGTGGTGGCCATCGACGTGAAGCGCCGGCCCCGCGGCGCGGGCCGCCAGGAGTGGGAGGTCCACGTCGCCGGCGGGTCGAAGCCCACCGGCGTGGAGGGCATCGCCTGGGCGCGCGAGGTGGCGGCGCGCGGCGCGGGCGAGCTGCTCCTCACCTCGATGGACCGCGACGGCACGCAGGCCGGCTACGACCTCGAGCTGCTGGAGGAGGTCTGCTCGGCCGTGACCATCCCGGTGATCGCCTCGGGCGGCGTCGGCACGCTCGAGCACCTCGCCGAGGGGCTCCGGATCGCCGACGCGGCGCTGGCCGCGTCGATCTTCCACGACGGCAAGCACACCGTGCAGGAGGCGAAGGCCTTCCTCCTGGCGCGCGGGATCGAGGTGCGGCCGTGAGCCTCACCCGCTCGTTCGCCCGCCTGCTCGACCGGGTCGCGTTCGACGACCGCGGGCTGGTCCCGGTGATCGCCCAGGAGGAGGACGGCACGGTCCTGATGCTGGCCTGGGCGAACCGCGAGGCGCTCGTCGCCAGCGCCGAGGGCGGCCGCGCCACCTACTGGTCCCGCAGCCGGCGCTCGCTCTGGCGCAAGGGCGACACGAGCGGCCACGTGCAGGAGATCCGCGCGATCGCGCTGGACTGCGACGGAGACGCCGTGCTCTACGTCGTGCGCCAGACCGGCCCGGCGTGTCACACCGGGACGCGCAGCTGCTTCTCGGAGAGAGAGGAGATCCCATGGCAGACGAACGCTTCCTCGCGAAGCTCTGGGCCACCATCGAGTCGCGCCGCGCGGACGCCGCGCCGGCCGAGAGCTACACCAAGAAGCTCCTCGCCGCGCCGGCCAGGATCCGCAGGAAGATCATCGAGGAAGCCTACGAGGTGAACGAGGCGCACCAGGCGCTCCTCGACGGCAAGGACACGAAGGACCACCTGGCGCACGAGGCGGCCGATCTGCTGTACCACCTGTACGTGCTGCTCGCGTCGGCCGACGTGACCCCGACCGAGGTCTACGGCGTGCTGGAGCGGCGGCACCTGCAGCCGCCGGCCCCCAAGACCGGAAACCCTTGACAGTCGCGGGGTTTTCCACTATTAGCCGCGATTCAGCCGCGTGGAGAGCCGGGCATCCGCGATGTCCGGCTCCTCATGTTTCAGGGCGAGCAAAAGCTCCTACCTCATCAGCGAGACCGAGGAACGAATGACCGGAGTGCGTGTCAAGGATGGCGAGTCCTTCGAGAACGCCATGAAGCGCTTCAAGAAGCAGTGCGAGAAGGCGGGCATCCTCTCGGAGATCCGCAAGCGCGAGCACTACGAGAAGCCCAGCGTGAAGCGCAAGAAGAAGGCCCTCGCCGCGAAGAAGCGCGCGCTCAAGAAGATGCGCAAGGGCTTCTAGGCGGGCCGGCCATGGCGCTCAAGGAACGGCTCGACGCGGACCTCAAGACCGCGATGCGCGAGAAGGACACGCTCAAGCTGAGCGTGGTCCGCATGCTGAAGAGCGCCGTGAAGTACCGCGAGATCGAGCTGATGAAGCCGCTCGACGACGCGGGCGTGCAGGGCGTGATCGCCTCCGAGATCAAGCGCCGGCGCGACTCGGTCGAGCAGTACCGGGCCGGGAACCGCCAGGACCTGGTCGACAAGGAGGAGGCGGAGATCCGGATCCTCCAGGCCTGGCTCCCCGCCCAGCTCACCGAGGACGAGCTCCGCGCGAAGGTGGACGCGGCCGTCCAGGCGACCGGGGCGCAGGGGCCGAAGGACATGGGCGCGGTCATGAAGGCGCTCCTGCCCGAGGTGCAGGGCCGGGCCGAGGGGAAGGCCGTCAGCGACATGGTGAAGGCGCGCCTCGCCGGAAAGTAGGCCGGGCGGTGAGGCGGCCGCGGCCGCCCGGCGGTGGCCGGGCGCCGTGCGTGCCGCGAGCGGCAGCGGAGGCGCAACCTGATCCCCGACGCGGTCATCGACCAGATCCGCGAGCGCGTCGACGTGGTGGCCGTGATCGGCCGCCACATGGAGCTGAAGCGATCGGGCAGGACGTGGAAGGGCAACTGCATCTTCCACGGGGAGCGGACGCCGAGCTTTCACGTCTACCCCGAGGACAAGCACTTCAAGTGCTACGGCTGCGGGGCGTACGGCGACGTCTTCACGTTCCTGCAGCGGCTCGAGGGGAAGGAGTTTCCCGAGGTGGTGAGGGCGCTCGCGCAGGAGGTCGGCGTCGAGATCCCCGAGGCGGCCGAGGAGGACTCGGCCGAGGCGAGGGCGAAGCGCAAGGAGCGCAACGAGGTCCTCGCCGCGAGCGACGCCGCCGCGCGCTACTGGGCGGCGCGGCTCGCCAGCCGCTTCGGCGCGCCGGCGCGGGCGTACCTCGAGCGGCGCGGCGTCACCGAGGAGTCGGTCCGGCGCTTCCGGCTGGGCGTGGCCGCCGACGCGTGGAACGACCTGGCGCCGCGGCTGAAGGAGAAGGGCATCGGGGTCGCGGCGCTGCAGCGCGCCGGGCTGGTCATCGAGAGGGAGAAGGACGGCGGCGGCACCTACGACCGCTTCCGCAACCGCCTGATGTTTCCCATCGCCGGCATGGACGGGCAGGTGATCGGCTTCGGCGGGCGCGCGCTCGGCGACGAGCAGGGCGCGAAGTACATCAACACGCCCGAGACCCCGCTCTACAAGAAGTCGAAGGTGCTCTACGGCCTCGACCTCGCCCGCGAGACCATCCGCAAGACGCGCAGCGCCGTGCTGGTCGAGGGCTACTTCGACGTGATCGGGCTGCACCAGGTGGGCGTGACGGGCGCGGTGGCGGTGTGCGGCACCGCGCTCACCCCCGAGCACGTGGAGCTGCTCTCCCGCTGCGACTGCCGCGAGGTCACCGTGCTGTTCGACGGCGACGTGGCGGGCCTGGCCGCGCCGGGCAAGGCCGCGCAGGCGCTGTTCCCGGCCGGGATGGCCGGCAAGGTGGCGGTGCTCCCGTCCGCCGCGGGCAAGAGCGATCCCGACGAGTACGCCCGCGCCAACGGCCGCGCCGGGGTGGACGCGCTGCTCGCGGCCGCCGTCCCCCTGTCGGAGTTCCTGGTGGACCGGGCGGTCGAGCGGGCGTGCGGCGACCGGCCGCGCGAGGCCGCGCTCGAGCGGAAGCTCGCCGCCGTCCGGGAGCTCGAGGCGTTCGTGCGGATGATGCCGGAGGGGCTCGCGCGTTCTGTCTTCGAGGACATGATCGCGCGCCGGCTCGACCTCGACCCGGGCGCGCTCAGGACCGAGCTGTCCGCCGAGCGCCGGCGGCCGGGCGTCCCGGCCCCCGCCCCGGCGGGTCACCCGGAGCGGCCCGCCGGCGCCCCATCCCGCCCCACCCCGCCCGCGGGGCCGGCGCGCGGTGGGCCGGCCGGCCACGGGCGCGTGCGGGTGCTGCTCCCGGGGCCGGCCGCGGACGCGCTGGCCCTCCTGGCGGCCTTCCCCGATCTGGGGGCCGTGGCGGACGAGGAGCGCCTGCCCCAGCTGTTGCCGCCCGGTCCGCTGGCCGACCTGGCCCGCGACCTGGTGCGCGGACCGGTGGCGCTCGAGGACGCGCTGGCGCGGATGTCGGCGGGGGCCGACGAGGCGACCCTCCGGCGCTTCCGCACGCTGGTCGGGCCCGGCCGGCCGAGGCCGGAGGAGGCGGAGCGCGAGCTCCGGAAGGCGGCGGTCAAGGCGACGCTGGAGCGCCTCGACCAGGAGTACGGGGAGGCGCTGCGGCGGGTCACCAAGGCGGGCAGCGCCGCGGCGGACGGGCTCGACGTGACGGCCCAGCGCCTCATCAACCAGCGCCGCGACCTGCAGAGACGCTTGCGTTCCCTGGAACGTCCCGGATGAAAGGCAAGCTCCGAAGCATTCTGGATACATTGGCCGGGCTCACCCGGCCGAAAAACGTTACGAAAGAGCACCACCGGGCCGCCGAGCCGTCGAAGGAGCCGAAGCCGATGACCACGAAGGGCCACGCCGCGAAGAAGCACGTGAAGAAGGCAGCGCCGAAGCAGAAGGCGAAGGCCGGCGGCCGGAAGGAAGAGCGCCAGGCCAAGCCCGCGCCGAAGGCGCCCGCGCGCGCGGTGGCGAAGCCGCCGGTCAAGCGCGCCAAGGCCGAGCGCGAGAAGCCGGAGAAGCTCGAGAAGGCCGAGAAGGCGGAGCGGCACGAGAAGGCCGGCGAGAAGCCCGAGAAGGCCCGCAAGAAGGCGCCCGAGGCCGTCGCCGCGGAGCCCGCCCGCCCGGCGGGCCGCCCCGGCAAGCACCGCCGGCCCGCCGACGAGGCCGAGCCCGAGACCGAGAAGGCCGAGGCCGAGGAGTCCGACGACGAGGACGACGACCTCGACGAGCTCCCGCAGGACGACATGAGCGACATCACCGAGCGGTCCGAGGTGAAGGAGCTCATGGCGCGCGGGCGCGAGAAGGGCTTCCTCACCTACGACGAGGTGAACGACGCGCTGCCCTCGGACATCGGCTCGGACCAGATCGACGACGTCATGTCGATGTTCGGCGAGCACGACATCGAGGTGGTGGACGGCGCCGAGAAGAAGATGAAGCTCCCGGACAAGCCGCCCGAGCCCGAGGCCAAGGCGGAGTCCGAGGAGGAGAAGGAGGAGGAGGACGACGCCGGCTACGGCAAGTCCAACGACCCGGTGCGCATGTACCTGCGCAAGATGGGGTCGGTGTCGCTGCTCACGCGCGAGGGCGAGGTCGAGATCGCGAAGCGCATCGAGGAGGGCGAGAAGGAGATCCTCGCCGCGGTGCTCTCGTCCTCGATCGCGATCCGCGAGATCCTCGAGCTGGGCGAGCGGCTCCGCAAGGGCAAGATCCGCGTCCGCGAGATCATCAAGGACGCCGGCGACGAGCAGCAGGCCGAGCAGGAGGAGCCCGAGGAGGAGCTGGACGAGGCCGTCGAGGCGGCCGAGGGCCAGGGCGAGGCCGAGGCCGAGGCGGGGGCCGAGGGCGACGGCGCCGCCGCGGCCGAGGGCGCCGAGCCGGAGAAGCCGCGCATCCCGAAGGAGGAGGAGCGCAAGGTCGAGCACGTGCTGAAGCACATCGACCGCATCCGCAAGCTCGAGCGCGACGTCGCGAAGGTCCGCGAGACGCTCCAGGGCGGCAAGAAGCTGTCCGAGGTGAAGCGCAAGGAGCTGAAGGGCGAGGTCCGCGCCATCGAGGCGGAGATGATGGAGAACCTCGAGGCGATCCAGCTCAACAAGAAGCAGATCGACCGGATCGTCCTGCGCCTGAAGAGCTTCATCAAGCGCGTGGAGGAGGCCGAGCGCGAGTTCTTCGACTGCGAGCGCCGCACCGGCGTGCCGGTGAAGGACCTGCGCAGGCTGCTCCGCGAGACGCGCGAGGACGAGGCCGAGCGGAAGAAGCTCGCCAAGAAGCTCCGCTGCGCGTTGGACGAGGTGGAGGAGCTGGACCGCACGCTGCGCTCGGCCGGCCGCAAGATCCTGCGCGTGCAGGAGGAGGCGGAGGTGCCGGTGGACGAGCTGCGCCGGACCTACCGGATGATCGGCGACGGCGAGCGCAAGGCGGAGCGCGCCAAGACCGAGCTGGTCGAGGCGAACCTGCGCCTGGTGGTCTCGATCGCGAAGAAGTACACGAACCGCGGCCTGCAGTTCCTCGACCTGATCCAGGAGGGGAACATCGGCCTGATGAAGGCGGTCGACAAGTTCGAGTACAAGCGCGGCTACAAGTTCTCGACCTACGCCACCTGGTGGATCCGGCAGGCGATCACCCGCGCCATCGCCGACCAGGCCCGGACCATCCGCATCCCGGTCCACATGATCGAGACGATCAACAAGCTCATCCGCACCAGCCGCTACCTGGTGCAGGAGCTGGGGCGCGAGCCGACGCCGGAGGAGATCGCCGAGAAGATGGAGCTCCCGCTCGACAAGGTCCGCAAGGTCCTCAAGATCGCGAAGGAGCCCATCTCGCTCGAGACGCCCATCGGCGAGGAGGAGGACAGCCACCTCGGGGACTTCATCGAGGACAAGTCGCTGGTCTCCCCGTCGGACGCGGTCATCAACATGAACCTGGCCGAGCAGACCAGGAAGGTGCTCGCCACGCTGACCCCGCGCGAGGAGAAGGTGCTCCGCATGCGGTTCGGCATCGGCGAGAAGAGCGATCACACGCTCGAGGAGGTCGGCCAGGACTTCGAGGTCACACGCGAGCGCATCCGCCAGATCGAGGCGAAGGCGCTCCGGAAGCTGCGCCACCCGTCGCGGTCGAAGCGGCTCAAGAGCTTCGTGGAGAGCTGATCGACCCCGTCTCGGGCGACGCGAATATGATAGAGGGTGCCTGCCGGGGCCTCGGGCCCATAGCTCAACGGTCAGAGCGCTCGGCTCATAACCGATGCGATCCAGGTTCGAATCCTGGTGGGCCCACTCGTCGCAACCAGCAGGGAGAACGGGAGAACGGCATTGTCGTCGCTGCGTGAGAAGCTGAAGACGCTGGAGGAGTTGCAGCAGATCGACCTCGACTCGAACGAGGTCCGGGCTGAGCTGGAGACCCTCCCGGCGAAGCGCGCCGAGATCGACCAGCGGGTGGCCGAGGCCCGGCGGGCCTACGACGAGGAGAAGGCCAGGGTCGAGGGGAACGAGCGCGAGCGCCGCCAGCTCGAGTCGCTCCTCGCCATGGAGCGCGACAAGGTCAAGAAGTGGGAGGGCCGCCTCGGCGAGATCCGGACGCCCCGCGAGTACGCCGCGCTCTCCCGCGAGATCGACATCGCGAAGAAGACGAACGACGGCCAGTCCGAGCAGATCAAGGCGCTGGTCGCGAGCGCCGGCGAGCTCCAGAAGACGCTCGAGGCCCGGGCCGACGCGCTGGCCGAGCGCGAGGAGGCGAACGAGGCCGAGCTGAAGGCGCTCGAGGAGCGGCAGGCCGCCGCCCAGCAGCGCCTGGCGGAGCTCGAGGCGCGCCGCGCCGAGGCGGTGAAGAGCGTGGACCCCGGGCTGCTCTCGAAGTACGAGAACATCAAGCGGCGCCGGGCCGGCGTGGCGGTCGCGCAGGTGATCGGCATGACCTGCGACGGGTGCCACCGGCACATCCCGCCCCAGCTCGCCATCACCCTGCAGCGGGCGAACTCGATCGAGACCTGCCCGAACTGCCACCGCATCATCTACGCGGCCGAGGCGGTCAACCCGCCGGCGCCGCCGCCGGCCTAGCCGTGGCGAAGGCCGTCCTCGCGGAGCTGCTCCGCTTCATCGCCGCGAACGAGGAGCTCCCGCGGACGCGCGCCCGGTACCCGGGCTACGACCGCGACGCGCTCGGGCGGCTCATCGCCGCCGCCGCCGACCGCGTGGAGGAGGCGGAGAAGGCGCGCGAGCCGGCCCCGGGCGCGGGGTCGAAGGGCATCAAGGTCCGCAAGGTGTCCGACGTGGAGAAGGCGGCGCAGCGCGCGGCCGCCGAGCTCGACGAGGCGATGGACCTCTCCAAGGCGGAGCGCGACCGGCGCAAGAAGGAGCGCGCCGAGCGCGAGGCGGCCGAGCGCGCCGCCGCCGACGCCGCGGCCGCCGCCGAGGCGGCCCGGTGCACCCGCCTGTTCACCGACGGCGCGGCGCGCGGCAACCCCGGCCCGGCCGGCGCCGGCGCGGTCATCGTGAACGCCGACGGCCACATCGTGGCGAAGATCGGCAAGTTCCTGGGCGACTCCACCAACAACGTCGCCGAGTACATGGGGCTCATCCTCGGGCTGAAGCGCGCGAAGGCCATGGGCATCAAGGAGCTGGAGGTGCTGTCCGACTCCGAGCTCATGGTGAAGCAGCTCGCCGGCGACTACGCCGTGAAGGCGGATCACCTCCGCCCGCTGCACGACGAGGCGCAGGCGCTCATCGCCGGCTTCGACCGGATCCAGGTCCGGCACGTGCCGCGCGAGGAGAACGCGCTCGCCGACGCGATGTCGAACCGGGCCATCGACGAGCGGCTGTAGCGCCGCCGATCCCTCGCCCGCCGCCCGCGGGCGCCCTCCCCACTTCACCGTTCGTTCACGTCCCCGCCCCGCGGCGCCGCCCGCGGGGCGCGGCCGCGCGCGCACCCCATCGCGCCCGCGGCGCACCGGCTGCGCGAAAGCCGCGCCGCGCCCCGGCCGATCCGCAGCCCGTGCGCGCATCCGGTGCGCTGCGGCGGAACGTCGACCGAAGGCTTCCATTTCATTTGACGCCGGTCACGCGGATTGCGCAGAAAAGTGCGTCCACCGTTCAAACCATTGCGCAATACATGCTATGGGCTCCGGACCCACCCGATCCCGGAGGCGACGGAATGAAGGACGTGCAGACGGCGAAGGCGATCCCGCAGATCCCCAGCATCGATCTCGGCCAGGCGGCGGCGCTCGCCGAGACGGTCATCAAGGACACCACCGCGAACCCGGCGCCGCTCGGGCTGATGGGCTTCGGGCTCACCACCGTGCTGCTCAACCTGCACAACGCCGGCATCATCGGCATCGGCAGCATGATCCTGGCGATGGGCCTGTTCTACGGCGGCCTGGCCCAGATCATCGCGGGCGTCATGGAGTGGAAGAAGAAGAACACCTTCGGGATGGTGGCGTTCACCTCCTACGGCTTCTTCTGGATCTCGCTGGTGGCGCTCATCGTCATGCCGCGCTTCGGCATCGCCGACGCCTCGGACAAGAACGCCATGGCCGCCTACCTGTTCATCTGGGGCCTGTTCTCGATCGTGCTCTTCATCGCGACGCTCCGGATGAACCGCACCATCATGCTGGTCTTCTTCGCGCTGGTGGTGCTGTTCATCCTGCTCGGCCTCGGCGACGCGACCGGCAACACCACCATCACCCGCATCGCCGGCTACGAGGGCATCCTCTGCGGCCTCGGCGCCATCTACCTGGGCGCGGCGCAGATCCTGAACGAGGTCTACGGGCGCAAGGTGCTGCCGATCGGCGAGCTGTAGGCCCGGCCGCCCCCGAGACGCGAAACGGCAGGTCCCGCGCGCGGGGCCTGCCGTTCTCGTTCCGGCGCGGGGCGCCGGTCGCTACAGCGCCGACTCGTGCCGGGCCGCGCCCTTCACCTCGTCCGCGGTCTCGGACGCGCGCTGGGCCTTCAGCTTCTTCATCCGCTTGCGGATGAGCTCGCGCTTCAGGCTCGAGAGGTGGTCCACGAACATGGTGCCGTTCAGGTGGTCGGTCTCGTGCTGCAGCGCCACGGCGAGCAGCCCGTCCGCCTCCAGCTCGAACGGCTTGCCCTGGCGGTCGAGCGCCCGCACCCACACGCGCGCGAAGCGGTCCACGTCCTCCGCCTCGCCGGGGATCGACAGGCAGCCCTCGGTGTAGGTGAGCTCGCCCTCGCCGCGGACGATCTCCGGGTTCACCAGGTGGAGGAGCGTCTGCCCCTCCTGGCGGGGGGACGTGTCGATCACGATGACGCGCTTCTTCACCGCGATCTGGGGGGCGGCGAGGCCGACGCCGTCCGCGGCGTACATGGTCTCGGCCATGTCGTCGAGCAGGCGGCGGATGCCGTCGTCCACCCGGTCCACGGGCTGGGCGACTTCCTTCAGGATGGGATCGGGCCAGATGACGATTTCACGAACCATTCGAGCACCTTCTACCGGATCCCACATCTAACGGGGAAGGGGCCGCCGCGCATCCCCGCGGAATCGGGCCCCCGGAGGCGCTCTCCCGCCCGCCTCAGCGCGCGTCGCCGAGCCCGCGCAGGTACTCCTGGCGCAGCCGGTCGTCCGCCAGCACGTCCCGGGCGTCGAGCACCACCTGCTGGATCTCCTGCAGCGCCTCGGTGAGGGCGGGGTCGCGCAGCGCCGCGAAGCGCTCCGGGTGCAGCTCGGCGGCGAGCCGGTCCGCCGCCTCCCGCACCTCGTGCGGCGTGCAGAGCCGGCCCACGCCGAGGACCGTGAAGTAGTCGGCGCGCCGGACCTGATCGAGCTTCTCCCGGACTCGGGCCAGGTCGATGGCGTCGGAGGCCGGCACCGGCCGGCCGGACTGGAGCAGGCGCACCGAGAGCGCGCCCACCGCCACCAGGGCCGCGAGCGCCTGCCGGGTGGAGAGGCCGTCGAGCGGGCTCGCCTGGACGATCTCGTCGAGCGTGCGCAGCCCGTCGGCGAGCGCCACCACCCGCCGCTCCTCGGGCGAGAGCCCGAGCTCCGCCTCGTCCGGCGCGCCCTCGGCCGGCGCGAGCAGCGTGCCCGGCCCGCCCAGGAGCGCCTCCACCTCGGCGGCGCGCCAGCGGCGGCGCACGCCCTCCACCGCGAGCGCCAGCGGCCCGCGCTCCAGCGCGGTGCGCTCGTCCGCCGGGACGGCCTGCGCCACCCAGCGGAAGCGGGCGGCGCCGTCGGCGAACACGCCCGAGACCACCTCCTCGGTGCGGCGCCGGGCGAGGCCGGTGAGCTCGGTCGGCTTCAGGAAGCCGCGCTCGAGCAGCAGCAGCGCGGCGCGGCGGGTGGGCAGCGCCGCGGCCGCGCCCGCCACCTGCCGGTGCTGGTCGCGGGTGACGAGGCCGAAGCGGAGCGCCAGCTCCTCCACGCGCTCCGCCGGATCGGCGCTGGACGCGCCCACCACGCGGCCGTCCTCGAACCAGAGCGAGCGCGCCAGCTCGCCCTGGAAGTCGAGCCGGCCGGCGAGCCGGGCGCGGGCGGCGAGCGCGAGGAGGCGCGGCGCGGGGAGGTCGGCGAGCGTGCCGGCGCGCAGCTCCGCCGGCGGCGGCGCGAGGGCCTCGCCGTCGCCGGCGGGCGCGGCGGCGGGCCGGGGCGGCGGGGGCGCGGGGGCGGCGCCGCGCAGCGCGGCCACGCGCCGGCGGGCCGCGTCCTCCGCCGGGTCGGCGGGCGCGGGGACGGCGGCCGCGGGCGGCTCGAAGCTCGGCAGGAACGGCTCCTCCGGCGGGGCCACCGGCGGCGCCGGCGGGAACGGGAACCCCGCGGGCGGCCGCGGCGGCACGGCGGCCGGCGGGGGGGACCGCTCGGAGAGGCGGCGCAGCTCGGCCTCCGCCTCGGCGCGGCGGCGCGCCTCCTCCTCGCCGCGGCGGCGCAGCGCCTCCATCTCGGCGCGCGCGCTCGCGATGGCGGCCCGGAGCTTCTCCTCCTCCTCCTCGGCCCGGCGCCGCGCGTCCTCCTCCGCGGCGCGGCGCAGCTCCTCCGCCGCGGACTCCTCGGCGGCGGCGCGCTCCATCACGGTGGCGATGCGCTGCTCGGCGCTGCGCCGCTCGGTCTCGAGCTGCGCGCGCACGCGCTGCAGCTCCTCCTCGGCGCGGCGGCGGGCCTCGGCCTCGGCGGCCGCCTTCTCCTCCGCCCCGCGGGCGCGGAGCGCCTCCTGCTCGGTCTCGGCCCGGGCCCGGGCGTCGGCCTCGGCCGCGCGGGTGGCCGTGGCCGCGTCCGGTGGCGCGCGGAGCTCGGCGCGCGGCCGGGCGGCGGGCTCGGCGCGCGCCGCGCCGGAGGACGCGGGGGCCGTGGCCGGGGTGCGCGCGGGCGCGGGGGCGGCGCGGGCGGGCGCGGGGGCGGCGCGGGCGGGCGCGGAGGCGGCGGAGGCGGGACGCGGCGGGGCCGCGGGCCGGCGCGGCTCGGCGGGACGGGCCGCGGCGGGACCGGGCGAGGCGGCCGGACGCGGTGGCGACGCGGTGCGGGCTGGCGCGGCGGCCGGCACCGCCGGCGCGGGCAGCGGGGCGTCGTCGAACAGCTCGGCCAGCGCCTGCACGGCGCGGTCGGCCGCGTCCGGCGCGGAGGCGTCCTCGGCGGCGGGCCCGTCGTCGCCGGCCTCGAGCCGGCGCAGCAGCGCGTCGAGCCCGTCCTCGTCGGCGAGGCCGAGATCGCCGCCGGTCGCCGGGCCCGCGGCGAGCGCGCTCGCCAGCGCGTCGGCCGGGGCGAGCGCGTCGAGCCCGCCCGCCGCGCCGGGCGCCGAAGGCTTGGATCCGGCGGGGGCCGGCGCGGCCCGGGGCGGCGGGGCGGGGACGGCCGGTCCGCCGCCGCTCCGGCGCAGCTCCTCGGCGCGCGCCCGCAGCGCCTCGGCGGCGGCGCGCCGGGCGGCGCCGGGATCCGCGCCCGCCGCGGTCGGCGAGGCGGGCCGGGCAGGGCGCGCGGGGGTCGTGTTGCCCGGCCGCGGCGCGGGCGCCGAGGTGGGGGGGCCGAGCCGGGCCGCGACCTCCTCCTGCAGCTGGGCCGGGTCCACGGGGCGCGGCAGCCGCCGGGCGCCGCGCGGCAGCGGGTCGGCGTCGCCGATGACGATCATCGGGACGTGCGCCGTGGCCGGGTCCTCCGCCACGCGGCGGGCCAGCGCCAGCGCCTCGCCGCCGTCGCAGGCGGCCGCGAGCACGACGAGGTCGGGCGCGGCGCCCTCCAGCGCGGCGAGCGCGTCGGCGGCGCTGGTGGCGAGCGCCGGCGCGTGACCCGCGCGCAGCAGCACGCGCTTCACGGCCGATATCTCGGCGATGTCGTCGTCGACCAGGAGGATCCGGGGCAAGCGCGGGGATTATGGATCGGGCCCGCCGGGCGACCAAGCCGCCGCCGCGCCGCCGCCGTGCGTGCGTGCCGGACCTACAACATCGAGTACGGATCCATGTCGAAGCGGATCGCGGCGCCGCCGGGCGGCCGCTGCGCCACCCGCGCCAGCGCGGCGTGGACCCGGAACAGCGACGGCGGCGAGGGCGCGCGGAACAGCAGGTGCCAGCGGCTCTTCCCGCGGATCCGCTCGATGGCGGCGGGCGCCGGGCCGAGCATGGCCACCTCGCCGGCCAGGGCCGGCCGGGCCGCCCGCGCCAGCGCCTCGGCCGTCCGGCGCGCGCCGTCCTCGGTCCCCTCGACCCGCGCCGCCATCATCCGCCCGAACGGCGGGTAGCCGAAGGCGCGGCGCCGCTCCAGCTCACCCTCGGCGAACGCGGCGTAGTCGTGGGTGGCGGCGAGCGCGACCGCCGGGGTGGCCGGGTTGAACGTCTGCACGATCACCCGCCCGGCCTCGGCCCCGCGTCCGGCGCGCCCGGCCACCTGGGTGAGGAGCTGGAAGGTGCGCTCGGCGGCGCGGAAGTCCGGCAGCGCGAGCGCGGTGTCGGCGAGCACCACGCCGACCAGGGTGACGCCCGGGAAGTCGTGCCCCTTCGTCACCATCTGCGTGCCCACCAGCACGTCGGCGTCTCGGCGCGCGAACCGCGCCAGCACCGCCGCGGTGTCGTCGGCGCTCGAGACCACGTCGCGGTCGAGCCGGGCCACCCGCGCCCGCGGCAGGAGCGCGCGCACCGCCTCCTCCACCTGCTCGGTGCCGACGCCCACGCCGAAGCGCACCCCGCCGCACGCCGCGCAGCGCCCGCTCATGGGCTCGGTCCGTCCGCAGTAGTGGCACATGAGCACGCCGCGGCGCGCGTGGTGGGTGAGCGACACCGAGCAGTCCGGGCAGCCGGCCTCGGCGCCGCACACCTCGCACACCACCAGCGTCTCGTAGCCGCGGCGGTTGAGGAACAGGATGGCCTGCTGGCCGGCGGCGAGGGTGTCCTCGAGCGCGGCGGCGAGCCGCGGCGAGAGCAGGCCGGGCAGCCCGGACACGCCGGCGCGCCGCAGCTTCGACAGGTCCACCAGCTCCACCTCGGGCATGGGCCGGTCGTCCACGCGGGCGGGGAGGTCGAGCTTGCGGTAGCGGCCGCGCCGCGCGTTCTCGAGCGTCTCCAGCGACGGGGTGGCCGAGCCCAGGATCAGCACCGCGTCCTCGCGCTTGGCGCGCACCACCGCGAGATCGCGCGCGTGGTACGGCGGGCCGTCCTCCTGCTTGAAGCTGCCGTCGTGCTCCTCGTCCACCACCAGCACCGCCAGGTCCTGCACCGGCGCGAAGATGGCGCTCCGGACGCCCACGCAGATCCGCGCCTCGCCGCGGCGCAGGCGGAGCCACTCGGCGTGGCGCTCGGCGTCCGACAGCCCGGAGTGCAGCAGCGCCACGTCGTCGCCGAAGCGCGCGCGGAACCGGCCGGAGAGCTGCGGGGTGAGCGCGATCTCGGGGACCAGCACCAGCGCGCCGCGGCCCGCGGCGCGCGCCCGGGCGATGGCCTGCAGGTACACCTCGGTCTTGCCCGAGCCGGTGACGCCGTGGAGCAGGAACGCCTGGAACGTCCCGGCGGCCGCGTCGATCTCCGCCAGCGCCGCGGCCTGCGCCGGGGTGAGCGCCGCGGGCGCGGCCGCGCTCGCCGGGAGCACGCCCGCGGTCGCGACGGGCGTCTCGGTCTCGAGCGTCACCAGCCCGCGCTTCGCGAGCGCGGAGAGGGCGGGGCGGCCGCGGGGGAACGCGGCGCGCAGCTCCTCCACCGGGATGCGGCCGCGCGCGAGCAGGTACTCGAGGACGGCGCGCTGCGCGGCGGCCCGGCCCAGGGCGCCGAGCGACGCGGCCGCGTCGGGCGCGGGGGCGGCGTACTCCACCCCGCGCCGGGCCGGGGCCGGCGCCCCGCGACGCGCGTTCAGGCCGGGCGGCAGCGCGGCCCGCAGCAGCTCGCCGGGCGGCACGAGGTAGTACTCCTCGGCCCAGCGCAGCAGCTCCACCAGCTTGGGCGTGAACGGCGGGAACGGGTCGAGCACCTCGACCACGTCGCGCAGCTCGAAGCCCTCCGGCGGCGCGGCCGGGAAGCCGACCACGTAGCCCGTCGCACGCCGGCTCCTCCCGAACGGCACCGCCACGCGCTGGCCCAGCGCCACCTCGGACGCGAGCGAGGAGGGCACGCGGTAGGTGAAGGTGCCGCGGACCGCGGCGGCGACGGCGACCTCGACGAGCACGCGCGGAGTCTAGCAGCCGGGCCCCCCTCGCCGCCGTTCATCGGCTACACTCCCGCGCTCACGGAGGAACACATGGCCCGCATCGATCTGCGCATCGCCGTCGCGGTGATGGGCGTCCTCACCGTCATCGCCTGCTCGGAGAAGAAGGAGCCGCCCGCGCCCGCGTACCCGAGCGCGCCCGGCGCCGAGGCCCCGGCCCGCCCGGCGCCCGAGGTGACCCCGCCGGCGCCGGCCCCGGCCGAGCAGGCGGCGCCGCAGGCGCAGCCCGCCCCCGCGCCGCGCCCCGCCGAGCCGCCCACCGCGGCGCCGGCGCCCCGGCCCGCCCCGCGCCCGGCCGAGACCGCCAAGCCGGCCGAGACCGCGAAGCCCGCGCCCGCCCCCGCGCCGGCCAAGCCCGCCGAGCCGGTGCAGGCCGCGCCCGCCCCCGCGCCCGCCCCCGCGGCGGCCGCGCACGCCAAGGTCGGGCCGCAGAAGTGCAAGATGTGCCACCGCGTGCAGTTCGAGTCGTGGTCCGCCTCGCCGCACGCGGCCAAGGGGCTCGACTGCGAGGGCTGCCACGGCAACGGCGGCGACTACTGGACCGCGAGCGTGATGCGCGACCGCGCCAAGGCGGTGGCGGCCGGGCTCGTGCTCCCGGATCTCGCGTCCTGCCGGAAGTGCCATGCGACCGACGAGGCCCGCTTCGCGCGCGTGCACGCGCATAAGGCGAAGTAGGCCGGCGGCCGGCGCGCCGCTCCGATCCCGGCGCGCCGCTACCGCCCGGTCACCGGCCGCAGGAACGCCCGCGCCTCCTCGAAGATGAGGTCGAGCGAGCTCGTCAGCTCGTGCCCGTCGTCCACCTCGACGAGGCGCGCGCCCGGGGTGCGCGCGACGAACGCGGCCACGTCCTCGAGCGGGATGGTCTCGTCGCGGCGGCCGGCGATGCAGAGCGTGGGCACCCGCACCTCGGGGAACGCCGGCCAGCCCTGCGCGTCCTCGAAGAACTGCCACCCGAGGCGCCGCTTCCGGCCGGAGGCGAAGTGGTCCACCTCCAGCCCCCGCGCGCGCCAGCCCTCGAGCTCGGCCGGCCCGAGCCGGCGCGACCAGCGCTCGAACAGCCGGAACGCCGGGGCCATCAGCACCAGCCGCTCGATGGACGGATCGCGCGAGGCCGCCACCGCCGCGAGGTAGCCGCCCAGCGAGCTGCCGATGACCGCGTGCGGCGGCGCCGCCTCCGCGAGCCGCCGCTCCGCCACCGCCAGCATGGAGGACGGCGAGGAGCGCTCGAAGCCGTCCTCGCCCGGCGTGAGATCCGGCACGTCCACCGGGACGCCGATCCCGGCGAAGCGGGCGGCGAGCGTGGTCGCCTTCGTGGACGACGGGCCCGAGGCGAAGCCGTGCAGGTAGAGGAGCATCGCGGCAGCCTAGCCGAGGAAGGCCGGCGCCGCCCTACTTCCCGGCCTTCTCGCGCAGCGCCCGGAGCCGCTCGCCCAGCACCTTCTCCAGGCCGCTCTCGGAGAGCTGCACCACCTGCTCGCCGCGGAGCGCGTCCGGCAGGTACTCCTCGGCCACGTAGTGCCCCTCGAAGTTGTGCGGGTAGCGGTACCCGCCGCCGTACCCGAGGCCCTCCATCAGCTTGGTGGGCGCGTTGCGGAGCTTGAGCGGCACCGGCAGCGGCCCGCGCTCGCGCACCAGCCGCCGCGCGTTGCCGTACGCGGCGATGGCGGCGTTCGACTTGGGCGCGAGCGCGAGGTAGATGGCGGCCTGGCTCATCGGCAGCACGCCCTCGGGCAGCCCCACCAGCTCGACCGCCTGCAGCGCCGCCACCGCCACCTGGAGCGCCTGCGGGTCCGCGTTCCCCACGTCCTCGGACGCGAAGATCACCATGCGCCGGAGCACGAACCGCGGGTCCTCGCCGGCCTCCAGCA
The DNA here is from genome assembly GCF_000013385.1 of Anaeromyxobacter dehalogenans 2CP-C. Lineage (GTDB taxonomy): Bacteria > Myxococcota > Myxococcia > Myxococcales > Anaeromyxobacteraceae > Anaeromyxobacter > Anaeromyxobacter dehalogenans_B. The sequence continues at coordinate 847,445 of NC_007760.1, forward strand.
TCCGCACCATGTAGTAGACGGCGGCGTCCGGGTCCGAGCCGCGCAGCGACTTGATGAACGCGGAGACGACGTTGTAGTGCTCCTCGCCCTGCTTGTCGTAGTTGACGGTGCGCGCCTGCAGCGCCTCCTCCGCGTCCGCCTTCTCCACCGCCGGCCGGCCGGCGAGCCGCACCGCCGCGGCCGACACCTCCAGCGCGTTCAGCGCCTTGCGCGCGTCGCCGTAGCTCAGGCGGGCGATGGTGTCGCGCGCCTCCGGCGCGAGCGCGACGGCGCCCGCCAGCCCCTCCGGCGCCGCCGTGGCGCGGTCGAGCAGCGCCGCCACCTCGTCCTCGGTGAGCGCCCGCAGCGTCGCCACCCGGCAGCGCGACAGGAGCGCCGCGTTCACCTCGAACGACGGGTTCTCGGTGGTGGCGCCGATGAGCGTGATGGTCCCGTCCTCCACGTGCGGCAGGAACGCGTCCTGCTGCGCGCGGGTGAAGCGGTGGATCTCGTCCACGAACAGGATGGTGCGCTTGCGGTGCATGCGGCGCCGGTCGCGCGCCGCCGCCACGATCTCGCGGATCTCCTTCACCCCGCCCAGCACCGCGCTGAACGGCACGAAGTCCGCGCCGGTGCGCTGCGCCACGATCCGCGCCAGCGTGGTCTTCCCGGTGCCCGGCGGGCCCCACAGGATGAGCGACGGCACCTGGTCCGCCTCGATGGAGCGACGCAGCGCGGTGCCGGGGCCCAGGACGTGCTCCTGGCCGGCGAAATCCTCCAGGCGGCGGGGGCGCATCCGCTCGGCGAGCGGCTTGCCGCTCGGGTCGTCCGCCACGGCGCGATCGAAGAGGTCCATGAAACCGCTTATATAATGCTCCGCATGGACGGCCATCCGTGTCCCGTGCCGAAGCGCGTGGGGATCGTGCACAAGGTCTCGAGCGCCGAGGCGTCGGAGACGGCGGTGTACGTGGGGCAGTTCCTCGAGGGGAAGGGCGTCGAGGTGCTCCGCGACGAGCAGGAGGTGGCGCGCTCCGCCGACCTCGTGGTGGTGCTCGGCGGCGACGGCACGCTCATCCACGCCGCCGGCCTGCTCGACGGCCGCCCGGTGCCCATCCTCGGCGTGAACATGGGGAGCCTCGGCTTCATGACCGAGGTCCCGCAGAGCGGCATGTACGCGGCGCTCGAGGACGTGCTGGCCGGCCGCGCCGCGCTGTCCGAGCGCATGAAGCTGCGCGTCCACCTGCACCGCGGCGGCAGCTCCGAGCGCGCGCTCGACGCCGAGGTGCTGAACGACGTGGTGATCGCGAAGGGCGCGCTGTCGCGCATGGTCGAGCTCGACACCCGCTGCTCCGGCGAGTACGTCACGACCTACAAGGCGGACGGCATCATCGTCGCGACGCCCACCGGCTCCACCGCCTACGCGCTCGCGGCGAACGGGCCCATCATGTACCCCACCATGCGCGGCGTGATCATCGCGCCGATCTGCCCGCACATGCTCACGCAGCGGCCGCTGGTGGTGCCGGACGACGAGAAGATCGAGATCCTGCTCGTGAACGACAGCGAGGTGTACCTGACGCTGGACGGGCAGAGCGGGCTGAAGCTCGAGCGCGGCGACCGCGTGCAGGTGAAGCAGTCCTACAACCGCGTGCTGCTGGTGCGGAACAAGTCGCTCGACTTCTTCGGGATCCTGCGGGCGAAGCTGCGCTGGGGCGAGCGCTGACCCTGAACGGGACGACCACTGAAAATTTGCGCAGTGTCAGGGGGCCGTGGATCATGGCCGCATGCTCACGACGCTGCGCATCTCCGGCCTCGCCGTCGTCGACGCGGTGGAGGTCCGGTTCGGCCCCGGGCTGAACGTCCTCACCGGCGAGACCGGGGCCGGCAAGTCGATCCTGGTGAACGCGCTCCACCTCGTGCTGGGCGGCCGCATGACCGCGGACGTGCTGCGCGAGGGCGCGGACGAGGCGGTCGTCGAGGCGCTGTTCGACCTCCCCGCCGCGCACCCGGTGTTCGGCCGCCTCGACGCGGCCGGGCTCCCGGTCCGGCCCGAGCCGGGCGCGGCGAGCTGCGAGCTGCTGGTGCGGCGCGTGGCCGCGCGCGGCGGCCGCGGGCGCGCCTTCGTGAACGGCGCCCTGTGCACCGTCTCGATGCTGGAGACGGCGCTGCGGGGCGTGGTGGACATCTCCGGCCAGCACGAGCACGTGTCGCTGCTCGATCCCTCGGTGCACCTCGAGCTGCTCGACGCGTTCGCCGGCCTGGACGCGATCTCCGAAGGCGGCGCGGAACCGACCCTCCTCCGGTACCGCGCCGCGCACGCGGCGCTCGCCGCCCTCGTCCGCGAGCGGGAAGCGCTCGCCGCGGACGAGGGCGAGCGGGCGCGGCGGGCGGACTACCTCGCGTTCCAGCTCCGCGAGCTGGAGTCGGCCGATCCCAGGCCGGGCGAGCTGGAGGCGCTGGAGGACGAGCGGCGCGTGCTCGCCTCGGCCGAGAAGCTGCGCGAGGCGGCGCGGGCCGCCGAGGCGCTGGCGTACGGCGAGGAGGGGAGCGCCTCGGAGCGGGTGGGGCAGGCGGCGCGCGCGCTCGCCGAGGCGTCGCTGCTCGACCGCCGCCTGGAGGCGCCGCTCGGGCTGCTGCGCTCGGCGGCGGTGGAGCTGGAGGAGGCCGGGCGCGAGCTGGGGCGCTACGCCGAGACGGTGGGCGGCGACCCCGAGCGGCTGGCGGCGGTGGAGGACCGGCACGAGCTGCTGCGCGCGCTCGCGCGCAAGCACGGCGGCACGCTGGAGGGCGCCATCGCGCGCCGGGATCAGATGCGCGGGGAGCTGGCGCGGCTGCAGGGCGGCGGCGAGCGGCTCGCGGTGGTGCAAACGGAGATCGAGCAGCGCGGCCGCGAGGCGGCGCGCCTCGCCGCGGCGCTCTCCCGCGCGCGGGCCGAGGCGGCCCAGGCGTTCGCGGAGGCGGTGCGGCGCGAGCTCGCCGGGCTCGCCATGGGGCGCTGCCGGCTCGAGGTGGCGCTGCTGCCGCCGGAGGCCGGCGTCGAGGTCGGCGGCAAGCTGCTCGGCCCCGCCGGCGCGGAGCGCGCCGAGATCCTCATCGCCCCCAACCCCGGCGAGCCGCCGCGCGGGCTCGGCCGGATCGCCTCCGGCGGCGAGCTGTCGCGCCTGCTCCTCGCGGTGAAGCGGACCATCTCGCGCCGCGACCCGGTGGCCACGTACGTGTTCGACGAGGTGGACGCCGGCATCGGCGGCGCGGTGGCCGAGGCCATGGGCCGCGTGCTCTCCGACGTCTCGAAGGGGCGGCAGGTCATCTGCATCACGCACCTGCCGCAGGTGGCCGCGTTCGCCGATCGGCACCACCGCGTCGAGAAGCGTGTCGCCGGAGGGCGGACGCACACGGGGGTCGAGCTGCTCGGCGAGGACGCGGAGCGCCGGCAGGAGGTCGCCCGCATGATGGCCGGCGTGACCGTGACCGCCTCGGCGCTCGAGCACGCGGCCGCCCTCATGGCGGCCGCACGCCAGCCCGCTGCCCCGGCGGCGGCGTCCGAGCGCGGGCGGCGCGCCGTGCCCGCCCGGGCCGCGGCGCGCCGGGTGGCGCGGGCCGGCTGAGCCGCGGCGGTGGCCGAACGGGGAATCCTGGGACGCTGCGTGGTCGCAGCCGGCCGTCGAGGGGTCACGAACGCAGGGGGCGGCGTTCGGCGAGACGATGGCATCCGCGTTGACCCCCCAGTCTGCGGAAAGGTACGCTCCGCGCGTGGCGGCCACGCCTGTCCTGACGATCGCTGCCCACGGCGTCACGGACGTCGGCCGGCGGCGCGATCACAACGAGGACGCGTTCCTGGTCGATCCTGCGCTGGGGCTCTACGTGGTCGCCGACGGCATGGGCGGCCACGCGGGCGGCGGCACGGCGTCGCGCCTCGCGGTCGAGACCATCCAGGAGTCCGTCCGCGCCGCGCGCGACGGCTCGCCGGAGGTGTTCGAGGGGGCGAACGGGGTCGAGGACAGCCGGCTCCCGGACCTGCTGCGCGAGGCGGTCGAGGCGGCCTGCGCGCGGATCTTCCAGACGGCCCAGGGCGATCCCGGGCTCGCGGGGATGGGCACCACCGTCACCGCGGCGCTCATCGACGGCCGGGTGGCGTTCGTCGCGCACGTGGGCGACAGCCGCTGCTACCTGCTGCGCGAGGGGCGCATCTACCAGGTCTCCGAGGACCACTCGCTCGTCAACGAGCAGCTCAAGGCCGGCACCATCAGCGCCGACGAGGCGAAGCACAGCCGGTTCAAGAACATCATCACCCGTTCGGTGGGGTTCGAGGCGCAGGTCCAGGTCGATCTCATGGGCATCGAGCTCGAGGGCGGCGACGCGCTGGTGATCTGCTGCGACGGCCTCTCCAACCTGGTGGACGACGACGAGATCCTCCAGATCGTGGACGAATGCCCCATCGACGAGGCGCCGGCGCGCCTGGTCGCGCTCGCGAACGATCGAGGCGGCGACGACAACATCACCGTGATCGTGATCCGGGCCGGCCTCGCGCCGGTCATGGTCGGCTGACGCCTGCCCGCCCGCTCGCGGAGTGCGGGCCGGGCGGGGGCAAGGTGGGCAAAACCCTTTCTTGACAGGCAACTTCGGGCTCTGTTACCGCTCTGCCCTCGGGTCCCGTACCTCCGGGACTGGCGTTCATCCTGCGGCGTCGCGTCGCTAGCTTCTCGGGCGCATGCCTGGGGACCAACGGAGCGTGGATCGGATGGCGGTACCGCCCAAGACCCAGGTGTTCACGGTCATCGTGGTCTCCGACCACTCGCAGGCGATCCGCAAGTTCCGCGTCCCCCAGAAGTGGCTGAAGAAGGCGGCCTACGGCGGCGGCGCCGTCGCGCTGGTCGGGCTGCTCGCTCTCGGGCACTACCTGTCCCTCATCGGGTCATCCTCCGAGAACGCCGTCCTCAAGGAGGAGAACGCCCAGCTCCGCTCGCAGATCCTCCTGGTCCAGGAGAAGGTCGCCCACATCTCGGCCACGCTCGACCGGGTCGAGCGGTTCGACGCGAAGCTCCGCACCGCGGTGACGCAGCTCCAGGACCCCGAGCGGAACCTCGCCATCGGCCCGGTGGGCAGCGCCGAGGGCGAGCCTTCGATCCCGGGCCCCGCCCCCGCCGCCGAGGCGAGCATCGCCGCGCTGCCCGGGAAGCTGGGCTCGCTCGAGACCGAGGCCTCGCGCCAGGAGCAGAGCCTGCGCGAGCTGCAGGAGTACTTCGACGACCAGCGCTCGCTGCTCGCCTCCACGCCGTCGATCTGGCCGGCGCGCGGCTGGGTGACCTCCGACTTCGGCACCCGCATCGACCCGTACACGGCCGAGCGGAAGATGCACCAGGGCCTCGACATCGCCACCCCGCACGGCCAGCCCATCTACACGCCGTCGGACGGGACGGTGGTGTTCTCCGGGACCGAGGGCGCGTACGGCAAGGTGCTGGTCCTCGATCACGGCTACGGCGTGAAGACCCGCTACGCCCACCTCTCCGAGATCTTCGTCCGCCTGGGCGACCGCGTGAAGCGCGGCGACAAGGTGGCCGCCGTCGGCAACACCGGCCGCTCGACCGGCCCGCACCTGCACTACGAGGTGCGCGTGAACGGCATCCCGGAGAACCCGAGGAAGTTCATCCTCGAGTGATCCTGGCCCGGAGTCCGCTCGTGGTGAGCCCGTCGAACCACGAGCGGGCCGGCGCCCCGGGATCAGCGCGCCGCGCCGTGCGCGATCTCCCGCGGCACGCGCGCCGGGTCGATGCGCCCGTACCCGGCGAAGAGCTGCCCGGTCAGCGTCGCGCCGTCGCGCAGCGGCGGACGCCGATCGCGGATCGGGCTGTTGAGGCGCGTGCCGTCGGGCGCGAGCGCGACGTCCGGCCGGCCCGGGGTGAGCGCGGCCCGCACCACCGCGCGCCCGCCGCGGTGGAGGAACACCACCGTGCCGCCGCGCACGCGCTCCACCACGCCGACGTGCGTGAACCGGTCGTCGGCGCGGCCGTCGCGATCGCGATCGTAGGTGTCGTGGAAGAAGACGAGGTCGCCGGGCACCGGCCACTGGCCGCCGCCGCCGAAGGCGATCCCGTACGCGCGGACGGCCCGGTACGCGGCCGCGGCCCCGGAGGTCTCGCGCGGCGAGGCGAGCGCCATGAGCCGGCGCAGCGGGATCCCCTCGGCCTGGTAGACGGCCTGCACGAACCCGGAGCAGTCCGGGTTGAAGCGCTCCCCGCCCGCCCGGAACGCGCCGCGCTCGCCGGCGAGCGACGCCGCCCGCGCGGCCAGGCGCTCGCCGAGCTCGCCCTCGCCGCCGGAGGTCTCCGGCCGGCCGAGCCGGGCCGGGCCGGCGCACGCGGCGAGCGCGAGCGCCGCGAGCGCGAGCGGAGCGAGGCGGGCCACGCTGCCACTGTAGAGGGCCCCCTCCGGCTGTCAAAACGACGGCCAACCATGCGTGGGGCCTCCCATTTGATTTCGTCTGGCGCGGCGTTACCTAAGCAGGTAGCCTCGGCGGCCCCTGGAGCCCGGGTCCGGCGTGACCTCGCGCCAGGGAAGAGGCGCCCGCTCGACGGAACGCGTCGGAGCGGGCGCCTGTTTCGTCAGGGGGACAGGTGCGCGCCCCCGCACGCGGGGACCGGGCCAACCGGAGATTCGAGCAGATCATGTTCAACTACGTCCTGAAGAAGGTCCTCGGCACCAAGAACGAGCGCGAGCTGAAGCGCCTCCGGCCGCTCGTGGCGCGGGTCGCCGAGCTCGAGCCGCGCATGAAGGCGCTCCGGGACGAGGACTTCCCGCGGCTGGTCGCCGAGTGGAAGCAGCAGGTCCGCGAGAAGGGGCGCACGCTCGACGACGTCATGCCGGAGGCGTTCGCGCTGGTGCGCGAGGCGGGCGTCCGCGCGCTCGGGATGCGCCACTTCGACGTGCAGCTCATCGGCGGCGCGGTGCTCCACTCCGGGAAGATCGCCGAGATGAAGACCGGCGAGGGCAAGACGCTGGTCGCGACGCTGCCCTGCGTGCTGAACGCGCTCTCCGGGCGCGGCGTGCACGTCGTGACCGTGAACGACTACCTGGCCCGGCGCGACGCCGAGTGGATGGGCCGGCTGTACCGGTTCTGCGGGCTCAGCACCGGCGTCATCGTCCACGGCCTCACCGACCGCGAGCGCCAGCAGGCCTACGGCTCGGACATCACCTACGGCCAGAACAACGAGTTCGGCTTCGACTACCTGCGCGACAACATGAAGTTCCGCCTCCAGGACTACGTCCAGGGCGAGCTGAACTTCGCCATCGTGGACGAGGTGGACTCGATCCTCATCGACGAGGCGCGCACGCCGCTCATCATCTCCGGCCCGTCGGACGAGTCGTCCGAGCTGTACGCGCGGGTGAACGCGGTCATCCCCTCGATGATCCGCGACCAGGACTTCACGGTGGACGAGAAGAGCCGCACCATCGTGATGACCGACGCGGGCGTGGAGAAGATGGAGAAGAAGCTCTCCGTCCAGAACCTCTACGCGCCCGAGGAGATCGAGACCCTCCACCACGTCGAGCAGGCCCTCCGCGCCCACCACATCTACCGGAACGAGGTGGACTACGTGGTGAAGGAGGGCGAGGTCCTCATCGTGGACGAGTTCACCGGCCGCCTCATGCCGGGCCGGCGCTGGTCGGACGGCCTGCACCAGGCCGTCGAGGCGAAGGAGGGCGTGAAGATCGAGGCGGAGAACCAGACCCTCGCCACCATCTCCTTCCAGAACTACTTCCGCATGTACTCGAAGCTCGCGGGCATGACCGGCACCGCGGACACCGAGGCGGAGGAGTTCGCCAAGACCTACAACATCGACGTCGTCGTCATCCCGACGAACCAGAAGAACGTCCGCAAGGACGCCGAGGACGTCGTCTACAAGACCGAGGGCGAGAAGTTCGACGCGCTCTGCACCGAGATCGAGCAGCGCCACGGCACCGGGCAGCCGGTGCTGGTCGGCACCGTCTCGGTGGCCAAGAGCGAGGTGGTCTCCGCGCTGCTGAAGCGGCGCGGCGTCCCCCACTCCGTCCTGAACGCCAAGCACCACCAGCGCGAGGCCGAGATCGTCGCGCAGGCCGGCCGCAAGGGCGCGGTGACCATCTCCACCAACATGGCCGGCCGCGGCACCGACATCATCCTCGGCGGCAACGCCGAGATGATGGCGAAGCACGAGGTGGGCCCGGAGCCGGACGCGCCCATGGAGGGCGAGGAGGAGCAGGCGTTCCTCGAGCGCAAGGCCGACTGGGCGAAGCGCCTCGAGCAGGCGCTCGAGAAGCTGAAGGCGCAGACCGCCGCCGAGCACGAGGAGGTCGTGAAGCTGGGCGGCCTGCACATCGTCGGCACCGAGCGCCACGAGTCCCGCCGCATCGACAACCAGCTCCGCGGCCGCGCCGGCCGCCAGGGCGACCCCGGCTCCTCGATCTTCTACCTGTCCCTCGAGGACGAGCTCATGCGCATCTTCGGGTCCGACCGGATCCAGGGGCTCATGGGCCGCATGGGCATGAAGGACGGCGAGCAGATCGAGCACCCCTGGCTCACCAAGGCCATCGAGGGCGCGCAGAAGAAGGTCGAGGCGCACAACTTCGACATCCGCAAGAACCTGCTCGAGTACGACGACGTCATGAACCAGCAGCGCCGGTCGATCTACCGGCTGCGCCGCATGGTGCTGGGCTTCGGCGCCGGCGTGCCGGTGGTCGAGTACGAGGAGGACCCCAAGACCAGGAAGAAGACCCGGCACGAGCAGGTGTTCACCTGGGCCGACGCGGGCGAGCACATGCTCGACCTCGTCGAGGACCTGGTGGTCGAGATGGTGGGCGCGAGCTGCCCGAGCCGCGTCGCCGACTGGGACCTCGAGGGCCTGTCGGCAAACATCCGCGAGCAGTTCGGCGTGGAGATGAAGTTCACGCCGCCGGTCGGCCGCCCGCAGGAGGCGCGCCGCGCGCTCGAGGAGCAGGTCTTCAACGTGGTGGAGAAGCTGTACCGGGCCAAGGAGGAGGAGCTCGGGAAGGACCCCGAGGGCATCCCGGTGCTGCGCCGCTGGGAGCAGTACCTGTACCTCCAGGCCATCGACCAGCAGTGGAAGGACCACCTGCTCTCGATGGACCACTTGCGCCAGGGAATCGGCCTGCGCGGCTACGGCCAGAAGGATCCGAAGCAGGAGTACAAGAAGGAGGGCTACGAGATGTTCGTGCAGATGACCTGGCGCGTGAAGAGCGCGGTCATCGGCAACCTCCTCCGCCTGCAGCTCGTCCGCCAGGAGACCGCCGAGGAGCTCGAGGCGAAGCGCCTGGCCATGCAGCGCAAGGCGCTCCAGCGGATCACCGCCAGCCACGCCGAGTCCGCCGGCGACGGCGACGCGAAGCCCGCGCCGAAGCAGGAGACCGTGGTGCGCCAGCACCCGAAGGTCGGCCGCAACGACCCCTGCCCGTGCGGCTCGGGCAAGAAGTACAAGAAGTGCCACGGCGCGACCGAGGCCGCGGTCTAGGGGCGGGCCCTTCGACTCCGGCCGGGCCGCCGGCCCGGCCTACGCTCAGGGTGAGCGCAGGCGACCTCCGCTCACCCTGAGCATGGGCCCGCTCACCCTGAGCGTAGGCGATTGCCCGCTCACCCTGACCCTAGACGATTCCGCCCGCTCACCCTGAGCGTAGGCGACCCCGGCCGCTCACCCTGGGCGTAGGCGATCCCGGCCGCTCACCCTGAGCGTAGGCGATCCCGGCCGCTCACCCTGAGCGTAGGCGAGCCGCAGGCTCGCCGAAGTCGAAGGGCGGAGTCGAAGGGCGAAGTCGAAGGGCGAAGTCCAAGGGCGGAGTCGAAGGGCGGAGTCGAGCGTTCCTAGAACGCCTCCAGCACGAGCACGTACAGCTCGACGCCCAGCCGGCTCGCCGCGACGTCCACCCGGATGTTCGCGCCGTCCTCGGTGAGCCGCCACCGCAGGCCGGCGCCGCCGGAGGCCTTCACCGACTGCAGCGTGAGCGCGCGCAGCGAGGGCGCCACGTCGCCCACCGCCGCGAACGCGGCCGCGCCGAGGCGGCCCACCACCGGCGTGCGGAGCTCCGCCTGCGTGACCCAGTCCACGCGGTCGCGGTAGCGCCCCTCGCGGATCCCGCGCAGGAACCGGGTGCTGCCGAGCTTCGGCAGCAGGGTGAAGGGCGGATCGCCGTGCGCGCCCTCGGCGTAGGCGTGCAGGCCGAGCACGCGGCGGTGGCCGAGCGGCACGAAGTGGCGCGCCTCCGCCACGCCGCGGCCGAAGGTGGCGTGCCGCCGCCCCAGCGCCGCCGGCGCGTACACGTACCAGGCCTGCAGCACCGTCCCGCGCATCGGCCAGAACGTGCTGTCGCGCGTGTCGTAGGTGGCGCTCGCGCCGGCCGAGGCGGCGGTGTAGCCGTCCCAGCCCGCCACCGTGCCGCGCGCCAGCAGGCCGCCCGGCTCGCGGTCCTGGATCTCCTCGGCGCGCAGGTCCACCCGCGGTCCGATGCGGAGGTTCGGCAGCACCGGCAGCTCGGCGGTGACGACCGCCTCGGCGCCGCGGCGGGTGAACTTCTCGCGGTCCTCGGCGGTGGTGTGGGGCCCGATCCCGTAGAAGACGTCCGGGAAGTGGACCACGCGCGTGCGGCCGCTCAGCAGCATGCCGTTCGGCAGGTAGATCTCGCCGGCGACGTCCACCGAGCCCTGCCGCTCCAGCGTGTAGACCGCGCCCACGAACACGCTCGACGGCCGCGGCGCGCCGCGGAGGTCGAGGTGCAGGCCGCCGGTGGCGCCGAAGCCGAGCCGCGTCTCCGGCAGCCAGAACAGGACCGGCAGCGCGAACCAGCGGTTGCCGTGGCGCTCCGCCTCCGCGGCGGCCACGTGGCCCTCCGGGTGCGCGGCGGTCTCGGCGGTGCGCTCCCCCGGCTCGGCGGCGGGCGGCGGGGTGTCGGACGCGCTCGCGGCGGCGGCCCCCGCCGTCACAGCGGCGGCGGCCGGGGCGGGGCCGGGCGCAGGGGCGGGAGGCGGGGCCGCGGCGGCGTGGACGGCGGCGGAGAGCAGCAGCAGGACGGTCGCGGGGCGGGCGGCGAGGCGCATCGGCCGCGAGAGGCTACCACCGGCGCCGCCCGGGCGCCGCGTTCTCCGGCGCGGATGTGTCACCTTCGCCGTGGCACCTCGGCGGTCCCTCCGATGGTAGAAGCTGCACCGGTGGTCGGTTCCTCGATGCGGCCCCGCAGGGGCCCCGCAGGGTGAGCGATGCAAGTGCCCGAGCCGTTCGACCTCGTCCTCACCGTCCGGAGCCACGGCTGGTACGACCTGCCGCCGTGGCGCTGGGACGAGGCGCGCCGCGTGCTCGGGCGCCCCCTGCGGCTGTCCAGCGCACGCGTCGCGTACACCGAGGTGGCCGAGGGGGAGCCCGGCCGGCTGGCGTTCCGCGCGTTCGCGCAGGGAAGGCTCGGCGCCGCCGAGGCGCGCGAGGCGCGCGCGCTGCTCGGCGCCTGCCTCGCGCTCGACGAGGACCTCGGGCCCTTCCAGTCGCTCGCGGCGGAGCTCGAGCGCCGGCGCGCCGCCGGGAAGGGCCGGGACCTGCCCGACCTCCGCTGGGCGCTCGCGCGCGGCGCGGGCCGGCTGCTCCGGTCACCGACCGTGTACGAGGACGCGGTGAAGACGCTGTGCACGACGAACTGCTCGTGGGCGCTCACCCGCTCCATGGTGACGCGGCTCTGCGAGGCGCTCGGCGAGCCCGGGCCGCTCGGCACCCGCACGTTCCCCACGCCCGAGGCGATGGCCGCGCGCACCGAGCGCTTCTACCGGGACGAGATCCGCGCCGGCTACCGCGCGTCGTACCTGCTGGCCCTCGCCCGCGGCGCGGCGGACGGGACGCTCGACCTCGAGGGCCTGCGGCGCTCCCCGCTCGACACCGACGCGCTCGGCCGCCGGATCTCGGAGCTGAAGGGGTTCGGCCCGTACGCGACCGAGCACCTGCTCCGCCTGCTCGGCCGCCACGACCACCTCGCGCTCGACTCGTGGACGCGCCCCAAGCTCGCACGCCTCCGGGGGAAACGCCGGCCCCCCGCCGATCGCACGCTGCGCCGCTGGTTCGCGCCCTACGGGCGGTGGGCCGGGCTGGCCATGTGGCTGGAGGTGACCGCCGACTGGCACGGGGACGCGCCGGGCTGGCCCTGACCCGCGCCCGCGCGGGATGCCGCCGGCGCGGCACGGCCCGGCCGGGGAAATGGTAGAAGATCGGACTCGACCGGAGGCGACATGAAGGCAGCGTTCGTGCTGGTGAAGTGCGAGCTGGGCCGCATCGAGGAGGTGGCGAACGCGCTCATGGAGATCGAGGGCGTGTCCGAGGTCCACTCCGTCACCGGCACCTGGGACCTGCTGGTGAAGCTGTACGCCCCCGAGTACGACGCCTTCGGAGATCTCATCCCCGACCAGGTCCAGAAGGTGGCCGGCGTCCGCGACACCGAGACGCTGCTCGCCTTCCGCGCGTTCAAGCCGCTCGCCTGACGCGCACGCGCACCGCCTGCATCGCCGACACGAGGAGACGAGCAGCCATGGCCTTCCGCATCCGCCAGCCGGTCCGCCACCCCGACGTCGATCGCGCCGGGATCGTGTACTTCCCGCGCTTCTACGACTTCTTCCACCGCGCGCTGGAGGACTTCTTCACCGCCGAGGTCGGCATCCCGTTCTGGGATCTCGGCGACCAGCTCAAGGTCGCGCTGCCGGTGGTGCGCATCGAGACCGACTTCGAGAAGCCGCTGCAGCACGGCGACGCGGTGACGATCCAGCTCACCACGCTGCACATCGGCGCGCACTCGATCTCGATCCGCTACGACGTCTTCCGGCCGAACGAGGCCGACGCCGCCGCCAGCTCGACGATCGTGCTCTGCTGCATCGAGGTGCCCGCCTGGAAGAAGGCGCCCATCCCGCCGGAGATCCGCGCGGCGTTCGAGAAGCACCGGGTGTAGGGGCGCCGGCGCGCGCTCGCCGCACGGCCGAGGATCCGCCCTGTCCTGCCGTGGCGGCGCTTCCCCGAAGCCGCGGGGACGGGCGCTCGCCCGGCGCGCCCCGCGTCCCGCTCGAGCATGTCACAGGCCGTCCCCCTGATCCGTCTCCCAGGCAGAACGAGATCAGGAGGAGACCGCACATGCTGAAGTGGTTGATCCGGAAGCAACTGTCGGCGTTCGAGAAGCAGTACGACTACGACGCGGGCTACGTCCGCGAGCTGCTGGACACCGACTTCAAGGCGTTCCGCATGTTCATGCGTGCGGCCAAGCTCGGGTACTACAGGCGCGACGTCCCGGAGGCGGTGCACTTCTGCGTCGGGATCGTCGTCACGGCGAGCGAGGACTGCGGGCCGTGCACGCAGCTCGGCGTCACGATGGCGCTCGAGCGCGGCGTGCCGGCGGACGTGCTCCAGGCGGTGCTCTCGAACGACCTGGCGCGGATGCCGGAGGACGTGCGGCTGGGCGTTCGCTACGCGCGCGCGGTGCTCGCGCACGCGCCGGAGGCGGACGGGTTGCGCGAGGAGATCGTGGGGCGCTGGGGCCCGCGCGCGCTCATCGCGCTGGCGTTCGCGATCAACGCGGGCCGGCTCTACCCGACGCTGAAGTACGCGATGGGCCACGGCAAGGCCTGCCAGCGCGTGCACGTGGGCGACCTGCCGGTGGTGGTGGCGGTGGCGCGGGGGGCGGCGGCTTGACCGACGCGGCCAGGGACTTCGAGCCGCACCGGGCGGACCTGGTGCAGGTGGCCTACCGGATGCTCGGCTCGGTGGCCGAGGCGGAGGACGTGGTCCAGGACGCGTTCCTGCGCTGGAACGGCGCGGCGCGCGACGGGGTCGAGTCGCCGCGCGCGTTCCTCATCCGCACGGTCACGCGGCTCTGCCTGGACCGCCTGAGCTCCGCGCGCGCGCGGCGGGAGGAGTACGTCGGGACGTGGCTGCCGGAGCCGCTGGTCGAGCCGGAGGGCACGGGGCTGGCGCACGATCTCTCGGTGGCGCTGCTCGTCACCTTGCAGCGCCTCTCGCCGCTCGAGCGCGCGGCGTTCCTGCTCCACGACGTGTTCGACATGGAGTTCGCGGACGTCGCGGGCGTGCTGGAGCGCTCCGAGGCCGCGGTCCGCCAGCTCGCGTCGCGCGCGCGGGGGCACGTGCGCGACGCGAGGCCGCGCTTCCGCGCGTCCGACGAGGAGGCGCGGCGGCTCGCCGACGCGTTCCAGGCGGCGCTGACCAGCGGCGACGTCGGCACGCTCTCGCGGCTGCTCGCGGAGGACGCGGTGTTCTACGCGGACGGCGGTGGCAAGCGCGCGGCGGTGCTCCAGCCGATCGAGGGCCGGGCCGCCATCGTGCAGTTCCTCGAGAAGATCGTGAAGCACCCCGCGTTCCCGGGCGCGAAGGCCTACGAGCGCGCCTGGATCAACGGCATGCCGGGGTTCGTGGTGCACGGCCCCGAGGGCGTCGAGACGCTGGCGATCGAGATCGGCGACGGGCTGGTGGTGGGGATCTACGCCGTCCGCAACCCGGACAAGCTCCGCCACCTCTCGTAGGCGAGCCTGCGGGCTCGCACGAGTCTCACGACCTGCCCGCGTCGGCTCGGGCGGGGCGCCGCGGCGGGCCGCGCGCGACGCCCCGCCGGATCACGAGACGGCGCCGGCGTCCTCGGCGTGCGTGCGCGGCGTGTCGAACAGGGCGACGCAGGACTGGCACGTCACCTGGCGCGGATGCTTGGTGGATCGGCGATCCGGACCGTGCTCCCCGCACGCGATGGCGTGCGTGCGGGTGTCGTAGAAGTGGACGAGCGAGGCTGGGGTCTGCGACTGGGCGTCCATGGGCTCCCTCCAGGGCCGGCTTGTCGGGAGCGGCGTGCTCCGGCGCAGGCTGCGGTCGCCCTTCAATCTAGACACGGGCCGGTCGGCAGGCGGGGCGGTGCCCCCGCGCGGCTCCGCGGGCGGGGGGCGACCCATGCACGGCTCGCGGGCGGCGGGCAGGCGTGAATCGCGAAAGGAGCTCGCGAGCTCGCGGCCGGCCATCCTGGCGCGGGTGGGGGGACCGGCCGGACCGGGCGCCTGCTGCGCGCCGCCACGCTCCCGCGCGCTCCTTCTGGGTTCACGGTGAGTGTCAGACGCGCGTGCGAGGGTGGACGCATGGACGCCGCTCCTCGCGCCGGCCTCGGGGCCGCCGACCTGACGGGCACCGCCGAGGCGGCGCACGCGCTCCTGCCGCTCCGCGAGCTGCCTCCGTACAGCCGGGCGGAGCTGGACCGCTGGTTCCGGGGTGGCGAGCCGGAGGCGGACGCGTGCGAGCGGATCCTGGCGTGGGCGGCGCGGGGGCGCGGCGCGATCGACGTCGCGATCGCCGAGGGGCTGGCGGCGCTCCGCCGCGGCGAGCGGCTCGCGGCGCTGGGCTTCCACCTCGACGACTACGCGCGCGAGGTCCTCGGGATCGGCAAGCGCGCGGCGGCGGGCCTGGCGCGGCTCGGGGAAGGGCTCGCCACGCGCCCGCGCCTGCGGGAGGCGATGCGTTCGGGGCGGGTGGGCCTCCGCGCGGCGGAGACGGTGCTGGACGCGGCGACCGGCGACGCGGAGGCGTTCTGGGTGGAGCGCGCGGCCGGGCAGACGGTGCGGGAGCTGGAGGACGGGGTCCGGCGGGCGGGCGGCGCCACCGGACGGGAGGACGAGGACGAGGCGTGGGTGACGCTGCGCACGCAGCTGCCGGAGGCCGAGCGGCTCGTGGTCGATGCCGCGCTCGAGGCGGCGGGCCGGAACATGCCGGGCTCGACCCGGGCCGAGCGGCTGGAGGCGCTGGCGCAGGAGTACCTGGCGGAGTTCTCGACGGACGGCGATCACGACGGGGCCCGCCCGCTGGGGCCGGAGTTCCGGCCGGCGCTGGCGGGCGAGCGCGCGCGGCGCGCGGCGCTCGAATCGGAGCCGGAACGCTGGCCGCTGCTCCCGCCGATCGAGTCCTGGCCGGCGCCGGAGGTGCGCTTCGCCGACGGCGCGACCGCGCAGGAGATCGACCGGACGCTGCGCGAGCTCGCGGCGGCGCGCGCCACGCTGGAGGACGTCATCGGCGCCTGCGCGTACGCGATCCGCCGGAGCGGCATGCACCTGCGCCTGGGGTTCGCCACGTTCCGCCACTACGTGGAGGAGCGGCTGCGCCTGCCGCCGCGCGCGGTGGAGCAGCGGGCGGAGCACGAGGAGCGGCTGGCGCGGTCCGCGGGGCTCCGCGAGGCGCGCCGGCAGGGGGTCTCGTACGAGCGGCGGCGGATCCTGGCCCGGCTCCCGGAGGAGGAGATCGCGCCGTGGATCCCGCGGGCGAAGGCGCTGACCTGCGTGGCGCTCCGGCGTGCGGTCGAGGGCGAGCGGGAGTGGCAGCTGCGTGCGCAGCGGAAGGTCTCGGTCCCGCTGCCCCGCCGGGTGGGCGTGCTCCTCGCGGCTGCGTTCGAGACGGTCCGGAAGCGGGTGGGGCGCCTCGTGCCGGCCGGATCGTGCCTCGCCATCCTCGGCGCGCACTTCCTGGGGCAGTGGGGGGACGTGCTGAAGCGCTCGCCGAGCCGCTCGGAGCGCGCGCGCGCGCGCGACCTGGGCTGGTGCCAGGTCCCGGGCTGCAGCCACCGCGCGGCCCACGCGCACCACGTGCTGTTCCGGTCGCACGGCGGCGGGGACGAGGCGGAGAACCAGGTGGCGCTCTGCGCGTTCCACCACCTCCGCTGCGTCCACGGCGGCTACCTGACCGTCTTCGGGCGCGCGCCGGATGGCCTCACGTGGCTGCTGAACGGGGCGCCGTTCACGGGGATGGGCGCGTAGGGGCGCGACCGCGAGCGGCGGCGCTCACGGGCGCTCGGCGCCGCTCACCGCCGCCAGTCGCCGTCGCGGTCGTGGCGGTCGTCGTCGCCCTCGCCGATCCGGATCTCCTTCGCGTGGATCTCCGCGGCGTCGATCCAGTCGGCGTTGACCTCCTTCGCGTAGATCACGTCGGCCTCGAGCTCGTCGGCCTCGATGCGTCCGCCGCCGTGCTTGCGCATGCCGCGCTTCCACTGGTCGTCGCGCACCATGCGGCCGATCCGACCCTCGTACGCGCGGACCTCCTTCGCGTAGATGACGCGGGCGCGGACGTACCCGGCGTTCAGCTCCTTCACGCGCACCACGTTCGCGGGGGCGTGGCGCGGCGGCGGCGGGGGCGGGGCGGGCCGGTACTCGGGCGGCGGAGGAGGCGGGGCGGGGCGGTACGGCGGGGGCGGCGGAGGGGGCGGCGCGGCGGCCTCCACGGGCTGCCAGTTCCGGTAGCGGCCCGGCGCGAGCGTCACGAGCACGCGCGGCACGATGCGCGGCTCGACCATCACGAACGCGGCGCGCGGCGACTGCGCGCGGTACCAGCCGTCCTCGCGGCGCAGCCAGTACCAGCCGCCCTGGTGGAACACCTCGTCCTGGTACTCGGGCACCACCTGGACGCCGGGCTGGATCACCACCAGGCGCGGGGAGATGGGCAGGTCGATGCGGAGCTGGGCGTGGACCTGCGCGCGGGCCGGCTGCGGGAGCAGGGGCAGCGCGAGGACGAGCGCCAGGACGAGGCGGGAGGGGGTCATGGCGGCGCACTGTAGCCGCGTCCCGCGTTCGCGGGAACGGGGCGGGCGGGGCCGTGCTTCACGGCGGGTGCCGAGAGGTGCGCGCGTGGCGGCGCGGGTGCGAGCGCGGCCGCCGTCGCGGCCTGCTCCCCGGCGCCGGGCCTACGCCGCGGCGCCCTCGACCACGAGCTTGCCGACGTGGTCGCCGGCCCGCAGCGCGGCGATGGCCTCGTTCGCGCGCTCGAAGGGATAGGTCCGCGCGATGGCGGGGCGGAGCCGGTGCAGCGCCACCAGCCGGTTGAGCGCCTCGAACATCTCGCGGCTGCCCACGCTGATCGCCTGGATGCGCGCGCGCCGCAGGAGGCTCGGGACCACCTCGAGCCGCGCGGTCGCCCCGCCGAGCAGGCCCACCAGGCTGACCTGCCCGCCCCAGCGCAGCGCGTTCACCGACCGGCGCAGATCTCCGCCCGCCACGTCCACCACCACGTCCGCGCCGGTCCCGCCGGTCAGCGCGAGGACCCGCTCGTCCCAGGCCGGCTCGACCCCGGTGTCGATCCCGTCGTGCGCGCCGAGCGCGCGGGCGCGCTCCAGCTTCGCGGCGCTGCGCGACGTGATGATGACCCGTGCGCCGGCGACCCGGGCGAGCTGGATCGCGAACGCCGCCACGCCCCCGGTGCCCTGCACGACCACCACGCTGCCCGGCCCCACCTGCGCCTCGGTGAACAGCGCCTGCCAGGCGGTCACGCCGGCGATGGGGAGCGTGGACGCCTCGGCGAAGGTGAGGTGCTCGGGGTAGCGCACCACGCCCTCGGCGTCGGCGAGGGCGTACTCGGCGAGCACGCCCTCGCGCGGGCCTCCCAGCGTGGAGGCGTGCAGCGCCGCCGGGTCGGGGCGGCCGGAGATCCAGGCCTGCTGGAACGTGAGCGCCACGCGATCGCCCGGGCGCACCCGGGTGACGCCCTCGCCCACCGCCGCCACCTCGCCGGCCGCGTCCGAGCCGGGGGTGAGCGGCAGCGGCTGCGCGGGGAAGTAGAACCCCTCCACCACCCCGAGGTCGCGGGAGTTGAGCGAGGCGGCGCGCACGCGCACCAGCACCTCGCCCGCCCGCGGCCGCGGCGTCTCGCGCTCCGCCACCCGGAGCGCGTCCAGCCCGAACTTCCCGTCGATGATCCACGCCTTCATGTCGTCTCCCGGTTCCGTCGCGGCGACCCAGCGCCGCGCGGCAGGGAGCATGCGATCCGTGCCGGCGGCGCGCGACGGCAGGCGTGGGAAGGGCACTCGTGCTGGATCCGCACGAATCATGCTCTCGCTCGCCGCGATCCAGCTCTTCGCCGCCACCGTGGAGGCGGGCAGCTTCGCCGCGGCCGCCCGCCGCCTGCGCGTCACGCCGTCGGCGGTGAGCCGCCGCGTGGCGCAGCTGGAGCGTGCGTTGGGTGCGCCGCTGCTCGCGCGCACCACCCGCGCGCTCTCGCTCACCGACGACGGGCGCGCCTTCCACGACCGCTGCCTGCGGATCCTGGAGGAGCTGCGCGAGGCGCAGGACGCCATCGCGCGGAGCGCCGGCCGGCCGTCGGGGCTGCTCCGCGTGGACGCGCCGGTGGGGCTCGGTCGCGCGCTCCTCGCGCCGACCCTGCCGCGGCTGCTGGACCGGCACCCCGACCTGCGCATCGCGCTCACGCTCCGGAATGCGTTCATCGATCCGGTGGCGGAGGGGATCGACGTGACGGTGCGCATGGGGCGGCTGTCCGACTCGACGCTGATCGCCCGGCGGCTGGGCGAGCGCCGGATCCTGGTGTGCGCCGCGCCCGCGTACCTGCGCCGCCACGGCTCGCCGCGCACGCCGCACGAGCTCGCCCGCCACGCCTGCCTGGGCTACCTGCGCGACGGGCGGCCGGATCCGTACCGCTTCGTGGCCGGGGAGGGGACGCACGACGTGGAGGTGGACGGGCCGTTCCACTCCGACGACGCCGAGGCGCTGCGCGAGGCGGCCGTCGCCGGGAAGGGCATCGTCGCGCTGTTCGACTTCGTGGTGGCGGACGCGCTCGCGAGCGGCAAGCTGGTGCAGGTGCTGGAGGACCACCCGCTCGCGCCGTTCCCGGTGCACGCGCTGTACGCGCCGAACCGCCACCTGCTGCCGAAGGTCCGCGTGCTCCTCGATCACCTCTCCGAGGTGCTCGAAGGCAGGCGGCCGCGCGCCGGCCGGCGCCCGGCCGCGGGCTGACGCTCAGCCCCGCCCGTCCGGGCGGGGCGCTGCGATCGCGTCCTCGGCGGTCCCGGGCCCGGCTCCCGGGGCCGGCGCGGGCGTCGGGGAGGCGGGCCTCTTGCCGAGCTCGCGCCGGTACATGTTCAGCACCGTCACCAGGAACGTCACCACGAGCGGCCCGAGGATGAGCCCGATGCCGCCGAACGCGGCCAGGCCGCCGAGCAGCGCGAAGAACACCACGCCGCCGTGCAGCTCCATCCCGCCCTTGAGCAGGTAGGGGCGCGCCACGTTGTCCACGAGCGACACCACCGCCGCGCCCCAGATCGCGAGGAAGATCCCGGACACGGTGTGGCCGGTGGCGAACTGCAGCGCCGCGACCGCCAGCACCATGGCGGTCGCGCCCACCGCGGGGATGAGCGCCACCACCAGGGTGAGGACCGCCAGGAAGATCGGGTTGGGCGCGCGCGCGATGAGGTACCCGGCGAGCGCGGTCACGGTCTGGATCCCGGCGGTCGCGGCGGTCGCGGCCACGACCGACAGCGTGGTGCGCCGGAAGTCCTCCACCAGCGTCCGGAACTGACCCGCCCGCAGCGGCACGCGCGCGTCCACCCAGGCGATGAGCCGCTGCCCGTCCGTCAGGAAGAAGAACAGCGCGATGAGCATCAACACCGTCTGCAGCACGAACGTGCCGGTGGCGGCGAGCACCCCCCCGACCGCCGCGGCGGCCTGCCCGCCCTGCTCGCCGGCGAGCTGCTGGAGCTGGCGCTGCGGATCGCCGAGCGCGGTGACGGCGCGGTGGGCGAGATCCTCGATCGGCCCGGGCAGGCGGCTCACCAGTCCCCACACCCCCTCGCTCTGGAGCGCGCTGCGCAGCCACTGGATCCCGTCCACCGCCTCGCGGATCAGCACCGCGCCGAGCGCGGCGACCGGGACGACCCCCGCGAGCAGCACGCCCACCGTGAGCAGCCCGGCCGCGAGCGAGCGCCGCCCGCGCAGCCGCCCCGAGAGCCACTCCATCCAGCGTCGCAGCGCGGCGGTGAGCACGGCCGCGAGGAAGAACGCCACCCAGAACGGCTTCACCATCCAGCCGGCGAGGAGCAGCGCCAGCACCAGCAAGGCGAGGAGCAGCCGGCGGGCGTGCAGGTCGCTGTCGGGCGTGGCGGTCACCGGCTCCCCCTGGGCGCTCAGAAGTTCGCGAACACGTGCTGCGGGGGGATGCCGGCGCCGGCGAGGACCCGGCGCACGTCGTCCACCATGGCGGTCATCCCGCTCACGAACGCGACGGTCTCCTCCGGCGGCGTGCCGCCGAACGCGAGGGCGCGCGCCACCTCCTGCACCCGGCCGCGCACGCCGGGCCAGGCGTCGTCCTCGCCGGACGGGCAGAGCACGAGCCGCACGCCGCCGCGCTCCCAGGCGAGGTGCTCGGCGCGGTACGCGAACTCGGCGCCGTGGCGCTGGCCGTAGAACAGCGTCACCCGGCGGAACGCGTCGCGGTGCGCGAGCACGTGCTGCACCACCGCGCGGATCGGGGCGATGCCGGAGCCGGCCGCGAACAGGAGCACGTCGCGCCCGGCGGCCTCCTCGACCGGGAACCCCTTCCCGAACGGCTCGGTGATGGCGAGCGTCGCGCCGGGCGCGGCCGCGACGATGGCGGCGTCGGCCACCTTGCCGCCGCGCTTCACCAGCAGGTCCACCACCGCGTCGGGCGACGGCGCGCTCGCCAGCGCGAAGAAGCCCTCGCCGGCGGCCGTCCGGACCTTCACCACCTGTCCGGGCGCGCGGTGGGCGCGCGCCAGCGCGGGGGGCAGCGACAGGCGGATGCCGCGGAACGGCGCCGTCTCGTCCCAGGCGGCGAGGACGGACACGTCGGTGTAGAGGGTCGGGCCGAGCATTCGCGCGAAACCTATCACCGAAGCGGCGTCACGGCGCGCTCCGCCGCGCCCGCTCGGCCGGGGCGTGCGGCCAGCCGGCCGCGCCCGCCGCAGGGAGGTCCGCGCGCCGCAGGCAGCCCTGCCGCAGCGCTGCGAGCGGGTAGAACGTGCCGCGCCACACCACGCCCCCGCGCCACGCGGCCGCGGCGGCGCTGGCGAGCAGCACCGCCCCGAGCAGCACGGTGCAGGGCGGCATGAGCAGCCCCTCGGCGCCGCCCCCGCCCGCCACCCGCCGGGCGGTCACGCCGAGCACCGCGGCGGACAGCGCGAGGGCGAGCGCGCCGAGCGCGCGGGCCAGGCCGGCGGGCGCGGCGAGCGCGAGGGCGAGCGGCGCCGCGCCGAGGAACATCGCCCACAGCGCCACCCCGAGCGCGCGGGCCACCCGGTACTCCGCGCCGGCGAACGCGTTCTTCACCAGCCCCAGCACGGACCGGACGAAGCCGTGCTGCCAGCGGACCGACACGAGCGCCCCGCCGTTCACGAGCCCCTGCGGCACGCCGCTGCGGCGCAGCAGCAGCCCGAGCTTCACGTCGTCCACCACCTCGAGGCGCAGCCGCGCGTGCCCGCCCACCGCGTCGTAGGCGTCGCGCCGGACCAGGTTGAACGCGCCCACCCCGGCGAACCCGCGCGTCCCGGCGCGCGGCAGCTCCCACACCCGGAACGCCCCGGCCGCGAACGCCGCGAACGCCGCCACGAACGCGCGCTCCAGCGTCCCGGGGGCGACGAAGCGCGGCGCGGCGGCGAGGTGGCCGAGCCCGAGCGCCTCGGCGTGGCCGACCGCGCGGCGCAGCGCCCCCGGCCCGAACACGACGTCGCCGTCGGTGAACAGCAGCCACTCGCCCCGCGCGCGCCGCGCCCCGGCGGCGCAGGCGTGGTTCTTCCCCAGCCAGCCGGCGGGCAGCTCGCGCACGTGCACCACCGAGAGGCGGGGCTCGGCCGCGGCGACCCGGTCGAGGATCGCGCCGGTCGCGTCGCCGGAGCGGTCGTCCACCGCCACCACCTCCAGGCCGGGCAGGTCCTGCGCCAGCAGCGACCGCACCGCCCGCTCCACGTGCGGGGCCTCGTCGCGGCACGGGACCACCACCGACACCCGCGGCACCTCGCGCGGCAGGGGGAGGTCCTCGAGCCGGGCCAGCGCGCGATCGCTGCGCAGGCCGCTCCACGCCACCCGCGCCCACCCCGCGAGCGCCAGCGCCGCGAGCGCGACGGCGAGCGCGCTCACGCGGCCGGCCCGCCGTCCGGGGCCGGCGCCTGCGGCGCGCGCGACCGGGCCCGCGCCGCGGCGGCGGGGAGATCGTCGAGGTCGAGGAGCCACCCGTCCCGCGCCGCCACGGTGGGCACCCCGGTGCGCCGCGAGATCTCGAGCGCCGCGGCGTCGGCCTTGCGCGGCGGGAGCTGCATGCCGAGGTGCGTGAGCACCGCGAGGCGCGGCCGCACGGCCGCCACGAGCCGCTCCGCGTCGTCCGCGCCGAGGTGCAGGTAGCGGCGGTCGCCGCCCTGCAGGCGGGTGGTGTTCACCAGCAGGAGATCGACCCCCGCGTACGCCTCCGGCAGCGCGTCCATCCAGAACGTGTCCACCACGTGGCCGGCGCGGAGGCCGGGCGCGGTGAGCAGGTACCCGTAGGTCTCGACCCCGTGGTCGTGCGCGACGGGCGTCTCGAGCGTCACCCCGGGCGCGAGCGCGTGGCGCGCGCCGGGCGCGAGCACGCCGACGCGCGCCGGGAACGCCTGCGCGTATCGGAACACCACAGGCTCGGTCTCGAGCGCGTCGCGGGGCGCGAGCAGGGTCCCGCGCGGCGAGAACCCGCCGCGCGTCATGGCCTCCACCACCGCGGTGGCGTCGCCCGCGTGATCGAGGTGCCGGTGCGTGATCACCAGCGCGTCCACCTTGGCGGGGTCGATCTTCGGCCGCGAGGAGAGCGCGCGGACCAGCGCGCCGGGGCCGGGATCGACCCAGATCGTGGCGCCGCCGAGCGACCAGACCAGCCCGCCGGAGTGGCGGAGCTGGGTGGACACGGCGAAGCGCGCGCCGGCGGTGCCGAGGAACTTGAGCGTGCGGTGCGCGGGCGCGGTCACGGTCACGCCGCGATCATAAGCGCGGCGGACGGGACGGGCACGCGCCGCCGCGTTCACGCTCAGAACGTGAGCAGCGAGTGGACCTTGGCGTGGCCGAGCTGGCGCGCGCCGTTCAGGAAGGAGAGCTCCGCCAGGAACGAGTACCCGAGCAGCTCCGCGCCCTGCCGGGCCACCAGCCGCCCCGCCGCGCCGGCGGTGCCGCCGGTGGCGAGCACGTCGTCCACCACCAGCACCCGGTCGCCGGGCCCGATGGCGTCGATGTGCAGCTCCAGCGCGCCCTCGCCGTACTCCAGCGCGTAGACCTCGCGGATGGTCTCCCAGGGCAGCTTCCCCGGCTTGCGCACGATGGTGAAGCCGGCGCCGAGCGCGTAGGCGATGGGCGCCGCGAAGATGAAGCCGCGCGACTCGATCCCGATCACCTTGTCCACGCGCTCGCCCTTCCAGCGCCCGACGAAGGCGTCGATCACCTCGCGGAACGTGTGCGGATCCGAGAGGACCGGCGTGATGTCCTTGAAGACGATCCCCTTCTTCGGGAAGTCGGGAACGTCGCGGATCCTGGCGCGGACGGCGTCCATCATGGGGGCGCACCTTACCACGGGATCCGCGCCGACTTCAGGGCAGGAAGAGCAGCGGGTTGCGCGGCCGCGTCCCCTCCCGCACCTCGAAGTGCAGGTGCGGGCCGGTGGTCCGGCCGGTCTGGCCCACGCGCGCGATGGGCTGGCCGCGGCCGACCCGCGCGCCCTCCTTCACCAGCACCTCGGAGTTGTGCGCGTAGAGCGTCACCAGCCCGCCGTCGTGGCGCAGGATCACCACCGCGCCGTAGCCGGCCTGCTCGCCGGCGTAGATGACGCTGCCGTCCGCCGCGGCCAGCACCGGCGTCCCCTCCGGCGCCGCGATGTCGATGCCGTCGTGCCGCTGGCCGGCGCGGACGCCGTAGCGCCCGTACAGCACGCCCTTGAGCGGCCAGCCGAGGCGCGACGGGGCGCCCTGGCGGACGACCGGCGGCCCGTCGTCGGGCTCGCGCGGCGGCGCCGCCACGAGATCGGCGCGGCCCGCGGCGGGGGCGCGTGCGGCCGGGACCGCCGGCGCGGCCGACGCGACGGCCGGCGACGGCCTCGACGCCCCGGGCGACGGCGCGGGGCCGGCCGGCATCGGGCCGGGATACGGCGTCACCTCGGCGGGCGCGCTCGCGCCGGGCACGAACAGCTCGGTCCCGACCGCCACGTTGCGCGGGTCGGCGATGCCGTTCGTCTCCATCAGGTCGGCGGGGTCGATGCCGTAGGCGCGGGCGATCCGGTACAGCGTCTCGCCCCGCCGCACCACGTGGACGATCCCGGCCAGCGCCGGCTCGTCGTGGCCGGCCGGCGCCTGGAGCGGGATGGGCAAGGGCCGGGCAGCGGGCTGCGAGGGGCGGATCACCGGCGGCTTCGCGGGGCAGCCGGGGAGGAGCGCGAGCGCCGCGGCGGCGAGGGCCGCCCGGCGGATCACGGGGCCGGCTCCTTCTCGTAGCCGGGCACGGTCCAGCTCCGCAGCTCCTGGAACATCGGGTCGTGCGTGCCGTCGAGGTGGAGCGGCGTCACCGCCGCGAGCCGCTCCAGCAGCACCGCGTTGCAGTCGGAGCCGGGGATGTCCTCGTTGTGGACGCGCCCCTCGCCGCCGATCCAGTAGTACTTGCGGCCGCGCGGATCGGTCTTCTCCACCACCTCGTTGCCGTAGGTGCGCCGGCCGAGCCGCGTGAAGCGGTAGCCGCGCACCGGGCCGGGCGGGACGTTCACGTTGAGGAGCACGGGCGCGGGCGGCGGCCGCGCCACCACCTGCCGGGCGAGCGCCGCGGCGAACCGGGCCGCCTCGCCGAAGTCGTGCGGCGGCGGCGCGGCGAGCGACACCGCGACGGCGTTCACGCCGAGCAGCGCGCCCTCCATCGCCGCGGCCACCGTGCCGGAGTACAGCACGTCGTTGCCGAGGTTCGGGCCGTGGTTGACGCCCGAGACCACCACGTCCGGGCGGGCGTCGCGCAGCACCAGGTTGAGCCCCATGTACACGGCGTCGGTGGGCGTGCCGTCCACCGCGTACCAGCGCGGCGCGACCTCCAGCAGCCGGAGCGGCCGGTGCAGCGAGATGGCGTGCGAGGAGGCGGACTGCTCGCGATCCGGCGCCACCACCCAGACCTCGTCGCCGTGGAACGCCTCGGCGAGGGCCCTCAGGCCGGCCGCGTGGACGCCGTCGTCGTTGGAGAGCAGGACCCGCACGCGCGAGAATCTACCACCATCCCCGCGCGCCGCCAGGCGACGCGCGCCGCGATCTCCGCGGCGTCCGTCTGCGCGCGCGCGCGATCAGCCGAGGCGGTCGAGCTCCGCGGCGATCGCGGCGGCGAGGGCGCGCGCGGCGCTCACGGTGCGCGGCTCGACCTGCGCGAGCGCGCGGCGCACCGCGTGCTCCACCGTGCCGCCCTTCAGCGCGTTCAGCTCGCGCCCGCGCCGCGTGAGCCGCAGCAGCGCGCGCCGCGCGTCGCCCGGGTCGGCCACGCGCTCGAGCAGCCCGCGCCCGGCGAGCCGCTTCAGCACGCCGGTGAGCGTGCTCGGGTGCAGGTGCAGGATCGCGGCGAGCTCGCCCGCCGAGATCCCCGGGTAGCGGCCGACGATCCGGATCACGAGCCGCTGCGGACCGGTCACGCCGTGCCGCGCCTCCATCCGCTTCGACGCGGACTGCAGCGCGTGGTCCATGGTCCAGAGCGCGCCCATGAACTCGAGCACCGGCCCGAGCTCGGCTCCGTCCGCCCGGTCCCGCTGCGCGGGCTCGCGCCCCACCGCGCCGTTCCTCTGCGGCTTCCCACCCATGGCGCCAGTGTGTCCCGGCCGGGGCGTTCGTCCAAGCCCAAACCGCGCAGCGATGACTCTTTTGCGGTAGTCGCACCGGGCTCCATGTCGCCTTGTAGTCCTCGGATGGGTGGTGTCGAATGCGACGGCTGGGTGCTCGTCGGGGGACGCACCATGAGCCATCGGGAGTCAGCGCAGCCGCCGGCGCCGGACGCGTGGGAGTCCGAGCACGCTGCCCGCCAGGCTGCCGAGGCGGCCGCGGCGCGGATCGGGCGCCTGCAGGCGGTGACGGCGGCCCTGTCGGGCGCTCGCACGCCCGACGAGGTGGCGGACGTCGCGCTGCGGGAGGGCATCGCGGCGCTGGGCGGCTCCCACGGCTTCCTGCTCGTCCCGGGGAGCGGCGGCCTGCTCGACGTGCTCCGGTCGGCCGGCGTTCCAGAGCCGGTCGCGCACGCGGCGGGCAGGCTCGACCGCACCCCGGCCACCGACGCGTGGCGGCGGGGAGAGCCGGTGCTGCTGGCGAACGAGGCCGAGCTGGCCGCGCGCTATCCGCTGGTTGCCGAGCTGCGCAGGCAGGTCATGGCGCCGGGCGGCGCGCTCGCGGCGCTGCCGCTCCGCGTGCGCGACCGCGTGATCGGCGTGCTCGCGGTCTCGTTCGAGGCCGAGCAGACGTTCACGCCGGAGGCGCGCGCGTTCGCCGAGTCGCTCGCGAGCCAGGCGGCGCAGGCGCTCGACCGCGCCCGGCTGCTGCTCGCGGAGCGCGTGGCCCGCGCCGCGGCGGTGGCGGCGCAGCAACGGCTCGCGTTCCTCGACGCGCTCGCGGCGCTCCTCGCCGACCGGCTGGACGAGGCCGAGCTGCTGGACGGCGTGGTCCGGACCGCCGTGCCGGCGCTGTGCGAGTTCGCGGCGGTGCTGCTGCCGGGGCCCGGAGGCGCGCTCGAGCCGGTGGCGCAGGCGGACGCGGCGGGGCTGGGCGCGCAGGCGCTGGCGCTCGTGGAGGAGCGGCAGGGTGGGCTCGAGGCCGCGCTGTCCGGCGGCGCGCCGCTCGTGGTCGGGCCGCGCGACGGGGACGCCCGGCCGATGACGGTGGCGGCCGCGGGCCTGTCGGTGCAGGGCCGGAGCCTGGGCGCGCTCGTCGCGGCCAGCGCGGATCCCACCCGCTGTCGCGGGCCCGGCGACCTGGCGCTGCTCGCCGACGTGGCGCGGCGCACCGCGCTGGCGCTCGCGCACGCGCGGCTGTTCCGGGAGGTGCAGCGGGGGGCCGAGGCGCGGGAGGAGTTCCTGCACGTCGCCTCGCACGAGCTGCGCGGCCCGCTCGGCAACCTGCGCCTGGCGGTGGACCTGCTGGCGCGCGACGTGCGCGCGGAGCGGGGGAGCGCGCTCGACGGCCGCCTGCGCAAGGTGGCGCGGCAGGCCGAGCGGCTGGCGCGCCTGTCCGACCTCCTCCTCGACGTGTCGCGCATCTCCACCGGCCGCATCCAGCTCCAGCCCGAGCCGGCCGACCTCGCCCAGCTCGCGCGCGACGCGGTGGCGCGGGCGGCCGACGAGGCGGAGGAGGCGGACTGCCCGGTGGTGCTGGACGCGCCGGCGCCGGTGCCGTGCACCGTGGACGTCCAGCGGCTCGACCAGGTGATCACGAACCTGCTCTCGAACGCCATGAAGTACGGGCGGGGCGGCGAGGTGCGGGTGGTGGTGCGGGCGGGCGAGGGGCGGGCGGTGCTGGAGGTCGCCGACCAGGGGATCGGCATCGCGCCCGAGCACCACGCCCGCATCTTCGAGCGCTTCGAGCGCGCCGCCCCGGCCCGCCAGTACCCCGGCCTCGGGCTCGGGCTGTGGATCGTGCGCAAGCTGGTGGACGCGCACGGCGGCAGCGTGCGCCTGGACAGCGCCCCGTCCCGGGGCGCCACCTTCACGGTCGAGCTGCCCATCGACCGCGGCTGACGGCGCCACCCGCCGCCGGCAGGGAGGAGGCCGCGTGCCGCTCGCCATCGACTCGACCGCGTTCGCCCCGGGGGCCGAGATCCCCGCGCGCCACACCTGCGAGGGCGAGGACGTCTCGCCCGCGCTCCGCTTCTCCGGCGTGCCCGCCGCGGCCCGCGCGCTGGCGCTCGTGGTGGACGACCCCGACGCGCCGGATCCGGCCGCGCCGCGCACCGAGTGGTCGCACTGGATCCTGTACGACCTGCCGCCGTCCACCGCCGGCCTGGCGGAGGGCCTCGCGCCCGCGGCGCTGCCGCCGGGGACGCGCGAGGGGCTGAACGACTGGAAGCGCACCGGCTACGGCGGGCCCTGCCCG
The DNA here is from genome assembly GCF_000013385.1 of Anaeromyxobacter dehalogenans 2CP-C. Taxonomy (GTDB): domain Bacteria; phylum Myxococcota; class Myxococcia; order Myxococcales; family Anaeromyxobacteraceae; genus Anaeromyxobacter; species Anaeromyxobacter dehalogenans_B. Next base: position 876,296 of record NC_007760.1, read on the forward strand.
CCCATCGGCCGGCACCGCTACTTCTTCACGCTCTACGCGCTCGACGCGCCGCTCGGCGACCTGGGCCGCCCCACCCGCGCGCGCGTGCTCGAGGCGCTCCGCGGGCACGTGCTCGAGCAGGCCCAGCTCATGGGCACCTACCAGAAGCGAGGCCGCTGATCGCTACGTCCGCGCCCGGCCCAGCTCGTCCACCACCGCGGCGTGCTCCTCGCGCAGCCACTCGTCGGTGCGCAGCCGGACCGCGTCCTCGTGCGTGCCGCCGCGCATGACGATCCAGGGCTGCTGGGCGAGCGCCGCGTCCACGTAGATGGGCAGGCCGAACACGCCGAGCGGCGGCTCCGCGCCGGCCTCGCACGGCTCGAAGCGGCGCGCGAACGCGGCCTCCGGGACGAACCCTGCCTGCGCCGCGCCGCTCGCGGCCCGCAGCACGTCGAGGTCCACCACGCGGTCCGCGCCCACCACCGCCAGCACCAGGGCGCCGTCGAGGCTCACCACCACCGTCTTCGCCACCCGCGTGCCGCTCACGTGCTCCGCGGCCGCGAGGCGCTGCGCCGCCACCGTGCGCAGGTGGGTGGTGTGCGCGCAGCCGGGGTGGTGCGCGCGCAGGTACCGGTCGATGCGCTCGGGGATCATGGCGCCCTCCTCTTCGTACGCGCTGACCCATATCCACCCCGCAGCCCCGGCGGGAGGCGCCCAGGTGGAACCCCACCCGCGGGCCAGGCGCCCGGCCGCGGTGCGACATCTCGCCGCGCCGCGGCGCCGGGATGCGCTACAGTCCGGCGGTGCCCCCGCCCGCCGATCCCGCCGGCGCGTTCGCGCCCGTGCTGCTGGTCCTCGCGGCCGTGCTCGCCGCGGCGGTGAGCGCCGGCGTCCGGACCGCCGGCGCGCGCGCGTTCGCCCAGCGCGCCGCGGGCGGCGCCGCGGGTGCGGCGGGGGCGATCGCGCTCGCGCTCGCGGCGCAGGCCCTCGTCCCGCGCACCTCCGGCGACGCGCTGGTCGGGCTGTACCTGCTGCTCATCGGCCCGGGCCTGTCGGCGCTGGTGGCGGGCGGCGTGCTCGGGGTCGAGGTGCTGACCCGGCGCGGCGTCTCGGTGTTCGGCCTGGCGCGCACCGCGGCCGCGGCCTCCCTCTCGGCGCTCGCCTGGCTGCTCGGCTTCCCGATGCTGTTCGGCCGGCCGGCGTGGGTGGTGGCGGTCGGCTGGGGCCTCGCGCTCGCCGCGGTGGTGGCCGTCTCCGCGGCCGCGCACGGGCTGGGGGGCCGGCGGCGGGCCGGCGCGGCCCGCGCGCCCGGCGGGCAGGGCTAGCCGATCCCCATCACCCGGTACGCCCAGCGGAACGCCTCGGGCGGCACGATCGTCTGCCAGAACCCGGTCGCCGCGGCGATCGCCCAGAACCCGACCATCACCCCGAGCGTCAGCGCCGGCACGAGCCAGGGGGAGAGCGTCCGCGCGCCCTTCCGCGTGACGCCGAGGCAGTCGCGCGTGGTGCAGGCCGCGACGCACGACATGCAGCCGGTGCACTCGGTGGAGAGCACGCGGAGCTTGGCGTGGACCTGGATCTCGTTGGGGCAGGCGCGGGTGCAGGCGCGGCAGTCGTTGCAGGCCTCCGGGTCGCGGCGCACCGACACCGGCGAGAACCAGCTCACCACGCCGAGGAGCGCGCCGTACGGGCACAGGTACCGGCACCAGAAGTGCTTCACCACCAGCGAGAGCGCCGCGAGGACGCCGACCACCGTGAGGAACGTGGTCGAGGGGTGGAGCAGCAGCTCCAGCATCTTCGCGTCGGCGACCACGTTGTAGGGCGCCTGCATGAAGCCCTCGATCGCGGCGAGCGGCATCTGCACGAACACCGTCCAGACGAAGAAGCCGAGCAGGAGGTACTTCAGCGAGGCGAGCGGCAGGTCCAGCCAGCGGGGCACCGCCGGCCAGCCCCGGCGCCACAGGAGCTTGCGGCCGAGCCACCAGAACGCGCGCGAGATCGTGCCCACCGGGCAGACCCAGGAGCAGAACGCCTTGCGCGCCACGAACGCGGTGGTCAGCGCCGCGAGCAGGATGGTGAGGCCGGCCGGGTGGATCTCGTCCCAGTAGCGCGTGAGCAGGAAGCGCTTCAGCGAGACGAGCGCGGCGATCGGCAGGAACGCCTCGACCGACGGCGGGCGCGCCACGTCGATGGGCCCGCCGCCCCGGACCGCGTCGTAGAACCGCATGAACTGCCAGCCGACCAGCAGCAGGAACGCCAGGTAAGCGAGCTGCACCGCCCAGCGGACCCGGGGCAGCGCGCGCCAGGGGTTGGTCCAGCGGGCGCCGCGCTCGGGGGCGGGCGGGGGCGGGGTCGGGAGCGCGGAGGGGAGGACGTCGAGCTTCGGGTTCACGGGGAGCCTTGCGGTGCGGGAGCGGCGCGAACCTACCTCGCCCACCCCCGCAGCACCATCGGGCGGGGGCTCGGCCGGTGCAACGCCCGCCGCCCCCGCCGGATTCCCGCCCGAGGTCCGCGCCGGCCTCAGGCCGCCCGGGCGGCCTCCGAGGCCGCCGCCTCGACGCGCCGGACGCGCGCGAGCGCGTCCCAGGTGTACGCCGCCAGCGAGGCCCAGATGCACCCGAAGGCGACGGCGTGGGTGCGGGTGAACGGCTCCCGGAACAGTGCGACGGCCATCAGGAACTGGATCGTCGGCGTGACGTACTGGACGAGCCCCATGGTCGAGAGGCGCAGGCTCCGGACGCCGATCGCGAACCAGACCAGCGGCACCGTGGTGACCGGGCCGGCCGCGACGAGGAGCGCGGTGCGCCAGGCGCCGTGGCCGAAGGCGCCCTCGCCGCCGGCGCCGCGCAGCACGAGGTAGGCGAGCGCCACCGGGGCGAGCAGCGCGGTCTCGGCCAGGAGGCCGCCGATGGGATCGATGCCGGCCCGCTTGCGGAGCAGGCCGTAGAGGCCGAACGAGAGCGCGAGGCTGAGCGGCAGCCAGGGCACCGTCCCGAGCCGCACCACCAGGACCGCCACGCCGGCGCCGGCCAGCGCCACCGCGAACGCCTGCACGCGCGAGAGGCGCTCGCGCAGGAACGCCATCCCGAGCAGCACGTTGACGAGCGGGTTCACGAAGTACCCGAGGCTCGCCTCCAGCACGCGCCCGGCGTTGACCGCCCAGATGTAGATGAGCCAGTTCGCCGCGATGAGCACCGCGGTCACCGCGAGCACGCCGCGCCGGCCGGGCCGGAGCGCGTCGCGGAGCAGGGGGGTCCGCCCGCCCAGGAACACGATCCCGGCGAGCAGGACCACCGACCAGAGCACCCGGTGCGCCAGGATCTCGGGGGCGGGGACGCCGTGCAGCGCCTTGAAGTAGAGGGGGAACGCGCCCCACAGCAGGTAGGCGGCGAGCGCGTAGGCGAGGCCTCGGGACCGGGGTTCCACGGGGCGGCATCCTAAGGCCCTGCGCGGGAAGGCGCACCGGATTCCCCCCTCCGGCCTGTCCGCACGGCGGCCCGGAGGTTAGGATCCCCTGCGGACCTCCAGGAAAGAGGGGACGCGATGCCGAACGCGGACTGGAAGCGGATCTGCTGCCCCATCGACTTCTCCGACGCCTCGCGCGCGGCGATGGAGGTCGCCGCGGACCTGGCCCGGCGGAACGCGGGCTCGCTCACGCTCCTCCACGCCTACCCGGTGCCCGGCTACACGTTCCCCGACGGCTCGGTGGTGGCGAGCCCGAAGATGATGCAGGACCTGGCCGAGCAGGCGAAGCGGCACCTCGACGAGTGGCGCCGCGAGGCCGAGGCGCTGGGCGCGCCCGCCGTGGACACCGCCACGGCGGTGGGCGAGCCGGCCACCGAGATCGTGGGGTGGGCGGCGGACCAGCGCGCCGACGTGCTGGTGCTCGGGACGCACGGGCGCACCGGCCTGGAGCACGCGCTCATGGGCTCGATCGCGGAGCGGGTGGTGCGCCGCGCGCGCTGTCCGGTCGTCACCGTGCACCCGCACGGTCCGGCGAAGTAGGGGAGGGCGGCGGACGGCGCCGCCCGGGGAGACGCATGGCCGACCTCGTCACCGAGTACATGGGGCTCGCGCTGCCGAGCCCGGTCGTGCTCGCCTCGTCCGCCCTGTCGAACCGGGTGGAGAACCTGCAGGCGGCGGAGGCGCACGGCGCCGGCGCGGTGGTGCTCCGCTCGCTGTTCGAGGAGCAGCTCGAGGCGCCCGGCGCGACCATCGCCGCGGCGCTCGACGGCGCGGCCTGGGCGAGCCCCGACGTGCGCGCCCACTTCCCGCCGCAGCGGGTCGGGCCGCACGAGTACCTGTCGCTCGTCGAGCGCGCCAAGCGCGCGCTGGAGATCCCGGTCATCGCCAGCCTGAACGGCTCGGCCGCCGGCGGCTGGACCGAGTTCGCCCGCGACATCGAGCAGGCCGGCGCCGACGCGCTCGAGCTGAACCTCTACGCGGTGGAGGCGGACCCGGCGGTGAGCGCGGCCGAGGTGGAGGCGCGCTACCTGGAGGCGGTCTCGGCCGTGCGCGAGGCGGTGACCATCCCGGTGGCGGTGAAGCTCTCGCCGTACTTCACCGCGCTCGCCCACTTCTGCGCGCGGCTCGACGCGCTCGGCGTGAACGGGATCGTCCTGTTCAACCGCTTCCTGCAGCCCGACCTGTCGCTCGAGCGCATGGCGGCGGTGCCCACCATGTCGCTCTCCACGCCGGCCGAGGCGCTCGTCCCGCTGCGCTGGATCGGGATCCTGCACGGCCGCGTCCGGGCGCACCTCGCCGCCACCACCGGCGTGCACGACGCGCTCGGCGCGGTGAAGCAGATCCTGGCGGGCGCGCAGGTGGTGCAGGTGGCCTCGACGCTGGTCCGGCACGGGGTCCCGCAGCTCGGCAAGATCGTGGCCGGCATCGACGACTGGCTCGACCGCCGCGGCACCGCCACGCTGGACGAGCTCCGGGGCCTGCTCTCGCAGCGCGCGGTGCAGGACCCGGGCGCCTACGAGCGCGCCCAGTACGTGCACCTGATCCTCTCGCAGAACATCTGACCGGCCGCGGCCGGCGGCGCTCGCGCCCGGCCCCGCGTCCGTGGCACCATGCCCGCCACCATGCGCGCCCGCGAGCCCGTCCCCGCGCCCCCGCCGCCGCCCGCGCGCGGCCGCCACGGGCTGGCCGCCAGCTTCGGCTTCGCCTGGACCGGGCTCGCCGAGACCGCCATCCGCGATCGCAACCTCCGCATCCACCTCGCGCTCGGCGTGCTCGCCGCCGCGTTCGCGGCCGCGGCGCCCATCTCGCCCGGCGAGCGGGCGCTGCTGCTCGCGCTGGTGGCGCTCGTGCCCGCGGCGGAGGCGGCCAACTCGGCGCTCGAGGCGGCGGTGGACCTCGCCTCGCCCGGGCGCAGCGAGGGCGCGCGCATCGCGAAGGACGCCGCCGCCGGCGCGGTGCTGGCGCTCGCGGCGGGGAGCGTGCTCGCGTTCCTCGCCATCCTCCCGCCCGCCTGGCCGGCGATCTGGGCCCGGGCGACCGCGCTCGCCCCCGCCGCCGCCGGCGCGCTCGGCGCCGCCGCCGCCGCGGGCCTGCTCCCGGGGCCGCTGCCCGGCGGTCGCGGGCTGCGGGCGATGCTCGCCGCGGGCGGCCTCGCCGGCCTCGTGCCGCTCGCGCGCGCGGCCGAGGGCCAGGCCGGCACCGCCGCCGCGGCGCTGCTCCTCGCGCTCGCCGCGGACGCCGCCCGCCGCCGCGGCGACCGCTGAGGCGGCGCGCGACGCGCGCCGTTCGACGGAGCTCGGGGCGAGCGGAGGAGCGGATCAGCTCGGGTCCGGCTCCTCGCGGTCGGGCCCCGGATCCCCGCGCTCCGGCAGGCGCCGATCGTCGGGCGCGGGCGGGATCTGCGCCAGCGACCGCGCCTGCGCCTCCGGCTCGTCGTCGCCGTGCACCCGCTCGGCCTCGCGGTCGTCCTGCTCCTGCGTCCACGTGGTGGGCGCCGACGACAGCCCCTCGAGCGGCCGCTCGCCGTGCGTGTTCTCGGTCTCGAGGTCCTTCAGCTCCTGCTCGCGCCGCAGGCGCAGCTCGCGCTCGCGCTGGCGCGCGTCGGGATCCGCCATGGTGCCCTCCGCACCGACGGTGCTCACCGGCGAGCCTCCCCGCAGCGCGCCGGCGGCCGTGGGCCCGCCCGCGCGCCCCCGCGCCCTCGGCCGCGGGCGCGCGCGGCCCGCCATTGACGTACCGTGAACGGCGCGATGCGCCGCACAGCCCCCACAGGGTCTATGAATCGGGCGCCGCCGTGGCTACCACTCCCCCACCGCAACGAGCGACGGCCCGAGCGCCGGTGTTCCCGGCGGGCACGCCGCGTGCCCGCCCGGAAGTCGCGGCTCCGCCCGAGCACGGATCGATCACCCTCACCCGAAGAAGGAGCAATGACATGGCCCAGCTGAAGGGAAGCAAGACCGAGCAGAACCTCAAGGACGCGTTCGCGGGTGAGTCGCAGGCCAACCGCCGCTACCTGTACTTCGCGAAGATCGCCGACGTGGAGGGCTACCCGGAGGTCGCCGCGAACTTCCGCGACACCGCCGAGGGCGAGACCGGCCACGCGCACGGCCACATGGACTTCCTGAAGCCGGTCGGCGATCCCGCCACCGGCCTCCCGATCGGCGACAGCGTGGCGAACCTCAAGGCCGCCATCGCCGGCGAGACCCACGAGTACACCGACATGTACCCGGGCATGGCGAAGACGGCGCGCGAGGAGGGCTTCGCGGAGGTCGCCGACTGGTTCGAGACGCTGGCGAAGGCGGAGAAGTCGCACGCCGGCCGCTTCGACAAGATGCTGAAGACGATCGCCTAGGCGGCGTCCGGGTCCGCCGGCCCCGCCGGCGATCCTGCTGCGACGACCCGATGCGCCCCCATTGGGGAGTGCATCGGGTCGTTTCGTCCCCACCGATCCCGCGGGAGACTCCGCCCCATGAGCACCCCGACGCAGGGAAAGACCGTCTCCTTCAAGCCCACCCCGGGCCTCTCCTACGATCCCACCGACGAGCGGTACTGGGACCGCGCCGCGCTCGACGGCGAGGTGCTGCGGGCGTTCGAGATCTGCAACGGCTGCCGCATGTGCTTCAAGTACTGCGACAGCTTCCCGAAGCTGTTCTCCTTCGTGGACGACCGGCACGACGGCGACGTCACCCGGGTCACCGAGGCCGAGACCCGCGAGGTGATGGACGCCTGCTTCCAGTGCAAGCTGTGCGAGGTGCAGTGCCCGTACACCCCGCGTGACGGGCACGAGTTCCAGCTCGACTTCCCGAAGCTGGTCCACCGCTACCGCGGCGTGCACCGCCGCGGGAAGGCGCCCACGCTGCGCCAGCGCGTGCTGAACGACCCGGACGCCGCCGGCAGGCTGGCGCGCCTCTCGCTCGGGATGGCGAACGTGGCGAACCGCGCCCGCCCGCTCCGCGTGCTCATGGAGAAGGTGGTCGGCGTGCACCGCGACAAGCTCCTGCCGGAGTTCGCCGCCGAGCCGTTCGACGCCTGGGCGGAGAAGCACGGGCACGTGCAGGCCGAGCCGGGCGGCGAGGCGGTGCTGTTCCAGACCTGCTTCGTGCAGCACAACGAGCCGGAGCTGGGGAAGGACGCGCTCTACGTGCTGAAGCGCAACGGCGTGGACGTGCGGGTCGTGAAGGGCCTCCTGTGCTGCGGGATGCCGGCCTGGGAGACGGGCGACCTGGAGTCGCTCCGCCGCTGGGCGCACCGCGACCTCGAGCTGCTCCTGCCGTACGTGGAGCGGGGCGCGAAGGTGCTGGTCGTGAACCCCACCTGCTCGATGATGATGCGCCGCGAGTGGCCGCACCTGCTCGAGGGCGAGGACCGGGCCCGCGCCGAGAAGCTCGCGCCGGCGGTGATGGACGTCTCGGAGTTCCTCTGGTCGATCCGCAACGAGCCGCGCTTCGACGCGAGCTTCGCGTCGGCGCCGCCCGGCGGCAAGGTCGCGTACCACGCGCCCTGCCACCTGCGCGCGCAGGGGATCGGCTTCAAGGGGCGCGACCTGCTGCGGAAGATCCCGGGCGTCACGGTCGCGTCCACGGTGATGGAGTGCTGCGGGCACGACGGCACCTTCGCCATGACGGTGGAGGGCTTCGAGCCGTCGCAGCGGGTGGGCAGGAAGGCGTTCGACGGGATGAAGGCGGCCGAGGCCGAGGTGTGGGCCACCGACTGCCCGCTCGCGGCCGTGCAGTTCCAGCAGCACGCGGGCAAGAAGCCGCTGCACCCGATCACCCTGCTGGCGCGGGCGTACCGCGGCGAGGGGTTCGGGCCGGGGCGCGACGGAGGCGAGCGATGAGGCGCGAGGGAGGCGAGCGATGAGGAAGGTCCGGCGCGAGGAGATCCTCGACCCGTCCACCTACGAGCGGTCGCGCGAGGAGGTCCGCGCCGCGGTGCTGCAGGCGAAGGCCCGGCGCCGCGTGCACGTGGGCGGCGTGCTCACGTTCCTGTTCGAGAACACGGCCACCATCCGCTACCAGATCCAGGAGATGGTGCGCGCGGAGCGGATCACGCGCGACGAGGACGTCCGGCACGAGCTCGACACCTACAACGAGCTGCTGGGCGGGCCCGGCGAGCTGGGCGTGTCGCTGCTCATCGAGATCGCCGAGCCGGAGGAGCGCGACCGGCGGCTGCGCGAGTGGCTGCAGCTCCCGGAGCACCTCTACCTGCTGCTCCCCTCCGGCGAGAAGGTGCGCGCCGCCTACGACCCGCGGCAGGTCGGCACCGACCGGCTCTCCTCCGTCCAGTACCTGAAGTTCGACGTGCGGGGCGAGGCGCCGGTCGCGATCGGGTGCGACCTGCCGGCCTTCACCGTGGAGACCCGCCTCGACGAGGCGCAGCGCGAGGCGCTCGCGGCCGACCTGAAGGCCGGCGGCTAGGCGGGGCTCACCGACCGTGCGTGGCCGCGGGCCGCACCCTCGCGGCTGTCCCCCCGTCGTGCGAGTTCCACCTACCCTGTGGGCGACGCACCATGGCTGGGTTCGCGCCGGATCGCCGGCGTAGGGGGCGCGAACGGGGGGAGCCGATGCGCACGCACCATCCGTCGTCGCGGGCATTCCGGCGGGCCGCGCCCGAGGGGCCGCGCTGGCTGCCCGGGAGCGTCCCGGTGCCCCGGCTGCGGCCGGCCCTCGAGGCCGGTCGCGCCCCCGCCGCGTTGCCGAGGGGCCATGGGGCCGTTACGAGGATCCGGAGCGGCGCGCTCCGCGTCGCCCGGAGGACTCCGATGCCCCGCGCTCCCCGCATCGCCCGCGCCCAGGCCGTCGCGCTCGCCCGCACCGAGGCGCTCGACCACCGCTGGACCGGGTGGCTCACGGCCGCCGTCGCCGTGGCGCTCCTGGCGGCGGGGCTCCTCGGCCTGTAGCCGCCCCGGGCGTCTCGCCCGGTCAGCGCAGGTCGCGCAGGGTCCGCGCGGCGACCTGGCGCCGGAGCACCAGGAACAGCTCCGCGGTGGCGACCGCGTCGGTCAGCGCGTCGTGCTGGCCGTAGTCGGGCAGCCCGCGCTGCCGCCGCGCCGCGAGCAGGTTCAGGTCCGGCTCCATCGACGGCGCGTCCGGGTTCACGAACCGCTGCCGCTTCGCGGCCTTGATGAGCAGCGCCACCGTGTCCACCACCGGCGGCTCCGGCCAGCGGCGGCCGCACCGGCGGTAGGCGCGCTTCAGGAACGCCACGTCGAGCGACGCCTGGTGCACGAGCAGCGCACCCTCCCGCGCCCGCAGGTCCACGTCCGCCAGCACCGAGTCGAGCGACGGGGCCGTGGCCACGTCGTGCGGGACGAGCTGGTGCGCGCGGATCGAGCCCGGGTCGATGGCGGCGGCCGCCGCCTCCGGCCGGATCAGGGTCGAGAACGACTCCCCCAGACGGACGCTGCCCTGGCGCACGGGGACCATGCCCACGGCCAGGATCGCGTCCCGGCGGGGGTCCAGACCGCCGGTTTCCAGGTCGAGGGCCCAGTAGACGACGCTGTCCCACGAAGGGGAGGGCCAGAACACGCGGTCGTTTCCTAGCATGAGGCGCTATCGGGTGGCAGCATGTAGGCGCTTGCACGACGTCACCTACCACACCCTAGTTTCGCACACCTTCCTGGCCGCCCCGGGCCGGGACATCGCGCCGGGGTCCCGCCGATGAGCGCCGTCGCCTGGCAGTACGGTCCCGAGGGCGTCGAGGCAGAGCTCCACGGTCTCGTCCCGCCGGAGGTGGACCCCACCCCCGCCGCGCCCATCCCGTTCGACCTGCACACCGTCGAGACGCGCCCGCGCCTGCCGCGGCCGCTCGACCTGGACGAGATCCGCCGCGTGCTCGACGACGGGCGCTTCTGGACCGAGTACCAGGCCATCGTGCACTGCCGCACCGGCCGCACCGTCGCCTTCGAGGCGCTGGCCCGCTTCCGCCACCGCAGCGGCCGGCCCATCCCGCCCGACCGCGTGTTCCCGCTGCTGCGCGACGAGCCGGCGCTGCTGCTCCGCGCCGAGCTGACGCTGAAGCTGCACCAGGTCGAGCACGCGCCCCGGGCGCCGGTGTTCGTGAACCTCGACCCCGACTCGTGGACCCGCGCCGGCGATCGCCACCAGAACCCGTTCCTGGCGCTGTTCGGCTCGGCGCAGAACAAGGTGGTGGTGGAGGTGACGGAGGCGCTGGCCCGCACCGAGGCGCTCGCGGCGCGCGACATGCTCGCGTCGCTCCGCTCGCGCCACGTCACCGTGGCGCTCGACGACGTCGGCGCGGTGGACGGCCTGCTCTCCTTCGAGGCCATGACCGAGGCGGAGGTGCTGAAGTTCGACCGCTCGCTCATCCCGCGCTTCCAGAACCCGCGCTACCGCGCGCTGGTGCAGGCGCTCACGCGCATGGCGCGCGAGGTCGGCGCGCACACCGTGCTCGAGGGCGTCGAGACCACCGCCGAGTTCGTGCTGGCGCGCGACCTCGGGTTCGACCTCGTGCAGGGCTTCCTGTTCAAGGACCGCGCGCGGGTGGCGGGGCGGTAGCGCGGCGTCTCAGAACAAATCCGTCCGGTAGTGGTAGGACGCCCGCTCCTGCCAGACCTCGATGGCGCGGAACGCGTCGCGGAGCCGGCTCCGCTCGATCGAGGACAGGTCGGACATCGAGACCACGTTCGACGGGATCTTCCCGTCCGAGATGGTCCGGAGCTGCTCGCGCAGGCGCAGGCGCAGGATGTAGCGGTACGCCTCGGAGAGCGTGTCGCAGGTGTCCTGCTCGATCAGCCCGGCCTTCACCGCGGCGGCGAGGCGCTCCAGCGTGTTCGAGGAGCGCGCGCCCGCCTCGAGGCCGTAGACGCGCGCCAGGAACACGATCGGGCTCACGCCCTTCAGCTTCAGGTCGAACTTCGACGACTCGCTGCGCAGCCGCAGCATCAGCCCGCCCGGCGCGTGGAAGGTGAGCGCGCTCTTCGCCATCGCGGCGAGGAACGTGCGCGCGTGCTTCGCCCGGCGCACGATGGCGTCGAGCGGCTCGGGGTCGAGCGAGCCCTGCGCCACCCGGAAGTCGAAGAAGATGGACGCCTCCAGCAGCGCCTGCGGCGTGGGCCGGTCGAGCCAGGCGCGGAAGCGCTCCTCCCACTCGGCCAGCGAGCCCTGCCAGCGCGTCGCCATGTAGCCGCCGGGGCAGCTCGGGAACCCGGCCGCCACCAGGTCCGCGTTGGCCTTCTCCGCCATGGCCGCGAAGTAGGCCCGCGCCTCGGGCGTGTCGTCGCGCCAGGCGAGCGCGTTGTCCTGGTCGGTGAGGATCATCTGCTCCTTGCGCCCCTCGGAGCCGAACACCAGCCAGCCGTACGGGCAGGGCGGCGGCCCGAGGTCGTCCTCGGCCCAGCGCAGGATCCGGCCGGCCAGCGTCTCGTTCAGCCGCGCCACGAACCCGCCGATCACCGTCGGCTCGAGCCCGCCCGCGAACAGCGCCGAGACCATCTCGCTCACCTTGGTCCCGTAGCCGGGCAGGGCGTCGCGGCCGCCCAGCCGCTCCAGCCGCTTCATCACCGCCACCGGCCCGGACGCGGTGCACTTCAGCAGGTCGGTCGCGGTGAGGACGCCCGCGATCTCGCCGCCGTTGCGGGTGATGGGCAGGTGGTGCACGCCCGAGTCGAGCAGGATGCGCCACGCTTCGTACACCGGCACGTCGCCGCCCACGGTCCGCAAGGGCGCGGTGTACACGTCCAGCACCGGCGTCTCCGGCCCGCGCCCCTGCGCCAGCACCCGCGCGCGGAAGTCACGGTCGGTGACGATCCCGGGCGGCTCCGAGTCCACGATGAGCGAGCCGACCCCGCGCTCCGCCATCACGCGCGCCGCCTCGCCGACCGTCGCGGCCGGCGCGATCCGCACCGCCGGCCCGCGCAGCAGCGTCGCGACCGGCACCGCCAGGTCCGGCTGGAAGCTCGCCACCTGCGAGCGCTCCAGGCTGTTCCGGAGCCGCTCCGCCAGCCCGGACGCGAAGTGCCCGGCGAACGGCCCGTAGGCGAGGAGCGCCTGGAACTCCTGGCGCGGCAGCCGGTAGGCGAGCAGGTCCTCCTCGACGGTCACGTCCAGCGTCGCCTTGCCGGAGATGAGCGAGGTGAAGCCGAACACCTCGCCCTCCTCGAGCAGCTGCAGCGTCTGGCCCTCGCGCTCGAGCCGCACCGCGCCCTTGCGGATGACGTAGAGGTGCTCGGAGGGCGTGCCGCCGCGCTCCAGGACGCGCGTGCCGGTCGGGAAGAACACGATCTCGAGCGCGCGGGCGGCGTCGCGGAACGCGTCCGCCGGGAGCGCGTCGAACGGCGGGGTCCCGCGGACGAACGCGACCGGGTCGAGGGCGGCCATCCGGCGAGGATAGCAGAGCGGCGCGCGGGCCCTCGCGCGCCGTGCGGCGCTGCGGCTTCCGGGGGGGAGCGGCGCCGGGTGCGGCTCGAGCTACCCGTCCTCGAGCAGCGCCGCCGCGGCGGCCAGCGCCTCCCGGTCCTCGCCGCCGCCCCGCGCCACCACCTCCGCCGCGCGCGGCGGCTCGTAGGGCGCGCCGCCGCCCGGCAGCTCCGGGGCGCCGCCCGCGCGCGCCCGCGCCCAGAGCCCCTTGGGATCCCGCGCCGCGCAGGCCTCCGGCGACGCGTCGATCCAGACCTCCACGAACCTCGGGGCCCGGATCCGGACGCGGTCGCGGAACACGCGCCGCCCGGCGGTCGCGGCCACCACCACCACCAGCCCCTCGCCGGCGAGCAGCAGCGCCAGGTTCCCGAGCGTCTCGTAGAACGCCGCGCGCGCGGCCGGATCGTAGCCCGGCGCCGGCGAGAGGGCGGCGCGCACCGCGTCACCGTCGAGCAGCACCGCCGGCCGGTCCGCCGCGCGCACGCGCGCCACCAGCGCCCGGCCGAAGGTGCTCTTGCCGGAGGAGGGGAGCCCGGTCACCCACACCACCGCGCCGCTCATGCGCCCTCCGCCGCGAACAGCGCGTCCGCCTCGCCCGGCTCGAGCCGCCCGGCGTCGAGCGTCCGCTCCGCCAGCCCGAGGAGCCGGTCGCGCGCCGGCGCCGGCAGGTGCGGGTAGAAGCGCGGGCAGGCGAGCACCAGCGCGCGCCAGGCGAGGTACGCCGGCGCGGTCTCCAGCACCGCGCGGTCGCCGCTGCCGGCGAGGTAGCGCTCCCAGGCGCGCCGCCACAGGTCGCGCAGCCCGCCCGCCCAGGCGCCGGGGTGGCCCAGCGCGAAGAACGGGTAGTTCACCGTGAGCGCGACCACGTCGTCGGCCGGGTCGCCGGCGCCGCCGCGCGAGGCGTCGAGCAGCGTGAAGCCGGTGCCGTCCTCGCCCGGGCCGGGCGGCCGGAACACCACGTTGAACGGGTGGAAGTCCCCGTGCGTCCGCGCCAGCCGGCCGGCCCGCGCGCGGAGCGCCCAGCGCGCCGCCAGGCACCGCTCCTCGAGGGCCCGGAGCCGCGCCGGCGGGGCCGCCGGGACGTCCGGCGGGTACGCGTCCACCAGGCCGAAGATCCCCTCGCCGTGGCCGAGCAGGTCGCGCACCGCGCGCCGCCAGGCCACCGGGTCCTCGAGCTTCTCCGCGTGCAGGCGCACGAGGTAGTCCACCAGCGCGTCCGCCCGGGCCCGGTCGAGCGGCCCGGCGCCCTGCGCGGCCACGCGCCGGAGATCGTCCGCGTAGAGCGTGCCGTCGGCCCAGCCGGTGGCGAGCCAGAACTCGCCCGCCCCGCCCAGCGACACCAGGCGCCCGTCGGCGGCGACCGCGCCGACGTCGAGCGCGCGCACGTGGCGCGGGAAGCGGCCGAACAGGTCGTACGCGAGCAGCGCGCCCTCGGCGCGGTCGGCCCGCCGGTCGTGGCCGAACTCGTTGGGCGCCTGCGTGCGGAACACGAAGCGCCGCTCCTCGCCGCCGGGCAGCCGCACCGTCACGCGCAGCGGCCGGCCGTAGCCGACCGCCTTGTCGCCGCCGGCGTCCGGGCCGAGCGGCTCGATGCTCGCGACCGCGCCGCCCGGGAACAGCGCGGCGGCGAGCGCGCCCAGCGCCTCCGCGCGCGGGATGGTCGGGGCCATGGGCCACCTCCGCCCCGAGGATAGGCCCGCGCGGGCGGCCCGGCGCCGCCGCCCGCCGGGTCGCGGCGGGGTGCCGCGGAGGGTGGGCTTTCGCGTGGACCGCCGGCCGTCCGGGAGGTAAAGCTGCGCCGATGCCCCTCGCGATCATCCCCTGGTTCGAGCTCCCCAGCGCCTCGCTCGGCCCGTTCACCCTCCAGTCCTTCGGCGTGCTCTCCGCGCTCGGGATCCTCGCCGCCGTGCAGCTGTCCGCGCGCGGCGCGAAGCAGCTCGGCAAGGACCCGCAGGTCATCCTCGACTTCGCGGTGGTGGGGGTGCTGGCCGGCGTGGTGGTGGGGCACCTCGCGCACCTGTTCTTCTACCACCCGGAGGAGCTGCAGGACCCGCTGCGCATCTTCAAGTTCTGGGAGGGCCTCTCGTCGATGGGCGGCCTCGCCGGCGGCATGATCGCCGCGGCGGTCTACTTCCGGCGCAAGCGCGTCCGCTTCACCGCCTACGCCGACGCGTTCGCGCTGGGCGTGGCGCCGGGCTGGGGCATCGCGCGGGTGGGCTGCTTCACGGTGCACGATCACCCGGGCCGGCTCACCGACTTCTTCCTGGCGGTCCGGTTCCCGGACGGCCCCCGCCACGACCTCGGGCTCTACGAGGCCATCCTGCTGCTGTCGCTCGGGGCGGTGCTGTGGGCGCTGCACCGCCGCGACGTCCTGCGCGGCCGCCTGCTGCCCCTGCTCGCGCTCGTGTACGGGATCGGGCGGTTCCTGCTCGACTTCCTGCGCGCCACCGACGTGTCCTACGCCGACGCGCGCCACCTCGGCCTCACGTTCGCGCAGTACTTCGCGGTGGCGCTCGTCGCCTACGCGGTGTGGGGCTTCGCGCGGCGCCCGTCCGACGAGGAGCGGGTCCGGGTCTCCACCGGCGTCGGCCGCCGGTGATAGAACCGGGGGCGCATGTCCCCTCGCGAGCGAGCGCTCGGGCTCGCCCGGCTCCCCGCCCCGCCGCCCGGACCGGCCGACCTGGCCGAGGCCCGGCTGCGGGCGCTGCTCGACGAGATCGGCGCGCTGGATCGCGAGCTGGAGGCGTGCTCGGCCGAGCTGGCGGCGTTCGCGCACCGGTGGGAGCGCGCGCTCGGCGACGCGTTCGCGGAGCTGGCCGCGGCGGAGCGGCTGGTGCGGACGCTCCAGGCGCTGGAGGACGGGCTCGCCGCGCTCGCCGAGCGGCTCCGCTCGGGCGCGCCGCCGGAGCGCGCGCGCCGCGATCGCCGGGCGCCCGCGCCCCCGCCGGCGGAGCCCTGGGACGCGGGCGGGCGCGCGCCGGCCGGCGCAGGCGACGACGGCGAGGTCGAGCCGCTCGAGGACGAGGCCGCCGCGCTGAAGCGGCTGTACCGCCGGCTGGCGCGGCTCCTCCACCCCGATCTCGCGCGCGACGCGGGCGAGGAGGCGCGGCGCTCGGACCTCATGGCCCGGGTGAACGCGGCCTACGCGCGCGGCGACCTCGCCGGCCTGCAGGTGCTCGCCGAGCGGCTCGGCGCGGGCGAGGCGGTGGACGGGATCGACGAGGCCGAGCGGCTCGCCCGGATCGAGCGCAGGGTCGAGACGCTCCGGCGCATCGCCGCGTCGCTGGCGCGCGAGCGCGACCGGCTGCGCGCCAGCGACACCGAGCGGCTCCGCGCCGAGGCGGAGCGGCGCCGCGCGGCCGGCGGCGACCTGGTGGACGAGACGCGCGCCGAGCTGGCCGCGGACGCGGAGGCGGCGCGCGCCGACGCGCGGGCGCGCCTGCCGCGGGCGGCGGCGGCCGCGGCGGAGCTGTCGCGCGCGAGGAGGAAGGCCATGGACGGCATCGAGCGGCGGGGGCCCACCGGCGCGCGCCGCGCGTTCGACGCGCTGGGCGAGAGCGCGCTGGTGCGGCAGGGCGCGGCGCGGCTGGAGCGGCGGAGCGCGAGCCCCGAGGCGCGGGCGCTGGCGCGGGCGCTGGAGGACGCGGCGCGGGCGGCGCCGTGGGAGGTGGCCCTCACCTGCCTCGCGTTCTTCGCCGAGGAGGGCGGCCGGCGCGTGCCCGAGGCGATCGCGACGGCCGAGGCGCTCGAGGCGCGCTGGGACGCGCTGCGCGCCGGCTGGCCCGGGGCGCCGGACCTGGCGCGGATGCTCGCGCGGCTCCCGGCCCACCTCGTGGTCGGCGCGCGCGAGGGCGGGGGCGAGATCCACGCCGGCGTGCAGCTCGCCGCCGCCGACCTCGCCGCGGGCGTCCGCATCGCGCTCGACCGGCCGGCGGTGGCGAACGTGGCGCGGGCGGTGCTCGCCGCGCTCGGGCCGGAGGAGGCCTGCCCGCGCTGCCGCGCGCGCGGGCCGGCGCGGCACCTGTACCGGACCCGCGGCCTGGACGCGCTGCACGGGATCGCCTGCGCCGCGTGCGGCGCGGTGCTGCGGAGCTACTGGCGCTACGGCGAGGTGGACGGGCTCGAGGCGCTCGCGCCGCACGCGCTCCGGCTCGGCCTGGTGGCGGAGGTCACCGCCGCGCTCGCCGGCACCGCCATCGGCTTCCAGCTCCTGCCCGACGAGGCGGAGGCGCTCACCGCCGGGCGGCTGCGGGGCCGCTTCGCCGAGCTGTACCTGGCGCCGTGCGAGGTGGACCTCGCGCCGGAGGCGGTCGAGGTGCGGGGCGAGGACGGGCCGCTCGGCAAGGGCGCGCGGGTGCGCGCGCGCGGGCCGCTCCGCCTGGCGGTCGCCGACGGGGCGGGCATGACCGCGGAGGAGCTGCTCGAGCTGCTGCGCTCGCGGATCGAGCGCCGCTTCCGGCCCTGAGTCCCCGGCCCCGAGCCAGACGACGGCGCGGGCGAGCCCGGGGCCGCCGCTGCCCCCAACGCCGCAGGGCGGTCGGGCGGGCGCGGCCGGCAATTGCCCGACCGGGGGGGCCGGCGTCCACGGCGGCGCCACCGGGCATTGCTTACATCGGAGGTAGCGGGTGCGACCGCCCGCCGCGGAGGCTCCGATGAAGACCTGCTCGCTGTGCGCCTCGACCCTCGACGCCGGCGCGAGCGCGTGCCCGAACTGCGGGATCGCCGCGCCGCGGGTGCGGCGGCCGTCCCGGCTCGCCCGCACCGCGCGGGCGAGCGTGGTCGCGTTCGCCGGGCTGGCGGTGCTCGGGGCCCTCGCGCTGCCGGTGCTGGGGCGGGTGCGCGGCGGCGACTGCGAGCCGCACAGCTGGGCCGACTGGCACGTCGCCATGGCGCGCGCCTGCCTCACGCCCGCCTACGTCTGCGAGAACATGACCTCCGCGAAGATGCTCGAGGACCCGCAGCTCGCGGCCGAGCTGCGCCACGCGCTCCGCGGCGGGCGCGGCGGGGCGTTCGCGCACCTCGACGCGCTGGTGGCGCACGTGCGCGAGGCGTACGGCTGCGCCTCGGCGGACGCGTCCCGCCCGGCGCCGGCGCTGGAGCCGCCGGACCGCCGCCTCCCGCCGGGCCACCCGCCGGTTCCGGCGACGCCGGCGCCGCCGGTCTTCCAGGCGCCGCCCTCGCTCACCATCTAGCCCGCGCGCGGGCACAGGCGGGGGCGGGGCGGGCCGGGTGCTGCCGCGCCGGCCGCCGGGGGTGCTACAACGACCGGTGTGGGGGATCCCGTGAACGGTCGCAGCATCCTGCTCGTCGAGGACGACGACGCGATCCGCGAGAGCGTGGCCGAGTGCCTCGACGCCGAGGGCTACACGGTCGCGATGGTGGAGAACGGCGTCGCCGGCCTCGAGTGGCTGCACCGGTCCGCGCCGCCGGACCTGGTGGTGCTCGACCTCGTGATGCCGGTGATGAACGGCGCGCAGTTCCTGGAGACCCTCCGCGCCGACCCGGCGCTGCGGGACCTGCCGGTGGTGCTCATGACGGCCGCGCTGCCGTCGGAGCAGCTCCCGGTGCCGGTGGCGGACGGGTACCTCACGAAGCCGTTCGAGCTGGATCAGCTCCTCGAGACCGTGGCCCGCCACGCGCGGCGCCCGTGACCGGCTCATCCGGGCGGATCCTTGTCGCGGCCGCGGGGCCGGGGTAGACCGGCCCGGTGAACGTCCTCGTCACCGGCGGTACGGGCCTGGTGGGCGGCGCGGTGGCGCGCGCCCTGCTCGCGCGCGGGCACTCGGTGCGGCTGTACGCGCGGGCCAGCAGCGACGCGGCCGCGCTGGAGGCGGCCGGCGCGGAGGTGGCCCGCGGCGAGCTGGACGACCGGGCGGCGCTGCGCGCGGCGCTGGCGGGCCGCGACGCGCTGGTCCACTCGGCGGGCGTGGTGGGCTTCGGGCCCGGGCTGGAGGCGGCGCTCGAGGCCGTCAACGTGCGCGCGGTCGAGTCGGTGCTGGGCGCGGCGCTGGAGGCGGGCGTGGCGCGCGCCGTGCTCACCTCGTCCACCGCGGTGATGGGCGGCACGCCCGCGCCGGAGGTGGCCGACGAGGCCACCGCCGGCAACGCCGAGGCGCTGGGGATGCCCTACTTCGTCTCGAAGCTCCGCGGCGAGCGGGCGGCGCGGGCGCTCGCGGCGCGCGGCCTGCCGCTGGTGGTGGTGCGCCCGGCCTACGTGCTCGGGCCGGGCGACGTCCACGGCTCCTCCGCCTCGGTCCTGCTCGCGTTCGCGCGGCGCCGGATCCCCGCCTATGTGGAGGGCGGCGCCTCCTTCTGCGACGTGCGCGACGTGGCGGACGGGCACGTGGCCGCCCTGGAGCGCGGGCGCGCCGGCGAGGCCTACCTGCTCGCGGGCCACAACCTCGCCATGTCGGAGATGATCCGCCGCGCCTGCGCCCTCGCCGGCGTCCCGCCCCCGCGGCGCGTCCCGGTGCCGCTGGCGCTCGCGTTCGCCGCGGCGCAGGAGCTCGCGGCGCGCGCCGCCGGCCGTCGCCCGCGGACGAGCCGCGGCCTGGTCCGCGCCAGCGCGCTGTACACGTTCGCGTCCTCGGCGAAGGCGGAGCGCGAGCTGGGCTACCGCGTCCGCCCGTTCGAGGAGATGGTCCGCGACACCTACCGCTGGGCCCTCGCCACCGCGCGGTTGCGGCCGGACACGCCCGAGCTGCGGGCGCTGGCGGGGTAGCGCGGCGCCCGCGGCGCCTGGCTGCGCTCGCGTCGCCGTCGGGCCGTCAGGCCTCGGGCCCGGCCGCCCCGTCGCCCTGGCCGGCGCCCGCGCTCGCCTCGCCGGGCGGCGGCGGCACGAGCCGCACCCGCCGCACCACGCGCGGCGTGGCCTCCACCACCTCGGCCTCGGTGCCGTCGGCGAGCCGCAGGCGCGCGCCGCGCTCCGGCATCGCGCCGGCCACCGCGATGACCAGCCCGGCGACGGTGGTGTAGCCCTCGCCCTCGGGCAGGTCGAGGTGGAGCGCGCGGTTCACCTCGCGGATGGGCGCGTCGCCGCGCACCACCGCGGCGCCGCCGGGCTCGACCTCGTAGAGCGGCTGCGGCTCCTCGGCCTCGCCGAGGATGTCGCCGACCAGCTCCTCCACCAGGTCCTCCAGCGTGAGGATCCCGGCCATGCCGCCGTGCTCGTCCACCACCACCGCGATCTGCGAGCGCCGGCGCTGCATGTCGCGCAGCACGTGCACCGCCTTGGCGCCCTCCGGCACGAAGTGCACCGGCCGCACCAGGTCGGCGAGCACGATGAGCTCGCGCTCCCAGGCGATGGCGGCGAGGTCCTTCGCCATCACGTAGCCGATCACGTCGTCGAGCGTGCCGTCGTAGACCGGCATGCGCGCCCGGCCCTCCTCGAGCAGCAGCCGCTTCAGGTCCTCCTGGCCCGCGTCGGCGGGGAGCGCCTTCACCCGGCTGCGCGGGACCATCACGTCGCCGGCCGTGAGGTCGCGGAAGGCGAGCGCGCGCGAGGCGATCTCCGCGGTGGGCGCGTCGAGCGCGCCGGCGCGGCCGGCCTCGTCCACGAGCTGCTCCAGCTCCTCGGCGGACAGGCGCGCCTCGGCGAACGTGGTCCGGTCGCCGAACGGGCGCAGCAGCAGGTTCGACGACGCGGTCAGCAGCCAGACGACGGGGCGCACCAGGTGCGAGAGGCCGAGCAGCGGCCGGCCGACGAGCAGCGCGTAGCGCTCGGGCGCGCGGAGCGCGAGCGACTTGGGCACCAGCTCGCCGAGGACCAGCGACAGGAAGGAGACGAGCGCGACCACGAGCGCCAGCGAGAGCTGGTGCGCGTAGGGCGCGAGCGGCGGGATCCGCTCGAGCACCGGGGCGAGCCGGCCGGCGATCGACGCGCCGCCGAACGCCGCGGCGCTCGCGCCGATGACGGTGATGCCGACCTGCACCGTGGCGAGGAAGCGCTCGGGTGCGTCGCGGAGCCGCAGCACCGCGCCCGCGGCGGCGCGGCCCTGCTCCACGAGCTGGGCGAGCCGCGTCTTGCGCATCGCGATGACCGCGATCTCCGCGCCGGCGAAGACGCCGTTCGCGACGACCAGGGCCAGGACGATCAGGATCTCGACGGCTGTGTCGTACAGGTGGCGTTCCCTCCCCGGGGTGGCCGCGCCGGGGCCCCCGCCGCTCGACTCGGCGACCGCGCCCGCGCGCGGCCGCGCAGGCGGTCGCCCTCCGCCCGGGCGGGGACTCCCCGCCAGCGGAGAAGAGGTTTACCTGAAACGCTCCCGCAGCGCCGCAGCCCCGTGTGCCCGTGTTCCGGGAGGGACCCATGTTCGTCGATGCGCAGGCGCTCCCCGCGCCGGATCCGCGGGGCTTCCCGTCATGGGGCGGCCCCGCCGACCGGCTCCGGTTCCTGCTCGCGTACGCCGTGCTCGCGCCCTCGCGGCACAACACGCAGCCGTGGTGGTTCGAGGTGCGCGGCGACGAGGTCGGCCTCCACGCCGACGGCGCGCGCGCGCTGCCGGAGGTGGACCCGGACGGCCGCGAGCTGGTGATGGCCTGCGGCGCGGCCCTCGCGAACCTGCGCCTCGCCGCGGCGCACTTCGGCCACGCGACCTCGGCCGAGATCATCGGCACGCACCGGCGCGACGGGCTGGTGGCGCGCGTGCGGCTCGAGGAGCAGCGCGCGCTCTCGCCCGAGGACGAGGAGCTGTTCCAGGCCATCCCGCGCCGCCGCACCAACCGGCTGCCGCTCGACGGCCGCGAGCCGCCGGAGGGCCTGGTCACGCGGCTGCTGCGCGAGGCGCGCGCGGAGGGCGCCTGGCTGCGCCCGGTGGAGTCGCACCAGCGCCGCGCCGTGGCCGAGCTGGTCGCGGAGGGCGATCGCCGGCAGTGGGCGAACCCGCGCTTCCGCGCCGAGCTGGCCGGCTGGATCCACCCGAGCGGCAGCGGCCGCCGCGACGGGATGCCGGCCTACGCGGTGGGCATGAGCGACGCCGCGGCGCGCCTGCAGCCGCTGGTGGCCCGGCTCTCCAACCCGGCCCGCGCCGAGGCCGAGCGCGACCGCCGCCGCACGCTCGCCTCCAAGGCCCTGCTCGTCCTCTCCACCGCGCGCGACGGCCTGGCCGAGTGGATGGTCGCCGGGATCGCGCTCCAGCGCATCCTGCTGCGCGCCACGGCGGCCGGCCTGACCGTGGCCTACTTCAACCAGCCGATCGAGCAGGAGGGGCTGCGCGGGCCGCTCCGCGAGGCGGTGGGCGATCCGGGCATGCCGCAGCTCCTGCTGCGGCTGGGGTACGGTCCGGAGGTGCGGGCGACGCCGCGCCGGACGGTGGACGAGGTGCTGCGCCGCCTCGACGCCGTGCCGCTCCGCCCCGCGCCGCTCGTGCTCCGTCGCGCTCCGCCGGCGTCACCTGTGGTGCAATCCGCCGCGGTCGCGCCAGGCGCGCCGGCATAGGTCGGCGGCGGGCGGGCCGCGCGGGTGCGTCCGCCGCTCCCCCTCCTCCCGTCCAGGGAGCGGGAGGAGGGGGCCTCTCTCTCTCTCTCAGGGGCGCCGCAGCCGGTGGAGCCGCGTCACCTCGGCGGCGCGCGCCGCGTGCAGCGGGTCGGCGCGGTCGCGCGCGCGCGGGTGCGAGGGGCGCGCCTCGCGGACGTCCGCCACCTCCAGCCCCGCCGCGCCCGCCAGCCGCGCCACCTCGCCCGGCGGCCGGAGCCCGAGCCGCTCGGCCAGGTCGGAGAGGACGATCCACGCCTCGCCGCCCGGGGCGAGGTGCGCGGGCAGCCCCCGCAGCAGCCGCTCGAGGAACGCGCCGCCCGGATCGTAGACCGCCCGCTCGAGCGGGCCGTGCGCCGGGGCCGGGATCCACGGTGGGTTGCACACGATCACGTCCGCCACGCCCTCCGGGAACAGGTCCGCCTCCACCACCTCGACCTGCCCGGCCAGGCCGAGCCGGGCCGCGTTCTCGCGGGCGCAGGCCACGGCGCGCGGCTCGAGGTCGGTCGCGATCACCCGGGCGCCCGCCCGCGCCAGCACCAGCGCGAGCACCCCGGTGCCGGTCCCGACGTCGAACGCCCGCTTGCCGTGGAGCGGCCGCTCCGCGGCCGCGGCGGCGACCAGGTCCACGTACTCGCCCCGGATGGGCGCGTACACCCCGTGAAACGGGTGCACCCGCGCCCCGAGCGCGGGGACCTCGACGCCGCGCCGCCGCCACTCGTGCGCGGCGACCACCCCGAGCAGCTCGCGGAGCGGCAGCAGCGCGGGCCCGTCCGGCGGCGGCCCGAGGGCCTCGGCGCAGGCCGCCGCCACCTCCGGCGCGCGCCGCAGGCCGACCCGCCACCCGGGCTCGACCGGCACGAGCAGCCGGGCCAGCACCTCGTGCTCGAGCCGCATCCGCCCGCGCTCCGCGCGGAACGCGGCCGCCAGGCCTGCGCCCTTCGGCGCAGGGTGCTCCAGGCGCCGCCCCATGGCCGCGAGGAGCTGGCGGGCGTTGTGGTAGTCGCCGGCGTAGACCAGGCCCTCGCCCCGCCGGGCCCGGGCCAGGGCCTCGCCGGCGCGCGTCGCGTCGCCGGCGGGGCCGAGCCGGGCGGGCGGGGGCGCCGAGCCGGAGGCCCAGCGCGCCCTGTGCTCCCCGGTGGCATCTCGCCACACCAGCTCCGCGGGCGGCGCCGCGGCGGTCGGATCGGTGCGCGTCATCGGATCGCGTGCGGTTG
The DNA here is from genome assembly GCF_000013385.1 of Anaeromyxobacter dehalogenans 2CP-C. Lineage (GTDB taxonomy): Bacteria > Myxococcota > Myxococcia > Myxococcales > Anaeromyxobacteraceae > Anaeromyxobacter > Anaeromyxobacter dehalogenans_B. The sequence continues at coordinate 899,806 of NC_007760.1, forward strand.
AGCGGCCAGGCGGGGGGTGTCTGGATTAAGAAGAGCGCGCCATGTCATCGCCGCCGGAACCCCAGGCGCTGCCCAGCGCGCCCAGCCTCTCCTTCGTCGAAGACCTCTACTACGCGTGGCTCGCCGATCCCAGGTCGGTGGACGAATCGTGGCGCAGGTATTTCGAGGGCTTGCCCGCCGCCCCGGGCGCCGCCCCCGCGCCCGCGTCCTTCCCCCGGCGCCGGCCGGACGGGGCCGCCGGCCCGCAGGCGGCGCCCGGCGCGGGCGGCGACGCGGCCTTCCAGTCGAAGGTGGACCGGCTGGTGCAGGCGTACCGTGAGTACGGCCACCTCCGCGCCAACCTCGATCCGCTGGGCCTCGTCCGCCCCGCCGAGCCGTTCGCGCTGGAGGCGTTCGGCCTCGGGCCGGCCGACCTCGACCGGCCCTGCGCCGACGCGGACGGCCGCGGCGATCGCACGCTGCGCGACCTGGTGGCGAGGCTGGAGGAGACCTACTGCCGGACCCTGGGCGTCGAGCTCGCCCACATGCACGACCAGGACCTGCGCGGCTGGCTCGAGCAGCGGATGGAGCGCACCCGCAACCGGCTCTCGCTCGCGCCGGACGTGAAGAAGCTCCTCCTGCGCAAGATCGTGGAGGCGGAGAGCCTGGAGCAGTTCCTCGGGACGAAGTTCCTGGGCGCGAAGCGGTTCAGCGTCGAGGGCGCCGAGGGCTTCGTGGCGCTGCTCGAGTTCCTGGTGGACCGGGCCGTCGGCCACGGCGTCCGCAACGTGGTGATCGGCATGGCGCACCGCGGGCGCCTGAACGTGCTCGCGAACGTGGTCGGCAAGCCGCTGCGCCAGATCTTCGCCGAGTTCCGCGACAACGCCATCGTCAACGCGACCGGCGGCGACGTGAAGTACCACCTCGGCCACTCGACCGACCGCGAGACGCCGGACGGCGTGCTGGTGCACCTGTCGCTCGCGTTCAACCCGAGCCACCTCGAGTGGATCAACACGGTGGTGCAGGGGCGCGTGCGCGCCAAGCAGGACCGCTACCACGACTTCGATCGCGTCCGCTCGCTGCCGGTGCTGGTGCACGGCGACGCCTCGTTCGCCGGCCAGGGCATCGTGGCCGAGGCGCTCAACATGTCGCAGCTCGAGGCGTACGGGGTGGGCGGCACCATCCACGTCATCGTGAACAACCAGGTGGGCTTCACCACCTCGCCCCGCGACGCGCGCTCCACCACCTACTGCACCGGCCCGGCCCGGATGCTCCAGATCCCCATCATCCACGTGAACGGGGAGGACCTGGAGGCCGTGGCGCAGGCGGTGCTGCTCGCCGCGGACTTCCGCCAGCGCTTCCACCGCGACGTGGTCATCGACCTGTGGGCCTACCGCCGCCACGGGCACAACGAGGGCGACGAGCCGTCGTTCACGCAGCCGGTGATGTACCGCGCCATCTCGAAGCGCCCCACGCTCCGGCAGCTCTACGCCGAGGCGCTGGAGCGCGAGGGGACGGCCACGCGTGCCGAGGTGGACGCCATGGCCGCCGAGTACCGCGCCCGGCTCGACGAGGCGTACCAGGCCTCGGCGCAGATCGCGGTGCAGCCCGGCGCGCAGGAGGCGGCCGGGTTCTGGGCCGGCGTCAAGGGCGGCGCGATCACCGGCCCCGAGCCGGAGACCGGGGTGGCCCCCGCGGTGCTCGCCCAGGCGGCGGCCGGGATCACGCAGGTGCCGCAGGGCTTCCACGTGCACCCCAAGCTCGCGAAGGTGCTGGAGGCCCGCGCCGAGATGGGCCGCGGCGAGCGGCCGCTGGACTGGGCCACCGCCGAGGCGCTCGCGTTCGCCACGCTCTCGCTGGAGGGGCGCCGCGTCCGCCTGGTCGGCCAGGACAGCCGCCGCGGCACGTTCAGCCACCGCCACGCGGTGCTCTACGACCACCAGACCGGCACGCCGTACTCGCCGCTCGCGCACCTGCGCGAGGGGCAGGGCGTGGTGGAGATCCGGGACAGCCTGCTCTCCGAGGCCGCCGCGCTCGGCTACGAGTACGGCTACAGCCTGGAGATGCCCGACGCGCTCACGCTGTGGGAGGCGCAGTTCGGCGACTTCGTGAACGCGGCGCAGGTCATCATCGACCAGTTCCTCTCGTCGGGCGAGGCGAAGTGGAACCGGCTCTCCGGCCTGGCGCTGCTGCTGCCCCACGGCATGGAGGGGCAGGGGCCGGAGCACTCCTCGGCGCGGCTGGAGCGGTTCCTCGAGCTCTCGGTGGACGACAACTGGTACGTGGTGAACGTCACCACGCCGGCGCAGTACTTCCACGCGCTGCGGCGCCAGGTCTACTCGCCCTGGCGCAAGCCGCTGGTGGTCATGTCGCCGAAGAGCCTGCTGCGGCACCCGAAGGCCGTGTCGCCGATCGGCGAGCTCGCCGAGGCGCGCTTCCGGCCGGTCGTCGCCGATCCGGTCGCAGACCCGAGCGAGATCACCCGCGTGGTGCTGTGCTCGGGCAAGCTCTACTACGACCTCGCCGCCGCCCGCGAGGCGCAGGGCGCCCGCCACGTGGCGCTGGTCCGGCTGGAGCAGCTCTACCCGCTGGCGGCCGACGAGATCCTCGACGCCATCGCCGCGTTCCGGCCCGGCACCGAGATGGTCTGGGCGCAGGAGGAGCCGTCCAACATGGGCGCCTGGGACTACGTGGACCTGCACCTCTCGCCGCGGTTGCCCTCGCGCCTCGACCTCGTCTCCCGCCCGCCCTCGGCCAGCCCCGCGTCCGGCTCCGCCACGCGCCACAAGCTGGAGCAGCAGCAGCTCGTGCTCGAGGCGCTCGGCGACCCCGTCCCCCGCATCCACCGCACCGACACGCGCGCCGCCGCGCACGAGCACTGATCCTCCCGGAAGAACACCATGTCCATCCAGCTCAAGGTCCCGAACATCGGCGAATCCGTGCAGACGGCCACCATCGGCACGTGGCTCAAGAAGGAGGGCGAGCCGGTCCAGGCCGACGAGCCCGTCGTGGAGGTGGAGAGCGAGAAGGCCACCGTGGCGGTCCCGGCGCCCGCCGCCGGCGTGCTGCGCAAGGTGCTCCGGCAGTCCGGCGACACCGTCGCGATCGGCGAGGTGATCGCGGAGCTGGACGAGGGCGGCGCCGGCCAGGCCGCGGGCGCCTCGCCGTTCGGCTCCGGCCCGGTGCCCGGCGGCACCGTCCCCGCCGCCCGGGGCGACGGCGCCCCGGCCCCCGCCCCCGCAGCCGCGCCGGCCCCGGCGGCCGCCCCGCCCGCGCGCGCCGCTCCCCCGGCGCCCACGCCCGCCGCGCCGCCGGCGCCGGCCGCGCCCGCCGGCTTCCGCGCCCCGCCCTCCGCCCGGCGAATGATGGCCGAGCTGGGCGTGACGCCGGAGCAGGTGATCCGCAAGGAGGACGTGGCCCGCGCGCTCGAGACGCGCCCGGCCGCGCCCGCGGCCCCGGCGGTGGCCGGCCCCCGCGAGCGCGTGGTCGCGATGACCCCGCTGCGCCGCACCGTGGCGCGCCGGCTGGTGGAGGCGCAGCACACCGCGGCGCTGCTCACCACCTTCAACGAGGTGGACATGTCGCGCGTGCTCGCGCTCCGCGAGCAGCACGGCGAGGCCTTCCTGAAGAAGCACGGGGTGAAGCTCGGCTTCATGTCGTTCTTCGTGAAGGCGTCCATCGAGGCGCTGCGCGCCTACCCCGGCGTGAACGGCGAGATCCGCGGCGACAGCATCGTCTACAAGGACCACTACGACGTCGGCGTGGCGGTCGGCGGCGGCAAGGGCCTGGTGGTCCCGGTGGTCCGCGACGCCGACGCGCTCTCCTTCGCCGAGGTGGAGACCACCATCGGCGAGCTGGCGAAGAAGGCGAAGGAGAACCGCATCACGCTCGAGGAGCTGGCCGGCGGCACCTTCACCATCTCCAACGGCGGCATCTACGGGTCGATGCTCTCCACGCCCATCATCAACCCGCCGCAGTCCGGCATCCTCGGCCTGCACAAGATCCAGAAGCGCGCGGTGGTGGACGCGGACGACCAGGTGGTGGTCCGGCCGATGATGTACCTGGCGCTCTCGTACGACCACCGGCTGGTGGACGGCCGCGAGGCGGTCTCCTTCCTCGTGAAGGTGAAGGAGTGCATCGAGGATCCGGAGCGGATGCTGCTGGAGGTGTGACCGCCCTCGTCCGGCTCAGGCCCCGTGCACGCCCGCCTCCGGCGCGGGCCGCCCCTGGCCGACCAGCTCGCGCAGCGCCAGCGCGTCGCGGACGGCGTCGCCGCGGAGGTCGTTGTTGAAGTAGACCCAGGCGGCGCGCCCGCGCGCGGACCAGCCGAGCAGGTCGCGCGCCACCGGCGCGAGGGCCTCGCGGCCGTACCGGCCGTGGTACCTGCCGGTGGTGCCGTGGAAGCGCAGGTACCGCCAGCCGCCGGTCGGGCGCGGGGGAGGGCGGGGCAGCAGGTCGTGCTCGCAGAGCGCGGCGCCGTGCGCGTCCAGCACCGCGCAGGCCTCCTCCACGTACCAGCGCGCGTCCCGCACCTCCAGCGCGTGCCGCCCCGGCGGCAGGCGCGAGAGGAAGCGGTCCAGCCGCTCCAGGTCGGGCTTCATGCCCGGCGGGAGCTGCCACAGCACCGGCCCGAGCTTCGGCCCCAGCGGCGCGAGCGGCGCGAAGAAGCGGTCGAGCCCGCGCTCCGTGTCGAGCAGCCGCTTCATGTGCGTGAGGTAGCGCGAGCCCTTCACCGCGAAGCGGAACCGGGCCGGCACCACCGCGCGCCAGCGCGCCGCCGCCTCCGCGGTGGGGAGCCGGTAGAACGTGGCGTTCAGCTCGACCGTGTCGAACAGCTCCGCGTAGCGCGGCAGCCAGGCGCGCGCCGGGAGGTCCTCCGGGTAGAGCACGCCGCGCCAGTGGCGGTACTGGAAGCCGCTCGTGCCGACGCGGATCACCGCCGCCCCCCGCCGCGCGCCGGCGCGGCCGCCGGCGCGGCGCCCACCGCGGCCAGGTGGGCGTCGGCGAGCGGCCGGGCGGCGCGCGCGTACCCGGCCCACGGGTCGGCGCCGAGCCGCGCCAGCCGCCGCGGGACCGTCCGCGCCCCCAGCCGCTCCGGCCGCAGCCGCGGCCCCAGCTCGTCCCAGGCCACCGGCACCGACGCCGGCGCGCCCGGCCGCGCCCGGAGCGAGAACGCCGCCACCGAGGTGTTGGTCCGGTTGTTCCGCAGGTAGTCGAGCAGGATCTTCCGCTCGCGCCCCGCGCGCGCGAACGCCACCGTGAACGCGCGCGGCTCGTGGCGCGCCACCGTGGCGGCGAGGCCCCGCGCGAACGCGAGGCAGTCCTCCCAGCGCCGGCGGGGCACGAGCGGGGTCACCACGTGCAGCCCGGCGCCGCCGGTGGTCTTCACGAACGCGGCGAGCCCCAGCGCCTCCAGCGCCGAGCGCAGCAGCCGCGCCGCGCGCACCACCTCCGGCCAGGGGACCGCCGGCCCCGGGTCGAGGTCGAGCACGATCCGGTCCGGCGTCTCCAGCGCGTCCGCGGTCGCGTTCCAGGTGTGCAGCTCGAGGACGTCCAGCTGCACGAGCGAGAGCAGCGCCGCGCGGTCGTCGGCGATCAGGTACTCGCCCAGCTTCGTCTTCTCCTGGATGCGAACGCGCCGCACCGCGGGCGGCGCCCAGGTCTTCGAGTGCTTCATGAAGCGGCACTCGCCGGAGAGGCCCTGCGGGCAGTGGAACAGGGTGAGCGGCCGGCCGCGCAGGTGCGGCAGCATCGCGCCGGCCACCGCGTCGTAGTACCGGGCCACGTCCGCCTTGGTGAGCCCGGTCCGCCCCTCGCCCGGGAACACCAGGCGCTCCGGGTGCGAGAGGCGGACGCCGCCGATCACCACCTCGCCCGGTCCGCCCGCCGGGCGGCGCCGCCGCGCGGGGCCGCCGGCGCCGGGCGCCTGCGGCGGCGGGGAGGCGGCCGCGGGCGGCGGCGCGCCGGCGCCGGGGCGCTCGCGGACGACGTCCGCCGCGCGCTTGTCCTCGCGCAGCCCCTGGAACGACGGGTGGCGCACCTTCCCGTCGTCGGTCCACTCGGCGAACGCCACCTCGGCGACCAGCTCCGGCCGGACCCAGTGCGCGATCCGGCCGAGCGCGCCGGGCGGGCGTGGCGTGAAGGGCGGGTCGGTGCGCTCCAGGCGATCCAGGCGCGCGCGCAGCGCCCGCGCCGACGCCTGCGTGAAGCCGGTGCCGACCTTCCCGGCGAAGCGCAGCGCGCCGCCCTCGTGGAAGCCCACCAGCAGCGCCCCGATGCCCTGGCGGCTGCCCTCGGGATCGGTGAAGCCGCCGATCACCAGCTCCTGGCGGGCGAGGCACTTCGCCTTCGTCCAGGTGGTGTTCCGCCCGGGCCGGTACGGCGCGTCGGCGCGCTTCGAGACGATCCCCTCCAGGCCGAGGCGGCACGCCTCGCGGAGCACCTCGGCGCCGGGCGCGTCCACGTGCGGCGCGTAGCGGAGCACCTCGCGGCGCGCGCCGAGCAGCCGGCGCAGCGCGTCCTTGCGCTCGAGCAGCGGGCGCCGGGAGAGGTCCTCGCCGTCGAGCCAGAGCAGGTCGAACACGAAGTAGGCGAGCGAGCGGCGCCCGCCGGAGAACGCCTGCTGGAGCGCCTGGAAGCTGGTCCGGCCGCCGGGCAGCACCGCGGCGACCTCGCCGTCGAGCAGCGCGCTCCGCACTGGGAGCGCCTCGGCGGCGCGCGCCACCTCCGGGAACTGCGCGGTCCAGTCGTTGCCGCGCCTGCTCCACAGCGTGGCGCGCCCGCCCTCGAGCGCGCAGCCGATGCGATACCCGTCGTACTTCGTCTCGTGCACCCAGCCCGCGCCGGCCGGCGGGGCCGCGACGAGGGTCGCGAGCTGGGCGCGGTAGGTCGGGACGGGCGCGCGGGCCACGCGGGAAAGCTCACCACCGCGGGCGCGGCGCGGCAAGCGGCGCTGCCGCCGGGCGCCGGCAGGGCCGGGCGTCGGGGCGGCCCCGGGGCGCCCCGCGGGTCACTGGTTCAGGGGGATGTACGTGATGGAGAGGAGCGCGAGGCCGAGCTGCGGCATCAGCGGCTCGTCCAGGTTCGCGGCCTGGCCGCTCAGCCGGATGCCGGGCTGGGCCCGGGCCTCCTCCACGCGGCAATCGACGAGGTTGCCGTTGAACCGGCACACCTTGCCGCCGGGCGTGGGGAGGCCGGGGCCGGGCTGGAAGCGCAGGCGGATCTTGAGATCGCCGAGGTTCCCGAGCACCGCCAGCTCCTTGCCCCAGCGGAGGAAGTGCAGGTCCGCTCCGGGGGCGGTCAGGCTGCCGTCTCGCCCGGGCTTCAGGATGTAGTTGCGCCCGACCAGCGTGCCGGCCCAGGTGCCGTCCGGCCGGCGGGTCATGTTCACGTGCGGTCCGACGACCCGCCAGGCGTTGAACGAGGTGCTCTCGCCCCGGGTCTGGATCTCACCCGTCGGCACGTAGTCCTCCGGCGGCTCGCCGGGCGGCGTCGGCGAGAGCGAGAGGGGCTGGGTGGACGCGCCCGCGCAGGAGAGCGCGAGCAGGGCGGCGGCGGCTGCGGCGGCTGGGAAGGATGGGCGCATGCCCCCGAGCTTACCTCGCCGGTTTCACTCAGGGGAAGCCCGCCGCCGGCCCGGCCGGCGCCGCGGCGCGGCGCGGCGCGCTACGGGTTCGGGTCGCGCACCTGCAGGTGCTCCGACGGCGCGCTGACGCCCTCGACGTACATGATGGAGAGCAGCGCCAGCCCGAGCTGCGGCATCACCGGCGCGTCGAGGTTCGCGGCCTCGCCGTGCAGCCGGATGCCGGGCATCTCCCGCGACTCCTTCTCGCGGCAGTCCACCAGGTTCCCGCGGAACTGGCACGTCTTGCCGCGCGCCGTGGCGACGCCGGGGCCCGGGTGGAAGCGGACGCGCACGCGCAGGTCGCCGAGGTTGCCCAGCACGGCGAGCTCCTCGCCCCACCGCACGAAGTGCAGGTCCGCGCCCGGCGCGGTCAGGCTGCCGTCGGCCCCCGGCTTCAGGATGTAGCTGCGGCCGACCAGCGTCCCCGCCCAGCTCCCGTCGGCGCGGCGGCTCATCTGCACCCGCGGGCCCACCACCTGCCAGGCGCTGAACGAGGTGCTCTCGCCGCGCGTCAGCACCTCGCCGGTGGGCGCGTAGTCCACCGGGACGGTGCCCTCGGGGAGCGGCGAGAGGGGGAGCGGCTTCGTGCCCACGCCCGCGCACGAGAGCGCGAGGAGGGCGGCGGCGGCGGCGAGCAGGTATGTGCGCATGCGACGGAGGTTAGCGCGGCGCTTTCACCGAGCGGAAGGGACACCGCCCGGTCAGCCTGGGCTCCTGACCGCCGGATCAGCGCCGCCGCGGGGCCGGGGGCGCGGCGGTCCGCGGGTCCTCGGGCCAGGCATGGCGCGGGTAGCGGCGGGAGAGCTCGCGCCGGATCGCGGGGTAGTGGCGGTCCCAGAAGCCGGCCAGGTCGGTGGTGACCTGCACCGCGCGCTGGTTCGGCGCGAGCAGGTGCAGCACCAGCGGGACGCGCCCTCCCGCCGCGGCGGGGCCCTGCGCCAGGCCGAAGAAGTCCTGGAGCCGGCTCTCGATCCACGGGGGCTTGCCGGGCTCGTAGTGGATGCGGACGGTCCGCCCGCCGGGGAGCGTCACCCGCTCCGGCGCGAGCCGCTCCAGCGCCGCCCGCGCCCGCGGCTCGAGCCGGCCGAGCAGCGCGCCCGGGAGGTCCGCCTCGCGCAGCTCCGCGAAGCTCCGGCGGCCGCGGGCGGCGTCGCGCAGCGCCGCGGCCAGCTCCGCCTCGCCGGGCGCGGCGAGGCCTGCCTCCGGCGCGTGCTCCGCCGCGAACGCCAGGCGCGCCACGAGCGCGTCGAGCGCGCCCTCCGGCGCGAACGCCCGCGCCCCGCGCGCCAGCGCCTGCGCGGCGAGCGCGTCCGCCACCGCGTCCGGGTCCGGCCGCGCCGCGCGCGCCTCTTCCAGCACGAGGTCGCGGTAGAGCAGCCGCTCGGCCACCTCGACCCGCTCGGCCTGCGCGTTCCACTGGACCGCCTCGTCGTAGCGCAGCGCCTCCGGGAACAGGTCGAGCAGCAGCTCCTGCGTCACCGCGCTCGCGAGCCGCACCCGCGCCTCGGCCGCGCGCGCGCCCGGCGCGCGCCGGTCGCCCCGCCGCGCCTCGGCGTCCACCGCCACCAGCAGCGGCGCCTCGCGCACCACGCTGGCGGGGTCGAGCCGGGCGCTGCCGCCGCCGACCAGCACCACCTCGTCGGAGCCCGGCGAGCGCCGCCGCGCCACGCGATCCGGGTAGGCGGCCAGCGTCGCCCGCAGCAGCGCCGCCTCGCGGGCGGGCTCGTCGCCGGCGGCAGGCGGGGGGACGTCGCGCGGCAGCGCCCGGGCCAGGCGCTGGAGCTGGCGGCGGCTCCGCTCGACCGCCTGCGCCGCGCCCGGGCTCACGCCCATGCGCCGCAGCCGGTCGGGATCGAAGCGCGCCCGGGCCGCCTCGTCGAACGCCTGCGCCAGCTCGAGCAGGTCGGACGGGCCGGTGGGCGGGAGCGCCGCCCCCTCCAGCGCGCGGCGCTCGCGCAGGTCGCGCTCGCCGAGCAGCGCCGCGAGCAGCGCGCCGTCTTCGGGCACGCCGCGCGCGGCCGCCTCCACCAGCAGCCGCCCGAGCCGCGGGTGGAGCGGGAAGCGGAGCATGGCGCGCCCGGCCGCGGTGGGCGCGCCGGCGGCGTCCACCGCGCCGAGGTCCGCGAGCAGCGCGCGCGCCGCCTCGAGCGCCGGCGCGGGCGGCGGCTCGAGCCACTCGAGGTCCGCGGCCGCCCCGAGGCCCGCCAGCGCGAGCAGCGTCTCGGAGAGGTCCTCGCGCAGGATCTCCGGGACCTCGAACTCCGGCCGGGCGTCGTGGTCGTGGCGCGTGTAGAGGCGCACCGCGCGCCCGGGCCGCGTGCGGCCGGCGCGCCCGGCCCGCTGCGCCGCCGAGGCGCGGCTGACCTTCTTCACCTCGAGCGTGGGCAGGCCGGACCAGGGCGAGTGCGAGGCGATGCGGGCGAGGCCCGAGTCCACCACCGCCACCACGCCGTCGATGGTGATCGAGGTCTCGGCCACGTTGGTGGAGAGGATCACCTTGCGGCGCGCCGCCGGCCGCACCGCCCGATCCTGCTCCTCCGGCGGCAGGTCGCCGTGCAGCGGCAGCACGTCCACCCCGGCGCTCGCGGCCCAGGCGGCGAGCGCGTCGCGGGCGCGCCGGATCTCGGCCGCGCCCGGCAGGAACACGAGCACGTCCCCGTCCACGCCCTCGCGGTGCAGCCGCCGGATCGCCCGCGCCACCCGCTCCTCGAGCCGCACGTCCGGCGCCGCCGCCTCCTCGGGCGAGAGGTGCTCCACCGCGACCTCGAAGCGGCGCCCCTCCGAGCGCAGCGCCGGGGCGCCCAGGAACGCCGCGACCGGCCCGGCGTCGAGCGTGGCCGACATCGCCACGAGCTTCAGGTCGGGGCGCGTCGTGCGCTGGAGCCGCCGCAGGAAGGCGAGCGCGAGATCGCCCTGGAGGTGCCGCTCGTGCAGCTCGTCGAGCACCACCGCGCCGACGCCGGGGAGCGCGGGCTCGGAGAGCAGGCGGCGGGTCAGCAGCCCCTCGGTCACGTAGCGGATGCGGGTGCGCGGGCCCGCCACCTCGTCGAACCGCACCTGGTAGCCGACCGTCTCGCCCGGCCGCTCGCCCAGCTCGTCGGCCACCCGGCGGGCGGCCATGCGGGCGGCGAGCCGCCGCGGCTCGAGCACCACCACCTCGCCCGCGCCGGCCAGCCCGGCCTCGTGCAGCGCGCGAGGCACGCGGGTGGTCTTCCCCGCGCCGGGGGGCGCCTCGATCACGAGCGAGGGGCCGGCGCGGAGCGCGGCGACGACCTCGGGGAGGAGCGGGTCGATGGGGAGCGGCTGCACCGGCCCGTTCTAACCCGGCGCGGGGAGGAGGAGAACCGATCCGGGGCGCCGGGGGCCGCGCTTGACAGCCCCGCGGGCGGACTTACGTGGAAGGACGAGGGCGCGAGGCGGCGCACGAGTTTCCGAGCCCCGCCGCCGCGCGCCCGGGCCATCCCGACCCCGAAGCGCAGCGCGCGGCCGCGATCCGTCCGCGCGAGGAGGACACGACCATGCCGACCCTGCTCAGGAACCCCGATCCCGCGTTCGCCACGCTCTCCGCCGAGGTGAACCGCCTCATGAACGACCTCACCCAGCCGGGCGCCCGGGGCTACGGCCTCGCGCCCGCCGCCGACATCCTCGAGACCGAGGCCGGCTTCCAGGTGGTGCTCGACGTGCCGGGGCTCGACCCGGCCGCCATCAAGCTGGACATCGAGAACGACACGCTCAGCGTGCAGGCCGACCGCAAGCAGCCCGCGCTCGCCGACGGCGCGACCCTGCACCGCAGCGAGCGCCGCTTCGGCACGTTCTTCCGGGCGTTCACGCTGCCGAAGACGGTGGACGGCGCGAAGGTCGAGGCGCGCTACGACGCCGGCGTCCTGACCGTCACGCTGCCGAAGCGCGAGGACGCGAAGCCGCGGACCATCGCGGTCCAGGTGAAGTAGCGCCGGGCGCGAACGTCCGGAAGCACGAAGCCCCTGCCGTCGCGAGGACGGCAGGGGCTTTCTTCTGACGGGGCTGCGCCCCGGCGGCTCGCTTCGCTCGCGTGCGATCCCCGGATCGCGAGCGGCGCTACGCCGGCTCGGGCACCGGCTTCGGCGCCGGCGCGAGCACCGTCAGCACGAGCTTCGCGCCCTCGGCGTCCACGTCCACGCGGACCGTGCCGCCGGCGGCGAGGTCGCCGAACAGGATGCGCTCGGCGAGCGGCTTCTTCAGCTCGTTCTGGATGAGCCGCGCCATGGGGCGGGCGCCCATCTTGCGGTCGAAGCCGTGCTCGGCGAGCCAGGCGCGGCCCTCGGCGGTCAGCTCGATGCGGACCTTCTTCTCCGCGAGCTGCCCCTCCAGCTCCTTCACCATCTTGTCCACCACCCGCAGGATCACCTCGGGGGCGAGCGAGTCGAACGCCACCCACGCGTCGAGCCGGTTGCGGAACTCGGGCGTGAAGGTGCGCTCGATGGCGTTGCGCGCGTTGCCCGGGTCGGACTGGTCGGTCCCGAAGCCCACGCGGCGGGCGGCCAGCTCGTGCGCGCCGGCGTTGGTGGTCATCACCAGCACCACGTGGCGGAAGTCGGCCTTGCGCCCGTTGTTGTCGGTGAGCGTGGCGTGGTCCATCACCTGGAGCAGCAGGTTGTAGATGTCCGGGTGGGCCTTCTCGATCTCGTCGAGCAGCAGCACCGCGTACGGCGTCTTGCGGATCGCGTCGGTGAGCAGGCCGCCCTGGTCGAAGCCCACGTAGCCGGGGGGCGCGCCGATGAGCCGGGAGACGGTGTGCTTCTCCTGGTACTCGGTCATGTCGAAGCGCAGGAACTCGACCCCGAGGATGCGGGCGAGCTGCTTCGCCAGCTCGGTCTTGCCGACGCCGGTGGGCCCGGAGAACAGGAAGCTGCCGATGGGCTTCTCGGGCGAGGCGAGGCCGGAGCGCGAGAGCTTGATGGCGCTGGCGATGGCCTCGATGGCCTGGTCCTGCCCGTAGATGACCTTCCTCAGCTCGGGCACCAGGCTCCGGAGCTGCGCCTGGTCGTCCGCCGACACGGTGCGCTCGGGGATCTTGGCGATCTTCGCCACCACCCGCTCCACGTCACGGCCGGTGATGCGGCGGTGCCGCCGCGCCTCGGGGCGCATCCGGTCGCGCGCGCCGGCCTCGTCGAGCACGTCGATGGCCTTGTCCGGCAGCTGCCGGTCGTTGATGTGCTTCGCCGACAGCTCGGCGGCGGCCCGGAGCGCGCGCGGCGTGTACTCGACGCCGTGGTGCTCCTCGTAGACCTTCTTCAGGCCGCGCAGGATCTTGACCGTGTCCTCGACCGACGGCTCGTGGACCTCGATCTTCTGGAAGCGGCGGGCCAGCGCGTGGTCGCGCTCGAACGTCTGCTTGTAGTCGTGGAACGTGGTCGAGCCGATGCAGCGCAGCTCGCCCGAGGCGAGCGCCGGCTTGAGCAGGTTCGACGCGTCCATCGAGGAGCCGGTGGTGGCGCCGGCGCCGACGATGGTGTGGATCTCGTCGATGAAGAGGATCGCGTGCGGGGTCTTCTTCACCCCGGCGATGACGCCCTTCAGCCGCTGCTCGAACTCGCCGCGGAACTTGGTGCCGGCGAGCAGCGCGCCCATGTCGAGCGAGTAGATCGCCGCCTTCTCCAGCACCGCCGGGACCTTCTTCTCGTGGATGCGGAGCGCCAGCCCCTCCACGATCGCCGTCTTGCCCACGCCCGGCTCGCCCACGAACACCGGGTTGTTCTTGCGGCGGCGGCAGAGCACCTGGATGGTCCGCTCGATCTCGGCGTCGCGGCCGATGAGCGGGTCGATGTGGCCCTGCGCGGCGCGCTCGACCAGGTTCACCGTGAACGTGCGGAACGGGTCCTTCACCGGGCGCGGCGCGCCCTCCTCGCCCTCGCCCTCGCCCTCTGCGCCGCCCGAAGACTCGTCGCCGTCCTTGGCCACGCCGTGGGAGATGTACTGGAGGATGTCGAGCCGGCGGACGCCCTGCTTCTCGAGCAGGTAGACCGCGTGCGAGCCGCGCTCGCGGGTGATGGCGACGAGCACGTCGCCGGCGTTCAGCTCGGTGCGGCCCGACCCCTGGACGTGCCAGGCGGCGCGCTGCAGCACGCGCTGGAAGGCGGCGGTCTGCTCGGGATCCTGGCCGGCGGCCACCGACTCGAGCGTCCGGTCGAGGTACTCCTCCAGCTCGCGCTCGAGCAGCTTCAGGTCGGCGCCGCAGGCGAGCAGCACCTCCGACGCGACCTTGTCCTTGGTCATGGCGTGGAGCAGGTGCTCCAGCGTCACGTACTCGTGGCGCCTCCGGCGGGCCTCGCCCACCGCGGCCTGGAGGGTCTGCTGCAGCTCCTTGGACACCGTCACCATCGCTACTCCGGCTCGATCGTCACGAGCAGCGGGTATTCCGCCTCGCGCGCCAGGTCCAACGTCTTCCGCGCCTTGGTCTCGGCGATCTCGTAGGGATAGATACCGGCGACCCCCACCCCGTGCATGTGAACGTGGAGCATGATCCGGTGGGCGGACTCGGGGTCGTGGTTGAAGACCGTCATCAGGACGTAATCGACGAACTCCTGCGTCGTGTAATGGTCGTTGTGCAGCAGTACCTTGTACAGCGGCGGGCGCTTCGTCTCCCGCTCCGCGCGCGTCTTGGGGACGACGACGTCCGTATCGCCCCCGGGACGGGTTCGCTCAGCCATGGCCGTCCATTCTAATGCGTCCGGCGGGGCCGGCGCGCACCCGGAGGCCCCTGCGCGCGGCCCGAGGGCTCCCCCGCAGGACCGAGCCGGCTGCTCGCCTTCTGCGGCGACCTCGCCTAGAGGTGGGGAATGCACGCCCTTCTCCTCGCCCTCGTGGCCGCGGCGGGCGCCGCGACCGCCCCGCTCGACCTCGCCCCGGTCCCGGGCCTCCCCAACCTGCTCCAGCTCGGCGTCCCCGAGGTCCCCCCGGAGGTGTCCGCCCGGCTCGAGCAGTACGAGAACGCGCGCGCCGCGGTCCTCCGCGACGTGTCGGCGGACGGCCGGGCCATGCTGGTCACGACGCGGTTCGGCAGCACCGCCCAGCTCCACCTCGTCGCGGCGCCGCTGGGCACGCGCGAGCAGCTCACGTTCGGCGACGAGCCGGTGTCCGACGCCGCGTTCCTGCCCGGCCGGCCGGACAGCCTGCTCTACCTCCAGGACGAGGGCGGCGGCGAGTTCTTCCAGCTCTACCGGCTCGACCGGCGCACCGGCCGCTCGGAGCTGCTCACCGACGGCAGGAGCCGCCACGGGGACCTGGTGGTGTCGCCCGACGGGCGGCGCTTCGCGTACTCGGGCACCGGCCGCAACGGCAAGGACGCGGACGTGTACGTGGCGGAGACCGACCGTCCCGCCGCCGCGCGGCGCGCGGTGGAGGCGGAGGGGAGCTGGTCGCCGCTCGACTTCTCGCGCGACGGGCGCCGGCTGCTGGTGCGCCGCTACCGCGCCGCCTCCGACGCCGACCTCGAGCTGGTGGACCTCGCGACGGGCGCGCGGACGCCGCTGCTCGCCGGCAAGGGCTCGGTCGGCGGGGCCGCCTTCTCGGCCGACGGCCGGCACGTGTACGCCATCACCGATCGCGGCGCCGATCACGCCGCGCTCGTCCGGGTGGACCTGGCGCACCCGGCCGCGCCGCCGCGCCCGGTGGCGCCCGGGGTGGCTTGGGACGTGGAGCAGGTGGTGGTGGCGCGCGACGGGACGGTGGCCTTCACCGCGAACGCGGACGGCGTCTCGCTGCTCCACGCGGTGGACCCGCGCACCGGCCGGCTGCGCGGCGTGCCGCTGCCCGGCCGCGGGGTCGCGACGCTCCGCTTCCCGCCGGGCCGGAGCGACCTGCTCGCGGTGGGGCTGGTGAGCGCCACCTCGCCGTGGGACGCCTGGACGGTCGAGCTCCGCGGCGGCAAGGCGGTGCGCTGGACGCGCTCGGAGGTGGGCGGCCTCGATCCGGCGGGCTTCGTGGAGCCGGAGCTGGTCCGCTACCCGACCACCGGCGGGGCCGAGGTGCCGGCGTTCCTGTACCGGCCGCGCGGCGGCGGGCGGGCGCCGGTGGTCGTGAACTGGCACGGCGGGCCCGAGGGCCAGCACCGGCCGGCGTTCAGCCCGATGGTGCAGTTCCTGGTGGCGGAGCTGGGGGTGGCGGTGCTCCAGCCCAACGTGCGCGGGTCGGCGGGCTACGGGAAGGACTGGCTCGCGCTCGACGACGGGGTGCGCCGCGAGGAGGCGCTGAAGGACGTCCCGGCCACGTTCCAGTTCATCGCCTCGCGGCCCGACCTCGACGCGGCGCGCGCGGTGGTGTGGGGCGGCTCCTACGGCGGCTACATGGTGCTCGCCACGCTGACCCTGTTCCCGGGCCTGGCGCGGGCCGGCGTGGACGTGGTGGGCATCTCCTCGCTGCCGAGCTTCCTCGAGAGCACGCAGGCGTACCGGCGCGACCTCCGCCGCGCGGAGTACGGCGACGAGCGCGTGCCGGAGGTGCGGGCGGTGCAGGAGCGGATCTCGCCGCTCGGCCGGGCCGGCGCCATCCGCGTGCCGCTGCTCGTCGTCCAGGGCGCGAACGACCCGCGCGTCCCGCGCTCCGAGGCCGAGCAGATCGTCCGTGCGGTGCGCGCGAACGGGCAGGAGGTCTGGTACGTCCTCGCGCTCGACGAGGGGCACGGCTTCAAGAAGAAGGAGAACCGCGACCACGCCGACGCGGTCACCGTCGCGTTCCTGCAGCGGATGCTGGCCGGCGCGCCGCCCGCCGCGCCGCCGCGCGGCGCCGCCTCGGCCCGCTGACGGCGCCGTCCGGCGGGCCGGCCTAGGACGGCGGGCCCGCCGCCTCGAGCTGCCAGCGCCCGCGCAGCGTCGGCTGCTCGAGCGCGCGGGCGAGCCGCGCCAGGAACTCCGCCCGCGGGACCTCGCGCGCGCCGAAGCGGACCAGGTGCTCGGTGCGGACCTGGCAGTCCACCAGCTCGACGCCCGCCGACCGGAGCCACTCGACCGAGCGCACGAACGCGACCTTGGACGCGTCCGGCGCGTCGGCGAACATCGACTCGCCGAAGAACGCCGCGCCCAGCGAGACGCCGTACAGCCCGCCGGCGAGCGCGTCGCCGTCCCAGGCCTCGAAGGAGTGGGCGAGGCCGAGGCGGTGCAGGCGCACGTACGCTTCCACCATCTCGGCGGTGATCCACGTGCCCTGCTGGCCCGGGCGGTCCCGCTCGGCGCAGCGCCGGATCACCCGCTCGAACGCCTGGTCGGCGCTCACGCGGTAGGTGCCCCGCCGCAGCGTCCGCTGCAGCGAGCGCGGCACGTGCAGCGCCGCGGGGTCGAGCAGCAGGCGCGGGTCCGGCGACCACCACAGGATGGGGCTCTCCGCGTCGAACCAGGGGAAGATCCCCTCGGCGTAGGCGGTCAGGAGCCGCTCCGGCTCGAGGTCGCCGCCCACCGCCAGCAGCCCGTCGGGCTCGGCGAGCGCGGGGTCCGGGAACGCGGGCTCGCGGGGCAGGCGGAAGATGGGCACGCGGGGATTGTAAGCGACCCGCGGCCCGCACCGCGCCCCGGTCAGAAGCGGCCGGAGAACGCCAGCGTGGGCGGCGTCTTGATCACCGGATCGCGCGCCGGGCTCCCCAGCCCGTCGAACGCCACCGGGCGGCGCACCTCGGCGTCCTCGCGCGCGTCCAGGGTCGCGTGCACCGCGCCGAACGCGGCGCCCACGATGATGCCGATGCCGGCCCCCATCGACAGGTCCCGCTCCCAGTGGTCCCAGTCGTTCACGAGCGCGACGCCGGTGCCGACCAGCAGGCCGCCCACGCCGCCGTAGGCGGCGTCCGTGACGATGGTGGCGAGCGGGTTCCGGCGCTCGCGCGCGTACCGGTCCACCACGACCGGCGCGCCGTAGGCCGGCGGCGGGTTCACCACGGTCGTGCTGGAGGGCTGCTCCCCGGAGCCGGTTCCCTGCGGCGGGTTCACCACCACCTGCTGCGACGCCGCGCCGCCGGGCGTGTTGTTGCCGGAGGTCGCGGACGAGGACGAGGACGGGGCCGCGCCCGCCGACGACGGCGCCGAGGCGGGCGCGGACGACGGCGCCGACGACGAGGGCGCCACCCCGGTCCCGCTCGCGGCGGGCGGCGGGGGCGGGTAGGCCGGCGGCGGGCTCGCCTGCTGCGGCGGTGGATAGGCCTGCTGCGGCGGTGGATAGTACGGCGGCGGCTGCTGCGCCGGCGCCTGCGCGCCGGCGGCGCCGGACGCCAGCACTGCGGCGACGATTGCGGATCCCCTGTCGAGCCTCATGGCATCCCCCCCGGGCGCTCGGGCGCCGCGTGCCCAAAGCTGGGGCCTGCCCCCGCCGAGGCGCAAACCCGGCGGGGGCGGGCGGGGGAGGGGCTGCTGCTTCAGGGCCGCATCAGGAATGCAGCTCGACGAACTTCTTGATGGCCTGGCGCACGGACGCCTGCACCTTCGCCGGCACCTCGGGCATCGGCGCCGCCTTGCAGAGCGCGAGCGTGCGCTGGAGGGAGTCGCAGCGCGACTGGCAGGCCGGGCAGCCGGCCAGGTGCTTCTCCATGTCCGCGCACACGTTCGCGCTGATCTCGCCCTCGAGGTGGCGCGAGAAGAGCTGGACGATGTCCGGGCAGGTGACGTCGGGGCCGGCCGCCGGCGCGGGCGCCGCAGGTGCGGCGGGCGCCTCCGGGATCCCGAGCAGCGGCACCAGCGCCTCGCGCACCGCCACCCGTGCCCGGTGCAGCCGGCTCTTCACCGCCTCCACGCTCAGCCCCATGACCTCGGCGACCTCCGGGGCGGAGAGCCCCTCCACGTCCCGGAGCACCAGCACCTCGCGGTACATGGGATCCAGGCGGCCGATGGCCGTCTCGAGGGCCTGCTCGACCTGGCGGCCGGCGAGCGACTCGTCCGGCGTGCGCCCGGGGTCGGCGACCTGCCGGGCCTCGGCCCCCGGCTCGCGCTGGTCGAGCGAGGTCTCCTCGGCCGGCGCGAACTTGGAGCGGCGGCGCTTCTTGATGCAGAAGCTCCGGGCGATCGTGTACATCCAGGTCGAGACCGAAGACGCGCCGCGGAAGTCCTTCACCGTCCGTGCCGCCGCGAGCAGCGTCTCCTGGAGGATGTCCTTCGCGTCCTCCGGATCCCGGCACATCTTGAGGCCAAAGCGGTAGACGCGCCGCTGGTGCCGCGTCAGCAGCTCGTCGAGCGCCCGACGGTCGCCGCTCCGGGCGCGGTCGATGAGGGTGGCGTCGCTGGTTTCCATGGTGTCGCCGTCCTTCCTAGTCCACCCGCGATCCCCTCACAAGCGCGCGGTCGTCGCGGGCCCGGCCGGCGCCGCCGGCGGCGGCGTTCACCGAAGGTGATGCACGCCGGAGCGCGCTCGACCGGCGGGGGCGCCGCGCACCGGCGGCGAAGAGGTTTACGGGTCGGGCAAGGGCCTGGCCCCTTTAGAGACCTTCCGCCAGTCGGAGGCGCCGAACAGTTTACGCCCCGGCGCGGGCCCCGGAACGTGGTGCAGCAGGACACGTCTGCCTCGGGGTCCGCGACCCACTCGATGAGCGCACTGTTCACACCGAGATCCAACGCTCTCTTCCGCCTGATCCTCGTCCTCCTGATCGCCGGCGCCGGCGGGACGGTCGCCGCGTTCATGGTGTACTGGCGCGTGCCGTACGGCACCGGCCAGCAGGAGCAGGTGGCGCAGCCGGTCCAGTTCGACCACCGCCACCACGTCCAGGACGACCTCATCGACTGCCGGTACTGCCACAGCACGGTGGACCGGGCGGCGAGCGCGGGCATCCCGTCCACCGAGCTCTGCCTGAACTGCCACGCGCAGGTCTGGAACAAGAGCCCGCTGCTCGACGTGGTGCGCGCGAGCTGGTTCGCGAACGAGCCCATCCGCTGGATGCGCGTCCACAAGCTCCCGGACTTCGTCTACTTCAACCACTCCATCCACGTGAACAAGGGCGTCGGCTGCGTCGAGTGCCACGGCCGCGTGGACCAGATGGCCGCGATCGAGCAGGTGCAGCCGCTGACGATGGGCTGGTGCCTCGACTGCCACCGAGACCCGTATCCCCGCCTCCGCCCGCCGGAGGAGGTCACCAACATGGCCTGGAAGCCGGACGGTGACCCCGCCGCGATCGGGAGGGAGATCGCGAAGAAGTACGACGTCAAACCCCGCACGAGCTGCTACACATGCCATCGCTAGGGCTTCCCATCTACGGACAGAAGCAGGGCGCGGGTCTCGACGCGCGCCGCTGGCGCAGCGTCGAGGAGGCCGCCGAGGCCAGGGAGGTGCCGCCGGGCGAGTTCCCGGACGACGCCGCCGCGGTCCCGGAGGGCTTCACGCGCCGCGGGTTCCTCCAGGTGCTCGGCGCCTCGGTGGCGCTCGCGGGCCTGGAGGCCTGCAAGCCGCCGCGCGAGAACGTGGTCTCCTACGTCCGGCCGCCGGCCGGCGTGACCCCGAGCCTCCCGAGCGCCTACGCCACCGTCGCCTCGCGCGGCGGCTACGCGGTGGGCCTGGTGGTGACCAGCCACGAGGGCCGGCCCACCAAGATCGAGGGCAACCGCGAGCATCCGTCGAGCCGCGGCGGCAGCGACGCGATGCTGCAGGCCTCGATCCTCGAGCTCTACGATCCGCGCCGGCTGAAGGGCTTCACCCGCGCCGGCCGGCCGCTCGGGCTCGCCACCGTGCTGCGGGAGCTCTCCGCGCTGGCCCGGTCGCACGCGGCGGACGGCGGGGCGCGGCTCCGCTTCCTGGTCGAGCCGACCAGCTCGCCCACCGTGGCCGACCTGCGCCGGCGGATCCTGGAGCGCTTCCCGAAGGCCCGCTTCGACGCGTGGGCGCCGGTGGGGGCCGACGCGGGGCGCGCCGGCGCGGCGCTCGCGTTCGGCAAGCCGCTCGACGCCTCGGCGTCGCTCGCCGACGCGGACGTGATCCTCTCGCTCGAGTCGGACTTCCTCGCGCTCGAGGGCGACAGCCTGCGGCTGGCGCGCGAGTTCGGCGCGCGGCGCACCGCCGAGCGCATGAACCGGCTCTACGTGGCCGAGTCCGCCTACACGGTCACCGGCGGCGCCGCGGACCACCGCTTCCGGATGCGCTCCGCCGACGTGCTCGGGTTCGGGCGCGCGGTCGCCGCGGAGCTCGCGGCGAAGCACGGCCTCTCCCAGCTCGCGCCGCTCGGCGCGCCGGCCGGGGGCGAGCGCGCGAAGGCTGCGGCCGCGGTCGCGGCCGACCTGGCGCGCTCGCGCGGGCGCTCGGTGGTGCTCGCCGGCGACCGGCAGCCCGCCGCGGTGCACGCGCTCGCGGCGGCGCTGAACGACGCGCTCGGCAACGCCGGCAAGACCGTCGCCTACCGCCCCACCGCGCTGCTCGACCCGGCCGCCGGGCCGGACCGGCTGCGCGCGCTCGCGGGCGAGCTCGAGGCCGGCAAGGTGGACGCGCTGGTGGTGACCGCCTGGAACCCGGCGCACACCGCGCCGGCCGACGTCCCGCTGCGCAAGCTGCTCCCGAAGGCCAGGGACACGATCGCGCTCGCGCTCCGCGAGGACGACACGGTCCGGGCGGCGACCTGGAAGATCGCGGCCACCCATCCGCTCGAGGCCTGGGGCGACCTGCGCGCCGCCGACGGCACCGCGTCGATCCAGCAGCCGCTCATCGCGCCGCTGCACGAGTCGATGAGCGAGCTCGAGCTGCTGGCCGCGTTCCTCGACGAGGGCGACCACGGCTCGTGGCGGATCGTGCGCGAGGGCTGGCGGCGCCGCGCCGGCGAGGCCGGGTTCGACGGCCGCTGGGACGGCTGGCTCGCCGCGGGCGTGATCGCGGGCAGCGCCGCCCCGCCCGAGGCCGCGCAGGCCGACCTGGCCCGCGTCGCCGAGGCGGTGCGCGCGGTGCCCGCGCCGGGCGCCGGGCTCGAGCTCGGCTTCGCGGCCGACTACAAGGTGCTCGACGGGCGCTACCTCGAGAACGCCTGGCTCCAGGAGTACCCGCACCCCGTCACCAAGCTGACCTGGGACAACGCCGCGCAGCTCTCGGCCGCGACCGCGAAGCAGCTCGGCGTCGAGTCGGGCGACGTCGTCGAGCTGTCGTGGAAGGGCCGGAAGCTCACCGCGCCGGCGCTCGTGGTCCCGGGCCACGCCGACGGCGCGGTGCTGCTCACGCTCGGCTACGGGCAGGCGGTGGCCGGGCCGGTGGGGAACGGCGTGGGCCACGACGCCTACGCGCTCCGCACCTCCGACGCGCCCTGGTTCGGCGCCGGCGTGGAGGTCCGCAAGACCGGCAAGCGGCACAAGCTCGCCACCACGCAGGAGCACTTCTCGATGCAGGGGCGCGCCATCGCGCTCGCGCTCGACGCGCCCGAGCTCGCCCACGCGAAGCACGAGCTGGACGAGCACCGCGGCCCGCAGCCCACCATCCACGAGCCGGTGGACTACTCGAAGAACGAGTACCGCTGGGGCATGGCCATCGACCTGTCGCGCTGCATCGGCTGCGGCGCGTGCACGGTCGCCTGCCAGGCCGAGAACAACATCCCGGTGGTCGGCAAGGAGCAGGTGCTCCGCAGCCGCGAGATGCACTGGCTGCGGGTGGACCGCTACTTCGAGGGCCCGGTGGAGGATCCCGCCTCCGTCTCCCAGCCGCTCGCGTGCGTGCACTGCGAGGCGGCGCCCTGCGAGTACGTGTGCCCGGTGAACGCCACCGTGCACTCGGAGGAGGGCCTGAACGAGATGGTCTACAACCGGTGCGTCGGGACCCGGTACTGCTCCAACAACTGCCCGTACAAGGTGCGCCGCTTCAACTGGCTCGACTGGCACGGGACGCTCGAGCCGACCGAGAAGATGGTGCACAACCCCGACGTCACCGTCCGCGCGCGCGGCGTGATGGAGAAGTGCACCTACTGCACGCAGCGCATCGAGCACGCGCGCGTGGACGCGCGCACGGGCGGCCGGAAGATCGGCGGGGACGAGGTGGTCTCGGCCTGCCAGCAGGCCTGCCCCACCGAGGCGATCGTCTTCGGCAACCTGAACGATCCCGGCTCGGCGGTGTCGAAGCGGCACGCGGACGCGCGGCGCTACGACCTGCTGCACGAGCTCGGGACCCGGCCGCGCACCGCCTACCTCGTCAAGCTCCGCAACCCGAACCCCGACCTCGCATGACCACCGCGACCAAGACGATCGAGCGCGTCGATCCGCTCGAGACCTCGCCCGTGCTGGTCGGCCGCCCCGACGACCGGGCGCTGACCGACAGCCTGCTCGAGCCGGTGCTGGGGCCGACGAAGAAGGGCTGGCTGGTGATGCTGGTCCTGTTCGGCGGCGGGATGGCCTTCTGGCTCCTGTCGCTCTACATGACCCTGTTCGTCGGCATCGGGGTGTGGGGCAACAACATCCCGGTCGCCTGGGCCTACGACATCACCAACTTCGTGTGGTGGATCGGCATCGGCCACGCCGGCACGCTCATCAGCGCCATCCTGCTGCTGTTCCAGCAGAAGTGGCGGACCTCCATCAACCGCTTCGCGGAGGCGATGACGCTGTTCGCGGTGGCCATGGCCGGCGCGTACCCGGTCATCCACCTCGGGCGCCCTTGGCTGTTCTGGTGGCTCATCCCGTACCCCGCCACCACGCAGCTCTGGCCGAACTTCAAGAGCGCGCTCCCCTGGGACGTGTTCGCGATCTCGACCTACGCCACCGTCTCGTTCCTGTTCTGGTACCTCGGGCTCATCCCCGACCTCGCCACGCTGCGCGACGCGGCCAGGACCCGCGCGCAGCGGGTCGTCTACGGGATCATGTCGTTCGGCTGGCGCGGCTCGGCGCGCCACTGGCAGCACTGGCGGATCGGCTACCTGCTCATGGCCGGCCTGTCCACGCCGCTGGTGGTGTCGGTGCACACCATCGTGTCGTTCGACTTCGCCATCTCGCAGCTGCCGGGCTGGCACACCACCATCTTCCCGCCCTACTTCGTGGCCGGCGCCATCTTCAGCGGCTTCGCGATGGTGATGACGCTGATGATCCCGGCGCGGAAGGTGTTCAAGTTCGAGCACGTCGTCACCGCGCGCCACCTCGACAACATGGCGAAGGTGATCCTCGCGACCGGCCTGATGGTCACCTACGGCTACGTGATGGAGTGGTTCATCGCGTGGTACTCGGGCAGCGAGGCCGAGTGGTTCGCCTTCTACAACCGCGTCGTCGGCGACTACAAGCTCGTCTACGCGATGCAGATCTTCTGCAACGTGGTGGCGCCGCAGGTGTTCTGGGTGCCCGCGCTGCGGCGGAACGTGATGGTGCTGTTCCTCGTCTCCGTGCTGGTGAACTTCGGCATGTGGGCGGAGCGCTTCGTCATCATCGCGGTGACGCTCACCCGCGACTTCATCCCCGGCTCCTGGGCGAACTACACGCCGACCTGGGTGGACTGGGGCCTGCTGTTCGGGTCGATGTCCACCTTCGCCGTCCTGTTCCTGCTGTTCCTGCGCTTCCTGCCGGCGATCCCCATCTCCGAGGTGAAGGAGCTCCGCCGCGAGCTGGAGCACCAGGATCACCACGCCGCGCAGGGCGGGCAGGCGGTGGCGCGGGGCGCGCACGCGGAGCGGGCATGAAGAGCTACGTCCTGGGAGAGTTCGGCGCCGAGGCCGCGCTCCTCGACGCGGCGCGCACGCTGCGCGCGCGCGGCGGGGCCACCCTCGACCTCCACTCGCCGTACCCGCTGCACGGCGCCGAGGAGGCGCTCGGGCTCCGCAAGTCCACGGTGCCCCTGGTGGCGCTGGTGGCCGGGATCACCGGCGCGGTCTCCGGCTACCTGCTGCAGTGGTACACGGTCGGCTACGCCTGGCCGCTCAACGTCGGCAACCGCCCGCCGCACAGCGCGCCCGCGTTCATCCCGGTCACCTTCGAGCTCGGCGTCCTGTTCTCCGCGCTCGCCATCTTCGTGGGCCTGCTCGCCGTCTACTTCGGCTTCCCGCGCGTCCACCACCCGGTGTTCGAGGTGGAGGCGTTCCGCTCCGCCAGCATCGACGGCCTGTGGCTCTCGGCCGAGGTGGAGGCCGGCGACGCCGACGCGGTCGCGGCGGAGCTGCGCCGGCTCGGCGCGCGCCTGGTCTCGGTCGTCCCGGAGGGGAAGTGAGATGACCCGCCGCCTCGCCCTCTTCCTGCCGCTCCTCGCGCTGACCGCCTGCCCGCGGCTCGACCCGATGCAGCGCCAGCAGAAGTACAAGGCCTACCAGTCCAGCGAGTACTACGCGAACGGCCTCGCCATGCGGCACCCGCCGGCCGGCACCGTGCCGTACGGCCCCCGGCTCGACCCGGCCGTCGCCACCGGCCGCGGCCCGGACGGCCGCCCGGTGCAGCTGCTGCCCGTGCCGGTGGACGCGAAGCTGCTCGCGCGCGGGCGCCAGCGCTTCGACGTGAGCTGCGCGGTGTGCCACGGCGTGCTCGGCGACGGCGAGAGCCAGGTCGCCATGAACATGTCGCTGCGCCGGCCGCCCTCGCTCCACCTCTACCGCGATCGCCCGGACGGCTACATCTACCAGGTGATCACCGAGGGCTTCGGGCTCATGCCCTCGTACGCCGCCGAGATCCCGGTGCAGGACCGCTGGGCGATCGTGGCGTACGTGCGCGCCCTCCAGCTCAGCCAGAACGCTTCGCTCGACCAGGTGCCGCCCGACGCCCGCGAGCAGCTCCAGAAGGAGGGGCGATGACCCTCACCCCGTACCTGGGCGGCCGGCGCCTGATGGCGATGGCCGCCGCCGCCGGCGCGGCGGGCCTCGTCGTCACCGCGCTCGGCGCGGTGGTCGGCGACCCGCGCCGCGTGCTCTACGCCTACCTCGTCGCGTTCGTCTACTGGCTCGGCCTGGCGCTCGGCGCGCTGCTCCTGCTCGGCGCGCTGCACGCGTCGAACGCGCGCTGGCCGGTGGTGCTGCGCCGCTTCCTCGAGCACCTCCCGGCGGTGATCCCGCTGTTCGTGGTGCTGTTCATCCCCATCCTGCTCGGCCGCGGGCACCTGTTCCCCTGGGTGGATCCGCACGGCCTGGAGGGCGAGGTCCTCCACGCCGTCGAGCACAAGCGGCCGTACCTCAACGTCCCGTTCTTCGTGGTCCGGGCCGCGATCTACTTCGCCTGCTGGATCGGGGTCGCGCACCTGCTGCGCGCCTGGTCCCTGCGCCAGGACGAGGTCGGCGGGCACGACCTGACCCGCCGCCAGCGCGCGCTCGGCGCCGGCTCCCTCCCGTTCGTGGCCCTGACGCTCACGTTCGCGGCGTTCGACTGGATGATGTCGCTCGACCCGCGCTTCTTCTCGACCATCTTCGGCGTGTACTGGTTCGCCGGCAGCTTCGTGGGCGCGTTCGCGGTCGTGATCATCGCCGGGAACGCCACGCGGCTCGACCCGAACCAGTTCGGCGCGCACATGAACACCGAGCACTTCCACTCGCTCGGCAAGTTCCTGCTCGCGTTCACGGCGTTCTGGGCCTACGTCGCGTTCTCGCAGTTCATGCTCATCTGGATCGCGAACATCCCGGAGGAGGTGCCCTGGTACATCCTCCGCATCGAGGGCGGGTGGAAGGCGGTCGGCGTCTTCCTCGCGCTGTTCCACTTCCTGGTGCCGTTCTTCCTCTTGATGAACCGCGCCATCACCCGCGTCCCAGGCCGGCTCGCCAAGGTCGCCGTCTGGATCCTGTTCGTCCACTGGATCGACCTCTACTGGCTGGTGATGCCCCACCT
Source organism: Anaeromyxobacter dehalogenans 2CP-C (assembly GCF_000013385.1). Classification (GTDB taxonomy): domain Bacteria; phylum Myxococcota; class Myxococcia; order Myxococcales; family Anaeromyxobacteraceae; genus Anaeromyxobacter; species Anaeromyxobacter dehalogenans_B. The sequence goes on from NC_007760.1 coordinate 926,092, forward strand.
CGACCCGGGCGGCCCGCGCCCGTCGCTGTGGGACCTCTCCGCCTTCGTCGGCGTGGGTGGCGTCACCGTGGCGTTCGCGCTCGTCCGCATGCGCGGCACGGTGGCGGTCCCGGTCCGCGACCCCTACCTCGAGGACTCGCTGAGGTACCTGCCGCAATGAGCGACCACGTCGAACACGCCCACGGGGTCCGGTCCGAGGAGGACCGGATCGACACCGGCAAGATCATCGCGGTCGGCGTCGCCGCGCTGGTGGTCTTCTTCATCGGCTCCTACGCCGCCATCGCCTACCTGCAGGACCTCCGCGCCTCGCGCGAGGGGCCGCCCATGCCGCCCGAGGTCGGCCAGAACAAGATCGGCATGGTGGAGCAGCAGCTGTTCGAGCTCTCCGTGCGCGGCGAGCGCGATCGCACCGCCCGCCGCCAGCGGCTCGCCTCCTACGGCTGGGTGGACCGCGGCGCCGGCGTGGTGCACCTGCCCATCGACCGCGCCATGGACCTGGTGACGCAGGGGATCCGCCCCATGCCCGCGCCGCCGGTCGAGCCGGTGCCGTCGCAGGCGCCCGACCTCGGGCCGGGCCCCGGAGGCCAGCCGTGAGGCGCGCGACGCTCCGGCGCGCCGGGGCCGGCCTGGCGCTCGCGGCCGCCGCGGCGCTGCTCGCGCCCGCGCCGGCGGGCGCCCAGTTCTGGCGCCAGCGCGAGGGCGGCGCGGGGCCCTCGCCCGACGTGCCGCCGGTCGCCCTCGAGGACGTCCGCGTCGAGGAGAAGCTCGGCGCCGCCATCCCGCTCGACGCGTCCTTCACCGACTGGAACGGCCAGCCCTACGCGCTGCGCCAGGCCTTCGACGGCAAGAAGCCGGTGGTGGTCGCGCTCGTCTACTACGACTGCCCCATGCTCTGCGGCCTGATCCTCACCGGCATGGGCAAGGCCATGCGCGAGAACGGGCTCGAGCTGGGCCGGGACTACCAGGCCGTCACCATCTCCTTCGATCCGGAGGAGGGGCCGGCGCTCGCCGCCGAGCGGCGGCGCGGCTACCTCCAGTCGATGGGCCGGCCCGACGGCGGGACCGACTGGCCGTTCCTGGTCGGGACGGCCGAGGCGTCGCGGAAGGTCTCCGACGCGCTCGGCTTCTACTACAAGAAGGACCCGGCCTCCGGCGAGTGGGCCCACCAGGCGGCGATCTTCGTGATCACGCCGGACGGGAAGGTCTCCCGGTACCTCTACGGCATCGACTACCCGCCGAAGGACTTCCGGCTGGCGGTGGTCGAGGCCGCCAGCGGCAAGGTCGGGACCAGCTTCGATCGACTCCTCCTCACCTGCTACCGCTACGACCCCGCCTCGCGGAAGTACGAGCCGTACGCGTTCGGCATCGTCCGCGCCGGCGCGGCCGTGGTGCTGGTGGCCCTCACCGGCCTGATCGCCGCGCTGGTCTGGCGCGAGCGGCGGGCGAAGGCGAGGCAGACGGCATGAACGACCTCCTGCGCAGGATGCTGTTCCTCCCCGACCAGGCGAGCGACTACGCGCGCCAGGTGGACGGGCTCCACTACTTCGTCATCATCACCACGATGGTGGCGGCGGCGGGCGTGTTCGCCACCGCGATCTACTTCTTCGTGCGGTACCGGCGCCGGTCGGACACCGACGTCACCCCGCGCGTCGAGCCGAAGGCGATCCACGAGGTGATCTTCGTGGGGCTGCCGCTGGCGTTCTTCCTGGTGTGGTTCGCCATCGGCTTCCCGCAGTTCGCGAAGCTGCAGACGCCGCCCAAGGACGCCATGGACGTCTACGTCCAGGGCAAGAAGTGGATGTGGAAGTTCGCGTACCCGGGCGGCCCGAACTCGCTGGACGTGCTGCGCGTCCCCGCCGGTCGGCCGGTGCGGCTGCTCATCACCTCGCGCGACGTGATCCACTCCTTCTACGTGCCGGCGCTCCGGGTGAAGCAGGACGCGCTCCCGGGCCGCTACACGCAGACCTGGTTCAGCGCCGACCGGCCCGGCCGCTACGAGATCTTCTGCGCCGAGTACTGCGGCCTGGCGCACTCCGGGATGATCGGCGAGCTGGTGGTGATGCCGCCGGAGGAGTTCGACCAGTGGCTCGCCACGCAGGGGCGCGGCGTGGCCGGGTCGCAGGACGGCACACCCATCGCCGGCGAGCCGGTGCGCCCGGCGTCCAACGTGATCGAGGAGGGGCGGCGGCTGGCGGGCGAGCAGGGCTGCCTGAAGTGCCACTCGGTGGACGGCACGCGCCACATCGGGCCGACCTGGGTGGACCTCTACCAGCGGAACGAGAAGCTCCAGAGCGGGAAGAGCGTGCAGGCCGACGAGGGGTATCTCACCAAGTCGATGATGGATCCCGCCGCGGACATCGTGGCGGGCTACCAGAACGTGATGCCGACCTACCAGGGCAAGCTCGCACCGCCCGAGGCGGCCGCCATCGTCGAATTCATCAAGTCCTTGAAGACCCCGGCGGTCCAGAGCGGTCCGTCGGAGGGCCCGGTCTATGAGTCCATCCCACGCAAGTGACGTTCCCGTGTACAACCCGCGGAACTACCTCAACTCGCCCGCGACCGGCCTGAAGTCCTGGCTGCTGACCCAGGACCACAAGCGCATCGGGGTGATGTTCCTGGTGGCGGCGTCGGTGTTCTTCGCCGTCGGCGGCCTGTTCGCCATGCTCATCCGGATCGAGCTGCTCACGCCCGGTCCGACGATCATGGACGCGATGACGTACAACCGCCTGTTCACGCTCCACGGCGTGGTCATGATCTTCCTGTTCATGATCCCGGCCATCCCGAGCGGCTTCGGCAACTTCCTCGTGCCGCTCATGCTCGGCGCGAAGGACGTCGCGTTCCCGAAGCTGAACCTGCTCAGCTTCTACCTCTACATGCTCGGCGCGGTGGTCGCGCTGTACGGCATGATCCACGGCGGCGCCGACACCGGCTGGACGTTCTACACGCCGTACTCGACCACCACCGTCACCAAGGTGGTGCCGATCCTGCTCGGCGCGTTCATCCTCGGGTTCTCGTCGATCCTCACCGGCCTGAACTTCATCGTCACGACGCACACCATGCGGGCGCCGGGGATCGGCTGGAACCGGGTGCCGCTGTTCGTGTGGTCGATCTACGCGACCAGCATCATCCAGATCCTCGCCACGCCGGTGCTGGGCATGACGCTGCTGCTGGTGGCGGTGGAGAACGCGTTCGGCTGGGGGATCTTCGACCCGGCCCGCGGCGGCGACCCGGTGCTGTTCCAGCACTTCTTCTGGTTCTACTCGCACCCCGCCGTCTACATCATGGTGCTCCCGGCCATGGCGGTGATCTCCGAGGTGGTCTGCGCGTTCTCGCGCAAGAACATCTTCGGCTACAAGGCGGTGGCGTACTCCTCGCTGGGCATCGCCTTCGTCGGCTTCTTCACCTGGGGCCACCACCTCTTCGTCTCGGGCCAGTCGGCGTTCGACGCGGGCGTGTTCGGGGTCCTCTCGATGTTCGTGGGCATCTTCACGGCCATCAAGGTCTTCAACTGGACCGCCACGCTGTACCAGGGGTCGATCGCGTTCAAGACGCCGTTCGCCTACTTCGTCGGCTTCCTGTTCTTCCTGGTGTTCGGCGGGATGACCGGCGTGGCGGTCGCCACCGTGTCGCTCGACGTCCACTGGCACGACACCTACTTCGTGGTGGCGCACTTCCACTTCATCATGGTGGGCGCGACGGTGATGGCCTTCCTGGCCGCGCTCCACTACTGGTTCCCGAAGATCACCGGCCGCATGTACCCCGAGGGCTGGGGGCTGGTGGGCGCGGTGATGGTGATCCTGGGCTTCAACTTCACCTTCATCCCGCAGTTCCTGCTCGGGAACGAGGGCATGCCGCGCCGGTACTTCTCCTATCCGGAGCGGTTCTGGGCGCTGAACGTCGCCTCCACCGCCGGCGCGTCGGTGCTGGCGATGGGGCTCGTCATCGTCCTCGTCTACCTGCTGATCTCGCTGAAGTGGGGCCCGATCGCCGGCCCGAACCCGTGGCACTCGCGCGGCTACGAGTGGGACACCGCCTCGCCGCCGCTCCCGGAGAACTTCGAGGAGACCCCCGTCTACACGCGCGGACCGCACGAGTACGACGAGGACTCGTACGCCAACCCTCCACCGGTCGCCCCCGAGCCGAAGCATGCAAGCTAGCCCGCTGGCACACCATTTCGAGAACATCGAGAAGCAGTCGCACGCCGAGCGGCTCGGCATGTGGCTGTTCCTCGCCTCCGAGGTGCTCCTGTTCACCGCGCTGTTCGCGGCGTACGCGGTGTACCGGTACCTCTACTCGGACGCGTTCGCCGAGGCGAGCCGCGCCATCGAGACCTGGTTCGGCCTGGTCAACACCATCATCCTGGTGACCAGCTCGTTCACGGTCGCGCTCGGCCTGAACGAGGCGGTGAAGGGCAACGGGAAGAAGACGGGGCTCTGGTTCGCCGTGTCGGTCGCCTTCGCGATCGCCTTCCTCGCGCTGAAGGCGGTCGAGTACAGCCACCACTTCCAGGAGGGGCAGCTCCCCGGCCGCTACTACTCCTTCCACGAGCTGCAGGCGCCGGGCGCGTCGCTGTTCTTCTCGCTCTACTTCCTCATCACCGGCCTGCACGGCGTGCACGTGATCGTCGGCATGACGATCCTGGCGGTGGTGGGCGTGAAGGCGGCGCGCGGCAAGTACACGGCGGCGTACCACACGCCGGTCGAGCTGGCCGGCCTGTACTGGCACCTCGTGGACCTCATCTGGATCTTCGTCTTCCCCCTCATCTACCTCGTGTAGGGAGCGACACCCCATGGCCGACCCGCGACCGATCGCGCACGAGGAGCACCTCGCCACCCACCACGCGCACGGCATGCGCTACGTGGTGGTGTGGATCGCGCTGCTCGTGCTCACCGTCGTCACCTACGCCGCCTCGCGCGTCCACCTGCCCGGCGGCTGGCACGTGGCGGTGGCGCTGCTCATCGCCATCGCCAAGGGCGCGCTGGTGGCGCTGTTCTTCATGCACCTGTGGGATCAGCGGGGCGCGAACCGCCTGATCTTCGTCACCTCGCTCGCGTTCGTGGCGCTGCTCATCGGGCTCACCATCCTCGACAACGCCACCCGCTTCCCGCTCGCGAACCCGCCCGGCAGCGCCGGCGCGCTGCCCTGGGGCGGCGCCGATCGCGATCCGCCGAAGCTCCCGCAGTAGCCGCCCGCGCGCTTCCCCGCGCCCCGGGCGCTCCGTCCCGCGCCGCTCGCGATCCGACGGGGGCGTTCGCATCTCTGATGCGGCGCCCCGCGGCGCGCCGGCTTCGGCGTCGCGGCGGGACGCGGGAGCCGCGCCTTGCGAGCCATCGGTCACCGCACCTGGGCCATCCCGGAGGGCTACCTGCCGCCCCGGGAGCGGCCGGAGAGCCGCGCGCTGGAGAGCCACGAGGCCGCCTGCGTGCTGAACGCCGGCGACGAGGACGCGCACCTCGAGCTCCGGGTGTTCTTCGCCGACCGCGAGCCGGCCGGGCCGTACCGGCTCACGGTGGGCGCCCGGCGCACGCTGCACCTCCGGCTCGACGACCTGCGCGACCCGGAGCCCATCCCGCGCGGCACCGACTACGCCACGGTGATCCGGTCCGACGTGCCGGTGGTGGTGCAGCACACCCGCCTCGACGCGCGCCGCGCGGAGAGCGCGCTCATGACCACGCTCGCGTGGGCGGCGGAGGAGGAGGGGGCATGACGGTCGGCGAGTTCCTGCTGCGCCGCCTGGTGGAGTGGGGCGTCCGCCGCGTGTTCGGCTACCCAGGCGACGGGATCAACGGCATCCTGGGCGCGTTCCGGACGGTGGACGCGCTGCGCTTCACCCAGGTGCGCCACGAGGAGATGGCCGCGTTCATGGCCTGCGCGCACGCGAAGTTCACCGGCGAGGTGGGCGTGTGCCTGGCCACCTCCGGCCCGGGCGCCATCCACCTCCTGAACGGCCTCTACGACGCGCGCATGGACCACCAGCCGGTCGTCGCCATCGTGGGGCAGACCGCGCGCGCGGCCATGGGCGGCGCCTACCAGCAGGAGGTGGACCTGCCCGCGCTGTTCAAGGACGTGGCGCGCGAGTACGTGCAGACGCTGATGGTGCCGTCGCAGGCCCGCCACCTGGTGGACCGCGCGGTGCGCATCGCGCGGGCGGAGCGGACCGTCACGACCATCGTGGTGCCGAACGACGTGCAGGGCCTGGAGTACACGCCGCCCCCGCACGCCCACGCCACCGTCCACAGCGGCGTGGGCTGGGAGGCGCCGCGGGTGGTCCCCGCCGCCCGCGACCTGCGCCGCGCCGCGGACGCGCTGAACGCGGGGCGCCGGGTGGCCATGCTGGTGGGCGCCGGCGCGCTCGGCGCCGCGCGCGAGGTCGCCGAGGTGGCCGACGTGCTCGGCGCCGGGGTCGCGAAGGCGCTGCTCGGCAAGGCGGTGCTGCCGGACGACCTGCCCTGGGTGACCGGCGCGATCGGCCTGCTCGGCACGAAGCCCTCCTGGAACCTGATGACCGGGTGCGACACGCTGCTCATGGTCGGGTCGTCGTTCCCGTACCCCGAGTTCCTGCCGAAGGAGGGCCAGGCGCGCGGCGTCCAGATCGACCTCGACGGCCGCATGCTCTCCATCCGCTATCCCATGGAGGTGAACCTGGTCGGCGACGCGGCCGAGACGCTCCAGGCGCTCCGGCCGCTGCTGCGGCGCAAGGAGGACACGTCCTGGCGCGAGAAGATCGAGTCCGACGTGCGCCGCTGGTGGAAGGTGCTGGAGGCGCGGGCCATGAACCCGGCCACGCCGGTGAACCCGCAGCGGGTCTTCTGGGAGCTGTCCCCGCGCCTGCCCGACCGCGCCATCCTCTCGGCCGACTCGGGCTCCTCCGCGAACTGGTACGCGCGCGACGTGCGCCTGCGCGAGGGGATGCTCGCGTCGCTCTCCGGCAACCTCGCGACCATGGGGCCGGCGGTGCCGTACGCCATCGCCGCCAAGTTCGCCTACCCGGACCGCGTGGTGGTGGCGCTGGCGGGCGACGGCGCCATGCAGATGAACGGCCTCGCCGAGCTCGCCACCATCTCGCGCTACTGGCGCGAGTGGTCCGACCCGCGCCTGGTGGTGCTGGTGCTCGACAACCGCGACCTCAACCAGGTGACCTGGGAGCAGCGGGTGATGGAGGGGGACCCGAAGCTCGAGGCCTCGCAGACCCTGCCGCCGGTGGACTACGCGGGCTTCGCCGCGTCGCTGGGGCTCGCCGCGGTGAGGATCGAGCGGCCGGAGGAGATCGGGCCGGCCTGGGACCGGGCGTTCGCGGCCGACCGCCCGTGCCTGGTGCACGCGCGCACCGACCCGAACGTGCCGCCGCTGCCGCCGCACGTCACGCTGGAGCAGGCGAAGGGCTACCTCGAGGCGATCCTGAAGGGCGACCCGGATCGCGGCGCGATGATCGTGCGCTCGTGGCGGGACGCGCTGGAGGGCGTGCTGCCCCACCGGAAGGGCTGACGTGGCGCTCGGCCAGGCCACCGTGGAGCGGGTGCACGCGGCCGCGTACCGCGTGCCCACCGACGCGCCGGAGTCGGACGGCACGCTCGCCTGGGACGCCACCACGCTCGTGGTCGCGGAGGTGGAGGGCGGCGGCGCGCGCGGGCTCGGCTACACCTACGCGGACGCGGCCGCCGCGGCGGTGGTGAACGGGCTGCTCTCGGAGGCGGTGCGCGGCGCCGACGCGCTGGACGCCCCGGCCGCGAGCCGCGCCATGCGCCGGGCGCTGCGCAACGTCGGGCCCGCCGGCGTCGGCGGCATGGCGCTCTCCGCGGTGGACGTGGCGCTGTGGGACCTCCACGCGAGGCTGCTCGGGGTGCCGCTCGTCGCGCTGCTGGGCCGGGCGCGGCCCGCGGTGCCGGCGTACGGGAGCGGCGGCTTCTGCTCGTACGCGCCCGAGCGGCTGCGGGAGCAGCTCGGCGGCTGGGCGTCGGAGGGGTTCCCCGCGGTGAAGATGAAGGTGGGCCGCGACCCGCGCGCGGATCCGGAGCGGGTGCGCGCGGCGCGGGAGGCGATCGGCGCCGCGGGGCTGTTCGTGGACGCGAACGGCGCCTACGGACGCAAGCAGGCGCTGGCGCTCGCCGCCGCGTTCGCGGACGAGGGCGTCACCTGGCTGGAGGAGCCGGTCCCGTCCGACGACCTCGCCGGCCTGCGCCTCGTCCGCGAGCGCGCGCCCGCCGGGATGGACGTGGCGGCCGGCGAGTACGGGCACGACCCGGCCTACTTCCGGCGCATGCTCGAGGCCGGCGCGGTGGACGTGCTGCAGGCGGACGCGACCCGCTGCGGCGGGGTGACCGGCTTCCTGGCCGCGGCGGCGGTGGCGGCGGCGTTCGGCGTGCCGCTGTCGTCCCACTGCGCGCCGTCGCTCCACGCGACGCTCATGTGCGCGGTGGAGCGGGCCGCCCACGCCGAGTGGTTCCACGATCACGTGCGCATCGAGGCGCTGCTGCTCGAGGGCGCGCCGCGACCGTCGGGCGGCGCGCTCGCCCCCGACCTCTCGCGGCCCGGCCTGGGCCTCGAGCTCCGCGCGCGCGACGCCGAGCGCCATGCGGTGGCCTGAGGGGGGAGGGGCGATGGAGCATCCGGAGGCGGGCGGTCGGTACCTCATCCCGGGGCTGGGCCGGTCGGCGGATCCGGCGGCGCGCCTGCGCGCCGAGCGCGAGCCGTACCGGCGCGGCGCCCCGCTCCCGGCGGAGGCGGCGCGGGCGCTGGCGAGCGATCTGTCCCGCGCGGTCGAGGGCGAGGTGCGCTTCGACGACGGGGCGCGCGCGCTGTACGCGACCGACGGGTCCAACTACCGGCAGGTGCCCATCGGCGTGGTGGTCCCGCGCACCGTGGACGACGTCGTCGCGACGGTCGCCACCTGCCGCGCGCACGGCGCGCCGGTCCTCTCGCGCGGCGGCGGCACCAGCCTGGCGGGGCAGTGCTGCAACGTGGCCGTGGTGATGGACTTCTCGAAGTACCTCTGCCGCGTGCTGGAGCTCGACCCGGCGCGGCGCCTGGCGCGCGTCGAGCCGGGGTGCGTGCTCGACGTGCTCCGCGCCGCGGCGGAGCGCCACCACCTCACGTTCGGCCCCGACCCGTCCACGCACACCCACTGCACGCTGGGCGGGATGATCGGGAACGACTCCTGCGGCGTGCACTCCATGATGGCGGGCCGCACCGCGGACAACGTGCGCCGCCTCGAGGTGCTGACCTCCGACGGCCTGCGCACCTGGGTGGGCGAGACCTCCGACGCGGAGCGCGAGGCGGTGGTGCGGGCCGGCGGGCGGAAGGCCGCGCTCTACGCCGGCCTCGCGGCGCTGCGCGACCGCGTGGCGGACGAGGTGCGGGCCCGGTACCCGCGGATCCCCCGGCGCGTCTCCGGCTACAACCTGGACGAGCTGCTGCCGGAGCGCGGCTTCCACCTGGCGCGCGCGCTGACCGGCAGCGAGGGGACGCTGGTCACCTTCCTGCAGGCGGAGGTCCGGCTGGTGGACAGCCCGCCGGCGCGCGCGCTGCTGGTCCTCGGCTTCCCCGACGTCTTCGCCGCGGCCGATCGCGTCCCCGAGGTCGCGGCGCTCGGGCCCATCGGCCTCGAGGGGATCGACGAGCGGCTGGTGGAGGACATGCGCCGCAAGCGCCTCCACCCGGAGCGGCTGCAGCTCCTCCCGGACGGCCGCGGGTGGCTGCTGGTCGAGTTCGGCGGCGCCGATCGCGCCGAGGCGGAGGCGCACGCGCGCCGCTGCATGGACGCGCTCGGCCGCGGCCGGGGCGCCCCCGCGATGAAGCTCTACGACGACCCGGCGGAGGAGGCGATCGTCTGGAAGGTGCGGGAGTCCGGGCTGGGCGCCACCGCGCGCGTCCCGGGCCGGCCCGACGCGTGGGAGGGGTGGGAGGACTCCGCGGTCGCGCCGGAGCGGCTCGGGGAGTACCTGCGCGCGTTCGACCGGCTGCTGCACGGCTTCGGCTACCACGGCGCGCTGTACGGCCACTTCGGCCAGGGCTGCGTCCACACCCGCATCGACTTCGACCTCACCACCGCGCCGGGCATCGCGCGCTACCGCGCGTTCGTCGAGGCGGCCGCGGACCTGGTGGTGTCGCTGGGCGGCTCGCTCTCGGGCGAGCACGGCGACGGCCAGTCGCGCGGCGAGCTGCTGGTGAAGATGTTCGGGCCGCGGCTGGTGGACGCGTTCCGCGACTTCAAGCGGCTCTGGGACCCGGCGTGGCGGATGAACCCGGGCAAGAAGATCGACCCCTACCGGCTCGACGAGAACCTGCGGCTCGGGGCCGGGTACGTGGAGCTCCGGCCGCGCACCGCGTTCGCCTACCCCGAGGACCAGGGCAGCTTCGGGCGGGTGGCGGCGCGCTGCGTGGGCGTGGGCGAGTGCCGGCGCGACGAGGGCGGCGTGATGTGCCCGAGCTACCGGGTGACGCGCGAGGAGAAGCACTCCACCCGCGGCCGGGCGCACCTGCTGCACGAGCTGATGCTGGGGGACCCGCTCCGCGGCGGCTGGCGCTCGCCGGAGGTGGCCGACGCGCTGCACCTGTGCCTCGCCTGCAAGGGCTGCAAGAGCGACTGCCCGATGAACGTGGACATGGCCACGTACAAGGCCGAGTTCCTCTCGCACCACTACCGCGGCCGGCTCCGGCCGCGCGCCGCGTACTCCATGGGCCTGGTGGCCTGGTGGGCGCGGGTGGCGTCGCTCGCGCCGGGGGTGGCGAACGCGCTGGCGCGCACGCCGGGCCTGTCCGCGCTGGCGCGGCGCGCCGGCGGGATCGCCCCCGAGCGCGCGCTCCCGGCGTTCGCGCCGGTGACGTTCCGGCGCTGGTTCGCGCGCCGGCGCGCGGCGGCGACGGGCGCTGCGGGAGGGCGAGGACGGACGGTGGTGCTGTTCCCGGACACGTTCACCGACTTCTTCCACCCGGAGATCGGCGTCGCGGCGGTGGAGGTGCTGGAGGCGGCCGGCTGGCGGGTGCGCATCCCGCGCCGGCGCGTGTGCTGCGGACGCCCGCTCTACGACCACGGCATGCTCGACCTGGCGCGGCGGCTGCTCCGCCAGGACCTGGACGCGCTGGCGCCCGAGGCGGAGGCCGGCACGCCGGTGGTCGTGCTCGAGCCGAGCTGCGCGGCGGTGTTCCGGGACGAGCTGCCCAACCTGCTGCACGGCGACCGGCGCGCCGACGCGCTGGCCGGCCGGACGCGGCTCCTCTCCGAGCTGGTGGACGAGGCCGGCGACGCCTTCCCGGTGCCGCGGCTCGACCGCCGCGCGCTCGTGCAGGTGCACTGCCACCACCACGCGGTGATGGGCGAGGAGGCCGAGCGGAGGGTGCTCGCGCGGATGGGCGTGGAGGCCGAGGTGCTCGACGCGGGCTGCTGCGGCATGGCGGGCTCGTTCGGCTTCGAGGCGGGCGACCGGTACCGCGTGTCGATGGCGGTGGGCGAGCGCGGGGTCCTGCCGGCGGTGCGGCGCGCCCCGGCGCCCGAGCTGGTGCTCGCCGACGGGTTCTCGTGCCGGACGCAGATCGAGCAGGGCACCGGCCGCCGCGGGCTCCACCTCGCCGAGGCGCTGCGGCTCGCGGCGGAGCCCGGCGCCGCGGCGCTGGACGCGGAGGCGTGGGCGCGCGCCCGGCGGCCGCGACGGGCGGCGCGCGACGTCCTCCGCGAGGCGGCGCTGGTCGGCGCCGCCGCGGCCGCGCTCGCCGGGGCCGCCTACGCGGGCAGCGTGGCGAGGACGCGCTCGTAGGCGGCCGCGTCCGCCGCCGAGAAGCAGCAGAACACCGCCCGCCGGACCGGGCCGCCGGCCTCCAGCGCGCGCCGCACCTCCTCCACCGCGATGGGCGTGGCGCGCTCGACGGGGAAGCCGTACGCGCCGGTCGAGATGGCCGGGAAGGCGATGGAGCGCAGCCCGTGCTCGGCGGCGAGGCGCATCGAGGCGCGGTAGCAGGACGCGAGCGCGGCGTCCTCGCCGGCGCCGCCGCCGCGCCACACCGGGCCGACGGCGTGGATCACGTGGCGCGCCGCGAGGCGGAAGCCCGGGGTGATCTTCGCCTCGCCGGTGCGCGCGCCGCCCAGCGCCCGGCACGCCTCGAGCAGCTCCGGGCCGGCGGCGCGGTGGATGGCGCCGTCCACGCCGCCGCCCCCGAGCAGCGTGGCGTTCGCCGCGTTCACGATCGCGTCCACGTGCAGGCGCGTGATGTCCCCCTGCACGAGCGCGATGCGGCCGTCGAGCCAGGTCCGTTCCATGCTGCCCTCCTAGCCACGGGCGGCGCGCGCGGCAAGCGGGCGGGGAGATCCTTGCGCCGCCGGGCCGCAGGTGCGCACCGGCGCACGGCCGCACGGAATGCGCGCCGGCCCGGGACGGCGCCGGCGCCGTGCCCGGCGCGGGGCGGGCCGCGGAAAAGCACCGCCGGGCCGCGAAGGTGCGCGCGGATGCGGCGCGGCGCACGCAGCGTGCGGGCAGGCGGCGCGCAATTCGTGCACGCAAGGTCGGTTGATTCCCGGGTACGGGAGTTGCTATCCCCGGACCGGGAAGATGAAGCGCGACCGCATCCTCGTCATCGACGGCAACCCGCTCGACGGGGCCGCCCTCCGGGCAGCCCTGTGCGAACGCGGCTTCGACGCGGTCGAGGCCTCGAGCGCGGAGGGCGCGCTCGCGCTCGTCCCGAGCTTCCAGCCGGCGGCGGTGCTGGCCGACGTGACGCTCCCCGGCTGCGAGGGGGGCGAGCTGGCCGGTCGCCTGCGCGAGCTGGGATCCGACGCCGCGGTGGTGGTCGCCGCGCCGCACGACCGGCTGGAGGCCGCGGTCCAGGCGCTGCGCGCCGGCGCGGAGAGCTTCCTGGTCCGCCCGGTGGATGCCGGGCAGGCGCTGGTGGTGCTCCAGAAGGCGCTCGAGAAGCGCGGGCTGCGCCGCGATCGCGCCGAGCTGCGCGAGCGCGTCCGCGCGCGCGCCGCCCTGGTGGGCACCGCGCCCGAGATGCAGGGCGTCATCGAGCTGGTCCGCCGCGTGGCGCCCACCAAGGCGACGGTCCTGGTGCTCGGCGAGTCCGGCACCGGCAAGGAGCACGTCGCCCAGGCCCTGCACGAGGCCTCGCCGCGCCGCGACCGGCCCTTCGTGCGGGTGAACTGCGCGGCGCTGTCGGAGGCGCTGCTCGAGTCGGATCTCTTCGGCCACGAGCCGGGGGCGTTCGCCGACTCCGAGGAGCGCCACCTCGGGAAGCTGGAGCTCGCCGACGGCGGGACCCTGTACCTGCACGAGGTGGGGAGCCTCCCGCCGCCGGTGCAGGTGAAGCTGCTCCGGGTGCTGCAGCAGGGCGAGATGGAGCGGATGGGCGGCCGCGAGACGCTGCGGGTGGACGTGCGGGTGGTGGCGGGCGCGCAGCACGATCTCGCCGAGGAGGTCCGCGCCGGCCGGTTCCGCGACGACCTCTACTACCGCCTGAACGTGGTGGCGGTGGCGCTGCCCCCGCTCCGCGAGCGCAAGGGCGACATCCCCGCGCTCGTGAACCACTTCCTCGAGGCGGCGGCCCGCACCCAGGGCAGCGAGGTGGTGGGCGTGACCCCGGGGACGCTCTCGGCGCTGTTCGCCTACGACTGGCCCGGCAACGTCCGCGAGCTGGCGAGCGTGGTCGAGCACGCGGTGTCGGTCGCGCGCGGGCGCGAGATCACCGCGGAGGACCTCTCGCCGGTGCTGCACGGGGCGCGGCCGGAGGAGAGCGGCGCCTCGGCCCTCATCCCGGGCGCCACGCTGTTCGAGATCGAGCGCGAGGCGATCCTGCGCACGCTCGAGCAGTGCGGCGGCTCGACCGCCCGCGCCGCCGAGGTGCTGGGCGTCTCGGTGCGGAAGATCCAGTACCGGCTGAAGGAGTACCGGAGCGGCGTCCCGGGGCGCCGGCACCCCGAGCTCGAGGACGTCTACGCCGAGGCGCACAAGTAGCGCGCCGCCGGCCCGGCTCCTGCCCCCGACCCGCCCGCGCGGCGAAAAAAAGGCCGCCCGGCAGTGGTGTGCCGGGCGGCCCCGAGCGCGCGGGGGGCGCGCTCTCCCTGGAGATCGGTGCTACCCGGTGTAGACGTGCGCGCTCTCCTCGGCGGTGGGCAGCATGCTCATCCCGAGGTACGTGAACATGACCACCGCGAAGCCGAGCAGGACCAGCCAGGCGGCGCGGTCGCCGCGCCAGCCGCGGACCTTGCGCAGGTGCAGGTAGGCCCCGTAGACGAGCCAGGTCACGAGCGACCAGTTCTCCTTCGGATCCCACACCCAGAAGTCGCCCCAGGCGCTCTTCGCCCAGACCGACCCGACCAGCAGGCCGACGGTGAGCAGCACGAACCCGAAGCGGATGAGCTCGTAGGTCATCTGCTCGAGGTCGAGCGCCTTGCCGGTGAGGATGGTGCCGGCGCGCAGCGTGGTGAGCCGCTGGAGGAGCGGCACGCGCGGGGCGAGGAGCTGCACGGCGGCGAGCAGCGCCGCGAGCGACACCGCCGCGTAGCCGACGAAGTAGACCACCACGTGCGGGACGAACCAGGCGGACTGGAGCGCCGGCGGCAGCTTCACGATCTCGGCGTCCCACTTGCCCAGCGCGTAGCCGAGCAGCGCCAGCGTCAGGAGCGCCGCGAGCGCCCCGAACACGCGGGTGCGGTAGAGCCGCTCGAACGCGAGGTACACCACGCCGGTGGTGAACGCGAAGAACACCAGCGACTCGAACAGCGACTTGAACGGCGCGCGGCCCGCCTCGATCCAGCGCTCCACGATGAGGCCGGCGTTGAACGCCAGCGCGGCGCAGAGCAGCGCGGTCGCCGCGCGCCCCACGAGCGCGCGGGTGGAGCGCCAGGCGGCGGCGTAGAAGCCGGCCGCGGCCGCGTACAGCGCGCCGGTGGCCACGAAGAAGGGGTGCTCGGCGAGGATGTACTGGAGCATCGCGTTCTCCTCAGGCGGCCTGCGCGGGGGAGGCGGGGACGTCGGGCTGCGTGCGGCGGCGCCCCTTCAGGCGGGGCTCGACGTAGAACATGTAGGCCACGCCCAGGCTGATGAGCGCGAACCCGGCGAACACCCAGGCGACCCCGGGGTCGTGCACCGCCTCCAGGCCGGAGTAGCTCGGGTCCTGGGGGTTGTAGTTCACCTGGTACAGCGTCCAGCCCGCGAAGGTGACCGGCTCGTTCACCGCCACCACCGTCCGCAGCGACTCGTCGCCCCGCGTGGCGGTGACGGTGGAGAGGAACGCCTTCACCTCGCCGTCGCGGCGCTCGAACACGAGCGCGTGGTCCGCGTCGAGGAACAGCGCCTCGGGCTGGTCCGCCGCCATCATCTTCTCCGCCGGGGCGCCGTCGCGCACGGCCTCGAGCTGCACCACCGGCCGCCTCCACTCGGCCGACGCGGTGGCGGGGACGCGCGCGCGCTGCGCCTGCGGCACGAGCGCGCCGAGCTTCACCGCGCCGCCCGCGAGCGCGAGCCCCTCGGCGAGCGCGACCTCCGACTCGCCGTCGGCGGTGTGGACGATCACCTTCCGCTCGGCGCCGGAGACGAGGAACGCGGTGAGCACGCCCGGCGGGGCGGCGGGGCGCTCCCAGCCGAACACCACCGCGGCGCGGCCGTCGGGGGTGGCGAGCCGCTCGCCCGGCAGCAGCCAGCGCGTCTGCCCCTCCAGCGTGGCCTGCAGCGCCGGCTGCCCGCCCGCCGCGACCGGCGTCACCTGGTCCTGCAGCGTGAAGTCCGGCCAGATCGCCTTCAGGCGGAACGTGTCGCCGCCAGGGAGCAGGTGCCTCGCCAGGTCGGGGTCGAAGCTCGCGGCCAGCTTCCACTGCTTGTGCGTGCCGTGCTCGTCCCGGACCAGCTCCTGGCGGTAGTAGCCGACGCGGTACTCGGTCTCGTAGTTCACGAGGTCGAACCGGTCGAGGCGCAGGTCGAAGCCGAGCGGCGCCGCGCCGCCGGTGTCCATGCCCGCCTTGGTGACGCGGACGTGCGTGGCCGTCTCGCCGCCCGCGTGCAGGTCGATGCGGCCGCGGATCGAGAGCGCGGCCGAGGCGGCGGCGCCGCCCAGCGAGGTGATGAGCCCGAGGTGGCACAGGAAGAAGCCGGCGTTCCGCGCGCGCAGCGGCCAGCGCTGCGTGGCGGAGGCGATCACCGCGGCGCCGAACAGCGCCATCAGGCCGGCGAACGGCAGGCCGTGGAAGACGTCGTCGAGGTGCAGGCCGAGGATCAGCGGCGCGACCGCGCCGTAGCGCAGCCGGTAGAACTCGGCCGGCTTGCCCTGCAGCACCAGGGTGCCGATGATCGCGAACACCGCCAGCGCCACCAGCAGCGTGGAGGTGAAGCGGAAGCCGGCGATGGTCGCGCGCAGCCGCCCCGGCGTGAGCAGGGCGACCGCGAGCACGACCGCGCCGGCGATGCCGCTCGCGACCACCAGCGTGAGCGCGCCCGGCGGGACCCAGACCTGGAGCAGCGCGCCCGCGAGCAGCGCGCCCGTGACGAGCAGCGCGGTGAGGCGCACCTCCAGGACGGCGGGCGCGTCCGCGGCGCCGGCGGGCCTGGGCTTGGGGCGGGTCGGGCTGTCGGTCACGGGGTACCTCCGTTGCGGCCGTTCGGCGCGCGCGCCCCGCACCATGAGCAATCGCCGTGCCCCGTCCGAGAGGGCCAAGTTCCCGGGATTGCGGGCAGACCCGGCCGTCCCGGCGGGTGCGCACCGCAGGAAAAGCGACCTTGCCCTGGATCAGCGCAAACGGTGCGTGAGGGCGGGGGAGGCCGTCGCCCCGCCCTCGAGGACCCGAACCGGCGAGGGCCCGCGGCTCTTCCCGGCGGGCGGCCGGCGGGCGGCCCGCCCGCGCGCGCGGCCCGCACGGAAGGTGCGGGGCCGGCCCTCGCGCGCGCAGGCACGCTCCTTACCTTTGGAGCATGCCAAGCGACCGCATCGAGTTCGGGAGCGTCCTCGCCAAGGAGGGCTCCGACAAGAAGGTGTGGCTCATCGTGATCCCGCTCATCCTGATCGTGGCGGCCGGGGTCGTGTGGGCCGCCGCCACGGTGTCGAAGGCGGACTCGTACCGCACCGAGGCCGAGCGCAGCCAGGCGCAGGTCTCCGAGCTGCAGAAGAGCATCGACGAGCGCGACAAGCTCCTCACCCAGGCGCGGGCCGACGACGGGCTGCTCCGCGCCCCCGGCCAGGCCGCCGCGCTCCTGTTCGCGGATCCCAAGGCCAAGGAGCCCACCGAGAGCGGCATCGTGGTGGCGCTGCCCGACCAGAAGGCGGTCCGCGTGATCCTCTACGGCCTCGTCGCCCCGCCGCAGGGCGAGGAGTACGTGGTGGCGGCGCGGGCGAAGGACGGCACGCGCAAGGCGCTCGGCCGGGTGATGCCGAGCGCGGACGGGAACGGCTTCCTGCTGGCGAAGGACGTGCCCGAGGGGACCGTGCGCGTGGACCTCGTGCTCGCGAAGGCGGGCGCGGAGGACCTCGCGGATGCGACGCCGCGGGTGTCGGCGCGCCACCCGACCTCGGCGAGCGAGCGAGGCATCCTGGTCGAGCAGCCGGCGCCGGCGGCGCAGGCGCGGCGCGGACGGCGGTAGCCGCGATCAGGCGAAGCGGGCCTCGCCGCCGGGCAGGTCGCGCAGCACGCACTGCCCGGGCGCCTTGTCCGGGCGGATGCGCAGCAGCCGCGCGCCGTGGCGGAGGCGCCCGCCGGCCGCGTGCCGGTAGGCCACCTCCACCACCAGCTCGGGCCGGACCGGGATCCACTCGGTGGAGCGCCCGCGCGCCCAGCGCGACGGCCCGCCCGGCGCCTCGCCGGTGAACCCCGGCGCGCCCGGCGCCGCGAGCGGCTCGAGCAGCGCGGCGAACCGCTCGCGCTGCCGCGGGGCGAGCGTGACGTGCCCCACGTGGTGGAGCCGGCCGTCCGGGCCGTGCAGGCCGAGCAGCAGCGAGGCGGGCGGCCCGCCGCGCTGCCCGCGCCGGAACCCGCCCACCACCGCGTCCAGCGTCACCACCCGCTTCACCTTCACCATCGCGTCGCGCTCGCCGGACGCGTACGGCACGCCCAGGCGCTTCGCGATCACGCCGTCGGTGCCCGAGGGCGTGGCCAGCCACGCCTCCGCGTCGGCCCGGCGCAGCGTCGCCGGCGACACCGAGACCTCGGGCGGGAACCCGGACGCCTCGCGCAGCAGCGCCGCGCGCCGCACCTCGAGCGGCGCCTCCACCAGCCGGCGGCCGTCCCCGTCCACCAGGAGGTCGAAGGCGACGAGCCGGGCCGGGGTCTCCCGGGCGAGGCGCAGGACCCGGGACTCGGCCGGGTGGATCCGCTGAAGGAGCGCGTCGAAGGAGAGACCCAGGCCGGAGGGCACGACGATCTCGCCGTCGAGCACGAGCCTCGGCGCGCGGAGCGAGCGGCCGGCGGCCACCAGCTCGGGGAAGTAGCGGCCGAGCGGCTGGCCCGCCTTCGACTGCAGCACCACCTCGGCATCCTGCTTGAATAGGAGGCAGCGAAAGCCATCCCACTTCGGCTCGAACTGCCACCCCTCGTCCGCGGGGAGCACGTCCGCAAGGCGCGCTTCCATCGGCGGAAACGGCGGCACCACGGGGAGATCGAGGGGTGGCCAGGCCACGGGAGCGCTCCCATCGACGTTGCAGTCCACAGCCTCCACGCGCAATCCGCTGCCCGCTGCGGCGGCACGCTGCACGATTACCGGGCGCCCGCGTGCACGCTTTCCGTGCACCGCGGCGTGCGCGGCGCGCGCAGCTCCTGTTTCACGCCCGCTGCCTTGACGCGCTCGTCCCGGCTCGGGGACACTCGCCGATCCATGTCAGAGACGCGGTGCGCGCGCCGGCGGCTGCGGCGCGGCGCCAGGGGATCCCGGCGGGAAGGATCGCTCCCTGGTGCGTGGTCGATGCATCCCGAACATCCATCGAACGGCTCGACCGGGCACGGGCGCGTGCCGGGCTGGTGACGACTTTCCCGTACGACTGAAGGTGAAGATGACCGAGACCGGCTATCCCCCGAGGCAGGGCCTGTACGATCCGCAGAACGAGAAGGACGCCTGCGGCTTCGGGTTCGTGGTGGACATCAAGGGGCGCGCGTCCCACGAGATCCTCGAGAACGCGCTCACCGTGCTCGTGAACCTCGAGCACCGCGGCGCCGCGGGCGCCGAGGCGAACACCGGCGACGGCGCCGGCATCCTCTTCCAGACGCCGCACGCGTTCCTCCGCGCCGAGGCGGCGCGGCTCGGGTTCGCGCTGCCCGCCCCGGGCGCCTACGCCGCCGGCATGGTCTTCCTGCCGCCGCACGAGGGCGGCCGCGCCGCCTGCGTCCGCATCTTCGAGGAGGTGGTGCGCGCCGAGGGGCTCGACGTGCTCGGCTGGCGCGACGTCCCGACCGACGGCGCCACGCTCGGCCCCACCGCGCGGTCCAGCCAGCCGGTGATCCGGCAGATCCTGGTCGGCCGCGGCGCCGCCTGCGCCGACGAGGCGGCCTTCGAGCGCAAGCTCTACGTGGTGCGCCGCCTGGTGGAGAAGCGGGTGAGCCGCTCCGCCATCCCGGGCCGCACGCACTTCTACGTGCCGTCGCTCTCCTGGAAGACCGTCGTCTACAAGGGGATGCTGAACGCCGGGCAGCTGCGCGAGTTCTACCTCGACCTGGCGCGGCCCGAGGTCGTCACCGGCCTGGCCATGGTGCACTCGCGGTTCTCCACCAACACCTTCCCGTCCTGGTCGCGCGCGCACCCCTACCGCTACATCTCGCACAACGGCGAGATCAACACGCTGCGCGGCAACATCAACTGGATGCACGCGCGCCAGTCGATGATGCGCTCGTCGCTGTTCGGCGACGACCTGCAGAAGATCCTCACCGTCATCGACACCGAGGGCTCCGACTCGGCCATGTTCGACAACGTGCTCGAGCTGCTCACGCTCTCCGGGCGCGAGCTGCCGCACGCCATGATGATGATGGTGCCGGAGCCGTGGGCGCGGCACGAGGCGATGAGCCCGGAGAAGCGGGCGTTCTACGAGTTCCACTCCTGCCTGATGGAGCCGTGGGACGGCCCCGCCTCGATCGCGTTCACCGACGGCGTGCGGGTGGGCGCGGTGCTCGACCGGAACGGCCTGCGCCCGAGCCGCTACTACGTCACCAAGGACGACCTGGTGGTGATGGCCTCGGAGGTGGGCGTGCTCGACGTGCCCGCCGACCGGATCCTGAAGAAGGGCCGGCTGCAGCCGGGCCGCCTGTTCCTGGTGGACACCCGGGAGCAGCGCATCGTCGGCGACGAGGAGCTGAAGGAGCGCATCGCGCGCGAGAAGCCGTACGCGTCCTGGCTGGACCAGTACACCGTCCGGCTCGACCAGCTCCCGAAGCCCGCCCGCGTCATCGAGCCCGACCACGAGACCGTGCTCCGGCGCCAGGAGGTGTTCGGCTACACCGCCGAGGACGTGAAGATGATCGTCACGCCCATGGCGACCGACGGCACCGAGCCCATCGGCTCGATGGGCACCGACACGCCGCTGGCGGTGCTCTCGGAGAAGCCGCAGCCGCTGTTCAACTACTTCAAGCAGCTCTTCGCCCAGGTGACCAACCCGCCGGTGGACGCCATCCGCGAGGAGATCATCATGGCGGTGGAGACCTCCGTCGGGCCGGAGGGCAACCTCCTCGAGCCCGGCCCGGAGTGCGCCCGCCAGCTCGCGCTGCCCGCGCCGGTGATCCGCAACGAGGACCTGGAGCGGATCCGGGCGCTCGACGGCGGGCCCGGCTCGAAGGGCCTGAAGGCCATCACGCTGCCCATCCTGTTCCGCGCCGCCGACGGCGGGAACGGGCTGCGGAAGGCGCTCGAGGACCTGCGCTGGAAGGCCTCGGAGGCGATCGCCGAGGGGCACAACCTGCTCGTGCTCTCCGACCGCGGCCACGACGCCGACGACGCGCCCATCCCCTCGCTGCTGGCGGTGGCGGCGGTGCAGCACCACCTGATCCGCGAGGGCACCCGCACCCGCTGCGGCATCGTGCTCGAGTCGGGCGAGCCGCGCGAGGTGCACCACTTCGCGCTGCTCATCGGCTACGGCGCGTCGGCGGTGAACCCGTACCTCGCCTTCGAGACCATCCACGACCAGGTCCAGCTCGGGCTCATCCCCGGGCCGGCCGCCGACGCCGAGAAGAAGTACGCGAAGGCGGTGGCGAAGGGCATCGTGAAGGTGATCTCGAAGATGGGCATCTCGACCATCCAGAGCTACCACGGCGCCCAGGTGTTCGAGGCCATCGGCCTGAACCAGGACTTCATCGACGAGTACTTCACCTGGACCGCGACGCGCGTGGGCGGCGTGGGCATCGACGTGGTGGCGCGCGAGGCGCGGCTGCGCAACGAGCGCGGCTTCCCGCCCAGGCGGCCCATCGTGCACACCAGCCTGCCCGCCGGCGGCCAGTACAAGTGGCGCAACGGCGGCGAGCACCACCTCTTCAACCCGGAGACGGTGCACAAGCTCCAGTACGCCTGCCGCACCGGGAACTACGCGCTGTTCAAGGAGTACAGCGCGCTGGTGGACAACCAGGCGCGGAACCTGTGCACGCTCCGCGGCCTGATGGACCTCGTCCCCGGCCCGCGCCCGGTGCCCATCGACGAGGTCGAGCCGGTGGAGTCGATCCTGCGCCGCTTCAAGACCGGCGCGATGAGCTACGGGTCGATCTCCAAGGAGGCGCACGAGTCCCTCGCCGTCGCCATGAACCGGATCGGCGGCAAGTCGAACACCGGCGAGGGCGGCGAGGACCCGGCCCGCTACGAGAAGCTGCCGGGCGGCGACTCCAGGAGCTCCGCCATCAAGCAGGTGGCCTCCGGCCGCTTCGGGGTCACCAGCCAGTACCTGGTGAACGCGCGCGAGCTGCAGATCAAGATGGCGCAGGGCGCGAAGCCGGGCGAGGGCGGCCAGCTCCCCGGCTCCAAGGTGTACCCGTGGATCGCCAAGGTGCGGCACTCCACGCCGGGCGTGGGGCTCATCTCGCCCCCGCCGCACCACGACATCTACTCGATCGAGGACCTGGCGCAGCTCATCCACGACCTCAAGAACGCGAACCACCGCGCCCGCGTCTCGGTGAAGCTGGTGGCCGAGGTGGGCGTGGGCACCATCGCGGCGGGCGTGGCCAAGGCGCACGCCGACGTGGTGCTGATCTCCGGCCACGACGGCGGCACCGGCGCCTCGCCGCTCACCTCCATCAAGCACGCCGGCATCCCCTGGGAGCTCGGCCTGGCCGAGACGCACCAGGTGCTGGTGATGAACGACCTGCGCTCGCGCATCGCGGTGGAGGTGGACGGGCAGCTCAAGACCGGGCGCGACGTGGTGATCGGCGCGCTGCTCGGGGCCGAGGAGTTCGGCTTCGCGACCGCGCCGCTGGTGGTGCTCGGCTGCGTGATGATGCGCGCCTGCCACCTCAACACCTGCCCGGTGGGCGTGGCCACCCAGGACCCGCGGCTCCGCGCCAAGTTCACCGGCGACCCGGCCCACGTGGTCACCTTCATGCGCTTCATCGCGCAGGAGGTCCGCGAGTACATGGCCGAGCTGGGCTACCGGACCATCGAGGAGATGGTGGGGCGCTCGGAGCGGCTGGAGATGCGGCGCGCGGTGGACCACTGGAAGGCGCGCAACCTCGACTTCAGCCGGATCCTGTTCAAGCCCACGGTCCCGAAGCACTACGCGCGCACCTGCCAGATCCCGCAGGACCACGGCATCGACAAGACGCTCGACGCCACCGTGCTGCTCGACCTGGCCAGGCCGGCCCTCGAGTCGCGCCAGCCGGTCCGCGCCACGCTCTCCATCCGCAACACCAACCGGGTGGTGGGCACCATGCTCGGCTCGGAGGTCACGCGCCGCCACGGCCCCGCCGGCCTGCCCGACGACACGATCCGGCTGCACTTCCAGGGCTCGGCCGGCCAGTCGTTCGGCGCGTTCGTCCCGCCCGGTCTGACGCTCGTGCTGGAGGGTGACGCGAACGACTACGTGGGCAAGGGGCTCTCCGGCGGGCGCATCGTGGTGTTCCCGCCGCGCCAGGCGGGGTTCGTGCCCGAGGACAACGTGGTGATCGGGAACGTCGCGTTCTACGGCGCCACCGCGGGCGAGGCGTTCGTGCGCGGCATCGCCGGCGAGCGGTTCTGCGTGCGCAACTCGGGCGTCTCGGCGGTGGTGGAGGGCGTGGGCGACCACGGCTGCGAGTACATGACCGGCGGGCGCGTGGTGGTGCTCGGCCCCACCGGGCGCAACTTCGCCGCGGGCATGTCGGGCGGGGTGGCGTACGTGCTCGACGACGGCGCGTTCGCGCGCCGCTGCAACCGCGAGATGGTGACGCTCGGGCCGGTGGCGGACCCGGAGGAGGCGGCGCTGGTGCGGGCGCTGGTGGAGAAGCACGCCGCGCTCACCGAGAGCGGGCACGCCCGCCGGCTGCTCGACGACTGGGCCGGCACGCTGAAGCGGCTGGTGCGGGTCATGCCGAACGACTACCGGCGCGTGCTGGAGGCGCAGGCGCGGATGCGCGAGAAGGGGCTCACGCCGGAGCAGGCGGAGCTGGCCGCGTTCGAGGAGAACACCCAGGACGCCGCGCGCGTGGGCGGGAACTAGACATGGGCAAGCCGACCGGATTCATCGAGTTCCCCCGCGAGCCGAAGCACGAGCGGCCGCCGCTGGAGCGCATCAAGGACTGGAGCGAGGCGCACCCGCCGTACCCGGAGGACACGCTCCGGCAGCAGGGCGCGCGGTGCATGGACTGCGGCATCCCGTTCTGCCACACCGGCAAGATCATCGCCGGCATGGCGGCCGGGTGCCCGGTGCAGAACCTCATCCCGGAGTGGAACGACCTCGTCTACCGCGGGCAGTGGGAGGAGGCGTACATCCGCCTCGCCAAGACCAACAACTTCCCCGAGTTCACCGGGCGCGTCTGCCCGGCGCCGTGCGAGGGGAGCTGCACGCTCGGCATCCACGAGCCGCCGGTCACCATCAAGACCATCGAGGCGGAGATCGTGGACCGGGCGTTCGCCGCCGGGCTGGTGCGGCCGCAGCCGCCGCCGGAGCGGACCGGTAAGCGGGTGGCGATCGTCGGCTCGGGGCCGGCCGGCCTGGCCGCCGCGCAGCAGCTCAACAAGGCGGGCCACGCGGTGACCGTGTTCGAGCGCGCCGACCGGGTCGGCGGGCTGCTCATGTACGGCATCCCGAACATGAAGCTCGACAAGGCGCTGGTGGAGCGGCGGGTGAAGCTCCTCGCCGACGAGGGGGTCCGCTTCGTCACCGAGACCGAGATCGGCCGGCACATCACGGCCGACCGGCTGGTGAAGGACTACGACGCGGTGGTGCTGGCCGGCGGCGCGACGCACGCGCGCGACCTGCCCATCGAGGGGCGCAGCCTGCAGGGCATCCACCTCGCCATGGAGTTCCTGCACGCGAACACGAAGTCGCTGCTCGACTCCAACCACGAGGACGGCCGCTACGTCTCGGCGAAGGGCAAGCACGTGGTGGTCATCGGCGGCGGCGACACCGGCACCGACTGCGTCGGCACCGCCGTCCGCCACGGGGCCCGCAGCGTGACCCAGCTCGAGATCATGGCGCGCCCGCCCGACCAGCGGCCCGGCGACAACCCGTGGCCGCAGTGGCCCCGGGTGCTGAAGACCGACTACGGGCAGGAGGAGGCGAAGGCGGTCTTCGGGCACGACCCGCGCCGCTTCTGCGCGCTCACCAAGCGCTTCATCGGCGACGCGCAGGGCAGGGTGAAGGAGCTGCACCTGGTGGAGGTGGAGTGGGTGAAGGGCCCCGACGGCCGCTCCGGCCCGAAGGAGATCCCGCACACCGACCGGATCGTCCCCGCCGACCTGGTGCTGCTGGCGCTCGGCTTCGTCGGCCCGGAGAAGCCGGTGCTGCAGCAGTTCGGCGTGAAGCTGGACGACCGGGGCAACGTGTGGACGGACGAGCACCGGATGACCAGCGTGCCCGGCGTGTTCGCCGCGGGCGACATGGCCCGCGGCCAGTCGCTGGTGGTGTGGGCCATCCGCGAGGGCCGCCAGGCCGCGCAGGCGGTGGACCGGTTCCTCTCGCACGGCGAGACGGTCCTGCCCCCCTGACACGGCGAGACCCCGCCCGCCCCGGGGACGCGCCCGGGGCGGGCGGGGCCACGCTCGCGCGACGCGGCTACCGCGTCGTCGATCCGCCCTGCACCTCGATGCGGATGGCCTGCGGCTGCCCGCCCTGCTCCGAGTAGGACGCCCGCACCTGCGCGCCCTCCTTCACGTCGGAGATCGAGGCGCGCTTCCCGTCCTTCATCACCGGCGTGTCGGCGCCGACCTTGAGCTTCAGCTCCTGCCCGCCCGCCTGGTCGCGCAGCACCAGCTCCTGGCTGCTCGCGCTGACCACCTGGCCGGTCGCGGTCTTCTGCTCGCCCGCCTGGGCGGTCGCGCCCGCGGTGCCGGCCGCGCTGCCGGTGCCCGTCGCGGCCTGAGCGGACTCGCGCCGCGCCTGCTCGGACTCGGCCGTCGCGGTCTGCGACTGCTGCTGGGCCGCCTGCTCGTGCTGCTGCGCCTCGCCGGTCTTCTGCCCGGCCTTCTGCTGCGCCTCCGCGAGCTTCTCCTGCGACTCGCGCACGTCCTTCTGCGCGTCGGCCGCCTCGTCGTGCCGCTCGGCGGCCTTCTTCGACTCGTCGGCGGCCTGCTCCTGGCTGCGCTCGGCCTGCCGCGACGCGGTGGCGCCCGGCGTCGAGCCCTGCTGCGAGCGATCACCCCTGTCCTGGCAGCCCGCGGTGACGAGCAGCGCCGCCGCCCCGAGGGCCAGGCCCAATCCGCGACTCACGTCCATGTCGTTCCCCTCCCGGCGCCGTTCACTGGGGCACCGGCGCTCAAGGTGGGAACGGCGGCCGGCGGACGCGAGGGCGGAGGGCCCGGGCGGGCGCCCGCGCACGCGCGCACCGTGCGCCGCGCGCGCGGGCCGGAGGGGCGGCGCTCCCTCCCTCGACTCCGCGCGGCCGGGGCCGCGCCACGCTCAGGGGGAGCGCCTCCGGTCGAAGGGTCAGGCGTGCACGCGCCGCGGGGGCATGAGGTGTCGCCAGCGGCTGCCCTCGTCGCGCGCCGCCCCGGGGCGCCGCGTGACGATCGGCAGGATGGCCGCCACCAGCAGCATCACCGCGATCACCGGCAGCGCGCCGGAGAACGAGCCGGTGAGGTCCTTCACCCGCGCCACGAAGATGGGGCCGACGATGCCGCCCACGCCCCAGGCCAGCAGGATCCACCCGTAGTTCACGCCCATGTACTTCGTGCCGAAGTAGTCGGCGGTGAACGAGGGCATGGTGCCGAAGCCGCCGCCGTAGTCGAGCAGGACGATCGCGAACAGGAGCGCGACCAGGGGCAGCGAGTGGACGCCGCCCACCGCGAAGAAGATGACCACCTGCGAGCCGTAGATGAGCAGGTAGGCGAGGTTGCGGCCGATGCGATCCGAGATCGCGCCCCAGAAGAAGCGGCCCAGGCCGTTGAACAGCGCGATGAACCCGTAGACCGCCAGCGCGCTCTCCGGCGAGGCGCCGGTGAGCTCGCGCATGATGGGCACCGCGTTCGAGATGAACAGGATGCCGGCGGTCACGTTCAGGAACAGCATCGCCCAGAGCGCCCAGAACTGCGGCGTGCGCAGCGCCTCGGAGGGCGGGTAGTCGCGCGCGACGCGCGCGGCGGGCGCGGCGACGGGCGCCGCCGACGGCGCGGTCCCGGGGGCCGGCGCGGCCACCGCCGCGGCCGGGTTGCGCATGGCGAGCGCGCAGACGCCGCCGACGACGGCGAACACCACCCCCGACCAGAGGAAGGTCTGCATCACCGCCGAGACCGCGCCCGGCGACATGGCCGCGGCGGCGTCGCCGCCGTGCCGCGCCGCGATCACCCGGCCGGCCTCGCGCGAGGCCTCGGCGAACGCGGGGACGTTCTTCAGCAGGTTGTTGTAGATGAACGCGCCCAGGCCGAAGCCCATCACCACCATGCCGGTGCCGAGGCCGCGCTTGTCCGGGAACCACTTCGTCACCGCCGCGACCGGCGTCACGTAGCCGAGGCCCAGGCCCAGGCCGCCGATCACGCCGTACGTGGCGTAGATCCAGGGCGCCCCGAAGCGCGCCGTCCCCAGCCCGGCGAGCACGTTCCCGAGGCCCCACAGCACGATGCCCGTGACCGCCACCGGCCGCGGGCCGGAGCGGTCCTGCCAGCGGCCGCCCAGGATCGCGCCCACGCCCAGGAAGAAGATCGAGAGCGCGAACGCCCAGGTGGTGGTGGTGCTGGACCAGCCGAACGCCGCGATGAGCGGCTGGGTGAACAGGCTCCACGAGTACACGGTGCCGAGGCACGCCATGGTGATCGTGCCGGCCACCGCGATGAACCAGCGGTTCGACGTCATGTCCTTCCCCCTCCCTCGGCCGGCGGCACCCCCGCGCCGCCGGCCCCCATCAGCCGCCCAGGCCGCGCATGGGCAGGAGCACCAGCCCCGCCCCGGCGTCCTCCATGTGGTGGCGGGGCGCCTTGCGCCAGAGCGCCCCGCGCACCGCCTCCGCCAGCGCCTCGTCCTCGGCGCCGCCGCGGATCATGTCCCGCAGGTTGACGCGGTCCTGGCCGCCCAGGCAAGCCTGGAACCCGCCGTCCGCCGCCACCCGGGCGCGGTTGCAGTCCTCGCAGAAGTTCTCGGTCATGGCGCCGATGAAGCCGACGAGCCCGGTGCGCCCGGCGGCGTCGCGCGCGCGCATGTGCCGCGCCGGCCCCCACCCCTTCCACCCGTCCGGCTCGAGCGCGAACCCCTGCGCCTCCAGCCCGGCGCGGACCTCGGCGAGCGGCACCGGCACGCCGCCGCCGAACGGCATCTGCTCGATGAACCGCGGGAGCGCGCCGCGGTCCCAGGCGTACCGCACCAGCGCGCCCAGCTCGTCCTCGTTCACGCCGCGCATCACCACGGTGTTGAGCTTCAGCGACCGGAAGCGGCCGGCCGCGGCGTCGATGCCGGCCAGGATCCGGTCCAGCCGCGCGCCCTTGCCGGACACGCCGCCGAGCCGCTCCGGCACCAGCGTGTCGAGCGACACGTTCACCGCGCCCAGCCCGGCCGCGCGGAGCGGCGCCACCAGCTCCTCGAGGCGGTGGCCGTTCGTGGTCAGCGCGACCTCCTCGATGCCCGCGGTGCCGGCGGCGTCCGCGACGATCTCCACCAGGTCCTTGCGGAGCGTGGGCTCGCCGCCGGTGAGGCGGACGCGCCGGACGCCCAGCCCCGCGAAGACGCGCACCAGCCGCGCGATCTCGGGGCGCTGCAGGAGCGCGTCGGGCGCCTCGTGCTCGGCGGGGGAGCAGTAGGTGCAACGGAAGTTGCACCGGTCGGTGAGCGACACGCGCAGGTAGCGGATGAGACGCCCCTGGGCGTCGGCCAGGGCCGGCCCCTTGCGCGGCGCCGCGGGCGCGGTTTCACGGAGCTGCTCCATGCTCGGCGGTCTCCTTGCCCGTCGGATCGATGCCGGGAGGGGACGGCATGCGGGTGCGGGCCCCTTCCTTCCTAGCCAGCTCCGCCGCCCCGCGCCCGGCGCGCTGCATCTCGAAGGTCGCGTGCGGGTCCCGGGCGGAGGTCCGTCCCGCGGCCACCACCCCGAACCTCAGCGCCAGCGTGCCAAGCAGGGCCAGCGCGCCCGACGCAGCGTGTCGTCGCCGCCACGCCCGCTCCGGCAGGAGGTCCACGACCGCCGAGGCGAGCAGCAGGCCGCGGGCGGTGCGCAGCAGGAACCCGCCCCGGCCGCGCCGGAGCGCCCGCTCGACCCGCGGCACCGCCCCGGCCTCGCGGTGCAGCGCGCGAGAGAGGGCCAGCTCGGCGCCCTTCGCCACCAGGCCGAACCGGTGCGCCATCTCCCCGCCCGGCCCCGGGGTGCGCCACAGGTCGAACAGGCCGCCCGCGCTCACCGCCCCCGAGAACGCGAACAGCACCGGCAGCGTGTTGCGGGTGGCCTGCCAGACCGGCACCGCGGTGTTGGCGAGGAGCACGCCGGTGTAGCCCACGAGCGGCAGCCCGAGCACCGCCGCGCCCGCGGCGGCCACGCCCGCGGAGCGCTCGAGCGCGCGCGGCCCCGCGACGAGCGCGGGGAGGGCGGCCGCGCCGGAGAGCGCGCCGAAGCCCGTCAGCACCCAGGTCCCCATGTTCATGGGCGAGGTGGGCCGGAACACGCGCAGCATGTTGAGGAAGCGCGCCGGACGGCCGAGGTCGCGGACGAGCAGCACCGCGCTCGCGGCGGCGCCGCCCGCCGCGACCAGGCGGCAGCGGCGCACCAGCGTCGCCGTGCCCTCGCCACCGGCGATCGACGCGGCGGCGCCCAGCACCGCCGACGCCCCGGCCAGCCCGCCCACGAAGAAGTACGCCGGGATCTCCCAGCGCCACACCGGCTCCTTCAGCACCGGCTGGCCGTAGTAGCTCGGCCCCTCCGGCGCCGCGAGCGCGTCGGCGGGCGGCTCGTCCCAGGCGCGCTCCGCCGGCCGGCCCCGGCCGGCCGCGGCCCCGTCCATCGCGCGCACGCGCTGCGCGGAGCCCTCGCCCAGGAGCTCGCCCAGCCGAGGGTCCACGTTGCGCCCGTCTCGCGGGCGCGCCGACTCGCGGGTGGGATCCGTGCGGATCTCGCGCATCACGCCCTCCTCGCCGAGAGCACCGCCCCGAGCGCCAGCGCCGCCAGCGACAGGACCCCCGTCGCCATGGCGCGCCAGCTCGCCACGATCTTCGCGGTCGGCACCACGGGGTCCGGCGGCAGCCCGTACACCTCGGGCCGGTCGCACAGCAGGAAGAACGCGTGCAGCCCCTCGGTGCCGGGCTGGCTCGCCGCGCTCTCGCCGTACAGGCGCGCGCCGGCGACGCCGCGGGCGCGGAGCTGCTCGACCCGGCCGCGGGCGCGCTCGCGCAGGTCCTCGAGCGCGCCGAACTGGATCGACGCGGTCGGGCACGCCTTGGCGCAGGCCGGCACCATGCCGCCCTCGAGCCGGTCGTAGCAGAGCGTGCACTTCCAGGCGCGCCCGTCGTCCTCGCGCCGGTCCACCACGCCGAACGGGCAGGCCGACACGCAGTAGCCGCAGCCGTTGCACACGTCCGGCTGGATGTAGACCGAGCCGAACTCGGTCCGCAGGATCGCGCCGGTGGGGCACGCCTCCAGGCACCCGGCGCGCTCGCAGTGCTTGCAGACGTCGCTCATCATCAGCCAGGAGAACTTCCCGAGCGCCTGCTGCGAGGGCCCGAGCGCGGCCGGCACGTCGGCGAGGTGGGTGGGCGCGACGTCGTGGAGCAGCGACGTCGGGGCGGGCTGGCCGAGCGGCCGGAGCTCCGCGAACGCGCCCGCGCCGGCCTCGATCCCGTCGCGCGGGCTGCCCTGGCCCGGCAGCGGCTCCGTCCGCTCGACGAACGCCACGTGGCGCCAGGTGGACGCGCCCAGCGTGCCGGTGTTGTCGTAGCTCATCCCGGTGAGCGAGAACCCGTCGTCGGGGAGCTGGTTCCACTGCTTGCACGCGACCTCGCAGGCCTTGCAGCCGATGCAGAGCGTCGTGTCGGTGAAGAACCCCATCTCCTGCACGGGACGCCTCCTTGCGGCGATCAGCGGGGCTCGGGCGGCTCGACCGGTGGACTGCGCTTGTTCGTGTGCAGGCCGGGCAGGTCGCGCGGCGCGTGGATCCGCGGCTCGGGCTCGCGCAGCGCGACGCCGTCGGTGACGGAGCGGCGGCCGCGCGCGTGGCGGCCGGCGCGGATGTCGCCGGTGAACGCCTTCGACTCCTGGATGCTGACGTTGGGATCCGCCACGAAGCCGATGAGCTCGTTCGCCGGATCGCCGGTGACCCGGCCCACGAAGCTCCAGTGGTAGGGCAGGCCGATGGTGTGGACGGTCCGGCCGCCCTTCACCCGGAGCGGGCGCATGCGGTCGGTGACCAGGACCCGGCACTCGATCTCGCCGCGGGCGGTGGTGATGGTGGCCCAGCCGCCGTTGCGGAGCCCGCGCGCTGCGGCCAGCTCGCGGGAGACCTCGCAGAACATCTCGGGCTGCAGCTCGGACAGCCACGAGAGCCAGCGGCTCATCCCGCCCGCGGTGTGGTGCTCGGTGAGCCGGTAGGTGGTGAGCACGAACGGGAAGCGCGGGTCGCCCCAGGCGGCGTGGTACGGGTTGTCCCGCCGGTGCCACTCCATCCGCGCCGGGTTGCACTGCTGCGGGTAGAGCGGGTTCTCGAGGACCGACTCCTCCGGCTCGTAGTGCGTCGGGAACGGGCCGTCGAGGAGGCCGGACGGCGCGAACAGCCAGCCCTTCCCGTCGGCCTGCATGATGAACGCGTCGTCGCCGGCGATGGCCGCGGTGCCGCGGGCCCCGGGCGGCGGGCGGTAGGAGGGCGGTCGGTCCTTCACGAAGTCCGGCACGTCGTAGCCGGTCCACTGCCGCTTCTCCTCGTCCCACCAGACGTAGCGCTTCCGCTCCGACCACGGCCGGCCCTCGGGATCGGCCGAGGTGCGGTTGTAGAGGATGCGGCGGTTGGCGGGCCAGGCCCAGCCCCAGTCCGGCGCCACCCAGTGCTGCTCGCGCTCGGGCCGGCGGCGCGCGGTCTGGTTCACCCCGTCCCGGAAGCAGCCGGAGTAGATCCAGCAGCCGCAGGCGGTGGAGCCGTCGTCCTTCAGCTCGGCGAAGCCGGGCACCGGCATGCCGTCCGCCACGGTGAACCCGTTCACCTCGCGCAGCACCGCCTCGGCGTCGGGGTCCTCCTGCGGGCCGCGGGTGGGGTAGTCCCAGGTCAGCGCCTGGATCGCGCGATCCTTCGGGTCGGTGGACCCGGCGTAGAGCGCCTTCAGGCGCTTGCCGAGGTGGTAGGTGAAGTGCAGCTCGCTGCGGCAGTCGCCGCGTGGCTCGACCGCCCGGTGGTGCCACTGCAGCATGCGCTGCGTGTTGGTGAAGGAGCCGTCCTTCTCGGTGTGCGTGGCGGCCGGGAAGAAGAACACCTCGGTGCGGATCTCCTCCGTCCGGACCTCGCCGCGGGCGATCTCCGGGGCGGTGCGCCAGAACTCCGCGGTCTCGGTGAGCGTGAAGTCGCGCACCACCAGCCAGTCGAGCTCGCGCAGGCCCTTGCGGTGCAGCGCGCCGTGCATCGAGCCGACGGTGGGGTTCTCGCCCATCACGAAGTAGCCCTTCAGCTTCCCGTCGGCCATCTCGGACACGGTCACCATGTGCGAGTGGTTCCCGGTCAGGCGCGGCAGCAGGTCGAACAGGAAGTCGTTCTCCGGGGTGGCGGCGGTGCCGAACCAGGCCTTGCAGAGCGAGACCACGTACTTGCGGAACTCGCTCCACCAGTGCGTGGCCGAGGCGTTGTTGTTCACGTACTGGTCCAGGCCGCGGTTCGGCAGCGACGCGTGCGGCATGGGCAGGTAGCCGGGCAGGATGTCGAACAGCGTCGGGATGTCGGTGGAGCCCTGGATCGACGCGTGGCCGCGCAGCGCCATGATCCCGCCGCCGGGCCGGCCGATGTTGCCGAGCAGCAGCTGCAGGATGGCCGCGGTGCGGATGTACTGCACGCCCACGGTGTGCTGCGTCCAGCCGACCGCGTAGCAGAACGCGCCGGTGCGCTCGCGCCCGGAGTTCCGGCCCAGCGTCTCGGCCACCTTCAGGAACAGCGCCCGCGGGATCCCGCAGGTCTCCTCGACCATCTCCGGCGTGTAGCGGGCGAAGTGCTTCTTCAGCAGCTGGAACACGCAGCGCGGGTGCTGGAGCGTCGGGTCGGTCTCGCGCTCCAGCATCTTGGTGCCGCGCAGGTCGCCGCGGCCGGCGCCCTCCTCGCCGTACACGAGCTTGTGCCCCGCCGCCGGGACGATGCCGTCCACGCCCTGGTACTTCCAGGTCTCCCACGAGTAGCTGTTCGACTGCGCGTCGAAGCCGCTGAAGAAGCCCTCCAGCTCCTCGGTGTCGCGGAAGCCCTCGTCGATGACGGTGCTCGCGTTGGTGTACGCGCGCACGTACTCCTCGAACCACAGGTCATGCTCGAGCACGTGGTGGATGATCCCGCCCAGGAACGCGATGTCGCTGCCCGGGCGGATGGGCACGTGCAGGTCGGACACCGCGCTGGTCCGGGTGAAGCGGGGATCCACGTGGATGATCGTGGCGCCCCGGTTCTTCGCCTCCATCACCCAGCGGAACGCCACCGGGTGGCACTCGGCCATGTTCGAGCCCTGCACGACGATCCAGTCGGAGTTCTGCAGGTCGCCGGGGAAGGTGGTGGCGCCGCCGCGGCCGAACGAGATCCCCAGACCGGGGACCGTGGAGCTGTGTCAGATCCGCGCCTGGTTCTCCACCTGCACCACGCCGAGGGCGGTGAAGAGCTTCTTGAGGAGGTAGTTCTCCTCGTTGTCGAGCGTGGCGCCGCCGAGGTGCGCGATGCCGAGCGTGCGCCGCACCTGATCGCCGTGGTGCTCGGCGCCCTCCTCCTCGACCCGCTCCTGCCAGGTCTCGTCGCGCGCCTTCTTCACCCGCTGCGCGACCATCTCCATCGCCTGCTCGAGCGGCAGGGTCTCCCAGGACGTGCCGCCGGGCCGGCGGTAGAGCACCTGCTCAAGCCGGTGCGCGCCGGTCACGAGCTGGAACGTGGCCGCGCCCTTCGGGCAGAGGCAGCCCTGCGAGACGGGGGAGTCGGGATCGCCCTCGATGTCGATGATCTTCTCGTCCTTCACGTAGACGAGCTGCCCGCAGCCGACCGCGCAGTAGGGGCAGATCGACCGCGCCACGCGGTCCGCCGACGCGGTGCGGGGCGCGAGCGAGCGGGTGCGCGGGGACGCGGCGGTCGAGCCCAGGCCCGACGGATCGCGGTGGCGGAGCTGGCGGAGCACGGGCCAGTCCGAGAGGACGGGGAGCTTCGGCATCGCAGGGATCTCCTGCGCTGAAGCTCCGTCTCGCCCGGTGTGGCGGCAACCGACCCGCGCCGCCGCGGCTCAGGGCCCGGTCAGCCCGAGGCGCTCGCCGTTCGCGTAGACGTTCATGCGCTCGCCGCGCACGAAGCCGCAGAGCGTCACGCCGGCCGCGCGGGCCAGGTCCACCGCCAGGCTCGACGGCGCCGACACGCTCGCCACCACCGGCACGCCGGCCGCCGCCGCCTTCTGCACGATCTCGAAGCCGGCGCGCCCGCTCACCGCGAGCAGCGCCGGCGCGCTCGCGGCCGCGGCGCGCGGGCCGACGCGCCCGGCCCGCAGCGCGGCGCCGACCACCTTGTCCACCGCGTTGTGCCGCCCCACGTCCTCGGCGGACGCGACGGGCGCCCCGTCGCGCCCCACCAGCACCGCTGCGTGCAGGCCGCCGGTGCGCTCGAACACCGGCTGGCTGCGCGCCAGCGTCTCCATGCCCGCCGCCACCAGCGCCGTCGGCACCGGCTCGCCCGCCGGCAGCGGGCGGAGCCGCTCCATGAGGTGGTCGATGGACAGCCGGCCGCACACGCCGCAGGCGGCGCTCACCGGGATGAAGCGGCGGCCCTCGAGGACGCGCTCGGGGTCGATCCGCATCCCGGCGGCCGACCGCACGTCCATCACGTTGCCGTAGCCCTCCTCGCCCGGCCGGCCGCAGTGGATGACCGTGCCCACGTCCTCGACGCCCGCGATGATGCCCTCGGCGAACAGGAAGCCGAGCGCCAGGTCGCCGTCCGCGCCCGGCGTCCGCATGGTGGTCGCGAGCCGCTCGCCGTCCACCCGGATCTCGAGGGGCTCCTCGACCGCGAGGGCGTCGCGCACCGCGCCGCCGTTCCGCAGCACCGTCCGCTCCGCCACGGCGCCCGCCGGCGCGGCGGCGCGCTTGAGGGAGGTTTCCATGGCGGGAAGGTAACGGAGCGGCCGCCCACGGGGGCGGGAAAAGAAGAGAGGTGGGGCGCGCGCCGGGCGGTCCGGTCGCGCGCCCCGGGAGCTGCCGCCGTGACCCGGCAGCTCGCGGGCGAAGCTAATCGAGCCGTCCGGCGGACGCAGCGGTCCGGACGGGACGTTTCGGGTCCGTCACATCCGTCCTCCTGACCGCTCGGTGAGCCGTGCTGCTCCGCAGCGCAGGCGTCGCCGCGCGCCGGCGCAAGCCGTGCGCGCCGGCCGGCATCGTGCGCCCGTCGGAGAGCCCGCTTAAGCTAGACCGCTTGCGCGCGATCCCTGCCAGCCCGGCGCCCGATCTCGAGGGCGAGACGCTCCCCGCGGCGGCGCGCGCCATCGTGGCGGAGGAGGAGGCGCTCCTCGCGACGGTGCAGCGGGCGCTCGCGGCCCGGCTCGCGCCGGCGCGCGCCGAGGGCGACCTGGTCGGGCGCCTGCGCGACCTGCGCGACGAGGCGCTGGAGGCGACGCCCAAGGACCTGCCCACGGTCTTCCAGGAGATGGGCCTGCTGCGCGCGGTGATGGAGCGCGTCCGCCCGGACCAGCTCCCCGACCCGGCGGCGCCGTACTTCGCGCACCTGCGCGTGCACGAGGGCGGCGAGCGGCGCGACTACTTCCTCGGCCGCCACACGTTCGTGGACCGGCCCGCCGGCGTGCGCGTGGTGGACTGGCGCTTCGCGCCGGTGGCCGGGATCTTCTACCGCTACCGAGAGGGCGAGGAGTTCGAGGAGGCGTTCCCGGGCCGGGTCGCCACCGGCACGGTCGAGGCGCGGCGGGTGGTGGTGGTGGAGCGCGGGGTGCTGACGCGGATCGCGGCCGGCCCGCTCACGCTGGTGCGCGAGGGCGGCCGCTGGCGCGCGCTGGCGGCCGAGGCGGCGGCGCTCGGCGGCGGGGCGGGGTCGGCGGCGCGCGCCGGCGCGCTCGGCACCGGCGCCGGGGCGGCGGGCCGGGCCGGCCCGGCGGACATCACCGCGCTGCTCGATCCGGACCAGTACGAGGCGGTGGCGGCGCCGGCGGACCGGCCCCTGCTCGTGCTCGGCTCGGCCGGCAGCGGCAAGACCACCGTGGCGCTGCACCGCCTCGCCCGCATCGCGTTCGAGGACCCGCGGCGCTTCCCGGCCTCGCGGCTGCAGGTGGTGGTGCCGGAGCTCGGGCTGGCCCGGCTCGCGGCGCGCCTGCTCGCGCCGCTCGGCCTGGAGAAGGCGCCGGTCCGCACGCTCGAGTCCTGGTCGCGCGGCGCGTTCCAGAGCGTGTTCGGCGCCCCGCCGCCGCGGCTGTTCCCGGAGACGCCGCCGCTGGTGGCGCGCCTGAAGCGCCACCCGGCGCTGTACGAGCTGCTGCGCCGGCGGCCGCACCTCGCCCGCGAGCGGCCGGCGCTGGCGCGGCTGCGCCGCGAGCTCGGCGACCTGTTCGTCGATCGCGGGTTCCTGGAGGCGGTGGTGAAGGCGGCCGCGGGGACGCTGCCGGCGACGGCGATCGACGAGACGCTCCGCCACACGCGGCTGCAGCTCTCCTCGTCCACCGAGGACCTGCTGGCGGGCGTGGACCCGGAGCGGCTCCAGACGCTGGACGGCAAGGCGGTGGACGAGGACACGCCCGAGGCCGCCGCCGGCACCCTCGACGTCGAGGACCTGCCCATCCTGCTGTTCCTCGCGGCGCTCCGGGCGGGCGCGCCGGCGCGCAAGGCGGCGCACCTGGTGGTGGACGAGGCGGAGGACGTGACGCTGTTCGAGCTGCACGTGCTAGGGCGGCACCTCGCCGGCACCAGCGTCACGCTCGCGGGCGACGAGAGCCAGCAGACCTTCGCGTCCTACGCCGGCTGGCCGCAGGCGCTCGCGGCGCTGGGCGCGCCGGCGGCCGCCACGGTGCGCCTGGCGACGACCTACCGCTGCCCGGAGCCGATCGCCGAGGTGGCCCACGCCGTCCTCGGGCCGATCGCCCCGCCGGAGCGGCCGCGCGCCGGCCGGCGCGGCGCGCCGGTGTCGCGCTTCGACTTCCCCACCGAGGCGCACGCCCACCTGTTCCTGGCGGGCGCGCTGCGCGACCTGGTGGAGCGGGAGCCGGGCGCGTCGGCGGCGGTGGTGTGCAGCGGGCCCGAGGTCGCGCGGAGCCTGCACCGGCTGCTGGCCGACATGCCGGAGGCGCGGCTCGCGCTCGACGGCGCGTTCACGTTCCGTCCAGGGGTGGACATCACCGACGTGGACGGGGTGAAGGGGCTCGAGTTCGACTACGTGGTCGTGCCGGACGCCACCGCCCGCGCCTACCCCGAGACCGACGAGGCGCGCCGCCGGCTCCACGTGGCGGTGACCCGGGCCGCCCACCAGCTCTGGATCGCCGCGCCCGGGACGCCGTCCCCGCTGCTGCGCGGCCTGCCGCGCGGCTGACCGTCCGCGCCCCGGTCCCGGAAGGGGCTGCGGGCGTCGAACGGGTAAGCGACCGTTCAGCAGCCGGACTAGATTCGGGGCACCGAGCATCCGAATCCGGCTGGCGCGGCGGGCCGAGGCCCCGGCGCTCATGACCGACAGTGAACCGTCCACGCGGGCGCGGCGCGTCCGCCACCACCAGGAGACCGACATGGCCCAGGTCACGCTGAAGGGCAACCCCATCCACACGAACGGCGAGCTCCCCGCCGTCGGCGCCAAGGCGCCGGACTTCACGCTCACCACCGGCGACCTGAAGGACGTCACGCTGGCCGAGTGGAAGGGCAAGCGGAAGATCCTGAACATCGTCCCCAGCCTCGACACCGCGGTGTGCGCGACCTCCACGCGCAAGTTCAACGAGAACGCGGGCAAGCTCGCGAACACCGTGGTGCTGGTCGTCTCCGCCGACCTGCCGTTCGCGCAGAAGCGCTTCTGCACCACCGAGGGGCTGCAGAACGTGGTCCCGCTCTCGCTGATCCGCGGGAAGCACATGGCGAAGGACTACGGCGTGCTGCTCCAGGACGGCCCGCTGGCCGGCCTCACCGCGCGCGCGGTGGTGGTGCTCGACGAGGCCGACAAGGTCGTCTACCGGCAGCTCGTCCCGGAGATCGGGCAGGAGCCCGACTACGACGCCGCGCTCGCCGCGGCGAAGCAGTAGCCCGACGGATCAGGGGGTTCTCCTCGCCCCGCTCGCCCGCGCTCCAGCGGGTGGGCGGGGTTTCGTCGTCTCCGGGCGTGGGCGAGGTCCCCCCGGCGGCGTGCGGCAGCCTGCTGCGCCCGGACCGGTCACCACGCCAGGTCCGTTGTGGGCCTCCTGCGCGGGATGTGACCGTTCGACCTCCAGGTCTCGGGGGAGGCATGGCCCGCTCGCGGCCGCGCGCGGGAGATCACCCACGGTGAGAGAAGGAGCGGGGCATGAATCGCATCCTGCGGTTGGGAGCGTGTGCGTTCCTGATGCTGTCCCTGGGCGGGCCGCGCGCGAGCGCGTCGTCCTGGATCGACGAGGAGCCCGCCGCGGTGCCGGGCGCGGGCGAGCTCCTGCGCCAGGACGACCGTCCGTTCCCGGCCGGCGAGCGGCAGCGCGAGCTCCGGGCGGCCGCGCTCGAGGCGAGGCTCGCGGGCAAGGCGCCGGGCCGGACCGTGCAGGTCGCGCGCGGGCAGTACGTCGAGCTGCAGCGCGAGGGCGAGGACGCGGTCTGGACCGTGCTGGGCGAGTTCGCCGACCTCCTGCACAACCAGATCCCCGAGCCGGATCGCGCCGTGGACAACACGACCAGCTGGTCGCCGGACTTCGACCGGCAGCACTACCTCGACCTGCTGTTCGACGACGCCGCGGGCGCGAACTCGCTCCGCAACTTCTACGTCGAGCAGTCCTCGAACCGGTACACGGTGCACGGCGACGTGACCGAGTGGATCCCGGTCCCGGGCGACGCCGCGACGTACGACGACGACCTGGAGAGCCCGCTCGGCGGCAACGCGGTCTGGTACTTCCTGAAGGACGCGGTGAACGGCTGGTACGCCGCCCAGCTCGCCGCCGGGAGGACGCCGGCGGAGCTCGACGCGTACCTCGCCTCGTACGACCTCCGCGACCGCTACGACTACGACGGCGACGGGAACTTCGACGAGCCGGACGGCTACGTGGACACGGTCCAGTTCGTCCACGCGGGCGAGGGCAACGAGGCGGGCGGCGGGGTCCTCGGCGACGCCGCCATCTGGAGCCACAGCTGGTACGCGTTCTACCAGGACGTGGGCGTCACCGGCCCGGCGTTCAACCCGTACGGCGGCATCCGCATCGGCGAGAGCAGCTACTGGATCGGCAAGTACACCATCCAGCCGGAGAACGGGCAGGTCGGCGTGTTCGCGCACGAGTTCGGCCACGACCTCGGGCTGCCCGACCTCTACGACACCTCCGGCGGCGACAACGGCACCGGCTTCTGGACGCTGATGTCGTCGGGGAGCTGGCTCGGCGACGGCACCGTGGACATCGGGTCGAAGTCCAGCCACATGGGCGCCTGGGAGAAGTTCCAGCTCGGCTGGCTCGACTACCAGGTGGCGCGCGCCGGCACGCGCTCCGTCCACCGGCTCGGTCCGATGGAGGCGACCACGAAGCAGGCGCAGGGGCTGTTCGTGATCCTGCCGAAGAAGGAGGTCGTCACGGTCATCGGCACGCCGTACGCCGGCTCGAGCTTCTACTACAGCGGCGCGGGCGACGGCCTCGACCAGTGGATGTACCGCGCCATGACGTTGCCCGCCGGCGCCACGCTGTCCGCGAAGGTCCGCTACGACATCGAGCTCGACTGGGACTACGCGTACCTCGTGGCGTCCACCGACGGCGGCGCGACCTGGGCCCCGCTCCAGACCAACCGCTCCACCTCCACGAACCCGAACGGCCAGAACTTCGGCGCCGGCATCACCGGCAGCAGCGGCGGCGCCTGGGTGGACCTCACCGCCGACCTCCCCGCGGGCGACGTGGTGATCGGCTTCCGGTACTGGACGGACGCGAACACCGGCGGCTTCGGGCTCATGCTCGACGAGCTCGCCATCACCGGCCAGCCGCTCGACGGCGCCGAGGCCGCGGCAGGCTGGACGCTCGACGGCTTCCGCGTCTCGACCGGCACCGAGACCACCCGGTACAACCACTACTACGTCGCGGAGTACCGGCAGTACCGCGGCTACGACGCCACGCTGCGGACCGGACCGTACTACTTCGGCTACACGAACGACCCCGGGCTGCAGGACTACGTCGATCACTTCCCGTACCAGGACGGGCTGCTCGTCAACTACTGGGACACCTCGCAGCGGAACAACCAGACCCGCCTGCACCCGGGGAAGGGGCTGCTCCTGCCCATCGACGCCCACTACGCGACGCTGTACCGGGTGGACGGCGGCCGCTGGAGCAACCGCATCCAGACCTACGACTCGACGTTCTCGGTCGAGCCCACCGACGCGATCCCCAACCTCCACCGGAACGGCGTGCTGTCGCCGATCCCGAGCCTGCCGGGCGCGCCGGTGTTCGACGATCGCATCCAGTACTACGACCCGACCAACCCGCAGGGCAGCGTGATGAACCCGAACACCGGGACGCAGCTCCGGATCCTCGGCATCACCGGGACGCTGGGCGGCTTCATGCAGCTCGAGGTGCGGCCGGCGAGGTGAGCGCGGCGGGGGGGGTGGGCGGGGGCGCGGGCCCCGCTCACCCCTCCTCCTGCATCGCCTGGAGCCGCTCCTGGGCGGCCTCCCACTCGGCGTAGCGCGTCTCCAGCTCCGCCTTCGCCGCCGCCTGCCGCTCGATGAGCGGCTTCGCGCGCGCGAAGTCCTGGTAGAGCGCCGGGTCGGCGAGCTGGGCGGTGGTCTCCCTCTCCTCCCGCTCCAGCTCGGCGATCCGCGCCTCGAGGCGGGCGATCTCGTCCCGCACCGGCTTCTCGCGGCGGGCGCGCGCGTTGCGCGCCTCGGCCTCGGCGCGCCGCCGCTCCTTCTCGCTCACCGGCGCGGCGGCCCGCGCGGCGTCGCCGGCCGCGCCGCGGGCCGTCCCGGGCGCGTCGGCCTCGCCGGCCGCCTCGAGCTGCCGCTGGTGGTACAGCCAGTCGTCGAGGTTGCCGGGGCAGGGGACGATCCCGCCGTCCTTCACCTCCCAGATCACCGTGGCGAGCTGGTTCAGGAAGCTCCGGTTGTGCGAGACGAACAGGAGCGTCCCGTCGTACCCCTTCAGCGCGTCGATGAGCGCCTCGGAGGAGTCGAGGTCGAGGTGGTTGGTGGGCTCGTCGAGCACCAGCAGGTTCGCCGGCACGAGCAGGAGCTTCGCGAGCGCCACCCGCGCCCGCTCGCCGCCGGAGAGCACGCCGACCTTCTTCTCCACGTCGTCGCCGGAGAACAGGAACGACCCGGCCACGCTGCGGACGTACGCCTCGCCGCGGTCGGGGACGAGGTCCCAGAGCGTGTCGAGCACGGTGCGATCCGGGTCCAGCGTGCCGAAGGTGCGCATCGCGCCGGCCGCGTCCTCCGGGTGCTCGGGCCGCTCGAAGTGGTGCTGCGCGTAGTAGCCGGCGAGCACGCCGTGGCCGAGCTTCACCTCGCCGCCGTCCGGCGCGAGCTCGCCCGCCACCAGCTTCAGCAGCGTGGACTTGCCCGCGCCGTTCGGCCCGATCACGCCCACCCGCTCGCCGCGCTGGATGGCCGCGTCCAGCGAGCGGTAGACCACGCGCTGCCCGAACGCCTTGCGCACGCCCTCGAGCCGCAGCACCTCGCGCCCGGAGCGCGGCGCCTCGGCGAACCGGAAGCGGAGCGTGGCGCGGTGCTCGAGGACCTGCACGTCCTCCATCTTCTCGAGCAGCTTCTCCTTCGACTTCGCCTGCCGCGCCTTGGTGGCCTTCGCGCCGAAGCGCTCGATGAAGGCCTCGAGCTGGGCGCGCTTCGCCTCCTGCCGCTCCGCCTGCGCGAGCAGCCGCTCCTCCTCCTCGGCGCGCAGCCGGCGGTAGTCGTCGTGGTTCCCGGCGTAGGCGCGCAGCCCCTCCGGCTCGAGCGCCAGCACCCGGTCGATCTGCCGGTTCAGGAAGTCGCGGTCGTGCGAGATGAGCACCACCGCCTTGCGCGTGCCGCGCAGGAACGCGTCGAACCAGGTGAGCGTCGGCACGTCGAGGTGGTTGGTGGGCTCGTCGAGCAGGAGCAGGTCGGGGGCCTGGAGCAGCAGCCCGGCCAGCGCCGCGCGCATCTTCCAGCCGCCGGAGAACGTGCGGGCGGGCCGGTCGAGGTCGCCGGGCTGGAAGCCCAGGCCCCCCAGGATCCGCTCGGCCCGGCGCCGGCCGTAGTGCTCCTCGAAGTGGTCCAGCTCCTCGTGCAGCTCGGCGAGCGCCTGCGACTGCTCCAGCTGCTCCCCGGGCGTGCCCGCCGCGGCGAGCGCCGCCTCGGTCGCGGCCAGCCGGTCCTCCAGCGCCGCGCGCCCGGGGACGGTCGCGAGCACCGCGTCCACCAGCGGCAGGTCCGCCAGCTCCGACACGTCCTGCGGCAGGTAGCCCACCCGCGCGCCGCGGCGGAACACCAGCTCGCCGTCGTCGGGCGAGACCTGGCCGGCGAGGATGCGGAGCAGCGAGGACTTGCCGGTGCCGTTCGCGCCGACCAGCCCGATGCGATCGTGCGGCCCGATGGAGAAGGCGGCGCGGTCGAACAGGACCTTCGGGCCGTACGCGAGCGACAGCCGGCTGGCGGAGACGAGGCTCACGGGGGCGAGGAAGTAGCCCGAAGCCGCCGCCGGGACAAGCCCGCCGGGCCCGGCGCCCGCCCTACTTCTCCCGCATGTACGGGTACTCGAAGCGGACCGCGGGGTCGAACGTCTCCTTGATCGCGCGGATCGAGACCCAGCGGTACAGGTTCGCGATGCTCCCGGCCTTGTCGTTGGTGCCCGACGCGCGCGCCCCGCCGAACGGCTGCTGGCCCACCACCGCGCCGGTGGGCTTGTCGTTCACGTAGAAGTTGCCGGCGGCGTCGGCGAGGCGGCGGGTGAGGTCGGCGACCGCCTCGCGGTCGCGCGCGAAGATCGCGCCGGTGAGCCCGTACGGCGAGGTGGTGGAGCAGAGCTCGAGCGCCTCGTCGAGGCGGATGTCCGCGTAGACGTACACGGTCAGCACCGGCCCGAAGATCTCCTCCTCCATGAGCTTGAAGTGCGGGTTCACCGTCTCGATGACGGTGGGCTCGATGAAGAAGCCCTTCGAGTCGTCGCAGCCGCCGCCGGCCAGGATCTTGGCCTGGGAGGACGAGCGGGCCACGCCGATGTGCTTGCGGATGGAGTCGAACGCGCCGCGGTCGATCACCGCGCCCATGAACGTGGTGAAGTCCTCCACCTCGCCCATCTTGAGCTCGGCCACCATGCCCAGCAGGCGCTCGCGGAGCTGCGGCCAGAGGCTCTCCGGCACGTAGGCGCGCGAGGCGGCCGAGCACTTCTGGCCCTGGTACTCGAACGCGCCGCGGACGAGCGCGGTGGCGGCCGCGTCCACGTCGGCGGAGGGGTGCACGAACACGAAGTCCTTGCCGCCGGTCTCGCCCACGATGCGCGGGTAGCCGTGGTAGCGCGGCAGGTTCTCGCCGATGGTGCGCCACATCTGCTGGAACACGCCGGTCGAGCCGGTGAAGTGCAGGCCGGCGAGGT
Source organism: Anaeromyxobacter dehalogenans 2CP-C (assembly GCF_000013385.1). Taxonomy (GTDB): domain Bacteria; phylum Myxococcota; class Myxococcia; order Myxococcales; family Anaeromyxobacteraceae; genus Anaeromyxobacter; species Anaeromyxobacter dehalogenans_B. Next base: position 969,469 of record NC_007760.1, read on the forward strand.
CGGCGCTGGCGAGCGCGGGGTCGCCCACCGCGCGCCCGGGCCCGGGGACGAAGTTGATCACCCCCGGCGGCAGCCCGGCCGCCTCCAGCAGCTTCATCACGTGCCAGGCCGAGTAGATCGCGCTCGAGGCCGGCTTCCACACCACGGTGTTGCCCATGAGCGCGGGGGCGGTGGGCAGGTTCGCCGCGATGGAGGTGAAGTTGAACGGCGTGACCGCGAAGACGAAGCCCTCGAGGGCGCGGTACTCGGTGCGGTTCCACTGGCCCGGCGGCGACACCGGCTGGTCGTGGTGGATCCGCTCCATGAAGTGCGGGTTCCAGCGCCAGAAGTCGATGATCTCGCAGGCGGCGTCGATCTCGGCCTGGTACGGCGTCTTCGACTGGCCCAGCATGGTGGCGGCGTTCAGCGTCTGCCGCCACGGGCCGGCCAGCAGGTCGGCGGCCTTGAGCAGCACCGCGGCCCGGTCGTGCGGCGGCATGGCCGACCACGTCTTGCGCGCCTGCAGCGCCGCCTCGATGGCGGCCTGGACCTCGGCGGGCCCGGCCTGGTGGAAGCGCGCCAGGCGCTGGCCGTGGCGGTGCGGCACCCGCACCTCGGCGATGCGGCCGGTGCGCACCTCGCGCCCGCCGATGACCAGCGGGATCTCGAGCTCGCGCGAGGACAGCTCGGTGAGCCGCGCCTTCAGCGCGGCGCGCTCGGGCGCGCCGGGCGCGTAGGAGAGGACCGGCTCGTTGCGGGGATCGGGGATGCGGAAAGCGCCGTTCGACATCGGTGCCACCCTCCTAGGGCCGTTCGGGCGCGCGCAACATAACCCCTCGCGGTGAATCCTGCCCAGGTCGCGGCAGGGGCGCTCGACCGGAGCCCCGCCGCGGGCCGGCGCGGACGCCGGAGATCAGGCGCCGGGGTCGGGGCACATGGGCGGGCCCCGGAACGCGACCGGCGCGGGCGCGGCCGCGCCGTCGCCGCCGGGGCGTGGCGCGTCGCGCGCGTCCAGCGCCCGCGCGCGGGGGCCCCAGTGCAGGCCCACCGAGGTCCCGGTGGTCATCGTGGCGAGCTGGATCGGCAGCATCGCCCAGTACGCGGGCGCGGCGAGGTAGCCCACCAGCAGCGCCGCGGCGTGCCCCACCAGCGAGAGCGCGAACGCCTTCCACGCGCTCCCCGCCGTCGGGCCGTCGCGCCCGAGCAGCCCGCCCAGCACCGCGCCGAGCGGCGGCACGAACAGCGTGACCGCCGCGAGCCCGTAGGCCGCCCGGCGGAAGTTCCCCACCGAGGCGGAGACCGTGCCGCTCGTGAAGAGCTTGAACGTGCCGTACGCGGCGACGACGACGGCGGCGTCCCCGAGGAGCAGCCCTGCGCCGGAGCCGGCCAGCTCGCCCGCGCCGAACGGGCCGCGATCGAGGACGCGGACGCCGCCCGGGAACGTCTCGGGCGCGGGGGGCCGGAGGTCCGGCACGCGCAGCTCGCCGGCGGGCTGCGCGGCGAGGAGCACGGCGGCGAGCGCGAGGGTGGGCGCCATCACCGGCACGATGCGGCGCGCGCGCGCCCGGCGGCGCCTCCGGCGGGGAGGGAAGTTGGGGCACGCGCGCGCGCCCGCGGGGCGGACGCCGCCAGCCCTACCGCTCGCCCGCCTCCTCGTCCCCCCCGGCGAGCCCGTACTTGCGGAGCTTGTCGTGCAGGGTGACCCGCGACATGCCCAGCCGCCGCGCCGCCTCGCTGCGGTTCCCGTGCGCGGCGCGCAGCGCGTCCACGATGAGCCCGCGCTCGTACGCCTCCACGCGCTGCTTCAGCGGGAGCGGCGCGCTCTCGGCCGCCGGCGCCTCGGGCGAGCCGGCGGCCGGCTCGCCGGGCAGGAGCGAGAGGTCGAGGCCGTCGGGCGGCGAGAGCGCCACCAGCCCCTCGATCGCGTTCTCCAGCTCGCGCACGTTCCCGGGCCAGCGGTGCGCGGCCAGCCGGTCGAACAGCGCCGGGGGGACGTGCAGCGGCGACGCGCCGAACCGGTCGGCGAAGCGCTCCAGGAAGTGGCGCGCCAGCACCGGGATGTCCTCGGGCCGATCGCGGAGCGGCGGGATGGAGAGGTGGACCACGTCGAGCCGGTAGTAGAGGTCCTCGCGGAAGCGGCCGGCGCGCACCAGCTCCTGCAGGTCGCGGTGGGTGGCGGCGATCACGCGCACGTCCACCGTGCGGGCCTTCTCGTCGCCCACCGGCCGGACCTCGCCCTCCTGCAGCACGCGCAGCAGCTTCCCCTGCGCCGGCGCGGCCAGCTCGCCCACCTCGTCGAGCAGGATGGTCCCGCCGTCGGCCTCGCCGAACAGGCCCGGGCGCGAGCGCACCGCCCCGGTGAACGCGCCCTTCACGTGCCCGAACAGCTCGGCCTCGGCCAGCTCCGGCGAGAGCGCGGCGCAGTTGAACCGGACGAACGGCCCGCCGGCGCGGCGCGAGGCGCGCACGATGGCCTCGGCCACGCGCTCCTTGCCGGTGCCGCTCTCGCCGGTGATGAGCACGGTGACGTCGCGCGGCGCCACCCGGCCCACCAGCACCGCGAGGCGGCGCATGGCCTCGGAGGAGAAGACCATGGAGCGCGCCAGGGCCAGCTCGCCGGCCAGCCGCTCGTTCTCGTCGGCGAGCCGCACCGCCTCGACCGCGCGGCGCACCACCGCCAGCAGCTCCTCGGTCTCGAACGGCTTCTTGAAGTAGTCGTAGGCGCCCGCCTTCACCGCCTCGACCGCCTGGCGCTCCGAGCCGTGCGCGGTGATCACCACCACGCGCGTGGCCGGGTGGCCGGCGGTGATCCTGCGGAGCAGCGCCATGCCGTCCAGGCGCGGCATGCGCAGGTCGGTGAGCACGAGCGGGAACGGCTGCGCGCCGAGCTTCTCCAGCGCCGCCTCGCCGTCGGCGGCCTCCTCCACCTCCAGCCCCTCCGACGCGAGGATCTCGCGCAGCGTGTAGCGGACGCCGGGGTCGTCGTCCACCACCAGCACCCGCGCCCCGCCGCGCCGCTCCGGCTGCTCGCTCATGCCGCCGCTCCCGTCCCCGCGCCGGCGGGGGTCGCGGGCAGGGTGAGCTCGGCCACCATCCCCCCGCCCGCGCGGGGGGAGAGGACCAGGTCGCCGCCGTGCTGCCGCGCCAGCGACCGGGCGATGGTGAGCCCCAGCCCCGAGCCGCTCGCCTTGGTGGTGAAGCCGGGGGAGAACGCGGCGTCGCGCACCGCGGGGTCGAGCCCCGGGCCGCGGTCCTGCACCCGGATCAGCGCCCCGCCGCCCGGGCCGGGCGCCGCCTCCAGCTCCACCGCGGCGCCGGCCGGGCTCGCGTCGAGCGCGTTCTGCACCAGGTTCACCAGGATCTGCTTCACCTTCCGCGGATCGCAGCGCGCGCGCACGGCGGCGCCGCGCGCCTCCACCGCCACGCCGCGCTCGCGCGCCAGGCCCTCGTGCAGCGCCGCGACCTCGCGCGCCAGCGCCGCCACGTCGCAGTCCTCCAGCACGAGCGGCACGAGCGGCCGGGAGAAGTTCAGGAAGCCGTCCAGGATGGCCTGCATCCGGCCCACCTCCTGGCGGAGCACCGCGAGCCGCTCGGTGGGCTTGCCCGGGCCGACCCCCTGCGCCAGCAGGCCGGCCAGCCCCTTCACGCTCGCGAGCGGGTTCTTCAGCTCGTGCGCGATCTCGCCGGAGAGCGCGGTCATCTCCTCGGCCCGCTCGGCGTACGCGCGCAGCGAGTCCTGCTGCGCCGCGAGCGCGCGCCGGAGGATGGCCTCGAACACCTTGCGGCCGGCCCGCCCGGCGAACGCGATCGACACGAGCACGACGGTGAGGAAGCCGGCGTGCAGGCAGAGCCCCACCGGCGGCGGCCGCCGCGCCGCGCCGCCGAGCAGCTCCAGCTCTAGCGGGGCCGCGCCGGTGGCGACCAGCGCGGCGAACGTCCAGACGGCCAGGACCTGGAAGGCGGTGAGCCAGGCGGACACCGGCGGGCGCACGAAGACGTTCACGATGACCGCGAGCAGCACCGCCACGTAGATGAACGGGCTGGAGAGCCCGCCGGTGGCGGCGGTGAGGATCATCTGCCCGACCACCGCGGCCACGAGGTTGATCCGCACCTGGCCGGGCGCGAGCCCGCCGCGGCGCCGGAAGCGGACGTACTCGACGGTGAAGAACGCGGCGATCGTCACCAGGATCGCGGCGAGCAGCGCCCGCCGCCACGGCGTCGGATCCACCCACGCCATCCAGGCGCCGGCGGCCAGCACCAGCGGGACCAGCAGCAGGCGCGCGCCGACGAGCTGCCCGAACAGCCGGGACAGCTCCTCGCGCTGGATCTGGTCGTGTCCGGGCGGTGGCATCTGCTCGATCCGGGGGGGGGCGGGGCGGCTCGCCGCGACCACCATACGACGGGCGGCGTTCCTGCGCACGGGCGGCGCACGGACGCGCATGCAGGAAGTCGAGCGGACGCCCGCGGGGCACGCTAGATTCGCGCGACCCATGGAACCCGTCGTGGAGATCCGCGGGGTCCGCAAGCAGTTCGGCGGGCTGACCGCGCTGGAGCGCGTGGACCTCGAGATCCGCGCCGGCGAGATCTTCGCCCTGCTGGGCCCGAACGGCGCCGGCAAGACCACGCTCATCTCGATCATCGCCGGGCTGCTCCGGGCCACCGAGGGCGAGGTGCGGGTGCTGGGCAAGGACGTGGTGCGGGACTACCGCCACACGCGCCGCGCCATCGGCCTCGTCCCCCAGGAGATCAACTTCGACCCGTTCTTCACGGTCGAGGAGACGCTCCGCATCCAGGCCGGCTACTTCGGCGTGGCGCTCGCCGAGGAGCGGCTGGTGGAGATCCTCCGCGCGCTCGACCTGCTCGGGAAGCGCACCGTGAACAGCCGCGCGCTCTCCGGCGGAATGAAGCGGCGCCTCCTCATCGGCAAGGCGCTGGTGCACGACCCGAAGGTCCTGTTCCTCGACGAGCCCACCGCCGGCGTGGACGTCGAGCTGCGCCGCTCGCTCTGGGAGTACGTGCGCACGCTGCGCGCCCGCGGGACCACGGTGGTCCTCACCACGCACTACCTCGAGGAGGCCGAGGAGCTGGCCGACCGGGTGGGCGTGATCGACCGCGGCCGGCTGCTGGCGCTGGAGGGCAAGGACGAGCTGCTCCGCCGGCACGGCGCGAAGACGCTCCGGCTGGTGCTGGACGTGCCGCGGGCGGTGGTCCCGCCGTCGCTGGCGGCGCTGGGCGGCAAGCTGGAGGAGGGCGGCGCGGCGGTGGCGGTGGAGGTGCCGGCCGGCGAGGGCTTCGGCCCGGTGCTGCGCGCGGCGGCGGCGGCGGGGCTGGGGGTGAAGGACGTGGAGACCCGGCGCACCACGCTCGAGGACGTGTTCGTCCGGCTGCTGGCGGGCGGGCAGGCGCGGGGGGGCCGATGATCTCGCTCGGGCTTCGGACGCTGTTCGTGAAGGAGGTGCGCCGGTTCCTGCGCGTGCCGGGGCAGACCCTGCTCTCGCCGCTCGTGACCACGACGCTCTACTTCGTGGTGTTCGGCTACTCGCTGGGCGCCCGCCTCGCCGACGTGGAGGGCGTGCCGTACGCGCGCTTCATCGTGCCGGGCCTGGTCACGCTGGGCGTGGTCACGAACGCCTACCTCAACAGCGCCTCCTCGCTCTTCGTGATGAAGCTGCAGGGCACCATGGTGGACCTGCTCGTCTCGCCGCTCTCCTACGGCGAGGTGCTGGCGGGCTTCATGGGCGCGGCGGTGCTGCGCGGCATCCTGGTGGGCGGGGTGATGTGGGTGGTGGCGGGCGCGTTCGGCGGGTTCGAGCTCGCCCACCCGCTCGCGGCGGTGGCGCTGCTGGTGCTGGTGGCGGTGGTGTTCGCGGCGCTGGGCGTGGTCACGGCGATCTGGGCCAGCACGTTCGAGCAGGTGAACTTCTTCCCGACGTTCTTCATCACGCCGCTCACGTTCCTGGGCGGCGTCTTCTACTCGATCGAGATGCTCCCGCCGGCGCTCCGCCGGCTGACGGCGCTGAACCCGATCTTCTACATGGTGGACGGGGTGCGGTTCGGGATGCTCGGGATCTCCGACGCCGCGCCGTGGGTGGGGGCGGCGATGCTGCTGGTGCTGGCGGCCATCTCGGTGGGGGCCGCGTACGCGCTGCTCCGGTCCGGCTACAAGCTGAGGGGCTGAGCGGGCGGGCCCCCGCCCCTGCCACCTAGGGTGGACGCCCCATCCGGAGCTTTTCGGGATCGAATTCGGCCCGGCTTGGGTTTATGCTACGGCGCCCTCAGACCGGGGGAACGCGAAATCTCGATTCACGGAGGTCACTTCACATGCGTCGTCTGTCGGTCGTCCTGCTCACCGCGCTGGCCGTGGCGGGATGCAAGAAGCAGCAGCCCCCGCCCCCGCAGCAGCCCGCCGCTGCCCAGCAGCCCGGCGCGCCCGCGGCGGCGCCCGTGGCGGGCAAGGTCCTCGAGCGCCTCGACGCGCCTCCGTACGTCTACCTCAAGCTGCAGACCGCCAGCGGCGAGGCCTGGGCCGCCGTCCCGCAGTCGGACGTGAAGGTCGGCGCCGAGGTCTCCATCGTCGGCGCGATGCCGATGAACGGCTTCGAGTCGAAGACGCTGCAGCGCAAGTTCGACGTGGTCTACTTCGGCACGCTCGGCGGCGGCGAGGCCGCGGCCGCGCCCGCCGGCATGCCGGGCATGGGCGGCGCGGCGCCGGCCGGCATGCCTCCGGCGATGGGCGGCGGCATGGGCGGCGGCCAGCCGGACATGGCGGCGCAGCACGCGGCCGCCGCGGCGGGCCCGGCCGAGGTCGGGGACGTGAAGGTCCCGAAGGCCAGCGGCGCCGACGCGCGCACGGTCGCCGAGGTGCACGCGCAGAAGGTCTCGCTCAAGGAGAAGCCCGTCACCATCCGCGGCAAGGTGGTGAAGTACAACGAGGGCATCATGGGCAAGAACTGGCTGCACCTGCGCGACGGCTCGGGCACGGCCGGCAAGGACAACGACCTCACCGTCACGACCACCGACCGGACCTCGGTCGGCGAGGTGGTGACCGTGAAGGGCACCGTCCGCGTGGACAAGGACTTCGGCGCCGGGTACGCGTACCCGGTGATCGTCGAGGACGCCAAGGTCGCGAAGTAGTCGGCCTCTCGGCCTCGAAGCGCTCGCGGGCGCGGTCCTCCGGGGCCGCGCCCGTCGTCGTTCTCGACGTCTTGGCCGCGCTCGCCCTGAGCTTGTCGAAGGGCGGGCGTTCTCGAACCCGCTCACGCTGAGCCTGTCGAAGCGTGAGCGGGCGCCTGCGGTCACTCGAAGCCGGGGGGCCGTGGGCGCGGGTCCTCGTGGGCGCTCCCGCCCTCGCCCGCTCGCGCGACGTGGAGATGGAATGCTCGGCGCGGGACATCGATCGGTGGACGCACGCGGATCGCCTTCGACGTGGTGGGGCGCGGCTCGCAAACTCGGCCGCGCGTATCGCTTCGCGACGCGCGGCCTCAGACATGCTCGCCGCGCACGCCGGCTGGATACGCGCGCGGGAGGGCGACCGTCGCGGGCTGCGCCTGCGCCGACAGTCGCGCGAAGCACGAGAGAGACCCGCTGGAGGGCGGTCCGCGGATCGGACGCGCAGGATTCGCCTCGCGGCCCGTTCCACAAACGGGCGCGCTCGTCTAGATTCCGCCGGTCTTGAGCAGCGACGCCGACAGCCGCGCCCCCGGGCTCCGGGAGGTGGAGGACGAGGTCCGGGATCTCGCCCGCGCGGCCGAGGTGGACGCGCCGGCGGATCCGGCGGCGCGCCGGCGCTGCGCGGAGCGGCTGGACGCGCTGCGGGACCGGTGGCGCGAGGCGCCGGCGCTGTTCGGGCCGGACACGGTGGAGCGGCTGCGCGCGGTGGCGATCGCGCTGGCCCGCGCCCCGGCGGCCGCGCCGCCCGCGCCCGGGGCGGCGCGCGCGCTGCTGCAGGAGGTGTTCGGCCACGCCGCGTTCCGCCCGGGCCAGCAGGAGATCGTGGACGCGGTGGTGGCCGGGCGCGACTGCATCGGCGTCATGCCCACCGGCGCCGGCAAGTCGCTCACGTACCAGATCCCGGCGCGGCTGCTGGGCGGGACCACGCTCGTCGTCTCGCCGCTCATCGCGCTCATGAAGGACCAGGTGGACGCGATGGCGCGGGTGGGCCTGCGCGCCGCGTTCCTCAACTCGACGCTCTCGCCGGAGGAGCGGCGCGAGCGGGTCCGGGCGCTCCGGCGCGGCGACCTGGAGCTGCTGTACGCCGCGCCCGAGGGGCTGGAGGCGTCGGTCGGGGACGCGCTGGAGGGCACCGCGCTCTCGCTCATCGCGGTGGACGAGGCGCACTGCATCAGCCACTGGGGTCACGACTTCCGCCCCGCCTACCGCAACCTGGCCGGTCTGAAGGCCCGCTTCCGCGCGCCGGTGCTGGCGCTCACCGCCACCGCCACGCGCGAGGTGGTGCGCGACATCGCCGGCCAGCTCGGCATGGCCGATCCGCTGGTGATCCGCGGCTCGTTCCTGCGCCGCAACCTGCGCATCTCGGCGGTGAAGAAGGGCGAGGGCGTGCGCACCCGCGACGCGCTGCTGCGCCTGGTGCGCGCGCGCCGCGGGCAGAGCGGGATCGTGTACGCGCTCTCGCGGCGCTCGGTGGAGGAGACCGCCGAGCTGCTCCGCGACCACGGCGTGCGCGCCGGCGCGTACCACGCCGGCCTCGACCCGGACGTGCGCGCGCGGGTGCAGGACGAGTTCCAGTCCGGCGCGCTCGAGGTGGTGGTGGCCACCGTGGCGTTCGGCATGGGGATCGACAAGCCGGACATCCGCTTCGTCATCCACCGGGACCTGCCGCGCTCGGTCGAGGCCTACTACCAGGAGATCGGCCGCGCCGGCCGCGACGGCGCGCAGAGCGACTGCGTGCTCTTCTACTCGTGGGCCGACGTGATGAGCTGGGACCGGCTCCTCGACGACGCCGAGCCGGAGGTCGCCGAGGTGCAGCGGCGCATGGCGCGCTCCATGTTCCGGCTGGCCGACGAGGAGGGCTGCCGGCACGAGCGGCTGGTGGGCTGGTTCGGGGAGCGCATCGACCCCTGCGGCGACGCCTGCGACCGGTGCACCGGCGAGGACGTGCTCGCCTCGGCGCCGGCGGTGCCGCGCGGCGCCCGGGAGCGGCGCGGCGGCGAGCGCGGGCGCCGCGACGGCGGGGGACGCGGGCGGGCGCGCGCCGAGCCGGTCGAGGCCGCCGAGGCGGACGTGGAGCTGTTCGAGGCGCTCCGCGCCTGGCGGGCGGCGGAGGCGAAGGAGCGCGGCGTCCCCGCCTACGTGGTGTTCTCCGACGCGACGCTGGCGGAGATCGCGCTCCAGCGCCCGGCCGGCGAGGACGCGCTCCTCGACGTGAAGGGCGTGGGGCCGCGCAAGCTGGAGGAGTTCGGCGCCGCGCTGCTCGCGCTGGTGCGCGCCCACCGCTCATAGGAGCCGGGAGGCGTCGAGCTCCATCTCCAGCCGGAAGCGGGCGGTCACGTCGGCCGCGAACGTGGGCGTGGGCGCGTCGTAGGTGAGCTCCGCGCGGACGCGCAGCACGCCGCCGTCCAGGTAACGCGCCAGGTCCACCCCGGGCGCGCCCTGCACCTGCACGGCGGTGGGGGCGGCGCCGGAGGGCCGCTGGTAGCTGGCCACCGTCACCGGCGCGCCGCCGGCCGGCGGGTACACCGACAGCACCACCGAGGCGAGGCCGCGCAGGTCGGTGCCGGAGCCCGCCGCGAGGGCGAGGTCCACCTCGTCCAGCCACAGCTCGGCGTCCACCGACGGATCCGAGAGGGCGTCCACCTCGGCCCCCAGGTCGTAGCGGAGGTCGGTGGAGAGGCAGCCCGGGCCGCAGTCGCCCACGCCGCCGCCGGCGTACGCGGGGAAGCGCTGCGCGGGCAGGGTGAGCCGGATCTCGGGCACCTCCAGCGTGGCGGTGGCGAGCGGGCCGCAGCCGGCGAGGAGCAGCATCAGGGCGGGGAGGGCGCGGAGGCGGGCGGGGCGCATGAGCGGTCCTAGAAGAAGTACTGGAGCCCGAGCTTCACCGACGGGATGAAGGCGGTGATGCGGGGATCGCGGTAGGTGACCTGCGTCCCGCCGGGATCGCCGGTGACGGCCGTGCCGGACGCCTGGGCGCGGACCCAGGCCACCCCGCCGCGGAGCGAGAACGCCAGCCCGCGCTGGGACCCGAGCTCGAGCCCGAGGTGCGCCGCGGCCCAGGCGTAGCCGACCTTCTTCAGGAGCGGCCTCACCCCGTCCGGCACGCCGTCGTTCACGTACCGTGAGACGTCCCCGTCGAAGAACCGCCCGCCCTCGACCGTGAGCGCGGGCGACGCCGCCCAGTGCCACGGGACCAGCGCGAGCCCGCCGTGGACGCCCAGGGCGGCGACGTTCCAGGCCGGGCCGGCGAACGCGCGCAGCGCCGGCACCGGGCGCCAGGCGAGCGCGAGCGTGAGGCCCTCCGGCGCGCCCGCGTCGAGCGACACGCCGAGCCAGCGCGTCCGGGCCGTGGCGGGCCGGGCCGGTGCCGCCGCCACCGCGAGCCTCGGCGGCGGCGGGAGCGGCACGTCGTCCAGGGCCGCGGCCGCGGGCCTGGCCAGCGCGCGCGGCGGGGGCGGGGGGGCCTCGCCGGAGGCGCGCGCGGCGGGGGCCGCGGCGACGGCGAGCGCGAGGAGCAGGGGACGGGAGCGCAGGGCGGCCATGGCGTGCGGCAGGATAGCCTCCGGCACCGGGGCCACGGAACGTGGGTCGGCCTCGCACCCCGGCGCGCCGCGCGAGCACGGGGCTGGCGTCCGGCGCCGGTCTCGGCCATGACTGCCCTCGCCATGGCGCTCCCCTCCACGCTCCACCAGCTCGACCTCCAGCTCGCGCACGTCGATCGCGGCGTCGATCGCGCGCTCTCGCTCCGGATCGCGCGCCATCCGTCGGAGACGATGGAGCGGGTCTGGCTGCGCGCGCTGGCGCTCGCCTGGCAGTGGGAGGAGGGCATCGCGTTCGGGCCCGGGCTGTGCGAGCCGGACGCCGCCGACGTGCTGGCGCAGCGGCCCGACGGGCGCGCCTCGCTGCTGGTGCGCGTGGGCCGGCCGGCGCCGGAGCGGGTGGCGCGCGACGTGGCCCAGAACGCCGGCGCGCGCGTGGCGGTCCTGTTCGAGGGGCCGCGCAGGATGGAGGCCTTCCTCCAGGAGGCGCGGGAGCTGCGGCTCGACCGCCTGGCGCGGGCGGAGCTGGCCGCGCTGGATCCTGACCTGCTCGGGGCACTCGCGGCGCACGAGGACCGTCGCCTGAAGGCGGCGCTCACCATCGTGTCGGACCACCTCTACCTCGACGTCGCCGGGGGCTCGGTGGACGGGCCCCTGCACCGCGGCACGTACCAGGAACCCTAGTCTCTACGGCCGGATACCTCGTCGGGGCTTTTCCTGGCCCGATAGGCATGCATCCGCGGCCCCGCCCGTTAGATCAATCGGGACCGTTTCGGTCCATGATGGCTCTCACGGTTGCGCGCACGTGGCGCGCAGGCCGCGAGCGCCCGCTCCGGCCCGCGGAGGCCGACCGATGATCAGGCTGTCGAAGCTCACCGACTACGCGATCGTGATCCTCGCGAACCTCGCGAGGGCGGGGGAGGGCACCCTCACCGCCCAGGACCTGGCCGACCGGTCCAAGGTCCCGCTCCCGACGGTCTCCAAGCTCTGCAAGGAGCTGTCGAAGGCGGGCCTCGTGCTCTCGCACCGCGGGCGGCACGGCGGGTACGGGCTCGCCCGGTCGGCCGACGCGATCTCCATCGCGGAGATCGTGGAGGCGCTGGAGGGCCCCATCGCGCTCACCTCGTGCGTGGAGCCCGGCGCCCAGCCCGACGCGTGCGGCCTCGAGGCGACCTGCCCGGCCAAGGCGAGCTGGGACCCCGTGTCCCGCGCCATCCAGGGCGCGCTGCGAGGGCTGCCGCTCTCGTCCATCGTCCTGCAGCACTCGAACGATCCGAAGGACCCCGACGCCGTGGACGTCGTCACCCTGGGAGCCCACGTCTCATGAGCACCGCGGAGCAGCTGAAGGAGCTGACCGAGCAGAAGTACCGGTACGGCTTCGTCACCGACATCGAGGAGGACAAGGTCCCGAAGGGCCTGTCCGAGGACGTCATCCGGCTCATCTCGGCGAAGAAGGGCGAGCCGAGGTTCATGCTCGAGTGGCGCCTGGAGGCATACCGCCGCTGGCTCGCCATGGAGGAGCCGACCTGGGCGAACGTCCACTACCCGAAGATCGACTACCAGGAGATCGTCTACTACTCCGCGCCCAAGCAGAAGAAGGCGCTGGGCTCGATGGACGAGGTCGATCCCGAGCTGAAGCGCGCGTTCGCGAAGCTGGGCATCCCGCTCGAGGAGCAGATGCGCCTCGCCGGCGTGGCGGTGGACGCGGTCTTCGACTCGGTCTCGGTCGCCACCACCTACAAGAAGAAGCTCGCCGACCTCGGCATCGTGTTCTGCTCCTTCTCCGAGGCGGTCCGGGAGCACCCCGAGCTGGTGGAGAAGTACCTCGGCTCGGTGGTCCCCGCGACCGACAACTACTTCGCGGCGCTGAACAGCGCGGTGTTCTCCGACGGCTCGTTCGTCTACGTGCCGAAGGGCGTCCGCTGCCCGATGGAGCTGTCCACCTACTTCCGCATCAACGCCAAGGACACCGGCCAGTTCGAGCGCACGCTCATCGTCGCCGACGAGGGCGCGTACGTGTCGTACCTGGAAGGCTGCACCGCGCCGATGCGCGACGAGAACCAGCTCCACGCGGCGGTGGTCGAGCTGGTCGCGCTCGACGGCGCGCACGTGAAGTACTCGACCGTGCAGAACTGGTACCCCGGCGACGCCGAGGGGCGCGGCGGCATCTACAACTTCGTCACCAAGCGCGGCAAGGCCATGCGCAAGGCGAAGATCAGCTGGACGCAGGTGGAGACCGGCTCGGCCATCACCTGGAAGTACCCGTCGTGCATCCTGCAGGGCGACGAGTCGGTGGGCGAGTTCTACTCGGTCGCGCTCACGAACCACCGCCAGCAGGCGGACACCGGCACCAAGATGATCCACATCGGGCGGGACACCCGCTCGACCATCATCTCGAAGGGCATCAGCGCCGGGCGCGGCCAGAACACCTACCGCGGCCTGGTGAAGATGATGAAGGGCGCCACCGGCGCGCGGAACTACTCGCAGTGCGACTCGCTGCTCATCGGCGACCGCTGCGGGGCCCACACGTTCCCGTACATCGAGGTGCGCAACCCGACCGCCAAGGTCGAGCACGAGGCCACCACCTCGAAGATCAGCGACGACCAGCTCTTCTACTGCCGGCAGCGCGGCATCTCCGACGAGGACGCGGTCTCGATGATCGTGAACGGCTTCGCGAAGCAGGTGCTGAAGGAGCTGCCCATGGAGTTCGCCGTGGAAGCTCAGAAGCTCCTGGGCATGTCGCTGGAAGGGAGCGTCGGCTAGGCCATGGCCGTGAAGGACGACATCATGCTGAGCATCCAGGGGCTGCGCGCGAAGGTCGCCGACCGCGAGATCCTGAAGGGCGTGGACCTCGAGATCCGCGCGGGCGAGGTCCACGCGATCATGGGGCCGAACGGCTCGGGCAAGTCCACGCTGGCGGGCGTGCTGGCCGGCCGCGAGGCGTACGAGGTCACCGGCGGCACCGCCACCTACCTCGGGCAGGACCTGCTCGCGCTCGCGCCCGAGGCGCGCGCCGCGGCGGGCGTGTTCCTCGGCTTCCAGTACCCGGTGGAGATCCCCGGGGTCGGCAACCTGTACTTCCTGCGCACCGCGCTGAACGCGATCCGGCGCGCGCGCGGCGAGGACGAGCTCGACGCGATGGACTTCCTCGCGCTCGCCCGCGAGAAGATGAAGCTGGTGGACCTCGACCCGGCGTTCGGCAGCCGCTCGGTGAACGAGGGCTTCTCCGGCGGCGAGAAGAAGCGCAACGAGATCTTCCAGATGGCGGTGCTGGAGCCGCGCCTCGCCATCCTCGACGAGATCGACTCGGGCCTCGACATCGACGCGCTGCGGGTGGTCTCGCGCGGCGTGAACGCGCTGCGCCGGGCCGACCGCGCCGTGCTGCTCGTCACGCACTACAAGCGCCTGCTCGAGCACGTCTCGCCGGACCGCATCCACGTGATGGCCGGCGGCCGGATCGTGCGCTCCGGCGGCCCGGAGCTGGCGGACGAGCTGGAGCGCACCGGGTACGCCTGGGTGGACGGCGCGCGGCCGGAGGTGGAGCGCGCCGCCGGCGCGGGGGCGCTGTCGTGACCCCGGCGGAGCAGAGCCTCGCGGCCGCGTTCCGCGGCGGCGCCGGCGAGCCGGCCTGGCTGGCCGAGGCGCGCGCCGGGGCGCTCGCGGCCTTCCGCGCGGCGGGCCTGCCCACCACGCGCCACGAGGACTGGCGCTTCACCAGCCTGGCCGCGCTCTCGACGCTGTCGCTCGCGCCGGCGCCCGCGGACGGCGAGGGCCCCGCGCGCGCGCTGCTCGCCAGCCGCCCCGCGCCCGAGGGCGCGCGGCTGGTGTTCGAGAACGGGCGCTTCCGCCGCGAGCTCTCCACCGGCGCGCCGCTCCCGGCCGGCGCGGTGCTGGGGAGCCTCGCCGACGCGCTCCGCCACGCGCCGGAGGCGGTGCGGCCGCACCTGGGCCGCCTGGCGCGCGTGGACGGCCTCGCGTTCACCGCGCTGAACGGCGCGCTGCTCGAGGACGGCGCGTTCCTGCTCCTGCCGCCGGGCGCCCGGGTGGACGCGCCCATCGAGCTCGTGTTCGCGACCGGCGCGGCCGGGCGCGCGGTGGCGGTGCACCCGCGGGTCCTGGTGGTGGCCGGCGAGGGCGCCCGGGCCACGCTCGCCGAGGTGCACCTCGGCACCGGCGACACCTACCTCGCGAACTCGGTGACGGAGCTGGTGCTGGGCGAGGGCGCCGAGATCGAGCACCTGCGGCTGCAGGACGAGGGCGCGCGCGCGTTCCACGTGAGCGCGCTGTTCGCCGAGCAGGCGGCCCGCTCGCGCCTCGCCGCGCACGGCCTCGCGCTGGGCGGGCAGCTCGCGCGGAGCGAGGTGCGGGCGCGGCTCGCCGGCGAGGGCGCGGAGCTGGCGGTGTCGGGGCTCTACATGGCCGACGGCGCGCGCACCACCGACGCGTTCACCTGGGTGGAGCACGCGGTCCCGCGCTGCACCACCACCGAGACGTACAAGGGCATCCTCGACGGCCGGGCGCGCGGCGTGTTCGCCGGGCGGATCGTCGTGCAGCCCGGCGCGCAGAAGACCAGCGCCCGGCAGATGAACTCGAACCTGCTCCTCTCCGACGACGCGATCGTGGACACGAAGCCCCAGCTCGAGATCTTCGCGGACGACGTGAAGTGCGGCCACGGCGGCACCGTGGGCCAGCTCGACGAGGCGGCGCTGTTCTACCTGCGCTCGCGCGGGGTGGAGGAGGCCGAGGCGCGCAGCCTGCTCATCTGGGCGTTCGCGGCGGAGATGGTGGACCTGGTGCGGCCGGCCGGCCTGCACGCGCGGGCGCGGGAGCTCGTGGCGGCGCGGCTGCCGGCGGGGCGGAAGGTGCTGGAGGCGGCGGCATGACCACGGCGGAGGCACAGGCGGCCGGCGGGCGGGCGGCGCGGCCGGAGGCGCGCGAGGGCGCGCGCGGCGCGTTCGACGTCGAGCGGGTGCGGGCCGAGTTCCCCATCCTGGCGCGGCCGGTGCGGGGCAAGCCGCTCGCGTACCTGGACAGCGCCGCGACCGCGCAGAAGCCGCGGGCGGTGATCGACGCGATGCGCCGGTACTACGAGGAGGACAACGCGAACGTGCACCGCGGCGTGCACCTGCTCTCCGAGCGCGCCACGCGCCTCTACGACGGGGCGCGCGTGAAGGTGGCGCGGTTCCTCGGGGCCGCCGATCCGCACGAGGTGGTCTTCGTGCGCGGCACCACCGAGGCGGTGAACCTGGTGGCGCAGACGTTCGGGCGCCAGCGGGTGGGGCCCGGGGACGAGATCCTCGTCACCGAGCTCGAGCACCACTCGAACATCGTGCCGTGGCAGCTCCTCTGCCAGGAGAAGGGCGCCACGCTGCGCGCCGCGCCGGTGACCGACGCCGGCGACCTCGACGTGGAGGCGCTCGACCGGCTGATCGGGCCGCGGACGCGCCTGGTGGCGGTGGCGCACGTCTCGAACGCGCTCGGCACGGTGAACCCGGTGGCCGAGATCGTGGCGCGCGCGCACGCGAAGGGCGTGCCGGTGCTGGTGGACGGCGCGCAGGCGGTGCCGCACCTCGCGGTGGACCTGCCCGCGCTCGGCGCCGACTTCTACGCGTTCAGCGGCCACAAGCTGTACGGCCCGACCGGCATCGGCGTGCTGTGGGGGCGCAAGGCGCTCCTCGACGAGCTGCCGCCGTGGCAGGGCGGCGGCGACATGATCCTCTCGGTCTCCTTCGAGAAGACCACCTTCAACGCGGTCCCGCACCGCTTCGAGGCGGGCACGCCGCACATCGCCGGCGCGGTGGGGCTCGCGGCGGCCATCGACTGGCTCTCGGCGGTCGGCCTGGAGGCCGCCGCGGCGCACGAGGACGCGCTCCTCGGGTACGCCCTCGACGCGCTCCGCGAGGTCCCCGGGCTCCGCCTGATCGGCACGCCGCGGCGGCGGGCCGGCGTCATCTCGTTCCTCCCCGGCGACGTCCACCCGCACGACGCCGGCACCATCCTCGACCGCCACGGCGTGGCGGTCCGCGCCGGGCACCACTGCGCCCAGCCGCTCATGCGGCGCATGGGCGTGGCCGCCACCGTGCGCGCCTCGTTCGCGGCGTACAGCACGCGGGCCGACGTGGACGCGCTCGTCCGCGGCCTGCACGCGGTCCGGGAGGTGTTCGCGTGACCGCGCCCCGCCGCCTCGCCCAGGGAGTCGCCTCGTGTCGGAGCTGAGCGATCTGTACCAGGAGGTGGTCCTCGACCACGGCAAGCGGCCGCGGAACTTCGGCCCGCTGCCCGGCGAGACCCACCACGCCGAGGGGCTGAACCCGCTCTGCGGCGATCACTTCGTGGTCCACGCGCGGGTGGACGGCGGCCGGCTGGCGGAGGTGCGCTTCGAGGGGAGCGGCTGCGCGATCTCCAAGGCCTCCGCGTCGGTGATGACCGGCGTCGTGAAGGGCAAGACCGCCGAGGAGGTGGACCGGATCTTCGAGCGCTTCCACCGGCTGGTGACCGAGGGGCCGGCGCAGGACGACGAGGAGGCGCTGGGCAAGCTGGCCGTGTTCGGCGGGGTGCACGAGTACCCCACGCGCGTGAAGTGCGCGAGCCTGGCCTGGCACGCGCTGCGCCAGGCGCTGCGCGGCGAGGCCGCGCCGGTCAGCACCGAGTAGCGAGCACCACCCGAGGGAGCGCGCCGAGGCACGCAGGAGCGGACATGGATCGCACACCCACCCATACCCACCGTGACGTCGAGGCCCTGCAGGTGCCGAGCGGCCACCTGGTGCTGCTGCCCCAGGGCACCTGGCTGGTGGTGCAGCAGTCGCTGGGCGGCCAGTTCACGGCCATGACCGAGATGGGCGGGCTGGTGCGCATCGCCGGCAAGGACGCCGACGCGCTCGGCGAGGCGTTCGTGGAGGAGGCGCGGCGGTTCGAGCAGGAGCGCAGCGCCGCCGCAGAGGGGCCGTTCGAGGAGCAGAAGATCTGGGACGCGCTCGGGACGGTCTACGACCCGGAGATCCCCGCCAGCATCGTGGAGCTGGGCCTCGTGTACGCGGTGGCGGCCGAGCCGGTCGAGGGCGGCCACAAGGTGCGGATCGTCATGACCCTGACCGCGCCCGCCTGCGGCATCGGCCCGGTGCTGGTGGACGACGTCCGCCGCAAGGTGCTGGGCGTGCCCGGGGTGAAGGACGCCGAGGTGGACCTGGTGTTCGACCCGCCCTGGGATCCGTCGAGGATGAGCGACGCGGCCAAGCTCCAGCTCGGCTTCATGTAGCCGCGGGCCGCCCCGCGGCTACGCGTCCACCGCGTACTTCAGCACGGTCGAGGCGACGCGGATCACGTCGCCGTGCCGGAGCGTCTGCTCCTTCACCTGCTTCGAGTTCAGGAACGTGCCGTTGGTGGAGTCGAGGTCCACGAGCACGTGCGCGCCGCCCGAGACGAAGATCCGGGCGTGCCGCCGCGAGGCCTGGTCGGACCCGATCACCACCGTGTTGCCCTCCTCGCGGCCGAAGGTGACGTCCTCGTCGCCGAGCGGGTAGCGCCTCCCCTGCTCGCCGGCGTCGGCGGAGTGGACCACGACGAGCGCGGCCCGGACGGTCTCGGCGCGGCCGCCCTGCTGCGGGGCGCCGCTCGCGCGGGTTTCGTCGAAGCTCATGCCCATGCGGTTAGCACGAGCCAGGGCGCGCGGTGAAGGGGCTGCCCGGGGGCACCGTCGCACCTCGGCCGGGCCGGCCGGGCGCGTCACCCCTCCCCGCGCGCACGGACCGTCATCACGGGCACGGGCGAGAGGCGCAGCACGCGCTCGGCCACGCTGCCCAGGAGCGCGTGGGCCACGCCGCGCCGGCCCTGCGTGCCCATCACCACCAGGTCGGCGCGCGCCTCCGGCACGGTGGCGAGGATCTCCTGCCACGGCGTGCCCAGCTTCAGCACGCCCTTCACCCCCGGGCACTCGCGCTCGACGTCGCGCAGCGCCGCGTCGAGCCGCGCCTGCGCGTCCGCGACGAGCGGCGTGGCGAGGTCGTACGGGATCGGCCCCTCGTCGCGGTACCCGGGGATCTCGCAGACGTGCACCACCGTGAGCGCCGCCCCCGCCTCGCGCGCGAGCGCGGCGGCGAGCGCGAGCGCGCGGCGGGACGCCTCGCTGAAGTCGGTCGCGGCCAGGATGCGCGCGAAGGTCGCCATGCGCTCCGTCCTGCCGAGCAGACCACCGGTACCTCGCCGGGACGATCGTCCCACCGGTGCGGAGCCCCGGCAATGGCGAAGCGGCGCGGGCACGCGGGGCGCGGCAAACGATCGCGGCACGGGCCCCGGGGCCGCTGCCCGGAGGGAGGACGCTCGGGTGGAGCGTGCGGATCGCTCGGCCCCTCTCCACCTTGTGCGCCGACGCATGGAAACCAAGGGAGAGCGATCGATGATGCGATGGAATCGTTGGGGTATGGCCGCGGGCCTCGCGGCGGCGCTCGCGTTCGCCGGCCAGGCGATGGCGCAGGGCGCGGGCGGATCGGGCGGGAACACGGGGAGCGGCCAGCCGGCCGGCTCCGGCAGCACGGGCGCCGCCAGCGGGAGCAGCGGGAGCATGGGCTCCGGCAGCACCGGCGGCAGCATGGGGTCGGACAGCGGCAGCGCGGGCAGCACCACGCGCGGCAGCGACACCGGCAGCGCCGCGACCGGCAGCACCGCGACCGGTAGCACCGGCAGCGCCGGCTCGAGCGCCTCGGCGGCGGGCTCGGCGAAGGTCTCGAAGGATCTGGACGAGGGGCTGCAGAAGCTCCACGCGGCCAACCTGTCCGAGGTCCAGATGGGCGAGATGGGCGTGCAGCACGCCCAGAACGAGCAGGTGAAGCAGTTCGCGCAGCGCATGGTGGACGACCACCGCAAGGCCGACGAGCAGCTCACCCAGACGTCGCAGCAGATGGGGATCGACCTGAACGGCAGCGCGTTCCAGAAGGAGCAGACCAAGGCGCAGAAGCGCATGGACAAGCTGACCGCGAAGACCGGGGCCGCGTTCGACAAGGCCTACATGGCCGACATGGTCGAGGACCACCGGAAGGACACCCGCGAGGTCGGCGCGCTCGCGAAGAAGGCGCGGCAGGGCCAGCACCAGGAGCTCGCCTCGTTCCTCGAGCAGACGCACAGCACGCTGCAGGGGCACCTCAAGGAAGCGCAGCAGACCCAGAAGGCGCTGAGCGGCTCGACCCGCCAGGCGCGGAAGCCGCGCGGGACCTCGGGCGCCGGCTCGACCGGCACCGGCTCCTCGGGCTCGATGGGCGGGAGCTCGGGCTCGCCCGACACCGGCACTGGCGGCGGCGGCGGGCACTGACGTCCGCCGGGGGGATGCGAGCGGGCCGGGGGCACGTGCTCCCGGCCCGTCGCGATCTCACCCGCGCACGAGCCGCCGGGGCACGCGCACGTCGAACGTCGAGGTGCCGCGCCGCACCTTGAGCAGCACCGAGGTGCCCTCCGGTCCGCGGATCGCGTCGATCGCGCCGGCCATGCCCAGCTCGGTCACCTGGCGCCCGTCCACCTCCAGCACCACGTCGCCGCGCCCCAGCCCCACCTCGGCCGCGCCTCCGCCGGCGATGACCTGCGCCACCGCGAGCCCGTCGCCCGAGGGCGCCAGCACCGCGCCGATGCCGGCCAGGTCCACGCGCGGCTCCTCGCCCTCGGCGGTGGGCCGGAGCCGCACCTCGACCGGCCCGGTGGTGCCGCCCGGCTCGACCTGCACGCCGCCCAGCACGCGCGCGTGGTGGCCGGCCGCGGCGACGAAGATCGAGGAGCGCGCCGGCAGGCCGCCGAGCGCGAACGTCCCGTCCGCCGCGCTCACCGCCTCGGAGAGCACCGGGAACGTGGACGCCGCGGCGCTGGGCAGCGCGCCCTCCACCGACAGGCGGGCGCCGGCGATGGGCGCGCCGCTGGCGTCGTCGCGCACCACGCCGGTGAGCCGGCCGCCGGACTCCAGCGCCGCGTCCACCACCGCCACGCCGCCGTCGCCCGGGATCTCGACCGCGCGCTCGCCGGACGGCGCGTAGCCGGGCGCGGTGATCACCACCGTGGCCGGGCCGGGGGCGAGGTCGTCGAGCGCGTAGCAGCCCGACGGGTCGATGACCGAGCGCGTGCGCTGCGGCACCAGCCGCAGCGGGCCGCGGCGCTCCAGCACGAGCACGGTGAACGGCGCCACCGGCGAGCCCGCCGCCGCGGACCGGACGCAGCCGCGCAGGCGCCCGCCGGCGGCCAGCTCGAGCAGGAGGTCCTTCGCGCCGGGCGCCACCCGGCGCAGCGCGGCGGGGGCGCGGCCCTCGGCCCGGGCCCGCACGCGGTAGGCCCCGGGGTCGAGCGGCGGCAGCTCGAAGCGGCCGTCGGCCCCGGTGACGGCCTGGGCGGTGGGCGCGTCGTCCAGGCCGAGCACGCGCTCCGGCGACGCGGTCACGAGCGCGCCGGCGACCGGGCCGCCGCCCTTCGCGACCACGCGCCCGGACACCGGGGCGCGCTCGCCCAGCGGCCGGTGCGCCGGGCCCAGCTCCACGGTGACGCGGCCGTTGACGCGCTCCAGCGGCCCGATCTCGGCGCGCCCGGGGAGATACCCGTCCTTGCGCACCTCCAGCACCGCGCCCTCCGGCGCCGCGAACCGGAACACGCCGCGCGCGTCGCTGGTGAAGCGGTCGGCGATCGGCACCAGCGCGGCCTCCTCCGCCGCGCCGAGCAGCCGGACGCTCGCGCCCGCCACCGGCGCGCCGTCCCGGTCCACGACGTGTCCCTCGAGCTCCGCCGCCGGGGCGAGGTGGATCTCGATGCCGCGCACGTGGCGGCCCGCCACGGCGTCGAGCTGGACGGGGCTGTGCCCCCACTCCGGCGCGAACGGCAGGAAGCCGGGCGCGGTGACCGCCGCGAGGAACCAGCGGCCCGTCTCCGGCGGCTCGAAGCGGAACGCGCCGCCGGGCCCGGCCCGGACCGAGGCGGCCGCGCCCGCGCGCGAGAAGGTCAGCTCCGCGCCCGGCACGCCGGCGCCGGTGCCCGCCGCGACCACCGTCCCCTCGAAGCTGGCCGGCCCGGCGTCGGGCGGGGCCGGCGGCGCCGGGGGCACGCGGATGGGCAGGGCGGCCGGCGGCGGGGCCTCGGGCGGCCGCGGCGCGGCGGCGGCCGGGGCCCCGGGCGCGGGCGCGGGCGCGGCTCCGGCGTCGCCCGCTTCCGGCGCGCCACGCCGCAGCAGCGCGGCGGCGAGCAGCAGGGCGAGGAGGACCAGCCCGAGGGCGAGGAACGCGGTGCGGCGGGGGCTCTGCATGCGCGGTCTGTATACCGCGACCTGACCTCCGGGGCAGGTGGCACGCCGGGTACGTGCGTGCTAACACGGCTGCTTCACTGGTCGTCACGGCGACGGCGCTGGAGCCTGCCCTGGCTGCGGCGCGTCGCCGCCGGGCGGGAGGGCGCGGGTGGCGGACGGCGGGAGGGCGCGAGGAGGCTGGGGGCTTGCGTCGCTCGCCGCCCACGCCGCGCTCGTGGCCGCGCTGGCCTGGCGTCCGTCGCGCCCGCGGCCCCCGCCGGCGCCGGTGATGGTGCTCCTGCCCGGCGCGCCCGCGCTCCGCGCGCCACGCCAGCCCGTGCCCGCACGCCCTCCGCCGAGGCAGGCGGCGGCGCCGCGTGCGCGCTCCGGCGGGGGCCACCGCGGCGTACCGGTGCCGCGCGTGCTGCCGGAGGCGCTCCCCGCGGCCGGGCTCGAGCCGGTGACGCTGGAGGCGGAGGAGGTGCTCACGCTGGGCGAGGGGCAGGCGTTCACCGGCGACGGCGTCGGCGACGGTCCGTTCGTCCCCGGCGACGGGTTCGGCCCGGGCGGCGGCGGCGCGGGCGGGGAGGCCGGGGACGGGGGCGAGGAGGGCCCGCCCTGGCTCCGGTCGGCGGTGCTGCGCCAGCTCCAGGCGCAGATCGACCGCGACCCGTACCCCGCCGCCGCGGAGCTGATGGGCTGGTCCGGGACGGTGCGCGTCGGCTTCACCATCCTCACCGACGGGAGCGTGGCCGACGTCCGCGTCCTCGCGTCGAGCGGCCATGGCGTGCTCGACCGCGCCGCGCTCGCCGCCGTGCGCAAGGCCGCCCCGTATCCCCGCCCGCCGGTGGACCAGCCGGTGGTCGTCCCGGTGGTCTGGTACCTGCCCCCGTGAGCCGGCCGCCGTGGCGCGGCGGGCGCGCTACTCCGCCCGCATCGCCTCGACGGGATCGAGCCGGGAGGCCCGCGCCGCGGGGTAGATGCCGAAGACCAGGCCGGCCGCCGCGGCGGAGCCGAGCGACAGCAGCACCGACCAGAGCGGCACCCGCGCCGGCACGACGTCCAGCTCCCGCGCGACCAGCGCCACGCCGCCGCCGAGCGCGACGCCGATCGCGCCGCCCGCGAGCGCGAGCACCAGCGACTCGACCAGGAACTGCGCCAGGATCCGCTGGCGCCGCGCCCCCAGCGCCATCCGCACGCCGATCTCGCGGGTCCGCTCGGTGACCGAGACCAGCATGATGTTCATCACGCCGATGCCGCCCACCAGCAGCGAGAGCGCGCACAGGCCGAACGTGGCCGCGCCCACCACCCGCGCCAGCCCGTCGAACAGGTCCGCGGCGGTGTCGTTCGAGAAGACCTCGAAGTCGTTCTCCTCGAGCGGGCCGAGCCCGCGCACCCGGCGGAGCGTCGCGACCACCTCGGCCATGGCCTGCGGCACGTCCTCCACGCGGGTGGCGCGGACCGCGAGGTTCGTGCCGAGGGCGCGCCCGAGCACCGCGTCGTACGCGGTCCACGGGACCGCCACGAACCCGTCGCGCGACTCGAGCCCGAGCACCGTCCCCATCCGCTCCGCCACGCCCGCCACCTCGAACGGCACGCCGCGGATCCGGATCTCGGCGCCCAGCGGGTCGGCCCCCGGGAACAGCACGTCGGCGACGCCCGCGCCCACGAACGCCACCCGGCGCGCCAGCGCCACGTCGGCGTGCGAGAGGAACCGCCCGCTCGCGACGGTGACCGCGTTGGTGAACTCGTAGTCGGGCAGGACCCCGAGCACGTCGATCTCGTTGCGCGTGGCGCGCGTCCGCGTGGCGACGGCCTCGGGCCGGCGCCCCTGCTCCTCGATCGAGACGAACGCGACGTGGGGCAGGCCGCGGAGCGCCTCCCCCTGCGCGCGGGTGATGTCCTTGCGGCTCGCGTACCGGTGCCACGCGTCGTGGCCCACGGTGACCATCGGGAACTTCTCCACCCGGAACGCGCCCGCCTCGAGCATGGAGAGCTGGCCGGTCATCTCCAGCCGCAGCCCCTCGGTGAGCGCCATCATCGCCACCACCGTGGCGGTGCCGATGACGATGCCGAGGGCGGTGAGGAGCGAGCGGAGCGGGCTCGCCCGCAGCGTGGCCGCGGCCATCCCGACGTCGTCGAGCCAGGAGCGCATCGCCTCCCAGTTCACCACGCCGGCGCGCGGGCGTCACGCCCCGAAGGACCGCCGCGGCTCCGGCGGCGATCGGGGCCGCGCTCAGGCCGCGGCCGCGCGCGGCGGGTCGGGGCGGATGGCGAGCCGCAGCGGGCGGCCGGCGCGCAGCACCTGGAGGTCGATCTCGCCGGCGCGGGCCAGCACCAGCACGCGCTGCAGGTCGTCCAGCGTCTGCACCGGGCTGCCGCTCGCCGCGACCAGCAGGTCGCCGGGCCGGAGCGCGGCCCGGCCGGCGGGCGCGCCCTCCACCACCTCGAGCACCCGCACCCCGCGCCCGTGGCCGGCCAGCGTGGCGTCGCGCGCCTCCAGGTCCTCGCCCCGGGCGGCGATCCCGAGGAACGGGCGGCGCACCTCGCCCTCGCGCATCAGCACCGAGGCCACCCACGCGGCGGTGTGCGCCGGCACCGCGAAGCCGATCCCGTGCGCCCAGGGGAGCATGGCGGTGCTGAGCCCGACCACCGCGCCGCCCGCGTCGAGCAGCGGTCCGCCCGAGTTGCCCGGGTTGATCGACGCGTCGGTCTGGACCAGCCCCTCCAGCACCGCGCCGCGCGGCGCCGCCAGGTTGCGGTGCAGCGCCGAGACCACGCCCACCGTGACCGAGCGCTCGAAGCCGAGCGGGTTGCCGATGGCCACCACCAGCTCGCCCACCGAGAGCCGCCGCTCGGAGAGCGCCAGCGCGGGGAGATCGCGCGCGTCCACCCGCAGCACGGCCACGTCGGTGCGGTCGTCGGCGCCGGCGCGCTCCGCCGCCACCACCCGCGCGCCGGAGAGCCGGACGCGGACCGGGCCGCGTCCGCGCGCGACGTGCGCGTTCGTGAGCACCCAGCCGTCGGGCGCGATCACCACGCCGGAGCCCTGGCCGCCGCCCTGCTCGACGCCCACCACCGCCGGGGCGGCGCGGGCCACCAGGTCCGCCACGTCGCGCGAGAGCGCCTGCAGCCCGGTCACGCCCGCCTCCCGCGCACGCCCACGGTCACCGCGACGTCCCGCACCTCGCCGGCGCGCAGCACGCGCAGCGCCACCGCCTGGCCGATCCGGTCCTCCGAGAGCAGGGCCAGCAGCTCGCCCGGATCCTGGAGCGCCTCGCCGCCCACCGAGAGGATCGCGTCCCCGAGCAGCACGCCGGCCCGGTCCGCCGGGCTGCCCGGCTCGACCCGCGCCACGAGCAGCGCCAGCTCCTCGCCGGTGCGCGCGCGCAGCGCGGGCGGGAGCGGGACCGGCTGCGTGGCGAGCCCGAGGTAGCCGCGGCGCACCTCGCCGTGCGAGAGGAGCGAGGTCACCACGCGGCCGAGCGTGGCCGCGGGCACCGCCAGCGCCGCGCCGCGCACCAGCCCGGCCGCCGCGACGCCGAGCGCGAGGCCGTCCGCGCCCAGCACCAGGCCGCCCGACAGGCCGGGGTGCCGGGGGACGCCCAGCTCCAGGTGGCGATCGATGCGCCCGCCCATCGGCGCGCGGAACGCCTCGCCGGCGCGCATGAGCAGGCCCAGCTCCGCGCGCGGCCCGCGCCCGGGCCGCGTGACGACCAGCGTGAGCTGCCCGGCCGCGGCGCCGTCCGCGTCCGCCCAGCCCGGCGGCGCGAGCCCGGGCGCGCGCACCCGCAGCGCGGCGAGGTCGGTGCTGGGGTCGCGGCCGATCACCTCCGCGGCGACCTCGCCGCCCGACGGCAGCCCGACCGTCACGCCCTCGTCGCGCTCGAGCGCGTGGTGCGCGGTGACGATCACGCCGTCGGACGACCACACGACGCCCGAGGCGGAGGCGTGGCGCCGCCCGTCCACGCGGACGACGTGGGCGGCCGCCGACGCGGCGAGCGCGGCGAGGCGGGCGGAGAGCTGGGCGAGGACGTCGGCCTGGGGGGGCGTGGCGGAGGGGGACGCGGAGGTCATGGCCGGAAGCTAGGCGGCCCGGGCGCGGCGCACATCGGCGGGAGGGCCAGGGCGCGACCTGGCCGGATGGGCAGGGCGGGCTGAGCGGATGGGATCCGCGCGCCCGCGTCCCGAGCCCGCCCGGCCGCAGGCGGTTAGATCCGGCGCATGGAGCCGCTCCGGGTGCTGGTGGTCTCGGCCGATCCGCTGGCGCGGGCAGGCCTCGCGGCGCTGCTCGGCGCGCGGCCCGAGCTCCGGCTCGCCGGCGAGGCGGAGCCGGCGCGGGCGCAGGCCGTGGCGCGCGAGGCGGACGCGGCGCTCTGGGACCTGGGCGCGCCTCCCGCTCCTCCGACGCCCCGCGGGGCCGCGGACGGCGGGGGCGCCGAGGCGCTCGCGGTGCTCGCCGCGGGGCTGCCCGCGGTGGCGCTGGTGGCCGGCGAGGCGCAGGCGGGCGAGGCGCTCCGGGCCGGGGCGCGGGCCGTGCTCCACCGGGGCGCCGGCGCGGAGGCGATCGCCGCCGCGCTGCGCGCCGCGGTGGCGGGGCTGACCGCGCTCGACCCCGAGCTGGCGGCGGCGCTGCTCCGGGCCCCCGCCGCCGAGGCGGGCGGGCCGCTCACGCCGCGCGAGCGCGAGGTGCTGGCCCTCGTGGCGGAGGGGCTCGGCAACAAGGGCATCGCGGCGCGGCTCGGGATCTCCGAGCACACCGCCAAGTTCCACGTGAACGCGATCCTCGGGAAGCTGGGCGCGGGCTCGCGCGCCGAGGCCATCGTGCGCGCCGCGCGGCTCGGTCTCGTCGTGCTGTGACCGCGCGGCGCGGCGCCGCGGCCCCGGCCGGGCGTGGCGCGCGGCGGGGCGGCGCGCGATCGGCTGGTGTGGGCGCGGCGCGGTCGCGGCGCCCGGGAGGACGGACATGGCGGGGCACGAGGCGGAGGAGCGGGCGCAGGCCGGCGCGGAGCGCGCGGGCGGGATCGAGGCGGTCCGGGGGCTGCTGGACCGGGAGCGGGTGGCGGTGCTGTCCACGCTGTCGCTCCGCCACGCAGGCTGGCCGTACGGCACGCTGGTGCCGTTCGCGGTGGCCGCGAGCGGCGAGCCGCTGCTGCTGCTGTCGGCGCTGGCGCAGCACACGCAGAACCTGGAGGCGGACCCGCGGGCCACGTTGCTGGTGTTCGACGGGGAGGCGGCGCGGGCCGATCCCCGGACGGCGGCGCGCGCGACGCTGGTCGGGCGGGTGGTCCGGGTCGGCGCGGCGGAGGAGGACGGCGCGGTCGAGCGGTACGCCGCGCGCGTGCCGGGCGCGAGGGGGCTGCTCGCGCTCGACTTCTCGCTGTGGCGGCTCGAGGTGGAGGAGGTGCAGCTCGTGGGCGGGTTCGCGGCGGCGGGGTTCTTCGGGGGGGAGGAGCTGCGCGCGGGGGCGAAGGCGGGGTGAGCGGGCGGTTCTTGACGGCTGGGCTGTTGAGGGGGCAGCGGCGGTCGGGGGACGGGGCCGCGTGGTCCGGAACCGGGGCGGCGCGGATCGGCTCACGAGAGGCCCGTGGGTGGGGCGCGGGGCGCGGGGGGCGGTCGGGGGTTGGCGGCGGGGAAGGTGGCGGGGCGGCGGAGGGGGAGGGGCGTGGTCACGGTTAGGGAATGACTGCGGCCCAACGGGAACGCTCTGCGTGCTTGACGGGGGTCGCGCGGGAAGCGGCGGTCGCGTTCGGAATGGCTGGGGCGCAGGGCTCTGCTGCGTTCGCAGGCCGCCGCTGCGGCGCTGGAGGGCGACGCGAGGGGGCGCGAGGCCCGGGTTGCGTTCGCGCGCCTGAGGCGATCGTCGTGCGTTTTACGATGGGCGAAATTCGCCTGCGATGCTTCGCGCATGGACAACGCTACCGAGTTCACGAAGCGTCTCATCGAGCTGCTCCGGTCCGAGCGGCACGCCATGGCGGAGTTCCTGGTCGCGCTGGCGGAGTTCGACCGTCGGGCCCTGTGGCGGGAGCGGGGGCACACCTCGCTGTTCTCGTTCCTCCGGCGCGAGCTGGGGCTGTCGGCGGGCGCGGCGCAGTACCGCAAGACGGCGGCGGAGCTCATCCGGCGGTACCCGGCGGTGGAGGCGGCGCTCCGGGACGGCAAGCTGTGCCTGTCCTCGGTCTGCGAGCTGGCGAAGGTGGTGACCACCGAGACCTGCGCGGAGATCCTGCCGCGGTTCTACGGGCTGTCGAGCCGGGATGCGGCGGAGGTGGCTGCCTCGATCCGGCCGGTGGAGAACCCGCCGCGGCGCGAGGTCGTCGTGCCGCTGCGGGCGGTCTCTGCGCCGCCGGCGGTCGTCGCACCTGCTGCGGAGCCGGTTCTATTTCGGGCGCCCGAACTGAATGCACCCAGTCGGGTCGAATTCGTGGGCCATTCAGAGTCGGCTCGCAGTGAGCCAGAGTCCGCTCGCAGTGAGCCTGTCGAACTGCGAGCGGCAACCCCTGCCGGCAAGCCCAGCTCCGTGGACTGGCTCGACTCGGACCAGGCGCGGATGCACCTCACCGTCTCCAAGGCCTTCCTGAAGAAGCTCGAGGCGGCTCGGGACGCGCTCTCCCATTCGATGCCGGGTGCGTCTCGCGAGAACGTCCTCGAGGCGGCGCTGGACCTGCTTCTCGACGACCGCGCGCGGCGCAAGGGGATCACGGCTCGGCCGCAGAAGAACGTTCGTCCCTCGAAGCCGGATCACATCCCCGCCCATGTCCGGCGCGAGGTCTGGGCCCGCGACGGCGGGCGGTGCACCTTCGTCCTCCCGTCCGGCGAGACCTGCGGCTCGACCCACCAGCTCGAGCTCGACCACGTCGTGCTGCGGGCGCGCGGCGGCGCCTCGACGGCGGACAACCTTCGGATCCGCTGCCGGGGGCACAACCTCGCGGAGGCGCGGCGGGTCTTCGGGGACGCGTTCATGGACGCGTACGCGGCGAGACGACGGGGCGGGTCGCCCGATGAGGCGGCAGCACCGTGAGTAAACGGCCGCTCAGCCTCGGGTCACCTTGCGTACCCCGCGGCGCTCCAGCCACGCGACGGCGCGGTCGCGCTGGTCGCCTTGCAGCACGATGGCGTCGGCCTCCACGCCGCCGCCGCAGCCGAGGGCGCGCTTCATGGCATCTGCCCACGCGGCGAGCGGCCCGGGCGCGAGGGCGAGCTTCTCCACCACGGTCGCCTCCTTGCCGCCGCGGCCCTTGCGCTCGAGGCGCACCACGGCGCGCGCGGGTCCGGGCGCGGGGGTGGCCGCGGGCGGCGGGGCGGGGGCGGGCTCCGGCTCCTGCGGGGCGACGTGGTCCTCGGGGAGCCGCGCACGGAGCTTCTCGAACGCGGCGTTGAACGGGCCGGCGGGCGCGTCCACGGGCGGCGGCTTCTTCTTGCTCACGGGGACCTCCTCCTCGTCCTCGCGCGGCGGCGCGGGCTCGCGCGCGGCGCGGCGAGCCGCTGCGCCTCCTCGAGCCACGCTCCGCCGAGCCGCGCTGCCAGCGCCAGCCCCTCCTCCCACGACGGCCCGTCGGGCACGGCCCGCTCGGCCATCCCGAGCAGCCGTGCCTCGAGCGCCAGGTCCTCGCAGAGCCGGCGCGCGGCGCCGTCGTCGAGGCCGCAGGCGGCGAGGAACGCGGCGCGCCCGGCGGGCCGCACCCCGGCGCGGCGCAGCCAGGCGCGCTCGGCCTCCGCGGTCTCCTCCTCGCCGGCGGCGAGCCCCATCGAGCGGGCGAGCGCGGCGAGCGCGGCGCGGCGCAGCCCGTCGGCGGCGAGCCGGCGGGCGTCGGGCCGGCGGGCGAGCGCGGCCAGCACCTCGCTGGAGGGCACCTCGGCGCCGCCGGGGAGCAGCGTCGCGGCGCGCGCGAGCCGCGCCCGGCGCAGGTGCGCGGGCGGCGGGCCGGCCGCTGGGCGGGGCGGGGGCGGCGCCCCCTGCCGGCGGGCGCGGGCGAACGCGGCGGCGGCGAGGAGGCACGCCTCGGCGTCGGCGCGCTTCACGTCGGGCGCGCGGGGCAGCCGCTCGGCGAGCCGCGCCCGCTCGGCCGGCCCGACGCGCGTCCGGGCCAGCACGGCGGGCCAGGTGCGGTGCGTGTAGGGGATCGCGCCGGCCGCGGAGAGCACGCCGCGCGCGGCGGCCGGGCCGATCTCCCCCGAGGCCCGCGCGTCCTCCAGCGCGGCGCGCACCTGGACCAGCGGCAGCGTGAACGGCCGGAAGCCGTCCTCGGCGCGCCCGTGCAGCAGCGCCACCTCGCCGTCGTCGTCGATGACGCCGTCGCGGTACCAGGCGAACACGCGGCCCACGCCGACGACCCCGTGCGCGGCCAGCTCCGCGGCCCGGAGCGCGCCCATGCTCCCGCCGCCGAACACCGCCACGCCGGCGTCCAGCGCGGCCAGCACCTCGCGCGGCCACACCGACGGCACCGTGTCGAACAGCCCGTCCACCAGCGCGATGGCGAGCGGGCGCGCCGGCAGCACCGCCAGCAGGTCGCCGGCGCGGGCGGGCGGGAGCACGCGGCAGGGCGCGAGCCGGCGCGCCTCCTCCGCGGGGAGCGAGGGGCCGAGGAAGGCGACGACGTCGCCGGGGCGCAGGCGCGCGGAGGCGGGCTTCACAGGAGCTCCGAGAGCAGGAGGCCGGGCGCGACGATCTTCACGACGTGAAGGCCGGGCGGGCCCTCGAGCGCGACGCGCACCGCCGGGCCGAGCCCGGCCGCGCGGAGCCGGGCGGCGATCCGCCGGAGCGCGGCCGCGGGGGACGGGGCGGCGAGCGAGGGCAGCGCGGCGGCCCGGCGCGACGGACGCAGCGCGGCGCAGGCGGCGGCGAGCGGCGCGGACGAGCCGCGGTCGCCGTGCAGCACGTCCTCGCGCGCGCCGTGGATCTCGGTGGCGCGCGACTGGGCGCCCTCGAGGAGCGCCGCGAGGAGCGCCTCGTCGCGCCCCGGCCGGCAGGCGTACCCGGCCGCGAGCGGCACGGGCCCTCCCGGATCCCCGAGGAGCGCGCCGGCCACGGGCAGCCCGAGCCCGCCCGCGCGGCGCCCGGCGGGCGTGAGATCGAGCAGGTGGATCCGCAGCCCGCGCCCCTCCAGCGACGCCGCCAGGGCCGCGGCCCGCGGGGCGGCGGCCGGCAGCGAGCGCGGATCGATCAGGCGCCGCGCCAGCTCACCTCGGGTGAATCCGTCCGGGAGCGCGCGCGCGAGCTGGTCGCGCTCCACCGCCTCGAGCAGCGCGTGCAGCGCGGCGCGGTCCGGGTCCGGGTGCGCGCCCATGCCGTTCGAGGTCCAGGCCAGCACCGCCGGCCCGAGCAGCGGGCCGCCGGGGGGAGGGCAGAACACGGCCTGCGCCGGCACCGCCACCGGCGCGCCGCCCTCGAGCGGCACGCCCTCGCACCAGGCGACGCGCAGCGCCTCCCAGGCCGGATCGGCGCCGCCGCCGGCCAGGGCGCCGGGCCCGATCACCGCGCCCTCGCCCAGGCGGGCGCGGAGCTCCGCCGCGGACGCCAGCGGCATGGGGCCGGGGCGCTCCGCCGCCCACAGCTCGGCCGCCTCGGCCACCGCGCCGAGCGCTGCGTCCTCGAAGGTCGCGCCCTTGCCGTTCGTGACCTGGAGCACGTGGCCGTCCGGGCGCACCGCGCTCGCCACCTCCACCCCGGTCCGGTCGAGGCCGGTCAGGCGGGCGACGCGCGTCACCCCGAGTGCGTGCGTCAGCGTGTCGCGCCGTCCGTCCCGAAGGGGTCGAGGGATCCCGGCCATGCGCCCTTATATCCCGGGCCGCCCCTCGCCCGCCCGCGGCGCGGGAACCCTTCTGCCCGAGGTGACATCGATGCCCGAGACGCCGGTCGGCCTGGCCCTGGCCCACTACGAGAAGAACGCCGCGAACTACCTCGACGAGCTGAAGCGGCTGGTCCGCATCCCCAGCGTCTCGTTCCCGGGCTTCCCGGAGAACGAGGTGCGGCGCAGCGCCGAGGCCACCGCCGAGCTCCTGCGCCGGCGCGGCTTCGAGAAGGTCGAGGTGCTCGAGGTGGAGGGCGCGCACCCGTACGTCTTCGGCGAGCGCATCGAGGATCCCGCCGCGCCCACCCTGCTGCTGTACGCGCACCACGACGTGCAGCCGGCCGGCGAGGCGGAGGCCTGGAAGACCCCGCCGTTCGAGCCCACCGAGCGCGACGGCCGGCTGTGGGGCCGCGGCGCCGCCGACGACAAGGCCGGCATCATCGTGCACGCGGCGGCGGTGGACTCCTGGGTGCGCGGCGCGCGGCGCATGCCGCTCAACGTGAAGATCGTGGTCGAGGGCGAGGAGGAGATCGGCTCCGACCACCTGACGGCCTTCCTCACGCGCTACCGCTCGCGCCTCGACGCCGACGCGATGGTGCTCACCGACACGGGCAACGTGGACGCGGGGGTGCCGTCGATCACGGTGGCGCTCCGCGGCCTGGTGGTGCTCGAGGTGGAGGTCCGCGCGCTCGAGCAGAGCGTCCACTCCGGCATGTGGGGCGGCCCGGTGCCGGACCCGACGATGGCGCTCGCCAAGATGCTCGCCGCGCTGGTGGACGACGACGGGCGCATCACCATCCCCGGGATCCACGACCGCGTCCGCCCGCTCACCCGCGAGCAGCGCGACGCCATCGCCGCGCTGCCGGTCACCGAGGAGGACATCCGGCGGCAGGCCCGGCTGCGGCCCGGCGTGCGGCTGCTGGGCGGCCGGCACCCGCTGGAGACGAACTGGTGGCAGCCGTCGCTGGCGGTGAACGCCATCCAGGCGTCCTCGCGCAAGGACGCGCGCAACATCATCAACGACGTGGCCTGGGCGCGCCTCGGCGTGCGCCTGGTCCCGGACATGGACCCGGTGGACGTGCGCGAGAAGCTGGTGGCGGCGCTCCACGCGGCCGCGCCCTGGGGCGTGGAGGTGACCGTCAAGCCGGACACCGCCGGCGCGCCCTGGATCACCGACCTCGGCCACCCGGCGTTCGACGCGGCGTTCCGGGCGCTGGAGAAGGGGTTCGGGCGCCCCGCGCTCGCCATCGGGTGCGGCGGGTCCATCGGGTTCGTGGAGCCGTTCGCCAAGGCGCTCGGCGGCGTCCCGGCGCTGCTCATCGGCGTCGAGGACCCGTCCTCCAACGCGCACTCGGAGAACGAGAGCCTGCTGCTCTCCGACTTCCAGAAGGCCATCCGGAGCGCGATCCACCTCTACGAGGAGCTGGCGGGCGCGCTCCGCCGGTAGCGCCCGCCCGCGCGCCCGGCCGGCGCGGCGCGCCGGCCGCTCCGCCGCGCCGCGGCGGGGATGCGGCTATGATGTCCCGCCGCCCGCCCTGGCCGCCGCCCGCGCCCGGTGCGCACCCTGAGGAGGAGCATGGCCCCACCGAGGAAAGCCGCCGCCGCCCGCACCGAGGAGGCGCGCGCGCTCGAGCGCGCGCGCGACCTGCCCAACGCCCGCACGGCGCTGGACGTGGACGCGCTCCGCCGCGCGTTCGCCGACCACCTCCAGTACTCGCAGGGCAAGGACGAGCACACCGCCACGCCGCTCGATCGCTACTTCGCGGTGGCCTACGCGGTGCGCGACCGGATGATGCGGCGGTGGATCCAGACGCAGCAGACCTACTACAAGGTGGACGCGAAGCGGGTCTACTACCTCTCGCTCGAGTTCCTGATGGGCAAGGCGCTCGAGAACAACCTGCTGAACCTCGGCGTCTACGACAACATGCGGTCGGCCCTGAGCGATCTCGGCATCGACCTGAGCGCGCTGCTCGAGCAGGAGCCCGACGCCGGCCTGGGCAACGGCGGCCTGGGGCGGCTCGCGGCCTGCTTCCTCGACTCGCTCGCCACGCTGTCGATCCCCGCGTACGGCTACGGCATCCGCTACGAGTTCGGCATCTTCGACCAGGAGATCCGCAACGGCTACCAGGTGGAGCGCCCGGAGGAGTGGCTGCGCTTCGGCAGCGCCTGGGAGATCCCGCGCGGCGACGCCTGCGTGCCGGTCTCGTTCTACGGGCGCACCGAGCACGGCGTGGACGCGAAGGGCCGGCTGCAGGTGCGCTGGGTGGACGCGCGGCACGTGCTGGGCATGCCGTACGACGTGCCCATCACCGGCCACGGCAACCAGACGGTCAACACGCTGCGGCTCTGGCGCGCCCGCGCCTCCCAGGAGCTGGACCTCGCCGACTTCAACGCCGGCGACTACCTGTCGGCCGTCGAGGAGAAGGACCTCTCCGAGAACATCTCCAAGGTCCTGTACCCGAACGACCTCACCGTGATGGGCAAGGAGCTGCGGCTCCAGCAGCAGTACTTCTTCGTCTGCTGCTCCATCCACGACATCGTCAACCGCCACCTCAAGGTGCACGAGGGCTTCTCCGACTTCCCGGACAAGGTGGCGATCCAGATGAACGACACGCACCCGGCCATCGCGGTGGCCGAGCTGATGCGGGTGCTGGTGGACGAGCACGGGCTGGAGTGGGGCCAGGCGTGGGAGATCTGCGGCGGCACGTTCGGCTACACCAACCACACGCTCATGCCGGAGGCGCTGGAGAAGTGGTCGGTGGATCTGTTCGGCCGGGTGCTGCCGCGCCACCTCGAGATCGTCTACGAGGTGAACCGGCGGTTCCTCGACGGCGTGCGCGCCGCGCGCAAGGCGGACGAGCCGGCGCTGCAGCGCATGAGCCTCATCGAGGAGGGGCCGGTCAAGCAGGTGCGCATGGCGAACCTGGCGGTGATCGGCTCGCACTCGGTGAACGGCGTGGCCGCGCTCCACACCGAGCTGCTGAAGCGCGAGCTGTTCCACGACTTCCACGCGCTCTGGCCGGAGCGGTTCAACAACAAGACGAACGGCGTGACGCCGCGGCGCTGGCTGCTCCAGGCGAACCCCGGGCTGGCGCGGTCGATCACCGAGGTCATCGGGCCGGGGTGGGTGACCGACGCCGCCCAGCTCCGCGGCCTCGAGCCGCTCGCCGAGGACGCGGGCTTCCGCCGCCTGTTCCGCGACGTGAAGCGCGACAACAAGGAGCGGCTCGCCGAGATCGTCCGCGCCGAGAACGGGATCTCGCTCGACCTCGACTCGATCTTCGACGTCCAGGTGAAGCGCATCCACGAGTACAAGCGGCAGCTCCTCGCCATCCTGCGGGTGGCGAGCGAGTACCTCCGGCTCAAGGAGGACCGCGGCTACGACCCGTACCCGCGCAGCTACCTGTTCGGCGGCAAGGCGGCGCCGGGCTACGCGATGGCGAAGTGGATCATCAAGCTCGTCGGCTCGGTGGCCGACGTGGTGAACCGCGACGTGGACGTCCGCGGCCGCCTCGCGGTGGCGTTCCTGCGCAACTACCGGGTGTCGCTCGCCGAGCGCATCTTCCCGGCCGCCGAGGTGTCGGAGCAGATCTCCACCGCCGGCAAGGAGGCGTCCGGCACCGGCAACATGAAGTTCGCGCTGAACGGCGCGCTCACGGTGGGGACGCTGGACGGCGCGAACGTGGAGATCCGCGAGGAGGTGGGCGCGGAGAACTTCTTCCTGTTCGGCCTCACGGTGGAGGAGGTCGCGGCGCTGAAGAAGGGCGGCTACGACCCGTGGGAGTGGTACCGCAAGGACCGGCGCATCAAGCAGGTGCTCGACGCGCTGTCCTCGGGCACGTTCTCGCCCGGAGAGCCGGGGCTGTTCCGGCCGGTGGTCGAGTCGCTCCTCAACGGCGGGGACCCGTACCTCGTGCTGGCGGACTTCGCCGCCTACTGCGCGTGCCAGGAGCGGGTGGAGCAGGCCTACCGCGATCCGGACGGCTGGACCCGCAAGGCGATCCTCAACGTGGCGCGCGCCGGGAAGTTCTCGTCCGACCGGACGATCCACGAGTACGCGACCGAGATCTGGAAGGTGCCGCCGGTGCGGGTGGTGGAGTAGCGCGGCCCGCCGCGCCGCGGGGACCGCGCCAGCCGAACTCCGCCAGCTCCACGCGCCCCTGCGCGTCGAAGCCGACGCCCTCCGCCTCGAGCAGCGCGCGCTGCACCGCCGCGCCCATCGGGTCGAGCAGGCTGATCCCGGCGCGCCCGCGCGGGCGCGCGCCGAGCACCCGCTGCCAGGGGACGGCGTGGCGGGTCCCGCGCAGCGCCGCCATCGCGTACCCGACCTGCCGGGCCGCGCCGGGCTTGCCGGCGGCGAGCGCCACCTGCCCGTAGGTCGCCACCCGGCCCCGCGGGATCCGCTTCACCACGCGATAGAACTGCGCCCAGCCGGCCGGCTCCGCCATGCGCGGAGCCTACCACCGCGCCGGCCGCCGCCCCGGTCCCGCACGCGGCGTGCCGGCCCGGGCGTCCGATGCTAGGCTCGGGCCGCGGCGGCGCCGCGGGAGGTCACATGCACGGGGCGAGGTGGGGGGTCATCGCGGCGGTGCTGGCAGTCTCGGGCTGCTTCGACACCGAGCCCTGCCCGGCGCCGCTCGAGGCGTGCGGCGGCATCTGCTACGACCTGCGCACCGACCGGCTGCACTGCGGCGAGTGCGGCAACGCCTGCGCCGGCGGCGAGGTGTGCCTGAGCGGCGCCTGCGTGTCGGATCCCAACGCGGCCTGCGTGAGCCGGTCCGGCGGCGCGTTCGTGACCCTGGGCGTGTGCGGGGACACCGTGAAGGCGTGGATCGTCGCGCCCGACTTCATCAGCCGCGCCGAGGCGCTGGTCGCCGACCCCGCGTCGCCCGGCGCCGCCGTGCCGACGTTCGATCTCCGCGACGGGAGCGACTGCGACGCACAGTGGAGCTGGAGCCCGTCCCCCGCGACCGCCCGGTTCGCGGACGCCGGCTCCCCCTCCTGCAGCGCCTGCCCCAGCTCGGTCCAGGCGGATCCGGCCGGGTGGATCACCCAGGTGGGCGTGTGGTGCCCGCCGGCGCGGGTCCTCGCCGTCCACAGGCAGTGAAGCTGGCCCCCGGCGGATCCCCAGGCCCGGCCTGGGTGTGGCTGCGGTAATTCGTCCTTCTCGCGCCGGTCGCAGCGCGCTAGCCTCCGGCGCATGACTCACGCGCGCTCCGTCGTCGTCGCCGCCGCGGCCGGCCTGCTGCTCGCAGGCTGCGGCTTCCAGTCCATCCCCCAGGCGGAGAACGCCGTCTCCGCGGCCTGGGCGGAGGTGGAGAACCAGTACCAGCGCCGCGCCGACCTCGTGCCCAACCTGGTCGAGACGGTGAAGGGCTACGCCTCGCACGAGCGCGGCACGCTCGAGGCGGTGATGGCGGCGCGCGCCCAGGCCACCCAGGTGCGCATCCCGGTGGACCAGCTCACGCCGGAGAACCTGAAGAAGTTCGAGGGCGCGCAGGGCGCGCTGTCCTCGGCGCTGGGGCGGCTGCTCGCGGTGTCGGAGAACTACCCGCAGCTGAAGGCGAACGAGAACTTCCGCGACCTGCAGGCGCAGCTCGAGGGCACCGAGAACCGCATCGGGATCGCGCGCCGCCGCTACATCCAGGAGGTGCAGCGGTTCAACGATCTCGTGACCGTGCCGCCCACCAGCTGGACGAACTCGATGATGTACCACAAGCAGCCGAAGGCGCAGTTCACCGCCACCACGCAGGGGGCGGAGAAGGCGCCCGCGGTGAAGTTCTGATGGCGGTCGCCGCCCCGGCCGGCCGCCGCGCGCGCGCGCTCGCGGCCGCCGCCGTCCTCGCGGCGGCGCTCGCCGCGCCGCCCGCCGTCGCCGAGACGGCCGTCCCGCCGCTCACCGGCCCGGTGGTGGACGCGGCCGGCGTGCTCTCGCGCGCCGATGAGGCGCGGCTGGCCGCGCTCTCCCGGGCGGCGCGCGGCGCCGAGGGCGGGCAGGGCGTGCAGCTCCAGTACCTGCTGGTGCGCACGCTCGAGGGCGAGCCGATCGAGGACTACTCCATCCGCGTCGCCGAGGCCTGGAAGATCGGGACCCGCGGCAAGGACAACGGCGTGCTGGTGACGGTCGCGGTCGAGGATCGCCAGGTGCGCATCGAGGTGGGCGGGGGGCTGGAGGGTGGCCTCACCGACGTGCAGTCCTCGCGCATCATCCGCGGCGTCATCGTCCCCGCGTTCCGGCAGCAGCGCTACGGGGACGGGCTCTACGACGCCGGCGTGCAGGTCCTCGGGGCGCTCGGCGCGCTGCCGCAGGGCGTGGACGCGCGCCGGGCGGTCCGGCCGCAGGTGCGCGTGCCCTCGCTGTTCGTGCTGCTCCTGTTCGTGGTCGCGTTCGTGATCCGCGTCCTGACCGGCTTCGGCCCGCGCCGGCGCCGCTCGCTGTGGTGGGGCGGCGGCGGGCCCTGGGGCGGCGGAGGCCCATGGGGCGGCGGCGGCTTCGGCGGCGGCGGGGGCGGCTGGTCCGGCGGTGGGGGCGGGTTCTCGGGCGGCGGCGCCTCGGGGCGCTGGTGAGGAGGCGCGCGTGAAGCTCGAGCTGCAGTTCGACGAGGCGGCCCGCCGCCGCATCGCGGAGGCGGTCGGGCGCGCCGAGGCGCTCTCGCGCGGGCAGATCGTCCCGGTGGTGGTCGAGAAGAGCGACCCGTACCCGGAGGTCCGCTACCGCGGCGCGCTCCTCGCCGCGGCGATCGCCACCGGGGTGGTGCTGGCGCTGCACCTGCCGGTCACGCTGGCCGAGCTCCCGCTCCTCCAGCTCGCGGCCGGCCTGCTCGGCGCGTGGCTCTCGATGTGGGATCCGGTGGAGCGCCGGCTCGCTGGCGCGCGCGCGCTCGACCAGGCGGTGCGCGCGCGGGCGGTGCGCGCGTTCCACGAGAACGGGCTGCACCGGACCGCGGAGGGCACGGGCGTCCTGGTGTTCGCGTCCCTGTTCGAGCGCGAGGCCGTGATCCTGGGCGACCGCGGCATCCACGAGAAGATGGGCGACGCGGGCTGGGACCGCGCGGTCGCGGCGCTGGTGGCCGGGATGCGCGCGGGCGAGCCGGGGAGCGGCTTCGTCGAGGCGATCGCCCAGTGCGGCGCCCGGCTCGCCGAGCACTTCCCCCGCGACCCGGCGGCGCGGCCGCCGCCGAACGAGCTGGAGGACGCCATCCGCGCGTCGCGCACCTGACGGCGCGGCGCGGCCCGGCTCAGCCCTCCTCCTCGCGGCCGAACAGGAGCTGCACGAACGGCTTCTCGTCCGGCGGGGCGAACACGTAGACGTGGTCGCCGGGCTGGAGCACGGTCCGCCCGCGCGCCGCCACCAGCTCGCGGCCGCGGACCACCAGCATCACGGTCGAGCCCTCCGGGAACGGCAGCTCCGAGATGCGGG
This sequence comes from Anaeromyxobacter dehalogenans 2CP-C, assembly GCF_000013385.1. Classification (GTDB taxonomy): domain Bacteria; phylum Myxococcota; class Myxococcia; order Myxococcales; family Anaeromyxobacteraceae; genus Anaeromyxobacter; species Anaeromyxobacter dehalogenans_B. Next base: position 1,008,607 of record NC_007760.1, read on the forward strand.
AGCCGGCGACGGCGCTCGCCGGCTCGACGTAGTACGAGGCGACCTCGCCGCCGAGCTGCTGGGTGGACACGATCTCCAGCACGGCGCGCGGCGGGGGCGGTCCCGCGGTCTCCAGGCCGAGCTTCCGCGCGAGCCAGGCGATGGTCGAGCCCTGCACCACCGTGCTCACCACCACCACGAAGAAGACCAGGTCGAAGACGTGCTCGGCGAACGGGAGCCCGGCCAGCACCGGCGTGGTGGCGAGCATGATGGGCACCGCGCCGCGCAGGCCGACCCAGGAGATGAAGATCACCTCCCGCGCCGGCATCCGGAACGGCAACAGCATGAGCCCCACCACCAGCGGCCGCGCCACGAACGCGAGGAGCAGGCCGATGGCGAGCCCGGGGCCGGCGACCGCCGCCACGCGCGACGGGAACACCAGCAGCCCGAGGAGCAGGAACATCGCCACCTGGCTGAACCAGGCCATGGCGTCGTGCACGCGGCGCAGGCCGGGCAGGTACGGGAGCTGGCCGGCGCCGAGCGTGATGCCCGCCGCGTAGACCGCCACGAAGCCGCTGCCCCACAGCAGCGTGGGCGCGCCGAAGGCGAACAGCGCGATCGACAGCGTCAGGACCGGGTAGAGCCCGCTCGCGGCGAGGTGGGCGCGGCGCAGGAGCCAGCGCCCGCCCAGCCCGATGGCCACGCCGGCGGCGAGCCCGACCGCCAGCTGGACCGCGATGTCCAGCAGGATGGTCCAGCGCACCGGCTCGCCCGACGCGAGGACCTGCGTCACCGCGAGCGTGAGGATCACCGCCATCGGGTCGTTGCCGCCCGACTCGACCTCGAGCAGGTGCGCCACGCGCGGACGCACCCGCACCCCGGCGTTGCGCAGCGCCGAGAACACGGCCGCCGCGTCGGTGGAGGAGACGATGGCGCCGAGCAGCAGCGCCTCCGACCAGGGCAGGCCGAACGCGCGCGCGCCCAGGGCGGTGAGCGCGGCGGTGCCGGCCACCCCGGCGGTCGCGAGCAGCGCGGCGGGCGCGAGGATCTGGCGCAACCCGCGCACGTCGGTGCTGAGGCCGCCCTCGAACAGGATCAGCACCAGCGCCACCGTGCCCACCCGGAAGGTGAGGTGGTAGTCGGCGAAGGCGATCCCGCCGATGCCCTCCGAGCCGGCCAGGATGCCCACCGCCAGGAACAGCAGCGCGAACGGGACGCCCAGCCGCCCGGAGGTGCGGGAGGAGAGCACGCTCAGCCCGAGCAGGAGCGCGGTGGCGGTGAGCGCGATGGCGGTGGGGAGCGGCTCGGTCACCCGCCGACCTTAACCGAGGCGGCGCCGCCGTGGGGACGCGCGTGCACGCCCCGGACGCGGTCGCCCGGCGCTCAGGCGCCGCCGGGGCGCCGGAACGCGCACCCATCGCACACGGGGTGAACGGGGTGACCCCCCGGTCCGGGCGCGACGAACGCCTGGAACGCCGGCGCCGCCCACAGCGCTCCGAGCGGCGCCTCGGCCACCGACCCGAAGTCGCCCAGCTCGCCGGCGGCGGCGGCGGGGTGCGGGCACGGCGCCAGCCGGCCGTCGGGGTGGATCCAGGCCTCCCGCCCCGCGAACGGGCACGGGCCGCGCGGCGCCGGGGCGGCGGGATCCGGCGCCAGCTCCACCGCGTGCTCGAGCGCCGGGGCGCGCCCGTGGATCGAGAGCGCCTCCGCGGCCGCCTCGCGCACCGCCCGCGCGGCGGCGTTCCAGCGGGCGATGGCCTCGGGGCTGCGGCGCAGCGACAGCGGCGCCAGGTCGGGGCTGCGCACCTGGAGCTGGTTCAGCTTCACGCGATCCACGCCGAGCCGCGCGGCGAGCCGCACGATGCCGGGCAGCTCCGCCACGTTGTCCTCGCGCGCGGTCACCTGGAACGAGACGCTGCAGCGTGCGCCGCCGCGGGCCGCGTGCCGGTCGCGCGCGGCCACCAGGGCCCGGACCCCTTCGACCGCGGCCTCGAGGTCGAGGCCCGGCATCACCGCCGCGGCGGTCGCGGCGGTGGCGCCGTTCCAGGAGACCTTGACGTCGCGGCAGGCCGGCACGAGGACCTCCGCCCAGCCGGCGGCGCCGCGGCCGGGGAAGGTGCCGTTGGTGGTGACGTTGCCCCGGATGCCGAGCGCCGCCGCGCGCGCGAGCAGGTCCGGGAGCGCCGGCCAGAGCAGCGGCTCCCCCATGGTGGAGGGGATGAGCTCGCGCAGCGGGCTGCCGCGCCGCTCCTCCAGGACGCCGAGCGCGAGCGCCGGCGCCATGCGCCGCGGCGGCGTGCGCGGTTCCCCGCGCGCCCTGGCCGCGCCGCACGGGCACATGGCGCACGCGAGGTTGCAGTCGTCCGGGTCGGTGACGAGGGTGAGCCGCCACGGGCCGGCGGCGCTGGCGGAGCGCGTTGACAACGCCTCCGTTGTAACGGAAAACCATCGGTTCATGAAGACCGCCCGCGACACGCAGAAGCGCTCCCGCCGTCCGGCCGCGGCGCCGGCCGACGCCCGCTCCGCCCCCGAGCCGGGCGAGGTGGCGCCCGCCGGCAAGGACCTCACGCCGGTCGTCGGGACGAACCTCCGCCGGCTGCGCACCCAGCGCGACCTGTCGCTCGAGAAGCTCTCGAAGCTCTCCGGGGTGTCGCGCGCCATGCTCGGCCAGATCGAGCTCGGCCAGAGCGCGCCGACCATCAACGTGCTCTGGAAGATCTCGTCGGCGCTGGGCGTGCCGTTCTCGGCGCTCATCACCGCCCGCAGCTCGGGCGGCCTGCACGTGCTCCGGGCCGAGCACGCCAAGGTGCTGAGCAGCCACGACGGCTCCTACTCGTCGCGGGCGCTGTTCCCGTTCGACGAGCCGCGCCGCGTCGAGTTCTACGAGCTGCGCATGGCGCCGGGCAGCGTGGAGCGCGCCGACGCGCACAACCCCGGGACCATCGAGAACCTGGTGGTCGCCGCGGGCGCGGTGGAGATCGAGGTCCCCGGCCGCAAGGAGCAGCTCGGGCCCGGGGACGCGATCGTGTTCCAGGCCGACGCGCCGCACGTGTACCGCAGCCGGGCCGACGTCGAGACCGTCATGTACCTCGTCATGACCTACGCCGACACGGTGGGCTGAGCGGTTCTCGCAGGGTGAACCCTCCCGCGCGCGCCTCCCCCGCCGGCACGACGGGGCGTCGAGGGACGCGGCGTCGTGGGACGTCGCCGGCGCCCGCGGCCGCCTAGAATCCGCCTCGACCCGCCCTGCGGGTCGGGGGGAGGGGGCGTGGTACCGCGCATCGGCGAGCTGCTGATCCGGCGCGGCGTGGCGACCGCCGCACAGGTGGACGCCGCGCTGCACGACCGGCGCGACCGGCCGCTGCCGCTCGCGTCGAGGCTGCTGGAGTCCGGCGTGGACGAGGGCGCGCTGGCGGCCGCGCTCGCGGAGCGCCTCGGCATCCCCGGGGTGGACCTGTCGCGCACCACCGTGGACCTCGACGCGCTCGAGGCGGTGCCGCGGTCGGTGGCCGAGCAGGACCTCATCCTGCCGCTCTCGCTCGAGGGCGGCCGCATCCACCTCGCCATGGCGCGCCCGCTCGACGACCGCGTCGTCGCCGAGCTGCGGTTCGTGACCGGGCGGGAGGTCTCGGTGTACGCGGCGGTCCGCTCGGCGCTCGACCGCGCCATCGAGGGCGCGTACGAGGCGCGCGCGCGCGGCGAGCGGTCCTGGCGTGGCGCCAACGCCGGCCCGCTGCCGGAGCTGGGGGCGGCGTTCCCGGCGGGCGGGCCGGCCGACGAGCCGCTGGACCTGGTGGAGGTGCTCGACGCCGACCTCCTGCCGGACGAGCCGGACGCGGGCGTGCGGATCGAGGTGGGCGCGCCGGAGCCGTTGCCGGAGCGCGCCGGCGGCCGGCCCCTGGCGCTGGTGGTGGACGACGAGCCGGAGATCCGCCACCTCGTGCAGCGCACGCTCGAGGCGAAGGGCTGGGCGGTGGAGCTCGCCGCCGACGGCGAGGAGGCGCTGGCGAGGGCGGACGCCCTGCTCCCGGACGTCGTGCTCCTCGACGCGATGCTGCCGAAGCTGCACGGGTTCGAGGCGTGCCGGCGGCTCCGGTCGTCGCCGCGCACGCGCAACGTCCCGGTGGTGATGATGACCGCCATCTACCGCGGCTGGCGCTTCGCCGAGGACGCGCGCGAGAACTACGGCGCGGTGGACTACGTCGAGAAGCCGTTCCGGCTCGACGACCTGGCCCGGCGGGTGGCGGCCGCGCGCGAGGCGAGCGCGTCGCGGCCGCTCGCGCCCGCGCCCGCGGCCGACGCGCGCGTGGCCCGCGGGCGCGCGCTCCTCGAGGAGGGCCGCACCGCGGAGGCCGCCGCGCTCCTCGCGGACGCGGCCCGCGCCGATCCGCTCGGCGCCGAGGCGCACCTCCAGCTCGGCCGGGCGCTCGCGGCCACCGGCGACGCGTTCGGGGCGATGACCGCCCTCGAGCGCGCCGTCGAGCTGCGCCCGGCGAACCTGCCGGCGCTGCGCGCGCTGGCGCGCGTCTACGAGGAGAAGGGCTTCCGCCGGAACGCCGCCGGCACGCTGGAGCGCGCCGTCGCCGCGGCGCCGGAGGGCCCGGAGCGCGCCGCCCTCCGCGAGGACCTGCTGCGCCTGCTCGCCTGAGCGGCGGGCGGCTCAACCGCCGGCGCCTCCCGGCGTCTTCCAGCTCCGGATCAGGAACTCCTCGTCGAGCGGCGTCAGGTCGAAGCGCCGCGCCGCCTCGCCGATCGCGCCGGCGCGATCGAGCTTCGGCTCCTCGCGCGCGCGCTCGTCCAGCCAGCGCAGCGCCCGGCGCAGCGATTCACCCTCCGGCAGCAATCCCCCCGAGCCCTCGCGCGCCATGTTCGACCTCCGTCGGAGCCGCGCGGCCATCATGGCAGCGGCGCCCCGCCGCGGCGCGTGCCGGGCGGGGCTGCTGCGTCCTGCCGCGCCGGACCCGCCCGCGCGCACGAGCCGGCGCACGGGCGGCGGCGCGGCCGTGGGGCCGCTGGTGGGCGGTGTGGGTCCGCCCTAGCTTTCCGGCTGGGGGCCCGCAGCGCAGGGGCGGGGAGGGGGCTTCAGGGCGTGCGCTTCGTCGTCTTCGGGCTGACCGTCAGCTCCTCGTGGGGGAACGGGCACGCCACGCTGTGGCGCGGGCTGGCGGGGGCGCTCGCGCGCCAGGGGCACCGGCTCGACTTCTTCGAGCGCGACCAGCCCTGGTACGCCGCGCACCGCGATCTGCGGACGCTCCCGGCCGGAGACCTCGTGATCTACCGCGAGCTCTCCGAGGTGCGCGCGCGCGCGGACGAGGCGATCGCCTCCGCCGACGTCGCCATGGTCACCTCCTACTGCCCGGACGGCGTGGAGGCGGGCGACCGCGTGCTCTCCGCCCGCTCGGCGCTCCGCGTCTTCTACGACATGGACACCGGGGTCACCCTGGAGCGGGCGCGGCGCGGGCTGCCGGTCGAGTGGCTGGGTCCGCGCGGGCTTCGCCACCACGACCTGGTCCTCTCGTACACGGGCGGACGGGCGCTCGGCGCGCTGGCGGGGCTGCTCGGGGCCCGGCGAGTGGCGCCGCTCTACGGCTCGGTTGATCCCGAGGTCCACCGGCCGTCGCGCCCGGTGCGCCCGTTCCTGGGCGACCTCTCCTACCTGGGGACCTACGCGCCCTCGCGGCAGGCGGCGCTCGAGGCGCTGTTCCTCGGCCCGGCGGCGCGGCTCCCGGAGCGCACGTTCGTGCTCGCCGGCTCGATGTACGACGACCGCTTCCCCTGGCGCCCGAACGTCCGCTACGTGCGGCACCTCGAGCCCTCGCTCCACCCGGCGTTCTTCTGCTCGTCGCCGCTCACGCTCAGCGTCACCCGGGCCGAGATGGCCGCGCTCGGCCACTGCCCGTCGGGCCGGCTGTTCGAGGCGGCCGCCTGCGGCGTGCCGGTCCTGTCCGACTGGTTCGACGGCCTGGACGCGTTCTTCACGCCGGGCGAGGAGATCCTGGTGGCGCGCTCGACCCGCGAGGCGGTGGCCGCGGTGGAGCTGCCGCGCGAGCGGCTCGCCCGCCTGGGCGCGCGCGCCCGCGAGCGCGCCCTCGACGAGCACACCGCGGCCGCGCGCGCGCGGGAGCTGGTCCGCCTGTGCGAGGCGGCCCGCCGCAGCGAGCGGCCGGCGCCACCCCCGGCCGCGGCGGCGGAGCTGCGCGCCGGGCCGGAGGCCGCCACGCGCGCGGCCGCGGCGCCGCTCGACGCGGCGGCGGAGGGGCTGGCCGGATGACGTGGGGCATCGTGCCGGCGGCCGGCGTGGGGAGCCGGATCCAGCCGCTCGCGTTCTCGAAGGAGCTCCTGCCGGTGGGGAGCCGCATGGTGGACGGCAGCGAGCGGCCGCGCGCGGTGTCGGAGTACCTGGTCGAGCGGATGCTCCGCGGCGGCGCCGACCGGCTGTGCTTCGTCATCTCGCCCGGCAAGTCGGACATCGTCGAGTACTTCGGCGGCGCGGTCGGCGGCGCCCGGATCTGCTACGTGGTCCAGCCCAGGCCTGCCGGGCTGTGCGACGCGCTGTTCCGCGCGCTGCCGTTCGTGGGGCCGGCGGACGAGGTGCTGGTGGGGCTGCCCGACACGGTCTGGTTCCCCGCCGACGGCTACCGAGCGCTCCCGGGCGGCGGCCTCTCGTTCCTGTGCTTCCCGGTGGAGCGGCCGGAGCTGTTCGACGCGGTGGTCAGCGGGCCGGACGGCGTCGTGCGCGAGGTGCAGGTCAAGGCCGCGCGGCCGTCCACCGGCTGGGTGTGGGGCGGCTTCAAGCTGACCGGCGCGGTGCTCGCCGAGTTGCACGCGCTGTTCCTGGAGCGCGGCGAGGCCGACGCGTACGTCGGGACGCTGGTCAACGCCTGGCTGGAGCAGGGCGGCGCGGCGCGGGCGGTGCACGCGGGGCGCGCCTACGTGGACGTCGGGACGCTGGACGGATACCGGCAGGCGCTGCGGCTGCTCCGCGAGGGGCCGCAGCCCGAGCCAGGCGAGGCCGGCGAGGCGCCGGGGATGGGGTGAGCGGATGACGCGAGCGGAGATCGAGGCGCGCGTGCGCGCGCTCTCGCCGTGGTTCCACAACCTCGAGCTGAACGGCGTGCGCACCGCGCCGGACCACTTCCTCGGCGACTACCCGGGCCTGGTCTGGCGCGCGATCGCGCCGGCGCTCCCGCAGGACCTCTCGGGCAGGAGCGTGCTCGACGTGGGCTGCAACGCCGGCTTCTTCTCGCTCGAGATGAAGCGGCGCGGCGCCGACCGCGTGCTGGGGGTGGACTTCGACCCGCGCTACCTGGCCCAGGCGCGGCTCGCCGCCGAGATCTCCGGCCTGGACGTCGAGTTCCGGGAGCTGTCGGTCTACGACGTCGCGCGGCTCGGGGAGCGCTTCGACGTGGTGCTGTTCATGGGCGTGCTCTACCACCTGCGCCACCCGCTGCTCGCCCTCGACCTCCTGCGCGCGCACGCGGTCGGCGACCTGCTCGTGTTCCAGAGCATGCTGCGCGGCTCCAACGGGCGGTTCCCGGCGGAGCCGGACTATCCCTTCGAGGAGCGCGAGGTGTTCGACCACCCGGCCTGGCCCAAGCTGCACTTCGTCGAGCGGCGCTACGCGCACGACGAGACCAACTGGTGGATCCCGAACCGCGCCTGCGTCGAGGCGATGCTCCGCTCGGCCGGGTTCGCGCCGGCGCCCGTGCCGGGCACGGAGGTCTACCTGTGCCGGCCGGCCGAGCCGGATCCCTTCGGCGGCCCGGTGTACCCGGCGCCGCCGCGCGACGGAGGTGCGCCGTGATCGAGGCGGTGATGCTCTGGAACGAGCCGAACAACCTGTCGCACTGGGACTTCGGCGCCGATCCGGGCTGGGGCCGCTTCTCGCAGATGGTGCGCCTCGCCGGCGCGGCGGTGGGCGCGGAGCGGCCCGGCCTGACCCGCGTGCTGGGCGGCACCTCGCCCATCGACGCGGGGTTCCTGCGCCTGCTGGAGTCGCAGGGCGGGCTCGCCGAGGTGGACGCGGTCGCGATCCACGGCTTCCCGCTCGACTGGAACCACTGGCAGATCCAGGAGTGGCCGGCGCGGCTCGCCGAGATCACCTCGGCCATGCGGCTCCCGGTGTGGATCTCCGAGGTGGGCGTCTCGTCGTTCGGCGCGGAGGAGGTCCAGGAGTGGGGGCTCCGCCGCACCGCCGAGCTGCTGCTCGGCAAGGCCCCGCGCATCCACTGGTACAGCCTGTTCGACCTGCCGCGCGCGTGGCCCGCCACCACCCGCCACCGCGAGGCGGAGGGCTCGTCGTACTACCGGCACTTCTACATGGGGCTCATCCGCGAGGACGGCACGCCCAAGCCGGCGCTGGCGGCGTTCCCCGCGCTCGCGCCCGGCCTGGGCATCTGCCAGTGGTTCCACTTCGAGGACCCGCGGCTCGACGCGGGCGTGCGGTGGCTGAAGGACCTCGGCGTGCGCCACCTGCGCACCGGCCTCTCCTGGGCGGACAGCTTTCGGCCGGGCTGGGAGGCCTGGTTCGACCGGCAGATGCGCGCCCTGGAGCCGTTCGAGGTGACGGTCACGTTCTGCTTCACGCCCGAGCACCGCGGCCTGAAGCCGCACCACACCAGCCCGCCGCGCGAGCCGGAGGAGTACGCCGACTTCTGCGCGCGGATGGTCCGGCGCTACGCCTGACCGCGGCCGCGCGAGCGGCCCCGGCGCGAGCCCCCCGAGCGCGACCCGCCGCGCGAGCCCCCGCGGCCGCTGGCGCTGCGGCGGCCGCCCGAGCTGCCGCGCGAGGTGCCCCGGCCCTTGCCCGTGCGCGAGGTCCCGCCGCGGCGCGCGGTGCGGGCCGCCTCCGCGCGGGAGGCCTGGCGGCGCCCCTGCGTCTCGCCCGTGCGGCGCCCGCCCGTCCGGCCCCGCGCGGTGCCCCGCGCGCTGCCCGACCGCGCCGAGCCCGCGCGCGCCGTCTTGCGCGTGCGGCCGGCCCCGCCGCGCGCCGACCGCGCGCCGGCGCGTCCGGCCGACGTGCGGCTCCGCGCTCGCGCACCCGACCGCGCCCCGCCGCCGGCGCGGCTCGCCCGCCGCGAGGTCCGGCGCCCGCGCGCCCGCGCGTCGGCGGTCTCCCGGCCGATGAGCTTGTTGAAGTTCGAGCGCTGCCCGCCGGCGGTGGTCTCCTCGTACGTGAACGCGAGGTTCGCCTCGTCGAACTTCCGGAACCAGTCGTCCCAGGGGATCCGCTCCAGCTTGCCCTCGCCGCTGTAGCCCGGGAAGTCCACGCGGATGATGCCGGTCTCGTCTCCCCGCTCGGTGCCGATGACCGACGCCGGCCAGCCCCCGCGCTCCTCGACCCACCGGCGGATCGTGTCGTGATCCGTCGTCGTGCTCGAAACCCGTCGCGCCATGCGCCACCTCCGTGACGCGTACATCCTGCGCACGGCGCCTGGCCGGCGGGAGCCCGCCCGGCCTCCGCGCGCGGGCGCCGCCGCGCCGGCGCCGCCCGGGCGCAGAGGTGGGTCCGGGGCCCACCGCGACGCGCGCGACGGCGCTTGCGGCCGCCCCCGGCCGGCGTAGAAGATCCGCACCTCGCGCAAAGGAGATCGACATGACCCGCCTCGCCCTCGCCGCCGTGATCACCCTCGCCCTCGCCGCGCCGGCGGCCGCACAGGTGCCCTGGGACGCCGCCAAGAAGGCGGCGGGCCAGGCCACCGTCGGGAAGCTCGAGAAGGAGATCAACCGCCGCCTGCTGGAGGAGGGGCGCAAGAACCAGTGCTCGTTCAAGACCGACAACGACCAGCTCGAGCCCGGCTGCGACCAGAAGATGAAGCGGCTCTCGAACGCGCTGGTGGACGCGAAGAAGCGCCTCAACGGCGCCGGCGTGAAGAACTTCAAGTTCGTGGTGTCCGGCCACACCGACACGTCCGGCTCGGCCGCGCACAACCAGGAGCTGTCCGCCCGCCGCGCCGCGGTGATCGAGAAGGAGCTGGTGGCGCGCGGCATCCCGCAGGCCGAGATCGAGTCGGTGGGCATGGGCTCGAAGAAGCCGCTGGTGAAGCCCGACGACACGCCCGCGAAGAAGGCGAAGAACCGGCGGTACGAGCTGCAGGTGAGGCTGTAGCGCTCGCGAGCCGGAGGGCGATCCCGGCCCGCGCCGCCGCGCGCCGGCGGCCCGCCTCTGCTAGCATCCGGGCGGTCGGAGGGGCGCATGGACTGGTGGATGTGGGTGCTGGCCGGGATCGGCCTGCTGGTGGTGGAGCTGGTCACGCCGGGCGGCCTGTTCGCGCTGTTCTTCGGCGTGGGCGCGCTGGTGGTCGCGCCCGCCGCGGCGGCGGGCCTGGGGCGCGTCGGGCAGTGGCTGCTGTTCACCGCGGTGTCGCTGGTGCTCCTCGCGACCCTGCGCCGGCGGCTCCAGGATCGGCTGACGCGGCGCCCGGGCGCCCCGGTGGACTCGCTGGTCGGCGAGGAGGTCGTGCTGCTCGGCGACGTGCCCGCCGGCGGCGAGGGCGCCGCCGAGCTGCGCGGCGTGCCCTGGCGCGCGCGGGCGGTGGGCGGGGACACGCTGCGCGCCGGCCAGCGCTGCCGGGTGGAGCGGGTCGAGGGCGTGTTGCTGTGGGTCCGCGCCGCGTGACGGCGCGCACGAGGTCCGGGAGGACGGGATGGAACCGATGAGCGCCGGGCTGATGATCGCGATCGTGGTCGCGGCCTTCGCCGTGTTCGTGGTGGTGAAGACCGCGGTGGTGGTGCCGCAGCAGAACGCCTACGTGGTGGAGCGGCTGGGCCGGTTCCACAGCGTGCTCGACGCCGGCTTCCACGTGCTGCTGCCGTTCGCGGACGTGATCCGCTACCGGCACACGCTGAAGGAGCAGGCGGTGGACATCCCCGAGCAGATCTGCATCACCAAGGACAACGTGCAGGTGGCGGTGGACGGCATCCTGTACCTGAAGGTGCTCGACGCCCAGCGCGCGTCCTACGGCATCGCCGACTACTACTACGCCATCAGCCAGCTGGCGCAGACCGCGCTCCGCTCCGAGATCGGCAAGATCGACCTCGACCGGACGTTCGAGGAGCGCTCGCACATCAACGGCATGGTGGTGACCGAGCTGGACAAGGCCAGCGGGCCCTGGGGCGTGAAGGTGCTGCGGTACGAGATCAAGAACATCACCCCGCCGCAGGACGTGCTCGCCGCCATGGAGAAGCAGATGCGCGCCGAGCGGGAGAAGCGCGCGGTGGTGCTCGCCTCGGAGGGCGAGCGCGACGCCGCCATCAACACCGCCGAGGGCAAGAAGCAGCAGGTCATCAAGGAGTCCGAGGCCTCGCGCCAGCAGCAGATCAACGAGGCCGAGGGGCAGGCGCAGGCGATCCTCGCCATCGCGGAGGCCACCGCCGGGGGCCTGCGCAAGGTGGGCGACGCGATCAGCGCGCCGGGCGGCGTGGAGGCGGTCCAGCTCCGCGTGGCCGAGCAGTACGTGGAGCAGTTCGGCCACCTCGCCAAGGTGAACAACACGGTCATCCTGCCCGCCACGCTCTCCGACGTCGGCTCCATGATCGCCGCCGCCATGAACGTGCTGAAGACCGCGCGCGCCGAGGAGCCGGTGCGCAACGCGGCGGTCGCGCCGTCGCGCGCCGGGCCGGCCATGCCGCCGCGCCCCCCGCTGCCGCGACCCTGAGGCGCCGCCCGCCCCGCCGCCGGCGAGGTGGGCGGGCGCCGCGACGGAGCGTGCCGGGGCTCGCCGCCGTCTCCATCCTCTCGTGCGGGGAGGGACACGCATGACCGCACGAATCTCGAGGCTCGCGCTCGGCGCGGCGCTGGCGCTGGCCGGCGCCACCGCCGGCGCCCAGACACCGGGCGTTCCACGCCCGATCCCGCGGCAGCCGGCGACCACGCCGCCCGTCACGGCGGCGCCCGGGCAGCCGGCGGCGGGCCAGCCGGCGCTCACCGAGGACGCCCGCAACACGCTCGCCACGCTGCACCTGCGCAACGCGTTCGAGGTGGACGCCGGGCAGCTCGCGCAGCAGCAGGGCGCGTCGCAGCCGGTGAAGGACTTCGGCCGCACGCTCGAGCAGGACGCCCGCCGGGTGGACGGGGAGCTCGCGGCGCTGGTGCGCGAGCGCGGCCAGGACGTGACGACGCTGCCGCTCCCGGAGCACGAGCGCGCCGGGCACCAGCAGATGATGGACCGGCTGCGCGCCGCGCAGGGCGAGGCGTTCGACCGCGAGCTGGTCCGCGCCGCCATCGACGTCGAGCAGCGCTACGTCCAGGACCTGAAGACGATGCGCAACCGGACGCCGGGCCAGGACCCGCGCCTGAAGAAGTGGCTGGACGACACCGAGAACGTGGCCGAGGCGCACCTCGCGGCGGCGCGCGCGCTGAAGCGCAGCCAGGACGGGCAGCGCGCGGCGCGCCGTCCGCCGGGCTCGCGCTAGCCGGGGCGGAGGGCCGCGTCGAGGTGCCGGCGGGCATCCTCGGCGCGGCCCAGCCGTGTCAGGAGCCGGGCCGCGGCGCGGTGCGCCTCGGGGAGCGCCGGATCCGCCTCGAGGGCGCGGGCGCACGCGAGCAGGGCCTCGTCGAGCAGGCCCTGGGCCTCGAGCGCCGCGGAGAGCTCCACGCCCGCGGGCGCGCGCAGCGCCGGGTCCTCGAGCGCCCGGCGCAGGTGCAGCTCCGCCGCGCGCGCGTCGCCGTCGTCGCGCAGCAGCAGCCGCCCCAGGTGCAGGTGCGCGCCGGCGTGATCCGGCGCGACCCCGAGCGCCTGCCGGTAGGCGGTGCGCGCCTCGGCGGGCGCCACGTCGTGCAGGTCGCGGCCCCACTGGAACCAGGCCTCGGCGTCGAGCGGCCGGACCCCGCGGCCGCGGCGGGCCGCCGCGCGCACCAGCGGGGCCACGCGCCGCGCCAGGTCGCCGACCCCGAAGTCGAGCAGCACCTGGCCCGTCTCCGGGTGCCAGCGCGCGCCGCCGTCGCGCACCACCACGCGCCCGCCCTCGGCGGCGACGTGGACCGACGCGAGCGAGCGGCCCTCGGGGAGCTGCGCCGCGAGCCGCCGCAGCGCGCGCCGCACCCGGGCCGGCCGCAGCCGCGCCTGCACCAGCCCGGCGGCCGCGCGCAGCAGCACGAGGTCCTGGAACGAGAAGCGCAGCTCGTTGCGCGGGCCGCGCCGCGCCGCCACGAAGCCGGCCCGCGCGAAGCGCCGGACCTCCGCCGGTGGGAGGCCGAGCATGCGGGCGACCTCGCGGGTGCGGTAACCCCACATACGTCCGCCGAGGTTCGCACGCGCCGGCGGATCTGGGAAGCGCGGGCCGCGGGGGCGGCCGAGGGCTAGATCACCTCCGGTGCCCGACCGGCTGGAGCGATACCGCGCCATGCGCGACCCGGGCCGGACCCCGGAGCCGTTCGGCGGCCGCGGGCCCGGCGACGGCGAGCCCGGCCCGGCGCGGGCGTTCGTGGTGCAGAAGCACGCGGCCCGGCGGCTCCACTGGGACTTCCGGCTGGAGCTGGGCGGCACGCTGCGGAGCTGGGCCGTGCCGAAGGGCCCGTCCGCGGATCCGTCCGACCGCCGCATGGCGATCGAGGTCGAGGACCACCCCGTCGAGTACGCCGACTTCGAGGGGATCATCCCGGCGGGAAACTACGGCGCCGGGGCCGTGATCGTGTGGGATCGCGGCGCGTGGTGGCCGGTGGGCGATCCCGAGGACGGGCTGGCCCGCGGCAAGCTGGTGTTCCGGCTGCGCGGCCACAAGCTGCACGGAGAGTGGACGCTGGTCCGGACCCGCGCCGCGGAGGGCGGGAAGCGCGAGTGGCTGCTGCTGAAGCACCGCGGCGACCCGTTCGCCGGGCCGGGGCGGCCGTTCCCGGAGGCGTCGGTGCTCTCCGGCCGAACGGTGGAGGAGCTCGCGGCCGGGACGAGCCGGGCCGAGGCGGCCGCGCGCGAGGCCGCGCGCCTCGGCGCGCCGGAGCGCCCGCTCCCGGCGCGAGGGGTGGCGCCCATGATGCCCGGCGCGCGGCGCCCGCCGTTCGACCGCGCGGGCTGGATCTTCGAGGTGGCGCAGGGAGGCCAGCGCGTGTCGGCGCGCCGCGAGGGCATGGGGGCGGTGCTGCGCACGCCGGGGGGCGAGGAGCTCGCCGCGCGCTTCCCCGAGGTGGCGCTCGCCGTGGCGCTCCTGCCGGCGGATCCGGTGCTCGACGGGGAGCTGGTCGTGCTCGACGACGACGGACGCGCGTCGCCGGAGGCGCTGGAGGCGCGCGCCCGGGCCGCCACGGGCGCGGCCGCAGGCGCCGCGCTGGAGCGGCCGGCGACCCTGTTCGCGTTCGACCTGCTGGCGCTGGGCGGGCGCGACCTGCGCCGCCTGGCGCTCGCGGATCGCAAGCGGCTGCTCGCCGAGGTCGCGCCGGCGGTCGGGGCGGTGCGCTTCGCCGGCCACGTCGAGCGGGCGGGGCGCGCGCTCCACCGCGAGGCGGAGCGCCGGGGCCTCCCCGGCGTGCTCGCCCGCCGCGCCGCGGCGCCCTACCGGGCAGGCCGATCCGCCGACTGGGTCCTCGTGCCGGCCGCTGCAGGCCCTGCGCCGCGCCGCCCGCCGCCGGGCGTCCGGTCGAGGCCGCCGGCCGCGCCACGCTCCCGCGGGCCGGAACGCAGCGTGAACGTGACCCACCCGGAGAAGGTCTGCTTCCCGGAGGACGGGATCACCAGGGGCGATCTGCTCGCCTACCACCGGGCCATCGCGCCGTTCATGCTGCCGTTCCTGGCCGACCGTCCGCTGGTGCTCACCCGCTTCCCGGACGGCATCCACGGCCGGAGCTTCCTCCAGGAGGACGCGCCCGCGTGGCGGCCGTCCTGGCTGCGCGCGGTGCCGGTGCACGCGGAGGGCGGCCGCGCCGCCGAGCACCTCGTGGTGGACGACGCCGACGGCCTCGCCTGGCTGGTGAACCAGGGGGCGATCCCCTTCGACGTGCTGGCGGGCCGCGCGGGCGCGCTGGAGCGGCCGGACTGGTGCGTGGTGGAGCTCGACGCGGCCGGCGCGCCGTTCGCGCAGGTGGTGCGGGTGGCGCGCGCGCTCCACGCGCTCTGCGCCGCCGCCGGGCTGCCGAGCCACGCGAAGACCGCCGGGGAGCGGGGGCTCGACGTGCTCGTCCCGCTCGGCGGCCAGCTCACGCACGCGCAGGCGCGGACGCTGGCCGAGCTGCTGGCGCGGACGGTCGAGGCGGAGCTGCCCGGGCTCGCCACCACCGCCCGCACGGCCGCGGCGCGCGGCGGACGCGTGCACCTCGACTGCCTGCGGAACGGCCACGGCGCGGCCATCCCGGCGCCCTACACGGTCCTGCCGCGGCCGGGCGCGCCGGTGTCCACGCCGCTGCGCTGGAGCGAGGTGAACGCCCGCCTCGACCCGGCGCGGTTCACCGTCCGGACCGTTCCCGCGCGCGCGGCCCGGCTCGGCGCGGATCCGCTCCGGCCCGTCCTGACCGAGCGCCCCGACCTGCTGCGCGCGCTCGCGCGCCTGCGGGCGCGGCCGGGTGCGGCCGGCCGGCGCGCCGCTCGCCGGCCTTGACGCGCCGCACGCCTGCGGATGCGACGCGCCGCCGCGCGCGCCGCCTCCTGGCGCCCCGCGCGCATGTGGGGGCAGGTGGCCGAACCCCGCCGGGGGGCCGACTTTGCGGCAATGTGCCGTTCGAAGCGCAATCGCTCGCGCAATGAATGTCGAAGGGAGCGTGGACAATCAATGCGGATGGACTATGTTTCGTCCACACCCGAGGGAAACGCCCATGCCGAGACCCGCCCGCGAGACCTCCATCGACGCCATCATCCGAGAGACCGCCGACCGCGTGGTCGAGCGGATCTCCGCCGCCATCGCCCGCCAGGTCGGCGATCTCGTGCAGGACGGGATCCAGCGCGAGATGGCCGCGGGCCGCGCCGGGCGGCCCGTGCGCACCAGCCGGCGCCGCGTCGAGATCACCCGCTGGGTGGCCGACGCGCGCGCGCGCCGCGTGCCGAACTTCGTGATCGAGGCGACCGGCCTCGACACCAAGAAGAAGATCGTGGCCCGCTTCGGCGAGAACGCGGCGTTCGAGAAGGGCAAGCCGCTGCCGCGCGCCCGCGCCTGACGGCTCAGCGCCGGACCAGGCCCGCCACCAGCCCCGCCCGCTCCAGCGCCTCGACGCCGCGGTCGGCGTCGGGCGCGTCCAGCCAGAACCCGACCCCCCGGCGCCGCGCGCGGAACGCGCTCGGCGGCGCCAGGTCCTCGGTCTCGGCGCCGTACTCCAGCCCCGCGCCGTCCAGCGCCTGCTCCACCGCCTGCGCCTCCTCGAGCCGCGCCGCGAGGTAGACGCGCACGATCTCGGTGCCCTCCTCGAAAGCCTCCATCGGGATGCGTGCCATCCGGTTCCTCCGGCGCCAATGTAACCCGCCGCGCCGCCCGCGCCCGCGCTATCCTCCCCCGCCATGACGCGATCCTCCCTCGCCCTCGCAGGCGCCGCCCTCGCGCTGGCGCTCGCGGCCGCGCCCGCAGCCGCCCAGCCGGACGCGGCCGGGGCCCCGCCCGCCGCCGCGACGTCCCCCCGGGACGCGGCCGCCACCCCGGCGCGCGCGCCGCGCGTGGAGGTGCGGGTCGAGCCGCAGGGCGACGCGCGCCCGTTCTTCGAGGCGCACCTGCCGGCGCCGCTCCGGGAGCGCGGGCCGCGCGGCCTGCTGTGGTGGCAGTGGCTCGCGATGCCGGTGCTGGTCGTGCTCGCGATGGCGCTCGGGTCCGTGCTCGGCTGGGCCACGCGCCAGGTGCTCGGCCACCTCGCCGCGCGCACCCGCACGACCTGGGACGACCTGCTGCTCCAGCGCATCGCGAGCCCGCTCACCGCGCTGTGGGCGGTCGGCCTGGTCACCGCGATGCTCCCGTGGCTGGTCCTGCCCGACGGGGCCGCCACGGTGGTGCACCACCTGCTGCGCGCCGTCGCGTTCCTGGTGGTGTTCTGGGGCGCCTACCGCTCGGTGGGCGTCGCGTTCCAGGCCATGGCGCAGGCGCCGCGCACCGCCGCGAACCCGGGGCTGGCCGCGTTCCTCCCGGTCGGCCGCAAGATCTCGAAGGCGGCGGTGGTCGCCATCGGCCTCATCTCGGTGCTGAACGAGCTCGGGTTCCAGGTGGCGAGCCTCCTCGCCGGCCTCGGCATCGGCGGCATCGCGGTGGCGTTCGGCGCCCAGAAGACCGTCGAGAACCTGTTCGGCTCGGTGTCCATCGGCGTGGACCAGCCGTTCCGGCAGGGCGACTACGTGAACGTGGAGGGCGTCACCGGGACGGTGGAGTCGATCGGCATGCGCTCGACGCGCATCCGCACGCTGGACCGGACGCTCGTCACGATCCCGAACGGCAAGCTCTCCGAGATGCGCAGCGAGACGTTCGGCGCGCGCGATCGCATCCGCCTCTCGCTCAACCTGGGCCTGTCCTACGGGACCACGGCCGCGCAGATGCGCGAGGTGATCCGCCGGGTGGACGCGCTGCTGCGCGCGCACCCGAAGGTCCACCCGGAGGGCATCGGCGTGCGGTTCACGGCGCTGCTCGACTCGACGCTCAACGTCGAGGTGCTGGCCTGGTTCCGCACCACCGACTGGAACGAGTTCTGCGAGATCCGCACCGAGGTGCTGCTGCAGATCATGGAGGCGGTGGAGGGGGCCGGATCGTCGTTCGCGTTCCCGACCCGCACCGTCCAGCTCGTGTCGGAGGACGGCGCCGAACGGGCGCGCCGGTAGGAGCAGGGCGCAGGCGGGCCTCCCCGCAAAGACGAAGGGCCCGGCGTCGCCGCCGGGCCCTTCGAGATTGGTGGAGCTGATCGGGATCGAACCGACGACCTCTAGAGTGCGATTCTAGCGCTCTCCCAGCTGAGCTACAGCCCCACGAAGACTTCCCCGAGGTCAGGGGACGCCTTCTCTAACGGTTCCGGCCGGGGGGTGTCAAGCACCGTCTGACGCACCGGCCTCGATGCTATGTTGGACTCCCCCATGCGCACGCCTGGAAAGCCCCTCACGCCCGCAGAGCTGTCGGCGCTCGAGCACGCCTTCGCCTCCGATCCCGCCTCGGACGCCTACCGTCCCTTGACCGAGGCATACCTCGCCGCCGGCCGGTTCATGGAGGCGATGGTCGTCTGCAAGAAGGGCGTGAAGGCGCACCCCGACGATCCCGCCGCCAAGGTGCTGCTGGCGCGCGTCTACGCCGAGCAGGGGAAGGATCGGAAGGCGCTCGAGGAGCTCGGCGCCGTGCTCGCGGCCTTCCCCACGTTCGCGGCCGCGAACCAGCTCGCCGGCGTGCTCCACCTCCGGCTGGGTGAGCGGGAGGCGGGAGAGGCGGCGCTGCGCCGCGCCGCCGACGCCGCGCCGAACGACCCGGAGATCCGGGCGCTGCTGGAGAAGCACGGCGTCGGACCCGCCGCGCCCGCCGTGCCCGCGGCCCCGGCGCGGCCGGCCGCGCCAGCCACGCCGGCCGGCGCCGGTGGACCGCCCGTCGCGCCGCGCGTAACGGCGCCGGCCCAGCGCCCGCCCGCTCCCCCGCCCGCGCGCCCGCAGGCGCCGGGCGCGCCGGCCGCGGCCGAGCGTTCCGAGGAGGTGCCGCTGCCGACGCCGCCGCCCACGCAGGCGAGCGGCGCCGCGTACGCGCAGCAGCTCGCGGAGAAGTACGGCACGCAGACCTTCCAGATCCCGCACTCGCGCCAGCCGAAGCGCGCCGGCCGCGGGCCCATCGTGGCGACGGTGGCGCTCGCCGTCGCCCTGGCGGTCGCGCTGGGCGGCTGGGCGCTCTACAGCAAGGCGCGCAAGGAGCGGATCGAGGCGATCGACCGGCTGCTCCGCGAGACGCGCGAGCTGGTGGACCGCGACGCCTACGCCGCCTACGGCGAGGCGGCCGCCAAGCTCCAGGACATCCTGAAGCGCGACCGCGACGCGCTCGCCGGCCACGCGTTCCTCGCGTACGTGGACGCGATCCGCTGGGCCGAGCACGGCGACGGCGACGCCGTGCGCGACGAGGCGATGCGCCAGGTGGACGCGGCGCGAAAGCTCGGCCGCCACTCGCACCTCGTGGCGGCGGAGGCGTACCTGCGCGCGAGCTCGGGCGACGCGGCCGGCGCGAAGCAGGCGCTCGACGCGGTGCTGGGCGGCGAGGACGGCTCGCAGAGCCCGTTCCTGCTCGCGGTGCTCGGCGCGGTGCAGCTGCGCGCCGGCGACCTCGACGCGGCGCGGGACGCGCTCACCCGCGCGCAGCAGGCGAACCCGGGCGACGCCCGGACCGCCTGGCTGCTGGCCGAGCAGTTCCGGCGGCGCGGCGAGGGCTACGAGCTGCAGGCGTCCGGCTACTACGACTACGCGCTGCGGATCCAGAAGGAGCACCTGCCGTCGATCCTGGGCAAGGCGCTGGTGGTGCTCGGCCGCGGCCAGCTCGACGAGGCGGCGCGCGCCGCCGCGCTGGTCCTCGCGCCGCAGGCCGGCGCCTCGAAGCCGCAGCAGGCCCTCGCGCACGCGGTCCGCGCCGGCGTGCTCGGCGCGCACGGCAAGGCCGCCGAGGCGGCGTCGGAGGAGCAGGCCGCCGCGAAGCTCGACCCGTCCAGCCCGGAGATCCCGTGGCTGGTCGGCCAGCGCAAGCTGCGCGCCGGCGACGCGGCCGGGGCGGTGGAGGCGTTCCAGCGCGCGGTGTCGCTCGACGACCGCCGCGTCTCGCTCTACGCCGACCTGGTGCGGGCGCAGCTCGCGCAGGAGGGTGGCGCGCAGCGCGCCCTCGAGACGCTGAAGCGGGCCGTGGCCCGCGTGGGCGAGAGCCCGCGCCTCGCGCTGCTGCTCGGCGACGCCTACCGCGCGGCGGGCGACGCCGACCTGGCGCGCGGCCAGTACGAGAAGGCCATCGCGCTCGGCAAGCCGTTCCCCGACGCGCGCGTCGCGCTGGCGCGGCTGCACCGCGACCGCAACAACGTCCCCGGCGCGCTGGTGGAGCTGACGCAGGCCATCGACGAGTACGGCCAGGGCGGCGCCGGCGGCGCGGCCGCGGCCTACGTGGAGATGGCGGACGTGGAGCGCGCGCGCGGCGCGCGCGCCGACGTCGTGGCCGACCTGTACCGCAAGGCGCTCGAGAAGGACCCGGCGAGCTGCGAGGCGCTCTGGGGCGCCGGCAAGCTCGAGCACGACGCGAACAAGCTCGCGGACGCCAAGACCAAGCTGGGCGCCTACGCGAAGCTGTGCCCGCGCGCGCCCCACGCGGCCGAGGCCGCGCGCCTCGCCGGCGGGAACTGATCGGGGCGCCTCCTCGCAGGCGCCCGCGATCGCGCCGGTTTCGGCGCGCTCGACGCGGGGCGCGGCCGCCGCGCGCACCCGTACGATGCGTGACGGGCGGGAACGCGGTGGGGCGCGCAGCCCCGCCCGCTGTCGCTCGCGCCTGGGATTGTCCCCTCGCCCTGCGTGACAGAGACTCCCGGTGTTCTGAGCGGCTCGTGAAGGCGCTCCGGGGGAGAATGACATGCGGATCTCGTTCGCGCCGCTGGGAGCGGCGGCGGTCGCCGCGCTGCTGCTCGGGTCCGGGGACGCCGGCGCCCGGGAGAAGCTCCGGCCGGACGGCGCGAGCCGGGCCGACGTGGAGGCAGGCCGCGCGGATCGCGCGCCGCCCGGTGCACCCGCCGCCGGACCCGTCGGTGGCGACGCGCGGGGGCAGGCGCCCGCGGACGATCGCGCCGGCGAGCACGGGCAGCAGAACGGCGTCGGCCACGACAACGGCGGCGACCACGGCAGCGGCGTCGGCCAGGGGAACGACGGCGATCGGGGCGCCGGCGGCGGGTGGGGCGTCGGCGGGGTCGGCGGCGGGGACCCTGGCGGCGGCGGGAGCGCCGGTGGCATGAGCGTCCCGGAGCTGGACCCGTCCGCGGCCGGCGTGATCTCCGCGCTCGTGGTCGGCGGCGGCGTCCTGCTGGCGCGCCGCCGTCGCCGCTGAGCGGCCCGCCATGAGCGCGGGCGCCGTCGCCGTCACGTCCCGCGGCAGCGGCCTGCGCGCCGCGCGCCTGCGGGCGGGGCTGCGGTGGACGGTCCCGGCGGCGCTGCTGGTCGCGGAGTACCTCGGCCTGTCGCTGCTCGTGGACCTGCCCATGGCCGGGCCAGCGATGGCGCTGGTCCGGCCGCTGCGCATGCTGGGGCCGGTGCTGTTCGGCGCCGCCGGGGCCGGCTGGCTCATCGCGCGCGGCGACGCACGCGCCGCCGCGACGGCGGTCCCGCTCCCGCCGCTCCCCGCGTGGCGGCCCTGGCCGGTCCTCGCGCTCCAGGCCTGCGCCTACGCGGTCACCGCCGCCGTGGCGGTGGCGCTGCTGCGCCCCGGCGGGCCGCCGCCGTCCCCGCGCGCCATGGCGGGCTTCATCGCCTGCGCGGCGGTCGCGGGCCTGCTCGCGCTTCGTTCCGCCGCCCCGGTCCGGTGGCTCCTCGCCGCGCTCGCCCGCCGCTGGCTCGCGCCGCTGGTGGCGCTCTCGGTGGGGCTGCTCGCCTGGCGCGCGGCGGCGGCGGCCGAGGGGCTGTGGGGAACGCTCTCGGCGGTGACGCTGCACGCGGCGGGCGCGCTGGCGTCGGCGGCGGGCGCGGCGATCCGGGTGGACGCCGCCCGGAGCGTGATCCGGGCGAGCGGGCTGCGCATCGAGATCGCGCCGGTCTGCTCCGGCGTGGACGGCGTCGGGCTGGTGGTCCTGTTCCAGGCGGTCTGGATCGCGCTCGCGCGCGGCCGCATCCGCTGGGAGCGCGCGCTGCTCCTGCTGCCGCTCGGCGCCGCGGCCGCGCTGGCGGGCAACGTGCTGCGGGTCGCGGTGCTGACGCTGCTCGCGGCCGCGGGCCGCCCGGACCTCGCGTTCGGCGGCTTCCACTCCAAGCTCGGCTGGGCGTTCTTCATCGCCATCGCGCTCGGCAGCGTCGCCGTCGCCGAGCGCTCGCGGTGGCTGGCCCGCCCCGCCGGCGCGGAGGGCGGCACCGCCGCGGGCGTGCCGCCCGGCGCGGGCGCGTACGCGGCGCCGTTCGTCGCCACGCTGGCGGCGGCGCTCGTCACCTCGATGCTGGCCGGGGGCGCGCTCGATCGGCTCTACGGGCTCCGCGTCGCCGCGGGCGCCGCGGTCCTGCTGGCGGTCCGGCGCCGCCTGCCGGCGGCGGTCCTCGCCCCGGCGCTGCTCCCCGTCGCGGCGGGGCTGGCGGTGGGCGCCGCCTGGATCGCGCTGGCCGGCGGCGACGCGACGCCCGTCTCCGAGGCCCTGGCGCGGATGGGCCCGGCGGAGCGGGCCGCGTGGATCTCGGCGCGGCTCGCCGGCTCGTGCCTGCTCGTGCCGGTCGTGGAGGAGCTCGCGTTCCGCGGCTTCCTCCTGCCGTGGCTGGTGGCGCCGGGCTTCCGGGACGTGCCACCGCGCGCCTGGAGCTGGCCGGCCGCGCTCGGCTCGTCGCTGGCGTTCGGCGCCGTCCACTCCGAGTGGCTGCTCGGCGCCGCCGCCGGCCTGGCGTTCGCGGGCGTGCGCCGCTGGCGCGGCCGCCTCGGCGACGCGGTGCTGGCGCACGCGGTCGCGAACGCCGCCCTCGCGGCCGCGGTGCTGGGGGCCGGGCGCTGGGGGCTGTGGGGCGGGTGAGCCGGCGCATCAGCCGACCCGGTCGCGGAGGCGGTAGCCCACGCCCGGCTCGGTCACGAGCAGGCGCGGGCGCGCCGGCTCGGCCTCGAGCTTCTTCCGGAGCTCGGCCACCTGCACGCGCACGTAGTGCGCCTCGGTCGCGTTCGGCCCCCACACCTCGCGCAGGATCTGACGGTGCGTCAGGACCTTGCCCGCGTTGCGGGCGAGCAGCGCGAGCACCCGGTACTCCGTGGGCGTGAGCCGGATCTCGGCGCCGGCGAGCGTGACCTCGCGCCGCGCGAGGTCTACGCGGAGCGGTCCCGCCTCGACCACCTGGGACTGCTCCGGGGACGCCTGCGCGTGCCGGAGCGCGACCCGCACCCTGGCGAGCAGCTCGTTCACGCCGAAGGGCTTGGTGAGATAGTCGTCGGCGCCCGCGTCCAAGGCGCCCACCTTGTCCTCCTCGCGGCCGCGGGCCGACAGCACGATGATGGGCGCGCGCGACCACTCGCGCAGCCGGCGCGCCAGGTCGATCCCGTCGCCGTCCGGGAGGCCGAGGTCGAGGAGGAAGACCTCCGGGTTGTGGCCCGGGGCGAGCCGCTCGGCCTCGGCGACGCTCCCCGCCTCGACGACGCGATAGCCGTGCGCGCCGAGCGCGGCGCCCAGGAAGCGGCGCACCGGCACCTCGTCCTCGACCACCATCACCAGCGGGCCGGCCGCGGTCACGCCGGGCCTCCGCGCGGCGGCGCGGGCTCCGGCGGCGCCGGGGGCGGCGACTGGACGGGGAGGGTGAGCCGGAACACCGATCCACCGCCCGGCCGGCTCGCGGCGGTCAGGCGGCCGCCGTGCGCCTGCGCGATGGCGCGCGCGATGGGGAGGCCGAGGCCGACGCCGCGGACGCCGGGGCGGGCGGCGCGGTGGAACCGCTCGAAGATGCGCTCCTCCTCGCCGGCCGGGATGCCCGGTCCCCGGTCGGCGACCTCGATCACCAGCGTCCCGCCCTCACGCACCGCCGCGACGGAGATCTCGGTCCCCGGGGGCGTGTACTTCGTGGCGTTCTCGAGCAGGTTGACGAGCAGCTGCTCGATCAGGATCGGGTCGATGGAGAGGAGCGGGAGGTCGTCCCGGAGGGCGATGGCGACCGGGCGGTTCCCCAGGGCACGCTCGACGCGGTTCATGGCGGCGCCCACCACCTCGACGAGCGGCACCCATTCCCGCCTCGGCTCGACCACGCCGGAGTCGAGCCGCGTCATGTCGAGGAGGTCCGAGACGAGCCGCTCGAGGCGCTCGGCCTCCTCGACCACGGTGGCGACGAGCTCCCGGCGGACCGCCGGGTCGGCGACGGCGGCGTCGAGGAGCAGCGTCGAGGCGCCGGTGATCGCCGCGAGCGGTGTGCGCAGGTCGTGCGAGACGGCGGAGAGCAGGCCGCTCCGGAGCTCCTCGGTCCGGGCCCGCAGCGCGGACCGCCGCGCCTCGTCGGCGAGGCGCACGCGGTCCAGCGCGACCGCCGCGTGGCGCCCCAGCGACTCCACGAGCTCGCGCTGCTCGCCGTCGAGGGTGCGCTCGCGCGGCGCGCGGAGGGCCAGGATCGCGAGCACGTCCCCGGAGGTCCGGAGCGGCAGGCACAGCACGGGCTCGCCCGGGAGCGTGTCGGTGCCGCGGCCGGCCGGCCGGCCGTGCTCGTGGGCCCACTGGGCCACCGCGCGCGCCCCGGCCGTGAGCGCCTCGCCGGCGGGCACCGCGGCGAGCGGCTCGAGGGTCTCCCGGTCCTTCGCGACCAGGAACACCGCCGCGCAGTCGAACGCCTCCGCGACCGCGCCTACGCAGGCGGCGCCCACGCCGGCGGCGTCCGCCGCGGCGGCCAGCTCCTTGCCGAGCGCGTACACGGCGCTGGTGCGCCGCTCCCGCGCCACCGCCGCCTGCTGCTGCTCGCGCAGCCGCAGGGTGAGGGTCCCGATCACCACCCCGACGCCGAGCATCATCGCGAAGGTGAGGAGGTAGCGGGCGTCGGTGACGCCGAGCGTGAACGACGGCGGGACGAAGAAGAAGTCGTAGCAGGTGACGGCGAGCACCGCGGCGACGACCGAGGCGCGGCGGCCACTGGTGAGCGCGACCACCATCACGCCGAGCAGGAACAGCATCTCCACGTCCGGCACGTGGAGGAGCGCCCGCGCCGCTGCCGCCAGGGCGGTGGTGACGCCCATGATGGCGACCGCCCGCAGGTGCTCGCGGAGCGGCGTGGGGCCCTCGCGGCGCGCCGGGGCGGCGCGTCCGGGCCCATCGCCGTCGGTGCCGGCGAGCACGTGCACCTCGATGTCGCCGCTGCCGCGGATGACCTCATCGACGAGGGAGCCGCGCAGGCGGTCCCGCCAGCGCGGGTGGCGCGGCTTGCCGAGCACGATCCGGCTGACGTTCCTCCGCCGCGCGAAGTCCAGGATCCCGTCGGACACGCGGACCCCGGAGAGGCGCACCACCTCGGCCCCGAGCGACTCGGCGAGGCGCAGGTGCGCCTCCAGGCGGTCGCGGTCCTCCTGCGGGAGCGGGGGCTGGCCGGTCGCCTCGACCGCCGCGGCGAACCATGGGGCGCGGAGGCCGGCGGCGATCCGCCGCCCGGCCCGGACGATCCGCGCCGAGTCGGGCGCGTGCCCGACGCAGACGAGGACGCGCTCGGCGGTGGCCCAGGCGCGCCGGACGCCGTGCGCCTCCCGGAACGCGAGCACGTCCACATCCGCCCGGTCCGCCATGCGGCGCAGCGCCAGCTCCCGGAGCGCGAGCAGGTTGCCGCGCTTGAAGAAGTGCTCGCGCGCGAGCGCCGCCTGCTCGGGGACGTAGACCTTGCCCTCGCGCAGCCGCTCCAGGAGCTCCTCGGGCGCCACGTCCACGAGCTCGACCTCGTCCGCGCGGTCCAGGATCGAGTCCGGGATCGTCTCGCGCACCTGCACGTGCGTGATCTGCGCGACCACGTCGTTCAGGCTCTCCACGTGCTGCACGTTCAGCGTGGTGTAGACCTCGATGCCCGCCGCGAGCAGCTCGACGACGTCCTGCCAGCGCTTGGCGTGGCGCGAGCCCGGCGCGTTCGCGTGGGCCAGCTCGTCGAGCAGCAGGATCCGGGGCCGGCGGGCGAGCGCCGCGTCCAGATCGAACTCCTCCACGACGCGGCCGTGATGCGGGAGGGCGCGGCGCGGAAGCACCTCGAGGCCGAGCATGAGGCCGGCGGTGTCGTAGCGGCCGTGCGTCTCGACCGCGCCGATCACGACCTCGACGCCCTCCGCCACCAGGTCGCGGGCCACCTGCAGCATCCGGTAGGTCTTTCCGACGCCCGGCGCGAAGCCGAAGAACACCTTGAACCGGGCCCGCCGCGCCCGGTCCTCCTCGGCGCGCGCGTGCGCGAGCAGCGCGTCCGGATCTGGTCGTTGGTCCGGCGACGTCACGGCTCGGGCTCCTCCGCCTCGGTCGTCCCCGCATCAACGCCCGGGGCCTCGAGCGCGTCAAGCGCGAGATCGAGCGCGAGGACGTTCACCCGTGGCGCGCCGAAGAGCCCGAGCAGTGGCGGCTCGACGTGGCGCTCGACCAGGGCGCGCACCTCCGTCGCGGGCAGGCCGCGCGCCGCCGCCACCCGCCGGACCTGGTAGAGCGCCCCGGCCGGCGAGAGGTGGGGGTCGAGCCCGCTCGCGGAGGCCGTCACCAGGTCCACCGGGACCGGCGCCTCGTTGCCGGGATCCGCCACCCGGAGCGCGGCGACGCGGCCGCGGACCGCCTCCGCGAGCGCGGGGCTCGACGGCCCGAGGTGGGACGCGGCCGACGCGCGGCCGTCGTACGGGATCGGCGCGGTCGCCGAGGGGCGCCCCCAGAAGTACCGCGGGTCCTGGAACGGCTGCCCGATCAAGGCGGAGCCGGCTGGGTGGGCGTCGCGCGGCAGCACGCTTCCGTTCGCCTGGAACGGGAAGAGGAGCTGCGCCGCCGCCGTGAGGAGCGCGGGGTAGGCGAGCCCGGTGAGGAGCGTGAAGGCGGCGAGCAGCGCGAGGGCGGGGCGGAGCATGGCGCACCTCTTCAGACCAGGTGGAGCGCGGCGAGGGCGAGGTCGATCAGCTTGATCCCGGCGAACGGGACCGCGAGCCCGCCGGCCCCGTACAGCAGCACGTTGCGGCGAAGCGTCACCGCCGCCGGGGCGGGCCGGAACGCGATGCCTCGCAGCGCGAGCGGGATGAGCCCGACGATGACGAGCGCGTTGAAGACGACCGCCGAGAGGATCGCGCTCTCGGGCGAGTGGAGGCGCATCACGTCCAGCGCTCGAAGCCCGGGGTAGGTGAGCGCGAAGGCGGCCGGCAGGATGGCGAAGTACTTGGCCACGTCGTTCGCGAGGCTGAAGGTGGTGAGCGCGCCGCGGGTCATGAGCAGCTGCTTGCCGATCTCCACGATCTGGATGAGCTTGGTCGGGTTCGAGTCGAGGTCCACCATGTTGCCGGCCTCCTTCGCGGCCTGCGTGCCGGTGTTCATGGCCACCGCCACGTCGGCCTGCGCCAGCGCGGGGGCGTCGTTGGTGCCGTCGCCCGTCATGGCCACGAGGTGACCCCTCGCCTGCCACTCCCGGATGATCGCGAGCTTCCGTTCCGGGGTGGCCTCGGCGAGGAACTCGTCCACGCCCGCCTCCGCCGCGATCGACGCGGCGGTGAGCGGGTTGTCGCCGGTCACCATCACGGTGCGGATGCCCATCCGCCGCAGCTCCGCGAACCGCTCCCGGATCCCGCCCTTGACCACGTCCTTCAGCTCGATCACGCCCAGCGCGCGCCTCCCGTCCGCGACGGCGAGCGGCGTGGCGCCGCGGCGCGCCACGTCGTCGGCGATGGCCTGCACCTCGGCCGGCAGCGTCGCGCCCAGGCTCGCCACGAACCGGGCCACCGCGTCCACCGCGCCCTTTCGCAGCGAGCGGTCGCCCAGGTCCACGCCGCTCATCCGCGTCTGCGCGGTGAACGCCTGGAAGCTGGTCCCCGGCTCGAGGTGGGGCGCGCGCAGCCCGTGCCGCTCCTTCGCGAGCACCACGATGCTGCGCCCCTCGGGCGTCTCGTCGGCGACGGAGGCGAGCTGCGCCGCCCCGGCGAGCTCGCGCTCGGAGACGCCGCGGACGGGCAGGAACGCGGCCGCCTGGCGATTCCCCAGCGTGATGGTGCCGGTCTTGTCGAGCAGCAGCACGTCCACGTCGCCGGCCGCCTCGACGGCGCGCCCGGAGGTGGCGATCACGTTCGCCTGGATCATCCGGTCCATGCCGGCGATGCCGATGGCGGAGAGGAGCCCGCCGATGGTGGTCGGGATCAGGCACACCAGGAGTGCGACGAGGACGGTGAGCCCGACCGGCGCGCCCTGCCCCGACGCCCTGACCGCGTGGACGGAGAAGGGCAGGAGCGTCGCGGTCGCGAGGAGGAACACGATGGTGAGACCGGCCAGCAGGATGTCGAGCGCGATCTCGCTGGGCGTCTTCTGGCGCCGGGCGCCCTCGACCATCGAGATCATCCGGTCCAAGAACGAGGACCCCGGCTCCGCCGTGACGCGGACCACGATCCAGTCGGACAGGATCCGCGTCCCGCCGGTCACCGCGCTCCGGTCGCCACCGCTCTCGCGGATCACCGGCGCGCTCTCGCCGGTGATGGCGCTCTCGTCCACCGAGGACATCCCCTCCACCACCTCGCCGTCCGCGGGGATCGTCGCCCCCGCCTCCACGAGCACCAGGTCGCCCGTGCGCAGGCGTGGCGCCGGGACCTCCTCGCGCGCGGCCTCCCGGGACGGCGCCGCCAGCCGGACCGCGATCACCTCGCGACGCGCCCGTCGCAGCGCGTCGGCCTGTGCCTTGCCGCGCCCCTCGGCCACCGCCTCGGCGAAGTTCGCGAACAGGACCGTGAACCAGAGCCCCAGCGACACCGCCAGGATGAACGAGGGCGGCGCGTCGCCGCGCCCGGTGGCGAGCGCGTGCGCGAAGAGCACGAGCGTGAAGGCGCTGCCGACCTCGACCGTGAACATGACCGGGTTGCGGAGCATGCGCCGAGGGTGAAGCTTCCGGACCGCGTCGAGCGCCGCGGCGCGCAGGACGGCGGGCGTGGCGAGCGGCCTGGGTGCAGGGGAGCGCTGCTCGAGGAGGGCGGCCATGATGGTTACCTCGGCACGGCCTGGAGGTGCTCGATCACCGGGCCCAGGGCGAGGGCGGGGAGGAACGTGAGCGCCCCCACCAGGAGCACGGTGGCGACGAGCAGCCCGGCGAACAGCGGTCCATGGGTCGGGAGCGTCCCCGGTCCGGCGGGGACCGGCCGCTTGCGCGCGAACGCCCCCGCGATCGCGAGGACCGGCAGCATGACCCAGTAGCGTCCGACCAGCATCGCGACGCCGGTGAGCAGGGTCCAGAACGGCGTGCTCGCGGCGAGGCCGCCGAACGCGGAGCCGTTGTTGTTCGCGGTCGAGGAGAGCGCGTACAGCAGCTCGGTGAAGCCGTGGGGCCCGGGGTTCCCGACGGCGCCATACCCGGCGGGCAGCAGGCACGCGGCGGCGGTCCCGAGGAGCACCGTCGCCGAGGGCGCGAGGATGGCGAGGCTCGCCATCTTCACCTCGTACGCCTCGACCTTCTTGCCCAGGTACTCCGGCGTGCGGCCCACCATGAGGCCCGCGAGAAAGACCGCCAGGATCGCGAAGAGCAGCATCCCGTACAGGCCCGATCCGACCCCGCCGAACACCACCTCGCCGAGCTGCATCAGCCAGAGCGGCCAGAGGCCGCCGAGCGCCGTGAAGCTGTCGTGCGCCGCGTTGACGGAGCCGTTGGAGGCCGCGGTGGTGGCCGCCGCCCAGATCGCGGAGTCCACCGGCCCGAGCCGCGCCTCCTTGCCCTCCATGTTGCCGCCCGGCTGGAGCGCGGAGGGGGACGCATCGACGCCGAGGGCCGCCAGCGCCGGGTTTCCGCGCTGCTCCGCGGAGACCGTGGCGACGGTGAGGGGGACGAGGATGGCGAGCATGGCGGAGTACACGGTCCACCCCTGCCGCCGGTCCTTCACCAGCGCCCCGAACGCGAAGCAGAGCGCGGCGGGGACGAGGAGGATCGAGAGCGCCTCGAGCAGGTTGGAGAGCGGGGTGGGGTTCTCGTACGGGTGCGCCGAGTTCGCGTTGAAGTAGCCGCCGCCGTTCGTCCCGAGCTGCTTGACGGCCACCTGCGACGCCACCGGGCCGAGGGCGACCACCTGCTCCGCGCCCGGGCTCGCGGCCGTCGCCGACAGCGTCGGCCAGCGCGCGGCGGCGGAGGACGTCTGCGGCACGCCCTGCCAGGCGAGCAGCAGCGCCAGGGCCGCGGCCAGCGGCAGGAGCAGCCGGAGCGTCACCCGCGTGAGGTCCACCCAGAAGCTCCCGAGGCCGCTGCCCGCCGGCCCGGCCAGGGCGCGCACGAGCGCGGCCAGCACCGAGATGCCGGTCGCGGCCGAGAGGAAGTTCTGCACCGTCAGCGCCCCCATCTGCGTCAGGTGGCTCATGGTCGACTCGCCGCCGTAGGCCTGCCAGTTGGTGTTGGTGGCGAAGCTGACTGCCGTGTTCCATGCCACGAGGGGCGACACCGCCGGGAGGCCGGCGGGGTTCCCGGGGAGCGCCGCCTGCAGCCGCTCCAGCGCGAAGACGGCGAGCAGTCCCGCGGCGTTGAAGGTCAGCGCGGCGGCGGCGTACCGGCGCCAGCCCATCTGCTCGGCGGGATCCACGCCGGCGAGGCGGTAGAGGCCGCGCTCGAGGCGGGCGACCGGACCGCGGCCGTGCGGCGGGGCCGTGGAGAGTACCCGCGCGGCGTAGGCACCGAGGGGAACGGCGGCGGCCGTGAGCAGGCCGAAGAACGCGGCGATCTCCGCGAGGGCGGCGGCGGTCACGACAGCTTCTCCGGGAAGAGCAGGGCAAACCCGAGGTAGCCGAGGAGGCCGACCACGAGGGCGCCGGCGACGAGCGTGAGCGCGGTCATGGGGCGGGCCTCACAGGCGGTCGAGGAAAGCCGCCAGCGCGGCGGTGGCTGCGAAGAACGCGAGCGTGAGCCCGACGGCCAGGAGGTCGGTCACGGGTGCCTCCAGGCGCGGAGCGCCGCCGCGGCGGGCCCGATGAGGCGGAGGTGGGGTGCGTCGGTGGCCATGGCGCCGGCTCCCTTCACCCCGGAGGCTACCCGGGGCGGCATCAGGGCGGCGTCAAGGTGCAGGCCCACCCCGTCAAGGAAGCGTCAAGGCGACCCGGCCGCCCCGGCACCCGATTCGTCACGCCGCCGCCGCGCGCTCGACATGCGCGCGCGCCATCCTGCGCGTGCGCCGGAGCGCGGAGGTGGCCTGCATGGAGTGGCTCTCGCTCGTCCTCCTGGTCGGCGCCGCGGTGGGGATCGCGGCGGTCGCGACGCAGCACCTCGTGCTGTGGCGGCACGTGCGGCAGGCTCCGCGCGTGCCGCTCGGCACCCCGGGGGTCTCGATCCTCAAGCCGCTGTGCGGGCTCGAGGACGGGCTCGCCGCGAGCCTGGCCGCGTTCGCGGTCCTCGACTGGCCCGACTACGAGGTGGTGCTCGGCGTGCGCAGCGAGGCCGACGCGGCCTGGCCGGTCGCCCGCTGGGCCGCGCGCCGCTGGCCGGGGCGCTTCTCGGTGGCGGTGCAGCGCGGCGAGCCCGGGCTGAACCCGAAGGTGAACCAGCTGATCACGCTGGCCGCGGCGGCCCGCCACGAGGTGCTGGTGGTGTCGGACTCGAACGTGCGCGTCGAGCGCGGGTACGTCCGCGAGATCGTGGCGCTGCTCGAGGACCAGACCGTGGGCCTGGTGACGCACCCGATCGCCGGCGCCGGCGGGGAGACGCTCGGCGGGCTCATGGACGACCTGCACCTCGCCGGATCCATCACGCCGGGCGTCCTCGCGGCGAAGCGGCTGGCGGGGCGCGACATCGTGGTGGGGAAGTCGATGGCGCTCCGGCGCGCCGACCTGCGCGCCCTGGGCGGCTTCGCGGCGGTGAAGGACGTGCTCGCCGAGGACTACGTGCTCGGGCGCATGGTCGGCACGGTGCTGCGCAAGCGGGTCGCGGTGGCGGTGCGCCCGATCCGCAACGTGGGCGGCCGGCGCAGCGTCGGCGAGTTCGCGGCGCGCTACCGGCGGTGGGCCGTGCTCCAGCGCCAGGCGGTGGGCCGGGGCGTCTACGCGGCGCAGGTGCTCCTCAACCCGGTGCTCCTCGCCGCGCTCGGCGCCGCGGTGGCGCCGTCCTCCGGGACGCTGGCCGCGCTCGGCGTGGCCGTCGCGGCCAAGACCGGGCTCGACGGCGCGGCCGCGCGCGCGCTCCGGCCCGGCGGGTTCACGCTCGCGCAGCTCGCGGTGGTGCCGCTGAAGGACCTCGTGTTCGGGGCGGCCTGGCTGCACGGCCTGCTGCGCCGGGACGTGGTGTGGCGCGGCACCCGGCTCCGCGTCGGGCCCGGGACGCGCATCGACTCCGCGGACGCGCGCGCCGTGCCGCCGCCCGCCGTCGCGGGGGGCGCCGCGATCGAAGAGCGCCCACCGCTCGCCGACGCCGTCTCCTGACGCACGTGTCGCTGCGGGCCGAAGTGCGGGGTCCCCTGGAACGCCGCCTGGAAGCCGTGCGAGCCCGTGCTCGTTGCCATCGTCGTCCCTCCGTGGAAAGAGACCCGAACGACGCGCCGCGACGAGACCGGCGGGCGGGCGCCGCGGCTGCGGGCGTACGTCGGGGCGTGCGTCACCGCCTCGGGTGGCCCCGTGCCGGCACGGAATTCGCGCCTCGGGCGTGCGTTCCCCCTGCTGCGGCGGGTGCGCGTGACGGCGCACGCGATCCCGCGAGCCCGGCACTCTCACCGACCGGGCGAGAGGAGCTCCATGAAGATCTCCGCACCGGCCGCGACCGCGCTCCTGATCGGCTCGTCCCTCCTGCTCGCGGCCTGCGGCGGCGGCGGGGGAGGCTCCACCCCGGGCTCCTCCCCGGCGGGCACCATCGGCGGCGCCGTGGTGCTCGGGCCGGTGGCGGGCGCGTCGGTCCGGGCCTACGCGCTGAGCGGGGGGGCGCAGGGCGCGCTGCTCGGCGAGGCCACCGCCGACGCCGCCGGCCGCTTCACCGTCTCCATCGGCCACCACGCGGGGCCGGTGATGCTGGTGGCCACCGGCGGCAGCTACGTGGACGAGGCCACCGGCGCCTCGATGGCGCTCGGGTCCGGCGACGCGCTGGGCTGCGCGATCCCCTCCGTCGCCGCCGACGCCGCGACCGCCGGCATCCAGGTCACGCCGCTCACCTCGATGGCCCGCGCCCGGGCCGCCGCGATGCCCGGCGGGATGACCGAGGCGAACGTGGCGGCCGCGAACGCGT
Organism: Anaeromyxobacter dehalogenans 2CP-C; assembly: GCF_000013385.1. Lineage (GTDB taxonomy): Bacteria > Myxococcota > Myxococcia > Myxococcales > Anaeromyxobacteraceae > Anaeromyxobacter > Anaeromyxobacter dehalogenans_B. Next base: position 1,041,477 of record NC_007760.1, read on the forward strand.
CGGTGGGGGCGTACTTCCAGGCCGGCGACGTGCTGCGCGTCGCGCCCATGGATCCGACCGCCGCGGGCGCCGGCGCCGGCGCGACGCAGGACGAGCGCGGCTACGGGATGGCGCTCGCCGCGATGTCCCAGGAGGCGATGGCGCTCGGGATGACCTCGTCCGCGGGGATGGCGACCGCGCTGGCGGCGGACGCGTCGGATGGCGTGATGGACGGGATGATGGGCGCGACGCCCGTCTCGATGGGCGGGATGGGCGGGATGGGCGGCGGGATGATGGCGCCGTCGGCCGGGAGCTCGGGCCTCGCCGACGCGATGCGCGCCTTCCTCGCGTCCGCGCGGAACCGGTCCGGCCTGACCGCCGACGACCTGCAGGCGTGCCTCGCGCAGCTCTCGGGCGCGGGCGGGCAGCTGCCCGGCGCGGGCGGCTCGGGGCAGGGCGCAGGGGGAACGATGACCGGGACCGCGTTCATGGGCGCCATGTCCGGCGGCACCGTCACCGCGTACGCGGTGACCGGCGGCGCGCGCGGGCAGGCGCTCGGGGCGGCGCCGCTCGGCGCCGCGGGCGCGTTCAGCGTCGGCCTGGGCCCGTACGCCGGGCCGGTCATGCTCGAGGTGGCCGGCGCGACGTTCGTGGACGAGGCCACCGGGACCGCGATGCCCATGGCGTCGGGCGACGTGCTCACCGCGTGCGTCCCGTCGGTGGCGGCGGGCGCGACCACCTCGGGCGTGCACGTGACGCCGCTCACCACCATGGCCCAGGCGATGGCGCAGGGCACGCCGGGCGGCATGACCACCGCGAGCGCCGGGGCGGCCAACGCCGGGGTCGGCAGCTACTTCATGGCCGGCGACGTCCTCGGGACCATGCCCATGGACCCGTCGGTCGCGGGCTCGGGCGCCGGCGCGACCCAGGACCAGCGAGACCACGGGATGGCCATCGCCGCCATGTCCGAGTACGCGCGGACCGTGGGGATGACCGGCTCCTCGTCGGCGATGGTCACCGCCATGGCCGAGGACGCGAGCGACGGCGTCATGAACGGGATGATGGGCGGCACCGGCATCTCCATGGGCGGCGGCGGGATGATGGGCGGCGGCCCGGGAATGATGGCGGCGAACGCGGGCACGCGCGGGCTGTCCGGCGCCATGACCACCTTCGCGGGCTCCGCCATGAACCGGTCGGGCGTGACGGCCGCCGGCGTCCAGGCGCTGGTGGACCAGCTCGCAGCCTCCAGCGGCACCATCCCCTGACGCCTCGGGAGCGGCGCGCGCCGCCTGCCCCGCGTGCGGCGGCGGGCGCGGCGGACCGCGCTACGGCGCCGGCGCCAGGTGGTACAGCATCACGTAGACGACGACGCCGGTCACCGAGACGTACATCCAGACCGGCAGCGCGGCGCGCGCGATGCGGCGGTGATCCGGGAAGCGGGCGCGGAACGCCAGGAACAGCGTCCGCAGGATGAGCGGCGCCGCCAGCGCGGCGAGCAGGGTGTGCGAGCCGAGCACGGCGAGGTAGGCGGCGCGGAGCGCGCCGCCGCCGGGGAAGCGGTGGGTGCCGGTCAGCGCGATCCGCGTGAAGTAGCCGGCCAGGAACAGCACCGAGCTGGCGCAGGCGGCGAGCATGAGCGCCCGGTGGACGTCGCGGGCGCCGCGGCGGATGGCCACGAAGCCGGCCAGGAGCAGCGCGGCGCTGGTGCCGTTCAGGACGGCGTTCACGGTGGGGAGGATCTCGGCGAGGGTCATGCGCGCGGGGCCCGGCGGGTGGAGAGGACGGCGGCGGCGAGGGCGATCGCCGCGAACGCGGCCAGGACGGCGAGGTCTCGCGCGGCGGACCCGGGCAGCGCGCCCGGCGCGTCGGGGCCGGCCAGGGCGCGGCGCGCGGCCGACACCGCGTACGACACCGGGTTCCAGCGCATCGCGGCGGCGAACCCGGGCCGGTCGGCCGGCACCGGGAACATCGCGCCGGAGATCACCCAGAGCGGCACGAGCAGCGTCATCTGGACCGCGTGGTAGCCCTGCACGTTGTCGATGAACCAGGCCACCGCGAAGCCGAGGGCGGCGAGCCCGATCGCGGCGAGCGCCAGCGCCGCGACGAGGAGCGGCCAGTCGATGGAGCCGTACGGGAAGCCCGCCGCGGGGGCGAGCAGCAGGAACAGCGCCGCCTGGCTGAGCGCCACGGAGGCGGAGCCGAGCGTCTTGCCCGCCACCAGCGACGCGCGCGAGCCGGGCCCCGCCAGCACGCCCTGCAGGAAGCCGCGGTGCCGGTCCTCGATGACCGAGAGCGTGGTGAAGATCGACGCGAACAGCACCACCATCAGCACCACGCCGGGGAAGAAGTAGGCGAGGTAGCCGGTGCCGCTGCCGGCCATCCGGAACGTGCCGGACATGCCGGAGCCGATGACGAACCAGAAGATCAGCGGCTGGCCCAGCGCGCCGGCGAGCCGGGAGGGCTGCCGGAAGAAGCGGACCAGGTCGCGGCGCCAGAGCACCAGCGCGGTCGCGACGTCGTAGGCGAGGGCCGGGCCGGGCGCGGGCAGCGGCGCGGCGGGGGCGGCGCCGGGCGGCGCGGCGCCGGCGACGGGCTCGGGGCGCGCCGGGCTCACGCGGCCACCTCGGCGGCGTCCTCGAGCGAGGCGCCGGTGAGCGCCAGGTAGGCGTCGGCGAGCGTGGGGCGCCGCAGCGAGACGGCGCGCAGCCGCCCGGCCGGGAACGCCTCGACGATCCGCGGCACCAGCGTGTGCCCGGCCTCGCGCTCGACGTGGACCGCGCCGTCGCGCACGCGGGCGGGGAGGCCCAGGCGGGCGCGGATCTCCGCGGCGAGCGCGTCCGGCGCGTCCGCCTCGACCACCACCACGTCGCCCGGCACCCGCGCGCGCAGCGCCTCCGGCGACTCGCACGCGACCACCGCGCCGCCGGAGAGCACCGCCAGGCGGTCGCAGCGCTCCGCCTCGTCGGGCCGGTGGGTGGTGAGCACCACGGTGAGCCCCTGCTCGCGCCGGAGCGCCAGGACCTCGTCCCAGAACGCCTGGAACGCGCCGGCGTCGAGCCCGGTGGTCGGCTCGTCCATCACGAGCAGCGCCGGCCGGTGCACCAGCGCGCGCGCCAGCTCGACGCGCCGGCGCATGCCGCCGGAGAAGCGGTCCACCGGCTCGCGCGCGCGATCGGCCAGGCCCGCGCCGGCGAGCAGCGCGGCGATCCGGCGGCGGGCCTCGGCGCGGGGGACCCGGTGCATGGCGGCGGCGAGGCGCAGGTTCTCCTCGGCGGAGAGCTTCCCGTCCAGGCCGGGCGACTGGAACACGATCCCGGAGGCGGCCCGGAGCGCGCGGGCGCCGGCGGGGATCTCCCGGCCGTCGAGCCAGAACCGGCCGGCCGCGGGCGGCAGCAGGCCGGCCAGGATCGAGAACAGCGTGGACTTGCCCGCGCCGTTCGGCCCGAGCAGCCCGAACACCTCGCCGGCGCGGACCTCCAGCGAGACGCCGCGCAGCACCTCGCGCGCGCAGTGGTGGAACGCGACGTCCTTCAGCGCGAGGCGCGCCGGCGCGCGCGGCATGGCGGCGGGGGCGGGCACGTCAGCGCGAGAGGAAGAGGGCCACGAACAGCACGGTGAGGTGGACGAGCGTCCCGAGGAAGAACGTGCGCGCCCAGCGCCCGCCCTCGCGGCCGATGCCGGAGATGGCGTAGGCCGAGAGCGCGAGCCCCAGCACGGCGGCGGTGATCGCGTAGCCGGTGCCGGCCAGGCCCAGCGGCACGAGCGCCAGCGAGGCGGGCAGGAGCAGGATCGTGGTCAGCGCCATCCAGAGCCGGGTGGCGCGCTCGCCGTGCACCGAGGCGAACATGCGCAGCCCGCCGCGCTGGTAGTCCTCGCGGAGGTACAGCGAGATGGCGAGGAAGTGCGGGAGCTGCCACGCGAACAGGAGGCCGAACAGCGCCAGCCCGCCGGCGTCCACCCCGCCCGTCACCGAGGTCCAGCCCATCAGCGGCGGGATCGCGCCCGGCACCGCGCCGACGAACAGCGCGGTCGCGGAGCGCTGCTTCATGGGCGTGTACACGAGCACGTAGGTGAGGAGCGCGACCAGCGCGAGCAGCGCGGTGAGCCCGTTGGCGGCGAGCGAGAGGATCGGGATCGCGAACGCGGGCGCGGCGATGCCGAGCCCGAGCGCCACGAACGGATCGACGCGGCCGGCCGGCAGCGGGCGGTCGCGGGTCCGCCGCATCCGCGCGTCGATGTCGCGCTCCAGGTAGCAGTTGAGCGCGTTCGCGGCGCCGACCACCACCGCGGTGGCGAGGACGGTCAGCACGGCGCGGGCGGCGCCGATCTGGCCGGGCGCGAGCCACATGCCGCCGGCGCAGGTGATCATCACCAGCCCCGAGAGCCGCGGCTTCGAGAGGAGGACGAGGTCCTTGAGGTAGGCGAGCGGCTGCGGAGCGGTGCGGGCCTGCGCGGTGGCGACGGTCACCGCGAGCACTTAGTCAGGGCTCGGCAGGGGGTCAACGTCGCGTTAGGGGCCTCGCCCGGGTGCCGAGCGCGGCGCGCGCGGATCCATGGCCCGGACGGGCGACGGCGCGCCGTGAGTTGACGAAAGGTGAACTCGGCCGCACGCCCGCGCAGGGGCGCGGCGGCGACAGGTCAGGGCTCGTCGTCGTCGGCGGCCTCTTCCAGGTCGTCCGCGTCGTCCTCGAGCTCCTCGGTGTCTACCTCGACCTCTTCGGCCTCCGGCTCGACCGGGCGGGCGGCCGCCCGGGCCCTCCGCTCGGTCGGCGGCGGCTTCAGGGCCGGGCTCTCGCGCTGATCCGCCCCGCACTTCGGGCAGACCGGGACCGGCTTCTTCATGTCGTAGAACTTGGTGCCGCACTTGAAGCAGCTGTGCTTGGTCCCGAGGTCCTTGGCAGGCATGTTTCCTCGTCCTGGGCGGAGAGACCGGGCCTTTATCCCAACGAAAGCGGCGGCGTCAAACGGAAATGGCGCCGCACCGCTCGACCGCCGGGGCTGGGCCGCGCTAGAACCCCGCCATGCAGCAGATCCACCGGCTGGAGCGGAAGCTCCTGCGCGCGACGGCAGAGGCCATCCGCGACTTCGACCTCGTCTCCCAGGGCGACCGCATCATGGTCGCCGTCTCCGGGGGCAAGGACAGCTACACCCTGCTCCACCTGCTCATGCGGCTGCGCGAGCGGGCCCCCATCGACTTCGACCTGGTCGCGGTGAACCTCGACCAGGGGCAGCCCGGCTTCCCGGCGCACGTGGTGGAGGACCACCTCCGGTCGCTGGGCGTCCCCTACCGCATGCTGCAGCGCGACACCTACTCGGTGGTGCGCCGGCTCGTGCCGGAGGGGAAGACCACCTGCCCGGTCTGCTCGCGCCTGCGGCGCGGCGTCCTCTACAACGCCGCCGTGGAGATGGGCTGCACCAAGATCGCGCTCGGGCACCACCGCGACGACCTCGTCGAGACGCTGCTCCTCTCGGCGCTCTACTCCGGCGCGCTGAAGAGCATGCCGCCCAAGCTCCGCTCGCGCGACGGCCGCAACGTGGTCATCCGGCCGCTCTGCTACGCGGCGGAGGAGGACGTCGCCGCGTTCGCCGAGGCGATGCGCTTCCCCATCGTCCCGTGCGACCTGTGCGGCTCGCAGCCCAACCTGCGCCGCAAGCGCGTGAAGCGGCTGCTGGCGGAGCTGTCCGCCGAGCACCCGGCGGTGAAGGGCAACCTGCTTCACGCGCTCGGGCACGTGGTGCCCTCGCACCTGCTCGACCGCGACCTCCACCGCCAGCTCGCCGACGCGACCGGCCGCGATCCCTGGCTCGACGCCGAGGACGAGGAGGCCGAGGACTGCGGCGAGCCGGCCGGCGACGGCGTGGTGTCGCTGGGCGGGGCGCGCGGCGGGCGGTAGCATCCGCGCATGCGCTCCGTTCCCGTCGAGGCGATCCGCACCCCGCGCGACCTCGCGCCGTACCTGGACCACACCGTGCTCGCGCCGGACGCGACGCCCGACGACGTGCGCCGCGCCTGCGCCGAGGCCCGCGCGCACCGGTTCGCCGGGGTGTGCGTGCGCGCCGAGGCGGTGGAGGAGGTCCGGCGCGCGCTGGACGGCAGCGGCGTGCTCGCGATCGCGGTGGTGGACTTCCCGCGCGGCGAGGCGGGCACCGGGGCGCGGGTGGCGGAGGCGCGCGAGGCGGCGCGGCGCGGCGCGGAGGAGCTGGACCTCGTGGTCCGGCTGCCGGCGCTGCTCGCCGGCCGCCACGAGGAGGTGCTCGACGACCTGCGCGCGGTGATCGGGGCGGTGGCGGTGCCGGTGAAGGTCATCCTCGAGACCTCGCGCCTCACCCGCGACCAGAAGGTCGTGGCGGCGGCGCTCGCCCGCTGCGCCGGCGCCGCGTACGTGAAGACCTCCACCGGGTTCGCCGGGGGCGGCGCCACGGTGGAGGACGTGGCCCTGCTGCGCTCGGTCGTGGGCGAGCAGGTCGGCGTGAAGGCGTCCGGCGGGATCCGCACCGCGGAGGCGGCCCGGGCCCTGCTCGCGGCCGGGGCGAGCCGGATCGGCGCCTCCGCCTCGGTGGCGCTCGTGTCCGGCGCCTTCCCGTGACCGCGCCGCGCGGCGCCCCCGGGGTTAGGATCCGGGCATGAGCACGAACCGCCGCCGCCTCGTCATCCTGGTCGCCGACAGCGCCGGCTGCGGCGCGCTCCCCGACGCCGCCGCCTACGGCGACGAGGGCTCCGACACGCTCGGCAACACCAGCCGCGCCGTGGGCGGCCTCTCGCTGCCGGTGCTGGGCCGGATGGGCCTCGGCCACGTGACCGCGATCCAGGGGGTGCCGCCGGATCCCGCGCCCACCGCGTTCCACGGGCGCATGGCGGAGCGCTCGGAGGGAAAGGACACCACCACCGGCCACTGGGAGATGATGGGCGTGGTGCTGCGCGAGGGGCTGCGCACGTTCCCGCGCGGCTTCCCGCCGGAGATCCTCGAGGCGTTCGTCCGGGAGACCGGCGCGCCGGGCGTCCTCGGGAACACCGTCGCGAGCGGCACGGTGATCATCCAGGAGCTGGGCGAGGAGCACCAGCGCACCGGCAAGCCCATCGTCTACACCTCGGCCGACTCGGTGTTCCAGGTGGCGGCCCACACCGACACGGTGCCCCTCGAGACGCTGTACGCCTGGTGCCGGACCGCGCGGCGCATCCTCGATCCGTGGCGCGTGGCGCGGGTGATCGCGCGCCCGTTCGTGGGGACGCCGGGGAGCTACGCGCGCACCTACGACCGCAAGGACTTCTCCATGCCGCCGCCGGCGCCCACCGTGCTGGAGCGGCTGGTCGAGGCGGGCGTGCCGGTGGTCGGGGTCGGGAAGATCCCGGACATCTTCGACCGCCGCGGCATCACCGAGGAGATCCACACGGCCGGCAACGCCGACGGCCTGGCCCGCACCGCGGCGCTCCTCGACCGGGTGGACCGCGGCCTCGTGTTCGTGAACCTGGTGGACTTCGACATGCTCTACGGGCACCGCAACGATCCGGCCGGCTACGCGCGGGCGCTGGAGGAGCTGGACCGCGGGCTGCCGGCCATCCTCGACCGGCTCGGGCCGGGCGAGCTCCTGGCGCTCACCGCCGACCACGGCTGCGATCCGACCACCCCGTCCACCGATCACTCGCGCGAGCACGTGCCGCTGATCGTGCACGCGCCCGGGCGCGGCGGCGGCGACCTCGGCACGCGCGCCACCTTCGCCGACCTCGGGGCCACCGTGGCGGAGTACTTCGGCGTCCGGTCCGAGGTGGGCACGAGCTTCCTCGCCGAGGTGACGCGTTGAGCGAGGCGGGGGTGGCGGGGGCGGCGGACCGCGCGGCGGCGGTGCCGGCGGCGGACGCCGGCCGGCTGGAGCGCGCCCGGTGGGCGGCGGGCGAGGTGCTGCGCGCGGCCCGGCTCCTGGCCGACGACGCGGCGCTGCGCCGGGCGGCGCTCCTGCCCACCGCGCTCACCGCGGCGGGATGCGCGGTGTTCGCCGCGCTCACGGTGGCGGGCGACGCCGCCGACGGCGCGGTCACCGGGCCGGGCGCGCTCCACGTGTTCACCGTCACCTTCGTCGGGCTCGCCTCGATGCCCCCCACGCTGCTGCAGCGGCAGTGGATGCGCGTCGCGCTGGAGGCGCGCCGCGCGCTCGGCCTCCCGGCGGGCGAGGATCCCTTCGCCGGCCAGCGCTGGCCACGGATGGTGCTGCGCGAGTGGGTGAAGGCGCTGCGCCAGGCGGTGGTGGTCTCGGCGGGCCTGTTCCCCGTGGCGATCGTGCTCGCGATGCTGCCGGGGAAGCTCGCCACCGTCGCCATGGGCGCGGCCTGGGCGTTCTACTGGGTGCTGGTGGACGCGTTCGAGCTGCCGCTGGAGGCGATCCCCGGGCCGCGGCGGGGCGCCGACACCCCCTGGTACGCGCGGGCGCTGCAGCGGCTCGGCGGCGCGCTGTGGCTGCTCCGGCCGTTCCGCTGGGCGGGCCGGCTGCTCGCGCGCCTGACGCGCCCGTGGGCCGAGGAGGTCCAGTTCACCGAGCGCCACCCCTGGGAGACGGCCGGCTTCGGGGTCGCGGTGGGCGCGGTGCTGGCGATCCCGGGCGTGGGGTTCTTCTTCCGCTCGATCGCGATCGTGGCCGCGACCGCCCTGGACGCGCGGCTCGAGGGCGACGGCGCCGCGGCCGGCGCTCAGGCCCCGCCGTCGCCCGGCTCGTCCGCGACGTAGGTCGGGTACACGCCCAGCACCTCGTCGTCCCCGGCGAGCAGCCGGTCCGCGAGCGCCTCGAGCGCCGCGCCGTCGGCGCCCGCGAACACGGCCGCCAGGCGGCGGTCGCCGTCCCCGCCCTCCAGCTCCAGCGCGGGCTCGGAGAGCAGCCGAACGGCGACCCGGGGCGCCGCCCCCGGCACGGTCTCGATCACCACCCCCGCGACGAGCATGTGGACCTCCCTCCGGCTCAGGCCTTGCGGACCGGCTCGATCTTCACCGCGCAGATCTTGAACTCGGGCTGCCTGGACACGGGATCCACCGCGTCGATGGTGAGGCGGTTGCACATGCGCTGCGGGTCGTGCATGTGCACGAACACGGTGCCCGGGCGCGCGCCGTCCACCAGCTTCGCCTTGAACGTCTCGGCGCCGCGGCGCGAGCTGACGCGCACCTCGTCCCCGGTCCGGATCCCGAGCGGCTTCCCGTCGTCGGGGTGGAGCTCCACCACCGACTCGGCGTTCGCGTGGCGCAGCTCCTTGCAGTTCCGGGTCATGGTCCCGGTGTGCCAGTGCTCGATGACGCGGCCGGTGGTGAGGACCAGCGGGTACGCGGCGTCGGTCACCTCGGCCGGCGGCTGGTGCGGGCGCAGCCAGACCACCGCGCGCGCGTCGGGCCGGCCGTAGAAGCGGATCCGGTCGGGCGCGTCGGCCGGGACGAGCGGGTCCTCGCCCTTCACGAAGCGGCGCTTCGTGCCCGGGTGGCCCTCCGACGGCAGCGGCCAGAGCAGCCCGTGCGACTCGGCCAGGCGGGCCCGCGTCATGCCGGTGAAGTCGTACGCGGTCCCCTTGCTCAGCGTCAGGATCTCGTCCCAGGCCTCCGCCGGGCGCCTCCAGGGCAGCAGCTCGCCGTGCCCCAGCCGCGCGGCGAGGTCGCAGAGGATGGCGAAGTCCGGCCGCGCCTCGCCGGCGGGGCGGACCGCCTGCTCGAGCAGCTGGTAGCGCCGCTCGGTGCAGCCGTACACGCCCTCCTTCTCGGCCCACAGCGCGGCCGGCAGGACCACGTCGGCGAGCTCGGAGGTGCGCGTGGGGTGGAACGCCTCGGTGACCACCAGGAACGCCTTGCGCGCCTCGAGCGCCTTCCGGTACCGGTCCACGTTCGGCAGCGACTGGGCCGGGTTGGTGGTCATCACGTAGAGCGCCTTCAGGTCGCCCGCCTCCAGCGCCTGGAACAGGTCCATCGTGGCCTTGCCGTTCTCGGGCTGGATGGTGCCGGGCGGCACGTTCCAGAGCCTCTCCATCTCGGCGCGGTGCTTCTCGTTCGCGATCACGCGCCCGTAGGGCAAGAGGTGCGAGAGCGCGCCGCCGTCCCGGACGCCGCCGCAGGCGTTCGGCTGCCCGGTGAGCGACAGCGGGGTCGAGCCGGGGAGGCCGATCTTGCCGGTCAGGAGGTGGAGGTTGTGGACGAGGTTGTTCGCCCACACGCCCCGGGTCCGCTGGTTGAGCCCCATGCACCACATCGACGTGGCGGTGCGCCCCTTCTCGCCGAACCAGCGCGCGGCCGTGACGATGTCCTCGGCGCGCGCGCCGGACAGCTCCGCCGCGCGAACGGGCGTGTACGGCGCCAGGAAGGCCCGGTAGTCCTCCCAGGCCCGGTTCACGTCCTTGCCCTCGCCGAACGCGACGTGCGCCTTCAGGAAGGCCTCGTCCACCAGCCCCTCGGCGACGAGCACGTTCGCCATCGCGTTCAGGATGGCGAGGTCGGTGCCCGGCGTGAAGGAGAGGTGCAGGTCGGCGATGCGCGCGGTAGGGGTGCGCCGCGGGTCGAGGACGATCACCTTCACGTCCTTGCCGGTCTGCTTCCGGCGGGCCATCCGCTCGAACAGGATGGGGTGCGCCTCGGCCGCGTTCGACCCGACCAGCAGCATGACGTCGGCGTGGTCGATGTCCTCGTAGCAGCCCATCGGCTCGTCCTTGCCGAACGTGCTGAGGTAGCCGCCGACCGCCGAGGCCATGCACAGGCGCGGGTTGCCCTCGACGTTGTTCGTGCGCAGGCCCGCCTTGAACAGCTTGTTCGCCGCGTAGGTCTCCTCGGTGAGCCCCTGGCCGGAGCCGTAGAAGCCCACCGCGCCCGGTCCGTGCGCCTCGACGGCCTCGCGGAACCGCCGGGCCACGAGGGACATCGCCTCGTCCCAGCTCGCGCGCACCAGCTTGCCGCCCTTGCGCACCAGCGGGTGCAGGCAGCGATCCGGCGCCGACATGATCTGCGGCAGCAGGAAGCCCTTCAGGCAGAGCAGGCCGCGGTTGTGGTTGTCCCGGTCGCCCTTGACGGCGAACACCTTGCCGTCGCGGACGCCGACGTACAGGCCGCAGCCGGTGCCGCAGTAGCGGCAGACCGACTTCACCCAGCGCTCACCGCCCTCGGCGGCGAGCGCGTCCACGGGGAGCCCGAGCCCGGCCAGGGCGGAGGCGGCGGCGGAGGCCTTCAGGAAGTCACGGCGCGTGAGAGGCATGGTGTTCTCCTCGGGGTGCGATGCTCACCTGGAATGCGGGGTCTCGCCCGTTGCGGTGAGCGCGTGCGGCTCGTGGCAGGAGAAGCAGCCGCGCGGCCCCGCGCGCGCCGCGGCGGGCGAGGCGGCCTCGGCCGCGTGGCAGCCCGCGCAGCGCGCGCCGGCGACGGCGCGGGTGAAGTCCTTCCCGGTCGAGCCGTGGCAGACGACGCACTTGACCAGCGCGGTGCCGTGCGGCGACCCCTCCCACGCCCGGACCACCGCGGGCGTGCGGGTGGCGTGGCACTCGGCGCAGTCCTGCACCGCGAGCTGCGCGGCGACGTCGGGGTGGCGCGGCGGCGCCTTGGCGCGGGCGGGGGCGCCCGGCGCCGCGGCGGCCAGCGCCGGGGCGAGGAGGGAAGCGAGCAGGAGCGTGCGCATTCTCGACTCCTTCGGAGCGACGGGTGGGACGTCGTGGTCCCCCGCGCGCCGGCCGCCCCGGGGGAGTGGGGGACGGGGCGGCCGGGCGCGGGGACCGGGCTGCTACTTCAGGACCGCGGGGACCACCGCCGGGGTGGCGGGCGCCGCGGGGGCGGGCGCGGTGGAGACGTTCACCACCGCCACGGTCGGCTTGAACGACGGATCGCGCAGCGCGAGCTGACCCTGGCGCGAGGCGTCGATGGACTCGAACAGCACGCGGGCGGACTCCTGCGGCGCGTGGAAGCCGGTGGAGTTCTCGGCCTCGACGAAGTCGAACAGGAACTGGGCGCGGCGCTGCAGGTAGCGGGCGGCGACGAGCTGGTCGTCGGTCTTGCCCGCCTCGCGCGCGGCCTTGATCTCGCCGATGAGCGCGACGAGGGCGTCGAAGGCCTGCTCGCGGAGCTGCATGTGCTTGTCCTGGATCGCCTCCACGCGCCCCTTCAGCTCCGCCTCCGGCCACTTGTGGCAGCCCTGGCAGGCGCGGTTCAGGTTCAGCACCGGGCTGCGGACCTGGTGATCCGAGACCTTGGTGCCGCCCACCCGCATGTACGGCATGTGGCAGTCGGCGCAGGCCACGCCGGAGCGGGCGTGGATGCCCTGGTTCCACATCTCGAACTCGGGGTGCTGGGCCTTGAGCGCGGGCGCGCCGCTCTCCTTGTGCACCCAGTCCTTGAACCCGACCTCGTCGTAGTACGAGACGATCTCGTCGGCCTTGAGGCCCTTCGACCAGGGGAAGGTCAGCCGCTTCTCCGGCCCCTTGAAGTAGTACTCGACGTGGCACTGGCCGCAGACGTACGCGCGCATCTCCTGCCGCGTGGCCATGGTGTTCGGGTCGTAGTCCTTCACGCCCAGCGACGCCTTGTACGCGCGGATGCCTTCGAGGAACCCGGGGCGCGTGACGCGCAGGTCCATGGAGGCCGGGTCGTGGCAGTCGATGCAGGACACCGGGTGCTTGAAGTGCTGCTTCGCCTCGGAGTACGGCATCTTGTTGAGCGCCTCGAAGCCCTTGAAGATGTCGCCGTTCCCGAGCTTCTTCATGGGCACGTACACCGACGCGTGGCACTGGCCGCAGGTGCCGGGCTGCTTCGCGACCACCTGGCGCTGCGTGAAGAACTGGTCGTCGAGCATGTACGCGTGGCCGCGCTCCTCGCGGAAGTCGGCGGCGAACGCGTAGCCGGCCCACATGGTCTTGAGGCGCGGGTCGGCGTCGGTCTTGGACTGGGCGGTGACGCTGCGCGGATCGCCGTCGCTCGGCGTGCGCGGCATCGCCTCGGACCCGCCGTGCTTGGTCCGCACCATGTCGGCGGTCCGCTTGTAGAGGTCGTACTCGACCGGGAAGTTCTTCCCCCAGATTGCGGGGTCCTCGGTCTCGTCGGTGAGCTCCACGACGCGCACCACCGGGTTGCGCGCCTCGGCCTTCTTCTGGGCGACGTCCACCAGGACCACGGCGGCGAGGACGGCGGCGAGCGCGAACACGGCGGCGATCGCGCCGACGACGAGCGCGCGCTTCCTCGGGGACTGGGTCTCGACGGTCATTGCAGGTTCTCCTTGGAGTGCGGCGTGAGGCGGTGGATCAGCGGAGGTGTCCGACGGAGGCGTGGCAGCGGATGCACGAGACGCCGTCCCGGCCGCCGGTCATGGCATCGACGATCTGGGCGTGGCAGTGGCGGCACTGGCCCTCGATCACCGCGGTGCTCTCGGCGCGCGCGCGGATGACGTCCGGGAAGCCGCCGACGGTGAACGCCATCGAGTGGTGCCAGCCGTTCTCCGCCTTGACCGCGTACTTCGAGACGGTCGCGGCGGGCGTGTGGCAGTCGTTGCAGGTGGCCACCGCGTGGTGGGCCGAGGCCTGCCAGCCGGCGTAGTGGCCGCTCATCACGTGGCAGTTGGAGCAGGTGGCGGGGTCGTTGCCGAGGTACGACGTGCCCTTCGCGTAGGCGAAGGCGTATCCGCCCACGCCGACCGCGGCGCCGGCGGCGGCCGCGAGGAGGACGACCGGCAGGGAGAGGAGGGAGCTTCCTTTGCGCATGGAGGGGAGCCTCGCGTTCGGGGACGGGCCTGCCTCTTCGCAAGCGCCTTGCCACCACGGCGGGAGGGCTCGCCGGCACGCAAGGCCGCGTGCTCACTGCGTTCGACCCCCCCGGCGGCGGGATGCCGCGCCCCGCCCGGTCGGATGAGGCGCGCCGGATCCTCGGATGCGCGCGTCCGATCCGGCGCCGCGCGGCGATCAAGTCCGCTCGGGGTGAAGGCGGTCCGCTGGCGAGGCGGGAGATTGCAAACCGGATCAATTTCCGCGCGGTGCTCCGACCGGCGCGCACCCGGGCGCCGCGCGGCCGGCTCGAGCCGGGGTTCCCCCTGCCCCCGCGCGAGGAGGTCGCGCGCGCCGCTGGGCGCCAGGCGCCTCGGCGCGTTCACCCAGGGTGATTATGGCCCGAGGCTCCGTTGGGTCGTCAATGAGAGCTTTCTCATCGTGATCTCGTGGAGCGCCGGCCGCGCGGTCGCCGGCGGCCGCCACGTCCGGGCACGCGTCGCTCGCGCCCGGATCGTGCCAGGCCAGATCAAGGGGCACGACCCAACTCCGCGAGACCCGGGCGGTTTGGGCGGCGGAGTCGCATGCACGAGCGGTGAAGCAGGACGGCCTCCGGCGCGCGCCCGGCGCCGCTCCCATGGTGCAATCCCGAGCACCATCCGCACTACCGCGGTTCAATGATTGATCAATGTGTCCCCGCTGTTCGGGATGGTCGCCCGCCGGGCCCTGGATAGCTTCGACCGAGACCACGCACGGACGGAGCGAGGGTGGCCGACGGCGGCGTGGCACGGACGGTGTGCGGCACCGAGGGTGCACGGGAGGACACGGTGATGACGACGAGGATGCTTCGGCACTGGGCACGGCTGGCGCTGGCCCTGGCGTCGATCGGCTGGGCGGCGGACGCACCGCGGGCGGCGTCCAGCGCGGGCGGCTCGCAGCAGACGCGGGTCTCGCAGGCGCAGCGCGACGCGGCGGCCGCCGGCTCCGGCCTGGTGGTCCAGAGCCTGGACGCCGCCATGACGACGGCGACCATGGCCGCGCCGGGCTCGGCGCCGCACTACTTCGGCCCCTACGCGAACTACGCCAACAGCCCGCTCCGGCTGGCGGATGCGACCGTGAGCATCACCGGGGCCGGCACGGGGGCGACCGCCACCGCCACCGTGGACCTCGTCACCGGCGCCGTCACCGGCGTCGCGGTCACCGCCCCCGGGACCGGCTACCTCGCCGACGGGAGCACCCTCGTCACCGTCACCAGCGCCGCCACCACCGCGACCGGCGCGGCCGCGACGGCGGTGGTGGATCCGGTCACCGGCGCGGTGACCGCCATCACGCTGGACGCGCCGGGCACGGGCTACGTCACCCCGGGCATCCGCAAGTTCGTGAACGGGCTGCCCGGGCTCGGCGCCGCCGCCGCCAACGACCTCGGCCAGTACATCCCCGTGGCCGTCCCCGACACCACCACGTACCCGGGCTCCGACTACTACGAGATCGCGGTCGTGCAGTACCGCGAGCAGCTCCACTCGGACCTGCCGCCCACGCTGCTGCGCGGCTACGTGCAGCTCGCCACGGCGGTGGTCCCCGGCGCCGGCGTCCCGCTGGTGGGGACCGACGGCCTGCCCATCGCGCTCCCCGGCGGGCAGCAGGCGGTCGGGGTGGACCGCCCGCACTCCCTGGGGCCGGCCATCCTCGCCACGAAGGACCGCCCGGTCCGGATCCTGTTCCGCAACCTGCTCCCGACCGGTCAGGGCGGCGAGCTGTTCCTGCCGGTGGACACGACGGTGATGGGCGCGGGCATGGGCCCGGACATGGGCGGCATGGCCGAGCCGGATCCGCGCAGCCCGATGTGCGGCATGACGCCGAAGCCGATGGGCTGCTTCGCGGAGAACCGGGCCACGCTGCACCTCCACGGCGGCATCACGCCGTGGATCAGCGACGGCACCCCGCACCAGTGGATCACGCCGGCGGGCGACTCGACCACGTATCCGAAGGGCGTCAGCGTGACGAACGTGCCCGACATGCCGGATCCCGGCCCGGGCGCGATGACGTTCTTCTACACGAACCAGCAGAGCGCGCGGCTCATGTTCTACCACGACCACGCGTGGGGCATCACCCGGCTCAACGTCTACGCCGGCGAGGCCGCGGCCTACGTGATCTCCGACCCGGCCGAGGACGCGCTCGTCGCGCAGGGGATCATCCCCGGGCTGGCCGAGACGCTGCCGCTCATCGTGCAGGACAAGACGTTCGTGCCGCCCGAGCCGCAGCTCGCCGCGCAGGATCCGACCTGGGACCTCGCGCGCTGGGGCGGGCTGGGCAGCCTCTGGGTCCCGCACGTCTACATGCCGGCGCAGAACCCCGGTGACGCGAGCGGCGTGAACCAGTTCGGGCGCTGGGCCTACGGGCCGTGGTTCTGGCCGCCCACGTCCAACATCGACTACCCGCCCATCGCGAACCCGTACTACGACCCGGCCTGCGACCCGGGCGCCGGCTGGTGCGAGCCGCCGCTGGTCCCGGGCACGCCGTGGCTGTCCATGGGCATGGAGGCGTTCAACGACACGCCCACGGTGAACGGCACCGTCTATCCCACGGTGACGCTCGAGCCGAGGACCTACCGCCTCCGCATCCTGAACGCGGCCAACGACCGCTTCTTCAACCTGCAGCTCTACGTCGCCGACGCGAGCGGCACCGAGGTGGCGCTGAACGCCGCCGAGGTGCAGGCGGCGCTGGCGGATCCCGCCGGCGTGTTCCCCACGCCCGACACGGCGCTCAGCCCGCCCGGCCCGAGCTTCGTGCAGATCGGCACCGAGGGCGGCTTCCTGCCGTCGCCGGTGGTGGTGCCGCCGCAGCCCATCACCTGGGTGACCGACCCCACCGTGTTCAACGCGGGCAACGTGGACAAGCACGCCCTGCTGCTCGGCCCCGCCGAGCGCGCCGACGTGATCGTGGACCTGTCGGCGTTCGCGGGGCAGACGCTCATCCTCTACAACGACGCGCCCGCCGCGTTCCCCGCGCGCGACCCGCGCTACGACTACTACACCGGCAACCCGGACCTGACCTCGACCGGCGGCGCGCCCTCCACGCCGCCCGGCTTCGGCCCGAACACCCGCACCGTCATGCAGATCAAGGTGAGCGGGAGCACCCCGGCCGCGCCGTTCGACCTCGGGGCGCTGCGGGCGGCGTTCGCGCACAAGGCCGACGGGACCGGCGTGTTCGAGTCCTCCCAGCACCCCATCGTCGTCGGCCAGGAGCCGTACAACGCCGCGCTCGGCACCGCCTTCCAGGCGAACGGCCCGCGCGCCGGCCTGGTGCAGATCTACGACGAGCTGTTCGCGTTCGACACCGTCTCCGGCGTGCCGCTCACCATGCCGCTGCAGCGCAAGGCCATCCAGGACGAGATGGGCGAGGCGTTCGAGAAGGAGTACGGGCGCATGAGCGGCAACCTCGGCCTGGAGGCGCCCAACGCGCAGGCGGGCCAGCAGCAGAACCTGATCCTGTACCCCTACGTCAACCCGGCCAGCGAGGTCCTCGCCGGCATCGTGCTGCCGCCCGGCGTGGACGTGACCCCGATCACCACGACCGACGACGGCACCCAGCTCTGGAAGATCACGCACAACGGCGTGGACACGCACCCCATCCACTTCCACCTGTTCGACATCCAGCTCGTCAACCGCGTCGGCTGGGACGGCATCGTCCGCCGGCCGGACGCGAACGAGCTCGGCTGGAAGGACACGGTGCGGATCAGCCCGCTCGAGGACACCATCGTGGCGATGCGGCCCGTCGTCCCGAAGCTCCCGTTCGGCCTGCCGCACAGCGTCCGCCCGCTCAACCCGATGATGCCGCTCGGCTCGCCGGACGGCTTCAACAGCGTGGACGCGAACGGCAACCCCGTCAGCCCGGCGCTCACCAACGTCATGACCGACTTCGGCTGGGAGTACGTCTGGCACTGCCACATCCTCAGCCACGAGGAGATGGACATGATGCGGCCCATGGCCGTCTCGGTCGCGACGACCCTGCCGTACCCGCCCACCGGCGTCACGGTGGCGCCCGGCGCGGGCGGCGTGGACCTCGCCTGGATCGACGCCACGCCGGTGAGCTACGCCGGCACGGCGACCTGGGGTGACCCGTCGAACGAGATCGGCTTCCGCGTGGAGCGGGCGCCCATCGGGAACAACGGGAAGGCGGGCGCGTACGTCTCGCTCGGCACCACGCTCGCGAACCAGGCGCGGTTCCGCGACGCCACCGCCGACCCGGCGCTGACCTACAGCTACCGGATCGTGGCGGTGAGCTCGGCCGGCGAGTCCGTCTCGGCGCCGGTGGGCGGGCCGCTGCCGGCCGCGCCGCAGGCCCCCACGAACGCGGTCGCCACCCTGGCGGCCGGTCCGTCGGTCGCGCTCACCTGGCGCGACAACGCGACCAGCGAGGCGTACTTCGTCCTGGAGCGCTCGGTGGACGGCGGGGCGTTCGCGTACCTGTCGGCGCCGCCGGCGCGCAGCAACACCGGCACGGTGACGTTCACCGATCCCGCCGTGTCGAGCGGGCACACCTACCAGTACCGGGTGAGCGCGGTGAACGCGGGCGGCTCGTCGGCCCCGGCGGTCTCGAACGCCGTGACCGTCGTGAGCCCGCCGCTGCCGCCCTCCGGCCTGGCCGGCACCGCGGTGCGCTCCGGGAAGAAGGCGAACGTCACGCTCACCTGGGTGGACGGCTCGACCGACGAGACCGGGTTCGAGCTCCAGCGCGCGACCAACGCGTCGTTCACGGTGGGGCTCAACACCAGCACCCTGGCGGCCAACACCGTCACGGTGACGCAGACGGGCCTGTACCGCGGCGTCACGTACTCCTACCGGATCCGCGCCGTGAACGGCGGCGGGGCGTCCGCCTGGTCGAACGTGGCGACCGTGGTCACGCCGTAGCCGTGCCCGCGCCGCCGGCGCCGGCCTCCGGGCCGCGCCGGCGGCGCCTTCCCCTTCGCTCCAACCGCCGGCCCGTCGCGGGCCGGCCTGCCGGAGGTCGCCGTGAGCCGCATCCAGCGCACCTTGCTCGCCGTCCTCGCCACCGCGTTCGCCGCCGGGCTCGCGCTCCTCGGCGTCTTCGCCGACCGGGATCCGCGGGGCGTGGCCACCGCGGAGGGCGCGCCGCCGGCCCCGCTCGCGGCCGCGCCCGAGCCGTCCGCGCCGTCCGTCGCTCCGGCGCCGGCGCCGCCGCCGGCGGCCACCGCGCCGGGCGCCGCGCCGCTGCGGGCGGGGGGCGTGGACCGCTCCCCGCAGCGGGCCATGCCCGCGCAGCGCCGGCACGCGCTCGCCTCCTTCCGCCGCGAGCTCGCCGGCGGGATGGCGGCGCTCCAGCAGCGCGCGCAGCGCTGCGCTCCACCCGACGGCGCCGGGGCGGCGGTCGTGGTGGCGCTCGAGACCGTCGAGGGCGGCATCCGGGTGCTCGACGCCCGCCCGCAGGCGCCGGGCGGCGCGACCGAGGCCGAGGTGTCCTGCGTCCGCGCAGCGCTCGCGGGGCAGGTGCTCCCCGCGCCGAGCGCCGAGCCCGGGCGGCGCTGGCAGCTGCCGCTGGCCATCCGGCCGGGCGTCTGAACGCGCCCGGCGCGTGCGGCGGCGTGCCTCGGCCCGCGCGGTGCGCCGCCGGGCGCGCCAGGCCGGCGTAGCCTGATCGCCGGAGCACGGCCCGGAGGCGATCATGATCGGCATCACGCGCTCGATCGCGATCCGGGCTCCGGCGGAGCGGGTGTTCGCGCACCTCTCGGAGCCCGGGAACCTGCTGGAGATCTGGCCCAGCCTGGTGGCGGTCCGGAACGCCGAGGTCGGCGACGACGGCCGGCACGCGTTCGACTGGACCTATCGCATGGCCGGCCTGCCGTTCCGCGGCCACTGCGACACCACCGCGGTCGTGCCCGGCCGCAGCCGCGAGGACCACAACAGCGGCGGCATCCCCAGCACGTTCCGGTGGAGGTTCGAGCCCGCCGCCGAGGGCACGAACGTGGAGCTCGCCATCGAGTACGAGGTGCCGGGGATCGTGCAGATCGTCGCCGGCGCGGCGCTGCGCGCCATGAACGAGCGCGAGGCGGACGCGCTGCTCGCGAACCTGAAGGCGAGGATGGAGTCCGGGCAGGTGCCGGTGCGGCGGGGCGGGTAGGCCGGGACCTCAGTCGATGGCGACGGTGTTCACCGCGTAGCAGGAGAGGGCGAGCAGGCTGGTCTTCTGCCACTTGCGCGCGGGGTTCGACAGGAACCGCAGCCCGTACCGCTGGGCCTCGGGCAGCGCCTGGATCCGCTGGATCCAGTGGATGAACGCCTTGAAGCCGGAGGAGTTGCAGAACTCGAGCTCGCGCAGGTCCACCCGCACGGCGCGCTCGCCCTTCTTCACCACCTCGTCGTGCACGGCGTCGAGGAACGGGTTCAGCACGGTCGCGGGGTTGACGGTGCTGATGGTGCCGCGGAACAGCACCCGGGTCCCGAGCGGCTCGGTGGCCATGCTGGCGGAGTACTTCTCCTCGGACACCTGGAACGGCGTGGCGCGGCCGCCCGGCTGGAACGCTGCGGTCATCGGGAACCTCCGGAGGTCTGGAGCGGGGTGGGGCGGAGCCGCCCCGACGCGTGGACGGTCATGCGCCCGCCGGCGCGGCTCACGGACAGCTCGAGCTGCGCCTCGAAGCGGACGCGGGCGAGGCCGAGCCCGCCGCGCTGCGCGGTGGGGGTATCGTGCATCGCCTGCAGGTAGTGGCGGAGGGCGTCGGGCTCGCCGTTCATGCGCGCGACCCGCTCCTCGAGCGCGTGGTACTCGGCCTCCGTGCAGCGGTTGGTCACGGCCACGGCCACGCGGTCGGCCTCGGGCTCGACCTCCAGCGTGAGCTCGACGTCGTCGTCGTGCGAGTGGGGCACGGCGTTCTGCATCAGCTCGTGCACCGCCAGGGCGAGCTGCGCCTCGCGGTTGTCGGTGGTCCCGGCGCACGCGCAGAACGACTCGACGAACCGGCGGATCTCGTCGATGAAGACCCAGGGCGGCTTCATTCGCAGCGTGAGATAGACGGGCGTCCCTCCGCGTCGGGCATCAGCGGTCGTCATTCTTGCGCCTCAGCACCACCGTTGTCATGTCGTCTTCCTGCGAGGCGGCGAACGCCTCGACCGCGGAGAACACGGTCCCGAGCGCCTGCGGCGCGGACGCGCCGTGCAGGTCGCCGAGCACCTGGGCCAGCCGGTCCTCGCCGAACAGCTCCCCGCCGGCGGCGGGCGCCTCCAGCATGCCGTCGGTCACCAGGCAGAGCAGCTCGCCGGGGCCGACCTGGAACTCGTACTCGGTCACCCCGGGCGGCACGCCGGCGGTGAGGCCCACCCACGGGCCGGGCGAGTCCACCACCTCGACGGCCCCGGGCCCGCGGACCACGAAGATGGGCTGGTGCGCGCCGGCGGCCACGAACCGCCCGTCGCCGAGGTGGCGGGCCGCCATCAGCGTGAGGTAGTCGTCGCGGCCCATGCGCCGGCGCACGTTCTCGTGCACCACCCGGTTCACGGCGGCGATCACGTGGCGCGGCGAGCAGCGCGGGTCCTCGGCGATGGCGCCGTACGCGGCCGCCTGCGCCATCATCATCACCAGGCCGGAGTTGATGCCGTGCCCGGAGACGTCGCCGACCAGCACCCAGAAGCCGTCCTCGAACGCGAGGATGTCGTACAGGTCGCCGCCCACGTCGTCGGCGGGCTTCATCCGCGCGGCCACCTCGTAGCCGGGCACGGCCGGGCTGACCGGGAGGATGGCGGTCTGGATCTGGTGCGCGATCTGGACCTCGCGGCGCAGCGCCTCGGTCCGCTGCAGCTCGTCCCGGGAGCGCGCCACCTCCTCCACCATCACGTTGAAGGAGCGGACCAGGTCGCCCAGCTCGTCGCGGTACTCGGCGTGGACGCGGGCGGTGAGGTCGCCGCGCGAGACCCGCGCCATCGACGCGGAGACGTCCACCAGCGGGCGCGAGGCCTGCCGCACGGCCGCGACCCCGGCGCCGGCGGCCGCGAGCAGCACGCCCGCGTAGAGGAGCCCGAGCACCACGCGCAGCCAGGTGAGCTTCCCGTACGCCACCCGCTCCGGCACCAGCATGAGCGTCGCCCAGCGCGGCGCCGCCGTGGCGGCCTGCGTCCGCACGGCCAGCGCCGGGTCGCCGCCCGCCGGCTCGAGCCGCTCCAGCGTGCCGGGCGTGCCGGCCGGCACCGCCAGCACCGGCGCGAGCGCGGCCGCGTCGATCCCCGGCGTCGAGAACGTCAGCGCGCCGGCCGCGTCCGCCACCACCGGCCGGTAGTCGCCGTCGCGCCCGCTCACCTCGCCGAGCAGGCGCGCCAGCGCGTCGCGCGTCACCGCCCCGACGACGTAGCCGCACAGGTCGCCGGCGAAGTCCCTCACCGGCGCGGTGAGCACGAGCGCGTTCCCTTCCGGCGCGCCGCGCAGCAGCCGCGCGAGCGGCACCACGTCGGCCGTCACCGCGGCGCCCTGGCCGGCGTGCGCCAGCCCGGGCAGGTCCACCACGATGCCGCGCATCTCCCCGAGCCCGATCCCGCGGGGCGCCGCGCCCGGCGCCGCGCGCACGGCGGCGCGGATCTCGCCGTCCGGCGCGAGCAGCGCGGCCGCGCCGATGGCGCCGCCCTGGTCCTGGATGGTGCGGCGCAGGTAGTCCTCGGCGAACTTCGGGTCGCCCGTGTCGAGGCTCATCTGCATCGCCTCGGCCTCGGCCCAGTTGCGCACGGTGAGCGCGCGCTCGCCCTGGAACCGCACCACCGCCTCGTGCACCTCCTTGGCGCGCGCGGCGAGGTGCGAGTGGACCGCGTCCACCACCACCGAGCGCGCCACGCGCTCGAACGCCATCGCCGCGGCGGCGAGCGCCAGCGCCAGCAGCGCCACCGTCGCCACCAGCAGGCGGAGGCGCAGGGACGTGCGCGTGCGCTGGGCCACGAACGCGAACACGCTAGCCCCCGTAGCCCTGCTGCACGGCGTGGAACTTCAGGAAGTCGTAGATGAGCTGGGCCTGCTCCTCGTTGATGGCGGAGTTGGGCCGGCGCAGCATCCGCTTCATGTAGCGCTTCCACTCGGTGGGGCTGAACCGCGCGTTCACCGAGCGCGCCAGCGGGTGGCACTTGGCGCACTTCACCGAGAACACCTCGTACTTGCGCTGCTGGTCCTGCGGGTACTGCCTGACGTCGATGCGATCGGGGCCGCCGTCGCGCGGGTCCGGCGGGGCCTGCGGGGGCTCCGCGGCGGCGATCAGCGCGGCGAGCGCGGCGACGAGCGGGAGCGCGGGCATCAGAACGCACCTCCCATCCCGACGTGGTACGAGTGGAAGTCCTCGAAGTCGGTGGTGTCCCAGTACTCGTAGGAGAGCTTCACGAACACGCCCTGCGCCGGCGTGACGACCAGGCCGCCGGTGTAGCGCTGGATGCGGCTGTCGATGGAGAGGTCGGCGGAGGCGCCCGGCAGCGGCGCGCCCTTGCGGCGCAGCTCGTCGAAGCGGTAGACGGCGGCCAGGTACCGGCCCAGCGGGTGCTCGAGCTCCCCGTACCAGCCCTCCTTCTCGAACCAGTCGTCCACCAGGCCGTAGCGGTAGCCGCTCGCGGCGGGGTCCAGGTCGGTGCGGCGCGCGGCGTACTCGCCGCGCGCGGTGAACGGGCCCAGGCGGAAGGACGCGTCCACGCCCCACATCAGGTACTTCAGCTTCGCCTCCTTGTCGTACCGGCCGCCGGTGAACGAGCCGCCCAGCGTGGCGTCGCCGATGAACGCGTTCGCGTCGGCGGAGTAGGTGAGCGCGAGGCGCGCCCCGCCCGCCAGCTCGCGGTTGTTGTCGGAGTACGAGCTGGTGCGGAGCGCCATCCAGTCCACGTCGTTCGCGCCCTTGAGGCCCGCCACGCCGTAGAGCCCGTACCAGACCTGCAGCCGCTCCCCCAGCCACGCCACGCCGTAGGCGAGCGCGCCGGTGTCGCTGTACGGCATCGGCACGATGCCCAGGTTCATGGCGGTGCGGGCGCCGTACGCCATGCGCCCCATGTCGTAGATGAGCGGGGCCGAGGCGGGCTTGTGGCCGGAGGGGTCGGCGCGCTGCGAGTACTCGCCGAACGGCACCAGGATCCGGCCGGCCTGCACGTTGAACCAGGTCTTCGGCGTGTACTCGAGGGCCACGTGCTCCATCTCGAACCCGTGGCAGCTCGCGCAGGCCTTGGCGGTGAACGAGAGGTCGTCGTGGATGTCCACGCCGACCTTGAGCGAGGCGTCCAGCGTGAGCCCCTGCGGCGCGCCCCGGCCCACGCTGCGGTCCGGGATGCCCCAGGAGTCCACGTAGGCCGAGCCGGAAACGATGACGCCGTCGCCGGCGCGGGCGGCCGCGGCGGCCGCGAGGAGGCCGGCCGCGAGCGCGAGGCGCGCGGCGGGGCGGTGGGCGCGAGGGCGGGCGTGGCGTTCAGTCATTGGGCGCTCCGACGGCGATCCACGCCTCGATGGCCTGGATCTCGGCCTCGTCGAGCAGGGTGTCGCCGGTGGGCATGGGGGTGGGCACGCCGCCGGCGTCGCCGGCGGTGCCGCGGAGCTTCAGGACGAGGTAGCTGCGCTCGGGCGCGCCCGGCTCGACCAGCATGAGCGCGGGGGCCTGGATCGACGGGACGTCCACGAGCTGGCCGTAGGCGAGCTCGCGGTCGAGGGAGGTGGGCGCGGTCGGCGGCGGGTTGCCGGAGTGGCAGGCGGTGGTGGCGCAGCGCGGGACGAGCACGTTCTCGGCGATCGACGAGAACGTCCCGGGGACGCCGCCGCCGTCCGGCAGCGGCTCGCCGCCGCGCGGGTCGGCGCCGCAGGCGGCGAGCGCCGAGGCGAGCACGGCGCCGAGCGCGAGCGGGGGCGTGCGGCGGCTCATGGGCGGAGCGGGAACTGCGCGTCGTTGGGGTCGTCGGTGACGAGCGAGCGGCGCAGCTCCACCGTCCAGGTGCCGTCGGCCCAGCGCGCGGCGGCGGTCACGTCGTCGCGGTGGAGCCCGGGGGGCTGCAGCGCCACCGCCGGGATGCGGGTGCCGTCGGCCGGCACGGTGACCGTGTCGATCGGCACGGCCAGGGGCGCGCCACCGCTCACGAACAGCGCCGCCGGGTTCGAGGCGAGCCCGCCCTCGCCCATCCACTTCGGCGAGGCCGGCGTGAGCCCGTCGGAGTTGGTCTGCGTCATCGAGACGCTGCACGGGGGGCTGCGGCCGGTGAGGCAGGCCTGCGCGCAGGCCGGCGGGTCGGGGCAGTCGCCGTAGATGCGGACCTCGTTCCAGAACTGGTCGTCGGCGAGGCCGAGCGGCCCGGTGCGCGCCGCGCGCCAGGTCCAGCCGTCCACCAGCTGGCCCGCGCCGTTGGTGTGCATGCTGAAGCGCTGCGACCGGATCGGATCGGTGAAGACGCCGAGGTTCTCCTTCACGTGGCAGCCGGCGGCGCAGCCCACCGCGTCGTGCGGCTTGAAGTTCGCGGCGTCGAACGAGAGGAACAGCTTGTCCTCGTCGAGCGTGGCGTCCTGCGCCCAGGCGCCGGCGGTCCAGACCCAGGGCCGCCAGGCGCGGCTCTCGGTCGGATCGCTCCAGCGGAACAGGAACCACACGTGCTCGTCGTCGTAGGCGACCCTCACCCGGATGCGGTCGATGCCGTAGTCGTAGCGCGGGACGCGGGTGCACGGCTCGCCCGCCACGCACGCGCCGCGCGAGACGTAGTAGCCGGTGTACTCCTCGGTCCACTGCGCCTCGGTCATGCCCATGATGGCGCCGGGCGAGACGAGCGGGATCGTGCTCTCGGGGAGGCCGGCCCAGTCCGAGGCGTCGCCGTCCACGGTGGGCGGCGAGGCCACGCGGCGCGCGGCCACGGTGCTCGCGCCGGGCTTGCCGGAGAGGAACGCGATCTTCACCGCGCTGGAGGACTGCGGGATGCTGCCGCCCGAGTTCACCACGCCCACGCTGAACCAGGCGTCCGCCGGCGCGTGCGTGAGCTCCGGCGCCTCCAGGCAGCCTCCGAGCAGCACGAGCGCGGCGAGTCCCCCTGCGCGACCGAGGCGCATGCCCCCTCCATGGCTGCGAGGGTTCCCCGCCCTCGCGCGCCAATCCGATGCAATGAGCGCGCATGCTAGGGGTGCAATCCATGTGGGTGTCAATTTCTCGAAGTGCGCAATACGGTGGGTGATTTCACCCACCCGCCCGCGAAGTTTGCGCCGCGGCCAGAGGGGCCCGGACTCGCGGGAGAAATGGCCGCGGCCGGCGCCGCCGAGTGCACGGAGCGTGAATGCGAGCTTTCGGCACCCGCGCGCCGGACGGCTACCGGTAGTCGTCTCGGCTCAGCCCGTACGCCTTCATCTTCTCGTACAGGTTCCGCTCCGCGATGCCGGCCGCGCGGGCCACCTCGCCGATGCGCCCGCGCCGCTCCTTGAGCAGGCGCGTGAGGTACTCGCGCTCGAAGCGCTCGACCAGGCGCTGCCGGGCCTCGAGCAGCGGGAGCGAGGTGTCCACCGGGACGCCGGCGTCCGGCCGCGGGGCGACGCCGGCCCCGAGGATGGGCGCGACCGCCGCCCACCCCATCAGCACCGCGCGCTCGCAGAGGTTGCGCAGCTCGCGCACGTTGCCCGGCCACGGGTAGGCGCGCGCCGCGGCGAGCAGGTCCGGCGGCGGCACCGGCGCGGTGCGGCCGTAGCGCTGCGCGAACGAGCGCAGGAAGTGCTCGAGCAGGGCGGGCAGGTCCTGCGGCCGCTCGCGCAGCGGCGGCAGGCGCAGCGGGATCACGTTCAGCCGGTAGAAGAGGTCGTCGCGGAAGCGCCCCTCGTGCACCAGGGCCTCCAGGTCGCGGTTGGTGGCGGCCACGATGCGGACGTCCACCTTGATGGGATCGCGCGCGCCGACGCGCGTGATCTCCTGCTTCTGCAGCACGCGCAGCAGCTTCGCCTGGATGGCGAGGTCGAGGTCGCCCACCTCGTCGAGGAACAGCGTGGACCCGTCCGCCTGCTCGAAGCGCCCGACCCGGCGCGCCACCGCGCCGGTGAACGCGCCCTTCTCGTGGCCGAAGAACTCGCTCTCCATCAGGTCCTTCGGGATGGCGGTGCAGTTCACCGCCACGAAGGGCCTGTCGCGCCGCGGCGAGCGGCGGTGGATGGCGCGCGCCACCAGCTCCTTGCCGGTGCCGGTCTCGCCGCGCAGGAGCACGGTCGCGTCGGCCGGCGCCACCTGCTCCACCATCGCGAACACCTCGCGCATGGCCGGCGCGGTGCCCACGATCTCCTCGAACCCGGCGGCCCGCTCCAGCTCGCCCCGCAGGCGCAGGACGTCGCGCCGGGCCCGCTCGTGCGCCACCGCGTGGCGCAGCACCAGCGCCAGCTCGTCGAAGCGGAGCGGCTTGGTGAGGTAGTGGAGCGCGCCCTTGCGCATCGCCTCCACGGCCGTCTCGACCGTGGCGTGCGCGGTGACCAGCACGACCGGCAGCGAGGGGCGCAGCGCGTGGACCCGCTCCATGAGCGCGATGCCGTCCAGGTCCGGCATCTTCAGGTCCGAGACCATGGCGAGCGGGTCGGACTCCGCCAGGCGCGCGAGCGCCTCCGCGCCGGAGGAGGCGACCAGCACCTCGAAGCCCTCCAGCGACAGGTTCGCGCGCGCGACCTTGCGAGTCCCGGGATCGTCGTCCACCACCAGGACCAGCCCCTCGCCGCCCGTGCTCACGCGTCCACCTCCGACCCGGCCGCGGCCTCGACCAGCCGCCGCACCGGGAAGCGGATCGCGGCCACGGTCCCGCCGCCCTCGCGCCGGCGGAGCGCGAACCGGGCCCGGTGCTGCTCCACCGCCCGCGTGACCACCACCAGGCCGAGCCCGGTGCCGGTCGCCTTGGTGGTGACGAACGGCCGGAGCACCTCGTCCAGCTGATCCGCCGGGATGCCGCAGCCGCGGTCCTGCACCTCCACCACGATGGTGCCCTCGCCGCCGGACGCCTCGAAGCGGCTCACCAGCGTGGGCGGCTCCGCCCCGCCGGCGTCGAACGCGTTGGCGAGCAGGTTGACCAGCGCGTCGGTGACCATGGGCGCGTCCACGTCGAGCACCGGCAGGTCCGGGGCCAGCTCGAGCCGCACCGCGCCCGCGGGCAGCCCGCGGGCCAGCGCCGCCTTCTGGGCGGCCTCCTTGAGCAGCCGGTTCACCGCCACCGGCGCGAGGTGCGGCTCGGCCGGCCGCGAGATCTCCAGCAGCTCGGAGATGAAGCGGTTCACCCGCTGGACCTCGTCGCCGATGAGCCCGGAGTACTCGGCCACCTCGGCGTCGCCCTCGAAGCGCCGGCGCAGGTACTGGGCCGCGCCGTCGATCGCGTTCAGCGGGTTGCGCAGCTCGTGCGCGACCTGCGCCGACATCTGGCCCAGGCCCGAGAGCCGCTCGGCGTCGAGCAGCCGCCGCTCCAGCGTGCGCCGCTCGGTGATGTCGCGGATCACCATGACCGTGCCCAGGTAGCCGCCGCCCGCGCCGGCCACCGGCGCGTAGGTGGTCTCGAAGCGCCCCTCCCGCTCCTTGATGATCGAGTGGGCCGGGCCGGCGTCGTCGCCGCGGCGCAGGTACCCGAGCACGCGGTCGAGCATCCCGTGGCTGGCCTTCGGGTGGCAGTCCTTGATCGGGCGGCCGGCGCCGTCGGTCAGGTTCCGGAGCGCCCGCCCCGCCTTGTTCACGAGCGCCACGCGGTCCTCGGCGTCGATGAAGATGACCCCGTCCACCATCGAGTCCAGGATCGCCTGGAGCCGCTGCAGGTCGGCGGCCCGGGCCTCGCGCGCGGCGGTGGCCTCGTCCAGCGCCTCCGCCAGCTTCGCGGTCCGCTCCTGCACCCGCGACTCCAGCTCGGCGTGGGTGCGCTGCACCTCCTCGGCCATGCGCCGGAGCGCCCCGGCCAGCGCCCCCGCCTCGCCGGGCGCGTCGGGCGGCCGGGCCGCGAGGTCGCCGCGCCCGAGCGCCTCGGCGAAGCGCGAGAGGTGCCGCAGCGGCGCCACCAGCGTGGTGCGGAGCACCAGCACCACCGCCAGCGACACGGCGGCGAGCGCCAGCCCCACCAGCGCCGCCATCCGCACGGTGGACGCGGCCAGGCGCGGGCCGAGGCCGCTCACGTCGAGCGACACGTGCAGCGCCCCGTTCACCGCCTGCTCGCCGTGGCAGCCGCGGCACGACGCGGCGTTCTCCACCGGGCGCGTCACCGTGAGCCGCGCGTCGGTCCAGCGCAGGGACGGGCCGAGCCCGAGCCGCTCCGGCCCCTCGCCGGCCCGCAGCCGCACGCGGCCCTGCGCGTCGGCGAGCGCCACGCCGGCCACGCCCCCGGCGCGGCCCACCGCGCCGAGGATCGCGGCCATGGTGTCCGGCCGGTGCTCGGTCATCGCCTCGGTGAGCGAGTGCTCCAGCGCCTCGGCGATCGCGCCGGCGCGCGCCTCGAGGAGCGCGCGCTCGGCCTGCGCCTCCTCGCGCCGCAGCGCGGCGCCCGCCACGACGGACACCGCGGCCGCCACCAGCAGCAGGAGCAGGGTGGTCCGGCCGGTGATCCCCAGGGTGAGGAGGCGCATGCGCCGCGAGCCTAGCGCGTGGCGGCCGGGGCGGGGAAGGCCGGCGCGGCCGGCGGCGCGGCGTGGCGCCGCGGACGGAACGGCCCCTCCCGCCGCAGGGCAGGAGGGGCCGGGGCGCTGCGCGGCGGGAGGAGGGGCTACCGCCGCGTGGCGCGGAGGGCCTCGTCGAAGTCCTCCTTGATGTCCTCGATGTGCTCGATGCCGAGCGAGACGCGGATCTGGTCCGGCGTCACCCCGGACGCCGCCTGCTCGGCGTCGGAGAGCTGCTGGTGGGTGGTCGAGGCCGGGTGGATCACCAGCGTCTTCGCGTCGCCCACGTTCGCGAGGTGCGAGGCGAGCTTCACCGAGTCGATGAACGTCTTCCCCGCCTGGTAGCCGCCCTTCACGCCGAACGTGAAGACGCCGCCGAAGCCGTTCCGCAGGTACTTGCGGGCCCGCTGGTGGAACGGGTGCGCCTCCAGGCCGGTGTAGTTCACCCAGGCGACGTCGGGGTGGCCCTGGAGCCAGCGCGCCAGGGCGAGCGTGTTCTCGCCGATGCGCTGCACGCGCAGGGAGAGCGTCTCGACGCCCTGGAGCAGCAGGAACGCGTTGAACGGCGAGAGCGTCGGGCCGAGGTCGCGCAGCCCCTCCACCCGGGCGCGCAGGACGAACTGGATGTTGCCGAACGGGCCCTTCGGGCCGAACACGTCGTTGAACACCAGGCCGTGGTAGCCGGGGGACGGCTCGGTGAAGAACGGGAACTTGCCGCTCTTCGCCCAGTCGAACTTGCCCGAGTCCACGATCACGCCGCCGATCGAGGTGCCGTGGCCGCCGATCCACTTGGTGGCGGACTCCACCACCACGTCGGCGCCCCACTCGATGGGCCGGCAGAAGTAGCCGCCGGCGCCGAAGGTGTTGTCCACCAGCAGCGGGATGCCGTTGTCGTGCGCGAGCGCGGCGAGCGCCTCGAAGTCGGGGACGTTGCCGGCGGGGTTGCCGATGGACTCGACGTAGACCGCCTTGGTCTTTCCGTCGATCGCCTCGCGGATGGCGTCCACCTCGGCGCCCTCGACCAGCTTCACGTCGATGCCGAGCCGGGGAAGGGTGACCTTGAACTGGTTGTACGTGCCGCCGTAGAGGTTGCTGGCCGAGACCACGTTGTCGCCCGCCTGCGCCAGGTTCGCGATGGCGAGGAACTGCGCGGCCTGGCCCGAGGACGTGGCGAGCGCGGCGACGCCGCCCTCGAGCGCGGCGATGCGCTTCTCGAACACGTCGGTGGTCGGGTTCATGATCCGCGTGTAGATGTTCCCGAACTCCTTCAGCGCGAACAGGTTCGCGCCGTGCTCCGCGGAGTCGAACGTGTAGGACGACGTCTGGTAGATGGGCACGGCGCGGGCGTTCGTGCCCGGCGCGGGCTCCTGGCCGGCGTGGACCTGCAGCGTCTCGAAGCGGAGCTTCCTGTTCGGGGGGATGGCCATGCGTTCCTCTGGGCGGGGCGGTCCGTTGAGTTGGATGGTCATCCTAAGAAACGGATGCGCGGGATGTCAAGCCGGCCGGGAGGAACGCAGCGATGGAGCGGCGCGCAGGGCTGTCGGTCCGTTATAGCGGACGACGGTTGGGCGCCCGGCGCGCCGGCCCGTCCTGCCATTCGCCGCCCGGCCCGGATCGGTCTACATTCGCGCCGCAAACGAAGCGACCGGAGGACCCAGCCCTTGCCCGACACCCAGCCCCGCAACGTCCCCGAGCTCTTCCTCGAGCGCGTCGGCCTCACGCCGGACGCCGAGGCGTTCCGCCACCCGGCCGGCGCGGACTGGCGCAGCCTGACCTGGGCGCAGACCGAGGCGCGGGTGCGCGCGATCTCCGGGGGCCTCCGGGCGCTGGGCGTCGAGTCGGAGCAGGTCTGCGCGATCCTGTCGGGGACGCGCATCGAGTGGGTGCTCGCCGACTTCGGGATCCTCTGCGCCGGCGCGGCCACGAGCACCATCTACCCGTCCTCCACGGCGGACGAGTGCGCGTACATCCTCTCCGACTCGGGCACGGTGGTGGCGTTCGCGGAGGACGCCCTGCAGGTCGCGAAGCTGGCCTCGCGCCGGGCCCGGATGCCGGCGCTCCGGCACGTGGTGGTGTTCGACGGCGAGGGCAGCGCGGACGGCTGGGTGACGACGCTCGCCGACCTGGAGGCGCGCGGGCGCGCCTGGGACGCGGAGCACCCCGGCGCCTTCGAGGAGACGGCCGCCTCGGTGCGCCCCGACGCGCTCGCCACGCTGCTCTACACCTCCGGCACGACCGGCGTGCCCAAGGGCGTCGAGCTCACGCACGCCTGCTGGGTCTCGCAGTCGGCGTCGGTCCAGGCCTCGGGCATCCTCGACCACCAGGACGCGGTGCAGTTCTTCTGGCTCCCGCTCGCGCACTCGTTCGGGAAGATGATCGGCACCGCCCAGCTCCGGATCGGCTTCCCCACCGCGGTGGACGGCCGGGTGGACCGGATCGTCGAGAACCTCGGGGTGGTGCGCCCGACCTTCGTGTGCGCGGTGCCGCGGATCTTCGAGAAGGTCCACAACAAGATCCTCTCGAACGCCCGCGACGGCGGCGCGGTCAAGGCGGCCATCTTCCGGTGGGCCATCGACGTCGGGCTGGAGGCGTCGCGCGCGCGGCGGGCCGGCCGTCCGCTCGGGACGGTGCTCCAGGCGCAGCTCGCGGTGGCGGACCGGCTGGTGTTCCACAAGGTGCGCGAGCTGTTCGGCGGGCGCCTGCGCTTCTTCGTGTCCGGCTCCGCGCCGCTCTCCCGCGACATCGCCGAGTTCTTCGACGCGATGGGCGTCGTGATCCTCGAGGGCTACGGGCTGACCGAGTCGTCCGCGGCGACGCACGCGAACCTGCCCTCGAAGCGGAAGATCGGCTCGGTGGGCCCCGCGTTCCCGGGCATCGAGGTGCGCATCGCCGAGGACGGCGAGATCCTGATGCGCGGCCCGTGGATCATGCGCGGCTACCGCGGCCTGCCCGAGCAGACCGCCGAGGCGCTCGACGCGGACGGGTGGCTGCACACCGGCGACGTCGGGTTCGTGGACGCGGACGGCTTCCTGTCCATCACCGACCGGAAGAAGGACCTCATCAAGACCTCCGGCGGGAAGTACGTGGCGCCGGCCGAGCTCGAGTCCAAGCTGAAGGCCATCTCGCCGTTCGTCTCGCAGGTGCTGGTCCACGGTGACCGGCGCAACTTCGTGACCGCGCTCGTCACCCTCGACGCCGACGCGATCGGCAAGTGGGCGGCCGAGCACGGCCACGCCGGCGAGCCGGTGTCGGCGCTGGCGCGGCTCCCGGAGGTGCAGGAGCTGCTGCAGCGGCACGTGGACCGGCTGAACGCCGGGCTGCCCCGCTTCGCCACCGTGAAGAAGTTCGCGATCCTGCCGCGCGAGCTCTCCGAGGCGGAGGGGGAGGTCACCCCGTCGCAGAAGGTGAAGCGGAAGGTGGTCGAGCAGCACTTCCGCGCCGAGATCGACGCGATGTACGGCGGCGAGCCGCCGCGGACCTAGGCGTCAGCGCGCGGGCGCGGCGGGCCCGTCGGCGGCCGCCTGCTCGAGCCGCGAGAGCGCCTCGCGCGCGCCGTCGAGCAGCGCCGGGTCGTCCACGCCGGCGCGCCGCGCCCAGTCCAGCGTCTGCTCGTAGGCGCTCGCCGCCTTCGACGCCAGCACGGCGACCTGCCCGCGCAGCTCGGCCCGGTAGGCCTCGGCCCGCGCCGCGTCCAGGCCGGGCGGGAGCGGCGCCGCGAGCAGCTCGCGGCGCAGCCCGTCGTACAGCTCGCCGACCCGCGCGCCGGCCGCCACGGCCCAGCGGGCGTCGCCCAGGCGGATGGCGCGGAGGTACTCGCCCTGGGCGGACAGCAGCGCCTCCGACTTCCGCTCCAGCGCGCCGTGCAGCGCGTCCGCGTCGCCGGTGGAGGGGTCGAGCCGGATGGCGGCGACGCGGTCGCGGTACAGCTCGCCGAGGTAGTACTGCGCCTGCGCCGCGAAGTACGGCTCGAGCCGCTCCGCCGCCGAGGCCTCCTCGAAGCCGGCCACCGCGAGCCGCAGCGACCGCTCCGCCTCGCCCTCGCGCCCCGCGTCGCGCTCCACCACCCCGCGCAGCGCCAGCGCCCGGACCCGCGCCGCCGGCTCCAGCCCCGGCCGCCCGGCCAGCGCCGCCAGCGCGGCGGCGGCCTCGTCCAGCTCGCCGAGGTGGTACCGGCACTCGGCCGCGCCGAACTCGGCCTCGAGCGCGCCGGCCGCGTCGCCCGGCCCGGCGGCGCGCGCGCGGAAGCGCTCCAGCGCGAGGCGCCACGCGCCGGCGCGCTGGTAGGCGAGCCCGGCGCGGAGCCGCGCCTCCGGCGCGCGCGGCGAGGCGGGCCAGGCGTCGGCGAGGCGCGCCCAGGCCGCGGCGGCGCGCTCGAAGTCGCCCGCCTGCGACGCGGCCGCGCCGACGGCGGCCAGCTCCTCGGCGTTCTTCCCGGCGAGGTCGCGCTCGGCCGCGCCGGGCACCGGCTCGCCCGGCGCGAACGCGACCTGCTCGGCCGGAGGCGCGGTGCGGCGCGCGCCCGCGCAGGCCGCCGCGAGGGCCAGCGCGAGCGCGGCGAGGCGGCGCGTCACGAGGCCACCGCCTGGAGGTGCACCGTGCGCCGCCGCGGCCCGTCGAACTCGCACAGGTACACGCCCTGCCAGGTCCCGAGGAGCGGGGCGCCGTCGCGCACGATCACCGCGGCGGAGGACCCGACCAGCGAGGCCATCACGTGGGCCGGGCTGTTGCCCTCGGCGTGCCGGTAGCGCCCGCGCGCCGGCGCGTCCGGGATCGCGTTCTCGAGCGCGAGCAGGAGGTCGCGCCGCACGTCGGGGTCGGCGTTCTCCTGGATGGTGATCCCCGCGGTGGTGTGCGGGCAGTAGACGAGCAGCAGGCCCTCGCGCAGGCCGGCGGCGGCCACGGCGCGGCGCACCTCGGCGGTGATCTCCACCAGCTCGCGCGCGGCGTGGGTCTCGACCTCGAGCTCGGGCAGGCGCATCCGGGACAGTGTATCGCACGCGGCCGCGCGCCGCCGTCACAGCCGGTCCGCCATCCGGGCCAGGCCCGCCAGGTCGTGCACGTCGCCCTCGAGGCGGGGCACCAGCGCGTGCGCCGCGCCGATCCGGGCGAGGAGCCCGGCGAGCGAGCGCCGCTCCGCGGCCGCCATCGCCTGGTGCTCGGCCAGGGTGGCCGCGAGCCGCGCCCCCAGGTCGGGCGCGCTCGCCGCGGCGGCGGCGAGCGGCGCGGCCAGCTCGGCGGCGCGCGGCAGCGGCGTCGCCGCCGGCCACAGGTCCGGGGTGAGCCGGTTCACCACCAGCCCCGCCACCGGCATCGACTCCGCGTGAAGGCGCTCGTGGAAGGCCAGCGCCTCCTCGATGGCCGCGGCCGCCGGGGACGCCACCAGCACGAACCCGGTCTCGGGCCGGGCGAGCATGGCGCGCACCTCGCCGGCGCGCTCCTTGAAGCCGTCGTACATGCCCTGGAAGCCCTGCAGGAAGTCGCCCAGGTCGGACAGGACCTGCTGGCCGGTGAAGCGCGCCAGCGTCTTCGCCACGTAGCCGCCGCCGAGCTGGGCCAGCCGGAGCCCGAACCGGCCCGCCCCGAGCGCCGGCGCGAGCAGCGCGCGGGCGGTCTCGTTGCCCAGGAAGTCGAGGATCCGGTCCGGCGCGTCCAGGAAGTCGAGCGCGTGCGCGGTGGGCGGGGTGTCGAGCACGATGAGGTCGTAGTCGCGGTCGGTGGAGAGCTCGTAGAGCTTCTCCATCGCCATGTACTCCTGCGACCCGGCCAGCGCGGCGGACATCTGCTGGTACAGCCGGTTCCGCAGGATGCGGTCGCGGCGGGCCGGGTCCGGCGCGTGGCGCGCCACCAGGTCGTCCCAGGTGCGCTTCACGTCGAGCATCATGGCCCACAGCTCGCCGCGCGGCCGCAGCCCGGCCTCGGCGAGCTTGTGCTCGGGGACGCGCGACTCGACGTTGCCGAGCGTGGCCAGCCCGAGCGCGTTCGCGAGCCGCCGGGCCGGGTCGATGGTGCACACCAGCACCTTCCCGCCCTCCAGCGCGCGCGAGAGCGCCAGCGCCGCCGCGGCGGTGGTCTTGCCCACCCCGCCGGCGCCGACGCACACCGCCACGCGGCGGCCGCCCAGGCTCTCGCGCACGGTGGTCACGGGCGCCCCTCCGCGGGCGGCGCGGCCGCGAGCGCCGCCGCGATCTCCTCCACCGCCGCCGGCCCCCACTCCGCGACCGGCAGCAGCGGCAGCACGGTGGTGGGCAGGTCGAGCGCGGCGCGGGCGCGCACCAGGTACCGCCCGGCGGCCTCGGCGCGCAGCGCCTGGATCCGCCCGGCCTCGGCGGCGGGCCCGAGCGGCGGCGGGGCCGCGGCGAGGCGGGCCAGCTCCGCGGCCTCGCCCGCGTCGAAGCGCGCCGGCGGCATGGCGTTCACCACCAGCGCGGCCACCGCCATGCCCAGCTCGCCGCGCACCAGCCCGTCGAGCTCGATGACCTCGTTGACCGGCATCTCCTCCGGCAGCGTGACCAGCGCCACGCCGGTGCGCGCCGGGTCCACCAGCAGCGCCTGCATCCACTCCGCGTCGTGGCGCAGCGGGCCGGCCGGCACGGTGTCCACCAGCGCGGACGGGACGCGCAGGAGCTGGACGGCGTGGCCGGTGGCGGGCGCGTCGAGCAGCACCAGGTCCCAGCGCGGCCGGCCGCCCTCCTCCGCGCGCACCTCGTGCAGCACCTTGCCGAGCATCACCAGCTCGGCGAGCCCCGGCACCATGCGCAGGAAGTAGCGCACCAGCCGGTTCTCGAAGACCGCCTCGTAGATGGTCCGGAACTTCAGGACCATGAGGCCGTACTCGCGCATGGCCTCGTGCGGCGTCACGTTCGTCGTGAAGATCCCGGGCAGCGCCTCCCGGACGAAGGGCCCCGAGGCAGGCGCGCCGAGCAGGGGGGCGACCCGCTCGCGGGTCGCGTTCACCTCGCACACCAGGACGCGCTTGCCCGCGCGGGCGGCGAGCAGGGCGAGCGCGGCGCAGACGGTCGTCTTGCCCACGCCGCCCTTGCCGGTCACGACGAGCAGGCGGCGGTCGAGCAGGCCGAAGGAAGCCACTGGGCTTGACAAGCTATCGAGGGGAAAGGGACAAGTCCACACACGATGATCCTCGACGACGTGCTGCGGAATCCCGTGCTGAAGCGCGCCCTCGCCGCCGGCGAGGAGCAGGTGGGCCGGGTGGTCGGGAAGCTGCTCGCCAGCGACCGGGCCGGGCGCGGGCTCCAGTCGCTGGTGAGCTCGGCGCTGCAGGCGCGGAGCACGTTCGACCGCGGCGTCCGGCAGGCGCTGCACGCGGCCAACCTCCCGTCCCGGGACGACGTGGCGGCGCTGAAGCGCAAGCTCGAGGAGCTCGAGCAGATGATCGACGGGCTCTCCGAGCGCGTGGACCGCGGCGGCCCGGACCGCGGCGGGCCCGGTCCGGAGTAGCGCGCCGGCGGGGGGACGTGGCCGGCATGCGGCGGATCGCGTTCATCAACGAGAAGGGCGGCACCTGCAAGACCACGCTGTGCGTGCACGTGGCGGCGCGGCTCGCGGCGCGCGGGCTGCGCGTGCTGGTGGCCGACCTCGACACCCAGGGCCACGCGGGGAAGTCGCTCGGCGTGGACGTGCGCGGCCTGGCGCCCACCGTCCACGAGTGGCTGCTCGACGACGCGGTGCCGCTCGAGCGGGTGGTCCGGCCCACCGCCGTGGCCGGCCTCGACCTGCTGCCCGCCAACAAGGACCTGGCCGGCTTCCCGGTGGCGGTCGCGCCGGCGGCCGACCGCGCCGAGCGGCTCGATCGCCGGCTCGCCACGGTGGGCGAGGGCCGGTACGACGCGGTGCTGATCGACGCGCCGCCCTCGCTGTCGCTCGTGACCGACAACGTGCTGCGCGCGGCGCGCGAGCTGGTGGTGCCGGTGGCGCTCACCTACCTCGCGCTCGACGGCTGCGCCGAGATCGTCCAGAGCCTGGACCGC
The DNA here is from genome assembly GCF_000013385.1 of Anaeromyxobacter dehalogenans 2CP-C. Classification (GTDB taxonomy): domain Bacteria; phylum Myxococcota; class Myxococcia; order Myxococcales; family Anaeromyxobacteraceae; genus Anaeromyxobacter; species Anaeromyxobacter dehalogenans_B. The sequence goes on from NC_007760.1 coordinate 1,078,707, forward strand.
CTCCGCGCCGAGCGCGGCGCGGCGCCGGCCATCGCGCTGGTGGTGCCGACGCTCTACCGCAAGACGCAGCTCGCCGACGAGATCCTGGCGAAGCTGCGCGAGCGGTTCCCGGGGGAGCTGTCGCGGACGGTGCTGGGCTGGTCGGTGAAGGTGGACGAGGCCCAGAGCCACGGCCGGACCGTGTTCGAGCACGCGCCGCGGTCGAGCGGGGCGGCCGCGCTCGCCGCCATCGGCGACGAGGTGCTGGCGCGCGCGCCGGCCCCCGCCGGCGTCACGGCAGCGGCGGCCCGAGCGGCCGGCTCCTGACGAGCTCCAGCACCAGGTCGCGGAACGCGGTCACCTTGCGCGGGACGTGGCGCGAGGCGGGGCTCACCACGTACAGGTTGCCGCCGGTCCGGACCAGGCGCGGCAGCACGCGCACCAGCGTCCCGGCCGCCAGGTCCTGCTCCGCCATGAACGAGGGCAGCAGCCCGATGCCGGCGCCGGCCCGCATCGCCTCGCGCACGAACAGCAGCTCCGGGCACAGGATCCGCGAGCGCGGCGTCACCTCGACGGTCCCGCGCGGCCCCTCGAGGCGCAGCTTGCGCGCCTGCGTCCCGAACGTCACCCAGTCGTGCGCCTCGAGCTCGGTCTCGGCGCGCGGCGTCCCGCGGCGCGCCAGGTAGAGCGGCGACGCGAACAGCTGCAGCTGCACGGGCGAGGCCTTCCTCGCCACCAGCGTCGAGTCCTTCAGGCCGGGGGCGACGCGCAGCGCGACGTCGAAGCCCTCCGCCACCAGGTCCACCAGCCGGTTGCTGAGGTCGAGCTCCACCGAGACCGCCGGGTAGCGGAGCGTGTAGCGCGTGGTGAGCTCGGCCAGGAAGAAGATGCCGATGTCCACCGGCGCGGTGACCCGCAGCAGCCCCGAGGGCTCCTCCTCGCGCTCCGGGAGCTCGCCGAGCGCGCTCTCGAGGCCCTGGAGCAGCGGCGCCACCCGGTCGTACAGCCCGGTGCCGGCCGCGCTCAGCGACACCTGCCGCGTGGTGCGGAACAGCAGCTGCACCCCGAGCTCCTCCTCGAGCCGCGCCACCGCGCGGCTCGCCGACGACTTCGGGATGCGGAGCTCGCGCGCGGCGGCGGAGAAGCTGGCGGTGCGGGCCACCGCGGCGAACACGCGGAGCAGGTCGAGGTCCATCGTTCCTCCAACGCAACACTCATTTCCCTGACGGCGCATTGCGCCACCGACGGAACGGTATCAGATTCCTCCCGTCAGCGAGGAGCCGACCCGCGAGAACGCGGAACCGTCAAACGAACGCAGCGAAAGGAATCCGAAATGGCCACCACCCCCTGGACCGTCGACGTCACCCACTCCGCCATCCACTTCTGGGTCCGCCACATGGTCATCTCGAAGGTGCACGGCCGGTTCGCGAAGTGGACCGGCACCCTGGACCTCGACCCGCAGGACCTCACCGCCGCGAAGGTGGACGTGAAGATCGACGCCGCCTCCATCGACACCCAGGTCGCCGACCGCGACGCGCACCTGCGCTCGGCGGACTTCCTCGACGTCGCGAAGTACCCGGAGCTCACGTTCCGCTCGCGCCGCGTCGAGAAGGCCGGCGGCGGCTACCGCGTGGTGGGCGACCTCACGATGCACGGCGTGACGCGCGAGGTGACGCTGGACGCCGAGTTCGCCGGCATCGGCAAGGACCCCTGGGGCAACGAGCGCGCCGGCTTCTCGGCGAAGACCGCGCTCGACCGCAAGGAGTTCGGGCTGGCGTGGAACGCGGCGCTCGAGACCGGCGGCGTGCTGGTGGGCGAGAAGGTGGAGATCACGATCGAGCTCGAGGCGGTGAAGCAGGCCGCGAAGCAGGCCGACGCGGCGTAGGCCGCGGGAGGGAGGCGCGATGGAACGGCAGGGAGCGGGGCGGCGCATGCCGGTGCTGTTCGTGGGGCACGGCTCGCCCATGAACGCCGTCGAGGACAACCGGTGGAGCCGCGCGTTCCGCGGCCTCGCGCCGCTGCTCCCGCGCCCGCGCGCCATCCTGGCGGTGTCCGCGCACTTCGTCACCGCCGGCAGCCTCCTCACCGGCCAGGAGCGGCCCGAGACCCTCCACGACTTCGGCGGCTTCCCCGACGCGCTGTACCGCGTCCGCTACCCGGCCCCGGGCGCTCCGGAGCTGGCGCGGCGCGCGGCGGCGCTGGTCGCGGGGGACGGCGCCCGCGTGGTGGACGGCTGGGGCCTCGACCACGGCACCTGGAGCGTGCTCGTGCACGCGTTCCCGGCGGCCGACGTGCCGGTGGTGCAGCTCTCCATCGACGCGGAGCTGGACGCGGCCGGCCACCTCGCGCTGGGCCGGGCGCTCGCGCCGCTCCGCGACGAGGGCGTGCTGGTGATGGGCAGCGGCAACCTGGTGCACGACCTGCGGCACGCCTTCGCCGCCTTGCGCCGGGGCGACGCCACCCCGCCGGCGTGGGCCGCCCGCTTCGACGCGGACGCGGCCGCCGCGCTGGAGCGGCACGACACGCGCTGGCTGGTGGACGCGATCGGGAGCCCGGACGGGCGGCGCGCGCACCCCACGCCCGAGCACTACCTGCCGCTGCTCTACGCGGCGGGGGCGGCGGGCGCGGACCCGGTGCGGTTCCCCATCACCGGGTTCGACATGGGCTCGCTGTCGATGCGCGCCGCGCTGTTCGGCTAGGCGGGCCGGGAGCGCCGGCCGGGGGCGCTACTGGGCCGCGGGCGGCTCCTGGGGCGGGGGCGGCGGGCGATCCTCGCGCGCGGACTCCTCCAGCTTCCGCTCCAGCTCGTGCAGCCGCGTGGTGATCTCGTCGAGCTGCCGGCGCACCTCGGACAGGCTGGACACGCCGTCCACGGCCGCGCGCACCCGCTCGTCCACCCGGCGCTGCAGCGACGCCATCGCCTCCTGCGAGGCGGACATGAGCTCCTTGGCGCGATCGCTGGTGGCCTGGCTGCGCGCCATCAGGTTCTGGACCCGCTGCTCGGCCGCGGCCCGCACCGCCTCGACCCGCCCGCGGAGCTCGGCCTGGGTCCCCACCACCAGCCGCTGGGCCACCTCGCCGCCGTGGCGGATGAGGTCCCGGAGCGTCTCGAGGCTCATCTTGGAGGTCTTCTTCTCCTCCTCGAAGATGATCTGCGCGAGGGTGATGGAGGTGAGGTCCTCCTTGGTGCGGTTGTCGATGATCTTGACCTCGGCACCGCCCTTGATCATCTCGGCGATCTCGTCGAGCGTGACGTACCGGGACTCGACCGTGTCGTAGAGCTTCCGGTTCGTGTACCGCTTGATGACCTTGGGCTCGACGCCGGCGGTGGTGTCCGTACCTTCGGTGTGCTGGTCGTTCATCGCTCCATCCGCGGCGGTAAGTGTGCGAAACTTCGGGCATTGTTCCTGCGGTTGGCGCTTGGTGTCAAGCGGCATGACGGTGTAACGTCCTGCCGGCGCCCCGCATGATCGCCCACTGCACCCACTGCCAGGCGAAGTTCCGGATCGCCGACGACAAGATCGGACCGCGCGGCGCCAAGGTGCGCTGCTCGCGGTGCAAGACGGTGTTCGCGGTCCGCCGGCCCGATGCGCCGCCGGCCGCTCCGCCGCCGGAGCCCCGCCCGGCGTCCATCCCGCCGCCCGGCCCGGCGCTCCCCGGCCCGGCCGATCCCTTCGCGGAGCCCGCGTTCGCGGCGGGGCCGGACCCGTTCGCCGCCGATCCCTTCGCGCCTCCTCGCCCGGCCGGTGTGGACCGGGCACCCGAGCCGTTCGGCCCGGATCCGTTCGCTGGCGAGCCGGGGGCGCCGCGCGCCGATCCGTTCGCGCTCGAGACGCCGCCCACCGGCTTCCCGGGGCCCGAGGGCGCCGATCCCTTCGCGTTCACGCACGGTGATCTCCCGGCGCCGCCCGGGCTCGCCGACGGTCCGGCCGATCCGTTCGCGGCGGCGGCCGACGCCGGGGATCCGTTCGCCGCGGCGCTCGCGGGCGCCGCCGACCCGTTCGCCGCGTCCGTGTCGCCGCGCCGCCGCGCCGCCGCCGAGCTTCCCGCGGGCCTGGCCGCCCCCGCCCCCGGCGCCGCGCCGGGCGGCTCGTCGGCGCTGCCGCTCACCGATCTCTCCGACCTGCTCGGCGACGCGCCCGCCCCGGCTCCCGCCGCGCCACCTCCGCTCCCCGCGCCGGCAGCGCTCGCGCCGGAGCCGCTGCCGCCGGCGGGCGGCCTCGACCTCGCGTTCCCGCCCGAGCCCGCCCCCGGGCTGCCGGCCGGCCTCGCCCTGGAGCTCGCCGCTCCCTCCGAGCCGGACGCGTCGCTCGAGGCGCCGCCGCCGCCCCCGTCGATGGACCTCGATCTCGCCGGCGGCCCGGACCTCGGCCTGCCGGGCGGGCCGCTGTCCGGCGCGGACCTGGCGCTGGAGGAGCGCTCGACGCCGGCGCCGGCGCGTCTGGACGAGGCGCCGATCGAGGACGATCCGTTCGCCCGGGCCGCGCCCTGGGCGCCGGGCGCGGACGCGGGCCCGAACGAGCTCTCCTTCGCCGATCGCGGCGAGGAGACGCTGGCCCTCGCCACGGAGCCGTCCGGGCCGCTCGCGGCGCCGCCTCCGCTCCCGCCGGAGCCTCCCCCGCCCGCCAGGGTGATCGCGCCCGCGGAGCCGGCGGAGGTGCCGGCGCGCGAGGCCCCGCGGCCGGCGGGGCCGCGCGGCGGGCGGCTGCGCTCGGTCGCGGTGAACGCCGCGGCGCTCGCCGCGCTCCTGCTGGTGGCGCTCGCGTTCCGGGTGGCGTGGCGCGGGGACGCGCCGCTCGAGCCGGGCGCGTTCCGGCCCTCGTCGGTGCTGGGCGCGGTGGGCCTGGGGGAGCGGGCCGCCGGGCCGCTCTCGGTGGTCGAGGTGCGCAGCGGGCTCTACGACCGCGCGCGCGGCGGCCCGGTGCTGTTCGTGCGCGGCAAGGTCGTCTCGCGCGCGCCGTCGCCGGTGGCCCGCGCGCGCGTGGAGGTGGAGCTCGTCCGCGACGGCCAGGTGATCGCGCGCGGCGCCGCGCCGGCCGGCGCCGTCGCGACGCCCGAGGAGCTCCACGGCGCCGGAGGCCCCGCGGAGCTCGAGGCGGTGGTCCGCGCCGCCGCGGCGCGCGCGCCCGCCCAGCTCCGCCCCGGCGAGTCCCTGCCGTTCCTGGTCGTGCTGCCGGACGCGCCGGACGACCTCGCCGGCGCCACGGTGCGCGTGGCCGCGACCGGCGGCGTGGCGGCGGCCGCCCGATGACCGCGGGCGCGGCGCCCGGGCCGGGGACGGACGCCCGCGCGCTGATCCGCCAGCTGGCCGCGCTGGAGGAGGGGCCCATCCGCGCCCGCGCCGCGGCCCGCGCGCTGGGCGCCACCGAGCCGGCGCGGGCGGCGGAGCTGATCGCCGCGCTGGCGCGCCACGGCGCGGGCGAGGCCCGGGGCGCCATGGCCGCGGTCGCCCAGGCGCTGCGCGATCCCGAGCCCGACCTGCCCTACGCCTGGCGGGCCGACCTGTACGCCGCCGCGGCCGAGCGCGGCCTCGCCGAGGTCACCGGGCTCCTGGTGGCCCCGCCGCCCCGGAAGCCGTGGCGCCCGCCGCGCGACAAGGCCGACGCGCGCCTCGCCCACCTGACCCTCGGCCACAAGAAGGCGCTGGCGCGCGCGCACCGCGATCCGGACCTGCTCGCGCGGCTCGCGGCGGAGGGCGAGCCGTCGGTCGTCCGCGAGCTGCTCCGCAACCCGCAGCTCACCGAGCCGTTCGTGGTGCGGATCGCGGCCCGCCGCCCGTGCCGTCCCGAGACGCTGCGGTGCGTGGTCGAGTCGCCGCGCTGGCGCACGCGCACCGCGGTGGCGCTCGCGGTGGTGCGCAACCCGTACGCCGAGACGGAGCTGGCGCTGAAGCTGCTGGCGGTGCTGCCCGGCGCCGAGGTGGCGGAGGTGGCGCGGGACGGCGCGCTGCACCCGCTGGTGCGCGCGGTGGCGGCGCGGCTCGTGGCGGGGCGCGCCGGCTGAGCGCGCGGCGCCTCAGGGCCGGGGCGGCTCCCCGGGCCCGCGGTCGCCGCGCACGGCCCCCCGGAACCCGCGCACCGCCCGGCCCAGCGCGTCCCCCAGCGCCGGGATCCGGGTGGCGCCGAAGACGAGCAGCGCGACGAAGGCGACGATGAGGAGCTCGGTCATCCCGGGGTTCCGTGCGCGCGCCGCGGCCATCCCGCGGCGTGCGGCGCGCTAGGATAGTCGCGCGACCCTCCGGGCGCCAGGCGGCAAGGCGCCCGGCGGCGGCGAGGCGCAGGAGCGCGACCCCGGCATGTCCACCCCGAACCGCAGGGCCCCGCGCGCAGCCGGCCGCCCGCTGGTGCTCGGCCACCGCGGCGCGAGCGCCGACGCGCCCGAGAACACGCTGGCCGCCTTCCGCCTGGCCCTGGCGCAGGGCGCCGACGGGGTGGAGCTGGACGTCTGGCGCTGCCGGACCGGCGAGGTGGTGGTCGTGCACGACGAGGACACCGGGCGGGTGGCCGGTCCACGCTTCCGCGTGGACGCGACGCCGCTCCCCGAGCTGCGCGCGCTCGACGTGGGCGCGTGGAAGGGCGAGCGGTTCCGCGGCGAGCGGATCCCCACGCTGCCGGAGGTCCTGGAGGCGCTCCCCGGGGCGGTCGTGAACGTCGAGCTGAAGTCGCGCGGGCGGGACCTGCGCCTGGCCGAGGCGGTGGCGCGCGACGTGCGCCGCGCCGGGGCGGAGGGGAGGGTGATCGCCTCGTCGTTCGACTACCGGCTGGTGGCGGCGTTCCGGCTGGCGGCGCCCGAGGTGCCGGTGGGGCTGCTCTTCGAGCCGGGACACCGCTGGCGGCTGCGCACCGCGCTCGCCGCCCGCCTGCTCGGCGCCGCGGCCGTCCACCCCGACGCTTCGCTCGTGACGCCCGCGCGCGCCGAGGCCTGGCGCGCGCGCGGCCTGGCGGTGAACGCCTGGACCGTGGACGCGCCGGAGGAGGTGGCGAGGCTCACCGGGCTCGGCGCGGCCGCGCTCATCTCCAACCTCCCGGGCCGCACGCGCGCGCAGGTGCGCGCGCTCACCGGACGCTAGCGGGCGGGAGGGCGGGGCTCCGCCGCCGCGCCCCGCCGCCCGGCGCCGCGCCTACGCGCCCGCGGCGATGCCGCTGCGCGCGTACGGGCTCTCGAGCCCGCGGCGCTTCGGCACGGCGACCTCCTTCGCGAGCTTGTTGTACAGGCCCATGATCAGGATCGACGGCGCCCACTGGCCGACGAAGTTCCCGAGCTGCTTGCGCCCGGTGAGCACGAGCGCGGCCGAGGCGGCCATCGCCCCGAACGCGATCCCCAGGAACGCCAGCGACGGCACCCGCGCCGTCCTCTCCTCCACCATCTCGGTCGCACGATCCTCGTGTTCCATCCCGTCCTCCGTGTCCGCAGGTCTCCGCGAATGTGGCGACGTGCCCGCGCCGGTGCGAGGCCGCGGGGCGGGCGCGGGGGCGAGCGCCGGCCGGCGCGACGGCGCCGGCGCGGCCGCCGCGCGGAAAGCCGCGCGCCGCGGGCGCAAGCGACACGCTGCCGCACCCGGAGAGGCCGGGCGCGCAGCCGTCCGGGTGAGCAAGTATCGCCCGCCGTGACCGACCTCCTCGCAGCCCGCGCGCTCTTCGGCACCTCGCTCGCCTTCCACATCGTGTTCGCCGCCGTCGGCGTGGCCATGCCGCTGTTCATGGTGCTGGCCGAGTGGCGCTGGCGGCGCACCGGCTCGGAGGTCCACCTCGAGCTGGCGCGCCGCTGGGCCAAGGGCACCGCCATCCTGTTCGCGGTGGGCGCCGTCTCCGGCACGGTCATCTCGTTCGAGCTGGGGCTCCTCTGGCCGCGCTTCATGCAGTTCGCCGGGCCCATCATCGGCATGCCGTTCTCGCTGGAGGGCTTCGCGTTCTTCGCGGAGGCCATCTTCCTCGGCATCTACCTGTACGGCTGGGGCCGGGTCGGGCCGCGCCTGCACCTCGCCGCCGGGTGGGTGGTGGCGGCGAGCGGCGCCACCTCCGCGTTCTTCGTGACGCTCGCGAACGTCTGGATGAACGTGCCGGCCGGGTTCGAGCTCGGGGCGGGCGGCGTGGCGGCCGGCGCGGCCGCCATCGACCCGTTCGTCGCGATGTTCCCGCCCGGCTGGCAGCACCAGGTCATCCACGTCCTCATCTCGTGCTACGCGGCGACCGGCTTCGCGGTCGCGGGCATCCACGCGTTCATGCTGCTGCGCGAGCGCGACAACCCGTTCCACCGCGCCGCGCTCCGGATCGCGTTCGGCGTGGGCGCGGTCGCGGCGCTGCTCCAGCCCGTGTCGGGCGACTTCTCCGCCCGGCAGATCGCCACCACCCAGCCGGTGAAGCTCGCCGCGCTGGAGGGGCACTTCCGGACCGAGCGCGGCGCGCCGCTGCGCATCGGCGGCATCCCGGACGAGGAGCGGCGCGAGACGCCGTACGCGCTGGAGATCCCGTACGGTCTGTCGCTGCTCGCGTTCCACGACCCGCACGCCGAGGTGCTCGGGCTGGAGGCGTTCCCGCGCGACCGCTGGCCCAACACGCTGCTCGTCCACCTCGCGTTCCAGGTGATGGTCGGGCTGGGCTCGATCATGGCGCTGCTCGCGGCGGCCTGGGCCGTGCTCCGGGTGCGCGGCCGCGAGCCGGGGCGCTGGCTGCTGCGGGCGCTGGTGGTGGCCTCGCCGTTCGGGTTCCTGGCGCTCGAGGCGGGCTGGCTGGTGACGGAGTGGGGCCGCCAGCCGTTCACGGTGTGGGGCGTGCTGCGCACGGCCGACTCGGTGACGCCGGTGACCCACCTGGCGGTGCCGTTCATCGGGTTCATGGTGCTGTACGTGTTCCTCGCGGTGGTGGTGGTGGCGCTGCTCTGGCGCCAGATCGCGAAGAGCCCGCGCGCCGTCGCGCTCGGCCCCGGCGCCGGCACGGCGGTGGAGGCGCGGCCGTGACGCCGGCCGACCTGCTGGGCGCCGTGATCCTCGCCGCCGCGGTGCTGTACGCGCTGCTCGGCGGGGCGGACTTCGGCGCCGGCATCTGGGACCTGCTCGCCGGCGGCCCGCGCAAGAAGGAGCAGCGCGCGCTCATCGAGGAGGCCCTCGGGCCGATCTGGGAGGCGAACCACGTCTGGCTGATCCTGATCGTGGTGCTGCTGTTCACCGCGTTCCCGCCGGCGTTCGCGGCCATCACCATCGCGCTGTTCGTGCCGCTCATGCTGCTGCTGGTCGGCATCGTGCTCCGCGGCGCGGCGTTCACGTTCCGCACCTACGACGCGCCCGAGGACCGGGTGCAGGCGCGCTGGGGGCTCGTGTTCTCCGGGTCCTCGGTGGTGGCGCCGCTCACGCTGGGCGTGATCGTGGGCGCGCTCGCCTCCGGGAACCTGGGCGCGGCCGCGCGCGGCGAGGCGCCGTTCGCCTGGGCGGCGCCGTTCCCGCTGTCCGTGGGCGCGTTCGCGGCCGCGCTGTTCGCGTACGTGGCCGCGGTGTACCTGGCGGTCGAGGCGGAGGGCGCGCTGCGCGAGGACTTCCGGCGCCGCGCCATCGGCGCGGGCGTGGCGGTGTTCCTGACGGCCGCCCTGTCGGCCGCGCTCTCCTGGCGCGAGGCGCCGCTCGTCTTCGCCGGCCTGACCCGCCGCGGCTGGTCGATCCCGCTGCACCTCGCCACCGGCGCCGCGGCGATCACCGCGTTCGCCGCGCTGTACCGGGGGCAGGTGCGCCTGGCCCGCGCCGCGGCGGCCGCGCAGGTCACGCTCATCGTGCTGGGATGGGGCGCGTCGCAGTACCCGTACCTCGTGGTCCCGGACCAGACGCTCGTGTCGGCCGCCGCGCCGCGCGCGACGCTCGTGCCGGTGCTCTGGGCGCTCGCCGCCGGGGCGGTGCTGCTGTTCCCCGCGCTCTACCTGCTCTTCCGCGTCTTCAAGGGCGAGCGGCCGTTCGCCATCCTCGACCGCGATCGCCCGCGCTGACGCCGCGGGACCTCGCCGCTACACCGGGATCCGGCCGCGCAGGTCGGCCGCGCGGTGCGGCCCCTGCTCCGCCACCAGCCCGCGCGCGGCGTCCAGCTTCCCGAACGCGCCCCAGGTCATCACGCCGCGCACGCGACCGTCGGCGAGGTAGTAGACGACGCCCCGGCGGAACGGCTCCTGCCAGTCGGCCACGACCTCGAGCCGCGCGTCCACCAGGCCGACCGCCTCGTACCCGAGGTCGAACAGGTCGGAGTAGAAGAACGGCAGGTGGGAGTAGACGACGTCGGCGCCCGCCATGGCGCGCCCCGCCGCCTCCCCCATCTTGTTGGCGTTGTCCTCGTGCTCCACGCGGACGAGCCGGCCCAGCGCGGGGTTCCAGAAGCGCGCCACGTCGCCCGCGGCGAACACGTCCGGATCGCGGGTGCGGAGCGACGCGTCCACCACGACGCCGTCGTCCACGTCGAGCCCGGCGCCGCGGGCGAGCGCGTCGTTCGGCACGATGCCCAGCCCCGCCACCACCAGGTCCGCCCGCAGCTCGCCGGCGCCGGTCCGCACCGCGAACCCCTCGCCGCGCCGCTCCACGCCGGAGATCCGCACGCCCGGCAGCACCTCCACCCCGTGCTCGGCGTAGTAGCCGTTCAGGTGCAGGCCCAGCTCGCGCGGGAAGGTCCGCGCGCCGATGGTCTCCTCCGGGAACGCGAGCGTCACCCGGTAGCCGGCGTCGGCGAGCGCGGACGACACCTCCGAGCCGATGAAGCCGCCGCCGATCACCACCACCCGCCGCCCGGCCGGGAGCGCCCGCAGCCGGCGGAAGTCCGCCACCGTGCGGAAGTGGATCACCTCGTCCGGCGCCCCGGGCAGCCGCCGCGGCGCGCCGCCGGTCGCGAGCAGCAGCTTGCGGTACTCGATCGCCTCGCCGCCCTCGAGCTCGACCCGGTGCGCGGCGCGGTCGATCGCGGTCACGCGCACGCCGGCGCGGAGCTCGACCCCGTCCACCTCCGGCAGCCAGATCGAGCCCTCCTCCTGCCCGCGCCAGAGCGCCTTCGAGAGCGGGGGCCGGGCGTAGGGCCGCTCGGGCTCCTCGCCGAGGATGGCGACGGAGCCCGCGCCGTCCACCCGCCGGATGCCCTGGGCGGCGGCGTGCCCCGCCATCCCGCCACCCACGATCACGTAGTCGAAGCCGGCCATCCCGTCCTCCGCGGCGCGGCGCCGCCGGGCGCCGCTGCAAGCCCATCTAGTGGATGCCGCCGCGGGGAGCGCGTTACGGGAGGGCCGGGTGGGCCTCGCCGCCGCTAGGACCGGCCGGCCACCGCCAGCCGGAGATCGGAGGCGAACGCCTCCACGTCGGCGGGGGTCACGTCCCAGGCGCACATGAGCCGGACGCCGCCCGAGCCGATGAAGTCGTAGAAGCGCCAGCCCTTCGCGCGCAGCTGCGCGGCGGCGTCCCCCGGCAGCGTCGCGAACACCGAGTTCGCCTGCACCGGCTGGAGGATCTCCACCCCTGGGACGGCGCGGAGCGCGCGCTCCAGCAGCGCCGCCATGGCGTTGGTGTGCCGGGCGTGGCGCAGCCAGGCGCCGCCCCGGAGCATGCCCACCCACGGCGCCGCCAGGAAGCGCATCTTGCTCGCGAGCTGCCCTGCCTGCTTGCACCGGTAGTCGAAGTCCGCCGCCAGCGCGCGGTCGAAGAACACGATCGCCTCGCCCACCGCCATGCCGGCCTTGGTCCCGCCGAAGCAGAGCACGTCCACGCCCACCTTCCAGGTGAGGTCCTTGGGGGCGACCCCCAGGGCGGCCACGGCGTTGCCGAAGCGCGAGCCGTCCATGTGGAAGCGCAGGCCGTGGGCGCGGGCGCGCTCGCCGATCGCGCGGAGCTCGTCCACCGTGTAGAGCGTGCCCAGCTCGGTCGGCAGCGTCACCGAGACCACCCGCGGCTTCGGGTAGTGGATGTCGCTGCGGCGCCGGACCATGTGGTCGATGCCGTCCGGGCGGAGCTTGCCGTTCGGGCCGGGCAGGGTGAGCACCTTGGTGCCGTTCGAGAAGAACTCCGGCGCGCCGCACTCGTCGGTCTCGACGTGCGCCGTCTCGTGGCAGAGGATCGAGTGGTAGGACTGGCAGAGCGCCGCCAGCGCCAGCGAGTTCGCGGCGGTGCCGTTGAACGCGAAGAACACCTCGCAGTCGGTCTCGAACGTCTCCCGCAGCAGGTCCGCCGCCTCCTGCGTCCAGCGGTCGTCGCCGTAGCCCGGCGAGTGGCCCACGTTCGCCTCGGCCATGGCCGCGAACGCCTCGGGGCAGATGCCGCCGTAGTTGTCGGAGGCGAAGTGGCGCAGCGGGCCCGAGGGGGCGGGGGACGCGGGGTGGGACGGGGTGCCGGGGTTCATGGCGGCGGACTGTACGCTTTCGCGGATGAGTGTCCAGCACTTCCGTTTTAACGGATGAGGCCCGGTGATCAGGCGCGGTAGGGCCGCACCGGCGCGACCTGGGCGGCCAGCTTCTCGGGCGCGATCGCGGGCAGCCGGCAGGCGCCGCGCTCGCACACGTACGCGGTCGCGCGCCCGCCCGCGGCGGCCTTGCCGGCCGCGATGGCGGCCACCGCGCCGAGCCGCGCGAGCCCCTCGCCCTCGGGCGCGCCGGTCAGGGCGCGGCTGGGCAGGAACGTCCGCCGCAGCACGTCCACGAACGGCCCCGGATCGCCGCCCTCCGGCCAGACCAGCACCACCTCGCGGACCGCGTCGGAGGCGAAGTCGAGCGCGAGCAGGAGCTCGGACATGGCGAGCGGCTGCTCGGCGAGCGTGCGCGCGTGGTGCCGCAGGGCGCCGTCGGCGGCGCGCCGCCAGCGCGGGTCGGAGGTGAACGCCTCGAGCCGCAGCGCGTTCAGCGCCGCCACCGACGCGCCCGACGGCTCGGCGCCGTCGTGCGTCGGCTTCTCCCGCGCGAGCAGCCGCTCGTGGTCGGTCGCGGACTGGAACCAGCCGCCGCCCGCGGGATCGCCGAACAGCCGATCCTGCGCCTCGGCCAGCTGGAGCGCCGATCGCAGCCAGCGCGGGTCGAAGCTCGCCTCGTGCAGGTCGAGCAGCCCCTGCACCAGGAACGCGTGGTCCTCGAGGTAGGCCGGCACGCCGGCGCGGCCGGCGAGCCAGCTCCGCTGCAGCCGCCCGTCCTTCACCATGCGCGTCAGCACGAAGTCGGCGGCGCGGGCCGCCGCGTCCACCCAGCGCGCCTCGGAGAGCACCCGCCCGCCGAGCGCCAGCGCCGAGATGGCGAGGCCGTTCCAGCCGGCCAGGACCTTCTCGTCCCGCAGCGGGCGCGGCCGCCGCTCGCGGAGCGCGTAGAGCGCGGCGCGATCCGGCGCGAACGACTCCCAGGCGTCCTCGTCCGGCGCGGGCACGTGCAGCACGTTGCGCCCCTCGAAGTTCCCCTCGGGGCGCACCCCGTGGAACCGCAGGAACGCCTCGGCGCGGTCGCCGAGCGCCTCGCGCAGCTCGGCCTCGGTCCAGGTGAAGAACCGGCCCTCCTCGCCCTCGGAGTCCGCGTCGGTGGCGGAGTACAGGCCGCCCTCGGGCGAGGTCAGCTCGCGCAGCAGGTAGTCCAGCGTCTGCCGCGTCACGCGCGCGAAGTCGCGCCGGCCGGTGGCCTGCCAGGCCTCGGCGTACGCGACCGCCAGCAGCGCGTTGTCGTAGAGCATCTTCTCGAAGTGCGGCACCAGCCACTGCGCGTCGGTCGAGTAGCGGTGGAACCCGCCGCCCACCTGGTCGTGCAGGCCGCCCGCCGCCATCCGCTCGAGCGTGACCGTGGCCATGCGGAGCGACCGCTCCTCGCCGGTGCGCCGGTGGTGCCGGAGCAGCAGGCGGACCGGGACGTTGGAGGGGAACTTGGGCGCGCGCCGCAGGCCGCCGTGGCGCTCGTCGAAGCTCCGCTCGAGGAGCGTCACCGCGTGCTCGATCGGCTCCGGCCCGGGCACGTCGGCGGCGGCGGGCCCGGCCGGCGCGAGCGCGGTGCGCACCGCCTCGACCAGCGCGCCGGTGGCGGAGCGGATCCGGTCCGGGTCGCGCGCCCACAGGTCGGCGATCTCGTGGAGGATCGAGAGGAGGCCGCGCGCGGGCCCGCGGACGCCGTCGCGGGGCGGGAAGTAGGTGCCGCCGAAGAACGGCTCGCGGTCCGGGGTGAGCCACACGCTCATGGGCCAGCCGCCGGAGCCGGTGAGGAGCTGGACCGCCGTCATGTAGACGGCGTCCACGTCCGGCCGCTCCTCGCGGTCCACCTTGATGGCCACGTAGCGCTCGTTCAGGACGCGCGCGATCTCCTCGTCCTCGAAGGACTCGCGCTCCATCACGTGGCACCAGTGGCAGGTGGAGTAGCCGACCGACAGGAACACCGGGCGGCCGGTCCGCCGCGCCTCCTCGAACGCCTCGTCGCCCCAGGCCCACCAGCTCACCGGGTTGTGCGCGTGCTGGAGCAGGTACGGGCTCCGCTCCAGCGCGAGGCGGTTGGTGAAGCGCGGCGCGGCGCCGCCGTGGCCGGCCGCGGCGCCGGCGCGGACCGCCTCGGCGAGCTGGCGTGCGAGCGCGTCGGGGAACGGGGCGGCGCCGGGGAGGGGCTCGAGCATGCCCGGGGCTTAACCGGCGCGGGCGCGCGATTCACGCCGCCGCCGCGGTGCGCCCCGTCCTCAGGGCCAGGCCCGGCCCTTGCCGGCGATCGGCCCGCGCTGCGGGTTGACCACGCAGAAGCGCTGCCCGGTGGGCGCCTCCATCACCCACCACCGGTGAACGAACCCGATCCGCTTCGCGCCGAGCGCCTCCAGCCGCCTCACCTCGGCCTCGAGGTCGTCCGACTCGATGTCGAGGTGCACGCGGCTCGGGTGATCGACGCGCTGCACGAGCACGACCGGCTCGCCGGCGGCGTCCTCCAGCTCGCGGTAGCTCGGGCTGTCCGGGTCGGGAGGCCGGAGCGGCCGTCCCAGGGCGGCGCTCCAGAACGCCGCGGCGCGATCCACGTCCCCTTCCTGGCAGTCGATGACGATGCCGACCAGCCGGCTCCGGTGCATGCGGGCGTCCCTCCGGCGGAGGGGTCTACGCGGGGAGCGCCCCGCGCGGAAGGCGCCGGTCGGGGGGCGGGGCCTAGAACAGCTCGTCCAGGGCCCGCGCGATGCGCTCCTCGATCTCGCGGCGCATCTGCCGCGCGGCCTGGACGGTCTCCTCGATGGCCGCCTGGAGGTCGCCCGCCGGGCCGCCCGGGATGATGCGCAGCGCGTCCCGGCCCAGCCGCGGCGGCCCGGCCGGCTCCGTGTCGCCGCGCCCGCCGCGCAGCACCTCGAGCCTCGGTTGCGGTTGCCGGGGCGGATCGCCCGCGTCGCCCATGCTCCCAAGCTAGGCACGCGCCGTGGCGCGGCGCAGCGGGTCCGCCGCGGCGGGATCACCCCTTCACCACCGCGAGCGGGTCGAGCCGGGCCACCAGCCGGGAGATGCCCGCCCCGTCCATCACGGCCACCACCTGGGCCACGTCCTTGTAGGCCTCGCTCATCTCCTCGCCGAGGGTCTTGCGCCCGCGCGCGATCACCTCGATCCCGCGGTCGGCCAGCTCCCGCGCGATGGAGCGCCCCCGGGCGCGTCGCAGCGCCTCGCCGCGCGAGAGGAGGCGCCCCGCGCCGTGGCAGGAGCTGCCGAACGTGTCGCGCATGGCCTTGTCGGTCCCGGCGAGGACGTAGGAGTACCGGCCCATGTCCCCGGGGATGAGCACCGGCTGGCCCACCGCGCGGTACGGCGCCGGGACGCGCGGATCGCCGGGGCCGAAGGCGCG
This sequence comes from Anaeromyxobacter dehalogenans 2CP-C, assembly GCF_000013385.1. GTDB lineage: Bacteria > Myxococcota > Myxococcia > Myxococcales > Anaeromyxobacteraceae > Anaeromyxobacter > Anaeromyxobacter dehalogenans_B. Next base: position 1,094,448 of record NC_007760.1, read on the forward strand.
CGTGGCGCCCTTGCGGTGGACGAGCACCCGCCGCACGCCGCCGTCCACCTGGTGGTCCTCGAGCTTGGCCACGTTGTGGCAGACGTCGTAGAGCAGCCGCGCGCCCAGCTCGCGGTCGGAGACGCCCAGCGTGTCGAGCAGCGCCCGCACCGCCAGCCCGGTCATGACCTGCCGGTTGGCCCAGGCGAAGTTCGCCGCCGCCTGCATGGCCGCGAGGTAGCGCCGCCCCTCCGGGCTGCCGACGGGGGCGCAGGCGAGCTGCCGGTCGGGCAGGGCGGCGTAGTCCGGGCCGTAGGACGCCAGCCGCGGCGCCAGCTCCGCGAGCGCCTCGTCGCAGACCTGGTAGCCGAGGCCGCGAGAGCCGGAGTGGATCTGGACCACGAGCTGCCCGGGGAACAGGCCGAACGCCTCGGCCGCGACCGCGTCGTGGATCCGGGCGACCCGGTCCAGCTCGAGGAAGTGGTTGCCGCTGCCCAGCGTGCCGAGCTGGTCGCTGCCGCGCTCGCGGGCCCGCGCGCTCACCGCGGCGGGATCCGCGCCGGCGAGCCGCCCGCCCTCCTCGCAGCGGTCGGCGTCGTCCGCCGCGGCGCGGAACCCGCGCGCCACCGCCCAGCGCGCCCCCTCCGCCAGCACCTCGTCCAGCTCCCGCGCCGTCAGCCGCGGGATCGCGGCGCTCGCGCCCACGCCGGTGGGGACGTCGCGGTAGATCCGGGCCGCGAGCGCGTGCAGCCGCGGCCGGACGTCCTCGGCGTCGAGCCCGGTGGTGACGACGCGCACGCCGCAGTTGATGTCGTAGCCCACCCCGCCCGGCGACACGGCGCCGTGCTCCGCGTCCACCGCGGCCACCCCGCCGATGGGGAAGCCGTACCCCCAGTGGATGTCCGGCATGGCCAGCGACCAGCGCAGGATCCCGGGCAGGTGGGCCACGTTCGCCACCTGCTGCAGCGCCGGGTCGTCCGGGGCCGGCGGGCCCGGCGAGTAGACGCGCCCCGGCACCTTCATCCCGCCGTGGCGCGGGATCTCCCAGAGGTCTCCCTCGATCCGCCGCAGCGGCACGTGCCCGCCCTGGTGCGCCGTCATCCCGTCCCCCGCCCGATCAGATGTCCAGCACCGCCTGCGCGACCCAGCCGCCGCCCTCCGGCTCGAGGCGCGCCGCGTGCCAGGTGACCGCCTTCACGTCCGCGCCGTCGGCGTGCAGCGCCGGGTCCCAGCGCGCGAAGCCGACCACCGCCTCGGCCCCGGCCTCGCTGCAGGCGGTGACCTCGACGGCCGCCGGGATGCGCCGGGCGCTGACGAAGCGCCAGAGCAGCTCGCGCAGGAGCGCCACCGCGGTGCCGGCCAGCCCGGGGCCGCCGCGCACCGCGAGCCGCTCCTCCTCGCCGTCGATCGGCGCCGGGCCGCCGCCGGCGAGCAGCGCGCCGAGCGCGAGCGCCAGGCGCGCGAGCGCCTCCTCCGCGGTGGCGCCGCGCACGCGCACGCCCACGTCGGCGACGTGGCCGAGGTCCTCGTACGGCTGGGGCAGGGCGAGCCGCATCGCCCCGGAGGATAGCAACGCGCCCGGGCCGGGGCGGGCGGGACGGCGGGTGCGCCGCTACGCGGCGGCGCGCTCGGCGAGCGGCACGATGCCGCGGGAGGAGACCCGCAGGAAGCGGCCGAGGAGCGCGACCGCGACCGCGGTGAGGCCGAAGCAGAAGCCGCCCCACAGCCCGACCACCCCGTGACCCATCGTGAAGCCGAGCAGCAGCGTCGCCGGCAGGCCGATCAGCCAGTGCCCCGCGAGGTTGGCGAGGAACGTGAAGCGGGTCTCGCCGGCGCCGCGCAGCACGCCCGCGCCCACCGCCTGCAGGCCGTCGGAGAGCTGGAAGATCGCCGCCACGCGCAGCAGCGGGACCGCGAGCGCGAGCACGCCCGGGTCGTCGGTCATGATCCGCCCGATGACGCCGGGGGCGAAGGTGAACGCGAGCGCGGGCACCAGCATGATCGACGCGCCGCCGGCGAACGCGCACAGCCCGGCCCGGCGGGCGCCGGCGCGGTCGTGCGCGCCCACGGCGAGCCCCACCCGCACGCTGCCCGCGTCGCCCAGGCCGACGGCCATGGTGAAGGTGAGGCTCGCCACCGCGAGCGCGATCTGGTGCGCGCCGAGCGCCTCGGCGCCGAGGCGGCCGGCGAGGAAGCTCACCAGCGAGAAGAAGCCGACCTCGGCGAACATGTGCAGCCCGACCGGCCCGCCCACCCGCACCGCCGTGGCGAGCGCGGCGCGATCCGGGCGCGCCAGCCCGCCCGGCCGGGGGCCGCCGAGGGACACCGCCCGCGTGGCGCGGACCAGCACGAACGCCTGCAGCGCGATGCAGAGGCTGGTGGCGATGGCGGCGCCGGCCGCGCCCAGCGCCGGGACGAGCCGGAGCGGCCCCGTCCACGCCGGCAGCGACGCCCCGCCGAACACGAGCAGCAGGTCGGCGGGGACGTTCAGCAGGTTCGCGCCCACCGTGGCCACGACCATGGGCCGGCCCCGGCCGTGCGCCTGCAGGTAGGCGCGCGCGCCGAAGTAGTAGAGGAAGAAGAACAGCCCGGGGAGCCGCCACCAGATGTACGGCCCGGCCTGGGCCGCGACGTCCGCCGAGATGCCGAGCGGCACCAGCGCCGCCGGGATGAGGGCGATGGGGAGGGTGAACGCGGCCGCGAGCAGCGCCGCGAGCCACGCCGCCTGCCAGAGCAGGTGCCGGGCGCGCCGCTCGTCGCCCGCGCCGATCGCCTGCGAGATGAGCGGGTCGAGCCCGTGCATGATCCCCATGCCGAGCACCGCGACCGCGAAGAACAGGGAGGCGCCGAGGCCGGTGCCGGCGAGCGGCACCGCGCCGGCGCGGCCCACGATGGCCGCGTCCACCACGCCCATGAGCGCCTGGCCGCCGTGCGCCAGCGAGAGCGGCAGGGCGAGCCGGAGCAGCGCGCGCAGCTCGGCGCGGAGCGGTGGGGCGGCCGGGGACATGGGGGCGCGCAAGATACCCGAGGTGCGGGGGCGCTGCACGGGCGCCGCCGTGGCTCGCGGCGCGGATCCCGGGCGCCGGTGCCGTGGTTCCCCACGAGGGTCAGACTTTCGGGTGAGCCAATCCGGGGAGCATCGAATTCCAGTCTCCGTCTGCAGGGTTCGCCCTGCGAGCGGGTTTGGGGCTCGACGGCCGGGTCCCGATCTGCTTACTTCGCGCCCTCCTTTCCTCCGGATGTCCCAGATCCCCTCACCCAACGATCCTCCGCCGGCCGGCGCCGTGCCCACGTCCGGCGCCCCGGCCGGCCCCAGCGCCACGCCGGCCCCGTCGCCCACGGCCGGCTTCTCGCTGCCCGAGCACCGGCCCGCCCCGACCGGGAAGGCGCTCGCGGCCCTGGCCGTCGGCGCGCTGGGGGTCGTCTACGGCGACATCGGGACGAGCCCGCTGTACTCGCTGAAGGAGTGCTTCGGCGGGCCGCACGGCGTCCACCCGACCGACGCGAACGTGCTCGGCGTCCTGTCGCTCGTGTTCTGGGCGATGACGTTCGTGGTGACGTTCAAGTACATGTCGTTCGTCATGCGCGCGGACAACCGCGGGGAGGGCGGGATCCTCGCGCTCATGGCGCTGGTGGGGAAGACCGAGACCACGCGCCTCGGCCGGCGCGTGCTGCTCATGCTGGGCCTGTTCGGCGCGGCGCTGCTCTACGGCGACGGCATCATCACGCCCGCCATCTCGGTGCTGGGCGCGGTGGAGGGCGTCGCGGTCGCGGCGCCCGCCATGGAGCGGGTGGTGGTGCCCGCCACCGTGGTGATCCTGGTGTTCCTGTTCCTGTTCCAGAAGCAGGGGACCGCCAAGGTCGGCGCGGTGTTCGGCCCGATCATGCTGGTGTGGTTCGCGACCATCGCGGTGCTGGGCGTGCGCGGCATCCTCCACGATCCGAGCATCCTGCGCGCGCTCCTGCCCACCCACGCGCTCTCGTTCTTCGCGCGGAACGGCTGGCACGGATTCCTGGTGCTGGGCGGCGTGGTGCTCGTCATCACCGGCGGCGAGGCGCTGTACGCGGACATGGGCCACTTCGGCAAGCGCCCCATCCGCGTGGCCTGGCTGGGCCTCGCCATGCCGGCGCTGCTCCTCAACTACCTGGGGCAGGGGGCGCTGCTGCTCCACGACCCGGGCGCCGCCCGCAACCCGTTCTACCTGCTCGCGCCGGAGTGGGCGCTCTACCCCACCATCGCCATCGCCACCGCCGCGGCCATCGTCGCCTCGCAGGCCCTCATCTCCGGCGCCTACTCGCTCACCCAGCAGGCCATCCAGCTCGGCTACTCGCCCCGCGTCACCATCCGCCACACCTCGCAGCGCGAGATCGGCCAGATCTACCTCCCCGAGGTGAACTGGATGCTCGGCACCGCCTGCGTGGCGCTGGTGCTCGGGTTCCAGACGTCCTCCCGCCTCGCCTCCGCCTACGGCATCGCGGTCACCGGGACGATGATCGTCACCACGCTCCTGTTCCACCGGGTGATGCGCGACCGCTGGGGCTGGGCGCGCTGGAAGGCGTGGCCGCTCACGGTGCTGTTCCTCACGGTGGACGCGTCGTTCTTCCTCGCGAACGTGGTCAAGTTCCGCGACGGCGGCTGGTTCCCCATCGCCGCGGCGGCGCTGGTGTTCACGCTCATGTCCACCTGGAAGCGCGGCCGCGACGCGCTGGCGCTCATGCTGAAGGACGCCGGGCTCCCGCTCGACCTGTTCATGGCCGACGTGGCGCGCCGCAAGGTCCAGCGCGTGGCCGGCACCGCGGTGTTCATGACCTCGAACCCGGGCGGCGTCCCGCCGGTGCTGCTGCACCACCTGAAGCACAACAAGGTGCTGCACGAGCGCGTGATCCTGGTGTCGATCCTGGCGCACGAGATCCCGTTCGTGGCCGAGGCGGAGCGCGTGAACGCGCGCGAGCTGGGCAGCGGCTTCTTCCAGGTGATCGCGCACTACGGGTTCATGGAGACGCCGGACGTGCCGGCGCTGCTCGACTCGCTCCCCCGCCGCGCGCTGGCCGGGCCGCGCCTCACCATCGTGCCGATGGAGACGACCTACTTCCTGGGGCGCGAGACGCTGCTCGCGAACGGCCCGTCCACCATCCCGACCTGGCGCAAGCGGCTGTTCATCGTGATGGCCCGCAACGCGCAGACCGCCAGCGCGTTCTTCGGCCTGCCGCCGAACCGGGTGGTGGAGATGGGCGCGCAGATCCAGCTGTAGCGCCGGGGGTCGAGCCGCATGCGCTGGCCGAACGCCCTCCGCTCGCTCCGCCAGCGCGACCTGCGGCTGTTCTTCGCCGGCCAGACCGTGTCCCTGGCCGGCAACTGGATGCAGTCCGTCGCCCAGGCCTGGCTGGTGTGGCGGCTCACCCGCTCGTCGCAGATGCTCGGCCTGGTCAACTTCCTCGGCCAGGTGCCGGTGTTCCTGTTCAGCGTCTGGGCGGGCTCGCTCGCCGACCGGTACCCGCGCCGTCGCATGGTGCTGCTCACCCAGAGCAACGCCATCGTGCAGTCGGTGCTGCTCGCGGCGCTGACGCTCGCCGGCGCGGTGCAGCCCTGGCACGTGATGGTGCTCGCCGCCATGCTGGGGCTCACCTACGCGTTCGAGATCCCCGCCCGGCAGGCGCTGCTCGCCGACATCGCCGGCAAGGACATGCCCAACGCGATCGCGCTCAACTCGTCGATCGTGAACGCCGCGCGCGCGGTGGGCCCGGCGCTGGCCGGCGTGCTGGTGGCGGCGCTCGGCGAGGGGGTGTGCTTCGGCCTGAACGCGCTCTCGTTCCTCGGGACCTACGCCGCGCTCTGGGTGATGCGGCCGCCGCCGCAGCCGCCGCCCGCGCTCGGGCACCGCGCCCACCTGCTCGAGGGGATCGCCTACGCCGGCCAGACCGCGCACGTGCGCGCGCTGCTCGCGCTGCTCACGGTCTCCAGCTTCTTCGCGATGCCCTACCAGACGCTGCTGCCCGCCATCGCCGCCGACGTGCTGCACGGCGGCGCCTCGCTGTACGGCGCGCTGCTCGCCTCGGCCGGCGTCGGCGCGCTGGCCGGCGCGGTCCGCCTGCTGGTGCGCCGCAGCCTGCGCGGGCTCGGGCGCATCGTGGCGCTGGGGACGACGCTGCTCGGCCTGGGCGTGCTCGGGCTGTCGCTGTCGCGCCACCCCGCGCTCAGCGCGGCGGCGCTGCTCGTGACCGGCTTCGGCTTCGTCACCCAGACCGCCGGCACCATGACGCTGCTCCAGGGGCTCGCGCCGCCGGAGATGCGCGGGCGGGTGATGGGCCTGTTCTCGATGCTGTTCATGGGCGTGACGCCGTTCGGCTCGCTGGCGGCCGGGTTCGTGGCCCACCGGGCCGGCGTGCCGCGGACGCTCGGCGTCTCCGCCCTGGTCGTGCTCGCCGCCAGCGTCGCGTTCCACCTCGCGCTGCCGCGCCTGCGCAAGGTGGTGCTCGCCGAGCACCCGACGATGTTCCCGCCGGTCGCGAGCTGACCCCGGGAGCCCTCGCGGTCCCGCGCGCCCGGCGCTGGACGCCGGTTCAGGCTGTGCTACGGTGCCTCGCGTGATCGTGCTCGGCATCGACCCCGGCTCCCGCCGCTGCGGCTACGGGGTCGTCGCGCGGGAGGGGGCCCGGCTGACGGTGGTCGAGTCCGGGGTGCTCGTCCCCGGCGACCTGCCCATGGCCCAGCGGCTGGGGCGCATCCTCGACGGCCTCGACGCGCTCATCGCCCGGGCCCGGCCGGCGGAGGCGTCGGTCGAGGCGGTCTTCTCCGGCGCCTCCCCGCGCTCGGCGCTGGTGCTCGGGCAGGCGCGCGGCGTCGCGCTCGCCGCCGCGGCGCGCGCCGGGCTCCCCGTGTTCGAGTACGCGCCGTCCGAGGTGAAGCTCGCCTTCACCGGCAACGGGCGCGCCGGCAAGGACCAGATGCTCCGCACCGCCCGCATGCTCCTCGGCGCGGCGCCCGGCCTCTCCGACGAGGCCGACGCGCTCGCGATCGCCGTGTGCCACCTGGCCCGGCGCGCCTTCGCGGTCCCGGCGGCCGGCGCAGGCCGCGCCGCGGCGGCCCGCGCGGCCGCGGCCCGGCTCCGCCCGTCGCGCCGCGACCACCGGGGGACGCCGTGATCGCGCGCCTGGCCGGGCGGATCGCCGAGAAGCGCGACGACCACGCCATCGTGGACGTGGGCGGGGTCGGCTACCTCGTGCACGTCTCGCAGCTCTCGCTGGCCTCGCTCCCGCCGCCCGGCGAGCCCGCCGCGCTCCGCGTCTACACCCACGTCCGCGAGGACGCGCTCGACCTGTACGGCTTCGCCACCGAGGACGAGGAGGCGGTGTTCCGCGCCCTCATCGACGTGAAGGGCGTGGGCCCGCGGGCGGCGCAGAACATCCTCTCCGGCATCGAGGCGCGCGAGCTGGCGCAGGCGGTGGCGCAGGGCGACGTGGCCCGGCTCACCAAGGTCCAGGGCATCGGGAAGAAGACCGCCGAGCGGCTGGTGGTGGAGCTGAAGGACAAGCTGGTGGCGCTGGCGCGCGCCGCCGGGCCCGCCCGCGCCGGCGCGGAGGCGGACGTGCTCGATCAGCTCCGGACCGCCCTGCTCAACCTGGGCTACCGGCCGCCGCAGGCCGAGGGCGTGGCGGAGGCGCTGCGCGACTCGGCCGAGGGCCGCCCGCTCGACGAGCTCCTGCGCGAGGCGCTGAAGCGGCTGCGCGGGTAGGGAGCGACCATGACCGTGAAGCCGCTCCGCGACGTCACCCCGAAGCCGCTCGAGGGCGAGGAGCGCCTGGAGCAGTCGCTCCGCCCCGCCACGTTCGACGACTACGTCGGCCAGGTGAAGATCGTGGACAACGTGAAGGTGTACGCCGCCGCGGCCCGGCAGCGCGGCGAGTCGCTCGACCACGTGCTGCTCTCCGGCCCGCCCGGCCTGGGCAAGACCTCGCTCGCCCACATCCTGGCGCGCGAGCTGGGCGTCACGCTCCACGTGACGAGCGGCCCGGCGCTGGTGAAGAAGGGCGACCTGGCCGGCCTGCTCACCGCGCTCGCCCCGCGCGACATCCTCTTCATCGACGAGATCCACCGGCTCTCGCCCGCGGTCGAGGAGGCGCTCTACCCGGCCATGGAGGACTACCGCTTCGACGTGGTGCTCGGCGCGGGCCTCGGCGCCCAGACCATGGAGATGAAGCTGGAGCGCTTCACGCTGGTGGGCGCCACCACGCGCACCGGCCTGCTGGCGAGCCCGCTGCGCGACCGCTTCCCCATCCAGGAGCGGCTCGAGTACTACGGCCCGGCCGAGCTGAAGGAGATCGCGGTGCGGGCGGCGCGCAAGCTGGGGCTGCCGGTGGACGAGGACGGCGCGGAGGAGCTGGCGCGCCGCGCCCGCGGCACGCCGCGCATCGCCATCCGGCTGCTGCAGCGCGCCCGCGACTTCGCGCAGGTCGAGGGCGACGGGCGGCTCACGCGCGAGGTGGTGGACCGCACGCTGCGCCGCCTCGAGGTGGACGCCCGCGGCCTCGACGCCATGGACCGCCGCATCCTGGCGGCGGTGATCGACACGTTCGGCGGCGGGCCGGTGGGCATCGACGCGGTGGCGGCCGCGGTCGGCGAGGAGTCGGGCACGCTCGAGGACGTGTACGAGCCGTTCCTGGTGCGCGAGGGCTACCTGGCGCGCACGCCGCGCGGCCGGGTGGCGCTGCCGGCCGCGTACGCACACCTCGGGCGCGACCGCTCCGGCGGCAAGCAGGGCTCGCTGGTCTGATCCCGGGGGCGCGCCTACCAGCTCACCCGGCGCGCGCGCCAGGTCGGCCGCCGCCCCATGAGCCGCACCAGCAGCCACCCCGCCACGAACCCGCCCACGTGCGCGAACAGCGCCACCCCGGTGTTGCCGCCGAAGAAGATCGAGAGGACCTGCAGCAGGAACCACAGGCCGATGAAGAAGGCGGCCGGGACCGGGATGACGCGGATGAAGATCACGATGATGACGAGCGTGGTCACCCGGGCGCGCGGGAACAGCACCATGTAGGCGGCCAGCACGCCGGCGATGGCGCCGCTGGCGCCGACCATCGGGACCTCGAGCTCTCCGGTCGCGGCCGAGGCGACCACCTGCACCACCGCCGCCACCACCCCGCAGGCGAGGTAGAAGAGCACGAAGCGCCCGCGCCCCAGCGCGTCCTCCACGTTGTTCCCGAAGATCCACAGGAACAGCATGTTGGAGCCGACGTGGACCAGCCCGCCGTGCAGGAACATCGCGGTGAAGACGGTGAGCGGCGGCGGGACGAGGTCGCGGGGGTAGACGTCGGAGAAGGTGAGGATCTCGAACGGCACCACGCCGCCGCGGAGCGCGGTGTCGCCCAGGCGCCCGGCCACGTACTCCATCAGCTGGCCGGAGGCGAGCGCGTCAGGGAGGGCGAGCACGTCCACCTGCCACAGGAACGCGAGCACGTTCGCCGCGATGAAGAGCAGGGTGACCGCCGGTGTGCGTTCGGTGGGGACGTCGTCGCTGAGCGGGATCACGTGGGCTCGCCTCGGCCGGCAATGCTATAAGGCCGCCCGCCCGCCCGGTGACCCGATCGTCCGCTCTGACATCCGTGTCGCGGCGGTGTCGCTCGGAGGACGGGGTTCCGACACCCTAGCGGAGCGCACTCACCCGGCAGCGGGAGGGTGGGGCAAAAAGGTTCGGTAGGAACGAGGGGTTAGCGGCGGTGCCGCAGCCCCATGGAGTGCCCGCAAATCGGGTTGATTGGCACGTCGATTGCTCGGAAGGGGGCCGCCCGGGCGACGCGCCCAGAACGGACTTGGACATGGCTTCCTGGAATCAGCGAACGGTCGCGAAGCGGGTCTCCTGCACGGGGGTGGGTCTCCACTCCGGCCGGCCCGCCACCCTGACGCTCGCGCCCGCCCCGGCCGACGCCGGCATCACCTTCGTCCGCATGGACCTCGGCGTGGAGATCCCCGCGCGCAACGAGCACGTGGTGGACACGATGCTCTCGACCTCGCTCGGCCGCGGCGGCGCCCGCGTGGCCACGGTCGAGCACGTCATGGCCGCGCTGCACGGCATGGGCATCGACGCGTGCCGCGTCGAGGTGGACGGCCCGGAGATCCCGATCCTCGACGGCTCCGCCGCGCCCTTCACCTGCCTGGTGCAGGAGGCCGGCGTGAAGGTGCTGCCCGCCGGCAAGCGCTACCTGGTCGTGGACCAGCCGGTGGAGATCCGCGACGGCGACAAGCTGGCGCGCCTCGAGCCCGCCGACGGCTTCTCGGTCTCCTTCACCGCCGACTTCGGCCACCCGCTCATCACCGACCAGTCGTTCCAGGTGAAGCTGGGCGAGCGCGCCTTCGAGCGCGAGGTGGCCCGCGCCCGCACGTTCTGCTTCCGCCGCGACATCGAGAAGATGCAGGCCATGGGGCTGGCCAAGGGCGGCAGCCTCGAGAACGCCATCGTGGTGGACGAGTTCTCGATCCTGAACCCCGAGGGGCTGCGCTTCCCGGACGAGTTCGCGCGGCACAAGGTGCTCGACGCGATCGGCGACCTGGCGCTGTTCGGGATGCCGGTGGTGGGCGCGCTCGTCGCGGTGAAGAGCGGCCACGCGATGAACCAGGCGCTGGTGAAGAAGGTGCTGGCCGATCCCGCCGCGCACCGCGTGGTCCGCGTGACCGGCGAGGCGGACGCGCCGGCGCTCCGCGCCAAGGTGCCGGCCCTGGCCATCCACGAGGGCTCCGCGGCCTAGCCGCCGTCCCCGCCGCACGCGTTGGGGCGCTTCCGCCCGGGCCGCGCCACCGCGCGGCGCCGGGCGGTACGCTTTCCGGGTGGACCTCGCGCCCCGCCCGCTGCCGGCCGCGCCCGCCGCGATCCTCGACGCCGCCGGGGCGCCGTGCCTGGGCGCGTATCGCGGCACCGTCGCGTCCGCGGCGCTCCGGCCGCTCGCCCCGTCCGGCCTCGCCGGCTCGGTCGCGCACCTCGCGCGCGCGAAGCGCTGGGTGTACGTCTTCGCCGCGGGTGAACGGGCGGCGCTCGGCCTGGCGGTGGTCGAGGCCGGGTGGTTCGCGGGCGCGTTCCTGTGGGCGCTGGACCGGGCCGCGGGGCGCATGCTGGTGGAGCGGCGCGGGTCGGGCTTGCCGGGCGTGAACGCGCGGGTGGACGAGCGCCCGCGGGGCGGCGCGAGCTGGCGCGGCGGCGGGCTGGAGCTCCGGATCTCGCACGGGCCCGGCGGGCTGCGGGTGGAGGGGGCCGGCCGCGGGGGGCTCGCCCTGGACCTTTCCCTCGACGCCGGCGGCGCGCCCGCCCCGCTGACCGTGATCGCGCCGGTGCCCGGCGCCGGGCCGCGGCTCACCGAGAAGCGCGCGGGGCTGGGGGCGCGCGGCGCGGTGCGCCTGGGCGGCCGGACGCTGCCGCTCGACGGCGGGTCCGGCGGCGCGGACTTCACCGCCGGGCTGCTCGCCCGCCGCACCGACTGGCGCTGGGCCTTCGCGACCGGCCGCACGGCCGGCGGCGCGCCGGTGGGGTTCAACCTCTGCGCCGGCTTCGGCCTCCCGCCCGGCGACGCCGCCGAGAACGCGCTGCTCGCCGGGGCGGGGCCGCTCGCGCTGCCCCCGGTCGCGTTCGCGTTCGATCCGGCGCGCCCGCTCGACCCGTGGCGCGTGGAGAGCGCCGGCGGCGCGGTGCGCCTGGCGTTCCGGCCGGAGGCGGTCCACCGCGAGGACGTCGCGCTCGGCGTGGTGCGGACGCGCTTCGCGCAGGTGGCGGGGACGTTCGAGGGCGTGCTCCCCGCGCCCGGCGGCGGCGCGCTGGCCGTCGCCGGGCTGCCCGGGGTGGTCGAGGATCACCGCGCCGTCTGGTGATCAGCGCAGCGGATCGTGGTGCGGCTCGCCCGGGCGGATCTCGCCGCGCCAGCCGCCGGACTCGACGCCGCGCTCCTCGATGTAGCGCTTGAAGCGCTCGAGGTCCCCCTCCACGCGCCTCGACACCACGCCGAGGACGTCGCCGGCCTTCTCCACGAAGCCCTGCGGGTCGTACTCGAGCGCGAGCGTCACGCGGCAGCGCCCGTCGTCGATGGGCGTGAACGTCACGACGCCGCGGTTCACCGCGCCGCGGGTGTGGCGCCAGGCGATCTGCTGGTCGGGCATCTGCTGCACGATCTCGGCCTCCCACTCCTCGCGCTTCCCGGCGATCTTCGCGACCCAGTGCAGCGTCCGCTCGTCGAGCTGGTGCACCGCCTCGACCCCCTCCATGAAGCGCGGGAACTCCTCGAACTGCGTCCACTGGTCGTACACGGTCCGTACGGGCCGGTCGATCTCGATGCTCTTCTCCACCCGTGCCATGTCGTCCTCCTCGTCCCCGCGAAGCTTAGGCACGGACCCCCGAGGGCGTCCCGGCAGGCGCGGCGGCGCGCGGCCGGAGGGACCCGGCCCGCCCGCCGCGACGTGCGCTCGCGCGCCGGCGCGGCGCGGGCTGCGGGCCGTGGCCATCCTCGTGGACGTGCGCGCGGCGCGTGAGATCCAGGACGGGGAGGCGGGGTGCCGGTGGGAGCGCCCGCTCGCGCTCGGCCAGGGCGCGTTCTACGCGGCCACCGGCGCGTGGCCGCTCGTCCACATGCCCAGCTTCGTGGCGGTCACCGGGCCGAAGCTCGAGCCCTGGCTGGTCCGGACGGTGGGCGTGCTGATCGGCGCGATCGGCGGCACGCTGCTCTCCGCCGGCGCCCGGCGCAGGATCACGCCCGAGGTCCGGTGGCTCGCGCTCGCGAGCGCGGCCGGCATCGCGGCGGTCGAGCTCTGGTACGCAGGCCGGCGCCGGCGGATCGCGCCCGTGTACCTGCTGGACGGCGCGGGCGAGCTGGCGCTCGCGGCCGCGTGGGCGGCGCTCGGGGCCGGCCGGCGGCTTCGCGGCGGCGTGGGGACGGTGGCTGGAGGGCGAGGCCGGCACGGCCGGGAGGAGGACGCGCGATGACGGGGAGCTGCGAGGTGTGCGGGAACGAGTACGACAAGGCGTTCGAGATCACCGCCAGCGGGAAGCGGCACGTGTTCGACAGCTTCGAGTGCGCCATCCAGGCGCTCGCGCCGCGCTGCGCGCACTGCGGGTGCAGGGTGATCGGGCACGGCACCGAGGCCGGCGGGCGCATGTTCTGCTGCGCGCACTGCGCCCACCACGCGGGCGCGCACGAGATCCAGGATCGGGTGCAGTAGCGGGCGCCGGCGAGGCGGGGGCCGCGCGCCTCAGCGGGCGCGGTCCCCGGCAGGCCGCGCGGTGCGCGCCGGGGACGGGCGCAGGTAGCGGTCCACCACGGCGCGGCGCACCAGCGCCACCGCGAGCGTGCTCGCCGCCGCCGCGGCCGCCTTGCGGAGCACGCCGGGCTGGGCCGCGACGCGGTCCGGGTGATCGAGCAGCCGCGCCAGCGCGCGCCGCGCCTCGCGGGCGCGCACCGACGGGCGCTGCCGCTGGGAGCGCGCGCGCACCGCGATCGCGACCAGGCCGCCGATCACGAGCGCCGCGGCGCTCGCCGCGATCGCCACCGCCACCGGGTGGCGGCGCGCCTGCAGCCCGAGGTCGAACAGCTCGCTCCGGCGGCGGTCGAGCTCGCCCACCAGCATCCCCAGCTCCCCGCGCAGCGCGTCGATCTCACCCGACACGCGCCGCACCTGCCCGTCGGCGTCCGGCGTCATGCCACCTGCTCCTTCGCCCAGCGGACGCCGTCCTGCAGCGACCGGCGGGTCGTGTCGAGCGGCTTGCGCACGCGGCGGCCCCAGCCCCACAGGCCGGCCGCGGTCCCGACCGCGAGCACCACCGCGGCGACGACGAGCGCCGCCGCCCAGCCCGGCAGCAGGCCCGCCTCCATGAGCGCCAGCACCACCGCGGTGAGCAGGAGCTGCACCGTGAAGATCCCGCACAGGCCTGCGACGCCGAGGCCGCTCGCCATCTTCGCCTCGGCCCGCAGGTCGGCCCGGAGCTCGGCCTTGGCGAGCTCGACCTCCTTGCGGGCGAGGGCGCTCGCCTTGCGCGCCAGCTCCGTGACGAGGTCGCGCGTCGGCAGCTGGCGGACCGCCTCGGTCGCGCCGCCCGGGTGCACGGGTGGGACATGCGTGGGCCGGCCGGGCCGGTGCTGCGCGGTCATGGCTCTCTCCCCCGGCGCGGTGGGTGCGCGCGCCGAGGACAAGGTGCGACCGCGGCGCAGGCGGCGCCACGCGCCGGAGGCGTACGGCCGCCGCCGCCCGGGGCGGGCGACGCCGCCGCGGGGCTCAGGCGCCGGCCGCCCGCTCGAGCTCCGCGGGAGCGGGCAGGCGCTGGCGCAGCGTCAGCACCGGGGCGAACAGGTCGCCGACGCGCTCGACCCGGCGGAGCACCGCCGCGGCCTCGAACACCAGCCCGCCCGCGTCGCGCGTCCGGGCCGCCTTCTCCACCTCCGCCCAGCGCAGCGGGGTCGAGACGGTGGGCCGCGGCCGCGCCCGGAGCGAGTAGACGCAGACCGTGGTCTTGTGCGGGTCGTTCTGGCTCCAGTCCACCAGCACCTTCCCGCCGCGGAGCGCCTTCGCCATCCGCTCCACCACGAGCTGCGGGTGCCGCCGCTCGAGCAGGCGGGCGACCGCGTGCGCGAACGGCTTCGTGTCGGCGTACGTCGCGCCGGAGAGCGGCACGTACAGCTGCATGCCCTTCGAGCCGGAGCTCTTCGGGAACGCCTCCAGGCCGAGCGCGGCGAGCAGCCGGCGCAGCAGCAGCGCCACCTCGCAGCACGCGAGCAGGTCCGCGGGCGGGCCAGGGTCGAGGTCGAACACGAGCGCGGTGGGGCGCTCCACGTCGTCCACCAGCGACAGCGAGGGGTGGAGCTCGAGGTCGGCGATGCTGGCGAGCCACACCAGCGAGGACAGGTCGTCCACCACGCAGTAGTCGATGTACTCCTGGTTGCCCTCGCTCCAGATCGCCTCGGTCCGGAACCAGTCCGGGCGGTGGCGCGGGCAGCGCTTCTCGTAGAAGTGCGGGCCCTCCACGCCCTCCGGGTAGCGCTTCAGCGTGAGCGGCCGGTCGCGCAGGTGCGGCAGGAGCACGGGGGCGACGCGGCGGTAGTAGTCCACCACCTCGCCCTTGGTGAAGCCGGCCTCGGGGTAGAACACCTTGTCGAGGTTGCGGAGGAGGATCCGCCGCCCCTCCACCTCGACCTCCACGCCCTGCTGCGCGCGCGCCATCGGTCACCCGCGCTTCTTGCGCGACGTGCGCGCGGCGCGGGGCCGGGCCGCCGTGCGGGCCGCGGCCGCCGCGGCGTGGCGCCGCTCGCCGCGCGCCGGCGCCTCGTGCTCGCCGTCGCGCCGCCGGGCCGCGGCGAGGCTGGCCGACAGCGCGTCGGCGAGGCTCACCACCTCGGCGCCGGCCGGCTCGGCGGCGGGCGCCTCGATCGTCTGGCCCTCGGCCTTGCGCTCGATGAGCTCCAGCACCCGCTCGCGGCGCAGGTCGGGGTAGCGCCCGGGCTCGAACGGCCCGGACAGCGACGCGACCAGCTGCTCCGCCATCTGCAGCTCGCGCGACGACGGCTCGCCCGCCTCCGGCAGCTCCAGCGAGGCCGGGGAGTCGATCTCGTCGGCGCGGTTCATGGTGGAGAGCGCCAGCGCGCCGCCGGCCGCCGGCCGCACGCAGCACAGCGACTCGCGGGTGCGCAGCACCGCGGTGGCGATGGCCACCTTGCCCGCCTTGCGCATGGCGTCGCCGAGCAGCCGGTACGCCTTCGCCGCGCTGCGGTCGGGCACGAGGTAGTAGCTCGCCTCGAAGTAGGCCGGGTCGATCTCGGAGAGCTCGACGAAGTCGTGGATCTCCACGGTGCGCGTGGCCTTCGGGTCGAACGCCTCCAGCTCCTCGCGCGTCACCGTCACGTAGCGGCCGGGCGACACCTCGTAGCCCTTCACGATGTGCTCGTAGGGGACCTCCTTCTCCTCGGTCGAGCAGAAGCGGCGCAGCTGGATGCGGGCGCCGTCCGCGTCGTGCAGCATGTGGAACCGGACCTCCTTCTGGTGCACCGCGGTGTAGAGCTTCACCGGGATGTTCACCAGGCCGAAGGTCAGCGCGCCGCTCCAGATCGCCCTCGCCATCGGGATGCCTCCGGACGAACGTTCCATCCCCCGGCCGGCGCCGGCAACGCGCGCGGGCGAGGGCGGGGTTCACCTCGGCTGGTGATAGCCCCAGCTTGCGAGGAGAGGAGGGCACCATGAAGGGCGAGCCCAAGGATCAGCCACGCAAGGACCCCGGCAAGGCGCCGCGCACCGACCTCCCGCCCACGCGGGAACCCTACGACGACGGGTACTTCGGCACCGGGGAGGAGGAGGGCGTCGAGCGGGAGCGGCAGGCGCCGGAGCCCGCGAAGGATCGGGAGCGCGGCCGGTAGGCGCATGCCCGCTTGGCCCGGCGCCGGCGCTGCTGCATGCTGCGCCGCGATGGGGGCGCGCGTGGACGTCACCGATCTCCGGGGGTGGGGCCGGCTCGCGTTCGACGCGACGCTGGGGGTGACCGCCGTCGTCGAGGGCATGCACCACAACATCTCGCGCGGGCCGTGGTTCCTCGACGCCCCGCGGAGCGCGCGCACCCGCGGCCTCACCGGCCTCGTGTACGGCGCGGTCCGGGGGATCACGCGGCTCGCGGGGGAGGGCTACGACGCGGCCGTCTCGCGGGTCGCCGGACGGGCCGGGCAGGCCGGCTCGCCACGGCGCGAGGCGGTGCTGGCGGCGCTGAACGGCGTGCTCGGGGATCACCTCGCCGCGACCGGGAACCCGCTCGCGATCCCGATGCAGCTCCGGTTCGAGGGGCGGCCGCTCGCGCTCGAGGCGCGCGCGCTGCGCGAGGCGATCCCGGGCGCCACCGGGAAGGTGGTGGTGCTCGTGCACGGGCTCTGCACCGAGCCCCTGCGCTGGCGGCGCCGCGGCCACGACCACGGGGCCGCGCTCGCCCGGGACCTCGGCTACACGCCGCTGTACCTGCACTACAACAGCGGCCTGCACGTCTCGACCAGCGGGCGGGGGCTGGACGAGGTCCTGGAGGCGCTGGTGCGCGCCTGGCCGGTGCCGCTCGAGGCGCTCAGCCTGCTCGGCCACAGCCTCGGCGGCCTCGTCGTGCGGAGCGCCTGGCACCAGGGGGCGGCCGCGGGACACGCCTGGCCGCGGCGCCTGGGGAGCGCGGTGTTCCTCGGCACGCCGCACCACGGCGCGGCGCTGGAGCGGGGCGGCAACTGGATCGACGTCGTGCTGGGCGTCAGCCCGTACACCGCGCCGCTGGCGAGCCTCGGGCGGATCCGCAGCGCCGGCATCACGGACCTGCGCCACGGGAACCTGCTCGAGGAGGACTGGCAGGGCCGGGATCGCTTCGCGAGGTCGCCCGACCGGCGCCGGCACGTGCCGCTGCCGCCGGGCGTCCGCTGCCTGGCGATCGCGGGGACGACCGCGCGCCGGCGGAGCGCCGCGGCCGACCTCCTGGGCGACGGTCTGGTCCCGCTCGCCAGCGCGCTGGGCCGGCACCGGGAGCCCGCGCGCACCCTCGCGTTCGGTCCGGGCGGCCGCGCGATCGCGCCCGGCGTGGGCCACCTCGAGCTGCTCTGCGACGCGGGCGTCTACGAGCGCGTGCGCCGGTGGCTCGCGGCGTAGCGCCCGGCGCCGCGCGGACTACCAGCTCCCGAAGCGGCGGCGGGCGTCGGCGGTGAGCGCGTCGCGGTGCTTCGGGTGCGCCACCGCGATGAGCGCGGCGGCGCGCTGGCGCAGGTTCTTGCCGAACAGGTCGGCGATGCCGTGCTCGGTGACCACGAAGTGGACGTGCGCGCGGGTGGTGACCACGCCCGCGCCCGGGCGCAGCACCGGGACGATGCGCGACTCGCCGGCGGCGTTCGTGGAGGGCAGCGCGATGATCGGCTTGCCGCCCTCGGACAGCGCCGCGCCGCGGATGAAGTCCATCTGGCCGCCGACCCCGGACACCTGCCGCTCGCCGACCGAGTCGGCGCACACCTGGCCGGTGAGGTCCACCTCGATGGCGCTGTTGATGGCGGTGACCTTGGGGTTGCGGCGGATCACCGCCGTGTCGTTCACGTAGGCGATGTCGAGCATCGCGACGAGCGGGTTGTCGTCCAGGAAGTCGTACAGGCGGCGGGTGCCGTGCGCGAACCCGGCCACGATCTTGCCGGGGTGGACGCGCTTCGCCTCGCCGGTGATGACGCCCTTCTCCACCAGGTCCACCACGCCGTCGGAGATCATCTCGGTGTGGATGCCCAGGCGGTGGTGGTCGCCCAGCGCCGCGAGGGTGGCCTGCGGGATGGCGCCGATGCCGAGCTGCAGGCAGGCGCCGTCGTCCACCAGCTCGGCGCAGTGCCGGCCGATGGCGCGCTCGACGTCGGTGAGCGCCCGCACCGGCGCCTCGTGGATGGGCTCGTCCACCTCCACCATGTAGTCGATCGCGTCCACGTGGATGAGGCCGTCGCCGTGCGTGCGCGGCATGCGCGGGTTCACCTGCGCGATCACCGTCCGCGCGGTCTGCACCGCGGCGCGGCTCACGTCCACCGACACGCCCAGCGAGCAGAACCCGTGGCGGTCCGGCGGCGAGACGTGCACGAGCGCCACGTCGAGCGGCAGGATCCCGGAGCGGAAGAGCTGCGGCACCTCGGACAGGAACACCGGCAGGTAGTCGCCGCGCCCCTCCTCGATGGCCTTGCGGACGTTCGGCCCGACGAACAGCGCGTTCACGCGGAAGTGCCGGGCCATCTCGGGCGCGGCGTACGGCGCGTCGCCCTCGGTGTGGATCGAGACGATCTCGACCACGCTCAGCTCGGGCGCGCGCGCGGTGAGCGCCTCGATGAGGCGGCGCGGGGCCGCGGCGACGCTGTGCACGAACACCCGGTGGCCGGACTTGACGACCGAGACGGCCTCCTCGGCGGAGACGATGCGGCTCATCGACAGGGCGCTCCTCTCGAGCAGGGTCGGTGCGGCGCGCCAGTGTACCAGCGGGGCGCGCGCCTTTGCACCCGGGCCGGGCCCCCGCCGTCACGGGCGCCGTCCTGGGCGCGGCGCGTCAGGAGCGCATGTCCCAGGCCAGCTTGACGGCCAGGGCGAGCGTCACCAGGACCGCCGTGCGCCGGACCAGCGCGTCGCCGCGCCGGACCGCGAGGTGCGCGCCGATCCACCCGCCGGCCAGCTGGGCGACGGCCATGGGCACCGCGATGCGCCAGACCACCACGCCCTTGATCGAGAACAACGTCACCGCCGCCAGGTTGGAGGCGAAGTTCACCACCTTCGCGCCCGCCGAGGCGTGCGCCAGCCCGTCGCCGAGCAGCGCCACGAACGCGACGATGAGGAACGTGCCGGTGCCCGGGCCGAAGAAGCCGTCGTAGGCGCCGATGGCGAGCGCGATGGCGCCGGCGACGACCGGCGCCGCCGGGCGCGGCCCGCCGTCCGGGCGGGCGGGCGGCCCGCGGCGCAGGCCCACGAACAGCGCGGCGAACGCGAGCAGCGCCAGCACCACCGGCCGCAGCGTCGCCGGGGGCACGAGCAGCACCAGGCCGGCGCCGGCGAGCGAGCCGGCCAGGCCCAGCGGGAACGTGAGCCGCGCGCGGCGCCCGTCCACCATCCCGGCGCGCGAGAAGCGCACCAGCGCCGCGAACGAGCCGAACACCGACTGGCCCTTGTTCGTGCCGAGCGCGAGGTGCGGCGGGAGCCCGGTCCAGAGCAGCGCCGGCAGCGTGAGCAGCCCGCCGCCGCCGGCGATGGCGTCCACCACGCCGGCGAGCAGGGCGACGGCGGTGAGCGGGACGAGCTGGGCGAGGCCGGCCTCGGGCATGGCGCGCGGTTCTACCACGCGCCGGCCCGCGCGCGCGGTTCACCGCGCGTTGCGCTCCACCGCGTCGATGAGCTCGCCGAGGCCGATCGGCTTGTAGAGGATCTCGCGGGCGGTGAGCGGGGCGCCGTCGAGCCCGCGGCTCGCGGTCATCACCACCACCGGGATGTCGCGGAGCCGGTCGTCGCGGAGCTGCGCCTCCCGGAACTGCCAGCCGTTCATCTCCGGCATCATCAGGTCGAGCAGGATGAGGCTCGGGTCCCCGCCGTGCCGGAGGTAGTCGAGCGCCTCGCGCCCGTTCTCGAACAGGCGCGGCTCGTAGCCCTCCTCCTCGAGCAGCTCGCCGAGCGTCTCGCGGAGGTCCGGGTCGTCGTCCACGACGACGATGGTTTCGTGGTGGTCCGCCATGTGCGCTCGACTCGTAAAGCCCCCGGCGGCGGACCGCAACGTCCCGGCCTGCGCGTGGCGATCCCGCCTCTCAGGGTGGCCCCTGCCGGCGCCCCCGGCACGTCCATCGAGCAAGGGACGGCAGGGCGGGCGTGCGCCTCCCGGGTGGGTCGTCGGGCGCAGCCGGACGCACACGCCCGGTTCGGTTAGGCTCCCCGCGTGGAGCCGCTCACCGCCCTGGCCCAGTCGCTCGGCCTCGCGTTCGCGTCGGGCATCAGCGCGTACGCGGCGGCCGCGTTCGTCGGGCTGGCGGGGCACCTCGGCTGGATCGGCCCGCTGCCCGGCGCGCTCGGCGTGCTCACGGATCCGTGGGTGTTCGGGACGGCGGGCGCGCTCGCGCTCGTCGAGGCGCTCGCGATGCTGGTGCCCGGGATCGCGACCGCGTGGGAGGCGATCCACACCGCCATCCGGCCGTTCGCGGCCGCGGCGCTGGCGGTGCTCGCGACCTGGGGCGAGCCGCGCCTCGCGGTCGTCGCCGCGCTGCTCGGCGGCGCGCTCGGCCTCGCCACGCACGCGACCAAGCTCGGGCTGCGCGCCACCATCGACACCTCGCCGGAGCCGGTGACGAACGCGGCCGCGACCACCGGGGAGCTCGGCGTGGTGGCGGCGCTCGCCTGGGCGATCTGGGCCCACCCCTGGATCGCGCTCGCGGCGGCGCTCGTGCTGCTCACCGCGCTGCTCTACGTCGTGCGGGCGCTCTGGCGGACCGTGGCCCGGGCCATCGCGGCCCTGTTCTCGCCCCCGACGGCGCCGGGATCCTGAGCGCGCGCGGCGCGCTCGTGCGCGAGCAGCCACCGCTTCCGTTCGAGCCCGCCCGCGTAGCCGGTGAGGCTCCCGTCCGCGCCGATGACGCGGTGGCAGGGGATCGCGATCGCGATCGGGTTCCGGCCGTTCGCGAGGCCCACCGCGCGCGCCGCGCCCGGCCGGCCCAGCGCGGCCGCGAGCGCGCCGTAGCTGCGCGTCTCGCCGGCCGGGATGCGGCGCAGCTCGGCCCACACCAGCCGCTGGAACGGCGTGCCGCCCGGCTCGAGCGGGAGCCCGTCGAGCGCGCCGAGGTCGCCCGCGAACCAGGCGCGCGCCCGCGCGGCCAGGCCGAGCGGGTCGCGCCCCGCGCGCAGCGCGAGGTCCGGGCCGAAGCGCCGGGCCAGCGCGGCGCGCAGGTGCGGCCCGTCCCCCAGCTCGAGCGCGCAGAGCGCGCGTCCGTCCGACACGAGGTGCACCGGGCCGACGGGGGACTCCACCACCACGTGCTCGAGCGTCATGACCGCCTCTCCTTCCTCCGCGCGCGGGCCGCCGCGGGCGCGCGGGGCCGCAGGGACATCCACAGGTGCAGCGCCGCGTACGCCCGCCACGGCCGCCAGCGCTCGGCGCGCCGCAGCAGCTCCCCGGGCGCCGCCCGCCCCCGGCCGCGCAGGCCGCCGAGCGCGGCGAGCAGGCCGAGGTCGCCCTCCGGGAACGCGTCCGGCTGGTGCAGCGCGCGCATGGCCACGTACTGCGCGGTCCAGCGGCCGATGCCGGGCAGCGCGTCGAGACGCGCCACCGCGTCCTCCAGCTCGCCGCCCGGCGCGAGCAGCGACGGGTCGTCGCGCACCGCGCCGCCGATCGCGGCGAGCGTGGCGGCGCGGGCGCGCGTCAGGCCGAGCCCCTCCAGGTCGGCGCCGGCGAGCGCCTCCGGGCCGGGGAACAGCCGCGACAGCGCCGGGTCCCCCGAGTCCACCGGGGCCCCGAGGCGCGCCGCGAGCCGGCCCGCCAGCGTCCGCGCCGCGGCGACGCTCACCTGCTGCCCGAGCACCGCGCGCACCACCAGCTCGAACGGCTCCCACGCGCCGGGCACGCGCAGCCCGGGGCGCGCGGCGAGGAGCGGGGCGAGCAGCGGATCGCCGGACAGGTGCGCGCCGATCGCCGCGGCGTCCGCGTCGAGGTCGAGCAGCCGCCGCAGGCGCTCCACCGCCGGCGCGATCGCGGCCACCCGCGGCAGGCGCAACGTCGCCAGCAGGCCCCGGCCCCGGGGATCGGGCCGGACCTCGACGGTGCCCGCGGCGCCGTCGAGCGCCACCGTGCGGCGGTACGCGCCGTCCGCCACCTGCTCGACGCCCGGGATCGCGCGCGCGGCCAGGAACTCGAGCAGCGCCGGCCAGTCGTACGGGGCGGTGTGCGGCAGCGCGATCGCGATCGCGCCGTCCGGCGGCGGGACGGCCGCGCCGCGCCGCAGCGCGCCCGGCGGCCGCCGGAACGTCCGCCGCACCGCCTCGTTGAAGCGGCGCACGCTGCCGAAGCCCGCCGCCGCGGCGACGTCGCCGAGCGGGAGCGCGGTGTCCGCGAGCAGCCGCCACGCCAGCAGCACGCGCTGCGCCTGCGCGATCCGGATCGGCGGCGCGCCCACGTGCCGGGCGAACAGGCGGCGGAGCTGGCGGCCGCCCACGCCGACGCGCTCGGCGAGCGCCTCGACGTCGTCGCCCTCGCCCCACGCGCCGGCGGAGATCAGCGCGAGCGCGCGCGCCACCGTGTTCGCGGTGCCCCGCCACCCGGCCACGCCGGGCGCGAGCTCCGGCCGGCAGCGCAGGCAGGGGCGGAACCCGGCGGCCTGCGCCGCCGCCGCGCTCGGGTAGAACGCGCAGTGCTCCCGGCGCGGCGTGCGCGCCGGGCAGATCGGGCGGCAGAAGATGCCGGTGGACAGCACCGCCGTGAAGAAGCGCCCGTCGAAGCGCGCGTCGCGGGCGAGGTGGGCGCGCCAGCAGGCGGCGGCGTCCAGGCCGGGGACGGGAGGCGGCGGCGGGGCGGGGCGGGGCATGCGCGGCATCATGGCGGCGGCCGGACCGCCGCGCTCGCCGTTTTCGGACCTCGATGCCGCGGCCGCCCCGGGGGCGTCAGTCCACGCGCTCGCGGTCGTGCCAGGCGCCGCCCTCGGGCCGCGCGGTGAAGCCGGCCAGGTAGCGGCGCTCCTTCGGCCCGCCCGGCGCCGCGCCCGCGAACAGGCCCACCTTGCCGGAGTCCGGGTACACGGTGATGTCGGTGGGGAGCATCGTGGACAGCGCGAGGTACTGCAGCGGCGCGGCGCCGTCGTTGCGGAGCTGGTGCGCGGCGCCCGGGCCGGCGGGCAGCGCCACGTAGTCGCCCGGGCCGACCCGCACCTCCGCGTCGCCGAGGCGCAGCAGCCCGCTCCCGGCGAGCACGAAGATCGCCTCCTCGTTCGCGCAGTGGAAGTGGTGCGCCCAGGCGGTCTTGCCCGGCGGCAGCTCCATGTGGCTGCAGCCGAGCTGCTCGCCGCCGCTGCCGGCGGACAGCTGGCGGCGGCGGAACGCGAAGCGCGTACCCTGCTCGGTGACGGTCTGGGGGATCTCGGCGACGTTGACGACGTGCGGGTGCCGGCGCGGGGGGCTCATGGCGTCTCCTGCCCGAAGGGCGTTGGGACGCCGAGCTTACCGTCCGGCCCTCGCCGGCCGGCGCGTCGCATCGCGGCGCGCCCCGAGAAGGCGTCCGCTCGTCCCGGAGCAAGGGGGGAGCTCCGGGACGAGGGGACGGTCAGCCCCTGCGGCGCCGGACCCGCGCGGCCGGCGCCGCAGGGCCGATCACCACTCTTCCTTCTGCTTCTCGATGAGCTGCTTGAAGTAGAGCTCCGGGTTCGTGAGCTTCTTCACCTCCGCGGCGGAGTAGCCGAGGTCGCGGAAGTCCAGCACGCCGTTCACGCCGTGGCAGTTCACGCAGTTCAGCGCCTTCGACCGCGTGACCAGGTGGTTGCTGCCGAAGTAGATGGTCTGCCAGCCGGGCACCGCGGCCTTCGCCACCGCGGCCGGGTCCTTCATCCCGAGCGTCCGCGCGGCCGACTCGACGCCGGCGCGCGTGTCGCCGGTCGCCATGGGCGGCGCGAAGTCCATGGAGAGCAGCTTCCCCGTCTTCGCGTCGTAGAACGCCTTCCCCATGTAGATCTTGAACGGGTAGATCTTGCTCTTCGCGTCCTTGCGGCTGCCCTTCGGGCCGATGAAGTGCGGCTCGTTGCGCACGGTGTGGTCGTACCAGGCGTACACCGGGACGGTCTCGTTCGCGTCCTTCTTCAGCGTGGTCGGCTCGTAGAAGCCGTCGCCGCCCTTCTCCCAGACCGTGAAGTCCTTCGCCACGGCGCCGCCGGTGCGCGGGATGTGGCAGGTCTGGCAGGCGATCCTCGCGGTGTGGCGGTTGTAGTCCGCGCTCTTGTGCGGCTTGTCGCCGTGGCAGCCGTCGCAGGAGAGGCGCAGGCCGTCGTTCGCCCAGTTGTTCGGGTCGAAGCCGGTCGGGATGCGGTGGTCCTTCGCCTGGTGGCAGTCCACGCACACCATGCCCTTCGCCGCGTGCGCGTCGGTGTCCTTCGTGAAGGAGAAGCCGCGCTTCACCAGCACGCCGCCGCCCGCCGTCTCGTGGCAGGTCATGCAGTTCTTCACGGTGGGCTTGCCGATCGCGAGCGCCGCCTTGGTGCTGCGGTCCTGGCCCATGACCACGCGGCCCTGCTCGTCCCGGTACGGCTTGCGCTGCCGGAAGTCGTACTCGGTGGAGTGGCAGACCAGGCAGTCCACCGCCGCCTCCGCCTCGGGCCCGGTGCTGCCGACGTCGTTCAGGTGGTTGCCGGGGTGGCAGGTGTTGCAGCCCGTGAACTTGGACTTGCCGTCCGCGTTCTTCGGGATCTCCTTCAGGTTGTTCACGATGTCGTTGCCGTTGCACATCGTGTAGATGCGGTTCTTCATCCCGTATTCCTGCTTCGGGTCCAGGTTGTCCACGTTGTCCACCTTGGAAGCGTGCTTCCAGTGGACCGTGCCCAGGAACTCCTTCGCCTTGCCGGGATGGCACTCCTCGCAGGTGGACGGGCCCTTGTAGCCGTCCTTCTCGATCTGGCTCCGGCCCGGGTGCTCTGCCGCGAAGGCCCCGGGGGCCTGGAGCAGCGCGACCAGCGCGGAGGCGACTGCCGCCGAACGTCTCATGGTTGTGGTTCCTCGGTCGGGGGGCGAGGTGGGAGGGGCAGGGCGCGCCGCGATCAGCAGCCGGCCGTCTTGCGGAAGTAGGTGGACAGCTTCTTGCCGTCCTTGACCTCGTACTTGCACCGGATCTCGTCGCCCTCGACGATGCGGTGGTCCTTGAGCTTGTCGAGCGTGAGGTCGTCCTCGATCACGATCTCGACCAGCTCCTCGGTCTTGACGTCCTTCAGCGTCGCGGTCGCGGTCTTCGCGTCCTTGCCCGCGAGGTCGATCTTGGTGATGACGCCCACCATCTTCGTCTCGTCGGCCCGGGCGACGCCGCTCAGCGCCACCACGCACATCGCCAGCTGGACGACCGCGAGCACGACTGCGAGAGCCTTCTTCATTTCGATCTCCTTGGAACGGGTGCTGCTGCTGCGGGGAGGGTTGGTGCCTGCTGCGGCGTGAGCCAGGTGCGGTGCGGGCGGTTCGACGTGCGACGAGAGGCCGCACGCGGCGAGGGACGGCGTCGTCCCCCGCCGCGCGGGCGTGCGCTAGAAGCGGACCTCGAACGTGCCGTAGAAGTCCTGGGCGGACTTCAGCGGCGCGAGCATCTGCGCGTTCATCGGGCTCGCCATCAGCTCCGAGATCTTCACCGGGGCGCCGATCCAGTTGTTGCTGCTGGTGTAGTCGAAGTCGTAGTACTGCCAGCCCACCTTGAAGAAGGCCTTGCTGACGAACGAGGAGATCGCCGGCAGCGGCAGCTCCTGGATCAGGTACGCCTCGTAGACGTTGCCGCGGGTGCCGAGCTTGCTCGTCCACATGTCGTCGGCGGCGGGGTCGAACGGGATCCAGTACTTCGAGCCGTGGTTGTACTCGCCGCCGATCTTGGTGCCGCTGGCCAGGTCGTAGCGGAGGCCGGCGTACGCGCCCCAGCCGGTGCGATCCGAGGCGTCGGGGCCGCTGGTGAGCAGGCCGGCGCCGGAGTCCATCCCGCCCAGCAGCATGTGCTTGCCGTTCGGGTGGGTGATGCTGACGCCGCCGCTCGCGAACGTGGTCAGGCTGCCGGGGCCGATGCCCTTCAGCGTGCTGAGCACGCCCGCGCCGTACCAGTCGATGGAGCCGAGCTCGACGCCGACGTTGTTCGGGTCGTCGAAGATGTTGAACCCGCGGTTCCACTGCAGGTCGATGCGGAGCGGGTCGGTGTCCACCGGGACGACCCCCACGCCGAGCATGTCGGTGTCCTTCAGGTCGTTCGTGTTGCTGTAGCCGGCCTCGAAGCCGCGGCCGTAGCAGAGCTTCGCGAACGCGCCGGGGAGCGCGTCGATCTCCGGCGCCCAGCCCAGCGTCATGCCGTCGAACGCGTAGTCCACCAGCAGGCCGGGCACGCCGGCGTTGCCGGGGCGCTCGCCGTTCTCCCGCACGTGGGTGGGCGATCCGCCCGTGGACGGCCGGCGGCCCACCGAGAACCAGACCGGCTGGTCGAAGATGTTGCTCCAGGTGGCGAACACCTGGTCCACGCGGAGGACGTTGTCCGTCGGGATGTGGCCGATGCTGCCGTCCAGCACCGACATGCGGTCGGCGAAGAAGCCGGCGTTCGTCGCGTCGGCGGTCTGCATGCCGCTCGTCTTGTTCATGAGCAGGCGCGTCGTGACCGTGACGTTCCGCGTCGCCTTGGCCTTCAGGTTCAGGCC
Organism: Anaeromyxobacter dehalogenans 2CP-C; assembly: GCF_000013385.1. GTDB lineage: Bacteria > Myxococcota > Myxococcia > Myxococcales > Anaeromyxobacteraceae > Anaeromyxobacter > Anaeromyxobacter dehalogenans_B. The sequence goes on from NC_007760.1 coordinate 1,121,283, forward strand.
GAAGCGGTTCGTCATCAGCGTCCCGTTCTCCGGGTCGAAGCCGGGCATCGGCACCGGCATGGCGGCCGGCCCCATGTACTGGTAGTACGCGGGGACCTCGCCCTTCAGCGAGTCGAGCCGGAAGCGGTAGTCGCCGCTCACCGTCAGCCACTTGCTGAGCGACTTCTCCTCGTCCTTCTTGACCTGCTGCTTCAGCGCCTCGAGCTCCTTCGCCAGCTCGTCGATCTTCTTCTGCTGCGGATCGGGGTCGGCGGCGCGGCCGGCCAGCGGCAGCGCCAGGGCGGCCAGGGCCGCCCCCGTCACGACGATTCGGATCAGCTTGCGCACGCGGGATCTCCTGTTCAGTGGACGGCCGCACGGGCCTCGCTCATGCCCTTTGCGGGACGCGTGCCCGGTGGCGCGCCTCGTGATTCCAGGCGGTTACGCGACTCGAGGCGTCGCGACGACACGGAACGTTTCAGCGCGACGAAACACCGCGTTTCTCGGTGCGACGCCGCATGGCAACCTCCGACCCCATGAGCGCACCGGAGCAGGGCAGCGACATCGCGTTCGCCGCTGTGAACGCGGCCTTCGGATCCCTGGGGCGCGTGTGCATGGCGCTCGACGACCAGTTCCGCGTGCGGCACGTGTCCTCGCGCCTGGACGTGCTGCTCGGGGAGGGCGCGGCGGCGCGGACCGTGGGCACGCCGGTGGAGGCGCTGCTCGGCGCCGAGCTGTTCGGCGCCGACGGCCCCATCCGACACGCGCTGCTGGCGGGCGAGAAGCGCGAGGGCTGGCGCGCCCTGCTGCACGCCGGCGACGGCGTCTCGCACCTGCTCTCGGTGACGGCCGCGCCGCTCCAGCTCGACCCGCACGGCGTCTGCGCGCGCGACGCGCGGTACCTCGTCGTGCTCCGGCCCGCCGAGGAGGAGGCGAGCGACGCCGCCGCCGCGCTCGCCACCACCGGCATCATCAGCCGCTCGCGCGCCATGGGGCGGGTGATGCGCCTCGTGGAGAGCCTGCAGTACAGCGAGGCCTCGGTGCTCGTCACCGGCGAGAGCGGCTCGGGCAAGGAGGTCCTGGCGCGGCTCGTCCACGCGCACTCGCCGCGACGGAGCGGGCCGTTCGTGGCGGTGAACGCCGCGGCGCTGCCGGGTGACCTGCTCGAGAGCGAGCTGTTCGGCCACGTCCGCGGCGCGTTCACCGGCGCCACCCGCGACCGGCCGGGCCGCTTCGCCGCGGCGGCGCAGGGGACGCTGTTCCTGGACGAGGTCGGCGACCTGCCGCTGCACCTCCAGGTGAAGCTGCTCCGCGTCCTCCAGGAGCACACCTACGAGCGGGTGGGCGAGAACCAGCCGCGCCGCGCCGAGGCCCGCATCATCGCGGCCACGAACCGCGATCTGCGGCGCGCCGTGGCCGAGGGGACGTTCCGCGAGGACCTGTACTACCGCCTGCGCGTGTTCCCGGTGGAGATCCCGCCGCTCCGCGAGCGGCGCGAGGACATCGAGCCGATGGCGCAGCTCCTGCTCTCGCGCGTCTGCGCGCGGGCGGGCCGGGCGGTGCGCTTCTCGCCCGACGCGCTGCGCGCGCTCATGTCCCACTCCTGGCCGGGCAACGTGCGCGAGCTCGAGAACGCGCTCGAGTTCGCGGTGACGGTGTGCCGGGGCCAGACCGTGCAGCCGGAGGACCTGCCGCCGGAGGTGCTCGCCGGGAGGGCGCCCGCGTCGGAGCCCGCGCCGGCGCGCGCCGCCGACGCGGTGGACCCGTACGAGCGCGCCGCCATCGAGGCCGCCCTGCAGGCGCACCGCTGGAGCCGCGCCGAGGCCGCGCGCGCGCTCGGCCTGTCGCGCAGCACGCTCTGGCGGCGCATGCGCTCGCTCAACATCGGGTGAGGGCCGAGCGCGGGGCGCCGCCGGGAAGCGGCTTGAGCGCCGCGGCCGGAGGGGCTACACCTCGGCCCCGCTCCATGCCACGCCTCGTGCCCGCCACCGCCCGCACCCACGGGCGGCTCGCCGTCCTGCTCGCCGCGCTGTCGGCGCTCGGCCCGTTCTCGACCGACGCGTACCTCCCCTCGTTCCCGGAGATCGGCCGCGTGTTCGGCGCGCCGGCGGTGCTGGTGCAGCAGACGCTCACGGCCTACATGGTGCCGTTCTCGGTGATGACGCTCTGGCAGGGCGCCATCTCCGACGCGCTGGGCCGGCGCCGGGTGACGCTGGTGATGCTGGCGCTGTTCGCGCTCGCCTCCGTCGGCTGCATGCTCTCCTGGCGCGTCGAGGCGCTGGTCGCGTTCCGGGCGCTGCAGGGCGCGACCGCCGGGGCGGGCATGGTCATCGGCCGCGCGGTGGTGCGCGACCTGCTCGACGGCGCCGAGGCGCGCCGCCTGATGAGCCGCATCGCGCTGGTGTTCGCGATCGCCCCGGCGCTCGGGCCGGTGGTGGGCGGCTGGCTGCACGTGTGGCTGGGCTGGCGCGCGGTGTTCGGGTTCCTGGCGCTGTTCTCGGCGGCCCTGTGCGCCTGGTGCTGGCGCGCGCTGCCCGAGACGCTGCCCCCGGCGCAGCGGCGGCCGCTCCAGGTCCGCTCCATGCTGCGCGGCTACCGCGAGGTGCTCTCGAACCGCGCGTTCCTCGCGCTGGTGGCGGGCGTCACCTGCAGCTTCTCGGCGGTGTTCCTGTACATCGTGGCCGCGCCGGTGTTCCTGCTCCGCCACCTCGGCGTCGGCGAGACCGGCTTCCTCTGGCTGTTCGGCCCGATCAGCGGCGGCATGATGATCGGCAACTGGGCGTCCGGCGCGCTCGCGGGGCGCATGACCAACCAGCGCACCGTGGCCTGGGGGTTCGGCGCGATGGCGGTCGCCGCCCTCGCGAACGTCCTGTTCCACGCGCTGCACGCGCCCGCCCTGCCGTGGAGCGTGCTGCCGCTCGTCGGCTACGTGCTCGGCACCTCGCTGGCGATGCCCTCGCTCACGCTCATGGCGCTCGACCTGTTCCCGGAGCGGCGCGGGATGGCGTCCTCCTGCCAGGCGTTCATGCAGACCGCGGGCAACGCCCTGGTGGCGGCGGCGCTCGCGCCGCTGCTGTGGGGCTCGGCGCGGACGCTCTCGCTGGGGATGGCCGGCGGCCTCGCGGTGGGCGCGCTCGCGTTCGCCGCCTACGCCGCGATCCGCCCGCGTGAACCCGCGCGGGAGCCCGGGCGGCGGGCGGCCTGACCGAGCCGTCCGGGCCCGCGCCGTGCTATGCCTCCGCCGCGCGGCCGCTCCGGCGTCCGCGCCGCCCGGCCGGGACGAGGGGCGGGGAGGGTGCGATGGCGAGGAACCCGCGCGCGGTGGACCCGGTGCGCGCCGCGATGGCGCGGTCGGGCCCGCTCGACTGGGGAAACCTGCTGTTCTTCCTCGAGCTGTCCCGCAGCGGCAGCCTCGCGCGCGCGGCGAAGCGGCTCGGGGTGGACCGCAACACCGTCGGCCGCCGCGTGGCCGCGCTGGAGGACGAGCTCGGCCTGCCGCTCTTCGAGCGCGGGCCGCAGGGCTGGGCCTGCACCGCTGCGGGCGAGGAGCTGGCGGCGCTCGCCTCGCGCGTGGAGGAGGACGTCCTCGCCATCGCGCGGCACGCCGACGCGCGCGACCGGACGCCGGCCGGCACCGTGCGGCTCACCACCTCGGTGCCGGTCGCCAGCCACCTGCTCGCCCCGGCGGTGCCGTCGCTCCGCGCGCGCCATCCCCGGCTGCTCCTGGACGTGTCGGCGGACTTCCGGAACTACGACCTCACCCGGCGCGAGGCGGACCTGGCGCTCCGGCTCGGCCGCCCCAGCGACGCCGGCCTGGTCGCGCGGAAGGTCGCGTCGGTCGCGTACGGCTTCTACGGCTCCCCCGCGTTCGCCGAGGAGCGGCGCGGCCGGATGGACCTGGCGCGCGACCCTGTGCTCGCGTACGAGGGCGCGACCTCGCCGCAGGAGCGGTGGATGGACGACCTCGCGCCGGCCCGCCTCGTCCCGTTCCGCTGCAACACCAGCCTGGCGCTCGCCGCGGCCGCGCGCACCGGGCTCGGCGCGGCGGTGCTGCCGTGCTTCGTCGCCGACGGCGACCCGGCGCTCGTCCGGCTCGACGGCCCGGAGCCGCCCTCGTACGACCTGTGGCTCCTCGTGCACGGCGACCTGCGCCGCGTCCCGCGGGTGCGGGCCGTGATCGAGTGGGTGGACGGCGTGGTGGACGAGGCGCGCGACCTGCTCGCCGGCGCGCGCTGACCCGTCCGCGCGCGCCCGCCCGCACGCCTGGCTGGCGCGCAGCGGCGCGGCGCCGAGGGGGGAGGGGCTGGCCGCGGACCCCGGCGGCAGCGTACAACTGCCTGGCAGCAACATCGCGCCGACCTCCGTTCGCGTCGAACGGTCGCCCTCGCGAAGAGGAGCGACCATGGACGATCTGTCGGCGGGGACGCTGGTGCGGCATGCGACGCTGGGCCTCGGGCGCGTGGTGGCGCTCGAGCCGACGGCGGTGCACGTGTTCTTCCCCGGGGGGGAGTCCCGCTTCGCCGCGAAGCTCCGGCTGCCCGACGCGCGGCGCCTGCTCAGCCTCGAGGCGGCGGGGCACGATCCCTGGCTCGAGGGGCTCACGACGTTCGCGCTCGACGCCGACACGCGGCGGTACGCGCTCGCGGCCACCTGGATCACGCACGAGCAGGCGGTCGCGCAGTTCACGGCCGCGTGGCCCGGGGGCTTCTCCGGCGAGGCGTACCTCGCGCCGGGCGGCCGCGCCGGCGCCTGGCGCGCCGCCGGCGCGGAGATGGAGGCCGCGTTCGGAGGCGGCGCGGCCGCGGCGCTGCTGGCGGACGCCGACCACCGCGCCCTGGTCGAGCGCGCCCTGCGCGTGCTCCGGAAGGCCGCCGCCGCCCCCGGCACCGTGGACCTCGAGGAGGCCGAGGCGGCGCTCGCCGACGAGGCGACCGCGCTCCCGTTCTTCGAGGCGCTGCTCGCGGTGCTCGCGGTGCCCTCACCGGCGCGCGCGCGGTTCGAGCGCCTGTTCGCCGCGGCCGGCGCGCTGGGCGACGGCGCCGTGGCGTGGCAGCTCGCGACCGCGTTCCCGTTCGCCGCTTCCCCGGCGAAGCAGGTGTTCCTGTCGCCGCGGATCGCCTCGGCCGCCGCGGACCGGCTCGGCTTCGACCTGCGCCTCGACGCGGCGCCGGCGTGGAGCGCCTACGCGGCGCTGCGGACGTTCTCCGAGGGGCTGCTCGAGCGCCTCCGGCCGCTCGGGGCGCGCGACCTCGTGGACGTGGAGTCGTTCCTGCACGCGGTCGCGACGACGCGGCGCCCCGGCGCGGCGGCCGGCCGGTCGAGGGCGGCGCGCCCGTCCGCCGCGCGGCCCAAGAAGGCGCGCTGAGGCGCCCGGCGGCGCGGCGCGCTCGGGCGCGGGCGCCGTGCGCAACGTCGAGAGGTGCGCCGGCTCCGGCACGCCGTCCTCGGCACCGATCGCGACCTGTCGGATCCTCGGGTGCTCGACCGCGTCACGGTCGGCGTCCTCGCCGCCTGGATCGCGATGGGGGGCGACCTCCTCGGCTCCTGCGTGTACGGGCCCGACGTGCTCGGCCGCGCCAGCGGCGGGCACCGGGGCGTGCTGGTGGTCGCGGGCCTGGCCACGCTGGCGACCCTGGGGATCCTCGCGCTCGCCTACACGCGGATGGTCGTGCACTTCCCGCACGGCGGGGGCGGCTACACGGCCGCGCGGCACGCCGCGGGCGAGCGGGCGGCCCTCGTGTCGGGCGTGGCGCTGGTGCTCGACGCCGGGCTCAACGTCGCGGTGTCCGTCGTCGCCTGCGTCGAGGCCGCCGCGGCGGTGCTCCCGGCGGGCTGGGCGGCGGCGCGGCTGCCGGCCTCGCTCGCGCTCGTGGCGCTGCTCGCGGTCGCGAACCTTCGCGGGGTGAAGGAGTCGGTGGCGCTCCTCGCCCCCATCCTGCTCGCGTTCGTCGGCTCGCACGTGCTGGTGCTCGGGGCGGCGCTCGTCCAGCGGGCGGGCGCGATCCCGGAGGCCGTCGCGGCGGTGCCGGGCGAGCTCTCGCGGCTCGCCGGCGAGCGCGGCGCGGCCGGCGCGCTCGGGACCGTGGTGCGGGCCTACGCGCTCGGCGGGGCCATCTACACCGGGCTCGAGTCGATCTCGAACGGCGTCCCCATCCTGCGCGAGCCCAAGGTCCGCACCGCGCGGCGGACCATGCTGCTCCTCGCCGGCGTGCCGGCGCTGCTCATCGCCGTGATCCTGGCCGGCTACCTGGCCTTCGACGTCCGGCCGGCGCCCGGCACGCCCATGAACGCGGCGCTGTTCGAGCGGGTCGCGGCGGGCCTGGGCGGCGGGGCCGCCGGCCGGCTGGCGGTCGCGATCCCGCTGCTCGCCGAGGCCGCGCTCCTGCTCCTGGCGGCGCAGACCGGGTTCGTGGACGGGCCGCGGATCCTGGGCGCGCTCGCCACCGACCGCTACCTCCCGCGGCGCCTCTCGCGGCTGAACGGCCGGCTGGTGCCCGCGCCGGGGGTGCTGCTGGTGGCGATCGTCGCGACGTCCGCGACGGCGCTCACGCGCGCCGAGCTCGAGCCGCTCCTGGCGGTGTTCGTGACGAGCGTGTTCGTCACGTTCGGCATCAGCCAGTGGGCCATGCTCCGCCACGCGCTCCGCCGCCGGCTGCTGCGCGCCCCGTGGCGGGCGGACGGCGCGCTGCACGGGGTGGCGCTCGCGCTCTGCGCGGTGATCCTGGCCGGCACCGCCGCGAGCTGGCGCGCCGGCGCCGCGGTGACGCTGCTGCTCGTCGCGGCGGGCGCCGCGCTCGCGCTCGCCATCCGGCGCCGCTACGACGCGGTGGCGCGAGCGGCGGAGACGGCCGCCGCCCGGGCGGCGCCGGCGCTGCCCCCGGCGCCGCGGCCGTCGGCCGCGCTGAGCCCGGGCGCGCTCATCGCCCGGGAGGCGCCCATCGCCGTGCTGGTGCTGGGCGAGCGCACCGCGCTCGCGCGGGTGGCGCTGGCGTGGCTGGGACGGCTCTCGGCCGGCCTGGGCGGGGTGATCCTGGCCGGCGCGTCGCTGGTGGACGCGGACGCGGTGCAGGGCGAGGAGCGGCTCCGCGAGCGCGAGCGCGAGCGGCGGCGCGAGCTCGAGGCCGTCGCCGAGGAGGTGCGGCGCGCCGGGGTGCCGGTCGCGGTCGCCCTGCGCCGCGGCGCCGATCTGCTCGAGACCACCGCCGCGCTGGTGGCCGAGCTCATGCGGGAGCGGCCTGCGCCGAGCGTGGTGGTCGGGTTCCGCTCGGAGCCCGACGGCGCGGCGGTGGATCCGCTGCTGCGCGAGGACTTCGCCGTGCGGCTGCAGGCGCGGCTGCAGCGCGAGGGGATCCCGATGGTCGTCGTGTCGGTGCCGCTCGAGGCGTGACGCGCCGGCCGTCCACGGCCGGGCGGCCGGCGCGCCGCGTCAGTCGAGCACGTCGGTGTACTCCTTCGCTGCCCACCCGGTGACCGCCGTCCACGGCGGGGGCGAGGGGGCGCGGACGCGCTCGGCGACCGACGTCCTCACGATCGCCCCGCCCGCGCTGCGGCTCTCCACCCGCCGCGGATACTCCCCCACGACGTCCCACAGGACGTGGGTCGTCCCCCCGCCGGTGCGCCGCTCGTACCAGCGCGCGCCCCTGGGGGCGGGCCGCGCGGACGGGGTCATGGCCGCGAGCGCCCGCGCCGTGATGAAGCGCGTGGACGTCTCCCAGTCGCCCTCGAAGCCCACCGCGGCGCGGTCGGGCTCCGGGACCTCCAGCACCAGCTTCCGGTAGGGCACCACCAGGCGCAGCCGGATGCCCTGGCCCACGGGCGTGATCCAGCGCGCCGCGGTGGCGAGATCCTCGTGGGCGTGCCCCTCGTGGCCTGCGGCGCCGTGGGGCGCGGCGGCGTGCGCGTCGTGCGGCAGCACCCGCTCGATCCAGACGAGGTCGGCCCGCCGGTGCACCCGCTCGCGGAACGCGGTGGTGCGGGTGACGCCGTCGGCGCCGTGCGAGACCACGGTGTGGCGGACCTCGAGGTCGAGCGGGGGCGGGGTGGCGGCGACGCCGGCCGCGGGCAGGGCCGCGGCCGACGCCACCAGGATCGCGAGGGTGCGGGCGGCGATCCGGCGCATCGCCTACAGCCCCATCGCCGCGCGCACCAGCCCGAACACGCGCGTGTTGTCGATCGTCCCCTTGAACCCGGCGCTGCCGGCGCCCTTCGCGAACAGCATCACGTCGCCGCCGCCGTGCGTCTCGGAGCCGGGGGTGCCGAGCTGGACGCCCACGTCCTGCAGGTAGTCGGGGGCGGTGGTGTCGGCCAGGCTGGGGTCGGCGCGGTCGGCGGTCCGGGGCGTGCCGCCGTTGCCGAACACCAGCGTGGTGTACGGCCGGCCGTCGGCGGCGAGCGCCGGGACGGGCGCGCCGGTCACCGTGGTCTGCTTGAGGTCGGTGGAGAGGCCGAGCACCGGGTTGCCGCGGTGCGCGTACCCGTTGAACGCGAGCGTGTGGTCGTGGTCGGCGGTGACCACGACGAGCGTGTCCGCCGGGTCCACCAGCGTGAGCGCCCGCGCGATGGCGTCGTCGAACGCCACGGTGTCCTCGAGCGCGCGCCGCGCGTTCGTCCCGTGGAGCGCGTGGTCGATGCGGCCGCCCTCGACCATCAGGAAGAAGCCGTCGCCGTCCTTCCGGAGGACGCGGATCGCCTTCTCGGTCATGTCGGCGAGGCTGGGCTCGTCGGCCGCCGCCGCGACGCGGTCCAGCTCGTAGGACAGGTGATCGCGGTTGAACAGCCCGAGCAGGCGGGTGGTGGCGGCGGGATCCACGGCGGCGAGCGCGCTGCCGGTGGTCACGTACGTGTAGCCGGCCCCGGTGAACAGCGCGGTGAGGTCGGTCGCGTCGGTCCGCTTGCTGCCGGTGGTGGTGCTCGGGACGAAGTGCCGCCAGCCGCCGCCGAGCAGCACGTCCACGCCGGCGCCGAGCGCGGGGTTGAAGCGCGGGTGCCCCGGGGTGACCTGCTCCGCGATGGTGTTCTCGCCGTCGCGGTGGCAGAGGTGCGCGAACGTCGCGGCCGGGGTCGCGTGGGTGACGCGCGTGGTGGTCACCGCGCCGACCGCCTTGCCGGCGGCCTTGGCGAGCTCGAGCAGCGTGGTCACGGGCGTGCCGTTCCCCGTCTCGGGGCAGGTGGAGCTCGCGCCGGAGACGTACGCGGCCGGCGGGGTGACCGACAGGTCGGCCGCGGAGGTCTCCGCCGACATCGAGACCACCTCGTTGTTCATCTTCACGCCCGTCATGTACGCCGACATGGACGGCGCGCTGTCGGTGGTCTGGGCGTTCGCGGAGAAGGTCTTCACCCGGGCCGTGCGGCCGAGGCCGTCGATGGCCAGGGCGCCGGCCTCGCCGTGCGCGAAGATGCGGGCCGCGGTGACGGTGGTGGGGCCCATCCCGTCGCCGAGGAAGAAGATGACGTTCTTGGCCGGGCCGGCGGCGAGGGCGTCGCCGGCGGCGAGCGCGAGCGCGAGCGCGAGCGCCGCGATGAGGTTGCGTGCGTGCATTGGGGATGTCTCCTGGAGGACGGCGGCTAGAGGCCCGCGGCCTGGCGGACCAGCGTGAAGACGGCGGTGTTGTCCATGACCCCGGTGAAGCGCTCCGCGCCGAGGCCGGCCGCGCCGATGAACACGTCGGTGCCGCCGTGGGTCTCGCCGCCGGCGGGCATGGGGACGGCGGCCTCCTGGTGGTAGGTGCTCGCGGAGACGGTCGCGTCGTCGAGCGCGGTGCGCGTGGCCGGGCGGCTCTCGCCGTTCCCGAAGCCGATCACCGTGTACGGGAGCCCGCCCACGTCCGGGTCGGGCGCGCCGGTGAGCACGTTGCGGACGAGGCCCAGGACGCCCGGGGCCGCGGCGGTGGTGGGGCCCGTCCGCCGCGCGTAGCCGTTCAGGACGAGCGTGTGGTCGTGGTCGGCGGTGACCACCACCAGCGTGTTCCTCAGCCCGGGATCGACCTGCTGCATGCGCGCGAGCGCGGCGGCGATGGCCTGGTCGAACGCCACCGTGTCCTGCAGCGCCTTCCTCGCGGTGGTCTCGTGGAGCGCGTGGTCGATGCGCCCGCCCTCGACCATCAGGAAGAAGCCCCTCGGGTTGCGCGTGAGCACGTCGAGCGCCTTCCCGGTCATCTCGGCGAGGCTGGGCTGCGCGGCCGGATCGCGGTCGAGGTCGTAGGCCATGTGGCTCCCCGTGAAGAGGCCCAGGAGCCGGCCGCCGGCCGGCGTCGCGGCGTCCAGCTCGGCCCTGGTCGAGGCGTAGGCCCAGCCCGCCGCCCTGAGCTCGGCGACGAGGTCGCGGCCGTCGGTGCGCGCGCCGCCCTGGGCGGCGGGGAGGAAGTGCCGGCGGCCGCCGCCCAGCACCACGTCCACCCCCGACCCGAGCGCCGCGTTGAAGCCGGCGCCGCCCGGGACGAGCTGCGCGGCGATGGTGTTCTCGGCGTCGCGGTGGCAGACGTGCGCGTAGGTCGCGGCCGGGGTGGCGTGGGTCACGCGGGTGGTGGTCACGACCCCGGTGGCGCGGCCGGCCGCCTTCGCGAGCTCGAGCAGCGTGGTCACCGGCGCGCCGTTGCCGGTGGGCGGGCACGCGCTGTCCGCGCCGGAGAGGTAGTCGCCCCCGGCGGCGTCGAACGCGCGCGTGTCGGGGGACATCGAGATGACCTCGTTGTTCGTCTTCACGCCCGTCATGTACGCGGCCATGGACGGCGCGCTGTCGGTGACCTGCGCGTCGTTCGAGTAGGTCTTGACGAAGCCGGTCTCCGGCAGCCCGTCGATGGTGAGCGCACCGTCCTCGCCGACCGAGTAGATGCGCGCGGCGGTGAGCGTCGTCATGCCCATGCCGTCGCCGAGGAAGAAGAGGACGTTGCGCGGCGGCGCGGGGCGCGGGCTCGACGACGCGTCCGACGAGCAGCCGCCGAGCGCGAGCGCGCCCGCGGCGAGCGCGGCGAGCGCGCGGTGGGAGGGGGAGCCGGGTGAGGATTGCATGCGAAGGACCGTCCTTTGCGTGGAGTGGGAGGAGCCGGGTATAGGCCTCGCCGCGTGGCGATCCGGTGCCGCGCGCGTGAGCTTCTCGCGCTGCGCCCAGCCGGGACGATCAGGGCGAAGGCGTGCCCGGAATCGTCACCCGGGTGACGCGCGCCGGTCACCGCCCCTGCGCAGCATGCTACCGAGCTCGCGGCATCCCGCCGCGCCGAGGAGCCGACGTGCACGGCAACGCCCATCCGCCCCCGACGTCCGTCGCCGCCGCGGCCGCGCGCCCCGGCGGCGCTCGCGAGGCGCGCCTCGCCGACGTCCTCACCGGCGACGCCCGGGTCTCGCCGGAGGAGCGGGTGGAGCGCGTGGCGGAGCGGTTCTTCGCCGAGCCCACGCTGGAGGCGGTGGCGCTGGTGGAGCCGGAGGGCGGTCGCCCCGCGGGGCTGCTCACCCGCGGGCGCCTCCTCGTGAAGCTCGCCCGCAACTTCGGTCACGAGCTGTACGCGAAGAAGCCGGTGACGCGGATCGCCGACCTCGCCCCGCTGGTGCTGCCGCACGACACCCCGCTGCCGGCCGCGGTCGAGCGGGCGCTGGCGCGCGACGCGGGCTCGGTCTACGACGAGGTCCTCGCGGTGGACGCGGTGGGCAGGTACGTGGGCCACGCCGCGGTCCGCGAGCTGGCGCGCGAGCAGGGCGCCGCGCTGGAGCGGAGCGCCGCCGAGCGCGAGGCCGCGCTGGCGCGGGCGCGCGATCTCGAGGAGGTGGACCGCCTCCGGGCGCGCTTCCTCGCCCACGCCACGCACGAGCTGCGCTCGCCGGTGAACGCGATCGTGGCCCTGGCGGAGCTCCTGCGGATGTCCTGCGCGCGCGGGAGCCTCGGCGACGTCGAGGCCCGCCTGCCGCTCCTGGTCCGCTCCGCCGACGCGCTGCGCGCGACCGTCAACGAGCTGCTCGACCTCTCCAGGCTGCAGGCCGGCCGGATGGAGGTCACGATCGCGCCGGCCGACCTCGGCGCGCTCGTCGCCGAGGTGGCCGCGACCGTCCGGCTCCTCGCGGGCGCGAGGCCGATCGAGATCCGCGCCGACGCGACGCCGGGCCTGGTGCTCGAGACCGACGGCCCCAAGGTCCGGCGCATCCTGCTCAACCTGGGCGCGAACGCGGCCAAGTTCACCTCGGCCGGCAGCATCCGGCTCGGCGCCGCCCCGGACGGCCGGGGCGGCGCGGTGCTGACGGTGGCCGACACCGGCTGCGGCATCGACGACGCCGACCTGCCGCGGCTGTTCGTGCCGTTCACCCAGCTCGAGGACGCCACCACGCGCACGCACGAGGGCACCGGCCTGGGCCTCGCCATCACCCGCTCGCTCGCGACGCTGCTCGGCGGGAGCGTCTCGGTCGCGAGCCGGCGGGGCGAGGGCACCACCTTCACCGTCCGGCTCCCCGCCGGATCACCGAGGAGCGACACCGCATGAGCGCGGCACCGAAGATCCTGGTCGTCGATGACGACGCCACCCACCTGCTCCTGACCCGCGAGCTCCTCGAGGCCGAGGGCTACGAGGTGCAGGTCCACCAGTCCGCGTTCGGCGCGACCGAGCGCATCATCCAGCACGCGCCGGACCTCGTGCTCATGGACGTGAACATGCCGGCGCTCTCGGGGGAGGGGCTGGTCGGCGTGCTCCGCCGCCGCGAGTGGACGCGCGACGTGCGCGTGCTCCTCCACTCCTCGAACGACGAGCACGCGCTGCGCGCCTCGGCGGAGCGGCTCGGGATCGACGGCTACGTGCCGAAGGGCGACCCGGCGCTGCTCCGGCGGCGCGTCGCCGAGGCGCTGCGCGGCCGCCCGCCCGGCGGCCCGGCGGCTCGTCGGGACGCCGGCAGGGGTCGGTGACTACCGTGTAGTCCGCGGGGCGCGAACGGCGGCCTCGCGGAGGGGGAACCGCCATGCGGCGTGCCATCGCCCTGGCGCGACGCCCCGGCGCGAGGGCCGCGTGGGCGGCGCTGGTCCTCGCCGCGGCGTGCGCCCGCAACCCGGCCACCGGCGAGCGGCAGCTCTCGCTGGTGTCCAGGGACCAGGAGATCGCGCTCGGGAAGCAGGCCGCCGAGCAGGTCCGGCAGACCATGGGGCGCTACGACGACCCGGAGCTCCAGGCCTACGTCGAGCGGGTCGGGATGCGCATCGCGAAGGGATCCGAGCGGCCCGACCTGCCCTGGAGCTTCACCGTCGTGGACGATCCGGCCGTGAACGCGTTCGCGCTGCCGGGCGGGCCGGTGTTCGTGACCCGCGGCCTGCTCACCTACCTCACCTCGGAGGCGGAGCTGGCCGCGGTCCTCGGCCACGAGATCGGCCACATCACGGCGCGCCACTCGGTCGAGCAGCTCTCCAAGGCGCAGCTGGCGCAGGTGGGGCTCGGCGTCGGCATGGTGGTGAGCGAGGACCTCCGCCGCTTCGGCCAGGTGGCGGGCGCGGGGATGCAGCTCCTGTTCCTCAAGTTCGGGCGCGACGACGAGCGCCAGGCCGACGCGCTCGGCTTCCGCTACATGGTCGAGCAGCGGTACGACCCGCGCCAGATGGCGGCGGTGTTCCGCACGCTGGAGGCGGTGTCCGCGCGCGGGGGCGGCGGCCGGGTGCCGGGCTGGCTCTCCACCCACCCGGACCCGGGCGACCGCGCCGAGACCGCGGCGAGGCGCGCGGCGAAGGTCGAGGCTCCGGACCGGATGGAGGTGGACCGCGAGCAGTACCTGGCGAAGGTGGACGACGTGGTGTTCGGCGAGGATCCGCGGCAGGGCTACCTGAAGGGCAGCACCTTCGTGCACCCGCAGCTCGGCTTCCAGCTCACGCTGCCGCAGGGGTGGAAGGCGCAGAACACGGCCGCGGCGCTCGTCGCGGTCAGCCCTCGGCAGGACGCCGCGCTGCAGCTCTCCGCCGCCGGGAAGTCGTCGCCGGAGGAGGCGGTCCAGAAGTTCTTCTCGCAAGAGGGCATCCGCGCGGTGCAGGCGCCGCCGCCCGCCGTGCCGCCCGGCGGCGCGGCGCGCTGGTTCGAGGCCGCCACCGAGCAGGGGAACGTGGGCGGGGTGGTCGCGTTCGTGCCGGCGGGCGGCACCACGCTGCAGATCGTGGAGTACGCGCCCGCGGAGCGGCTCCAGGGCGAGGCGGACACGTTCCAGCGCGTGCTCGCGAGCTTCGGGCCGGTGACCGATCCTGCCGCGCGCGCGGTGCAGCCGGCCCGGCTCGACGTGGTGAAGGTGCCGCGCGACATGTCGCTCGCCGACTTCGCGCGGGAGTTCTCCTCGACCGCGCCGCCCGAGGTGCTGGCGGCCCTGAACGGCGTCGCGCCCGGGGGGACGCTGCGCGCGGGCCAGACGGCGAAGCGGGTGGTCGGGGGCAGCCCGGAGCTGGTGTCCGGGCGCTGAGCGGCGGGCCCGGGCGGACGCGTCCTGCGAGGGCCTTGATCCGGCGCGGCCGTCGCGGCAACGGAGCGGCGGCGCCCGGAGCGCGCGGCGCGAGAGGAGCGAGCCATGTGCGAGCACCTGGAGGCGGCGGAAGGGCGGCGGGCGGCCGTGCGGCCGCGCACGCAGGGCTGCGAGGAGTGCCTCGCGTCCGGCGACCGCTGGGTCCAGCTCCGGCTCTGCCTCACCTGTGGCCACGTCGGCTGCTGCGACAGCTCGCCGAACCGGCACGCCACGCGGCACTTCCACGAGACCGAACACCCGGTGGTGCGCTCGTTCGAGCCGGGGGCGGACTGGGCCTGGTGCTACGTTGACGAGGAGATGGCCCACGGCGTGCGCGCGTTCCCGGCGGAGTCGCCGGGCGGGCACCCCTGACGCGAGGGGTGCGCGGTCCCCCTCGCGTCGCCTCGTCGCCACCCGCGGGTGCGATCGAGCTCCCGGTCGGCGCGCCGCCCGTCCGCCCGGCCCCTTCCGTTGCCGCCGCGACCGGCCGTCCGCAGGCTCAAGGGTGCTCCGGGCAGCCGCCGGGGGGAGCGCCATCCGCGTCCCCGCCGTCGCGTCGGGACGGAAGGAGACGGGGTATGCCGGAGAAGGGGACGGAGCGGCGGGCGAAGGCGGCCCTGCGCCACGGGAAGAAGCCCAGCACGGCCGCGGGCGAGTACGTGCGCGAGGAGATCGAGCACGTGCGCCGCGGCAAGCACGGCGCGCGCTCCACCAAGCAGGCCATCGCGATCGGGCTCTCGAAGGCGCGGCGGGCGGGCATCCCGCTGAAGCCGCCGAAGCAGGGCCAGGCCTCGAGGCGGACCCGCCGCTCGGCCGAGGCGGCCTACGAGGTCGGGCAGCGGAAGCGGAAGGCGCGGGCACCCTCGCGCCGGCGGAGCGCCGCGTCGCGGGGCGCGCTGAAGCGGGAGGGCAAGTCCGCCGCGTCCCGGCGCGCGCTCTCGTCCCAGGCGCGGCGCTCGGCGGCCCGGCGCAAGTCGCGGCGCTGAAGGCACGTGAACGCATCCCCGTCGCCGAGGCGGCAGATCCGGGGATCGGTTCACGCGCCCTGATCGCGTCCCCGGAAACGAAGAAGCCCGGCCGAAGGGCCGGGCTTCTCGCGTCGACGGAGCGACGGATGCGCGGTTAGATCGCGCGGACGTTCGCCGCCTGCAGGCCCTTCGGGCCACGCGTCACGTCGAACTCGACCTTCTGCCCCTCGGCGAGCGTGCGGAAGCCGTCGGCCTGGATGGCAGTGTGGTGGCAGAACACGTCGTCCCCGCCGCCGTCCTGCGTGATGAAGCCGAAGCCCTTCGCATCGTTGAACCACTTCACGGTACCGGTAGCCATTACTGTGTAGACTCGTTTCTTCTCATTGTTCGCGAGCGGTGGAGAACCGCCCGGTCCCGGCCCGGAGTTGGGTTGGGGAGTGGCGTGTGTACTCTTTATCCTGGGTAAAGTCGAGCCCCTTTTCGCGCGCGAGGCCCGAGCCCCCGTGCTGGGGGGGGTGCGCCGCGGCGCGCCCAGCACGTCCCGTCGCATCCCCGGCCGAGATCCGGCGTGTCCCTCCACCCCCGGCTGGAAGCGGGCGGCGCGCTGCGGGAGGCTGGTGGCGGTGCTCCGGATCGCCCACCTCTCCGACCTGCACGTGCTCTCGCCCCGCGGGACCGAGTGGCGGCGCATCCTCTTCAACAAGCGCATCACCGGCTACGTGAACCTGGTCCGGCAGCGCGGACGCGTGTACCGGCGCGAGTACCTCGCCGCGGTGCTCGCGGCGGCCGCGGCGCACGCCGACCACGTGGTGGTGACCGGCGACATCACCAACCTCGCCCTGGAGCGCGAGCTGGAGGAGGCGCGCGCGCTGCTGGACGGCGTGGCGCGCGCGGTCGAGGTGACGGTGGTCCCGGGGAACCACGACGTCTACCTCCCGTCGATCCAGGACGGGCGCCGCTTCCCGCACCACTTCGGCCCGTTCCTGCGCGGCGACCTCCCCGACCTGGCCCGCGACCTCGCGGCCGGCCCCTTCCCCTGCGTGAAGCTGCGCGGCCCTGCGGCCATCATCGGCCTCTCCAGCGCGGTGCCGCGCCCGCCGTTCGTGGCGAGCGGCCGCCTCGGCGAGGCGCAGCTCGAGGCGCTCGAGGCCGTGCTCGCCCACCCCGAGGTGGCGCGGCGCACGCCGGTGGTGCTCGTGCACCACCCGCCGGTTGACGGCCGGATCCGGGCGCTGCAGCTCCGCGACGGGCTGGTGGACGCGGACCGGCTGCGCGCGGTGCTCTCGCGGCTCGGCCGCGGGCTGGTGCTGTTCGGGCACCTGCACGCGCGGGTGCGCTGGCGGCTGCCCACCGCCACCGGCGCGCTCCAGGTCGTCGGCGCGAGCGGCGCGGCGCTCGACCACCCGCACCCGCGGGTCCGCGCCGGCTTCAACGCGTACGAGCTCCGGGACGACGGGAGCCTGGCCGCGGTCGAGGCGCACGTGCTCGCGCCCGACGGGCGCTCGGTGGAGCGCGTGCCGCTGCCGGAGGCGGAGGCGGGCGCATGAGGTACCGCCGCGTGCTCGCGCTGGTGGAGCAGGGCGCCGACGCCGGCCCGGCGCTCGGGGCCGTCCGCGCGCTCGCGCCGGAGGCGGAGTCGCTGGGCGTGGTGGCGTGCCCGCCGCTGCGGCCGCGCCCGTGGCTGCCGGGGGCGGCCGCGCCGGCGCCGGCCGGCGTCGCGGAGGCCGGGTGGCTCGAGCGCTTGCGGCAGGACGCGGCGCCGCTCGCGCCGCGGCTGGCGATCGGCGCGGTGCCCGATCTCGATCCCGCCGCGCTCGCGGCGCTCGCGGACGACCGCGAGGTGGACCTGGTCGTCGCGGGGCCGCTCCCGGCGGCGGGCGGCGCCGCCCTGTCCGCGCTGCGCCGCCTCCGGCCGGTCGCGGTCGCCTGGATCCCGCCGGCGGCCGCTGCGGCCGCCGCGCGGGCCGGCGGGCCGGCGCGGGAGCTGCTCTGCGTCGCGCCCGGCGAGCGCGCCCGCGCGGCGCTGGCGGGCTTCCTGCGCGACCACGGGGATCCGGGCCAGCGCGTCACCCTCCTGTCGCTCGCGGCGCCGTCGCGGGGCGAGGTCGCCGTCGCGCTGGAGGTCGCCGGCATCCGCGCACCGGTCGAGCTGGCCGGCGGCTTCGGCGCGGGGACGTGGCGCACGCTCGAGGCCGTCGCGCGGGAGCGCCGGCTGGACCTGGTGGTCCTCTCGCGCTGCCCCGGGGCGCTGCTGCGCGGCGCGCCCTGGCCGGCGCCGCTGCTGGTGCTGCCGCCGGCCGTGCCGACCCGGTCGGTGCTCCGCCGGCCGCTGGACGTGCCGGACCTCCTGGACGGCGGCGGCCCCGTCCGGCTGCGCGTCGGCTACGCCTACGGCATCGGGCGCAACCCGCCCGTCGAGGACCAGGAGCTGGCGCTCGTGGCGGACGGCCGCGTGGTCGCGCGCGTGCGCACGCGCGGCGGCGAGGCGGAGCTGCCCGCGGGGCTGGCCGCCGGCTCGCTCGGCGTGTTCCGCGCGCGCGACGCCGGGGGCCTCGACCCCGTCGCCGCGGTGGAGCGCCAGGTCGCGGTGATCCGCCCGGGCGCGCTGCCGCTGCTGCCCTTCGACGCCGAGCTCGGCCCGGAGGACCTCGCGGTCCTCGCCGGCCTGGACGGCGCCGAGCCGCTCGCGGTGCGGCTGCGCCCGACCCGGAGCTGCCACCTCGTGCGCGAGCGGCTGTGCGCCGCCGGCCTCGCGCCGCGCGTGGTGGACGCGAGCGCCGTCCTCGACGAGGGCGAGGCGGCCGACGTGGGCGAGGCGCACGACGCGGTGCGCCTGGCGCGGGTGGGCGGCCGCCTGCGGGCGGCCGGCTTCCCGGTCGCGGCGATCGTGCACCGCGGCCCGCACCCCCCCGCCGCGATCGGGTTCGACGCGCTGGAGGCGCACCAGCTCGCCGGGCGCGCCTGGCGCGCGCCGCCGCCCGCGCCGCGGCCCGCCTCGCTCGACGCGCGGCTCGACGCGGCGACGGCCGCGCCCGCGATCGAGGGGAACCGCGTCGAGCTCGAGCTCGAGAACGCCACCGCCCGCCGCTGGCTGCTCGAGGCGATCCGCGGCGCGCGCCGGACGCTCCACCTCCAGGTGTACCTCGCCACCGACGACGGCGTCGGCCGGCGGGTCGAGGCCGCGCTCGCCGGCGCCGGGCGCCGCGGCGTGACGGTGCGGGTGCTGGTGGACTCGCTGCACGGCCTGCACGGCTCCTTCGGCCTGCAGAACCCGCTGCTCTCGCGCCTCGCGGCCCGCCCCGGCGTCGAGGTGCGGGTCTCGCGCCCGGTGGCGGCGGTGCCGAGCGTCGAGGACCTGAAGCAGCGCGACCACCGCAAGCTGGTGGTGGCCGACGGCGAGGTCGCGCTGGTGGGCGGGCGGAACCTCGCGCACGAGTACTACACCGGGTTCGACGAGGTCCGGGTCGGGCCGCGGACGCCGTGGCGCGAGGTGCCGTGGCTGGACGGCGGGGCGCGGGTGCGCGGGCCGGCGGTCGCCGCGGTGGAGCGCGCCTTCCTGGAGGCGTGGACCGGCGCGGGCGGCGCGCCCTTCGACGTGACGGAGCCCGGCGCGGCCGGCGCGCAGCGGGTGCGGGTGGTGGTGCACCGGGGGCTGCGGGACGCGAGCACGCTGGAGGCGTACCTGGCGCTGGTCGAGAGCGCGCGGCACCGCCTGCTCGCGGTGAACGGGTTCCCGCTGCTCCTCGAGCTGGAGCACGCGCTCGCGCGCGCGCTGCGCCGCGGCGTCCGGGTGCAGGTGCTGTTCGGAGAGGTCACGCCCACGCACGGCGGCGAGCCGTTCGAGGGGCCCTGGGCGACGGCGCGCACCGCGGCCACCTGGCTGGTCCACTCGCGCATCGACGCGCTGGTGGCGGCGGGGGCCGAGGCGTGGCTGCTCGCCGTCCGCGACGTGCCGGGCTGGTCGCCGGAGCTCGGGCTGGTGCGCCCCCACGTGCACGCGAAGGCGATGATCGCCGACGGGCGCGCCTGCGCGGTGGGGAGCGCCAACCTGGACGTCACCGCGAGCTACTGGGAGGACGAGCTGCTGCTCGTCGTCGAGGACGAGGCCGCCGCCGGCGCGTTCGAGGCGCGCGTCCAGGCGCTCCTCGCCGGCTCGACGCGCGTGGACCGCGCCGACCCCGCCTGGCAGCGGCGCGTGCGCGCGCGCGACTGGGCGCGGCACTGGCCGGGGATCCTGTCGATCTGATGACGGCGGCGCGCCGGTGCGGGCGCGCTACGGCGCGTAGTGGTAGCCCACGTCCACCGCGCCGGCGTCCGGGACGCCGTCGGTCCGGGTGGTGCGGCCGGCCAGGTCGCTCGCGGCGCCCGTGCCGGCGTCCACCGCAGGGCTGGTGGCGGCCTGGCCCGCGGCCAGCTGCGAGAGGTAGTAGCTGCCGCGCGGCCCGGCGGTGAACAGCGGATCGGCGATCATCGTGAAGCCCGCGGGCGGGGTCCAGGCCGGGTCGGCGTTCGAGAACAGGTTGCCCTCGAAGGCGAGCTCCGTCGGGATGGAGGGCTCGAGGCGCAGCTGGACCGGCGGCAGGCCGGGCAGGGACTGATCGACGAAGACGCTGTCCTGTACGACGACCGACTGCGCGCGCTCCACCATGACGCCGCCGACGACGTCGAGCGGGCCCTGGCTGCCGATGAACGTCGAGCTGCGGATCGTCGCCGAGGAGCCGCCCAGCACGGCGACCTGCCCACCCGAGCCGGTGTTGCCCACGAACAGCCCGTTCACGATCGTCGCCCGCGTGCCGTACGAGTAGACGTCGATGGCGCCGCCGTTCCCGAGCAGGCCGGTGTGGTTGTGGTGGAACTCGCAGTCGCGGATCAGCGGGCCGACCGCCGGGAAGTCGGGGCCGGACGGGGTCGCGAACACCGAGATGGCCCCCGCGCAGCGGTTCGCGACGTTGTCGTGGAACACCACGCGCTCGATCACCGGCGCGGCCAGGAAGAGCATCGCGCCGGCCCCGTCGTTGTAGAAGTCGCTGTACGGCAGCGCCGTCTGCGAGATCTCGGGGCGCAGCTCCGGCGTGAAGCCGCCCGGGAACAGCTCGTCCGGAAGCGCGCGGCCGCCGGTGATGGTCAGGTTCTCGAGCCGCGTGCTCGCGTCGATGCCCTGGTCGAAGAAGACGACGTGCAGGACCCGCCCCTGGCCGTCGAGCACCACCTGCTCCGGCGACGCGCCGGTTCCGCGTACCACCACGCCGTTCTTCTCCGCCCGGAACACCAGGAACGCCTCCGCGGTCGCGGCCGGCGAGTAGGTGCCGGGATTCACGTACACCGTGGTGCCCGGGGTCGCCGCGCCGATGGCGTCCGGGATCGAGCCTCCCGGAGCGACGTCGATGCCCAAGGTGATCGTCTTCGTCGTGCTCGCGCTGACGCCGAGCGCGTTGGTCACCGTCAGCGTGAAGGTCGTCGGCGCGGTGATGGGGCGGGTCGTCGCCGCGATCCCGCTCTGCACCGCGCCCACCGCCTGATCGATCGTGGCGGTGCCCCCGGCGCCTGCTGCGAAATCGGCGACGAGCGTCGCAGACACGCCCGGGGGTACGTGATCGGGGACCGTGAACGAGCGGATCACGGGCACCGGGTAGACCGTGACGGTCGCCGAGCGCGCCACGGTCTGGCCCCCCTCGCCTGTCACCGTGAGCGTGTACGTGCGCGTCGCGTCGGGGGTCTCGGTCAGCGTGCCGGACGAGCCGGGGAGGGCGGTTCCGTCGATCGAGCCCGTGCCGTTCGCGAAGGCGTACTCGAGGCGGGTGGCCCCGCCGGCCGTGATCTGCGCCGGAACGGCCGCGAACGCGCTGATCGTCGGGCCGGGCGGCGGAGGCGGCGTCGTGGTCACGGTGAGCGTCGCCTCCGCGCTGGCGATCGTTCCGGCCGCGCTCGTCGCGACCGCGCGAACGCGGAGGCCGTCGTCCAGCGCGGTGACCCCGCGCCGCGTGAGCACGCCCGTGGTGGCCCCCGCGACGTCGGCCCACGCGCCGCCCGGCGCGGCGGACTGCCACTGCAGCGCCGGCGCAGGGTCGCCGTCGAACGCGGCCTCGAACGTGGCGTCCCCGCCGGCGAGGACCGCGACGCCGGTCGGGGAGGCGAGCAGGTGCAGCCAGCTCACGCGAAGCGAGGCCTCGCGGCTGGTGCGAACGCCAGCGTCGTTCCGCGCCCGGACCCGGTAACGCGCGCCGCCGTCGGCCGCGGCGAGCGGGGCGGTGGTGTACGCCGGTCCGGTCGCGCCCGGGAGCTCGGCCCAGTCGGTCGAGCCCGGCGCGCTGCGCTCCCACTGCAGCTCGGGCGCGGGGTTGCCCTCGACCCCGGCTGCGAAGGTGGCCCGCTCGCCCTCGCGCGCCTCTTGATCGGACGGCTGGGTGAGGAACGCGGGCGCGGTGAGGACGGGCGGGACGTCCCCGGATCGCGGCGAGCCGCCGCCAGCGCTGCACGCCACCGTCACGATCAGCGCGGCGATCGCGGCGGCTCTTGCGTGCGCCGAGGCGGCGCGGATCGGGATCCGGCTGGACACGGTCCCCCCAGGGAGAAGCGGCGATTCTAGGCGCCGACGCGCCGCGCGGACAGGGGGTCCGCGCGGCGCGCTCGGGGTGCGACGTCGTGGCTAGGGCGCGTAGTGATAGCCGGCGTCGAGCTGCCCGGTATCGGCCGCACCCGTCGTGCTGGTGGTCCAGTCGCCCGGGAGCAGCTCCGCCGCGAGCCCGGAGCCCGCGTTCACGGCGGGGCTGTCCGCGGGCTGACCCGCGGCCGTCTGGGACAGGTAGTGGTCGCCACGCGGGCCGGCGACGAGGAGCGGGTCCTGCTCGATCCCGGAGCCCTCCGGCGCGATCCACCCTTCCGTGAAGTCCCAGTAGACGTTCCCGGCGGCCTGCAGCGCCGTCGCGCCTCCCTCGTTCCAGATCGGCGGCATGACCTCACCCGTCTGGTGCACGAAGATGCTGTCGCGCACCTCGGCCTGCACGGCGCCGTCCAGCCGGACGCCACCCACCGGCCCCGAGGGATCGAACAGGTTGCCGACGAACGTCGAGCTCCGGACGGACAGCGTCGATCCGGTCATCGCGGTCACCTGGCCGCCCCAGCCGTTGTTCCCGACGAACAGGCAGTTCACGACGCTCGCGCGCGTTCCGTTGAGGTGAACGTCGATGGCCGCGCCGAGGCTGCCGGAGTTCGCGGGGCCTCCACCCTCGGTGTGGTTGCGCAGGAACTCGCTGTTCCGGATGTCCGGGCCGTCCGGGAGGAACCAGGGCGCGTCGGGAAGCGCGAACACCGAGAGGCCGCCGCCGCAGTGGCCGGAGGTGTTCTCGACGACGACCACCCTGTCGAGCGTCGGCGCGGCCCGGAACAGCATGGCGCCCGCGCCGTCGGTGTAGAAGTCGCTCAGCGGGCGGTTCTCCGCACCCTGCGGGATCTCGGGGTGGAGCGGCTCCGGGACGATGCCGTCCTGGAACAGCTCGGTGGGCACGGCGCGGCCGCCGGTGATCGTGAGGTTCTCGACCCGCGTGCTGCGATCGATGCCCTGATCGAAGAGCAGGACGTGCAGGACGCGCTGGCTGCCGTCGAGGACCACCTCGCCCGGGGTCGCGCCCTCGCCGCGCAGCACGACGCCGTTCTTCTCCGGACGGAACACCAGGAACGCCTCGGCGTTCGCGTCGGGGGCGTACGTCCCCGGGTACACGTGGATGGTCGTCCCCGGGGCCGCCGCGTCGATGGCGGCCTGGATGGACTCGCCCGGGTGCACGTCGATGCGCGCCGGATCCGTCTGCACGGTGAGCGTCGCCTCGGCGCTCGTGATCGGCGACGCGGCGGCGGCGCTGGTGGCGACCGCGCGCAGGCGGAGCCCGTCGTCGCCCGCCACGGTGGCCGCGATGGCGTACGTGCTCGAGGTCGCGCCGGGGAGATCGCTCCACGCGACCCCGTCCACCGACGACTGCCACTGGAGGACGGGCGCCGGGCTGCCCTGGAAGTCCACCGTGAACGTGGCGGCCTCGCCGGCGACCACGGTGACGCTGGCGGGCGGCGTGACCAGGTGCAGCCAGCGGACCGTCAGCAGCGCCGGCTGGCTCTCCGCGCGCCCTTCGGCGCTGGTCGCCACGAGCCGGTAGCTGGCGCCGTCGTCGGCCGCCAGGAGCGCGGGCGTGGTGTACGTCCCGGAGGTCGCGCCGGCGACGGGCGTCCAGTCCGCGCTGCCCGGCGCGCGCCGCTCCCACTGCAGCGACGGGGTGGGCGTGCCCGACGCCGTCGCGCCGAACGTGGCCGTCAGGCCCTCGTCGCCGGCCTGGTCCACCGGCTGCGCCACGATCGCGGGCGCGACCCGGCGCTCCTGGACCGTCAGCACCGCCTCGAGGCTCTGCACGGCCGTGGCCGCGTTCACGGCGACGGCACGGACGCGCATGCCGTCGTCGGTCAGCGCGGCCGCCGGGAACGTCCAGCTCGCGCCGCCGGCGCCGGGCACCGCGGCCCAGGCGCCGCCCGGCGGCTGGATCTCCCAGTGGAGCGCCGGGGCCGGGCTGCCGTCGAACGAGGCCGTGAACGTGGCGGCGTCGCCGACCGTCACCGCGACGTCGGCGGGCGAGGACACGAGGTGCAGCCACCGCACCGTGAGCGCGGCGGCCCGGGTGGTGGCGGTCCCCGCCGCGCTGGTCGCGACGAGGCGGTAGCTGGCGCCGAGGTCGCCGGGCGTCAGCGCGGGCGTGGTGTACGAGCCCGAGGTGGCGCCCGGGATCGCGGTCCACGTGGCCGCCCCCGGCGCCTGCCGCTCCCACTGCACCGCCGGCGCGGGCACGCCGGAGACGGTCGCGGCGAAGGTGACCCGCCCGCCCTCGTCGCCGGTCTGGTCGGCCGGCTGCGTGTCGATGGCGGGCGCGATCTGCGTGGCGGCGACGTCGAGCACCGCGTCGGCGCTCGTCACCTCGCCGTACGCGTTCACGGCCACCGCGTGGAAGCGGGCGCCGTCGCCCGACACGGGGCAGGCCGCCAGCACGTAGAGGCCGGACGTGGCGTCGGCGATGTCCGTCCACGCGCCGCCCGCCGGCGCCTGCTCCCAGTGGATCGAGGGCGCCGGGTTCCCCTCGAACACGGCCTCGAACGACACGTCCGAGCCGGCGGTCGTGGTCGCGTCGTGAGGCGACGCGACCAGGTGCAGCCAGGTCACCGAGAGCGAGGCCGCGCGGCTGGTGCGCGAGCCCGCGTCGTTCGTCACGACCACGCGCACCCGGGTGCCGTGATCGGCCGGCGCCAGGGCCGCGGTGGTGTACGTGGCGCTCGTCGCGCCCGGGATCGCCGTCCAGGTGGTGGAGCCCGGGGCCGCGCGCTCCCAGCGAAGCGCGGCGGGCGTGTCGGCGGAGATCGCCGCGGCGAACGTCGCGGCCGCGCCCTCGCGCGCGACCTGATCCGCGGGCTCGGTGACCAGCTCCGGCAGCCGGAGGTCCACCGTGTTCCCGTCGTCGCTCCCGCCGCAAGCGAGCGTGCCCACCAGCACCACCAGGATCGGCGCCCATGCGCGTGCGCTGGCGGCACGAGCGGTGCGCGAAGTGCGACTCGGCATGTGAGGTCCCCCCTCGAACGACTCGCGCCACTGTAGGCAGCGCGCGATCGCCGCGAACAGAGGCGGATCGTCGCGGAGTGCGAGTGCGACAATCCGTGCACCCGCGGGCGCGGCGCGTCACGCGGTGGCGGGCCGGGGGCGAAACGTTGATGCTGCAATCGAAGCGGAGGCGCGGCGGGCGCTTGCGGGCGCGGTCCCGAGGACGCGGGACGTCACGCCAGCACGGGCTTGAGGTCCACCACCGGAGTGCCGTCGATCGCCTCGATGGGGCCGATGCGCAGGCGCCGGCCGTCGATCGCGCGGACGGTGACCGGGTGCAGGCCGAGCGGGTTGGGCCGGTCCGGCGAGCGGGTGGCGAACACGCCCGTCACCGGGTTGCGCCGATCGCCCCGCGGGTGGACGCGGAGCACGGAGCGGTCGCCGCGGTGCAGCCAGGTGACGACCAGGAGCGCGTCGCCGGCGGCGATGCCGTCCAGGCCGTCGGCGGCCCACGGGTACACCTCCAGCCACGCGTCCGGCGCGCCCTCCGAGCCCTGCTTCGGCGCGTCGCCGCGGGCGGTGATCGCCGAGCGGATCACGCCGATGGGACGCAGCAGGGGCGCGTCGGCTCCGGGCGGGGTGACGGTCATGCGCGACCTCCGGCAGCACGCGGCCGTCGCGGCTCGCGTGTTCCCCCTGGATAACGAGCCGGGTCGCCCCGGGCAGCGGCGCGCGCTCTTGTCACGGACGCGGGGGCGAGCCCTCCCAAGGGAGGGGAGCACGGAGGACCCGCCTTGAAGCCGATCGCCGCCGCCATCAGCTGCCTGCTCGCCGCCTCGGCCGCCGCCGCGGAGCCGGGAGCGCCGAGCGCAGACGCCGTGCAGGCCGCGCGGACGCCACGGCCCATCGCGCTCGACGGGCGGCTCGACGACGAGGCGTGGCAGGCCGCGCCGGCGTACTCCCGCTTCGTCGAGAGCTTCCCGACGCCCGGGCTGCCGGCGAGCTTCCGCACCGAGGTCCGCGTCCTGTACGACGACGCCATGCTGTACGTGGGCGTGGTCTGCTTCGACCCGCAGCCCGGCGCCATCGTCCGGCAGCTCGCGCGGCGCGACACCGACACCACCGCGGACCGCGTCGAGGTCGCCATCGACTCGGGCGGGGGCGGGCGCACCGCCTACGTGTTCACGGTGAACGCCGCGGGAGTGCTCCGCGACCAGCTCGTCTACGCCGACGTGAACACCACCGACAGCTGGGACGCGGTGTGGGACGCGGCCGTGGCCCACGACGCGCGCGGCTGGTCGGCCGAGCTCGCCATCCCGCTGCGGCAGCTCCGGTTCTCCTCGGCGCCCGAGCAGGAGTGGGGCTTCGTGGTGCGCCGGTACGTGCCGCGGACGCACCAGGTGTTCGGCACGGTGCTGGTGCCGCGCGAGGCGAACCCGCTCAACCCGGGCAACCTGGTCGTCTCCCGGTTCGGCCGCCTGGAGGGGCTCTCGGAGCTGGACCCGCCGCGCGGCCTCGAGCTCCTCCCGTACCTCGCGGCGCGCGCCACGGTGCGGCCGCAGTACTCCGATCCGGCCCGGCCCGACCCGCGGCTGGTGGACCCGCTCCTCGACGTCGGGCTCGACCTGAGGTCGCCGCTCGGCTCGGGCCTCACGCTCACCGGCGCGATCAACCCCGACTTCGGCCAGGTCGAGAGCGACCAGGTCATCCAGAACCTCCAGAACTCGGAGCCGTTCTTCCCGGAGAAGCGCCCGTTCTTCATGGAGGGGCTCGACGTGTTCGAGCCGGTGGGCAGCGAGTACGGCGTGCAGCAGCAGCTGTTCTACTCGCGCCGGATCGGGCTCGACGCCCCCATCCTCGGCGCGGTCAAGGTCACCGGCAGCGCGCGCCGCGGGCTCGAGCTCGGCGTGCTCAGCTCGGTGGTCATGGGCGCCGGGAACGCGGCGCTCGTGCCGCTCGGCTACGGGAACCCGGATCCGGCCGCGCTCGCGCCGGTGGAGCAGGACCCCGACCGTCGCTTCCGCTTCCGCCTGCGCCAGCCGTTCCGGTTCGGCCCCGAGGACGCGCTCCCGTCGGCGCACCCGGTCAGCACCAACTACTTCGCCGCGGTGGCGCGGCAGCGGCTCGGCGGCGGCGCCACCGCCGGGGCCATGTTCACGGCGGCGACGCCGCTCGAGCCGCGCTGCCGGCGGCGCGAGTTCGCGACCGACGAGGACTACCGGGCGGCCGGGTGCGCGTCGCGCGGCTCCAACGCGCTCGGCCTCGACCTCACCGTGCCGGGCGAGTGGGGTGGCTTCGCGCAGGTGGAGGCCTCGCAGGCGGTGGGCGGCCCGGAGGGCGGGCGCCGCCTCCGCGACGGGACGGTGCTGCGCGCGGGCGACCTCGGCTTCGGCGGCCACATGCGATGGGGCAAGCTCGGCGGCGAGCCCTGGCGCTTCGAGGTGCAGTACCTCTACGAGGACGCGAAGCTCGACCTGAACGACGTCGGGTACCAGCCGCTCTCGGACTTCCAGTGGGTGGACCTCGTCGGGCGTTACGTCCGGCCCAACGGCTTCGGGCCGTTCCACTCGTTCAGCGCGGACACGACCCTGGACGTCAACTGGGACGCCGACGGGAGGATGGCCCGGAGCCTGAACTGGTGGACCTCGACGAAGCTGCAGCTCCCCGGCTACGAGGAGCTCCGGGTGCGCCTCAACGTCGAGCACCCGCAGTGGGACACGCGCGAGATCGCCGGCTCGGGCATCGCGTTCGAGCGCACCGGCCACTGGTACGTCACCGCGAGCCTGGCGTCCGACCCGCACCGCGAGCTGCAGGGCAAGGTCGAGGTCGTGTACTTCCGGACCATGGACGAGGGCCCGTTCGGCCCGTCGAGCGGCTGGTCCGGCTCGCTCACCGGGACCTGGCGGCCGCACCCGCGGCTCGAGACGAAGCTCGAGGCGAGCTACGAGCACAAGCCGCAGGGGCCGCGCTGGCTGGAGACGCTCGCCGATGGCACCGCGGTGTTCGGGGTCCAGGATCCGCGGTTCGTGTCGGTGACGCTGCGGCAGCAGCTCGTGTTCACCCCGCGGCTGAGCGCCCAGCTCTACGCGCAGGCGTTCAGCTCGGCCATCCAGTGGGGCGACACGTTCTACGGCGCGTCGGTGACCGGCCGCAGGCGCGTGTCCTGGGCCGACCTCGCGCCGGTCCCGTACGCGGGCGATCCGGCCGCGCACGACGCGACCGTGAACCTGAACGCCGTGATCCGGTGGGAGTATCGCCTCGGCTCGACGCTGTACGCGGTCTACACGCGCTCGCAGAGCGAGCTGCCCGCGCGCGACGGGGACGTGCCGAGCGGCCTCGGCTCGCCCGACCTGTTCCGCGGCCGGGCGGTGGACACGTTCCTCGTGAAGTGGAGCTGGTGGCGGGGCGGGTGAGCGCCGGCGCGAAGGGGCGGCGGCATCCGGCCGCAACCCTTCGCAGGCGTGGACGCGGGCGGGACACGGACGCACCGTCCAGGCGTGTCGCCCGCGACGGGCAGACCCGAAGCGAGCGGCCTGGCCGGCGTCCCTCCCCCCCGGGTCCGCCGGCCTTTTCGCGTCCGCGGCGGGCGCCGCGCTGGCGGCTCGCCGGGGCCGCCGACGTCGGCCCCTGCGATCAGGCCGGCGACGGCGCGTGCTCGTGCCCGAGGTGGCGCCGGAAGAACCCGTGGAACCGGTGCGGGAACGAGGCGCCGGTCAGGACCATGAACGGGCAGAGGTCGTGGACGGGCTCGACGCCGCTGGCGCGGCACAGGGCCAGCGCGCCCGGGGTGGCCGAGCCGGCGCCGGCGCCGCGGTGCAGCCAGATCCGCCGGATGCCGGCGCGGAGCGCGTCGGCGACCACGGCCTCGGTCGCGGAGCGCGGGGTGACGACGATGGCGGCCTCGACGGGCGGCTCGACGTCGGCGAGCGACGCGAAGGCGAGGCGGCCGTCCACCTCGGCGAGCGCCGGGTTCACCGGGACGACGTCGTAGCCGCGGGCCACGAGCTCGCGGAACAGGTAGCGGCTGAAGTCCTTCTCGTCGCGCGACACGCCGGCGACGGCGATGCGGCGCGCGGCGAGGAGCTCGCGGGCACGATCGATGGGGAGCGTCATGGCGGTCCTCCTGGCGCCTGTCTACACCCGGGGCGCGTGCGACGGACCCCCGGATTCTCGGGGACGCCCGATGGATCGGCGCCGCCGCACGCCGAGGGAGGATGCGCCGGCCTGGCCGCCCGGGACCGCATGGGAGGTTTCGCGGAAGGTGACGGACCGCCCGGCTAGAGTTGCGGGCGTGCGAGGGCGCGGGTCGCGCCCGGCGGGAGGAGCGATGGGGCGTGGGCGCTGCGACCAGTGCGGAGAGGAGCACGAGGAGCTCGAGCCCGCCTTCCGCCGGCCGGACGCGGTGTTCGCGGTGCCCGAGGAGGAGCGGGCCGACCGGGTGCGCGAGTCGGACGACCTCGCCTCCATCGACGGCGAGGCGTTCTTCATCCGCTGCGTGGCGCCGATCCCGGTGCGCGGGCGCGAGGAGCCGTATCGCTGGGGCTTCTGGGTGAAGGTCGCGCGGGACGACTTCGAGGCGTACCGGCGGACCTTCGACGGCGGCGCGCCCCCCGACCACCCCGGGTTCCGGGGCACGCTCGCGAACCAGTCGCACGTCCTCCCGCCCACGCTCGGGCTCGAGGTGCACGTCCACCTCGGCCGAGGCCGGCAGCGGCCCAGCCTCATGCTGCTGGACGGCTCGCACGTCCTCACGCGGGCGCAGGAGATCGGCGTCGTGCCCGCCGTGATCCGCGCCTGGTCGGAGCAGTGCGCCCACGGCACGCTCGCGGCGCCGCCGGACGCGTCGGAGCCCGAGCGCGCGGCCACGCTGGAGGAGGAGGGCTGGAGGTTGCTCCGTCCCGGCGAGGTGGGGCGCGAGGCCGAGGCGCTCGCGGCGCCGCCCGCGCCGGGCGACCTCGTGAAGGCGTCGTTCGCGTTCGTCGCCGCGGGGCCGCACGGCGAGCTCACCGAGCGGACCGAGCACATGTGGGTGCAGCTCGACGCGGTGCGCGAGGACGGCTGGTGGGGCGGAGCGCTCGACGACCAGCCGTTCGTCCCGGGGCCGCTCGCGGCCGGCACGCGCGTCTGGCTGCGCGCCGAGCACGTGCTCGCGTTCCGCTCCGGCGCGCCGGGCGCCCCGGGCGCGCGCGCCGGCGGCGGGGATCCGGCGCCGGCGAGGCGGGTCAGCAGCCTCCGCCGCTGGCTCCGCCGGGTGCGCGGCGACGCCTGAGCGCGGCGGCGCGTTCCCCGCGGTCGCCATTCACGGACGGTTCACCCGGAACCCTCGCGGCAGGACCACGCGCCTCGCGCCGCAGGCGGCCGCGTGGCGCTCCAGGCAGGCGAGGAGATCGGCGCGATCGAGCGCGGCGCCCCGCTCCACCCACACCGCCCGGACGCGGAGCGCGCCGTCCCGCACCGCGCCGTCGAGCCGGCCCACCAGCGCGTCGCCCTGGAGCAGCGGGCACACGTACCAGCCGAAGCGCCGCAGGTGCGCGGGCCGGTAGACCTCCCAGGTGTAGTCGAAGCCGAACGCGGCGCGGACGAGGCCGCGGTCCCAGAGCAGCGGGTCGAGCGGGCCGAGCAGGCGGACGCGGCCGTCGGGCGGCGGGTGGCGGCGGCCAGCGAAGCCGCGCGGCGCGAGGAACGTCCGCCGCGACCCGGCGACCTGGACGGCCTCCACCGCGCCCTCGGACACGAGCGCCTCCGGGAGGCGCGCGCGGCGCGCCGGCTCCAGCATCGACCAGGTGGCGCCGCCGGCGGTGGAGAGGAGGCCGGCGGCCTCCACCCGCTCGACCACCGCCCAGCGGTGGAACGCCTCGGCGCGGCGCGCCCGCGACCGGCCGCGCGGGTGGACGCGCGCCCCGGCCGCGCCGGGCAGGGCGCGCTCCGGGACGTCGTAGACCTTGCCGCGCGCGGAGCGCCCGCACACCACCACCTCGCAGCGCGTCTGCAGGACCTCGAGCGCCATCTTCGCGGCGCGCGGCGTGCCCTTCCAGCCGCTCCAGTCGAGCCGCTCCACCGGCCCGTGGTCGGTGAGGTCGTCCGCGGCGACGGGGCCGCGGGCCCGGACCTCGTCGAGGACCTTCTCCACCACGCCCGGCGGCAGGCGCCGCAGCCGCTCGGCGTGCGACCACCACGGCGCCTCGATCGCGAGCTCGGCGCGATACCAAGGGAACGCGCCCGCGGGCAGCAGGCACCGCTCCTTGGCGAAGTGCTCGAACGCGTGGCCGGGGAGGAGGTGCCGGTACACGTCGCCCTTGGCGATGCCGTCCACGCGCGCCAGCGCCACCAGGTCCGCGTTCGTCCCGAGCGGATCGAGCGGGTCGAGCTGGATGCAGCGGAGGCGCTCGAGCAGCGCGCGGACGCCGTCCGGGCCGGGCGGGAGCTCCGGTGCGCGGAGCAGGTGGTGGCCGACGAGGAAGGCGCGGGCTTCCGAGGGCGTGAGGGTCGTCATCCGGGTCGCCGCATCCTGGACCTCGGGTATGACGCGCGCCGGGCGGAGGCGCGAGGCGATCGCTCAGGCCCGCCGGGGGACGAGCCGGACGCTGGGCGCCTTCACCATCGCGGTGACCTCGCGGCCGGCGACGAGGCCGAGCCGCTCGGCGCTGGCGCGGGTGACGAGCGCGACCAGCCGGACGCCGACGTCCACCGTGATCCGGACGAGCGGGCCCTCGTCGCGGCGCGCCGCCACCACGCCCGCGAGCCGGTTTCGCGCGGAGGTGGCGTGCTCGCCGTCGTGCGGCTCGAGCACCACGTCCTCGGCCCGGACGCAGGCATACGCCTCGTCCTCCAGGCCGCCGGGGTCGAGGGCGACGAGCTCGGCGGCGCCGGCGCGCACCACGACGAGGCCATCGTGGCGGCGGAGGAGGCGCGACGGGAACACGTTCTCCGTCCCGACCACCCGCGCCACCTCCGCGTCCACCGGGGCCGAGAACACCTCGTGGACCGGGCCGACCTGGCGGACGGTGCCGTCGAGGAGCACCGCGAGCCGGTCGCCGAGCGCGAGCGCCTCGGTGCGGTCGTGGGTCACGACCACGGCGGGCACGCCGGACGACTCGAGCAGGTGGCGGAGCTCGCCGCGCAGCGCCTCGCGGGCCGGCGCGTCGAGCGCCGAGAGCGGCTCGTCGAGGAGCAGCAGGCGCGGCCGCGGCGCGAGCGCGCGGGCGAGCGCCACCCGCTGGCGCTGGCCGCCGGAGAGCTGCCCGGGGCGGCGCGGCAGCAGCTCCCGGATCCCGAACCGTTCCGCGACCTCGGCCACGCGCGCCTCCCGCGCCGCGCGCGGCAGGCGGTGGAGGCCGTACCCGACGTTCGCCGCGACCGAGAGGTGCGGGAACAGCGCGTGGTCCTGGAACAGCAGCCCGATCCCGCGCGCCTGGGGCGGGACGAACACCCGCCGGCCCGCGTCGAACCAGGTCTCGCGCTCGAACGAGATGGCGCCGGCGTCGGGCCGGTCGAGCCCGGCGAGCGCGCGCAAGACCGTCGTCTTGCCCGATCCCGAGGGTCCGAACAGCACCGTGACGGCCTCGCGCCCGAGCGGCCAGCTCGCCCGCGCCCGGATGGTGGGGCCGCGCGGGAACCGCCGGACGACGTCGAAGGTCAGCGCTCGTTCCATCGGAAGGCCGGGCGGCGCTGGAGCGCGTAGACGAGCGTGAGCACGCCGAAGGAGATCGCGAGCAGGAGGCCCGCGGTGCGGTGGGCGGCGGCGTACTCGAGCGCCTCGACGTGGTCGAAGATGGCGACCGCCAGCGTGCGCGTCCTGCCCGGGATGTTGCCGCCCACCATGAGGACGACGCCGAACTCGCCCAGCGTGTGCGCGAAGCTCAGCACCGCGCCCGCGATCACGCCCGGCCAGGCGAGCGGCAGGGTCACGCGCAGGAACGTCCCGAGGCGCGAGACGCCGAGCGTGTGCGAGGCCTCGACGAGCCGGCGGTCCACGCCCGCCAGCGCCGCGGCGAACGGCTGGACCGCGAACGGGAGGCTGTAGAGCACGGACGCGACGAGCAGCCCGGCGAAGGAGAACGGGAACGGGTGGCCGGCGACGGCCTCGAAGACCCGGCCGGCCGGGCTCCGCGGGCCGAGCCCGGTGAGCAGGTAGAACCCGAGCACGGTGGGCGGGAGCACGAGCGGGAGCGCCACCACCGCCTCCACCAGCACCTTCCCGCGGAAGCGGCTCACCGTGAGCCACCAGGCGAGCGGCAGCCCCACCGCGAGCAGGACGACCGTGGTGAGCCCGGCGAGCTTCAGCGAGAGCGCGAGCGCGGCGGCGTCCATGGCTAGGGGAGCCCGTACCCGTACCGCGCGAGGATGGCGCGGCCCCTCGGGCCGGTCAGGAACGCGAGGAAGGCGCGCGCGAGCGCGGGGTCGCGGGCCGTCCGGAGGACGATGCCGGACTGCTCGATCCTGGGGTAGAGCGCCTCGGGCACGGGCACCGCCTTGCCGCCCGCGAGCGCCTTCCCGAGCGTGAGCGAGTACGGCAGGAACGCCACGTCGGCGGCGCCGGTGGTGGCGAACTGCGCCGCCTGCCCGGCGCTGGTGCCGAGGACCAGCCGCGATCGCACCGCGTCCCAGACGCCCGCCGCCCGCAGCGCGCGCTCGGTGGCGCGGCCGAACGGGGCGAGCGCGGGGTTGGCGATCGCGATCCGCCGGACCCCGGGGTCGGTCAGCGCCGCGAGCCCGCGCCGCTCGAGCGGCACCGCCGAGCCGGGCGGGAGCCACGCCACCAGCCTCCCGAACGCGTAGACCTGCTCGTCCGCGGCGGCGCCCAGCCCCGCGGCGATCACCTTGGCCGGGTAGTCGCGGTCCGCCGAGAGGAACACGTCGAACGGCGCGCCGTTCCGGATCTGCGCGAAGAA
Organism: Anaeromyxobacter dehalogenans 2CP-C; assembly: GCF_000013385.1. Classification (GTDB taxonomy): domain Bacteria; phylum Myxococcota; class Myxococcia; order Myxococcales; family Anaeromyxobacteraceae; genus Anaeromyxobacter; species Anaeromyxobacter dehalogenans_B. The sequence continues at coordinate 1,155,128 of NC_007760.1, forward strand.
CGCGCCGGACGCGCCGAACGTGAGCGCCACCCGCACCCCGGGGCGCTCCGCCTCGAACGCCAGCTTCAGCTCCTCGGCGGCGTCCTTCAGGTTCGCCGCGGCGGCGACCGAGAGCGTGGCCACGGGCTGCTGCGCGCGGGCGCACGCGGGCGCGGCCGCGAGGAGCGCCGGGAGCGCGACGGCGAGCAGGCTGCGGTGGATCACGGCAGGGCTCCAGGTGGGACGTACGGGTAACAACGAGGAACCCTATACTCCGCACAAGCTGCATACGGCAACCAGCGTCCGCCAGCGCGGCTCGCCAGGCGCCGCCGCGGCCGCTATAGTCGGACACCCATGCCCGACCAGCTGCTCACGACCGCGGAGGTCGCCGAGATCCTCCGGGTCCACCCGAAGCACGTGTACCGGCTGCTGAAGCGCGGGCTCCCCGCCCGCCGGGTCGGCGCCGAGTGGCGCTTCTCGCGCGAGGACGTGCTGGCCTGGTCGGGCGGCGGGACCGCCGAGGCGCGGACCGGGGCGCCCGCGCCCGCCGCCCAGGGCGCGGTGGACGCGGCCCCGGCGCTGGTCGCCGCGAACGGCGACGTGGCCGTGCTCTCGCTGCTGGCCCTCGCCGCGGCCGAGGGGCCGCCGCTCCTCGGCTTCGTGCAGGCCGACATGGCCGAGGCCGCCGACCTGCTGCGGCGCCGCGCGGTGCTCGCCGCGGGCGCGCACGCCGGCGGGTTCCCGAGCCACGTCGGCGACGACCGCGTGGCGCGCATCCACCTCGTCACGCGCGAGATCGGGCTCGTCCACCCGCCGGGCCGGCCGGTGACGCTGGAGGAGCTGCCCCGCCGGCGCCTCGCGTCCCGCCCCGGGAGCGCCGGCGTCCGCAGGCACCTCGACGAGGCGCTCCGCGCCCGGAAGCTCGACCCGGCGCGCGCGCACCGCAAGGCGCTCCTGCTCCGCTCGCACCTCGAGGTGGCGCTGGCCGTGGCGGCGGGGCGCGCCGACGTGGGGCTCTGCTCGCGCGCGTGGGGCGAGCGCGCCGGGCTCGCGTTCCTGCCGATCGCCACCGAGCCGTACGGGCTCATCGTGAAGGCGCGCGACCTCGGCGACGCGCGCGTGGTCCGCCTGTGCGAGGTGGCGCAGGGCAGGGCGTTCCGCGCCGACGCCGGCGCCGTCCCGGGCTACGACGTCGAGGGCGCGGGCGACATCCGCTACGACGCGTGAGCGTCGCGCCGGCGGACGTGCGCGCGCCGGAAAGGGAACGGCCGCGACCGGCGGAGCCGATCGCGGCCGTGGCGCGCCTCGCGGCGGAGGCTAGTTGCCGGAGGGGACCTTCCCCTCGACGCCCTTCACGTAGAAGTTGATGGCGCCCTTCCACGCGTCGTCGGCGACGGCGTCCTTCGCGAGGACCTCCTTGCCGGCGTTGTCCACGAGCGGGCCCTTGAACACGGCGACCGCGCCGGTCTTCAGCCCCTCGCGCGCGGTCTCGAGCGCCTGCTGCACGTCGGCCGGCAGGAAGGAGGCGGGCTTGACGAAGTCGATCATGCCCTCCTTCACGCCCCACTTCGTCACCTCGGTCTTCCAGGTGGCGTCGCTCGCCTCGCGGAACGACTTCTCGTAGTAGCCGGCCCAGTTCAGCGCGACCGAGCCGAGGTGCGCCTTGGGCGCGAACGCGCTCATGTCGCTGTCCCAGCCGAAGCCGAGCTTGCCGTTGCGCTCGGCGGCCTGCAGGACGGCGGTCGAGTCGGTGTTCTGCAGCAGCACGTCGGCGCCCTGGTTCAGCAGCGACTGGGCGGCCTCGGTCTCCTTGGGCGGGTCGAACCAGGAGTTCACCCACACCACCCGCGTCTTCACCTTCGGGTTCACGCTCTGCGCGCCCAGGGTGTACGCGTTGATGTTGCGGAGCACCTCGGGGATCGGGAACGAGCCGACGAAGCCGAGGGTGTTGGTCTTCGTCATCTTGCCCGCCACCACGCCGGCGAGGTAGGCGCCCTCGTAGAACTTGGCCTCGTAGACGCGCAGGTTGTCCGAGGTCTTGTAGCCCGTGGCGTGCTCGAAGCGCACCTCCGGGTTGTCCTTCGCCACCTTCACGATCGACTCCATGAAGCCGAACGAGGTGGCGAACACGAGCTTGTTGCCCTGCGCGACGAGGTCGCGGAGCACGCGCTCGGCGTCGGGGCCCTCGGGGACCTTCTCGACGAAGATGGTGGTGACCTTGTCCGCGCCGAACTTCTCGACGGCGGTGCGGCGGCCGAGGTCGTGCGAGTAGCTCCAGCCGGCGTCGCCGACCGGGCCGACGTAGATGAAGGCGGCCTTGAGCGGCTCGGGCTTGGCCGGCGCGGGCGCGGCGGCGGGCGCGGGCGGCGCCTCCTTCTTGGAGCAGGCGGCGAGCGTCGCGCCGAGCAGCAGCGCGCCGAGCGCGATCCGGCGGGTGAACGAGCGATTCATGGTGTCGATCTCCCCCTGTGTCAGGGTCTGGATGACTGCGGGTGCTTCGGGGTGCGGCTTCAGGCGCCGGGGAAGAACGGCTTCCCCAGCGAGGCGGGCATGTTGAGCCGGATCCACAGCGGGTTCCGGGAGATGATCGCGAGGACCACGATGGTCGAGACGTAGGGCAGCATCGCCATGAACTGGCTCGGGACGTGGACGCCCCGCGCCTGGAGGTGGAGCTGGAGCATGGTGACGCCGCCGAAGAGGTACGCGCCGAGCAGGATGCGCCCCGGCCGCCAGGTGGCGAACACCGTGAGCGCCAGCGCGATCCACCCGCGCCCGGCCACCATGCCCTCCACCCACAGCGGCGTGTAGACGACCGACAGGTACGCGCCGGCGATCCCGCAGAGCGCGCCGCCGGTCACCACCGCGGCGAACCGGATGCGCCGGACGCCGTAGCCCAGCGCGTGCGCCGACTGCGGCGACTCGCCGATGGCGCGCAGGAGGAGGCCGGCGCGCGTGCGGTAGAGGAACCAGGCCGCGGCCGCGACGAGCGCGATCGCGAGGTAGACCACCGGGTGGTGCCGGAACAGCGCCGGCCCCAGGAACGGCACGTCGGCGAGGAAGGGCACGCGGTGCGGCGGCTGCTCGCCGAGCTGCTTGCCCACGTACCCGATGCCCACGAACGCCGAGAAGCCCGAGCCGAACAGGCTCACCGCGAGGCCGGTCGCGTACTGGTTGGTGTTGAGCCACACCACCAGCCAGCCGAACACCGCGGCCACCGCCGCGCCGCCGGCCGCGCCCGCCACGAAGCCGAACCACTCGCTCCCGCCGTCGTGGGCGGCGGCGAACCCGGCCACCGCGGAGACGAGCAGCATGCCCTCGGCGCCGAGGTTGACCACGCCGGCGCGCTCGTTGAGCAGCAGCCCGAGGCCGGCGATGGCGAGCGGCGTCCCGGCCGCGAGCGTCGCGGCGATGAGCAGGGCGAGCTCGTTCACGGCGCGGTCCTCCGGCTCCAGCCGACCAGCCGGAGCCGGTGGTGGATGAGCGTGTCGCAGGCGAGCAGCGAGAGCAGCAGGATGCCCTGGAAGACGCCGCTCACGGACGCCGGCAGCCCGACGCGCGACTGCGCGAGCTGCCCGCCGATGACGAGCGCCGAGAGCACCACGCTCCCGAGCAGCGCGCCGATGGGGTGGAGCCGGCCCACGAACGCGACGATGACCGCGGTGAACCCGTACCCGCTCGCCACGTGCGGCGTGAGCTGGCCCATGGGCCCGACCGCCTCGAACGCGCCGGCGATCCCGGCGAGCGCGCCGGAGAGGAGGAGCGTCGTCCAGATCGCGGAGCTCGCCGAGAAGCCGGCGTAGCGCGCCGCGGCCGGCGCGGGGCCGCCGATCTGGAGCCGCACGCCGCGGTAGGTCCGGAACATGAACAGCCACATGAGGACCGCCGCGACCAGCGCGAAGACGAAGCCCCAGTGCAGCCGCAGGCCGGGCACGATGCGGGGGAGCTCGGTGGACGCCGAGAAGTTGACCGTCTGCGGGAAGTTGAAGCCGCGCGGGTCCTTCCACGGCCCGAACACGAGCCAGGAGAGCAGCAGGTCGGCGACGTACACCAGCATCAGGCTGACCAGGATCTCGTTCGCGTGGAACCGGTCCCGGAGCAGCGCCACGATCCCGGCCCAGGCGGCGCCGCCGGCCGCGCCGGCCAGCACCACCAGCGGGAAGAACGCCCAGGGCGAGAGCGCGAGCTGCGCGTTCGTCACCCACAGCGCCAGCCCGCCCCCGGTGATGGCGCCCATCAGGAACTGCCCCTCGGCGCCGATGTTCCACACGTTGGCGCGGAAGCAGAGGCCGAGGCCGAGCGCGCACAGGATGAGCGGCGTGCACTTCAGCCCGAGCTCGGTGAGCGCGCGCGCGCCGTTGAACGGCTCGAACAGGAACATCGAGAGGACGCGCCCCGGCTCCTTGCCGAGCGCGAGGAACAGCAGGCCGCCCAGCGTGACCGTCACGGTCAGCGCGATGACCGGCGACAGCACGCTCATCGCGAGCGACGGGGTGGGGCGGACGTCGAGGCGGATCACGCGGGGCCTCCGGCGACGGCCTCGGGGCGGCCCGGACCGCCCGCCCAGAGCCCGCTCATCCACTCCCCGATGCGCTCGACGGTGGCGTCGGCGGCGGGGAGGGGCGGCGAGAGGCGGCCCTTCGCGATGACGTGGAGCCGGTCGGCGAGCGCGAACAGCTCCTCGAGCTCCTCGGAGACCACCAGCACCGCCGCGCCCGCGTCGCGCAGGCGGAGCAGCTCGGCGTGGATCTGCGCGGCCGCGCCGACGTCCACGCCCCAGGTCGGCTGCGCGACCACGAGCACCTTCGGCACCGCGTCGAGCTCTCGCCCCACGATGTACTTCTGGAGGTTGCCGCCGGACAGGCTCCGCGCCACCGCGCCCGGGCCGGCGGCCTTGACCCAGTAGCGCCGCAGCACGCCCGAGGCCTGGTCGCGGAGCGCGGCGCGGTCGATCCAGCCGAACGCGCGCAGCGCCTCCTGGCGGGTGAGGAGCATGTTGGTGGCGAGCGACAGCGAGGGCACCGCCCCGCGGCCGAGCCGCTCCTCCGGGACGAAGTGCAGCCCGCGGCGCCGGCGCCCGGCCGCGCCGGTCCGGCCGATGGGTTCGCCGAACAGCCGGATGGCGGCCGCGTCCGCGCGCGGATCCTCGCCGGAGAGCGCGGCGAGCAGCTCCTGCTGGCCGTTGCCGGACACGCCGGCGATCCCGACGATCTCGCCGGCGTGGATCTCGAGCGACACGTCGTCGAGCGGCACGCCGAACCGGTCGTGGCAGGGGAGGGCGAGCCGCTCGACGGAGAGCGCCACCGGGCCGAGCTTCGCGGCGCGGCGCTCGAGCCGCGGCGGCTCGGCGCCGATCATCATGCGCGAGAGGCTGGCGGTGGTCTCCCGCGCGGGATCGCAGGTGGCGACCACGCGGCCGCCGCGCAGCACCGTGCACGCGTGGCACAGCTCCAGGATCTCGTCGAGCTTGTGGCTGATGTAGAGGATCGAGCAGCCGCTCGCGGCGACCTGGCGCAGCGTCTCGAACAGCTTGTCCACCGCCTGCGGCGTGAGCACCGCGGTCGGCTCGTCGAGGATGAGGAGCCGCGGGTCGGCGAGGAGCGCGCGGACGATCTCGACGCGCTGCCGCTCGCCCACCGACAGCACGTGCACCGGGCGGAGCGGGTCCACGTCGAGGCCGTACTCCGCGGCCTTGGCGCGGATCCGCTCGGTGACGTCGCGCAGCGCCACCTTGCGCGAGAGCCCGAGCCACACGTTCTCGGCGACCGTGAGCGAGTCGAACAGCGAGAAGTGCTGGAACACCATCGCGATGCCCAGCGCGCGCGCGTCGTGCGGCGTGCGCACCTCGGCCGGGTTCCCGTCCCAGAGGATCTCGCCGGCGTCGGGGGCCACCGCGCCGTAGACCACCTTCATCAGCGTGGACTTGCCGGCGCCGTTCTCGCCCAGGACGGCGTGGATCTCCCCCGGCGCGACGGTGAGCGCCACGTCGTCGTTCGCGACGACGTCCCCGTAGCGCTTCGTGACGTGCCTCAGCTCGAGGCGCGGAACGCTCACGTGGGGTCCCCTAGTCCTTCGCGCCGCGCTGGCGGATCGGCGAGACGAACCGGTAGTCGATGTCCCACGGGAAGTAGATCCACTTCTCCTGGCGGAACTCCTTCACGAACGTGTCCACCACCGGGCGGCCGAGCGGCTTCGCGTACAGCGTGGCGAAGTGCGCCTTCGGCAGCTTCTCGCGCACGGCGGCCGCGGTCCGGCCCGTGTCCACCAGGTCGTCGATGAGCAGCCAGCCCTCGCCGTCGCCCGGGACCGTCTTCAGCCACTGCAGCTCGCCCTGCTTCGCCTCCGCGCCGCCCGTCTCGGCGGCGCCGTAGCTGACCACGCAGACCGTGTCGATGAGGCGGATGTCGAGCTCGCGCGCCACCAGCGCCGCCGGCACGAGGCCGCCGCGGGTGATGGCGATGATGCCCTTCCAGTCGCCGAGCTCGTGCAGCACGCGCGACAGGTAGCGCGCGTCGCGGTGCAGCTCGGGCCAGGAGATGACGATCTCGTCCTGGTACGGGCCGGGCCCGGATCCAGCGTGGACCTCACCCTCCCCGCCGCCGGGAGGGCCCTTCGTCGCGTCTGCCGCCATGGCACCTTGTACTGGAAGGGGCTGACGCAGGGGAGGGGGAATTCACCTCCCCGGATCTCCTAGGGATTTCGGGTCGGCGCTACGGCGCGGGCTCGTACTCCTCGATCGGCCGCACCTCGCACTCCCCCTCGAACCCGGGCCAGTGCTTCCGGTGCAGCTCCATGAACTCCGTCGCCACGCGAAGCGCCTCGGCGCGCGTCGCGGTCTTGATGACCGCCCAGCCGCCGATGACCTCCTTCGCCTCGGAGAACGGGCCGTCGGTCACGGCGAGCTTGCCATTCGCCAGGCGCACCCGGAAGCCGTCCTTGCTGGGCAGCAGGCCGCCCGTGTCCGCGAGCACGCCGTCCTTGAACGAGCGCTCGATGAACTGGCCCATGGCCTCCATGAGCGCCTGCGGCGGCGGTGCGGCGCGGTACGACTCGGAGCTTCGCATGAACGTCAGGTACTTCATGGCAGGGCACCTCCGGTGTTGGTCTGGCCTGGCGACGAACGAGCCCGGGCCGGATCGACATGACGCTCCACGAGGGCGCGATCCAGGTGCCGAGGCGTTTGCGGCCCGTGCGGGGCAGCGCTCGCGGCGGGGCAGGGCCGAGCACGCCGGCGCGCTCGAGCTGCGGCCCAGCGACGCCTACGCCATCCCGCCCCGCCGCCTGCGCGCCACCGACGGGCCGGTGGAGGCGATCGCGGCGCAGGTGGGCTACGCCGACGCGACGCACTTCATCCGCCAGCTCCGGCGCGTGCACGGCCGGACCCCGGCGCAGTGGCGGCGGGCGATCAGCCCGGGTCGCCGCCTGGGGCGGCGGCCAGGTACGCCGCGTAGGCGTCGCGGTACCACGGACGGAGCGCCTCCGGCGGGATCCCGCGGCGGGAGAGGCTCGGGTGGAACCGCGCCAGCTCGGCGAGATCCTCCGGCGAGCCCGGCGCCGGCGCGCGGTCCGCGAGGCCCCGCTTCGTGGACAGCCGGGTGCTCACGGCGACGTTGATCTCGTCGCGGGTGGGCGGCGTGCCGTCGTCGTGATCCGGGAGCCACCAGCACGGCCGCGCCTGCACGAGCGAGAGGTAGAGCCCCTGGGCCGCCTGCGCGAGGTCGGCCGGGCCGCCGCCGTCCCCGCCGTCTGCCTCCCACCAGGCGCGGCTCGCCGGGCTCTGCTGGCGCGCCGCGAGCAGCGCGTCGTAGTCGGCCTGCGAGAACCACGGGTACAGCTGGAGCAGCTCGGGGTGATCCGAGAGCGCGAAGCTCGGCGTGGTGGTCTCCGTCGCGACCTCGTCGGTCATTCGCGGCGCCCCGGGCCGGAGCTTAGGTCGCCCGAGGGAGCGAGGCCACCTCCCGGCGCGCGGTGCGTCGCTGCGGCGCAGGCGGCGCCGCGGGCGCGGGCGCACCTCGGCGGCGGAGCGCGCGGGCGCAGGGCGCGTCCGGCGGTCGCACCCCGGCATCCGCGGCGCCGCGCGCGCACGGCCCGGTACGATCGCACGGGAGGGTGTGCCATGGCCCGCTCGCTCGTGGTCCGTCGGACCCGGCGCTGCCTGCTCGCCGCCGGGATGGCGCTCGCCGCGCTCGCCGGAGGCCCGGCCGCGGCGCAGCCAGGGATGCGGGTCGTCTACGACAAGGTCGAGACGGTCACGAACACGGCCTCCGGCTCGCCCGAGGGGAAGGTCACGCGGAGCACGCTCACGGTGCGGCTCGCGCCCGCCGCGCTCGCGGTCCGCGACGGGGACGCCGAGCAGGTCTTCGACTTCCGCTCCGCCCGGGCGCTGCTCCTCGACCACGCCGGCCGGACGGCGAGCGAGCTCTCGCTGTACGCGCTGCCCGCATTCCGGGAGCGCGAGCTCGAGAACCGCAGGGCGCTGGCCCGGATGCTGGCGGTGATGGATCGCGCGCCGGACCTGGCCGACGCCGAGGCGGAGCTGGGGATGCGGATGGACCCGCCGGCCAGGGCGAAGGTGAAGGAGCGGCGCCGCGACGGCGCGCGCGTCTTCTCCGTCAACGATCGCCAGGTGACGTCGTTCGTGGCGGCGGAGCGGACGGTGCCGCCCGAGCTGGTGGCCGCGGTTTCGCGGCTCTACCTGTACGGCGCGGCGCTGCACCCGCTGGTCCGGGCGGAGCTGCTGAAGGAGCCCCGGCTGCCGTCCCGCCTCGAGTTCTCGTGGCAGCTCGTGCAGGAGCGGACCACGGTGGCCTGGACGCTGCGCGAGATCGCGGACGAGCCGTTCGATGCGCGCGCGGCGCGGGCGCCGTATCCGTCCAAGCCCCTCCGGGACGAGGGCGTCGTCGCGCTCGCGTGTCGCGTCCGCGCGGGGGAAGCAGGCACCCCGCCCGCGGCCGCGAGCTACCTCGAGCGCGCCGAGCGGCTCCTCGGCGAGGGGCGCGGCTTCGAGGCGTTCCTGGTCGCGTTCGAGTCCCGGCTCGCCGGCGCGGAGGCGCCGGACGCCTTGCTGCGGAGGTGCGGCGACGCGGCGCGCGGCGACGCCCGCATGCAGGCGCTGGCGCGGTCGATGGAGCTCGAGGCGAAGGATCCGAAGGGCGCGCTCGCCCTGCTCCTGCCGCTGGAGGCGGACGGCCTCGAGGGTGGGGAGGTGCTGCACGTGCTCCGCGCGAACCAGCACCTCAGGGTCGGGGACGGCGACGCCGCGCTGAAGGCGTTCACGCGCGCGCTCGCCGCCAGCCCGTTCCTGCTCGGCGCCTGGATGGACGCCGGCCAGCTCTTCGCGGACGGCTACGACACGCCCTCGGCCTGGACGTGCTGGGACGCCGCGCGCGCCATCGCCCCCGGGCACCCGATGCTGAAGCGCGTGGACGAGCTCGAGGCCTCGCTGCGCCGGCGGCGGCCCGAGTACTTCTAGCGCCGGCCGCGCTCAGCGCCGCGCGCCCGGGGGCTGCGGCTCGTCGAAGTGGCGCGTCTCCTGGCCCACCTCCACCTCGCCGTAGCGCAGCCGCCCCTCGCGCTCGTAGACGTGCAGCACCGCGCCCGGCGCGGTCTGCTGGCTCTCCACCAGGCGGAACGCGAGCGGGAGGGCGCCGTCGCCGAACAGGCGCTTGCCGGTGCCGAGCACGACCGGGAACTGCCAGATGCGCAGCGCGTCCACGAGGTCGTGGCGGAGCAGGGTCTGCAGCAGGTCGAAGCTGCCGTGCACCTGGAGCTCCCCGCCGTCCTGTGCCTTCAGCCTCGCGACGTCCCCCGCGACGTCGCCGCCCAGCAGGTGCGAGCCGTTCCAGCGCAGCTCCGTCAGCGTGCGCGACGCGACGTACTTCGGGCGGCCGTTGAGCGCCGCCGCGGCCTCGTCTGCCGGGTCGGTCGCGTTCGGCCAGGAGGCGGCGAACATCTCGTACGTCTTGCGCCCCAGCACGAAGGCGCCGGCGCGCTTCGTCCACTCGGCCATGAGCCGGCCGAACGTCTCGTCGAAGTACGGCACCAGCCAGCCGCCGTGCCGGAACCCGCCGTCGCGATCCTCGTCCGGACCCCCCGGTGCCTGGACCACGCCGTCCAGTGTCGTGAACGCGCCCGCGATCAGCTTTCGCATGGTCCCGCTCCTTTCGAGGTCGAGGCTCCATAGCCGGGCCGCGGACGCGGTGCACCGAGCGTCCACCCTGATACCCGGAGCGGTAGGTCCGCCGGCGGGTGGACGAGCCTGTACCGCGCGTGATGTGCAAGCCTCGACCCATTGCGGCTGGACGCCGGTCCGCGACGCGGCCGGAAGGCCCCCACTCAGCCCCCCGCCATCCCGCTGAACGGCGCGCCACCGAGCAGCCAGGTGAGCCCGTCCGGCGCGCGCCCGAAGACGGTCAGGTAGCCGCCGTGGACGCAGCGGAGGTGGTGGAACGCGCAGAGCGCCACCTGGTTCTCCGCCTCGTCGCCGCCGCCCTGTGAGCGGAACAGCACGTGGTGCGCGTGCGCCGCGCGGTGGCTGCAGCCCGGGACCTGGCACCAGCCCAGGTCTCGCTCGCGCACCTGCTCCGAGCGGCTCCGCGAGCCCTTCAGCGCGTGGTCCCACTGCCCCAGGAAGTGCGCGCCCAGGATGGCGAGGCACGATCCGGCCGGCACGAGGCGCCCCACCCGCTTCCGGACCGTCTCGAAGGCCGCTGAGAGGAGCACCGCCACCCGGCGGGGCAGCGGGACCGAGACCTTCCGCTGCGCACGCAGCTGCCGCTCCCGCTCGCCCTCGACCGCGCGCCGGAGCGCCACGCAGGTCAGCGCCTTCGCCCGCGGGATCCACGGCGCGATCTCGTCGTCGGGAAGCTGCGCCAGGATCCGGCGCCGCTCATAGGAGACCCCCTGCCGGCGCGCCTCGCGGAGCCCGGCCGACCGCGCCAGCCGCTCCTCGTGCTCGGCCCGCTGCTCCACCGTGCGGGGCGGCAGTCGCAGGCGCTCCTCCACGTAATGGCGAAAGCTCGAGAACCCGAGGCGCAGGTGCATGCCGCTGCGGCGGATCGCGTACGCGCAAGCGCCGATGACCTCCTCCAAGGTGGCGCGCGCCGCCGCGAGCTCGCGCAGGGTCCGGTCGATCTCCTGCGCCGACGCGCCGTCGTCGAAGCGCACCTCCGGCGCCGGCCAGTCCTCGACCGGCTCGAGGAGCGGCCAGCGCTCCGGCTCGGACTCGAGCGCCGCGCGACGCGATCGCTCGCCCGCCGGCGCCGGTCGCAGTTCCGGTCCCAGCGGCCGGATCCCGTCGTGATCGCCGTCCGTCGAGAACTCCGCCAGGTACTCCTGCGCCAGCGCCTCCAGCCGCTCGGACCGGGTGGAGCCCGGCATGATCCGCCCCGCCGCCTCCAGCGCGGCGTCCACCACGATCCGCTCGGCCTCGGGCAGCTGCGTGCGCAACGTCACCCACGCCTCGTCCGCGTCCTCGGGTCCGCCGCTCCCCGCCCTACGCACCGCATCCTCCAGCTCGCGGACCGTCTGCCGGGCCGCGCGCTCCACCCAGAACGCCTCCGCGTCGCCGGTCGCCACCGCGAGCACCGTCTCCGCCGCGCGGAGCCCCACCCGCCCCGACCGCAGCGCCTCGCGCAGCCGCGGGCGGGCGGGCAGCTCCGTCCCCAGCCGCGCCAGGCCCTCCGCCGCGCGCTTGCCGATCCCGAGGACCTCGCGCGCGTAGTCGTCGAGGTGGAACCCGAGGGACGCGAGCCGCTCGCCGTGGCGGAGCGCCGCCAGCCCCTCGGCGATGGCGACGTCGATCGCGCCGCGCCCCCGCGACGCCCACGCCAGCATCCGCTCGAGCTCGTCCGCCTCCGGCTCGCCACCCCGGAACCAGCGGTCCAGCTCGGCCGGGCTGTACGGAAGCAGCTCGCGGAGCGGCACGAGCGCGTGCTCCGCCGCCGCGGTGCCCGGCAGGTCCGCGGCCCCGAGGCCAGCGAAAGGAGCGCCGTCCATGCGCGAACTGTCGCACGCGCGTCTGACACTCATCGTCAAGGCAGTCGAGTGCAATTCGACACTCGCTGGCCCGGATGGAGCAACGCAGAGGTCGCACCACCCGTGTCACACGCATCGCCCTCGACGTTCCACGCCATGAGGTCTCCCAGTCACGCCGTGCACAGGATCTCGTGAAGGTGGAGGAAGCGCGAATGGACAAGCAGACCGCGAATCAGCTCGCCCGCTTCGCCACGGCGTTCCGTGAGGCGCGGGAGCGGGGTGCGAACGAGAGCGACACCGTCATGTACCTGGTGAAGTTCTTCGAGGAGGTCCTCGGCTTCGACAGCCTCAAGGGCGAGATCTCGAAGGAGCTCGCCATCAAGGACCGCTACTGCGACGTCGCCCTGAAGCTGGACGGGACGGTGCGGTTGCTCGTCGAGGCCAAGGCCGCAGGCCTCAAGGCGCTCGCGGACAAGCACATCGAGCAGGCGGAGAACTACGCGTCCCGCGCCGGGATCCCCTGGGTCGTGCTCACGAACGGCATCGAGTGGCGCCTCTACCACCTGACGTTCGCGGCAGGCGAGGGCATCGTCCACGACCTCGCCTTCGAGGCGGACCTCGTCGAGGGACTGGAGAAGGATGCCGACGGGCTCTGGTCGAAGCTCTCGCTCCTGTCGCGTGACTCGATGCGGAGAGACGAGCTGGAGGCGTTCTGGGCGCAGAAGAAGGTGCTCTCCGCGGCGTCGGTCGTGCGCGTCCTGTTCCATGAGGACGTCCTCCGGGACGTGCGCCGCCTGCTGCGCAAGGACGCCGAGGCGATGCTGGACCTGGAGGACGTGTTCCGGGCGGTCCGCGACATCATCTCGAAGGAGGCGCTCGCCGAGGCCGGCGATCTGGGCATCACCAAGCGGCGCAAGAAGCGACGCAAGGTCCAGAAGACCGACGCTGCAACGGGGCAGACCGTGACCGAGGAGGTGGACGACGATGAGCCGGAGTCGGCGGCCCCGTCCACGACGCCTGGCGACGAGCCAGCAACTGCCGAGCTTCGCGCCGCGGATGCGCCATCGGGGGGCACGCCCACCTGAGCCGATGTCACCGGGTGCTCATGCCGCTCACCGCCGCGCCCGGAGCGGCTCCCAGGGCACGTCCGGCGGGAGCAGCGCCTCGACCACGCGCGAGTCGGGGCGGAACGTGAGCGCCGGGCGCAGCGCGGGCCCGGAGATCCGGTCCATCCGGAAGATCCGGGGCAGGCCGGTGTCCACGTCGCGGCCGAGCAGGTACCAGACCGGCGCCATGATGGAGAGCCCGTGCGGCTCGACCTGGCGCGCCGTCGCGCGCCCGTTCCGATCCCGGTAGCGGAAGCCGAGCGCGACGCCGCGGCGGACCGCCTCCTCGAACAGGCGCAACAGCTCGGGCGCGACCGGTGCGAGCCCCTCCCGCACCCGCTCGCTCGCCCTCGGCCCGACGAAGACGCGGCCGCAGAGGTCCCGGAGCTCGCGGGCGCGCGGCGACGGGAGCGACGCGAGCAGGCGGGTGAGGGCGTCCTCCGCGCGCCGGCCCCAGGGCACCTCCGCGACCGCGCGCGCCAGGCGGGCGCCGAGCCACAGCGCGACGATCTCCGGCACGCCGAGGTGGACGGCGACGACGCCGCGCGCGCCCTCCAGGCGAATGCCACCGCCAGGCCCGGCCTGGCCGGTGATCGGCATCCCGCGGTCCCGCAGCAGCGCCAGGTCGCGCCGCACCGTGCGCGCGCTCACCCCGAGCCCCACGGCCAGCTCGTCCACGGTGGTCTCGGCGGACGCGCGGAGCCGATCGGCGAGGTCCAGGAGGCGGGCGGCGCGGACGGGCATGGCGGGGCTCGACGAGGGGTGTCACGGATAGAATGAGGACGGATTCCGACAGGGATGAGCGGTACCCGAGGGACCATTTCCACGTCCACCCCGATGTTCATCGCCCTCGGCGCCACCGGGCGCGTCGGCTCGGCGGTCGCGATCGCGCTCCTCGACGGCGGCGAGCAGGTCACGGTCGTCACCCGGGATCCGCGCCGGGCCGAGCCCTTCGCCCGCCGCAGCGCCGCGGTGGCCGTCGCGGACGTCCGCGACGCGGACGCGCTCCGGGCCGTGCTCCGGCGCGGGCGGCGCGCGTTCCTCCTCATGCCGCCCGCCGATCCGGCCGGCGACACCGTGGTCGAGGAGCGGCGCGCGATGCAGGCCATTGCGCGGGCCGTGGACGGCGCGGGGCTGGAGAAGGTGGTGGTGCTGTCCACGTACGGCGCGCAGCCCGGCGAGGCGCTGGGCGATCTCGGCGTGCTCCACGCGCTCGAGCAGGCGGTCGCGGGGACGGGCGTGCCCACCTGCGTGGTCCGCGGCGCCTACTTCATGAGCAACTGGGACTTCGCGCTCGAGCTGGCGCGGGGAGAGGGCGTCGTCCCGTCGTTGTTCCCGCCCGACCTCGCGCTGCCCATGGTCGCGCCCGCCGACCTCGGGCGCGCCGCCGCGCGCTGGCTCGTCGCGGAGGGGGAACACGCCGGCGTGCATCACGTCGAAGGTCCGGCCGCGTACTCCGCCGCGGACGTCGCCCGCGCTGCCTCCGCCGCGCTCGGTCGCGACGTCCGGGTGGTCGAGACCCCGCGCGCGCGGTGGGTCGAGACGTTTCGGGCGCTGGGCTTCTCGCCCTCCTCCGCGGACTCCTACGCGCGGATGACCGCGACGGTGGTGGACGGCGCGTACGAGCGGCCGGAGGCGCCGGAGCGGGGGCCCACCACGCTCGCCGAGTACGTCGCGCGACGCGTGCGGCGGGGGGCCTGAGGACGCCAACCTCCGCCCGGCTACATCGAGATCGATCCCTTCCGGAATTCGCTCCGGCGCAGGTGGACGTTGATGCAGACCGGCCGGCCGGCGCGCGCCGTCTCGCGCGCGCGATCGAGGGTCTCGTCGATCCGGTCGTCCCGGGTGAGCAGCAGGCCCACGCCGCCGTAGCCCTCGGCCACGCGGTGGTAGTCGCAGCGCGCGAGCACGGTGCCGACGTCGTCGCCCAGCATGTCCACCTGCTCCCGGGCGATCTGCTGCCAGGAGCCGTCGTTCCCGACGACCGCGATGGGCGCGAGGCCGTGGCGCGCGAACGTGTCGAACTCGGCGAGGCTGTAGGCGCACGAGCCGTCGCCGTAGAGCAGCCACACCTCGCGCCCGGGCCGGGCGAGCGCGGCCGCGGTCGCGAAGCCGCCGCCGACGCCGAGCGTCCCGAACACGCCGGGGTCGAGCCAGGCGAGCGGTGCGCGGGGGCGGAGCGTGTACGCGGCGGTCGCGACGAAGTCGCCGCCGTCCACCACCAGCGCCGCGTCCTCGGCCATCTTCTCCTCGAGCCGGAGCAGGAAGCGCAGCGGGTTCACCAGCTCGCCGGCCGCCTCCGCGCCGGCGGCGATCTCGCGGTCGCGCGCCGCCTCCCGCTCGCGGAGCGCGCCGAACCAGGCCTCGCGCGCCTGCGGCTTGCCGGCCTTCGCGGCGAGCGCCACCAGGAACTCCCCGGGGTGCATCTCCACGGAGACGTCGGGGCTGCGGTTCTTGCGGAGCTCCGCCGCGGAGAGGTTCGCCGCCCCGATGAACGCGCCGCGCCCGAAGCCGCGGCCGTAGCCGAGGCGGAAGTCGAACGGGAACCCGGCCACGACGACGACGTCCGCCTCCTTCAGCGCCCGGCCGCGCGCGTGGCGGAACTGGAGGGCGTCCCGCCGGCCCAGCAGGCCGCGGGCCATGCCGCCGAGGTAGACCGGGACGCCCAGGGCGCGCACCGAGGCCGCGAGGCGCCCGGGGTCCTGGCAGCCGGCGAGCGCCTGGCTGCCGAGGATCAGCACGGGGCGCTCGGCGCGCGAGAGCCGCGCCGCGATCCGCTCGACGCCTCCCGAGGTGCCGCGCCGCAGGTCGATCCGCTCCGCGATCCGCGCCGGCAGGCCCTCGAGCGACGGCAGCGCGGGCGCCCGGAACTGCCGCGCGAGGTGCGCCTCCAGGTAGAGCCGCATCGCGGTGCCGGCGACCCCGCCCACCCGGTCCGCGCCCGACTCGCGCCGGTAGAGGTCGCGGACGAGCGCCTCGTCGTAGAGCAGGTCCACCGGCACCTCGACGAACACCGGCCCGGGCACGCCGCCCTGCGCCAGCGCGAGGGCGCGCTCGAGGGTGGGGCGAAGGGCGCCGACGGTGGTGACGCGCGTGGCCCACTTGGCGATGGGGCGCATGAGCGCGAGCTGGTCGATGTCCTGCAGCGCGCCGCGGCCACGAAGGAGCGTCGCGGTCGCGCCGCCGAGGAGCACCACCGGCGACTGCGCCAGCCGCGCGTTCTCGAGCGCGGTGACGGCGTTCGTGACCCCCGGGCCGGCCGTGACCGCGGCGACGCCGGGCCGGCCGGTGAGGCGCGCCATGGCGTCGGCCGCGAACACCGCGTTCGCCTCGTCGCGCACGTCCACCACGCGCAGCCCGAGCCGCTTGCACTCCACGAGGATGGGCGAGATGTGGCCGCCGCACAGCGTGAAGAGGTGGCCCACGCCGGCGCGCTGCAGCGCCGCCGCGATCACCGCGCCTCCGTTCCTGGCGTCCGCCATGGATCCTCCGGGCCGCGGGCTCCGCGGCGCCACACGTCTCGCGGCCGACGCTACCATCCGCGCGGGAGGAGAGGGGGCCCGCGACGGGGCGCCGGGGCGGGAGGGGCACCTGCGTCCTGGCTTCCGCGCGCGGCGGCGCCGTCCACGGCACGCCGCGCCGGCCGCTCACGCCCAGCCGTCTCAGTAGACGGGCGCGCCGGCCGCCGCCGGCTCGGCGACGGCCGCGCCGCGGTGCGCGACCGGCAGCACGGCCCGCCAGGCCGGCCGGTCGCGGGCGCCCCACGCGTACTTGTACGGCTCCGGGCCGCGGAGGAAGTCGAGCTCGCGGGCGCCCTCGGCGATGGCCGAGGCCGCGGCGTGCGCGATGATGACCGCGCCCGGGCTCGCGGCGCGCCGAGCGGGATCGAAGCCGCCGAGGTAGTACCAGGCGCGGCCGCGATCGACGAAGCCGTGGAACGCCGCGGCCGGGCGGCCGTCCACCCACAGCACGTGCAGCCGGAGCAGGCCGCGCGCGAGCATCCCGCGGGCGACCTCCACGTGGAAGCGCCGGACCGCTTCGGCGGCGAGCACGCCCCGCTGCCCGCGCGCGCCCCAGCGCGCCGCGTGCAGCGAGAACAGCGCCTCGAGGTGGCGTTCGAGATCGCCGGCGACCGCCGTGGTGACGCTCGCCCCCGCGCGCGCGAGCCGGCGCCGCCCGTACCGCACGTTCTCCGCGAGCCGCGGCGCGAGGCACCCGTCGAGCGCGTCCGGCCGTGCCGGGAGCGCCAGCACCGGGCAGACGCCGTCCTGCACCGGCCGCGGGGCGTCGCGCCGGCGGGCCAGCGCCGACCCGAGGAGCGAGCCGTCCGGGAGGTGTTCGAGGAGCAGGGCGTCCGCGCCGCGGGAGGCCTCCAGCAGCGCGTCGAGCAGCGTCGGGCCGTCCGGGCCGTCGGCGGGATCCGCGACGGCGTCCTGGTAGTCCGAGACGCCGGCGCCGAGCAGCGTGGCCACCCGCCGGCCGGCGTCCTCGTAGTGCACGAACGGCGCGATCGCGACGAGCCGGCCGCCGCGGCGGGCCACCAGCGCCCGCGGGCTCGGGACGCCGAACGCGCGGCACCAGGGGAGGAGCCACTCGGGCCGCTGGAACGGGGTGGCGGCGGCGCGGTCGCACAGCCCGGACCACTCGCCGCGCAGCGCCTCCAGCGCGGCGACGCCGGTCACCGCCTCGAGCCGTGGGGCGCGGGGCCGCCGCCGGGCGAGGCCCTCCACGAGCCCCACCCACCGCCTGCCGGACTCCGCCGCCGAGAACCGCCGCTCGGCCGCGGCCCGGCAGTCCGCGCCCGACAGCCGCGCGGCCTCCCGCATGGCCGGCCCGAGCTCGTCGTCGCGGTCCACCAGGAACCCGGTGCGCCCGTCCTCGACGATCTCCGGCAGCGCGCCGACCCTGCGCGCGACCACGGGCGTGCCCGAGGCGAGCGCCTCCATGGCCACGAGCGACGAGGTCTCCGGCGCGAGGCTCGGGACGACCACGCACCGCGCGGCGCGGAGCAGGCGCGCCTTCTCGGCGCGGCCGACGGGGCCCAGCAGGCGCCGGTCGCGGTCGAGGAGCGGCCTCACCTCCTCCTCCAGGTAGCGGAGGTGCTCGGGGTAGGGGAACGCGATCCCGCCGACGAGCAGCGGCAGCCCGGCCGCGCGCGCCGCCGCGAGCGCCGGCGCGACGCCCTTCTCCGGGCAGATCCGCGCCAGCACCAGCGCGAACGCGGCCCGGTCGCCGCCCGGCCGGTAGGTGTCGAGCGGGACGCCGTTCGGGATCACCTCGTGCGCGCGCACGCCCGCGGGCAGCGCGCGCGCCTGCGACTCCGAGACGCACACGAGCGGCGCGCCGGCCCGGAGCGCCGCCTCGGGGTAGCAGGCGGGGTGGAGGTGCAGCGCGACCACCGGCGGCGGGCCCACCGGGAGCACCGCCGCGAGGCCGAGGCCGTGCAGGTGGACGAGATCGACCCGCTCCGCGGCGAGCGCGCGGTGGATCGCGTCGCGGTGCGCCTGCTCGGCCCGGGCGCGCGCGCCGGCGTCGAACGGGCCGGGCGGCGCGTCGGTCGCGACGAGCTGGCCGTCGATCTCGGAGCCTCGCGGCGCGACCACGATCGAGCGGTGGCCGCGCCGCGCGAGCGCGCCGGCGACGAGCGCGAGCACCTGCTCGGCGCCGCCGACCGCGTCCGGGCCCACCGGCGGGGCGAGCGCGTAGGAGACCCCGAGGACCGTCAGCGCCACGCGGCCTCCTCGAGGCCGAGCGCGGCCGCCGCCCGCCGGGCGCGCGCGGCGAGCGCGTCGAACGTCGCCCAGCCCATCGCCTCGTAGTGAAGCGCGCCCGGGTGCGGACGCCGGCGGGGGTCGAGCGGCGGCGCCGTCCGGAACCGCTCGACCTCCGTCCGGAAGGGCGCCAGCGTCTCGCGCTGGCTCGCGTACGCCGCGAGCATCCTGCGCTTCGCCTCCCGCGCGCCGGGCCCGAGCCGCCGGACGCGCTCGGCGGCGGGCGACGGCAGGAACGCGCCGGTGACGACCTCGCCGTCCGGGCCCCGGTGATAGCTCGTCATCTCCGCGAGCGCGGGGGCGCCGCCGGGCGTCCGGGCGAGCAGCGCAATCGCCGCGCGCCCCGCGAGCGCCGTCGCGTCGTGATCCGGGTGGCCGCCCTCGAACGCGTGCGTGACGACGAGCCGCGGCCGGAGCGACCGGAGCAGCGCCGCCAGCTCCCTCGCCACGGTGTCGATGGCCTCGCTCGCCTCCTGGTCCACGACGCCGAGCCCGATCACGTCCGACGCGCGGAGCCCCGCCTCGCCCAGCGCGGCGAGCGCCTCGTCGCGGCGCAGCCGGGCGTGGTCGTCGCGGGTACGCGCAGGGCCGCTCGCCCGGAGCGCCGGATCCCGCGGCGCGCCGTCCGTCACGTGGACGACCGCCGCCCGGTGGCGCAGGAGCAGGCTCGCCGCGCCGATCGTCTCGTCGTCCGGGTGGGCGGCGATCACGACGAGCAGCGGGTGCATGGGTGCAGGAACTCTCGTCACGCCCGCGGGCCACCGCCAAGGTCCGGGGGCGGGGGCAGGCGGCTGCCGGCCGCGCCGTGGCGACGCCTGCCGTCCGTCGGCGTTTGCGGGCGGAAGCTCGCGCGGGTAGGATGCCTCGCCGTGAGGTGGCTGCTCGTCGCGATCCTGGTGCACGGGTTCGTCCCCGGCCTCGCCGAGGTCGGCGAGGCCGTCGTGCACCTCGCGCGGACGGGGCACGTCGCCCACACGCCCGCCGATCACGGCGACCTCGGCGACCAGGGGGCCGAGCACGGCTGCGGCGCCACCCAGCACCACTGCGCGTGCTGCGCGACGCAGCTCGTCCTCCCCACGCGCGAGCTGGTCGTCGTGGCCGTCGAGAGCGGCCGCTCGCCGTCGGCAGCGCCCGTCGAGCAGGCGCCTGCCACGCGCGCGCCAGCGCGTCCGTTCCGCCCGCCCATCGCCTGACGTCCCGACGCGTCCTCGCGCGAGCGGACCGGCGTGCGCCGGCGCGCCTCGTGCGTCCGCGGCCGCCGCGCGAGCGCGGGCCGGCCGAACGTCCCACGTCAGGAGAACCGCTTGTCTGCACATCGTCGATGGGCGTGCGCGCTCGTGCTCGCGTACGGGGCGCCCGCGCTCGCGCAGGAGGCCACGCCGGCCCTGGCCGCACTCCGCTGGGCGGACGTCACCGCCGCGCTCGAGCGCGATCCGCGCCTCGCGGCGTCGCGGTCGCGCATCCGCTCGGCGGAGGGCGCGCTCACGGCGGCACGCACGCCGCCGAACCCCGAGGTCGAGGCGACCGCCGGCCGCGCCGAGGCGCGGGACGGGGCGCTGCGCCGGAACGAGTGGGGCCTCGCGCTCACCATCCCGCTCGACTGGCTCGCGAGGCGTGGACCCGAGGTGGACGCCGCCCGCGCGACGGTGGACGAGGCCGCGGAGGAGGCCCGTGAGCTCCGCGCCGAGGTCACGGCGGAGCTGTGGCGGCTGTACGTCGGGGCCGCGTACGCGCAGGCCGAGGCGGAGACGCTCGAGGCCACGGAGCGGCAGGCCGACGCGCTCGCGCGCCTCGTCCGCCGGCGCGTCGAGGCGGGGGAGGGGCGGCCGGTCGAGATCCCGCGGGTGGAGCTCGAGCTCGAGCGCGTCAGGAACCAGGTCGACGCGGCGCGCGCGGCGCGAGACGGCGCGCTCGCGCAGCTCGGGGCGTGGCTGGCCGTCCCGGTGCAGCGGGTGGAGCCTCCGCCGCCCCCCCCGCCGCTCGACCCGGGCAGCCCGATGCTCGACGCGTCCAGGCACCCGCGGGTGCGCGCCGCGCTGGCGCGCGCCGAGGCGGCCCGGGCGGAGGCCTCCCTGGCGCGGCGGTCCCGCGTCCCCGCGCTCTCGGTGGGAGGCTTCTACACGAGCGAGCTCGATCGCGAGGCGGTGGGCGGGCGCGTCGGGGTCGAGCTGCCGCTGTGGGACTGGAAGTCCGGACGCGTCCGTCGCGCCGAGGCCGCCGCCGCCGCGGAGGCGAGCCGCGCCGACGCCGAGGGGCGTGCCCTCGCCGCGGCGCACGCGGACGCCGTCGCCACGTGCGGAAAGGCCCGGGCGATCGCGGACCGCCAGACGACCCGGATCCTGCCTCGCGCCGAGGAGTCGGCGCGCACGCTCGAGCGGACGTTCGAGCTCGGCGAGACGGGGATCCTCGACGTCATCGACGCGCGGCGCGTGCTCCTCGAGGCGCGCCGCGAATACCTCTCCAGCGCCCGCGAGCGAGACGTGGACTGCGGCGCGCTCATCCTGCTGTCCGGTCGGGAGCTGCCGTGAACCGTCACCTTTCGAAGCGCGTCGTCGTCGCCGTGGCGCTCCTCGCCGTCGCGTGCCGTGGGGGTGGAGACGCCGGAGGCGGACCGCCGGCGGATCAGCCCGCGGCCTCCGGCCACGAGCCGCGCGCCGCGGCGAACGCGCCCCCGCACGCCGACCCCGCGGACGGCGAGGGGCACGACCACGACGGCGGCGAGCCGTCGGACCTCGACCGGCCCGTGGACGAGCTCCTCGCGCTGAGCTGCGAGCACGGCAAGAAGACGTTCGAGTGCGACGCGTGCCGGTACGAGGTCGGCGTCGTCCGCGTGCCCGCGAAGCTCGTGGACGGCGGCCTGGTCCGGAAGGCGTCCGCGACGAGGCGCCGGATCGAGGCCCCGGTCGCGCTCACCGGCGAGGTCCGGTTCGACGAGCGGCGCGTCGCGCACGTGTCGCCGCGGATGGACGGCACCATCCGCACCGTCCACGCGTCGCTGGGCGAGCACGTCCGGCGCGGGCAGGCGCTGGTGGAGCTCGAGAGCGTCCAGGTCGGCGAGGCGGAGAGCGACTACCTCGCGACGCAGGCGGCGCTCCGCCTGGCGCGCGCCAGCGCCGGGCGGCAGGAGCAGCTCCGGAAGGAGCAGATCTCGTCCGAGAAGGAGTACCTCGCGGCGCGCCAGGAGCTCGAGACGGCGCAGATCCGCGCGCGCTCGGCGGAGCAGAAGCTCGCGCGCCTGGGCGTCGCCACCCGCGACCTGGAGCGCCTCGGCGACGCGGCACGGCGCTCCGGCGGCCTCGTCATCCGCGCGCCGGCGGACGGCATCGTGATCGAGATGCACGCCGTGCCGGGCGAGCTCGTCGAGCCGGACGAGAGCATCGTGACGGTCGGGGACGTCTCCTCGGTGTGGGTGTGGGCGGACCTCCACGAGGACCAGCTCGGCCGCGTGCTCGACGCGCAGCGCGGCGGGAGGCTCCGCGCCGAGATCGGCGTGAAGGCGTTCCCCGGCGCGGTGTTCCCTGGCACGGTGGAGCTCGTCGGCCCGTCCATGGACGAGCGGACGCGCACGGTGAAGGTGCGCGTCACGGCGGCGAACCCGGGCGCGCGGCTCCGCGCGGGCATGTTCGCGACGGTCCGCATCTTCCTCCCGGGCGAGGAGGAGGCGCTCGCGGTGCCGGCCGCGGCGCTGCTGTCGGACGAGGGACGCTCGTTCGTGTTCGTGCACCACCACGGCGACTACTGGATCCGCCGGCCGGTGGAGCCGGGCCGCAGGTGGATGGACTGGGTCGAGGTGAAGGACGGCCTCCACGGCGGCGAGACGCTGGCCGCCGACGGCGCGTTCCTCCTGAAGTCGGACGTCCTGCGCTCGAAGATGGGCGCGGGCTGCGCGGACTAGGGGCCCGGACGATGCGCATCCTCGAGTGGCTCCTCAAGAACCGCCTCCTCGTCCTGGGCGTCACCGCGGCGCTCTCGGCGGCGGGGTGGATCGCCTGGAAGCGCCTGCCCATCGACGCCTTCCCCGACGTCACGAACACGCAGGTCATGATCCTGACGAAGGCGCCCGGGCTCGCCGCCGTGGACGTCGAGCAGCGGGTCAGCTTCCCGATCGAGCAGGCGATGCGCGGGCTCCCCCGCGTCACGCAGGTGCGATCGCTCTCCAAGGCCGAGCTGTCGCAGGTGGTGGTGGTCTTCGAGGACGGGGCGGAGACCTACTGGACGCGGCAGCTCGTCTTCGAGCGCCTGGCCGGCGCGCGCGACGCGCTGCCGCCCGGGGTGGAGCCGGAGCTCGGGCCCATCTCCACCGGGCTGGGCGAGATCTTCCAGTACACGCTCGAGGGCGAGGGGCTCTCCCCGATGGAGCTGCGGACCATCCAGGACTGGGTCCTGGCGCCGCAGCTCCGACCCATCCCCGGCGTCAACGAGGTGAACAGCTTCGGGGGCGAGGTGAAGCAGTACCAGGTCCTCGTCCACCCCGACCGCCTGGTGAAGTACCGGCTCGGCGTCCGCGACGTGTCGGAGGCCATCGAGCGCTCCAACGGGAACGCCGGCGGGGGCGTGGTCGTCGCCGGCTGGGAGCAGACCTACCTGCGCGGCGTCGGCCTCGTGCGCGACCTCCCGGACATCGAGCGCATCGTGCTCGGCGCGTTCGACGGGTCGCCCGTCTACCTGCGCGACGTGGCGGACGTGGTCATCGGCGCCGAGCCGCGGCAGGGGGCCGTGACCCGCGACGGCGAGGGCGAGGCGGTCGCGGGCATGGTGATCATGCTCAAGGGCGCGAACGCCAAGGACGTCGTGGCGGGGGTCAAGGACGCCATCGAGGCGGCCCGCGGCACGCTGCCGGACGGCGCCCGCATCCGCGTGTTCTACGACCGGACCTCGCTCATCGAGGCGTGCATCGAGACGGTCGTGGACGCGCTCCTGCAGGGCGGGGTGTTCGTGATCCTGGTCCTGCTCCTCTTCGTGGCGGAGCTGCGGACGGCGGTGGTGGTCCTGTTCTCGCTGCCGTTCACGTTCCTCGTCGCCTTCATCGTGATGGGCTGGGCCGGGCTGACCTCCAACCTCATGTCCATGGGCGGCCTGGCGTTCTCGGTCGGCATGGTGGTGGACGCGTCGATCGTGGTGGTCGAGAACGTGAGGCGCCACCTCGCCGAGGACCGGGAGCGGGGCCGGCAGGAGGTGGTCGCGATGGCGGTGCGGGAGGTGGCCCGGCCGGTCGCGTTCTCCGTGCTGGTCATCGCGGTCATCCTCGTGCCGCTGTACGCGCTCCAGGGCGTGGAGGGGAAGATGTTCGCCCCGCTCGCGACCACGCTGCTGATCGCCCTGCTCGTGTCGCTCGCCGTCGCGCTGACGGTGATCCCGGTGCTCTCCGCGACGCTCCTGAAGCAGGAGCCGGAGCGCGAGCTCCGGCTGGTCCGCCGCTTCCACGAGGCCTACCTGCGCCTGCTCCGCCGCGCCGTGCGCCGGCCGAGGCGCACGCTCGCGGTGAGCGGCGCGGCGCTCGTCCTCTCGACCGCGCTCGTGCCGCTGGTCGGGACGGAGTTCATGCCGCCGCTCGACGAGGGGGCCATCGCGATCAACGTGGTCCGCCTGCCGAACGCGTCGCTCGCCGGGTCGGTGAGCGTCGCGAGCTACCTGGAGCAGCGGCTCGCGGAGTTCCCGGAGGTCGAGACGGTCGTCTCGAAGACCGGCCGGGCCGAGATCTCCGAGGACCCGATGGGACCCGAGCAGACGGACGTGTTCGTCATGCTGAAGCCGCGGAAGGCGTGGGGCACCGGCCGCGACAAGGCGGAGCTCGTGGAGGCGATCCGGAAGGAGCTGTCCGACGTCCCCGGGTTGCGCTTCTCGTTCTCGCAGCCGATCGCGCTGCGGGTGAACGAGCTCATCGCCGGCGTGAAGAGCGATCTCGCGGTCAAGGTGTTCGGCCCGGACCTGGAGGTACTGAAGGGCTTCGCCGACCGCATCGGCGCCGCGGTGGGCGGCGTCCCCGGCGCAGGCGACGTGAAGGTCGAGCAGGTCTCGGGCATGCCGCAGTACGACCTCGACATCGACCGCGAGGCGGCGGCCCGGTACGGCATCCGCGTCGGCGACGTGAACGACACGATCGAGACGGCGATCGGCGGCCGCGTCGCGTCCACGCTGATCGAGGGGCAGCGGCGGTTCGCCATCACGGTGCGGTTCCCGGAGGACAGCCGCGACGACATCGACCGGATCGGCCGCCTCCTCGTGCCCGGCCCGGACGGCGCGCGCGTGCCGCTCGCCCAGCTCGCGAAGGTGAAGCTCGTGGAGGCGCCGGCGCAGGTCAGCCGCGAGAACGGGATGCGCCGCGTGGTGGTCGAGGCGAACGTCCGCGGGCGCGATCTCGGCGGCTTCGTGGACGACGTGCGCGAGCGCATCCAGGGCATCGAGCAGGAGCTGCCGCCCGGCTACTACCTCCGCCTCGGCGGCCAGTTCGAGAACCAGGCGCGGGCCATGCGGCGGCTCGCGATCGTCGTGCCCGTCGCGCTCGGGCTGGTGTTCCTGCTCCTCTACCTCGCGCTCGGGTCCATCGCCCACGCCGCGCTCGTGCTGCTCAACCTGCCGTTCGCGCTCGTCGGCGGCGTCGTCGCGGTGGTCCTGTTCCGGATGCCGCTCTCGGTCTCGGCGGCGGTCGCGTTCATCGTGCTCCTCGGCATCGCCGTCCAGAACGGGGTCGTGCTGGTGGCGTTCTTCAAGCAGCTCCGCGAGCGCGGCCTCTCCGTCGCCGAGACGGTCGAGCAGGGGTGCGACCTGCGGTTCCGGCCGCTCCTCATGACCGCGCTGACGAGCTTCATCGGGCACCTGCCGATGCTCTACGCGACCGGCGCCGGGGCCGACATCCAGAAGCCGCTCGCCGTCGTGGTCATGGGCGGGCTGGTGACGTCCACGCTGCTCACGCTGCTGGTGCTTCCCACGCTGTACGCGGTGCTCGCGGGGCGGCGGCCGGCGCGCGCGGGGTGAGCTCCCGGCGACGGCGGCCGCAGCGGCGGGCGGAGGTCAGGCTCCCAGCGGCTGCGGCGCGCCGAGCGCCCGCAGGTGACGGTGGTGCGCGGCCACCGCGGCCCACAGCGACGGCTGCGCCCGGTACGGCAACCCGTGCGCGCGGCACGTCTCCTCGACGATCCCGGCGAGCGCCGGGTAGTGCACGTGGCAGACGCCGGGGAAGAGGTGGTGCTCGATCTGGAAGTTCAGGCCGCCGAGGTACCAGGCGAGCACGCGGCTGGAGCGAGCGAAGTCCACGGTCGTCCGGACCTGGTGCTCCGCCCACCCCGTCGGCATGCGGCCGTCCGCGCCGGGCGCGCCCGGGAACTGCGCCTCGGGCACCGCGTGCGCGAGCTGGAACACGGCCGCCATGATCACGCCGAGCACGATCGACCCGAACACGAAGAACGCCACCGGCCACGCGCTGCGGTGGACGAGGACCGGGACCGCGACCGCCCAGGCGAGGAACGTGGCCTTGCCCGCGACCACGGCGGCGAGCTCGCGGCCGCGGGGCCGCGGGAACCGTGCGCCGGAGATGGACCCGCGGACGAGGTCCACGACGTCGTCCACGAGCCACCACTTGAGCGAGAGCGCGCCGTACAGGGGCCAGGCGTACCAGCCCTGGAACCGGTGGAGCGCGCGGCGGCGCTGCGCGGGCGAGAGCCGCAGGAATGGCTCCGCGTCCACGTCCGCGTCCAGGCCGGCGACGTTGGCGAAGGAGTGGTGCTGCACGTTGTGCTTGAAGCGCCAGACGTACGAGCTCGCGCCGATGAAGTCGAGCGCGAGCCCGACGGCGCGGTTCACCCGCGGCGAGCGCGAGTAGGCGCCGTGGTTCGCGTCGTGCATCACGGAGAAGCCGATGCCCGCGGTCGCGAGCGCGAGCGAGACCGTGAGCCCCGCCGCGAGCCACGCCGACGCGTCGCCGAAGGCGAGGAGCAGCGCGTAGGACGCCGCGAACCACCCGAGGATGGCGACCGTCTTCACGTGCATGGCGAGGCCGCCCTGCGCCGGCGCGCCGGTGCGCGCGAAGTACGCGGCCGCGCCGCGCCTCAGGTCCGCGTGGAAGCCGTCGTCGCGGGGGAAGCGGGCGCGGGGGGCGGGTGCGTTCATCGAGAGAGCCTGCGGGCGGGATGTCACCCGTGCGTCATGGCGGACGGGACGACCCAGCTTCGCCAGGGGAGCCCCCGGCCCGGCGGCGCCCCGCCTGGCTGACGTCGTCAGCGGGGGAGGGGCTTCACCATGCAGACCGCGGAGGCGGGGCAGAGGGACCGGAACTCGGTGCTGGCGGCCAGGGCCGCCGGGACGCTCGCGCGGTCCGTCCTCGTGAACCCCGCCTGCGCGAAGAACCGCTCCGCCGTCGTGGTGAGCAGGTAGACCGCCCGCACGCCGCGCCGCCCGGCCTCGGCGAGGACCTGGGCGTGGAGGGCCTTGCCCAGGCCGGCGCCCTGGAGGCGCGGGACGACGGCCAGCGACCGGAGCAAGGCGTCCTCGCCGTACCGCTCCAGCGCGACGCAGCCGACGAGCTCGTCCCCGGAGCGCGCCGCGATGAAGACCTGGTGCGGGGCGCCGACGTCCGACGCCGGGAGGCGCAGCCGCTCGAGCAGCGCGCGGATGGCGCCGAGCTCCTCCGGCGCCGCCGGGCCGAACCGGATCGCGTCCGCGTCCGGCTGGCGGAACACGGCCGCGAGCCGGGTCCGAAGCACGTCGCGGACCCGGCGGAAGGCGTCCAGCCGGGCGGCCTCGTCGCCGGCCTGCGCAGCGGGATCCGGCAGGCCCCAGTGCAGCCGGACGGCCTTGCCCAGCCACACCGGGCAGACCTCCTCCGCGCACAGCGTGATCACCGCGTCCACGTCGGGCGCGATCTCCTCCAGCCCCTTCGAGCGCTGGCCGGAGAGGTCGATCCCGACCTCGGCGAGCGCCGCGACCGCGAGCGGGTTCACCTGCGTCGGGCGGGATCCCGCGGACGAGATCCGGGTGGACGCGGGCGCGAGCGCGCGCGCGATGCCCTCGGCCATCTGGCTGCGCGCCGAGTTCGCGACGCAGAGGAACAGCAGGTGGCGCGGGGGCGCCGCCCGGAGCCGCGCCGCCTCCTCCTGCCAGGCCGCGTCCGCGCTCACCGGCCCCTCCCGGCCGCCGGGCCGTCCACCGCCACGGCGCAGTTCGCCACCCGCGCGATCTCGCCCGCCTCGCCCGGGAACCAGCGGTCGCGCAGGCGGAGGGCCACGTTCACGAGGCCGATGAGGACCGGCACCTCGACGAGCGGGCCGATCACCGCGGCGAACGCCGCGCCGTGCGCCATCCCGAACGTCGCCACCGCCACCGCGATGGCCAGCTCGAAGTTGTTGGAGGCCGCGGTGAACGAGAGCGTGGCCGTCTGGCCGTAGCTGGCGCCGACCTTCCGGCTCATCCAGAACGAGACGAAGAACATGAGCAGGAAGTAGACGAGGAGCGGGATCGCGATCCGGACCACGTCGAAGGGCACCTGCACGATGGTCTCGCCCTTCAGCGAGAACATCACCACGATGGTGAAGAGCAGGGCGACGAGGGTGATCGGGGAGATCCGCGGGATGAACACCCGGCGGTACCACGCCTCGCCCTTGAGCGCCCGCAGGCCGAACCGGCTCGCCATGCCGGCCAGGAACGGGATGCCGAGGTAGACGAAGACGCTCCGGGCGATCTCGCCGATGGTGATGTGGACCTCGGCGCCGCGCAGCCCGAGCCAGCCCGGCAGCACCGTGATGAAGACCCACGCGTAGACGGAGAAGAACAGCACCTGGAAGATCGAGTTGAACGCGACGAGCCCGGCGCAGTACTCGGTGTCCCCCTTCGCGAGGTCGTTCCACACGATCACCATCGCGATGCAGCGCGCCAGGCCGATGAGGATCAGGCCGACCATGTACTCGGGGCGGTCGCGCAGGAAGATCACCGCCAGCGCGAACATGAGCACCGGCCCGACGATCCAGTTCTGCACGAGGGACAGCGCCAGCACCTTGCCGTTCCGGAAGACGCGCGGCAGCTCCTCGTACCGGACCTTCGCGAGCGGCGGGTACATCATCAGGATCAGGCCCACCGCGATCGGGATCGAGGTGGTGCCCACGCTCATGCGGTCGAGCGCGGGGACGACGCCCGGGACCGCCCAGCCGAGCAGGATGCCGGCGCCCATGGCGAGGAAGATCCAGACGGTCAGGTAGCGGTCGAGGAAGGAGAGGCGGCGGGCGACGCTCGCGGGCGCCGGGGCGGAGGGGAGGGCATCGGCCATGGCGGGGTCCTAGAGGCTTCCGACGAGCGCCTTCAGGCGCCGCAGGGTGCGGGGCTCGACGCAGTAGCAGACGCGCGGCCCGTCGATCTCTCCGCGGACGATGCCGGCGTCCTTCAGCACCTTCAGGTGCTGGGAGACGGTGGACTGCGCCAGCGGCAGCTCGTCCACGATGTCGCCGCAGATGCACGCCTCGCGGCGCACGAGGAGGCGTACGATCTGCACGCGGGCCGGGTGGCCGAGCGCCTTCGCGAGCGCCGCGAGCTCCTCGTCCGCCCCGGAGCCCTCCACCGGGCGCAGGTCCGGGCCGACGTCGGCGAGGGTCACCGGGGCGCACGGGTCCTTCTTCAGGGCAACGGGCATGCGCCGCTTCTTACGATGAAGCGACGATTCGTTTCAACCCGGACCCCCAGCTTCGCATAAACGTCACCGCAGCCGGTCCGCGACATCGGACCGCATCGGCCGCCCTTGCCGTCAAATCGTCAGCGTGCGATAAGCCGCACCCGTTCGACCCCGAGAGGTGTGAGATGCGCACGAAGAACTGGCTGAAGGGGATCCTGCTCGTCGCTGCCCTGAGCGCGCCGGTGTGGGCGGCGGCGGCGGACGCCGCGCCGGCCGGAAGCCGGGCGGGCGGGAAGGCGCTGCCGCGGCTGGTGGACCTCGGGGCCGGGGCGTGCGTTCCGTGCAAGGCGATGGCGCCCATCCTCGAGGGGCTCCGGGCCGAGTACGCCGGCCGGATGGACGTGGTGTTCATCGACGTCTGGAAGGACCGCGCGGCCGCCGAGGCGCACGGGGTCCGCATGATCCCGACCCAGATCTTCTACGGCGCGGACGGCAAGGAGCTGGCGCGGCACGAGGGGTTCATCGACCGCGCGGGGATCCTGGCGCGGTGGAAGGCCCTGGGCGTCCGGCTCTGAGAGGGCGCGGTGGTCGGGCTCCTCACCGCGTTCGGGAACGCCTTCGAGGCCTCGCTGGCGTTCGCGCTGCCGGCGGCGCTCCTCTGGGGCCTGCTCTCGGTGGCGCTGTCCCCGTGCCACCTCTCGAGCATCCCGCTCGTCGTCGCCTACATGAACGGCGGGCGCGAGCCGCCGTCGGTCCGCGCGGCGCTGGGCCTGTCCACGAGCTTCGCGCTCGGCATCCTCGCCAGCATCGCCGCCGTCGGGGTCGCGACCGTGCTCCTCGGGCGGATGGCCGGCGACGTCGGACCGGCCGGGAACTACGCGCTCGCGGCGGTCTTCTTCGCCGTCGGCCTGAACCTCCTCGGCGTCCTGCCGCTGCCGTCCTGGAGCGTGCCCCGATCCGCGGGCCGGCGCGGCCCGCTGGGCGCCCTCGTCCTCGGCGCGATCTTCGGCGCGGCGCTCGGACCGTGCACCTTCGCCTTCATGGCCCCGCTGCTCGGCCTCGCCTTCCGGGCGAGCGGCGCCGACGCGGCCCGCGGCGGCCTGCTCGTCGCCGCCTATGCGATCGGCCACACGCTCGCCATCGTGGTCGCCGGCGCGTCGGTGCAGGGGGTGCAGCGCTGGCTCTCGTGGAGCGCCGGCGGCCGCGCCGCCGCCGTCCTCCGCTCCGTCGCCGGCGTCGCCGTCATCGCGGGCGGCGCCTGGTTCGTCCACACCGCGACCTGACCGGCCGCATCGCAGGGAATCCATGAGCCTCTCCGTCCTCGACGCACCCGCATCTCAGCCATGCTGCCCCACCGGCGTCACGCCGGAGCCCTCCTCGCGCGGCCCGTCCGCCCGGCGCGTCGCGCTCCTGCTGGCCGGCGCGCTCGTCGCGTGGATCGTCGCGTACGCCGCGGCCCACCCGCTCTCCCGGTGGCTCACCTTCGGCCTCCTCGGTCTCGCCGAGGGATCGCACCTCGGCGAGAGCCTCGCGTTCTTCCTCTACGACGTGCCGAAGGTGCTGCTGCTGCTCACGCTCATCGTCTTCCTGGTCGGCATCGTCCGCTCGTTCTTCACGGCCGAGCGGACCCGGGCGATCCTCGTCGGCAAGCGCGAGTCGGTCGGGAACGTGGTCGCCGCGCTGCTCGGGGTCGTGACCCCGTTCTGCTCCTGCTCCGCCATCCCGCTCTTCCTCGGCTTCGTCGAGGTCGGCGTCCCGCTCGGCGTCACGTTCTCCTTCCTCGTGTCAGCGCCCATGGTGAACGAGGTCGCCCTGGTGCTCCTGCTCGGGCTGTTCGGGTGGAAGGTGGCGGCCCTCTACCTCGTCACCGGGCTCACCATCGCCATCCTGGCCGGCTTCGTGCTCGGGCGCATGAAGCTCGAGCGGCACGTGGAGCCGTGGGTGTACGAGTCGATGAAGGGCGAGGCGCGGTTCGAGAAGGAGCACCTCGGCTTCGCCGGGCGCGTCGAGCGCGGCCTCCAGGCGGTGCGCGAGGTGGTCGGCAAGGTTTGGCCCTGGGTCGTGGCCGGCATCGCGGTCGGCGCCGGGATCCACGGCTACGTGCCCGAGGGGCTGCTCGCCTCGTTCATGGGCAAGTCCGCCTGGTGGTCGGTGCCCGCCGCGGTGGCCCTGGGCGTGCCCATGTACTCGAACGCCGCCGGGATCATCCCCGTGGTCGAGGCGCTCCTCGGCAAGGGCGCCGCGCTGGGCACCGTGCTCGCGTTCATGATGGCGGTCATCGGCCTCTCGCTGCCGGAGATCGTGATCCTGCGGAAGGTGCTGCGGCCGCCGCTCATCCTGGCGTTCGTGGGCGTGGTGGCGTCCGGGATCCTGCTGGTCGGCTGGCTGTTCAACGCGGTCCTCTGAGGCCGCGAATCGACGAACCCTGACGGAGGAAGACGACGATGAAGATCCAGGTGCTCGGGACCGGGTGCGCGAAGTGCAAGCAGCTCACCGCGAACGCGGAGCAGGCCGTCGCCGCGCTGGGGCTCGACGCGAAGGTCGAGAAGGTGGAGGACCTCCGCGAGATCATGAAGCTCGGCGTCATGACCACCCCCGCGCTGGTGGTGGACGGCGTGGTGAAGTCGGCAGGGAAGGTGCTGTCGCCCGACGCGGTGCGGGCGCTGCTCGGGTCGTGATCGGGTAGATTCGCCGCGTGAGCGACACGGAGGCAGCACGGGGAAGGCGCTACTGGGAGCGCCACGCGGCGAGGTACGACCGCTCGATGCGCGTGCTCGGAGGCCCGCTCCCGCGGATGCTCGAGCTCGTCGCGCAGGAGGTCCGCGGGGCGGGCGAGGTGCTCGAGGTCGCGGCGGGGACGGGCATCGTGACCACCGCGATCGCGCCCGTCGTGGGGAGCGTCGTCGCGACCGACTACGCGGACGCGATGGTCCGGCTGCTCCGCGACCGCGTCCGGGCCGATGGGCTCGGGAACGTGGAGTGCGTCGAGCGCGACGTGTACGCGCTCGGCATGCCGCCCCGCTCGTTCGACGCCGTCGTCTGCGCGAACGTGCTCCACCTGCTCCCGGACCTGGAGGCCGCGCTGCGTGCGCTGCGCGCGGTGCTCCGGCCCGGTGGAACGCTCGTCGCGCCGACGTACGCGCACGACGAGACGCGGACGTCGAGGCTCGTCTCGCGCGTCCTCGGCGCGACCGGGTTTCCCGGTGCGCGCAGGTTCACGGCGGCGTCGCTCTCGGCGGACATCTCGGCGGTTGGGTTCGAGGTGCGGCGTACCGAGCTGATCCCCGGGCTCATCCCCGTCGCGTTCGTCGCCGCCACCGCGCCCTGAGGCGGCTCGCGCCCGACCGAAGCGTCGGCCTCTCACCGGGGGCTGGGCGGCGCGAGCCGTTGCGGAGCAATAGTTACCATGGTAATTATTCGCTGGCCAGGTCGTCTCATCGAGGTCCGGGAGGTATCGTGAAGCAGATCGACATCGGGCGCGCCGCCCTCGTCCTCATCGAGTTCCAGCACGAGTGGGTGGCACCCACCGGGAAGCTTCAACGGGGGCTGATCCACGACAAGGACGCCTTCCGCTCCGCGGTCGCCGCGGCCGGGGACTTGCTCGCGCACGCCCGCGAGCGCCGCTGGGCCATCGCGCACGCGGGCCTCTCGTTCACCCGCGACCCGGGGTACCTCCTCTTCGGGCGCGGCGAGGGCAGGCTCGGCCTCCGCGGCGCCATCCCGCACGCCGGGACCTGGGGCGAGGAGGGCTCCCGCTTCGTCGAGCCGTTCGTCCCGCGGGAGGGCGAGTTCGTCGTCCAGGGCCGATCCGGCGCGAGCGTGCTCAAGAGCTCCACCCTCGATCCGTTCCTGCGCAACAACGACCTGAGGACGCTGCTGCTCTGCGGCTTCGCGACGCACGTGTGCGTCGAGTCGACCCTGCGCGAGGCTCACGACCTCGGGTACGACGCCTACGTCGTCAGCGACGCGTGCGCTGCGTTCGAGCGCTCGCAGCACGAGCACGTGCTCCAGCACGTGGTCCATCACTTCGGCGGCCAGGTCACGAGCGCCGAGCTGCGCGCCCTCTGAGTGCGGCCATGTTCTTCCTCAAGGAGCTCCCGACCCGCCAGGTCCTCGAGCGCTACCACGCCGCCTTCCCCGCCATGCAGGTCGAGACCATCGACCGTGCGCTGCGCATGCTGCGGACGGCCAGCTTGCTGCTGCGAGAGCTCGAGGCGTACTTCGCCACCCACCAGCTCTCGCAAGCGCGCTTCCTCGTGCTCGTGGTGCTCGATCGCGAGGAGGACCCGGGCGGCCTCCGCATCAGCGAGGTGGCCGAACGCATCGACGTCGCGCGCCCGGTGATGACCCGCACGCTGCAGTCGCTCGCGGCAGGGGGCCTGGTCCGGTTTCGCGAAGACGAGACCGACGCACGAAGCCGTCGCGTCCTGCTGACCGCGAAGGGCAAACGACGCCTCCACGACATGCTGCCCGGCTACTACGCGACCATCGACGCGTTCATGAAGGCGCACGACGCGCCGGATTGATGGCGCGCCGCGGATCCAGGTCCGCCGATCGGTGGGCGAGCCGAATGCCCGCAGCTCACCGGGACGGGGGGGACACCCGGGCTCGCCGCGCCATTCGTCGCAGCTGGCCGGCGCGTCTTCGTTCCAAGCAGCGATCGGCCTAGTATGCCCGTGGAGTCGGCAGGTCACTCGGTTCGCGATTCGCCCAACCGGAGGACGCGCTCCCATGTCAGCCCCCACGTGCCGTGGAAGGTCCCGCGGGTTCACCCTCGCTCCACTCATCCTCCTGACGGTGCTCGGCGCCTGCGCCCAGACGACGGCGCGGCGGGCGACGAGCGTCGTCAACTACCTGTATCCGGCTGGACAGTCGGAGCCGGCCCAGCCGTCCGTCCCGAAGCTCACGCTCCCGCTCAGGGTCGGGATCGCCTTCGTCCCGCCGGCGGCCGGCGAGGTGACGCCGGCGGCGTACGTCGGCGACCGCGACGCCGCCGCCCCCGAGACCGAGCGGTTCCGTCTCATGGAGACGATCGCCGCGCACTTCCGCGAGCGGCCGTACGTCAAGTCGGTCGAGATCATCCCGACCGCGTACCTGACGCCCGGTGGCGGGTTCACGAACCTCGACCAGATCCGGAACATGTTCGGCGTGGACGAGATCGTCCTCATCGCCTTCGACCAGGTGCAGTTCAAGGATCAGGGGGTGGCGACGCTCACCTACTGGACGCTCGTCGGCGCGTACGTCGTGCAGGGGGAGAAGCACGACACGCGCACGCTGATGGACGCCGTCGTGCTCGACATCCCGAGCCGCAAGCTCCTCTTCCGTGCGCCCGGCACGAGCGTCGTGAAGGGCCGATCGACGCCGGTGAACGAATCGGAGGAGCTCCGCCAGGACCGGCAGCAGGGCTTCAAGCTCGCGACGGCGGAGCTGATCACGGCGCTCGACGCGCAGCTCGCCGCCTTCCAGGAGCGCCTGAAGGCGCAGCCCGAGGAGATCGAGGTCGTGCGCACGCCGGAGTACGAGAAGCGCGCGGCGGCCAGCGGCGGCGGCGCCGTCGACGCGGCGGCGCTCGCCATCCTCGCGGCGCTCGCCGGCGGCGGCGCCGGGGTCGCCTCGTGGCGGCGGAGGCGGTCGGGGGCCCGGTGATGCGGCCCTTCCCCTGGGTCACCGCCGCGGTGCTCTCCCTCGCGCTCGGCGCGTACCTCGAGCCGGCGCTGGGCGAGCTGCTGATCCTCGACCGCGCGCGCGTCGCGAGCGGCGAGGCGTGGCGCGTGCTCACCGGGAGCCTCGTGCACTTCTCGGCGTCGCACCTCGCGGTCGACGCCCTCGCGTTCGGCGTCGCCGGCGCGATGCTGGAGCGCCGCGGCCGCGCGAGGTTCGCGACGCTGACGCTCGCGTCGGCCCTCGCCGTCGGCCTCGCGGTGCTCTGGCTCCAGCCCTCGCTCCAGCGATACGCCGGGCTCTCCGGGATGGCGTACGCGGCGATCGTCGCGCTCGCGCTCGTGGGGCTGCGCGAGCCCGGCCCCATGCCGACGCTCTCCGGCCTCGCGCTCGCGGCGTGCGTCGCGAAGCTGGCATGGGAGCTCTCCACCGGGCGGATGCTCCTCGCCGGCGCGCCGCCGGGCGTCGTCGCGGTCCCGCTCGCCCACCTCGCGGGCGCGATCGCAGCCGTCGCCGTCACCGGGGCCGGGGGACGGCTCGGCGCGGCGCGCCCCGTCGCAGGGCGTCCAGCAGCGCGGTGAGCTCCGGGCTGGCGCGCTCGCCCCGCCACAGCAGCGCCACGCGGTGCGTGAGCGCGGGCTCGCGCAGCGGGACGAACCGCGTGTTCGACGCCCGCGTTCGCACGAACGAAGGGGCCGCCAGCAGGATCCCCTTGCCCCGCGCGACCAGGATCGGGCAGCTCTCGTCCGGCCGCTTGGTGAGGATCCGGTAGCGGATGCCCGCCGCGCGGAGCGCCCGCTGCTGGCTCTCGTAGAGGTGGGCGTGCTCGTGGCGCGGATGGACCACGAAGATCTCGCCCTCGAGGTCGCGCAGGCGCAGCGTGCGGCGCCGCGCCAGGCGGTGCGTGGCGGGCAGCAAGACGCCCACCGCGTCCTCGGCGACCACCCATCGCTCCAGGCCCGGCGTCTCCCCGTCGGCCGTCTCGGCGCAGACCGCGTCGAGCCGCCCGAGCTGGAGGTCGCGGAGGAGGCGATCCGGGACGTTCGAGGTGAGCTCGACGCCGGGCCCGCCGGCCTTCGTCTCGAGGCGTGCGATCCCCTCCGGCACCCAGGTCGCGAACCCCGCCGTGGAGAGCCCGATCCGCAGCGGCTGCCCGGAGCGTCGCCCGCGCTCGCGCACCCGGGACTCCAGCGCCTCCGCGCGCTCCAGGACCGCCGGCCCCTCGCGGAAGAGGAGCGCGCCGGCCGGCGTGAGCGAGACGGACCGCGTGCTGCGGTCCAGCAGGCGCACGCGGAGGTCGCGCTCGAGCCCCGCGATGAGGCGGCTCAGCGGCGGCTGGCTCATGTGCAGCCGCTCCGCGGCGCGGCGGAAGCTCAGCTCCGAGGCAACCACCAGGAACGCGCGCAGCTCGCGGAGGTCCATGCCGTGGTTGATACCGGCCAGGTATCAATTGGGCAACGCGAATCGCAATGCACCCACGGCTGCCGCCCGCGCATGACTGCGTCGCACCGCGCCGGCCCCGTCGGGCCGCGCCGGAACGGAGGAGCACCCCATGCCGCTGCCCGTCGAAGCCCTGTGGACCTGCGCCGTCCTCGCCATGGTCGTGAGCGGGACGTCGTTCACCATCACCGGAACCGAGATCTTCGAGCCGATGCGGAGGCTCCTCTCCGCGCGGAGCGAGTGGCTCGGCCACCTGACCGCGTGCTTCTACTGCACGAGCCACTGGGTGACGTTCCTGCTCGTGGCGCTGTATCGCCCCGTGCTCGTCTCGACCGGCTTCCTGCCCGTGGACCTCGCGATCAGCGCGTTCTTCGTGGTCCAGCTCGCCGCGTACCTCACCGGCCTGCTGTTCAAGTCGTACTCCGTCATCATCCCGGTGAAGGCCGCCATGCAGCAGGCGATGGAGGCCGCGAGGGCGGCGCA
Source organism: Anaeromyxobacter dehalogenans 2CP-C (assembly GCF_000013385.1). Taxonomy (GTDB): domain Bacteria; phylum Myxococcota; class Myxococcia; order Myxococcales; family Anaeromyxobacteraceae; genus Anaeromyxobacter; species Anaeromyxobacter dehalogenans_B. The sequence goes on from NC_007760.1 coordinate 1,192,135, forward strand.
TCGCGCGCAGCGGACGGGCACGGTGGGTGCCGCCTCCGACGCCGACGTGCGGGGTGCGCAGGAAGCGGGGTGAGGCCGGCCGGACGCGATCGGGCCGCCCGAATGCCGAGAGCCGTTGCCCTGGGCGCTGCGTTCGGCCTGTCACCGGACCTCGACGGGTCAACGGTCAGCGATCAGGACGAAGAGCGACCCGCACGCAAGGTGGTACGCGACCACCCCGAGCGAGAACAGGAGTGTGGCTCGAGCACGGGCCGACCAGCTCATGCGCGCTGCGCCGGACCACCCAGCCACGCTGAACGCCACGGCGGGCAGGCCCCACACGACGAGGAGGAACCCGAGCGTCCACCACCAGGAGAGGCCGCAGTGATCCAGCTCGTAGCAGCCGGCGGGGCTCCGGCCCGACCGACGACCCAGGTCGAATGCGCCGAGCCAACTCGCGGAGAGTGATGCGACGACCAGTCCGATCGCCGCGGAGACGGCCGCGAGCACGGTTCGCCTCGCAACATCCGGAGGGCGCTGACGACGGGCAGCATCGGTGCGGCGGGGCACGGGGCAACCGTACCGGCGATGGACGCGCCCCAGCGTGACCCGGGTCAAGACGCGGCACTGGTGCCGGGCACTGGTGCCGCGCGGCACTGGTGCCGGAGTCAGCCGGCAAGGGGCACTGGTGCCGGAGTCAGCCGGCAAGAGTTGGCGGTTCGGACGCGCCGCGGCCGTTGGTTCGTTCTACGGACCCTCGAAGTGCGACTTTCCCACGAACGTCACGTTGCGTCCTTGGTACTCGACTTGCGTAGCGCCCAGGCATGGCCCGAATCCCGCGCTTCGCGCTGGTGGAGCGCGACTCGAGCAATCACTGCACCTGGCGCGCGCACGATTTCGAGCACGTCCTCGAGGAGGCCGGCGCGACGGACAAGTTCCTCGAGCTGCTCGGTCGCTACAAGGAGAAGTACGGGGTCGAGATCAACTCGTACTGCCTGATGGGCACGCATCCGCACGTCACGTGCACGACGAGGCGCGATCAGGAGCAGTTCAGCCGGTTCTGGCAGGTGGTGAACGGGCAGTTCGCGCGCTGGTACAACAAGCGACGCGAACGGCGCGGCCAGGTGGTCATGGAACGGATGCGTTCACCGCGGATCCAGGCCGAGGGCGCGCATCAGCTGACCGTGATGCGGTACGGCGACCTCAACCCGGTCCGCGCAGGTCTGGTGAAGAGTCCGAAAGACTGGAAGTGGTCGAGCTACCGGCACTACGCCTTCGGTGAGCCGGATCCGCTCATCGATGACGCGCCGGAGTACCTCGCGCTCGGAAAGACCGGGCCGCAACGCCGGAAGGCCTACCAGGCGCTGTTCGCGCTGCCGCTCTCGGAGTCGCTGCGCACGAGGCGGATCGACCTGGTCGAGTATCCGTTCGTCGGCGACGCCCACTGGGTGATGCATCGACTGGACGTGGCCGGGCTATCGCCTCCGGATTGATCGGCGCTCGTCCGCTCAGCGAGGCAGAACTCCGCCTGCTCCCGAATGGCTTGGAGCGGGGCGCGAGCATTCCATGAATCGCGTCCATGGCCGGAAGGCCGTGCGCCCTTTCGCTGAGTGGTGCTGGTGATCGGGCGTGGCTCTCCGGCCAGCAGCATTCACTTCGGGCGTCGGCGGCGGGCATTGCAGGTGAACACCCGCAGCACCGACTTCAAGCTGCTGATCCGCCGCGTGCTTTGCTCCGGCACCGAGTCCGTGATCCGAGCGGGGCCGCGGTCTTGGTAGCCGGAAGTCTGCACGTCGGGCCCATCCTCAGCTCGAACGGAGCTTCGACGGGTGCTGCACCGCTGGCGCCCGCGAGTGCGCTTGCGGCCCGGACGCACCCACTCACCGTCCTCGTCGTCCTCGTCGTCTGGGACAGCGGCGGGCGCAAAGCACAGATCACCATCGCTGAGGCCGACGCGGCCACCGGCTACGCCCGCGAAAACGTGGCCGCCTGTGAGTCGAAGATCGCGAAGCTCACCGCCGAGGCCGCCGCCGCGGTCGAGATCGTGGAGCGGATCGAGGTGCTTCCCGAAGTCTCGACCGCCGAGGTGGTGGAGGCGGAGAACGCCCGCCGCGCCGCCCGCCGCCTGTCCGCCGAGCGCGCCGAGGTGGAGAACGCCCTCGTTTCATTGCGTGCCCGGCTGGAGGCGGCCGAGCGCACCGGCCACGCCGCCCGCATGCACGCCGCGGCCGCCGAGGTTACCGGCGCCCCTCGTCCCCGCGCTTGATAAGGCTACGGGGAAGGCGCTCGGGAAGCTGCGCCCGATCCTCGCCGCGATCCTCGACCGCGCCGCCGAGGTCCACGCAGAGGCCCGGCTCGCCGACCTCGCCGAGCCCGGCCTTCCCGACCTCGCGCAGTTCGTGGTCGAGAAGGTGAGGCCCGCCGGGGACGATGCGGCCACGCTCGCCGCGCTAGGCGATGTGCTGGACGACATGGCCGAGATCGAACGCCTCCGGGCGGAGGACCGGCAACGCCAGCGCGAGGCGGAGCGCGAGGCCGTGAGGGAAGCGGCGGAGCGGGCCGCCTGGGACGCGCTCCCGCTCGCCGAGAAGGAGCGGCGGAGGCTCGCCGCCTTCGACGCGGCGGTGGACGAGCTGCGCCAGATCCACCCCGGCTACTCGACCGATGCCGCGCAACGCATCGTGGCCGCCCGGCCGGAGTGGGCCGGCTGGAATCCGCACGACGGGGAGCGGCCGGACGACGTGATGACGCCGGGCGGGTTTGAGGATCGCGCGGGCATCACCGGCCGGCTCGCAGCGGAGGCCGAGGCACAGCCGGCGGCCGACTTCGACCCGCTGTCCGACTTCGCCGCCGGGCGGTAGCGGTGGACCGCTTGCCTAGAAAGAATGTGGTCACACGCGTATCTCTGCTGCGGCACAGTCGTTTCAGGGACGCATCGCCGTGGCAGGGTGCGCGAGAGGGTGCGGAGGGGCCGGGAACTGTGCTTCCTCCGCCCCGTCCGCTCACCTCGCGGGTGGGGTCGCGGACCTTCGGGCGCCGCGCCCAGCTCGCACCGGATCCCGAGCGCGCCGCCGGCCTGGGAGCGCCGGGGCTCGCGCCTCACCACCCGCACCACCGGGCGCTCGACTCGGCCGCGCTGCGGTCGCGGTCACCGTCGCCGAGCCTCGGCCCCGGATCGTCGCCGCGTCCGCCATGGATTCACGCACCGTGTTGGGTCCCCCTTTCACGATGCGCGGGGGTGGGGTGGCACCCCCGACCCCGGGGATTCCTGTCCGTCGCGCCCGGGGGGACCCCAACGCCCGGCGCTGAACGAATCGTGAACCTCGTTTTGATCAACTGAAAGGAAACCCGCCATGAGTGACACCCCGAGCCCCGACTACGGCATCACCGCCACCACGTCCGCCGCCAACCTGAGCGAAGCGGACCTTCGCGCCGCCTTCCCCTCGTCGTATCGGGACGGGCCGCCCCCCGCTGCGGCGGCGCAGCCCGCGCGCGAGCGGGCCGTGCTCCCCTCGGTCGCCGCGCCGCTCCCGGAGTCGGAGGACTCGCTCCGCGCCGCATTCCCGTCCTCGTACAAGGACGTGCCGCCCCCCGCCGCCCCCGCGGCAGAGGCCGCCCGGCTCGACCCGGCCACCTCCGCGCCGGTCCCCGCGCCCGCAGGGTCGGAGTCCCCGCCGGCCGAGCCGCACACACTCACCACCTCCGGCCTGGAGATCACCGTCCCCGCCGGCCTGGAGCTGGACCCGGCCTCGGCCGAGGCGTTCGACGCCGCCGCGGTCGATCTCGGACTCGACGCGAAGGGCGCCCAGCGCCTCGCCGACATCCACCATGAGGCGATCACCGGCCTCATGGCGGAGGCCGACGCTGCGTGGGTCAGCCACTACGGCCGAGTGGCGCGCAGCGGTGGAGAGCGACCCGGAGATCGGCGGAGCCACGTTCAAGGAGAACGTGGCCGTAGCCCGCGGCGTGATCGAGCGCTTCGGCTCCCCGGCGCTGCGCCGCGCGCTGAACGAGACGGGGCTCGGGAATCACCCGGAGTTGGTGTTGCCTCATGGTGCGGGTGGGGAGGGCGCTGGGCCGGCGCGGCCGGTAACGGGGCGCGCTTGACGGATGGCAGTCGGACTCTACGATTGCCTGAGGAACGACGCTCGGGCTGCGCTGGGCCCGTGAAACCTGGCGGTGTCGATCACCCAGCCTAGTATCGACGCGCATCACGCTGCGGCCGAAACCCCGCCGAGTTTGGACACTCGGCACGGCGCCAGTACGCTGTGAGGCTGTTGGAGAGAAGAAAAAGGGCCCGCACCAACGGGCCCTCGTAGTCGCAGCGAACAGGGAACCTGCTTGCCGCTCTAGCAAGGTGGAGGGTCGCCTTCCTCCGCCTTTGTGTCAAGCAGGCTTCCCGCACATCACTCGAAGTGCGAGCGCGTGAGCGATCACACGCTGGAGGCGGAGCTATGCTTGATGAGGAAGGTATCGAGGGGGACGCGGCCCAACTCCTCCTCTGGGACCCGATGCCAGACCCGCTGCCTGACCTTCGCGGCCCGTTCGCCCCCCACCCGGCAGGCGGAACGCGGTGGCAGAGGTGGATCGCCGCGCAGCCGCCGGGACCTCTGCTCTGGGGTATGCCGGAGTGCTGACTCGGGGCTGCCCGAACGCCCTCGATTCGCACCCTGAAACGCACCCCGACGCGCACGATGCGTAAAAAATCGAAGCCCCCGGACTGTCGCTTTCGCGTGCAGTTCCGGGGGCTTCGGAAGTCGGGGCGACTGGATTTGAACCAGCGACCACTTGCACCCCAAGCAAGTGCGCTACCAGGCTGCGCTACGCCCCGGGAACTGCGGGGACGGACTAGGTAGCACCGCGAAACCCTTGGGTCAACCGGGATCCGGCGGGACGGACGGGCCCTGCCTCCCCCGGTGGCGGGCGGTGGCGCGGCGTCACTTCACCAGGGCGGACACCTTCTTGAACTCGGGGGTCCCGGCCTGGTGGAGGAGATCGAACAGCGCGGTCTCCGCCGTCGTGACGATGGCGCCGGCCTCGCGGCACAGCTCGAGGCCGACCCGGCGGTGCTCCTCGGTGCGGCTCGACACGGCGTCGGCGCAGACGTGCACCTCGTAGCCCATCTGCACGAGGTCGCGCGCGGTCTGGAACACGCACACGTGCGTCTCCATCCCGGTGATCACGACCTGCCGCCGGCCGGTGGCCTCCAGCGCGGCGGCGAAGGCGGGGTCGGCGCCGCAGGAGAAGTGCACCTTCGCGAGCGCGGGGGAGGGGAGCAGGCGCGCGAGCTCGGGGAGGGTCGCCCCGAGGCCCTTGGGATACTGCTCGGTCGCGAGCACGGGGACCCCGAGCGCCTTCGCCCCCTCGACGAGCGCGGTCGCGTACTTCACCACCCGGGCCAGCGCCTCCGCGGGCATGGCGGGGGTGAGCCGCTCCTGCACGTCCACGAGCAGCACGGCGGCGGTGCGGCGGTCGAGCTTCACGGTTCGTGACATGGCGGCGGGCTCCTCGGTCGGGTTGGACGGGCGGGGGCCCGGCGGGTGGCGAGACGACGACGCCCCGCGCACCATGGGCACGCGGGGCGCGGGACGGCGTCCGCCGGCGGCGGCTACTTGCGGAACCGCGACAGCTCGGCGGTCAGCTCGCCGAGCGACGGGAACGTCTTGTCGGGGTGGATCGTCGCCAGCTTCGCGTAGTTCTGCTCCTCGGTCTCGGTCCGGTTCGGATCCGGGACGCAGCAGTCCACGGGGCACACCGCGGCGCAGGCCTCCTCGCCGTGGAACCCGACGCACTCGGTGCAGAGGTCGGGGTTGATGACGTAGATGTCGTCGCCCTGGCTGATGGCGCTGTTCGGGCACTCCGGCTCGCACGCGCCGCAGTTGATGCATTCCTCGGTGATGAAGGTGGCCATGGGACTCTCCTCGGCGTTCCGCCGCTGGCGTGTTCGAAGACGCTCGATGCTACCGCCCGCGAGCGGATTCCGCCTAGGGCCAATCGCCTCGGCGTGCGTCCCTGGCGGGCGGGAACGAAAAGAGCAGCGCCCACGGGGGCGCTGCTCCTCGTCAACACGCCTGTGCCGCGGTTGCTTCCGCGGCGGCCGCGGCTACTTCACGCAGCAGTCGACCGGGCAGACGCCCGCGCACGCCGGCGCGTCGTGCACGCCCTGGCACTCGGTGCACTTGGCGGCGTCGATGACGTAGATGTCGTCACCCTGGCTGATGGCGGTGTTCGGGCACTCGGGCTCGCACGCGCCGCAGTTGATGCACTCCTCGGTAATCTTCAGGGCCATGGTCTTTCTCTTCCTCTCACGAGCGCCCGGCGGGCGGGTGGACGGGGACGCTTATCCGATCCCGGACGGGGTCGAGTCAAGTCCAGGCAGCCGAATTTCTTAGGGAAAAATCGGACCGTTCCGGTCGACTTGGCCCCGGGATCAGGACCGGTCCGGTCCGTGATCCCCGCCGGCGGCGCGCACGTGGCGGCGATCCTCCTCGACCTCCGCGGAGATGCGGGCCATCACCGACAGTGCAGCGCCGAGCAGCCCGGCGGCGCTGGTGGCGAGCAGGCCGAGCAGCCGGTCGCGCCGGGCCGCCGCCATCTCGAGCGCGAGGGTCCTCCGCCGGTCGAGGGCGATCCGCTGCCGCTCGGCGTGCTCGCCCTGGAGCGTCTGGACGAACGCCCGCCCGGCCTCGCGCGCCTCGGCGTCGGCGCCCTGGAGCGCGCGCTCCAGCGCCGCCATCCGCCAGGTCGCGTGCAGGGCGACGCCGAGGCCGGCCAGGGCCACCGGGACGCAGAGCAGAAGGATCTTGATCCTGGACATTGTCGGCTTGACTGCCCTGCGCGAGCCGCAGGATACCGGGCGGCGGAACCCCCGGCAAACGGACGTCAGCCCACACATGGCCAAGCCCTACGACCCGAAGGACTTCTACTACCGCAAGGCGAAGAAGCAGGGCCTGCGCGCCCGCTCGGCCTTCAAGATCGAGGAGATCCTGCACCGCCACCGCCTGCTCGGGCGGGGCGACGCGGTGCTCGACCTGGGCGCGGCGCCGGGCGGGTTCCTGCAGATCCTGGCCGAGGCGGTGGGCGAGAAGGGCGTCGCGGTCGGCGTGGACCTCGAGCCCATCCGCAACCTGGGCAAGCGGTGGGTGCGGACCGCGATCGTGGACCTGCTCGCGCCGGACGCGCTCGACAAGATCCGCCTGCTGCACGACGGCCGCTTCCGCCTGGTCACGAGCGACATGGCGCCGAAGACCATCGGCATCAAGGTGACGGACGAGGCGCGCTCGCTCGAGCTGGTCCGGATGGCGCTGTCGGTCGCGGAGCAGGTGCTCGTGCCGGGCGGCGCGTTCGTCGCGAAGGTGTTCATGGGCGGCGACTTCCCGGCGCTGAAGCGCGAGCTGCAGGGGCGCTTCGCGGCGATGCACGTGATCCGGCCGGAGGCGGTGCGCGAGTCGAGCTACGAGGTGTACGTGCTCGGCACCGGCTTCCGAGGGCGCGCTGCGGCGGTCGCGCCGGCCGCGGTGAAGGCGGAGGCGCCGAGGGCGCCCGCGCCGCCGGAGCAGGCTGCCGCGCCGGAGGAGGCCACGGCGCCGGCGACGCGCGCCGCGAGGCAGAAGCCGGCGCCCGCGAAGAAGCCCGCCGCCGCGAAGCGGCCCGCGGCGAGGAAGCGGGCCGCGAAGAAGCCGGCCAGGCGGGCGTGAACGGCGCGCGGTTCGGCGTCCAAAATTCGGCCGGGATCCGCTAGTCTGCCCGGCGCCATGCAGAACCTCCTCGAAGCCCTCGTCCCGCGCAGCCTCGTCCACGACCAGACCCCGGGCCTCCAGGCCCGCCTCGCCCAGGGCCCCATCACCGGCTACGTCGGCTTCGATCCCACCGCCGACTCGCTGCACGTTGGCCACCTGCTCGCGGTCATGTCGCTCGCGTGGCTGCAGCGCTGCGGCGGCACGCCGATCATCGTGGTGGGCGGCGGCACCGGCATGGTCGGCGATCCGAGCGGCAAGCGCTCCGAGCGCCCGGTGCTCTCGGTGGAGGAGATCGACCGGAACGTGGCCGCGATCCGCGCGCAGCTCGAGCGGTTCGTGTCGTTCGAGGGCCAGAACGCGGCGCGGGTGCGCAACAACGCCGACTGGCTGCGCTCCATCGGCCTGATGGAGTTCCTGCGCGACGTCGGCAAGCACTTCACCGTGAACTACATGCTGGCGAAGGACTCGGTGAAGGGCCGCATGGAGAGCGGCATCTCGTTCACCGAGTTCTCGTACCAGCTCATCCAGGCCTACGACTTCTGGCACCTGTTCCACGCCGAGCGGTGCGAGCTGCAGATGGGCGGCAGCGACCAGTGGGGCAACATCACCGCCGGCGCCGAGCTGGTCTCGCGCAAGGACGGCGCGAGCGTCCACGGGCTCACGTTCCCGCTGCTCACCACCGCCTCGGGCACCAAGTTCGGCAAGACCGAGGGCGGCGCGGTGTGGCTCGACCCGGCGCGGACCTCGCCGTACAAGTTCTTCCAGTTCTGGCTCAACACCGACGACCGCGACGTGGAGCGGCTGCTGAAGTTCTTCACGTTCCTGTCGCTCGACGAGATCGCCGCGCTGCTCGCCGAGCAGGCGCGCGACCCGGGGAAGCGCCCGGCGCAGCGCAGGCTGGCCGAGGACGTCACCGCCCGCGTGCACGGGCCGGACGTCACCCGCAGCGTCATCGAGGCGAGCCGCATCCTGTTCGGCGGCACCGACCTGCGCGCCGCCGGCGTGGACGTGCTCGACGTGCTGGCGGGCGAGATCCCCTCCGCGACGGTGACCGGCGACGAGCTGGCCGCGCTCACGGTCGCCGACCTGCTCGTGAAGGTCGGCCTGGCCGCGTCGAAGGGCGAGGTCCGGCGCGGCGTGGCGGGGCGCGGGTTCTCGCTGAACGGGGCGGTGCTCGAGTCCGGCGACGCGAAGGTGGCCGCGGGCGAGCTGCTCGCCGGCGGCTACGCGCTGCTGCAGAAGGGGAAGCGCAACTACGCGCTCGTGAAGGTGCGCTAGCGGTCCCGCCCCGCGGCGCGCCGCCGCCGGCTCACTCCTCGAGCTTCTCCTGCACCCGCGCGATCGACCGCGCGCGGCCGGTCGCGTCGTCGAGGTCCACGATCGCGCCCTGCAGGTAGACCTCGCGCCGCGCCGGCTCGAAGCCGACCGGGCGCTGCGTGAGGAAGCGCTCCAGCACCAGCTCCTTCTTCACGCCGATGACGGAGTCCCACGGCCCGCACATGCCGACGTCGGTGACGAAGGCGGTGCCGCCGGGGAGCACGCGCGCGTCGGCGGTCTGCACGTGGGTGTGCGTGCCGAGCACCGCCGAGACCTTGCCGTCGAGGAACCAGCCCATGGCGTTCTTCTCGCTGGTGGCCTCGCAGTGCATGTCCACCAGGATGCACGTGACGCCGTCGGCCCGGAGCGCCTCGACCTCGGCGAGCGCCGTGCGGAACGGGTCGTCGAGCGTCTTCATGAACACCCGCCCCTCGATGTTCACCACGCCGAGGCGCCGGCCGTCCGGGGTGGAGGCGATGCCGCGGCCGCGACCGGGCGAGCCGGGCGGGTAGTTGGCGGGGCGCAGGAGCCGCGACCCGGGCGCGTCGAGGTAGGGGACGATCTCGCGCTTCGACCAGATGTGGTTGCCGCTGGTGAGCAGGTTCACCTCGGCCGCGAGCAGCTCGTCGGCCGAGTCCGGGGTCACCCCGACGCCCCCGGCCGAGTTCTCGGCGTTCGCCACCACGAGGTCGATCGCCTCGCGCACGATGAGGCGGGGGACGATCCGCTGGATCGCCTGGCGGCCGGGCTTGCCGAACACGTCTCCGAGGAAGAGGACTTTCAAGGTCGGGGATCCCTCGCGCGCGGAGCGCGCGCAGTCAACCGCTTTCTCGCTCGAAGCGGAGCGTCCGGGCCTCGGTCACGAGCGCGTCGAGCGCCGCGTCGTGCGGCTCGCGCGGGAGCGCGTCCACCACCTGCACCTCGAAGGCGACCCCCACGCGCGCCGCGCGCGGCATGGCTGCCAGCGTCGCGTCGTAGTAGCCGCCCCCGCGCCCGAGCCGCAGCCCGTCCCTCGAGAACGCCACCCCGGGCAGCACCACGCAGTCCACCTCGCCGGGCTCGACGAGCGGCGCGTCCTCCGGGGGCTCGAGCGCGCCGAGGGGGCCGCGCACGAGGTCGAGCGGCGTGCAGCGCGCGAAGGCGAGGCGGCGATCGCCGGCCCGGACCTTCGGGAACACCGCGCGGCCGCCGGCGAGGCGCGCACGCTCCGCGAGCGCGAGCACGTCCACCTCGCCGCCGAGCGGCGCGTACAGCGCGAGCGTGCGGGCGCCCGCGACGAGGTCGAGCGCCTCGAGGCGCGCCAGGATCTGGCGGGATGCCCCGGCGCGCTCGTCCTGGCCGATGCGGGCGCGCGCGCCGATGAGCGACCGTCGCAGCGCGCGCTTGCGGTCGGAGGGGATGGCGGGATCGCTCACCGCGCCGGTTCTCCCCTCCGACTGGGCAAAAAAAAGCCCCCCGCGTGGGCCGTGTGGCCCGGTTGTTTGAACCTGTATTTCTACAGGTGGGGCACCCGGTACGCCAGCGTCCGTAGGCTTCTCCCTCGCTTCAGGGAGCTTGCTCATGGACGTGGGCGGGCACTCCGCTTTGGACAAAGTCGGCCCAAACGACGCAAGGCCAATCACGAGCCCGGCAGGGGGTACAGCTCAAGCGCGCGGTCAAAGAGCTAACTCCGCGTAACCATGCGGGGTTTTACGTGATGATCCTAGGCTCGGAGGGCGGGGCTGTCAAGCCGTGTGGAGGGCCAGGCGGGGGCGCCGCCCGGCGGTGGAACGGCCTGATCTCGGGCCGATCCGGCGCCGCCGCGGCGGGCGCGCGCATTCGCCACGGGGTCACCCCGTTCACGCACCGTGCGTACGGGCCGGGGCCCGCCTCCCGGCCCGGGTCCCGTGCGCGCGGTCGCCCCGCCGCCCCGCGCGTGCTGTAGAACAGCGGCCCGATGGCGACCGCGCTCGACCGCTTCCGCATCCAGGGGCTCATCGGCCGCGGCGGCATGGCCGAGGTCTTCCGGGCGGTCGCGCTGGAGGGCCCGCTCGCCGGCCAGACGGTGGCGCTGAAGCGGCTCCGGCCCGAGCTGGCCCGCGACCCCGGCTTCGTGGCGCTGTTCGAGCGGGAGGCGGCCGTCACGCGGCGGCTGCGGCACCCGGGCATCGTCGAGGTGCTCGAGACGGGCGTGGCCTCGGGCGCGCCGGTCATCGTGATGGAGTACGTGGACGGGCGGAACCTGAAGGAGATCCTGGCCCGCTGCGCGGAGCGCGGGATCCTGCTGCCGGTGGACTTCGCCGCGTACGCGGCCCAGGTGCTGGCGGAGGCGCTCGCGCACGCGCACGCCGGCGTGGACGCGGCCGGCGCGCCGCTCGGCATCGTGCACTGCGACGTCTCGCCCTCGAACGTGTTCGTCTCCCGGCTCGGCGAGATCAAGCTCGGCGACTTCGGCGTGGCGCTCACGCCGGGGGCGGCGGGCGCGCCGGGGCCGGGCGCGCTCGGCAAGGTGCAGTACCTCTCGCCCGAGCAGCTGCGCGGCGAGCGCCCCACGCCCGCGTGCGACCTGTTCGCGCTGGGCGCGGTGCTGTTCGAGCTGCTGACCGACCGCCCCGCGTTCCCGGGGCGCGACGTGAACGAGGTGGGGCGGCGCATCCTGGCGGGCGAGGCGCGCGCGCCCTCGTCGCTGCGGCCCGAGGTCCCGGCGGCGCTCGACGCGCTCGTGCTCCGCTGCCTGGCCCGCGATGCGGCGCGGCGCCCGGCCAGCGCGGCCGCGGCGGCGGCCGAGATCGCGGCCCTGTACGATCCGGCGGTGGGCACGCCGCTCGCGATCGCGGCGGTGGTGCGGGGGCTGTTCGGGGCCGCCTAGCGGCGCGCTACGCGGGGCCGGCGATGGCGCCGCGCACGCGCGCCGCGAGCGGCGGCACGATCCGGAGCGCCGCGTCCACGTCCTCGGCGGTGGTGGTCCAGCCGAGCGAGAGGCGCAGCGTCGCGCGCGCGTCCGCGTCCGAGAGGCCGAGCGCGAGCAGCACGCCGGAGGGCCTGGTCGAGCCGGAGTGGCAGGCGGAGCCGGCGCTCGCGCACACGCCCTCGAGGTCCATGGCCATGAGCAGCGCCTCGGCGTCGCAACCCTCGAACGTGATCGAGAGCGTGCCGGGCAGGCGCGGGGCGCCGGCGCCGTTCACCCGCGCGCGCGGCACCGCGGCGAGGAGCCCGGCCTCGAGCCGGTCGCGCAGCGCCGCGAGGCGCGGGCCCTCCTCGGCCACCGCGGCGACGGCCGCCTCCAGCGCGGCGGCCAGGCCCGCGACGCCGGGCAGGTTCTCGGTGCCCGCGCGGCGGCCGCGCTCCTGCTCGCCGCCCAGCACCGGCGCGAGCGGCAGCCCGGGCGCGACCCACAGCACGCCGGCCCCGCGCGGCCCGCCGAACTTCTGCCCGGTGAGCGCCACCAGGTCCGCGCCGAGCGCGCGCACGTCGAGCGGGATCTTCCCGGCCGCCTGCACCGCGTCGCAGAAGAACGGGGCGCCCGCGTCGCGCGCCGCCGCGGCGAGCTCCGGCACCGGCAGCACCCCCCCGGTCTCGTTGTTCGCGCGCATGGCGCAGGCGAGCGCCACGTCGGGCCCGAGCGCGGCCCGGAACGCCTCCGGGTCCACCTGGCCGCGGCGATCCACCGGGACGACCGTGAGCGGCGTGCCCGACCGCTCGAGCGCGCGCGCGAGCGAGAGGACGCAGGGGTGCTCCACCGCCGTGACCACCAGCCGCCGCCGCCCGGCGGGCGCGGCCCCGAGCACGCCGCGGATCGCGAGCGCGGCCGACTCGGTCGCGCCGGAGGTGAACACGATCTCGGCCGGCGCCGCGCCCACCGCGCGGGCCACCCGCTCCCGGGCGCCGTCGAGCAGGTCGCGCGCGGCGCGGCCGGCCGCGTGGACGGAGCTCGGGTTGCCGAACACCTCCAGCGCGTCGCGCACCGCGGCCTTCGCCTCGGGGCGCATGGGGGTGATGGCGTTGTGGTCGAGGTAGATCACCGGCGCTCCGGCCGGCCCGGCAGGGCAGGGCAGGCTAGACGAGCTTCTTCGGCTTGCGCGCGCGCACGCCGAACGCGTCGAGGAAGTCCTTCACGACCTCCTCGCGCAGCTTGCGGTTCGCCGCGGCGCCGAGCCCCTTCACCGGCAGCCGGGCGCCCGCCATGGTGCCGTGGCCGCCGGCGGAGCCGCCGCGGGCCTCGATGACCTCGCGGATGAGCCGCCCCGCGTTCATGCGCCGGTCGGTGGTGCGCACCGAGAAGAACAGCGCGTCCTCGTACTGCGCGAACGCGAGCGACCACTTCATGTCCTCGAGGTACATGAACCGCTCGGCGATCTCCGCGACCATGTCCGGCGTGTAGATCGTGCCGAGGTCGCAGATCACCACCTCGCCGTAGACCTGCGCCCGCTCGATGGCGGTGTGGTACAGGCGGAAGTAGTCCTCGGGCAGCAGCGGGTGCTCGATGGCGCCCAGCGCGTCCTTGTCCGTCATCGGGAACAGCCACAGGTACGCGTCCACGTCGGTGGGCGTGGTCTGCCGGCCCAGGTCGCGGGTGTCGGCCTTGATCCCGTAGAACAGCGCGGTGGCGAGGCCGGCGGGCACCTTCAGGCCGCTCGCGCGGAAGTACTCCGCGAGCACGGTGGAGGTGGCGCCGATGGGGCCGCCCACGTCCGCGATGGGCGCGAGGTGCGAGTCGGGCCGCTCCGGGTGGTGGTCGATGACCACGTCGGGGAAGTGGCGGGCCGGGAGCGAGTGGTTCCCCTGCTCCGGCTGCGTATCGACCATGCAGATGAGGTCGTAGTCGTCGAAGACCACGCGGGCGATGGGGACCACCGGCAGCTTCAGGACCTTGATGAGCGCGCGGTTCTCGGCGCGCCCCACGATGCCGCCGTACGCGACGATGGCCTCGACGCCGGCGAGCTTCTCGAGCAGGTAGGCCAGCGCGACGCCCGCGGCGATGGAGTCCGGGTCCGGGTTGTCGTGCGTGAGGATGAGCGCGCGCTCGTGCGAGCGGGCGTACTGGACGAGGCGATCGAGCTTGGCGCGGGGCGACTCGCCACCGCGCGGGTAGAGCGTCATCCGGGCGGCGCGGACCTCCGGGCGGGTCCGCGGTTTCTGCGGCTCGTCGGGCGGCTGGCGCATGGGAAGATGGACCTTCATCGGCGTACGAGGCCGCGGAGGACCTCGATGTTCTCCTTGAATCGCGACTCGGTCTCCACGAACCCCGGGATCTCCGCGAAGCGGGGGTCGTTCACCAGGCGGCGGAAGGGGCCCAGCCCCATGGCGCCCTGCCCGATGTGCTCGTGCCGGTCCACCCGGCACCCGAGCGGCTTCTTCGAGTCGTTGAGGTGGAACGCGCGCACGTTCGAGAGGCCGACCACTCGGTCGAGCTCCTCGAAGGTGCGGTGGTATCCCTCCTCGGTGGTGAGGTCGTAGCCCGCCGCGAACAGGTGGCAGGTGTCCACGCAGACGCCGGTGCGGCGGCGGGCCGCGCCGGGGATCGCCTGGCGGATGGCCGCGATCTCCTCGAACCGCCAGCCCAGGCTGGAGCCCTGGCCGGCGGTGGTCTCGACGAGGAGCTTCGCCTTGCCGGGGACCTGCTCGATGGCGCGCTGCATCCCCTCCGCCACGAGCGCGATGCCCTCGGCCGCGTTCTCGTGGCTCCCCGGGTGGAAGATCAGCCCCGGGATGCCGAGCCGCTCGCAGCGGTCCAGCTCGTCGGCGAGCGCGTCCCAGCTCTTCTTCCGGAGGTCGCGGTCGGCGGCGGCGCTGTTGATGAGGTAGGAGGAGTGGGCCGCCACCGGCTTGCGGGTGCGGCGGGCCTCGCCCTGGAACCGCTTCACCTCGTCGGGCTCGAGCGGCTTCGCCGCCCAGCCCCGCGCGTTGCGGGTGAAGATCTGCAGGCAGTCGGCGCCGTCGGCCTCGGCGCGCGCGAACGCGGTCGAGACCCCACCGGCGATGCCTTCATGTGCACCCAGGAGCATAGGGGGGCGTAGCTATACAATAGCCGGCCCCCGCCCCGCCATGCTCGGACGGCCGCGGGCGGGGGGAGCCCCAAAATCCAGTGCTGTCGGCAGGTTGCACGCGGATCGTGCGCTCGGAGCCCCCCGTGCGCCGGGTGCCGGCGCACAGGAGAGGCCCATGTGCGTCACCCGATCGGGGCGCACACCTGCGTCGCGTGATCGCCTAGCGGGCGGCCTTCCGGGCCCGCGGCGCCTCGGCGAAGTACTTCTCGGCCTGGGTCAGCGCGTTGTCGAGCGCCTCCATGGTCAGGTCGCGCAGGATGGTGTCGGGCAGCCGCAGCGACTCGTAGTACCGCTGGCGGTCGGTCGCGTGGACGATGACCGGCAGCTTGTAGCCGGCGTGCAGCAGGACGAGGTTCGCGAGCAGGCGCGCCACGCGGCCGGAGTTCTCGGTGAACGGGAACACCTGCATGAAGCCGTGGTGCAGCTTGCAGGCCTGCTGGATGGGGTGCGCGTTGCGGAAGTCGGCGCCCTCCGTGGCCTCGAGCAGCTTCTGCAGGGCGGGCTGGATCTTCGGCGGCTGCGCGATGTCGTGGAAGTACGCGCGGTGGAGCGGCATGTCCTTGCGGTACTCGGCGACGCTCCGGCCCTCGATCCCGTGGCCGAGCGTCTCGTACAGCTTCTTCACCGTGGTGAGGTTGAGCTTCGGCTTCTTGGCCGCCGCCTCCTCGCGCACCAGGTCGAGCGCCACCTTGTGGTTGCGGATCTCCTGGAGCGCGCTCACGAACGTCACGTCCGCGAGCGGCGCGTTCGCGAGCGCGGTGGCGAGTTCCTGGCTCGAGTACACGACGCCCTCGAGCGCGTTCTCGTGGTAGAGCCACGACAGCTCGTACCGGGCGAGGAAGTCCTGGACGATCTCGGGATCGCCGCGGAGGCGGTCTGCGAGATCCTCCATGCGATCGTCGATGTCGACGTATCGGGTCCGCATCTTGGGTGCTCCTCTGCGCGAGGGGGATCGGCCCGGGGCGTCAGCGCACGGAGCCGGTCGAACCCTTCGGCATCTCAGGCGATTTCCTTGGTGGGCCCCACGGAAAGTCCGGGGAATCTAGCCGAATCGTTCGCGAAAGGTCAACGGAATTGCCCTTCGGCGGATGGAACCGGCTGGGGGGGAGGTTTGTTCCGTCGCCGGCGCGCGCGAGGGCCGTCCCCCGGGGGAAAGCACCCGGAAAACGGCCCTCGTGTCGGGCGGATGTACGGTCGCTCGCCGGCGGGGCCCCTGTTGGGGCCCGATCGGGCGGCGCAGATCCCTAATAGGGCGTGAGCCACTCGCGGTGCTTCGGGTCCGCGCCCCCGACCGCCTTGAAGAACGCCTCCGAGATCCGCTTCGTCACCGGCCCGGGCTCGCCCTTGCCGATGCGCCGGTTGTCGAGCTCGCGGACCGGGGTGACCTCGGCGGCCGTGCCGGTGAGGAACAGCTCGTCGGCGAGGTAGGCCGTGTCGCGGGTGAACTTCTCCTCCTTCACCGGGATGCCCAGGTCGCCGGCGAGGCGGAGCACCGCGTTGCGGGTGATGCCGTCCAGCACCGGGGAGGAGAGCGGCGGCGTCTGCAGCACGCCGTTCTTCACGATGAACACGTTCTCGCCCGAGCCCTCGGCCACGTAGCCGTCGGCGTCGAGCAGGATGGCCTCGTCGTAGCCGGCGAGCGCCGCCTCGCGGGTGGCGAGGAACGAGTTCACGTACTGCCCGGACACCTTGGCGCGCACCATCTGCCCGCCGATGTGGAGGCGGGCGATGGACGAGACCTTGGCGCGGATGCCCTTCGCCATGCCCTCCTCGGAGAGGTAGGCGCCCCAGGGCCAGGCCGCGACCAGCACCTGCACCGGGTTCGGCGCGCCGACGCCCATGGAGCCGGCGCCGAAGAACGCGAGCGGGCGGATGTAGCCGGCCTTCAGGTGGTTCGCCTTCAGCACCTCGACGCAGGCGCGCTCGACGTCGCCGGGGGAGAACGGGATCTCCATGAGCATGATCCGCGCCGAGTCGAACAGGCGCTGGATGTGCTCGTGCAGGCGGAACACCGCCGAGCCCCCGCCGGCCTGCTCGTAGGCGCGGATGCCCTCGAACACGCCGATGCCGTAGTGGAGCGCGTGGGTGAGGACGTGGACCTTCGCGTCCTCGAAGGCGACGAGCTTGCCGTCGAGCCAGATCCTGTCCGCCTTGATCATCGTGGCCCTTCCGAGGTTGGTGGGAGTGGGTCGACGAACATGCCCCAACGGGCCGCGGGATTCAATCGCACCGTGCGCGCGGGGCGCGGCGCGGGCGCGCGCTCAGGCGAGCGGCGGGAAGGGCCGCACCATGCGCGCGACGAACGGCATGTCGGGGTGCAGCTCGGCCTTGCCGGTGTGGATGGCGTGCCGCAGCTCCTCCTGCGACGGCACGATCTCCACCGGCGAGAGCACCTTCTGGAACGAGCGGTGGTGGTGCGCGAACGGCCGGTTGCGCGTCACGTTCTGCGCCGCGAGCTGCTCCAGGCCGAACCAGAGCGGCTGGGAGAGCTTGGGCGCGAACCCCTCCAGCGCCAGCACGAACGCGTTCCGCGTGCCGATGGCGCCGCGCTGCACCGTGGACCAGGCCGCCCGCGCCGGGAGGTTGTCCACCAGCCCGCCGTCCACCAGCCGGAACACGTCGTGCTTCTCGAGCAGGGCGCCGAGCAGGCGGTGCATGCGCTCGTCGTCGCGCAGCACGTCGTAGTGGATGACGCCGGGCAGGGCGGAGGAGAAGCCCACCGCGTCGATGGCGTCGAACGCGTGGGTCTCGGCGTCGGCGCCCAGGTAGATGCGGGCGAACCGGTCGCGCTGCACGATGAGCTCGCCCACCGCCTGGAGCACGTCGGAGAACATGCGGGTGAGCGCGCTGGGGCGCGGCGCGCGGGCGTCGAGGTCGAGCAGGTGCTCGTAGTAGCCCGGGTCGCGCGGGAGGGCGCCGTTGCGGATCCCGGTGACCGCCACCACCAGCGGCACCGCCAGCTGGCCGAGCGTGAGCGGGTGGCCGTCGGGGCCCTTCAGGAACTCGCCGATGGCGGCCCGCAGGTACAGGCGCAGCGCCGCCGGCAGGCCGTAGCGGTTCCCGGTCTGGAGGAAGCGGAACAGCGTCCGGAACGAGAGCCCGCTCAGCGCCTCGTCCACGTCCTCCGGGTTCCAGCGCGCGCGGCGCGCCCGGAACAGGAGCAGCACCGAGCCCATGCTCGTGCCGGCGAGCAGGCGCGGCACCAGGCCGTACTGTTCCAGCAGCGCGAACGCGCCCAGGTACGACCAGGCCACGCCGCCGCCGCCGCCGCACACCAGCACCAGCGCCTTCTCGCAGACCTCGCGGTCGAGCGCGCCCGGCGCGAGCCGCCCCTCCGCCGCGGCCACGGCCCGCGCCCGGAACGCGCGGGCGCGCAGCGACAGGTTCGGCACCATCCCGGTCGCCGCGGCGCGGTCGGGCCCGCCCGGCGCGAGCAGGGCCGAGACGAGCGGGCGCACGTCCTCGCGGAACGGCGCGAGCGCGGGCTCGACGTCCACCTCGCCGCCGTCCTGCGCGCGCACCCGGCCGACCCGCGCCAGGTTGAGCGCGTAGCGCAGCGCCGCCTCGTCGCGCTCGGACAGCCACGCGGGCGTGCTCACCACCGAGCGGACCAGCGCGGCCTCGGCCTCCTCGAACGGGCGGATGGCCTCGTGGTGGAGGTCGAGCGGATCTTCGGGCGGCGCGGGGCGCATCGGGGGCGCGCGCATTCTACGCCGCGGCCCCGACGCCGCCGTACCCCACCTCGGCGCACCCGGCCGTCGGGGGCGGGCCGCGAGCGCCGGCTAGCGGACGACGTCCTCGAACGCCTGGCGCACCGCCGCGGTCACCCGCGCGTACTCGGCCAGGAAGCGCGCGCCCGGCTCGGCGCCGTAGTAGCCGAGCCGCCGCGCCAGCTGGTGCAGCGGCGGCCCGCTCGCCGGCAGGTGGTCGATGGTGAAGTCGTGCACGATGCGCAGGCGCAGCTCCACGTGCCGCAGGAACTCGTACCCGCGCGCGAGCGCCTCGTGCTCGGCCTCGCGCAGCAGGCCCGCGGCGCGCAGCGCGCGCAGCGCGACCGGCGTCGAGGGGGTGCGGATGGAGGGGTGGTCGTGGCCGTGCGCGAGCTGGAGGAACTGCGCCGCGAACTCCACGTCCACCAGGCCGCCGCGCCCGGTCTTCGGGTTCTTGCCGTGCGACGCCTCCCGCGACAGCTCCGACTCCATCCGCTCCCGCATGCGCCGGATCTCGGCGGCGAGCGCGGCGGGGTCCTCGCGCCGGCCGTACACCGCCGGCACGATGGCGCGCGCGCTCACGTCGTCGAACAGCGCGCGGTCGCCGGCCACGAAGCGGGCGCGGAGCAGCGCCTGGCGCTCCCAGAGCTGGCTGCGCACCGCGCCGGCCGCCCCGTCGCGCGCTTCGCCGCCGGGGAGCGCCTCGCCGGTGTGGTAGCGCACGAAGCCCTCGGCGCCGATCACGAGCGCGCCCTGGTTGCCGGAGGGGCGCAGGCGCGTGTCGATCTGGTACAGCCGCCCCTCGCGCAGCGGCATCTGCAGGAACGACATGAAGCGCTGCGCCAGGCGGGCGTAGCGCTCGAAGCCGGGCTCGGCGCCGCCGGGGTACAGGAAGATGAGGTCGAGGTCGGAGTGGTAGCCGAGCTCGCGCCCGCCCAGCTTCCCCATCCCGATGACGCAGAGCCGCCCGGGCGGCAGCACGCCCTTGGCGCGCGCCTCGTCCTCGGCCAGCGCGAGGCACGCCTCCAGGCACGACTCCGCCAGGTCCGAGAGCTGGCCCGCGACGCTGGGCAGGTCCACGGTGCCGGCGATGTCGTGGATGGCGACGCGCAGCACCTCCTCGTTCTTGTAGCGGCGCAGCTCGCCCAGCTCGTGCTCCAGCAGGTCGTCGAGCGGCAGCGCGCGGTCCACCGCCGCGAGGCGCTCGCGCACCTCCGCGCGCAGCTCGTCGAGCGTCTTCTCCAGCACCACCTGGTCCTCGCGGAGCAGCAGGTCGATGAGCTCGGGGTGGCGCAGGAAGCGCTTGGAGAGGAAGTCGGAGGTGCCGAACAGCGAGAGCAGCAGCCGCGCGATGCGGCGGTGCTCGGCCAGCATCTTGAAGTACGGGGCGGGGTTGCGGAGCGCGGCGGCGAAGTCGGCGAGGTGCGAGAGCGCCTGGTCCGGGTCGGGCGTGCCGAGCGCGTCGGCGAGGAGCGACACGGCCGCGGCGGGATCGCCGAGCTGCGAGAACGGCGTGCGCCGCCGCGCCATCGAGTCGATGGCGGCGATGGCGCGATCCGGGTCGGCCAGGCCGCGGCGGGTCGCGATGGCGGCGCGACGATCGGCGGGCACGTCGGCGTCGGCCAGCAGCGCCAGCTCGGGGTCGAGCGGGGCGGCGCCGGCGCCGGTCCCGAGCAGGCCGGCGAAGTGGCGGGCCACGCGCTCGCGGTGCTCCGAGAGCACCGCCTCGAACGCCTGCTCGGAGGCGTAGCCCATGGCGCGGGCCAGGCCGGTCCGCTCGCCGGGGGGCGGCAGGCGCTGGGTCTGCGCGCCGTCCACCATCTGGACGCGGTGCTCGGCGCGGCGCAGGAACAGGTACGCGTCGGCCAGCTCGTCGCGGTCCTTCGCCGGGACCACGCCCGCGAACAGGAGCCGCTCCAGCGCCGGCAGCACCGCGCGCTCGCGGAGCGGCCGCCCCTCGTCGCGGCCGCCGTGCAGCAGCTGCAGCGCCGAGACGAAGAACTCCACCTCGCGGATCCCGCCGCGGCCCAGCTTCAGGTCGTCCTTGCCCTCGGCGCCGGCGCGGGCGTCGATGCGCGCCTTCATCGCCTGGATCTCCGCGACCACGTCGAGGTCCAGGCTGCGTCGCCACACGAACGGCTCGAGGTGCCGGACCAGCTCGTCGCCCACCGCGAGGTCGCCGGCGCCGGGGCGCGCCTTCACCAGCGCGTTGCGCTCCCAGGTCCGCCCGAACGCCTGGTAGTAGTACTCGGCGGCCGGGATGCTGTTCACGATGGGGCCGCTCCGGCCGTCCGGCCGGAGGTTCAGGTCCACCCGGAACACGAAGCCGTCCTCGGTGGGCTTGGCGATGGCCTCGGTGACGTGCTCGGCGAGCTTCGCGTAGTACGCGAAGTGCGTGAGCGGCTTCGGCCCGTCGGTCTGGCCGTCGTGGCCGTAGACGTAGATGAGGTCGATGTCGGAGGAGAAGTTGAGCTCGCGCGCGCCGAGCTTGCCCATGGCGACGGCGCAGAACCCGGCGCCGGCCTCGCGCCCGGCGAGGCCGGCCGGCGCGCCGTGCCGGGCGCGCAGGCGCCGGTCGTGGAAGCGGATGGCGGCGTCCACGCAGGCGCAGGCGAGCGCGGACAGCTCGGCGGTGATCTCCTTCACCCTCGCCCGGCGCAGGTCCCGGAGCGCGATGCGGACCACCTCGCGCGCGCGCAGCCGGCGGAGCAGGCGGTGGAAGCCGTCCACGTCCTCGGGATCGAGGCGGCGCGCGGTGCGGGAGAGCACCCGGCGCAGGTCGGCCTCGGTGCGCGGGCGGAGCAGGTGCGGCGAGCGGGCGGCGCGGCGGAGCAGGCGCGGGTCGCGCGCGAGCAGGGCGGAGACCAGCCGCGAGCCGCCGCAGAGCAGCGCGAGCGCCTCCAGCAGGTCCGGCTCGGCGGGCAGCGCGCCGGCGCCGTCCACGTACCGCTCGATGCCGGCGAGCGCCAGGTCCGGATCCGGCGCGTAGGCGCAGGCCTCGCGCACCGCGGCGATCCGGCCGGGGAACTTCTTCTCGAGGCGGGCGAGCCGCTCCGGGGACTCCGGGGCGCGGGGCTCGAGGGGCGGCAGGCCGGGGATGGCGTGCGAGGTGGGCATCGGCCGGCCATCATAGCGCCGCGCCGGGGCGCACCCCGCCGGATGCGCACGCCGCGCTGGCCGGGCGCGCCCGCGCCGCGCTACCTTCCGCGGATGCGCACCCTCCTGCTCGCGGCCGTCCCCCTGGCGCTCCTCGCCGCCTGCTGCACCGACGGCTCACCGGCCCCGGCGCCGCCGCCGGCCGCCGCGCCGCCGGCGGCGGCAGGGGCGGGCGACGCGGGCGCGCCCGGACCCGCCGCCCGGCCCGGACCCGGCGAGGCCGGCGCGGCCACCTCGGCGCCGCCCCCGCAGGCGCACGCCCCGGCGCCGGCCGGCGCGTGCCGGCGGACCGGCTGCGCCGGCGAGCTGTGCGCCGCCGAGGACCTCGTCTCGCCGTGCATCATGAAGCCGGAGTTCGCCTGCTACGTCGCGGCCCGCTGCGAGCGCCAGGCGGACGGGGCCTGCGGGTGGACCGAGGACGCGGCGCTGCGGCGCTGCCTGTCCGAGAAGCGGGCGGAGAAGCCGGCGGACCGGCTCCAGTAGCGCTCGTCACCCCTCCGCGTCGCCCTCGCCCGCCTCGTCGGCCTCGGCCTCCTCCCGCGGCGGCGCGCGGCCGGCGCGGGAGAGCCCGTGCTGCTTGATCTTCTTGTGCAGGTTGGTGCGCTCGACGCCGAGCGCCTGGGCGGCCTGGGTGATGTTC
The DNA here is from genome assembly GCF_000013385.1 of Anaeromyxobacter dehalogenans 2CP-C. Taxonomy (GTDB): domain Bacteria; phylum Myxococcota; class Myxococcia; order Myxococcales; family Anaeromyxobacteraceae; genus Anaeromyxobacter; species Anaeromyxobacter dehalogenans_B. The sequence continues at coordinate 1,214,702 of NC_007760.1, forward strand.
CAGTCGTGCTCCTCGAGGCGCGCCAGGATGTAGTCGCGCTCGACCAGGTCCCGGAGCTCCTTCAGCGGCACCTCGCCGTAGCGCGACAGGTCGGCGGAGCCGGGGGGCGGGGGCGGCGCGGCGCGCGGCCCGACCGTCTCCGGCACGTCGGCGGAGGTGATGCGCTCGCCGCTCATGATCACCATCCGCTCGCACACGTTCCGGAGCTCGCGGACGTTGCCGGGCCAGCGGTGCTGCTTCAGCCGGTCGTAGACCACGGGGTCCACCGGCTTCGGGCGCAGGCCGTTCTCGCGCGTGGCGAGCTGGAAGAAGCGCTCGGCGAGCACCGGCACGTCGTCGAGCCGGTCGCGGAGCGGCGGCACGGTGAGCGGCACGACGTTGAGCCGGAAGAACAGGTCCTCGCGGAACGTGCCGTTCCGCACCTCCTCCTCCAGGTCCTTGTTCGTCGCGGCGATGATCCGGACGTCCACCGTGAACGCCTTCTCGCTGCCGACCCGGACCACCTCGCCGGTCTGCAGCGCGCGGAGCACCTTGGCCTGGGCGGACAGCCCCATGTCGCCGATCTCGTCGAGGAACAGCGTCCCGCCGTGCGCCACCTCGAACTGGCCGCGCCGGCGCGCCGCGGCGCCGGAGAAGCTGCCCTTCTCGTGCCCGAACAGCTCCGACTCGATGAGCTCGGACGGGATGGCCGCGCAGTTCACCTTCACGAACGGCCCGTCGGCGCGCCTCGACTGACGGTGCACCTCGGCCGCCACCAGCTCCTTGCCGGTGCCGGACTCGCCCAGGACCAGCACGCGGCCGCTGGTGGGCGCCACCTTGCCGATGTCGTCCCGCAGCTTCCGCATGGCCGGGCTCTCGCCCAGCATGTCGTCGGAGAAGCGGCGCTCGCGCGCGGACAGCGCCTGCACCTTGCCCTCGAGGTCCCGGCGCGAGAGCGCGTTGCGCACCGACACGAGGACCCGGTCGCGGTCCACCGGCTTCGAGAAGAAGTCGGTGGCCCCGCGCTTCACGGCGTCCACGACGTCGCTCGTGTCGGCGTGGCCGGAGATCATGATGACCGGCAGGTCGCGCCACAGCTCGCGGGCGCGGGAGAGCAGGGCCAGGCCGTCCATGCCGGGGAGGCGGATGTCGAAGACGCCCAGGTCCACCGGCTCGGACTGGAGCACCTCCAGCCCCTGCTCGGCGCTCTCGGCCTCCAGCACCGCGTAGCCCTCGGCCTCGAGCACCATCCGCAGCGTGCGCCGGATGTTCCGCTCGTCGTCCACCACCAGGATGCTCGCCTTGGTCGGGTCCATGCGCGCGCGATCATAGGCGACCTCGGGCCGCGACGCCCGCGCCGTCGGCGCCCGGCGCGGTGGGCAGGCGTCACACCTCGGCGGGCCGGGCCAGGATCACGAGCGAGCGCGCCTCCACCTGGACCGCGCCGCGCGCCTCCACCGGCCCGTGCCGGCCGTCCGGCTCGGTGCAGGTGTCCTCCAGGACCAGCCACCGCCGGCCCCACTCGACCGCCGGGAGCACGTAGCGGACCGGCTCGTGGTGCGCGTTCAGCAGCACGAGCAGCGTGTCGCCCACGATCCGCTCCCCTTGCTCGTCGGGGCCGGCGATGGCGTCGCCGCCCAGCAGGAACGCGACCGACCGCGCGAACGGCTCGGCCCAGTCCGCCTCGTTCATCTCGGTGCCGTCGGGCCGGAACCAGGCCAGGTCCTTCACCGAGGAGTCCCAGAGCTGCGCGCCGCGGAAGAAGCCGCGCCGCTGCAGCACCGGCTGCGACAGGCGCAGGCGGATCATGCGCCGGGTGAACGCGAGCAGCGCGCGGCGCCGCTCGTCGAGGTCCCAGTCCAGCCAGGACAGCTCGTCGTCGTGGCAGTAGGCGTTGTTGTTCCCGTGCTGCGTCTTCCCCATCTCGTCGCCGGCGGCGATCATCGGGACCCCCTGCGACACGAGCAGCGTGGCCATGAGGTTCCGCTGCTGGCGGTCGCGCAGGGCCAGCACCGCCGGGTCGTCGGTCTCCCCCTCCGCGCCGCAGTTCCAGGAGTGGTTCTCGTCGGTCCCGTCGCGGTTCTCCTCGCCGTTCGCCTCGTTGTGCTTGCGGTCGTAGGAGACGAGGTCGCGCAGGGTGAACCCGTCGTGCGCGGTGACGAAGTTCACGCTGGCGTAGATCTTCCGCCCGGCGGGCTCGTACAGATCGGCCGAGCCGGTGAGCCGGTAGCCCATCTCCGCCTGCTGGTCCTCGTCGCCCTTCCAGAAGCGGCGCGCCACGTCGCGGTACTTCCCGTTCCACTCCGACCAGATGACCGGGAACGCCCCGACCTTGTAGCCGTCCGGGCCGACGTCCCAGGGCTCCGCGACGAGCTTCACCTGCCGCAGCACCGGGTCCTGGTGCACCGCCGCCAGGAACCGCGAGGCCTCGTCGAACGTCTCCGGGTCGCGCGCCAGCGTGACGGCCAGGTCGAAGCGGAAGCCGTCCACGTGCATCTCGGTGACCCAGTAGCGCAGCGAGTCCATCACCAGCGCCAGCGTCTGCGGCTGCGTGACGTCGAGCGAGTTGCCGGTGCCGGTGTAGTCCGCGTAGTACCGCGGCGACTCGCCGGCGAGCCGGTAGTAGGTCCGGTTGTCGAGCCCCTTCAGCGAGAGCGTCGGGCCGAGGTGGTTGCCCTCGCAGGTGTGGTTGTAGACCACGTCGAGGATCACCTCGAGGCCGGCGCGGTGCAGCGCCTTCACCATGCCGCGGAACTCGTTCACCTGCTCGCCGGGGCCGCGGCGCGCGGCGTAGCGCGGCTCCGGGGCGAGGTAGGCGAGCGTCGAGTAGCCCCAGTAGTTGCGCAGCCCGCGCTGGAGCAGGAACGCGTCGTCCACGAACGCGTGCACCGGCAGCAGCTCGACGGCGGTGACGCCCAGGCGCGCGAGGTGCTCGAGGGCGGGCGGGGAGGCGAGCCCGGCGTAGGTGCCGCGCAGCTCCGGCGGGACCTCCGGGTGACGCATGGTGAAGCCGCGGACGTGCAGCTCGTACAGGACCGAGCGGTGCAGCGGCGTGCGCAGGGGCCGATCGCCCTCCCAGTCGTAGTGGTTGCCCACCACCACCGCGCGCGGCACCCACGGCGCGGAGTCCTCGGGATCCGGGGTGAGGTCCTCGTCCGGCGCGCCGCGCCGGTAGCCGAACACCGGGCCGCGCAGGTCGGCCTGGCCGGTCAGCTCGCGCGCGTACGGGTCCACCAGGAGCTTGGCCGGGTTGTAGCGATGCCCCGCCTCCGGCTCGTACGGTCCGTGCGCCCGGTAGCCGTAGGGCGTCCCGGCGGCGAGGCCGGGCAGGTAGGCGTGCCAGACGTGGCCGGTGCGGGCGCCGAGGCGCAGGCGCCGCAGCTCGCGCGACGGATCGGCGGGATCGAACAGGCACAGCTCGACCGCGTCGGCGTGGCGCGCGTAGACCGCGAAGTTGGTGCCCTCGCCGTCGAACAGCGCGCCCAGCGGGTAGGGTCGGCCAGGCCAGGTGCGATCGCCGTTCATGGGGGGGCCTCCGTGGCGGCCTCACCGCAAGATGGGGCCCCGGGGGCACGCCCGCCAGGACGGCGAAGGGTCCGGGTGGGGCCGTGCTTCAGCGCGCCGCGGCCGGCGCCCGCCCGATGCAGAAGTAGCTGAACCCCTGTTCGCGCATCTCCTCGGGGTCGAACACGTTGCGCCCGTCGAACACCACGGGCGCGCGGAGCAGCGCCTTCATGCGCTCGAAGTCCGGGTTGCGGAACTCGCTCCACTCGGTGACGACGAACAGCGCGTCGGCCCCCTCCAGCGCCTCGTACGGCCCGGGCGCGAACCTCACCCGGTCGGCGAAGCGCCGCCGGGCGCGGTCCATGGCCACCGGGTCGTACGCCTGCACCCGCGCGCCCTTGCCCAGCAGCCCCTCGATGACCTCGACCGAGGGCGCCTCGCGCATGTCGTCGGTGCGCGGCTTGAACGCGAGGCCCCACACGCCGAACACCTTGCCGGCGAGTTCGCCGAAGTGGCGCACCGCGCGCGCGAGCAGGTGGCGCTTCTGCCGCTCGTTCGTCTTCTCCACCGCGCGGAGCAGGTCGAGGTCCACGCCGTGGCGGCGGCCGGTGGCGAGCAGCGCCTTCACGTCCTTGGGGAAGCAGGAGCCGCCGTACCCGATCCCCGGGAACAGGAACGGGTAGCCGATGCGCGTGTCCGCGCCCACGCCGCGCCGGACCTGCTCCGCGTCGGCGCCCACCTTCTCGCAGAGCAGCGCGATGTCGTTCATGAACGAGATGCGGGTCGCGAGCATCGCGTTCGCCGCGTACTTCACCATCTCGGCCGAGCGCGGCTCCATGAACAGGATGGGCCGCTCGGTCCGCACGAACGGCGCGTACAGCTCGCGCATGATCCGCCGGGCCCGGTCGCTGCTCGCGCCCACCACCACGCGGTCCGGCCGCTGGAAGTCCTCGAGCGCCGCCCCCTCCTTCAGGAACTCGGGGTTGGAGACCACGTCCACCTCGAAGCGGGCGCGGCGGGCCATGATCTCCTGGATGCGCCCGGCGGTGCCGACCGGCACCGTGCTCTTCGTCGCGACCACCGTGTAGTGCTTCACCGCGCGCGCCACCTCCTCGGCGGCCTCCATCACGTGGCGGAGCTCGGCGTCGCCGTCCTCGCCCCCGGGCGTGCCGACCGCGAGGAACACCACCTTGGCGCGCCCGGCCGCCTGCGCCAGGTCGGTGCCGAAGCGGAGCCGCCCCTCGCGCAGGTTGCGCCGGACCAGCTCCTCCAGCCCCGGCTCGTAGATCGGCACCTCGCCGCGCTGGAGCCGCTCGATCTTCCCGGCGTCGGTGTCCACGCAGCTGACGTCGTTGCCGGACTCGGCCAGGCACGTCCCGGTGACCAGCCCCACGTACCCCGCGCCCACCACCGCGATCCGCATCCATCCCCCTCCGCCGCTAGCCCGGATCCTCCTGGGCCACCCGCTCGCGCCGCCGCGCCGGCGCCCGGCGCCGCGCCGCGCGCTCGCGCGCCTCGCGCACGTGGGCGGCGAGCGCCTCGGCCCGGTGCGCCGCGGTGTGCTCGGCGAGGACGCGCCGCCGCGCCCGCGCCCCCACCGCCCGGCGCTCGTCCTCCGGCAGCCGCTCCAGGATCGCGAGCGCCTCGTCCGTCGAGCGCGCCAGCAGGAGCTCCCGCCCCGGCGCGAACACGGTCTCGATCCCCGGCCACGGGTCGGACACGATCGGCGTCGCGCACGCCGCCGCCTCGAACAGCCGCACCGACGGCGACCAGCCGGCGCGGACCATGTCGGCGCGGGTGACGTTCAGCGTGAAGCGCTGCGCGGCGTAGAACGCGGCGTGCTCGCCGGGCGCGAGGTGCTCGACGCGCCGGACGTTGGCGGGCCACTCGAGGCCGGGCGGGTACTGCGGGCCCGCCACCACGAAGCGCCGGCCCGGGCGGCGCCGCGCCGGCTCGATCAGCAGCCGCTCCAGGGCGGGCTGGCGGTCGGCGCCGTAGGTGCCGACGTAGCCGAGGTCCCATCGCGGCGCCGCGCCCGGCGCGGCGGCCGGGCGGTGCACCTCCGGGTCGGCGCTGCAGTAGAGCGCCCGGGCGGCGGGCGCGCCCAGCTCGCGCTCGATGCGCGCGAGCATGGGGCCGCCGGTGAAGGACAGGTACAGGTCGAAGCCGGGCACGAGCGCCGGGGTGAGGTACTCGCAGTCGCCGCGGGCGAGGTGGGCCACCGTGACCGGCGTGTCGATGTCGTAGAACGCGGTGACCCCGCGCGCGAGCTCCTGCACCAGCGCGCCGACCTCCACGCCGTCGGGCACGTAGGAGCCGACCACCGCGAGGTCCGCGCGCCGGATCGTGTCGCCCAGGCGCTCGCGCAGCTCGGCCACCGACCGGTACAGCTCCAGCCGGCAGAACGCCGGGGCGGCGAGATCGCGGTTCGCCGCGTACCAGGGCACGTCGCGCTCCAGGAACGTGACCCGGTGCCCGGCGGCGGCGAGGGCGCGGCACAGCGCGCGGTAGGTGGTGGCGTGCCCGTTGCCCCACGACGACGTGATGGAGAGCCCCAGGAACACCACGTCGAGCGCGCCGGCCGTCATTCGGCCCACCCCTGGGCGAGGGCGCGCTCCGGGGCGGGCCGGCCGCCGCGGACCCCCAGCGCGGCCTCCACCACCTCGGCGCGGCGCGCGTAGGTGTGCTCGGCGAGCACCCGGCGGCGGGCGGCGGCGCCGACGCCGCGGGCGCGCGCCGCGTCCAGGCCCGCCACGAGCGCGGCCACCTCGTCGCCGTCGCGGGCCACCAGGATCTCCTCGCCGGGCGCGAGGAACCGCTCGATCCCCTCCCAGGCGTCGGTGACGATGCAGGCGCCCGCGCCGGCCGCCTCGAACACGCGGGTGGCGGGGGAGAAGCCGTTCGCGGCCATGCTGTCGCGCGAGACGTTCAGCACCGCCAGCGCGGTCGAGTTCCAGGCGTTGTGGTCGGCGGTGCCGACGTGGCCGGCGCGCCGCACGTTCGGGGGCACCGCGCGATCCTCCCAGCCCGCCCCGCCGAGCAGGAAGCGCCGCCCGGGCAGCGCGGCGGCGGGGCGCAGGAAGAACTCCTCCACCCGCGCCTCGCGATCGGGCAGCCGGTTCGCGAGGAGCGCCAGGTCGGCCTCGAAGCGCGGATCGGGCGGTGCGGGGTGGTGCGTCGCGGGGTCGAGCGCGTTGTAGACCGGGACGCAGCGCCGGGCGCCGAGCGCCGCGTAGGCGCGGACCACCGGGTCGCCGCCACCGTAGGTGAACACGAGGTCGTAGCGGGGCACCAGCGCGTGGAACGGGTCGGCCGGGTCGCCGGCCAGGCGGGCCAGCGTGGCGGGCGCGTCCACGTCCCAGAACGCCACCCGGTTGCCCGGCCGGCGCAGCCCCGCCACCCGCGCCTCCAGGAGCGCGTCGTGCACGCCCACCCCGCTCGCCTTCACCACCAGGTCGGCGCGGGCCGCCTCCTCGAGGCAGCGCTCCAGCGCGGCGGGATCGGCGGGATCCCAGACCACCGAGCGCGCGTACGGCGGGTCCGCGATGTCCCGGTGCCGCTGCCGCTCGAACGCGTCGGGCTCGTAGAAGGTGAGCGCGTGCCCCCGCGCGTGGAGCGCGCGGGCGAGCCCACGATAGTAGGTGGCCGCCCCGTTCCAGTAGGCGGAGACCAGGCTCGAGGCGAAGAAGGCGATCCGAAGCCGTTCGGGCATGGGTGTGACGGGCGGCCTCCGGGCCATCCGCTCGACGAAATGTAGGTTGTCGATCCCCCGCCCGCAGTCGGCGCCGCGCGGCCGGGCGTCGCTCGGCGCTGCGCCGCACGCCCGAGGAGCGTTCCCCCGCGAGGCGTGCACGTTGCCCGGCCACGCACCTGTTCGCACGTTTCGCGAGGAGGGCCGTCCTTCACGCCCGGGGGACGGAGCGGGGGGCGGGCCCAGGGACGGCGAACGCATGAACGGACGGAGGATCCTCATCACCGGCGGTGCCGGCTTCATCGGGTCGCACCTCGCCGATCACCTGCTCGCGCACGGCCACGCGGTGCGCGCGCTGGACGTCCTTTCACCGCAAGTGCATGGCCCGAACGCGGCGCGTCCCGCCTACCTCGACCGCGAGGTCGAGCTCCAGGTCGGCGACGTGCGCGACCCGGAGGCGGTGCGCCGCGCGCTGCGCGGGGTGGACGCGGTGGTGCACCTCGCCGCCGCCGTCGGCGTCGGGCAGAGCATGTACGAGGTGGAGCGCTACGTCGGCGTGAACGACCTCGGGACGGCCACCCTGCTGCAGGCGCTCATCGAGCGCCCGGTGGGGCGGCTGGTGGTGGCGTCGTCGATGAGCCTGTACGGCGAGGGCCTGTACCGCGACGCGCGCGGCCGGCCGGTCACCGCCGAGCGGACCCGGGCGCAGCTCCTGGCGCGCCGCTGGGAGCCGGCCGGGGAGGGCGGCGCGCCGCTCGAGCCGGTGCCGACCCCGGAGACGAAGCCGCCGGCGCTCGCGTCCATCTACGCGCTCTCGAAGTACGACCAGGAGCGGATGTGCCTGCTGGTGGGCGAGGCGTACGGCATCGCCACCGTCGCGCTGCGCTTCTTCAACGTGTACGGCACGCGCCAGGCGCTCTCGAACCCGTACACCGGCGTCCTCGCCATCTTCGCCGCGCGCTACCTCAACGGCCGCCCCCCGCTGGTCAACGAGGACGGCCTGCAGCGCCGCGACTTCGTCTCGGTGCGCGACGTCGCCGAGGCCTGCCGGCTGGCGCTGACCGTGCCGGGCGCGGCCGGGCAGGTGCTGAACGTGGGCAGCGGCCGGAGCTTCACGGTCCTCGAGGTCGCCGAGCGGCTGGCCGTCGCGGTGGGGCGCGAGGAGCTCCGGCCCGAGGTGACGCAGCGCTACCGCGTGGGCGACATCCGCCACTGCTTCGCGGACATCTCGCAGGCGCGCGCGGTGCTCGGCTACGCGCCGGCGGTGGCGTTCGACGACGGGCTGGCGGAGCTGGCCGGGTGGCTGGAGGGCCAGATCGCGCACGACCGGGTGGGCGAGGCGAGCGCGGAGCTGGCCGCGCGGGGGCTGTCGCTGTGATCGCCGAGCGGGTGCTGGTGGTGGGCGGGGCCGGGTTCATCGGCGCGAACCTCGCGCACCGGCTGCTCTCGGCCGGGACGCGGGTGCGGCTCCTCGACAGCCTGGCGCGGCCGGGGGTGGAGCGGAACCTGGCCTGGCTGCGCGCCACGCACGGCGATCGGCTCGAGGTGATCGCGGGCGACGTGCGCGATCCCGGCGCGGTGGCGCGGGCGGTGGAGGGCGCCGCGGCGGTGTTCCACCTGGCCGCGCAGGTGGCGGTGACCACCTCGCTCGTGGACCCGGTCCAGGACTTCGAGGTGAACGCGCGCGGCACGCTCAACGTGCTGGAGGCGGTGCGCCGCCAGGACCCGCCGCCGTTCGTGCTCTTCACGTCCACCAACAAGGTCTACGGCGCGCTCGAGGACGTCCTCCTCGAGGACGCCGGCCAGCGGTACGCTCCGGTCGATCCGGGGCTGCACCGCGGGATCTCCGAGGCGCGGAACCTCGCCTTCCACTCACCGTACGGCTGCTCCAAGGGCGCCGCCGAGCAGTACGTGCTCGACTGGGCGCGCACCTACGGCGTCCCCGCCACCGTGTTCCGGATGAGCTGCATCTACGGGCCGCACCAGTTCGGCACCGAGGACCAGGGCTGGGTGGCGCACTTCCTCATCCAGGCCATGGCCCGGCGGCCCATCACGCTCTACGGCGACGGCAAGCAGGTGCGCGACATCCTGTTCGTGGAGGACCTGCTCGACGCCTTCCTGGCGGCGCGCGAGCGCCCGCGCGAGGTGGCCGGGCGCGCCTTCAACCTGGGCGGCGGGCCGGAGAACACGGTGAGCCTGCTCGAGCTGCTCGAGCTCGTCGAGGCGCTGGAGGGCGTGCGCCCCCGGGTGACGCTCGAGCCGTGGCGCCTCGCGGACCAGCGCTGGTACGTGTCCGATCCCTCCGCCTTCGCGGCCCTGGCCGGCTGGGCGCCGCGCACCGGCGTCCGGGAGGGCGTGGGGCGGCTGCACGCGTGGCTCGCGGCGGCGGCGCGGCCGCAGCGCCCGGCCGCGCTCGAGGAGGCGGCGACCTAGATGGCCGCGCACATGCGCGCCGCGGTGCTGGCGGGCCCGCGGCGGATCGAGCTCGCCGAGGTGGAGCGGCCCCGGCCCGGGCCGGGCCAGGTGCTGGTGCGCCTGCACGGCTGCGGCGTGTGCGGCTCCAACCTGGCGCCGTGGCAGGGGCGGGCCTGGTTCACCTACCCGTTCGCGCCGGGCGTGCCGGGGCACGAGGGGTGGGGCGTGGTGGAGCGGCTGGGCGCGGGGGTGGACGGGCTGGTGGAGGGGCAGCGGGTGGCGCTGCTCTCCGGGGCCGCGTTCGCGGACTACGACCTCGCGGCGGTGGACCGGGTCCTGCCCATCCCGGACGGCCTGGCCGGCCCGTTCCCGGGCGAGGCGCTCGGCTGCGCGGTGAACGTGTTCCGCCGCGCCGCCGTCGGGCAGGGCGACACGGTGGCGGTGGTGGGCGCGGGGTTCCTCGGGCTGATGGTGCTGCGGCTGGCCGCGCTGGCGGGCGCGCGGGTCCTGGCGCTCTCGCGGCGCGAGACCTCGCTCGCGCTGGCGCGGCGGCTCGGCGCCGACGAGGCCATCCCGACCGGCGACCCCGGCGCCGCCGAGGCGCGCGTCCGGGACCTCACCGGCGGGCGGATGTGCGGGGTGGTGGTCGAGGCGATCGGCTCGCAGGAGGCGCTGGACCTCGCCTCGCGGCTCGTGGCCGAGGGCGGGCGGCTCGCCATCGCGGGCTACCACCAGGACGGCCCGCGGACCGTGGACATGCAGTCGTGGAACTGGCGCGGGATCGACGTCGTGAACGCCCACGAGCGCGATCTCGCGGTGCAGCGGGAGGGGGTCCTCGCGGCGGCGCGGCTGGTGGCGGAGGGGCGGCTCGATCCCGGGCCGCTCTACCGGAGCTTTCCGCTCGACCGGCTCGCCGACGCCTTCCAGGCGATGGAGGAGCGGCCGGACGGCTTCGTGAAGGCCCTCGTCACCCCATGATCGCATACCCATCGGCCGGCCCGGCGCGCCCGCGGCTCGGCTTCCTCGGCGTCGGCTGGATCGGCCGGCACCGCCTGCGCGCCATCCTCGAGTCCGGCGCGGCCACCGCCGCCGCGCTCGCCGACCCGAGCGCCGCCGCGGCCCGCGAGGCCGCCTCGGCGCTGGACGGCTGCCTGGTGGTGCCCGACCTCGACGCGCTGCTCGAGCTGGGCGTGGACGGGGTGGTGATCGCCACGCCGTCGGCCCTGCACGCCGAGCAGGCCGTGCGGGCGCTGCGGCGCGGGGTGGCCGTGTTCTGCCAGAAGCCGCTCGCGCGCACCGCGCCGGAGGCGCGGCGGGTGGTGGAGGCGGCGCGCGCCGCCGACCGGCTGCTGGGCGTGGACCTCTCCTACCGGCACGTGGCGGGCATGGACCGGGTGCGCGCGCTGGTCGTGGAGGGCGCGCTCGGCGAGGTGTACGCGGCGCACCTCTCGTTCCACAACGCGTACGGGCCGGACAAGGCCTGGTTCTACGACGCGCGCCTCTCCGGCGGCGGGTGCCTGGTGGACCTCGGCATCCACCTGGTGGACCTGGCGCTCTGGACGCTCGGCGGGCCCGGGGTGGACACGGTGAGCGCGACGCTGCGCTCGGGCGGGAAGCGGCTGCGCGGGCGCGAGAGCGGGCTGGTGGAGGACTACGCCGCCGCCCAGCTCGAGCTGGGGAACGGCACCGCCGTCCAGCTCTCCTGCTCGTGGCGCCTCTCCGCCGGCCAGGACTGCGCCATCGAGGCCGCGTTCTACGGCACCCGGGGCGGCGCGGCGCTCCGCAACGTCCACGGGTCGTTCTACGACTTCCTGGTGGAGCGCTTCCACGGGACGCGCCGCGAGCTGCTGGCCGCCCCGCCCGACGCGTGGGGCGGGCGGGCCGCGGTGGCCTGGGCGCGCGCGCTCGCCGCCGGCGGCCGCTACGATCCGGCGGTCGAGTCGATCCTCGACGTCCAGGCCACCCTGGACCGGATCTACGAGGCGTGACCCAGCGTGAAGGTCCTCCTGCACGCCGACGCGGTGGGGGGCGTCCTCACCTACGCGCTCGAGCTCGCGGCGGCCCTGGCGGCCCGCGGCGTCGCGGTGGTGCTCGCCACCGAGGGCGGCCCGGTGCCGGAGGGCGCGCGCCGGCGGCTGCGCGCCGTCCCGGGGCTGGTGCACGAGGAGGCCGGCTTCCGGCTCGAGTGGATGGACGAGCCCTGGGACGACGTGGCCCGCGCCGGCGAGTGGCTGCTCGGGATCGAGCGGCGCGAGCGCCCGGACGTGGTGCACCTCGGGGCGTTCGCGCACGGCCGGCTCCCGTTCCGCGCGCCGCGCCTGGTGGTGGGTCACTCGTGCGTGGTCTCCTGGTACGAGGCGGTCCGGGGCGCGCCGCCGCCGCCCTCGTGGGATCGCTACCGCCGCGCGGTGCGCGAGGGCCTCGCCGCCGCCGACGCGGTCGCCGCCGCCAGCGCCGCGATGGCGCGCGCGCTGGTGCGCCACCACGGCCCGCTGGCGCCGCCGGCGGTGGTCCCGAACGGCCGCGACCCGGCGCGCTTCCCGCCGGGCGAGAAGGCGCCGCTGGTGATGGGCGCGGGCCGGCTCTGGGACGAGGCGAAGGGCGCGGCGGCGCTGGCGCGCGTCGCGCCCGAGCTGCCGTGGCCGGTGGCGATCGCGGGCGAGGCGCGGGCGCCCGGGGCGCACGGGCTGCACGATGCGCCGGTCGCGCCCGGCGTGGCCGATCCGGCCCCGCGCGCGCTGCCGCCCGGGCCGGCCCACCTGCTGGGGCGGCTGGAGGAGGCGGACCTCGCCGCCTGGCTCGCGCGCGCGGCGGTGTTCGCGCACCCCGCCCGCTACGAGCCGTTCGGCCTGGCGGTGCTGGAGGCGGCGCTGGCCGGGTGCGCGCTGGTGCTCTCCGACCTCGAGAGCCTGCGCGAGACCTGGGACGGCTGCGCCGAGTGGGTCCCGCCCCGCGACGACGCGGCGCTCGCCGCGGCCCTGCGCAGGCTCTGCGGTGACCCGGGGCGGCGCGAGGCGCTCGCCGTCCGCGCCCGGGCGCGCGCGCTCCGGCTCGGGCCCGGCCCGATGGCGGACGCGTACCTCGACCTCTACCGCGGGCTCCTCGCCCGCGCCGGAGCCCGGCCGTGAAGATCGCGCTCTTCGTCCACTCGCTCCGCTCCGACTGGAACCACGGCAACGCCCACTTCCTGCGCGGCGTCGCCTCGGAGCTCGTCCACCGCGGCCACGCGGTCACGGCGTGGGAGGCGCTCGGCGCCTGGAGCGCGGAGAACCTGGTGCGCGATCACGGCGCGGCGGCGCTCGACGCCTGGCGCGAGGCGTACCCGGAGATCCCGGTCCGCACCTACGTGGCCGGCGCGCTCGACGCGGCCGAGGCGCTGGACGGCGTGGACCTGGCGCTGGTGCACGAGTGGAACGACCCCGAGGTGGTGGCGCGCGTCGGCGCCGAGCGCGCCCGCCGCCCGTCGCTCCGCCTCCTGTTCCACGACACGCACCACCGCGCCGTGACCGCGCCCGGCGAGCTGGCCCGCTTCGACCTCTCCCGCTACGACGGCGTGCTCGCGTTCGGGGAGGTGCTGGCCGGGATCTGGCGCGCGCGCGGCTTCGAAGGGCGCGCCTTCACCTGGCACGAGGCGGCCGACGTCCGCCGCTTCCACCCCCGCCCCGAGGCGCCCGAGGGCGATCTGGTGTTCGTGGGGAACTGGGGCGACGAGGAGCGCACCGCCGAGCTGGCCGAGTTCCTGCTCGGGCCGGTGCGGGCGCTCGGCCTCTCCGCCACCGTGCACGGCGTGCGCTACCCGGAGGCCGGCCTGCGCGCGCTCGCCGCCGCCGGGATCGCGTACCGCGGCTACCTGCCCAACCACCGCGCCCCCGAGGTGCTCGCGCGCCACCGCGTCACCGTGCACGTGCCGCGGCGTCCCTACGCCGAGGCGCTGCCGGGCATCCCCACCATCCGGCCGTTCGAGGCGCTCGCCTGCGGCGTCCCGCTGGTGAGCGCGCCGTGGCAGGACGCCGAGCGGCTGTTCCGCCCCGGGGTGGACTTCCTGGTCGCGCGCGACGGCGCCGAGATGGCGCGCCACCTGCGCGCGGTGCTGTCGGAGCCCGGGCTGGCGCGCGAGCTCGCCGCGAGCGGGCTCGAGACCATCCGCGCGCGCCACACCTGCGCGCACCGGGTGGACGCGCTGCTCGCGATCGCCGCGGGGCTGGGGTGAGCGCCCCCGCGCCGCGGTCCCCCGCGGGCGGGCACGAGGCGCGGGCCACGGCGCGCGCGCTGACGCTGCTCGCGATCGGCGCGGGCTTCGGCTTCCTCTGGCTGGCGCGGGACCTGCTCGTGCCCACCGCGCTCGGCGTCACGCTGGCGCTCTCCGTCCACCCGGTGGTCGCGGCCCTGCAGCGGCGCCGCGTGTCGCGGACGGTCGCCTCGGTGGCCGGGACGCTCCTCGCGGTGGCCGTGCTGGTGGGGATCGGGTACGTGCTCTGGGGCCGCATCGCCGCGTTCGCCGACGAGCTGCCCGGCTACGAGGGGCGCCTGCGCGAGGCGGCGGCCGGGATCCGGCGGCACGCGGCGCACCTCCAGGCGCAGTCGGAGCAGCTCGTCCAGGCGCCGCGCCGCCCGGGCGAGGTGAAGGTGCAGGAGGGCGTGCCCTGGGGCTCGCTGCTCGTCGGCACCGCGCAGGGCGCGCTGACGTTCGCCGGCCAGGCCACGGTGGTGGTGTTCGTCCTCTACTTCACGCTGGCGGAGGGCCCGCGCTTCCGCACGAAGCTGCTCGCCTGGGCCGACCGCCGGCCGCGCGGCCGCGCGCGCGTGCTCGCCGCGCTGGAGGAGCTCCACCGCGACGTCGAGCAGTACATGCTGAACCGCGTGGCGCTGAACGCGGCGCTGGGGGTGGTGACCTGGGCCGTGTACGCGCTGTACGGGCTCGAGCACGCGGCGATCTGGGGGATCACCACCGCGCTCCTGCACTTCATCCCCTACGTCGGGCCGGCGCTGGGCCTGTTCCTGCCCGCCGCCATGGCGCTGCTGCAGTACGGCACCGCGAAGGACGTCGCGCTGGTGACCGCGATCTACCTCGTCCTGGTGAACGTGCAGGGGAACGTGGTGGACCCGCTGTTCCTCGGGAAGCAGCTCCGGCTCTCGCCGCTGGTGGTGTTCCTCGGCTCGCTGTTCTGGTTCTGGCTCTGGGGCCCGGTCGGCCTGTTCCTCGCGGTCCCGCTGCTCTCCACCGTCCGGATCGTCTGCCGCCACCTGCCGCGCTACCGCGTGGTCGCGAGCCTCCTCGCCGAGTGAGCGGCCGCCCGGGCGGCCGGCGGCGGGCTCGCGGCGGGGCGCCCCGGCGGGAAGACCCCCGGCCGGCGACGGGTTCCGGGAGGCGTGACCACGACCGCCGCCGCAGTCCCCGCCGCCGCTCCCGCGCGCGCCGCCGGCCGCGCCCGGGACCGCAGGCGCGGGCTCCTGCGCGCCGCCGAGTTCCTCGTCCCCTTCCGCCTGCCCATCGCGGGCATCCTGCTCGTCGCGCTGACGCTCGCGGGCGTGAACGCGGCCGAGCCGCTGGCGCTGAAGCGCATCTTCGATTCGCTCGCGCTCGGGCAGGGCGGCCGGCCCCTGGCCGAGGGCGTGATCTCGCTGGTGGTGCTGGGCCTGCTGCGCGAGGCGTTCACCGCCACCTCGAACTGGCTCACCTGGCGGACGCGCATCGGCATCCAGTACCGGCTCACCGAGGCGACCGTGGGGCGGCTCCACCGCCTGCCGCTCACGTTCCACCGCGCCGAGGGCGTCGGCGCGCTCATGACCCGGCTGGACCGGTCGATCCAGGGGCTGGTGGGCGCGCTCTCCGACATCGCCTTCAACGTGGTGCCGGCCGCGGCGTACCTCGTCCTCTCGGTGGCGGTGATGCTCCGCCTCGAGTGGCGCCTGGCGCTGCTGGTGCTCGCCTTCGCCCCGCTGCCCGCGCTCATCGCGCGGCTGGCGGCGCCCATGCAGACGCGGCGCGAGCGCGGCCTGCTCGAGCGCTGGGTGCACATCTACTCGCGCTTCAACGAGGTGCTCTCCGGCATCGTCACCGTGAAGAGCTTCACCATGGAGGAGGCGGAGAAGCGCCGCTTCCTCGACGAGGTGAACTCCGCGAACGAGGTGGTGATCCGCGGCGTGGGCGTGGACGCGGGCGTCGGCGCGGCGCAGAACCTGGTGCAGATCGCGGCGCGCGTGGCGGCGCTGGCGCTCGGCGGGACGCTGGTGCTGCGGGGCCACATGACCGCGGGCACGCTGGTGGCGTTCCTCGGCTACGTGGGCGGCCTGTTCGGCCCGGTGCTGGGGCTCGCCGGCGTGTACAAGACGCTGCGGACGGCGCAGGTCTCGGTCGAGGAGGTCTACGGCATCCTCGACGCGCAGGACCTGCTCGGCGACGCGCCCGACGCGCGCGAGGTGGTGCGCCTGCGCGGCGACGTGCGCTGGGACCACGTGCGCTTCTCCTACCCGGGCGGCGGCCCGCCGCTCCTCGACGGCGTGGACCTGCACGTGCGCGAGGGCGAGCGCGTGGCCATCGTCGGTCCGTCCGGCTCGGGCAAGTCCACCCTGGTCTCGCTGGTGCAGCGCTTCTACGATCCGACCGAAGGCGTGGTGCGGGTGGACGGCATCGACGTCCGCAAGCTGAAGCAGGTGGCGCTCCGCCGCCAGATCGGCGTGGTGTTCCAGGACTCGCTGCTGTTCAACGAGTCGATCCTCGCGAACATCGCCTACGGCCGGCCCGGCGCCACCCGCGCCGAGATCGAGGCGGCGGCGCGCGCCGCGAACGCGCACGACTTCATCGTGCGCCTGCCGGAGGGCTACGACACCGTGGTCGGCGAGCGCGGCAGCCGCCTCTCGGTGGGCGAGCGCCAGCGCATCTCCATCGCGCGCACGCTGCTCAAGGCGCCCGCCATCCTGATCCTGGACGAGCCCACCTCGGCGCTCGACGCCGAGTCGGAGGCGCTCGTGTCCGAGGCGCTCGCGCGCGTGTCGCGCCGGCGCACCACGCTCATCATCGCGCACCGGCTCTCGACCGTGGTGGACGCGGACCGGATCGTGGTGCTGCGCGAGGGGCGGATCGTGGAGCAGGGCCGCCACGCCGAGCTGATGGCCCGCGGCGGCCACTACGCCAGCCTGGTGGAGAAGCAGACCCGCGGGATGTTCCCGCTCGCTGCATGACGGGGCTGCGCCCCGCCCCACGGAGCGCAGCTCCGTGGGGCCCCACCCCGCTGCGCGGGTCCCGTGACCTCGCGCGCCCGCCTTCGCGGGCGCGCGCGAGGTCCCCGCGGGCGCGCCCCGCGCCGCGCTAGAAGCCCACCGGCTTGCCCGGCTCGAGCACCCGCACCTCGGCCTTGCCCTTCAGCGCCGCCCGCAGCTCGTCCGGCGTGCCCGCGATCGCCGGGAACGTGCCGAAGTGCATCGGCACCACGGTGCGGGGGTGCACGTAGCCCACGGCGATCGCGGCGGCCTTCGGGTCCATGGTGAAGTGGCCGCCGATGCAGGTCAGCATGACGTCCACGCGCCCGAAGCGCTCCGGGAGCTGCTTCATGTCCTGCGTCAGGTCGGTGTCGCCCGTGTGGTAGATCGTCGGGCCGCCCTTCACCTGGATGACGAAGCCCATCGGGTTTCCGCCCGGGTGCCCGGTGCCCTTCTCGTCGGTGAAGCCAGAGCTGTGGACCGCGGTGACCATGGTGACCGCGGCGTCGCCGGCCTGGATCGTGCCGCCCATGTTCCCGAGCGTGTCCATCCCGGCCTGGTCCTTCGGGTAGCCGGCCGCGACGAGCGAGCTCCCCAGGTCGAAGTTGGTGATGAGCTTCGCCCCGGTGCGCTTCGCGATCGCGATGGCGTCGCCCACGTGATCGAAGTGGCCGTGGCTGACGAGGATGTAGTCCACCTTCGGCAGCTTCCCGGCGAGGCCCGGCTCGGGCGCCTTGGGGTTCGAGAGCCACGGGTCGATGGCGAGCACGGTGCCGCCGGGCGTGGTCACCACGAACGCGGCGTGGCCGTACCAGGTGACCTCGGTCTTGCCGCGCGCGGCCTTCGGCTGGGCGGAGGCGGCGAGGGGCGCGGCGGCGAGCGCCGCGAGGGCGAGCGCGGCGAGGCGCGCGAGGGAGCGTGAGGCGGACGACATCCGGGTCTCCTTTCGATCGCGCCCGGGGCGGGCGCGGACGAAGCGGTCTTCTAGCGCCCCGGAGGGCAGCGGGGCGGACTCGTTCGGGGATGTAGGCGTCACCGTGCGTGAATGCCCCTGGGCGGCGCCGCACCGGGCGAGCGCGAGCGCGGCCCGCCGTCCACGGGCCGCCCGTCACGCCGCGCGCGGGGGGAGCCCCCGAGCCGGCGCACCTGTCGCGCTTACCGGATCCCGCGCGACGAAGTTACAGGCACGGCCGGGGATCGCGGTATCGGCGCCGCTCGCTGGCGCGCGATCGGCGGCGATCCCGGGGCGGGCACGGAGGTTGCTGGGGCGGGACCGGGCCACGAGCCTTTCCCACCCTGGAGGAGAGATGAACCGACCGAGCACCTCGAGCAGCACCCTCGACCAGTACCTCCGCGAGATCAACCGCGTCGCGCTCCTCACGGTGGAAGAGGAGCGGCGGCTCGCCCGCCAGTTCCGCGACGAGGGGAACACCCGCGCCGGCCACCGGCTGGTCGAGGCGAACCTCCGCTTCGTGGTGAAGGTCGCGTTCGAGTACCGGTCCTACGGGCTGCGCATGGCCGACCTCATCCAGGAGGGCAACATCGGCCTGATGAAGGCGGTGCAGAAGTTCGATCCGGACAAGGAGATCCGGCTCATCTCCTACGCGGTGTGGTGGATCCGCGCCTACATCCAGAACCACATCCTGAAGTCCTGGTCGCTCGTGAAGATCGGCACGACGCAGGCGCAGCGTAAGCTCTTCTTCTCGCTGGCCCGCACCCGGCACGAGATCGAGCGGCTCACCCCCGGCGCCGGCCTGGCCGAGGAGGGCATCGACGTCGCGCTCGTCGCGAAGAAGCTCCGCGTGCGGCCGAGCGACGTGGTCGAGATGACCCAGCGCATGGAGGGCCGCGACCTCTCGCTCGACGCCCCGGTCGCCGACGGGACCAGCACGCACCTCGAGTTCACGCCGGCCGACGGCGAGCCGCAGGACGAGGAGCTGGCGCGCGCCGAGGAGGACGCGCTGCTCGCCCGCCGGGTGTCCGAGGCCATGGGGCGGCTCGACCCGCGCGAGCGGCACATCGTCGAGGCGCGGATCATGGGCGAGGGCAAGGAGACGCTGCGCGACCTCGGCCACCACTTCGGCTTCTCGCGCGAGCGCGCCCGCCAGCTCGAGATCCGGGCGCTCGAGAAGCTGCGCCGGGACCTCGAGCCGGTGGCCGACGAGATCGGCTGGCCGGTGAGCGGCGCGGAGGCGGGCGGCGCGGAGTGAGGACGTTCCGACGGGGCTGGGCGCCCGCCCCGCGGAGCGCTCCGTGCGGCGGGCGGCGGCTCCCGGGGAGCCGCTAGCCCCGCTTCACCGCGAACGGCGAGAACGCCTGCCGCTCGGGCATGAGCTCGAGCGCGTTCACGTTCACGTGCGGCGGCCGGCTCACGCACCAGAGGATCGCGTCGGCGACGTCCTCGGGGCCGAGCGGCTGCATGCCGTGGTACACCTGCTTCGCCTTGCCGGCGTCGCCGGAGAAGCGCACCAGCGAGAACTCGGTCTCGACCATGCCCGGCTCGACGGAGGTCGCGCGCACGCCGGTGCCGATCAGGTCGGCCTTGAGGTTGAGCGTGAACTGCCGCACGAACGCCTTGGTGGCGCCGTAGACGTTGCCGCCGGGGTACGGGTACGTGCCGGCCACCGAGGCGACGTTGACCACGTGGCCGCGCCCGCGCTCGACCATGCCCGGCAGCAGCGCCCGCGTGACCACCACCAGGCCGGTGCAGTTCGTGTCGATCATCGTCTGCCACTCGTCCACCGAGGCGCGCTGCGCCGGCTCGAGGCCCAGCGCGAGCCCGGCGTTGTTCACCAGCACCTCCACCGCGCTCCAGGCGGCGGGCAGGGTGGCGAGGCTCGCCTCCACCGCGGCGCGGTCGCGCACGTCGAGCACCAGCGGGTGGACGCGGCCGGGGTGGCGCGAGGCGAGCGCGTCGAGGCGGTCGGCGCGGCGGGCGGCGGCGACGACGCGCGCGCCGGCGCCGACGAGCGCGTCCACGCACGCCGCGCCGATGCCGGAGGTCGCGCCGGTGACGAGGGCGAGGCGGTCGGTCAGGTCGTAGGGCATGGCGCGGATTCTAACCGCGCGCCGGCCCGCCGGCGCCCGCGGATTCGCCGGCCGCGGCGAGCGGCAGCGCGACCGTGAAGGACGCGCCGCCCCCGGGCCGCTCCCCGGCCTGGATCTCCCCGCCGTGCTGCAGGACGATCTTCTTCACGATGGCGAGCCCGAGGCCCGTCCCGGTGCCCTTGGTGGTGAAGTAGGGGTCGAAGATCCGCTCGCGCAGGTCGCGCTCGATCCCCGGCCCCTCGTCCGCCACCGTCAGCACGGCCCGGTCGCGGGTGCGCGCCACCCCGAGGTGGATGCGGGCGCGCCCGGGCCGCGCCGCCTCGATCGCGTTCGCGCACAGGTTCGCGAGCACGCGGCGCATGAGCGCGCGGTCGAGGCCCACCGGGCAGCTGGGGCTGGCGCGGACCACGTCCACGTCCGCCGCCTCGGTGACCTGCGGGCTGGTGCGCACGAACTCCTCCACGAACTCGCCCAGGTCGGACGGCTCCGGCTTCACCTGCGGCAGCTTGGCGAAGCCGGAGAACTCCTCCACCAGGCGCTGCAGCGTGCCGATCTCCTCGCGCACGATCTCGCCCGCGTCCGCGAGCAGCCTCCCGAACGCCGCGTCGCCGCCGGGCGTGGCCTTCCAGCGCGCCTCGAGCTGCTGGAAGGCGAGCTGCATGGGGGTGAGCGGGTTCTTGATCTCGTGGGCCAGCCGGCGCGCCACCTCCTGCCAGCCGGAGATCTTCTCCAGGTACACGATGCGGTCGCGGCTCTCGCGCACCTCGCGGACCATCGCGTTGAACGCGCGCGCCAGCCCGGCCACCTCGTCGGCGTGGCGGCCCGGGTCCACCTGCACCGAGAGGTCGCCCGACGCGAGCCGCCGGACCGCGCGCACCAGGTCGGAGACGCGCCGCGTGGTCCGGCGGGCCAGCCAGAAGCCCACCCCGGCGGCCACCACCGCCCACGCCACCAGCAGCAGCCCGAACGCGCGCACGTAGCTGCGCCGGATCTCCGCCTGCAGCCGCTCCACGTTCTGCACCAGCTCCGCCAGCTCGCGGGACTCCGCCACCTCGGCGAAGTAGCGGGCCTCGATGGCGAACACGCACTCGAGCTGGCCACCGCCGGGCAGGCCCACCCGCGCCGGCGCCTCGCGCCACTCGCCCTCGGGGTTCGGGGCCTGCGTCTCGGCCTCGCTCACCACCTGGCCGTCGGGGCCGGACCAGATCACGCGCCGGAGGCGCGGGGTCCGCTCCAGGGCGCTCGCCAGGTAGGCGGAGCCGGCGGCGGGATCGCGCGGGAGCCCGCGGGCGAGCGCGCGCGCCTGCTCGGCGTAGAGCGCCTTGCGCGCCTGGAACAGGTCGCCGTAGAGCGACGGGATCGACTCCAGGCGGTCCACCACCCGCGGATCGAGCCCGAGGGTCAGGTTCTCCTGGGCGAGCCGGCCGGCGAGCAGGATGGCGCCGAGCGGCGGGAGGCTGGCCGCGATCACGAGCGCGAGCGTGATCCGCGCCTCGAAGCGCGACATGCGCAGGTGGCCGAGCAGCCGGCGGAGCCGGCCGGGCGCGGCCGCTGCCGCGGGCGCGCGGGCGGGGCGGGCGGGCTTCATCGGGCGCCCACCTGGGTCAGCGTGAACGGCGCCGAGCGGAGGAGGTGCACGTCGGTGCCCGGGTCCGGGTCGCGGAGCAGGAAGCTCGCCACCGCCCCGAGCACGCTGCGCGAGCCGCCGCCCCCGCCGCCGCCCGCGCGGGCGCCGGCGGTGGGGTTCGCGATGTACTCGCGCGTCCGCTGGAGCTGCTCCTTCGACACCGGGTTCACCTCCACCCGCGCCTCCACCACCAGCGGCCCCGGCGGCAGCGCGCCGACGGCGCCCAGGTCCACCTCGCGCGCGTCGGACAGCAGGCGCCGCAGCGCCGCGTAGTCGGGCAGCACGCGCCGGGCGCCCGCGGGCGTGCGCCAGTCCTTCACCGTCACCGCGTAGGTCTCGTCCCAGACGTCGAACAGGATCTCGACGACCTCGCCGTAGAGCGCCGCGGGCGGGCCGCCCTCCTCGCGCGCCACGGTGACGTAGATGGCGACCAGGTTCGTGAGGCCGTTGCCGAGCTGCTTCTCGAGCGCCGCGGGGAACACCGCCGAGAGGTCCAGGGTGGCCTGGAGGTGCCCGCCGCGGACCCACAGGCGCGCGGGCAGCGGCGCGGGCGCGGCGCGGGCCGGCGGGGCCGCGAGCGCGAGGGCGGCGAGCGCCAGGCCGGCGAGCACGGCGCGGCGCGCGCCGCGCGGGGGCGCGAGGGGGATCACAGGAAGTTGTCCAGCGCGTAGCCCAGCGAGGCGTTGAAGGTGCCCACCGGCGTGTCGAGGCGGAGCGCCACGTCCGCCGAGAAGGGCAGGTCGGACACCGAGGTGCGGCCGCCGCCGGGGCGCGCCGCCGACCACACCCCGCGCGCGCCGATCGCGACGTAGCCGCGGTGGAAGAAGCCGCCCCGCGACCAGAGCGGCACGGCGTACTCCAGCCCCGCCATGCCCAGGACCGCGTCGTAGCGCGAGTCGGTGGAGAAGTTCAGCTCGAGCGCCCGCCCGAGCGCCGGCCCCACCGTGAAGTACGACCAGTCCGCCGCGTAGAAGCGCTCGAAGAACGGCGCCGAGCCCTGCGCCGCGCCGGCCGCGAGCTGGAGCCGGAGCCTGCGCCCGAGGAGCGCGTAGGCGGTCTCGAGCTGCAGCAGGTACCGGCTGTACTCGTAGTCGCCGCCGAGCAGCGCGGAGCCGAACGTGACCTGCGCCACGCCGCGGAAGCCGTCGGTGGGGAAGAAGAAGTCGTCGCGCGTGTCGATCTCGTAGGTGCCGGTGAGCGCGGAGAGGTCGGACCAGCCGTACAGGATGGCGGGGCCCGGCCCTCGCGCCGCCGCCAGCGCGGGCGAGTCGTCGATGGCGCTCGCGTGCAGGCGCTCGTAGCGGTAGGTCGCGAGCAGCCGCTCGAACGGGCCGGGGCGCATCCCGAGCGTCACCTCGCCGGCCGCCCGCTGGTAGCGGATGCGCGGGGCGCGCCCGTAGCCGGAGCGGTACGCCTCGCAGTCGGGGTCGTCGCAGGTCAGCTCCTCGCCGCGCAGGAACTGGCCGGACACGCCGAACACGAGCGGCGGCAGCCGCCGGGGCGTGAGGTCGGGCGCGAAGAAGCCGCCGCGGAGCGCGAAGCGGGACGGGTCGTCGGACCGGCCCGACGGCGACCCGCCGTACACGAACGCGCCGGAGAGCCCCATGCCGCGGCCGAGGAAGTTCTGCTGCGACAGGCCGAGGCCGCCGTAGAACGGCTGCGGGCCGGTCGAGCCGAACACGAGGTCGCTCACGACGAGCGTGTTGCGCTCGGTCACCTCGATGACGAGCACCACCAGGCCGCGCTCCGAGCCGCGCTCGACGCGCGTCTCCACCCGCGAGAACCAGCCGAGCTGCAGGAGCCGCAGGCGCGACAGGAGCACCCGCTCGGTGTCGAGCACGTCCCCCGGCGCCACCAGCAGGTGGCGCCGCACCTCGGCCTCGCGCGTGTGCGTCAGGCCGCGCAGCTCGATGCGCTCCAGGTGGTAGCGGCGGCCGAGCGGGCCGGCGTCGGCGCCCGCCTCGGGGCCGGCTCCCGGCGCCGGGGCAGGGGCTTGCGCCGGCGCGGGGCCGGGGGCGGCGGCCAGCAGCGCGAGCGCGCAGAGCGTGGGGAGCGCGGGCATCGGGCGGCGAGTCTACCGAAAGACGCGCGGCCGCGGTCCGCATTCACCGCCGCGGGCGTCGCGGCCGGGGCGCGGGCGAACGGGAGGCGCGGTCAGCGCCGCTCCTGCTCGCGCCGGAACGCCACGTACCCCTCCACCGCGGCCGCGTCGAGCGGGTCGGCGGCCAGCGCCGCCTCCCAGGCGGTCCGGGCGGCCTCGACGTTCCCCAGCTTCCGCGCCACCTGGGCGCAGGCGAGCTGGCGGCGGGCCTCCCCGGCGCGGGCGGGCTCGGCCTCGTGCAGCTCGCGGCGCCGCGCCTCGCGGAGCGCGTCCGGGACGCCGGCCGCGAGGCACCGCCGCACGCCGCGCCAGTTGCCGGCGCGGGCGTCGTGCGCGAGGCGCGGCGCGGGTGTGGCGAGCGCGCCCTGCGCGAGGTCGAGGCGCGCGAGCAGCGCGCCGCTGCGCGGGGCGTGGTCGGCCGCGAGCGGCCGGGCCCGGAGCGCCTCCAGCTCCTCGCGGAGCGCGCGCGCGGCGCGGCGGACCTCGGCGAAGTCGGCGTCCGGCGGGAGGCCCAGCAGCGCGTACGGGCCCTCCGCGGCGCGCCGCTCCAGCACGGCCAGGCGCGCGCTCGCGCCCCCTGCGCTGGGCGGCGGCGAGGTCGGCGCCGGCTCGCGGCGGAGCGCGTCCGCGAGCGCCGCCACCGCGGCGCGCGCGCCGGGCGCGAGCTCGACGAGCTGCAGCGCGAAGCCGGGCGCCATCCGGAAGGCGGCCGCCTCGGCGCGGGTGACGTGGCGCACCACCTCCGCGGCGAGCACGAGCGGCGCCCGCAGGGACGGGTGGGCCAGCTCGACCTTCACCCGCGCGAACAGCGGCGGCAGGTCGTCGTCGGCGCGCAGGTACAGGCCGGCGCGGGTGAGCTCCACGATGGGGAGCCGCCGCGGCACCGGCCCGGCGCGCAGGAGCGCCGTCAGCTCGGGGTCGCCGCGGGGCGGGCCGGCGGCCGGGCGCGCGCGCTCCGCCTCGTCGGCGCGGCGGTCGGGGGCGGCCGGCGCCGCGGCCGGCCCGGCCGCACGGACCAGCCGGGCGGCCGCCGGGCGCAGCGCGTCGGCCAGCTCCGCCATGTCCTGGAAGCGGTCGGCCGGCGCCTTGGCGAGCGCGCGCAGCACGGCGGCCTCCAGGTCCGGCTCGAGGTCGGCGAACGCGGAGGGGGGCGGGGGCGGCTCGCGGAGGTGCGCGAGCAGGAGCCGCTGCACCGGGCCGGAGTCGAACGGGCGCCGCCCCGCGAGCAGCTCGTACGCCATGACGCCGAGCGCGTACACGTCGGTGCGCGCATCCACCGGCCCGCCCTCGCACTGCTCGGGCGCCATGTACTCGGGCGTGCCGATGATCGCGCCGGAGGCGCCGGTCGCGTGACCGGTGGCGCTGCGCAGCTTCGCGATCCCGAAGTCCACCAGCTTCACGAAGTCCGGGCGCCCGCGGCGCGGCACCAGGAACACGTTCTCGGGCTTGAGGTCGCGGTGGACGACGCCGCGCTCGTGCGCGCACTGCAGGGCGTCGCAGAGCTGGAGCAGGACCTGCAGCGCCACCGAGCGGGGCAGCGGGCCGCGGGCGAGCCGCTCGGCCAGCGTCTCGCCCTCGAGCAGCTCCATCACGTAGTAGCGCCGGCCGGAGGGCAGCGACGAGAGGTCGTACACCCCGACGATGTTCTCGTGGCCGATGAGGTTCACCGCGCGCGCCTCGTCGTAGAAGCGCTGGACCAGCTCCGCGTCGGCGGCCATCGACTCGTGCAGGAACTTGATGGCCACCCGGCTGCCGATGACCGGGTGCTCGGCCAGGTAGACCGTGCCCATGCCGCCGCGCGCCAGCATGCGCACGATGCGGAAGCTGCCCACCTGCGCGCCCACCAGCGGGTCTGCGCCGGCGTCCGGCGGCGGCGCGGCGGCGCACCCGCCGAACACCAGCGTGCGGGCGGCGGCGTCGGCGGGGGTGCAGGGGTCGGACGGCGCGTGCGGTGCTCCGCAGCGCAGGCAGGCGGTCGCGCCCGCGGACTCGTGGACCTTTCCCGGTTCCTGCAATGAGCCCCCGCGGTTTGCACGTTCAGCCTAGCAGAGGGCGGAGGCGGCCCGTGCCCCGCGCAGGGGGGACAGCTCCGCGCGCGAAGCCGTCGCGGCCCCCGGAAACCGCTTGCCCCACCGGGCGAACATTGATTCAACGATTCCGAGCCATGCCCGACCTCAGGAAGATGACCGTGGAGAGCCTCCGCGCGCTCGCGCGCAAGATCCTCGGGCCGGGTCACTCCCGGCTGAAGACCAAGGCGGAGCTGGTCAGCGCGCTCGAGGAGGCCGGGGCCGGCGAGCCCGCCCGGGCGGCGCCCGCGGGCGCGTCCGCGTCGAAGGCGCCACCCAGGGTGAAGGCGGCGGGGCAGGGGCCCGGCGCGCGGGTCCGCGCGGCGGCGGGACGCACCGTGAAGGCCACCGGCGAGGCCGTGCGCGCGGTGAAGCAGGCGGCGGGCGAGGTGGCCCGCGCGGGCGCGAAGCGGGCCGGGAAGGCCGCCGGAAAGGCGGCGGCGGCCGGCGCGCCGGCGTCCGCGAAGGCGCCGAAGCCCGTCCGCCCCGGCGCGGCGGCCCGCGCGGCGCGGACCGGCGCAGGGGCGGCCATCGGGGCGGTGGTCGGCGCCAGGGCGGGCGCCGCCCCGGCCCGGGCGCGCAAGGCGGGCAAGGCCGCGACCGCGGCGGCGGCCGTGGCGGGCGCGGCGGTCGGCGCGGCGGTGGGGGCCGCGGCCGGGGCGCGCTCCGGGCGGCGGAAGGCCACCGCGCGCAAGCCGCGCGCCGCCGTCCCCGACGCGGAGGGCTTCTTCGTGGCGCGCGTGCGCGGCGAGGACGCGGTCCGCGAGGCTCCGCACCCGCTGGTCGAGCCGGAGCCCGAGGACGAGGACGCCGCCGCCGAGGAGGCCGAGGGCACGCCCTCGGGCGCGCCCGCGTACGACGAGGGGCTGGGGGAGCTGCCCTGGGGCTACGGCGACGACGCGTTCGTCGCGCTCCCCCGCGACCCGCGCACGCTCTTCCTCTACTGGGACTGGTCCGGCGCCACGCTGGACGCGGCGTTCCAGGGGCTCGACCACGGGCGCTCGCAGCTCTGGGTCTTCGCCCGGAGCGGCGCCGGCTGGGAGCGCGTCCGGGTGATCGACTTCGCGCTCGAGTCGCGCGGCTACTACGTGCACGACCTCGAGCCGGGGCGGGCCTACCGCGCCGAGATCCACGTGGTGGACCGGCGCGGCGCCGAGCGCCTGCTCGCCCGGCCGTCCAACCCGGTCGGCCTGCCGTCGTCGGGCCCGTCGGGCGTGGTGGACGACCGGTTCGTGCGCATCCCGTGGGACATGCCGCTCGGCCGGCTCCTCGGGCCGGGCCACGCGGGCGGCCCGTTCTCCGACGAGGCGCGCGCGCTGCTGGCGCGCCTGTCCGACTGGTCGCGCTTCGGCAGCGCGCCGGTGTGGGGCGGGAGCGCGGGCGGGATGGGGGGGCGGCCGTCGTCCCCGACCGCGGCGCCGTCGTCGCCCGGGCGGCCCGTCGATCCGAGGGAGAAGTAGATGACAGACGTGCGCGGTTACGTGGCGCTCCAGCTCCACGCGCACCTGCCGTTCGTCCGGCACCCGGAGTACGACGACTTCCTGGAGGAGGACTGGCTCTACGAGGCCATCTCCGAGACCTACCTCCCCCTGCTCCAGGCGTTCGACCGGCTCACCGACGAGGGCGTGCCGTTCCGCGTCTCGATGACGATGACGCCGCCGCTCGTCGCCATGCTGCGCGACGAGCTGCTCATGTCGCGCTACGCGCGGCGCCTCGACAAGCTGTGCGAGCTCGCGGACAAGGAGGTCCACCGCACCCGCAAGGACGCGACCTTCCACGGCCTGGCGCTGCACTACCAGCAGGAGTTCCGGGGGCTCCGGGCGCTGTTCGGCGATCGCTACCGCCGCGACCTGGTGGGCGCCTTCAAGCGCCTGGAGGACGCGGGCCGGCTCGAGATCGTCACCTGCGGCGCGACGCACGGGTTCCTGCCGCTCATGCAGGAGTACCCGGAGGCCGTGCGCGCGCAGATCGCGGTCGCGGTCGCGCACCACCGCCGCCACTTCGGCCGCGATCCGGCCGGCATCTGGCTGCCGGAGTGCGGGTACTTCCCCGGCCTCGACGCGTACCTGGCCGAGCAGAACATCCGCTACTTCTTCGTGGACACCCACGGCATCACCGACGCCACGCCGCGCCCGCGCTACGGCGTCTACGCGCCCATCTACACGCCCACCGGCCCGGCCGCCTTCGGGCGCGACGCCGAGTCGTCGATGCAGGTGTGGAGCGCGGAGTCCGGCTACCCCGGCGACGCCGACTACCGCGAGTTCTACCGGGACGTGGGCTGGGACCTCGACCTCGACTACGTCCGGCCCTACATCCAGCCCACCGGGCAGCGGAAGAACGTCGGCATCAAGTACTACCGGATCACCGGCCGGACCGCGCACAAGGAGCCCTACGACCCGGGCCGCGCGCGCGAGCGGGCCGCGCAGCACGCCGGCAACTTCATGTTCAACCGCGAGCGGCAGATCGAGCACCTCGCCTCGCGGATGGGCGGCGTGCGCCCCATCGTCGTGTCGCCCTACGACGCCGAGCTGTACGGCCACTGGTGGTACGAGGGGCCGATGTTCATCGACTACCTCGTGCGGAAGGCCGCCTACGACCAGCGCGTCTTCCGGCTGGCCACGCCCGGCGACTACCTGCGCGAGAACCCCGAGCAGCAGCTCGCCACGCCGCCGCTCTGCTCCTGGGGCGCCGGCGGCTACGCCGGCGTGTGGCTGGACGGCTCCAACGACTGGATCTACCGGCACCTGCACAAGGCGGCGGAGCGGATGATCGCCCTGGCGCGCGACTACAAGCAGCCCACCGAGCTCGAGCGCCGCGCGCTCTCGCAGGCCGCGCGCGAGCTCCTGCTGGCGCAGTCGTCCGACTGGGCCTTCATCATGAAGACCGGGACCATGGTGGACTACGCCATCCGGCGCACGAAGGAGCACGTGCTCCGCTTCACGCGGCTCCACGACCAGCTCCGCGCCGGCCGCATCGACGAGGGGTGGCTCGCCCACGTCGAGCAGAAGGACAACATCTTCCCCGAGATCGACTACACGGTGTACGCGCCGCGCTGACCTCGGGCGGCGCCCGGCCCCCTCGCTCCCTAACGCCGTCGCGGGCGGCGCCGTGACGCGGGGCCGCACCCCCCGGCGACGTGCGACGCTTCGCGCCAGCGGCCGCGCAGGACGGCCGCCGCAGGGGGGACACCATGGGCTCGCGCCATCCGTTCACGCGGTACGCCGCCGCCGCGGCGCTGCTGGTCCTCGCCGGCTGCTCGTCCGGCGGGAGCGATCCGGCGCCGGTCACCGGCTTCACGCAGGCCGACCTCGCCGGCGACTGGGACATCCTCCAGCTCGCCACGAACGACGAGTCGGGCTGGGCGGACGTCCAGGTCCGCATCGCCGCGTCGGGCCAGGTGACGGTGCTCTCGTTCCTCGACGACCAGGGCAACACCGGGCTGCCGCCG
This sequence comes from Anaeromyxobacter dehalogenans 2CP-C, assembly GCF_000013385.1. GTDB lineage: Bacteria > Myxococcota > Myxococcia > Myxococcales > Anaeromyxobacteraceae > Anaeromyxobacter > Anaeromyxobacter dehalogenans_B. The sequence goes on from NC_007760.1 coordinate 1,243,781, forward strand.
CCCGGCTTCGACCTGAAGGCGATCATCGCCCAGAACGGCACGGTGCGCCTGACCGGCGCGGACGGCGATCCGGCGTTCCACGGGACCATGGCGGCGGCCCGGACGCTCGTGTTCGGCACCGGCCAGGAGGGCACGCCGGTCGTCCGCCGGAACCTGTTCGCGTGGCGCAAGCGCGTGCCCGGCCTGACCTACTCGGCCGCCGACCTCGCCGGCCGCAGCTTCGCGTTCCACGGCCTCTACGCAGGGGCCGGCGTGCGGTGGACCTGGGGCGCGGCGAGCACCGACGCGGCCGGCGTGCTCACGGTGGGCGAGCTCCACGCCTCCGACGGCGTGGTCATGGACCCCGGCGCGGCGGGGACGCTGTCGGTGGACGGGGCGGGGGTGGTGCGGCTCGACGACGGCGCCGCGATGCGCGGCGTGATGGCGCCCGACAAGAACGCCGTGTTCCTGGTCCACCTCTCCGGCGACCCCGGCGCGCCCGAGCCCGGCTTCATGGTGCTGCAGCGCACGGGCCGGACCTTCGCGCAGGCCGACCTGGCCGGCGACTGGGCGTTGCACCTCGTCTACAGCGGCGCGACCGCGGTCTCGTCGGGCTGGAACCGGGGCGCTTGCTCGATCGACGCGAGCGGCACCCTCACGTTCAGCGCGTTCGAGAACAGCACCGGCTCCACCGTGCTGCCCGCCTCCCGCCGGTTGACGCTGTCGAGCGACGGGCGGCTCTCGACCAGCGCGGACGCCACCTACCACGGCCAGGTCTCGTGGGACGGGGACTTCTACGTCCGCATCTCGGGCGGCGCGATGAACCCGTCGCTCGGCTTCGTGGCCAGGTGACGGCGGGGGCCGACGATCCAGGGGCCGTGGACGCGACGCGCCGCGCGGCCGCCTCCCTCGGCGGGCCCCCGCGGGCTCACGGCGCGGTCGCGCCCGGGCGCATCCCGCGTTGACGCCCCGCGCCGACCCGACTAGCCTCCCCCGGCACGCAGCTCCCCGGAGATTCCTCCGAGGATCCGAGAGATTCCGCACCCGATGGCCGACGAACTTGGAACGACCGAGCGCGAGATCATCGCGCAGCGTCTGAAGAAGGCCGAGGCGCTCCGCGCCCTCGGCGTGAACCCCTTCGGAAACGGCTGGCAGCCCCGCCACCTCGCGGAGGAGCTGCTGCGCCACCATGGCGACCAGCCCGCCGAGGAGATCGCGAAGGCCCCGGGCGACTGGTCGCTCGCGGGCCGCGTCCTGGCGGTCCGCTCCTTCGGCAAGGCCGCGTTCCTGCGCGTCCGCGACCGGTCCGCCGAGCTGCAGGTCTGGGTGAAGAAGGATCGCGTGGGCGACCAGGCGTTCGAGGTCTTCAAGCTGCTCGACATCGGCGACATCGTGGGCGCGGAGGGCCCGGCCACCCGCACCAAGACCGGCGAGCTGACGCTCGAGGCGCGGACGTTCACGATCCTCACCAAGGCGACGCGCCCGCTGCCGGAGAAGTGGCACGGCCTCACCGACGTGGAGCAGCGCTACCGCCAGCGCTACGTGGACCTGGTGGTCACGCCGGGCGTGCGCGAGGCGTTCGTGAAGCGCGCCCGCATCGTCTCCGGGATCCGCCGCTTCCTGGACGCCCGCGGGTACCTGGAGGTCGAGACGCCCACGCTGCACAAGCCGGAGGAGGCGGGCGGGGCGGCGGCGCGGCCGTTCGAGACGCACCACAACGCGCTCGACCTCGACCTGAAGCTCCGCATCGCCACCGAGCTGCACCTGAAGCGCCTCGTGGTGGGCGGCCTCGACCGCGTCTACGAGATCGGCCGCATCTGGCGCAACGAGGGGATCGACCGGCGCCACAACCCGGAGTTCACCTCCATCGAGTTCTACCAGGCGTACGCCACCCACGAGGACCTGATGCGCCTCACCGAGGAGCTGATGCACCAGCTCGCGGTGGAGGTGACCGGCGGGCCGGTGGTGACGTTCCAGGGCCAGGCCATCGACCTGACGCCGCCGTACCCGCGCGTCTCGATGCTGGAGGTGGGCGCGCGCGCGCTGGGGCTGGCGCCCGACGACGCGCTCGCCGGGCGCGGGCTCGCCGAGGCGCTCTCGCGCGCGGCCGCCCGGGAGAACGACTCCGAGGACGCCTGGAAGCTGGAGCAGGCCGCGAAGAAGACGCCGGGCGAGGCGGTGGCGCTCGCGTTCGAGATCTTCGGCGAGCCGCAGCTCCCGAAGGACCGGCCGGCCTTCGTGGTGGACTTCCCGCTGGAGACGAGCCCGCTGTCGCGCCGGCGCGACGCCGACCCGCGGCTGGTGGACCGCTTCGAGCTGTTCGCCGCCGGGATGGAGCTCGCGAACGCGTTCTCCGAGCTGAACGACCCGGCCGACCAGCGCGCGCGCTTCGAGGCGCAGATGCGCGCCAAGGCCGCCGGCGACGAGGAGGCCATGCCCTACGACGAGGACTTCGTCCGCGCGCTGGAGCACGGCATGCCGCCCACCGCGGGCGAGGGGATCGGCATCGACCGGCTGGCCATGCTCTTCACCGACTCGGCGTCGATCCGCGACGTGATCCTGTTCCCGCTGCTGAAGTCCCGCGACTGACCTTGTCCGATCCCGTCCCGCACCGGCCCGGCTCCGAGCCCGGCCATCGCCCGGCGGCGCCCGCGCCCGGCGCGGCCCCCCGCGACGGCGCCGCGCACCCCGTGCCGCCCGTCTTCTCCTTCGCCGCGTTCGCGCTGGTGCTGGCCGGCGTGTTCGGCGCGGCCGCGCTCGCGCCGGTGGCCCACGCCTTCTTCGGCGACCGGCTGGGCCTGCCCACGCCGCTCGCCAGCGGCCTGGCCGCGCTCGCCGGCGCCTCGCTCGGCGGCGCGTTCGGCGCCGCCGCCGCGCGGGTGGGGCGCCGCCTCGCGTTCTACGAGCTCTCCGCCGCCACGCTGCTGTGGACCGCGGTGGTCGCGGTGCTGGTGGGCGTGCTGCCCCCCGGCGTCCGCGGCGCGGTGGGCGCGATCCAGGCGCTCGAGGCCCAGGGCACGCTGGTGGTGGTGCTCGGGCTGCTCGGGGCCGGCCTGCTCTCGGCGGTGGCGGTGTTCGCGGGCGCCAGCCTCGCGTACCTGCTGGCGGGCGCGGGCCGGGTGGACGCCTCGCTCTCCTACGAGCTGTTCGTGGCGCGCAGCCACCTGAAGCTCTCGCCGAAGGCGCTCGCGGCGCTGTTCGCGGTGGTGGTGACCGGGCTGCTGCCGGGCCTGCTCCTCGCGCTCGCCTGGTCCCTCGTGCGCGACGCGCGGGAGCGGCGCGCCTACCGCCGCGGCGAGCTGTTCCACCGCCCGCGCATGCCGGCCACGCTGCTCATGACGCTCATCTCGATCGGCGGCGTCGCCATCGGCGTCTGGGCGCTCACCGTGGTGCTGTCGGTGATGAGCGGCTTCGAGGCCGACCTGAAGAAGAAGATCCTGGGCCACACCGCGCACGGCATGGTGCTGAGCTACGGGCAGGACGACTTCGGCGACTGGCGCCGCATCCGCGAGACGGTGCTGGGGGTGCGCGGCGTCGAGGCGGCCACGCCGTTCCTCTACAACGAGGTGATGCTCTCCACCGGCCAGAACCTGACCGGCGCGATCCTGAAGGGCATCGACGTGAAGACCATCGGGTCGGTCACCGACCTGCCCGCGAGCGTGCAGGACGGCCGGCTGGAGTGGCTGGACGCGCCGGCGGAGATCCCGCTGCCCCGCGACGGCGGCGAGGCCGGGGGCGCGGCGCCGGAGCGGCCGCGCCCGGGCCGCCCGCTGCCGGGCATCGTGATCGGGCGCGAGCTGGCGCACGCGCTCCGGGTCTTCGTGGGCGACCAGGTCAACCTGGTCTCCCCGTTCGGCGACCTGGGCCCGGGCGGGCCGCAGCCGAAGAGCCGGCCGTTCCGCGTGGCGGCGGTGTTCTACAGCGGCATGTACGAGTACGACTCCAAGTTCGCGTACATCTCGCTCGCCGAGGCGCAGCGGTTCTTCGGCGTGGAGACGGTCACCGGGCTCGAGGTGAAGGTGCGCGACGCGGACGCGGCGCGCTCGGTCATGGGCCGGGTGGTGTTCGCGCTGGGCGGCTGGCCGTACCGCGCCAAGGACTGGGGCGAGCTGAACCGCAGCCTCTTCTCCGCGCTGCAGATGGAGAAGGTGGTGATGGCGGTGATCCTCGGCTTCATCGTGCTGGTGGCGAGCTTCATCATCGTCGCCACGCTCATCATGCAGGTGCTGGAGAAGCGGCGGGAGATCGCGGTGCTGAAGTCCATGGGCGCCGGGGTGCCCAGCGTGATGAAGATCTTCGTGGTGGAGGGCGTGGTGATCGGTGCGGTGGGCACGGTCTTCGGCCTGCTGCTCGGGCTCGGCACCTGCCTGCTCATCGACAAGGTCGGCATCCCGCTCGACCCGGGCGTCTACTACATCTCCAACCTGCCGGTGCTGCTCGACGGCGCGCAGTTCACGCTGGTGGGCCTGGCCGCGCTCGCGCTCTCCTACCTCGCCACCATCTACCCCGCCACCAAGGCGGCCCGCCTCCACCCGGTGGACGGGCTGCGGGACGAGTGATGCAGCCCGCGCCGCTCATCCGCATCGAGGGCCTGGGGAAGACCTACCTCATGGGCGAGAAGCGCCTGGAGGTGCTCCGCGGCATCGACCTGGAGATCGCCGCGGGCGAGCTGGTGGCGCTCACCGGCCCGTCCGGCGCCGGCAAGAGCACGTTCCTGCACCTGCTGGGCGCGCTCGACGTGCCCTCCCGCGGGCGGGTCCTGTTCGAGGGGGAGGACGTGTTCGGGCGCGGCGAGGACGGCCTGGCCGCGTTCCGGAACCAGACCATCGGGTTCGTGTTCCAGAGCCACCACCTGCTGCCCGAGTTCACCGCGCTGGAGAACGCCATGATGCCGGCGCTCATCCGGCGGGTGGCCCGCGCCGACGCCCGCCGCCGCGCCGCCGAGATGCTGGAGACGGTCGGCCTGGGCGAGCGGATGGAGCACCGGCCCGGCGAGCTGTCCGGGGGCGAGCAGCAGCGCGTCGCCCTGGCCCGCGCGCTGTGCCTCCAGCCGAAGCTGCTGCTCGCGGACGAGCCGACCGGCAACCTCGACCCGCAGACCGCCGAGGGGATCCACGCCTTGCTCGCAGACCTGAACGTCCGGATGGGAATCACCGCGGTGGTGGTGACGCACAACGAGCGGCTCGCCGCGGCGCTGCCGCGCCGCCTCCGCCTGGTCCAGGGACGGCTCGCTTGACGCGCCCCGCGACCCCCGCCCCGCGTCGCCCGGCGACGGGGCAGGCCACGGCGCAAGAGTGTTTGAGGTTTTCCAGGGGCCGGTTTAGATTCCGCGGCTCCGTGACGCGCCACCTGCTCAGCGTCCCCGTCCTGCTCGCGGCGCTGCTCCTGGCCGCCGCGCCCGCGCTCGCGCGCGGCGCCGACGCCGTGCTGTCCGACGTCCGCATCGAGGGCAACCGGCGCGTCGAGGTGGACGCGATCCGCGCGACCATCTCCAGCAAGAAGGGCGAGCCGCTCGACCCCAAGAAGGTGGACCAGGACCTGCGCGGCATCATGCGCCTGGGCCTGTTCTCGGACGCCACCGCGGAGCTGGAGGGGCCGGAGGCGTCGCCCGCCCTGGTCTACAAGGTGGTGGAGCGGCCCACCGTCCACGAGGCGAAGATCGTCGGGAACCAGGCGCTCTCGAAGGACGACCTCAAGGACACCGTCGAGCTGAAGCCGTACGCGGTGCTCGACCTGGCCGTCGTCCGCAAGGACGTGAAGAAGATCCAGGAGAAGTACGTCGAGAAGGGGTACTACCTCGCCGACGTGACCTGGAAGGTCGTGGACCTCCCCGACAACCAGGCGGACGTGATCTACACCGTGGACGAGAAGGCCAAGGTCCAGGTGAAGGAGATCCGCTTCCTCGGGAACGACCACGTCCCGAAGGACGACATCACCCCGTTCATGCAGACGCAGGAGGGGAACCTCCTGTCGTTCCTGAACTCCACCGGCACGTACAAGGAGGAGGCGTTCCAGCACGACCTCCAGTCCGTCCAGGCCGTCTACATGGACAAGGGCTACGTGACGGTGAAGGTGGGGAAGCCCTCCGTCGCGCTCTCGCCGGACCGCCGGTTCCTCTTCATCACCATCCCGGTGGAGGAGGGCGAGAAGTACGACATCGGCAAGGTCGAGTTCAGCGGCCAGCTCCTCGATCGCGAGCCGGTGCTGAAGAGGATGGTCCGCACCAAGACCGGCGACCTGTTCATGCGCTCGAAGGTGGGCGCCGACATCTTCGCCATCGGCGACCTCTACAAGGACATGGGGTACGCCTACGCGAACGTCACCCCGCTGACGAACACCGACCCGAAGCGCCGCATCGTGGACATCAACTTCGAGGTGCAGCCCGGCCCGAAGGTCCACTTCGAGCGCATCGAGATCATCGGCAACGACAAGACGCGCGACAAGGTGATCCGCCGCGAGCTGCGGATCTACGAGGGCGAGCTCTACAGCGGCACCGGGATCAAGGCGTCGAAGCAGCGCATCACCGCGCTGGGCTTCTTCGAGACCGTCGAGATCACCACCAAGAAGGGCAGCAAGGACGACACCATCGTCGCCACGGTGGAGGTGAAGGAGAAGGCCACCGGCACGTTCCAGGTCGGCGCCGGCTTCTCGTCCTACGAGAACTTCATCCTCACCGGCCAGATCTCGCAGAACAACTTCTTCGGCTGGGGCCAGACGCTCTCGCTGCAGGTGCAGTGGTCGTCGATCCGCCAGCTCGGGCAGATCCAGTTCGTCGAGCCGTACTTCCTCGACACGCGCTGGACGTTCGCGTTCGACCTGTACGCGACCGAGGGCTACTACACGACGTTCACCCGGCGGGCCATCGGCGGCTCGATGACCTGGGGCTACGAGCTCTCCGGCCTCTACCCGTGGTGGTCCTTCGCGCGGAAGCTCGACGACCTGCGCCTGTTCGCCACCTACACGAACGAGTACGTGTCGGTGTCGGCCTCCGACTCCGGCCTGCTCTACGCGAACCAGTTCAAGTCCGGCACCACCAGCGCGCTGCGCCTCTCGCTCCAGTGGGACAAGCGCGACAACCGCCTGTTCCCGTCGCGCGGCTGGTTCGTCTCCACCAGCGCCGAGGCGGCCCCGCCGTTCCTCGCGCCGCAGTGGGCGTTCGGGCAGAACGTGAACCTGTTCACCCGGTACGCGGTGGACGCGCGCTGGTACCGGCCGGTGTTCCTCGGCCTGATCGCCCGCGCCAAGCTGACGCTCGGCTACATCCGCAACTGGGACGCCTCGCACCAGGTGCCCATCTCCGAGCTGTACTACGTGGGCGGCATCAACTCCCTGCGCGGCTACCGCTATCTCTCCATCGCGCCGGCGGAGGACGTGGGCCGCTCGCGCAACCCGTCGTCGGCGCTCTACCCGCTGGCGGTCGGCGGCGACAAGCAGCTCGTCCTGAACCTCGAGCTCGAGTTCCCCATCGTCGAGAAGGTGGGCGTGCGCGGGGTGCTGTTCAGCGACATGGGCAACGCGTTCGCCCGCGGCAAGTTCTCCGACCCCGACGTCCCGCTGTCGCTCTACAAGTCGGTCGGGTTCGGCTTCCGGTGGTTCAGCCCCATCGGCCCGCTCCGGTTCGAGTGGGGCATCCCGCTGAATCGCCGCAAGGACAAGCTGACCGGCGAATACGTCGATCAGGCGCTCGACTTCCAGTTCACCATCGGCAACTTCTTCTGATCCACCGAAGGACCCGCCATGCGCACTCTCGCCCGCCTCTCCCTGCTCGCCCTCCTCCTCTCCGCCACCGCCGCCCGCGCCGAGGCCAAGTTCGGCTTCGTGGACCTGCAGCGCGCCATCCGCGAGGTGGACGAGGGCAAGTCGGCCACCGCCGTGCTGAAGAAGGACTTCGACGAGAAGCAGAAGGTCATCGACCAGAAGAAGGCCGAGTTCGACAAGCTCAAGACCGAGTTCGACAAGCAGGCCCTGGTCATGGCCGACCAGGCGAAGAAGGACAAGGCCGCCGAGCTCGACCGGAAGGCGATGGAGCTGCAGCAGCTGTTCGTGCAGCTCCAGAAGGACCTCTCCCAGCGCGAGGGCGAGGTGATGCGCGGCATCGTGGACAAGATGACCGGCGTCATCCGCGAGATCGCCGAGGCGGACGGGTTCACCATGGTCTTCGAGCGCAACGACGCGGGCATCGTCTACGCGCCGCAGTCGCTCGACCTCACCAACGAGCTGGTCCGCAAGTACAACGCCCGCTTCGGCGCCGGGAGCAAGGCCGGCGGGCAGGCGAAGAAGGCCGAGCCGGCCAAGCCGGCCGCCGGGAAGAAGTAGGCGCGGCCGTGGCGTCCTACACGCTCGCGGAGCTCGCCGCCCGCGTCGGCGGCCAGGTGGACGGCGACGGGAAGCTGCGGCTCGAGGGCATCGCGCCGCTCGAGGAGGCCACGGCGGCCGAGATCTCGTTCTTCTCGAACCGCAAGTACCGCAAGGCGTTCGAGGCGTCGCGCGCCGGCGCGGTGGTGGTCGAGCCGGGCGAGAAGGTGCCGGCCGGCCGCCCGGTGCTGCGGGTCGTGAACGCCTACCTCGCGTTCGCGAAGATCTCGACGCTGTTCCACCCACCGCGCGAGGCGATGCCGGAGGTGGCCCCCACCGCGGTGATCCACCCGACGGCCCGGGTCCACCCGAGCGCGCAGGTGATGCCGCTCGCCTGCGTGGGGCCGGACGCGCAGGTGGGCGCGCGCACCATCCTGTTCCCGGGCGTGCACGTGGCCGACGGGGCGCGGGTGGGCGAGGACTGCGTGCTCTACCACAACGTGGTGGTGCGCGAGCGCTGCGCGGTGGGCAACCGCGTCATCCTGCAGCCGGGCTGCGTCGTCGGCTCGGACGGCTTCGGCTTCGCGTTCGACCCGGACGGCGAGGGCAAGGGTCCCCGCCACTACAAGGTCCCGCAGGTCGGGAACGTGGTGATCGAGGACGACGTGGAGGTGGGCGCGAACACGTGCGTGGATCGCGCCACCCTCGGCTCGACGCGCATCGGCCGCGGGGCCAAGATCGACAACCTGGTGCAGATCGCGCACAACGTCCAGGTCGGCCCGCTCAGCCTGCTCGTGTCGCAGGTGGGCGTCGCCGGCTCCACCAAGCTCGGCATGGGCGTGGTGGCGGGCGGCCAGGCCGGCATCGTCGGCCACCTCGAGATCGGCGACGGCGTGCGGATCGGCGCGCAGTCCGGCGTGATGGCCGACGTGGAGGCCGGTGAGACCGTGTCCGGCTCGCCGGCCGTGCCCCACGGCAACTGGCTGAAGGCGATGGCGTCGCTCGATCACCTGCACGACATGCGCAAGGAGCTGCGCGAGCTGCGCCGCGAGGTGGAGCGGCTGCGCGCGGACGCCGGCGAGGACGAGCCATGAGCGAGAGCGCGGAGCGCAAGTCGATCCTCGACGTCGTCGGGATCCAGGAGCTGCTGCCGCACCGGCCGCCGTTCCTGCTGGTGGACCGGGTGGTGGAGTTCGAGGCGCACCGGCGGCTGGTGGCGCTCAAGGGCGTCACCATGAACGAGCCGTTCTTCCAGGGGCACTTCCCGGCCCAGCCGGTGATGCCCGGGGTGCTCATCCTGGAGGCGCTCGCCCAGGCGGCCGCGCTGCTCGCCACGATGTCCCTGAAGCCCGACGAGGTGAAGGACAAGATCACCTACCTCATGGGCATCGACGGGGCGCGCTTCCGCCGCCCGGTGGTGCCGGGCGACCGGCTCGAGCTCGAGGTCGAGGTGACGAAGCAGAAGGGCGCCGTCTGGAAGCAGACCGGCGTCGCGCGCGTCGATGGCCAGGTGGTCGCCGAGGCCGAGTTCATGGCGATGCTCGCCGACCGCGAGCGGTAGCAGACGATCGAGGAGCACGGGCGTCATGGCAATCCACCCCACCGCCATCGTCGAGGCCGGCGCGCAGGTCGATCCGTCCTGCGACATCGGCCCCTACGCCGTGATCGGCCCGCTGGTTCGCATGGGCCCCGGCAACTCGGTCGGCGCGCACGCGGTCGTGACCGGCCGGACCACGCTCGGCGCGTCGAACCGGATCTTCCCGCACGCGGTCATCGGCGGCATCCCGCAGGACCTGAAGTACCGGGGCGAGGACACCGCGCTCGTCATCGGCGACCGCAACACGTTCCGCGAGTTCGCCACCGTGAACCTCGGGACCGCCGGCGGCGGCGGGGTGACCCGCATCGGCTCGGGCGGCCTGTTCATGGCGAGCAGCCACATCGGCCACGACTGCCAGGTGGGCGACGGGGCCATCATCGCGAACTCGGTGGCCATCGCCGGCCACGTGCTCATCGAGGACCACGTGCACTTCGGCGGACTGTCCGCGTCGCACCAGTTCTGCCGCGTCGGGCGGCTCGCGTTCGTGGGCGGCATGACCGGCGTCGCCATGGACGTCGCGCCGTACTGCACCGTGGCGGGCGCGCGCGGCGAGCTGGCCGGGCTGAACACCATCGGCATGCAGCGCGCGGGGATGACCGAGGAGCAGGTCGGCCGCGTCAAGCAGGCCTACAAGATCGTGTTCCGCTCGAGCCTGGGCCTCGCCGAGGCCATCGCGCAGCTCGAGGCGGAGCTCGCCGGCCACCCCGAGACCGACCACTTCATCGCGTTCCTGAAGGGCTCGCAGCGCGGCATCACGAGGTAGCGGTGGCGACCATCGGCCTCATCGCCGGCGGCGGGCGGTTCCCCCTCCTGTTCGCCGAGAGCGCGCGCCGTGCCGGGCACCGCGTGGTGGCGGTGGCGCACAAGTCCGAGACCGACCCCGAGCTGGCGAAGCAGGTGGACGCGATCACCTGGGTGAAGCTGGGGCAGATCGGCCACCTGCTGGAGGGGCTGCGCGCCGGCGGGGCGAGCCAGTGCGTGATGCTCGGCTCCATCACCAAGAAGCGGTTCTTCGCCGACGCCATGCTCGACGCCACCGGCGTGAGGGTGCTGGCGCGCGTGGCGGTCCGCTCCGACGACAACCTGCTGCGGGCCATGGCGCGCTTCCTCGAGGAGGAGGGCGTCGCCATCACCGATCCGACCCCGTTCCTCGCCGACCGGCTCGCGCCGGAGGGCGTGCTGGGCCGGCACCAGCCGACGCCGGAGGAGCTGGAGGACGCGCGCTACGGGCTGGAGCTGGCGCGCGGCATCGGCCGGCTGGACCTCGGGCAGACCGTGGTGGTGAAGGACCGGGTGGCGCTGGCGGTGGAGGCGCTGGAGGGCACCGACGCCTGCATCCGGCGCGGCGGCGAGCTGGCGAGGTCGGGCGGGTTCGTGGTGGCGAAGGCGGTGAAGCCGCACCAGGACCGCCGCTTCGACCTGCCCGCGGTCGGGCCGGACACGGTGGTGTCGCTGCGCGAGGCGCGCGGCCGGCTGCTGGCGGTCGAGGCGGGGGCGACGCTGGTGATGGACCTCCCGCGCATGGTCGAGCTCGCCGACAAGGCGAAGATCGTGCTGCTCGGGCTGCGCTGATGGCCTGGGCGCGCGACGAGGGCGGCGCGGCGGTGCTGGAGATCCTGGTCCAGCCGCGCGCCTCCCGCACCCGCGCGGTGGGCGAGCACGACGGCCGGCTCAAGATCCAGCTCGCGGCGCCCCCGGTGGACGGGGCGGCGAACGCCGCGCTGGTGGAGTTCCTGGCCGTGGCGCTGGGGGTCCGGCGGGCCGACGTGGCGCTCCTCCGCGGCGAGGCCGGGCGGCGGAAGACGGTCCGGGTGGCGGGGATCACCGCCGCGGCGGCCGTGGCCGCGCTGGCGCCCTGAGGCCGCCGCCCGTCCGGCCGGCGACCGGCCCGGCGGGCTCCCCGGCGGCGTTCCGGACGGCGGGACGGTCCCTCCGGCGGGTCCCCGGAACATCGACCCGAACGGTGTGTGTTTCGGGGGGACCTGGACTAAGATGGCGGCCCCCATGACCCACCGATTCCTCGCCGCGTGCCGCCGTGAGCCCGTCGACCGCGTTCCCGTCTGGATGATGCGCCAGGCCGGCCGGTACCAGCCGTCCTACCGCGCCGTCCGCCAGAAGGTGAGCTTCCTGGAGCTGTGCCGCTCGCCGGAGCTCATCGCCCAGGTGACGGTCGCGCCCATCGACGAGTTCGGCTTCGACGCCGCCATCCTGTTCTCCGACATCCTGGTCCACCTGCCGGCCATGGGCCTCGACCTCACGTTCGAGAAGGGCGAGAAGGGCAAGGGCGACGGCGGGCCGAAGATCGGCAACCCGGTGCGCACCCGCGCCGACGTGGACGCGCTGCGCGTGCCGGTCCCGAAGAAGGACCTGCCCTACGTGCTCGACGGCGTGCGCGCCATCCGCACGGCGCTCGCCGACCGCGTGCCGCTCATCGGCTTCGTGGGCGGGCCGTTCACCGTGGCGAGCTACGCCGTCGAGGGCGGCAGCCAGGGCTTCACCCGCCTGAAGACCATGCTGTACGCCGAGCCGGCCACGGCGCACGCGCTGTTCGAGAAGCTCACCCAGGCCGCGATCGTGCAGATCGAGGAGCAGGTGGCGGCCGGGGCGCAGGCGGCCCAGATCTTCGAGAGCTGGCTGGGCGAGCTGGCCCGCGAGGACCTCGAGGAGTTCAGCTTCCCGTACCTGGCCCGCATCGCCGAGGCGGTGCGCAAGACCGGCGTCCCCTCCATCATCTTCTCCACCGGCACCACCGCGCACCTCGAGCGGATGGCGAAGCTCGGCTACGACGTCGTCTCGGTGGACTGGCGCATCCCCATCGACGAGGCGCGCGCCCGGCTGCCGGGCGTGGCGGTGCAGGGCAACTACGACTCGACGCTGCTCCTCGGGCCGCGCGAGGTGGCGGTGGCGCGGGCCCAGCAGCTGCTCCGGGCGGCCGGGCCGACCCCGGGTTACATCTTCAACCTCGGCCACGGGATCCAGGTGGGAACCCCGACCGAGAACGTGAAGGCGGTGGTGGACGCGGTCCACGCCTTCGGGTGGAAGTGAGGCGATCGGCGTGATCCAGATCCCGTCCACGCAGCTCATCAAGAAGTACGACCGGCCCGGGCCGCGCTACACCAGCTACCCGACCGCGCCCGAGTGGACCGAGGCGTTCGGCCCGGCGCAGTACGTCGAGCACCTGGCGCGCGCGAACCAGCAGGGCGGTCCGCTCTCCATCTACGTGCACCTCCCGTTCTGCCGGGAGATGTGCCGCTTCTGCGGCTGCAACGTGGTGGCGACGCACGACCGCACCCGCGCCGACGCGTACCTGGACGTGCTCGAGAAGGAGGTCGCGCTGGTGGCGGCGAAGCTGCCCGACCGGCGCGCGGCCTCGCAGCTCCACTGGGGCGGCGGGACGCCCACGTTCCTCGACGAGAAGCAGCTGGTGCGCTGCCACGACATCCTGGCGCGCCACTTCACCTTCACGTCCGACGTCGAGAAGGCGATCGAGATCGACCCGGCCATCACCACCCGCTCGCAGATCGAGGTGCTGGCGAAGCTCGGGTTCAACCGCATCTCGATGGGCGTGCAGGACTTCGACGCGCGGGTGCAGGAGGTGGTCGGCCGCATCCAGGGCGAGAAGGAGACCGCCGACCTGGTGCAGGCCGCGCGCGACAACGGCTTCAAGGGCGTCAACCTCGACCTCATCTACGGGCTGCCCTACCAGACGCCCGAGACCTGGAAGAAGACGCTCGAGCGCATCCTCGCCATCCACCCGGACCGCATGGCGGTGTTCGGCTTCGCCTACGTGCCGTGGTCGAAGCCGCACCAGCGCCTGCTGCCGCAGGAGGCGCTGCCGAAGACCGAGCAGCGCGTGGAGCTGTTCCTGTCGGCGGTGGAGGCGTTCACCGGCGCCGGGTACCGGCTCATCGGCCTCGACCACTTCGCGCTGGAGTCGGACGAGCTCGCCGTCGCCCAGAGCGGCGGGTACCTGTACCGCAACTTCCAGGGCTACACGGTCCGGCCGGCCGACGACACGGTGGCGTTCGGGATGACCTCCATCTCGGACATCGGCGGCGCGTACGCGCAGAACGCGCACAAGCTCAAGGACTGGGAGGCGAAGGTCGGGGCCGGGATCATCCCGGTGGACCGCGGGGCCTCCATGTCCGCGGACGACGTGATGCGGCGGTTCACCATCAACCGCGTCATGTGCCTGCTCCGCCTCGACCTCCGCGAGATCGCGGAGAAGTTCGGGCCGGAGGGCCGGGCGGCCGTCGAGGCCGACCTGCGCGCGGGCGTGAAGGAGCTGGAGGACGACGGGCTGGTCACGTTCGACGGCGACGTGCTGAAGGTGACGCCGCTCGGCCAGCTCCTGGTCCGCAACGTGGCCATGCTGTTCGACGCCTACCTGAAGAAGGAAGGCGGCAAGAAGCAGTTCTCGCGCACGGTGTAGCCGCGGGCGCCGACGCGCCGTCGCCGGGGAGCCGCATGAGCCACACCGCCGTCTTCCTCATGAACCTCGGCGGGCCGAGGAACCTCGCGGAGGTCGAGCCGTACCTCTACGAGCTGTTCTCCGACCCGCTGGTGATCACGGCGCCGTTCGGCCCGTTCCGCAAGCCCATCGCGAAGCTCATCTCGCGCACGCGGGCGCCGTCGTCGGCGGAGAAGTACCAGCTCATCGGCGGCAAGTCGCCGCTGGTGGAGGGCACCGAGGCGCAGGCGCGCGCGCTCCAGGCCGCGCTCGGCCCCGGGTACTCGTGCCACCTCGCCATGCGCTGCGGGCACCCCAACACCGAGGAGGGCGTCCGCGACGCGCTCGCCGCGGGGGCGACCCGCGCGGTGGCGCTGCCGCTGTACCCGCAGTACGCGAACGCCACCACGCGCAGCTCGCTCCTGGAGCTGCGCCGGCTCTGGCCGAAGGACCGCCCGCTCGCCGAGGTCTGCACCTGGCACGACCACGAGGGCTACCTGGACGCGTCGGCCGCGGCGCTGCGGGAGACGCTGGAGCAGGTGCCCGCCGCGCTGCGCGGCCGCACCCGCGTGGTGTTCAGCGCGCACGGCCTGCCCATGAGCCAGGTGCGCAAGGGCGACCCGTACCCGAAGTACGTCGAGCACTCCGCCCGCGAGACCGCGAGCCGCGCCGGCGCCGCCGACTGGCAGCTCACCTACCAGAGCCGCGTCGGCCCGGCGAAGTGGCTCGGCCCCGACACCGTGAAGTACCTCGAGGCCAGCGCGAAGGACCTCGCCATCGTCGCCGTGCCCATCGCGTTCGTCTCGGAGCACCTCGAGACGCTCTACGACATGGACATCCTGGCGAAGGAGGCCGCCGAGAAGGCCGGCGCCGCGGCGTACCTGCGCGTGCCGGCGCTGGGCGTCCGGGCCGACTTCATCGCCGCGCTCGCGGACGTGGTCCACGAGGGAGAGAAGGCGTCGCGGACGGTGGCGGCGTAGGGGGCGGCGGGCGGCCTCTGTCGCGTCCGCGGTGACGGCGCCTGCAGAGCCGACTCTGTTTCGGGCGCCCGAACCAAACGCACCCCGCCGGGTCGGGTGCGAGGTCGCGGGCCACTCAGAGTCCGCTCGCAGTGAGCCTGTCGAACTGCGAGCGGTGATGCCTGCCGCGAAGCCCAGCTCCGTGGACTGGGTAGACGGGGACCAGGCTCGGATCCACCTCACGGTCCGAGATCCGGCCGCCTTCGGCGCCCTCACGCCGCGTTCAGCCGGTGCAGCACCTGCTTCAGCAGCTCGCGGTCGGGCTGCGCCCTCAGCGCGGACAGCGTCACCCGGCGCGCCTCGGCCACCTCGCCGAGCGCGGCCTCGGCGAGCGCGAGCACCGCGGCGGCGCGGCCGCCGTCGGGGGCGAGCGACAGCGCCTTTCGCGCCTGGCGGCGCGCCTCCTGGGCGCGCTCGCCGGGGGGGAGGGCGGGATCGTGCAGCGCGGCGAAGCCGAGCATGGCGAGGTACTCGGGCTCCCGCGGGTTCCGCTCCACCGCCTCGCGGAACGCCGCCAGCGCGTCGGAGATGCGCCGCGCCCGCAGCGCGCGCTCGCCGCGCTTCAGCGCGATCTCCGCCGCCACGTCGATCCCGGGGCGGCGCACGCCGGACAGCTCGTAGCGCAGCATCAGGAACGACAGGTACGCCTCGCGCTTCTCCGGGGTGGAGAGCACCTTGTACGCGGCGGTCACCTTGTCCTGCACCGCGGCGAGCAGGTCCTCGAGGTCGCCCACCTCGAACTGCGCGAACGCGTCCGGGTGGAAGCGCCCGGCGACCTCGCGGTAGGCGGCCTCGATCTCGGCGGGCCCGGCCGAGATGTCCACCCCGAGCGCGCGGAAGTAGCTGCCGGGCAGGATCTGCAGCGCCGCCTGGCGCACCGCCTCGGCCCGGTCGGCGGGCAGGGGGCGGCGGCGGGGCGGGCCGGGCGCCTTGCCGTACACCGCGTCGCCGGCCTCGGGCGCCTCGTGGAACGCGACCGCGCCCACCATCGACAGGAACCACAGGAGCGTGAGCGCGTCGCGCAGCTCGGTGCGCCGGGCCTCCAGCCAGTCGCGCATGCGCGTCCGGCCGTCGATCGACACGGCCAGGCGCAGGTCGGCGCTGGAGAGGCCGGCGGCGGGGAGGACCTGCTGGAAGTCGCCGGTCCGGACCGGGTACGCGTCGGTGACGGCGCGCAGCGCGTCGGAGAAGTGCCGCGCCGGGATGCCGCCGCGGGCGCCCTCGAGGATGGCGCGCAGCGGGAGCACCGGCGTGGCGTGGATCTCTCCGGCGAACTCGCCGCCGGCGTGGAAGCGCCAGCGGCCCTCGCGCGCGCCGACGGCCCGCGCCACCAGGGCCTCGAGGTGCGCGCGCAGCGCCGCCGAGAGCGGCTCGCCCGGCTCGAGCACGCCGGCGGCGACCAGCGCGGCGCCCGGGCTGAGCCCGCTCGCCATCCCCTCCACCGCCGCGCGCTGCGCCGCCGCGTCGATCCGCCCGGCGTCGCGCAGCCAGCGCAGCAGCGCGTCGGCGGGGTCGTCGGACTGGAGCGCCACCGGCGCGCCGCGCTGGAAGAAGATCCGCTGCGCCGGCCCGGCCGGCTCCTCCAGCACCAGCACCCCCTCCGCCGCCGAGCGCCAGATCTGGTGGAGCAGCCGGGCCACCACGCCCGGCCGCACCTCGCCGCGCGCCGCGGGCGCGCGCGACAGCACCAGCGCGGCCCCCCGCAGCCGGGCGCGCGCCGCCGCGGCGGCCTGCGCCACGAGCTGCTGGACCTTGTCCACCAGCTCGCGGCGGGTGGGGTCGGCCACGTACGCGTTCGGCTTCAGCGGGAGCACGGCGGCGAGCCCGCGCGCCTTGCCCAGGTGCTCCTTGTCCGCGACCACGAGCAGCGCGCGCGGATCCGCGGCGCGGAGCCGCTGCGCGAGCGGACCGGCCGGCCCCGCCGCGAGGTCCGCCGCGAGCACGACCGCGTCCGCCCGCTGCGCGGCGTACAGCTCGAACACCTGCTGGGGGTCCTCGGGGGCGACCGCCTCCAGCCCGGCGTCGGCGAGGCTCCGGGCGACGAATTCGCGCGTGGCCGGGTGTCCCTCGGCGACCAGGATGCGTGGCACGCGGCGATTGTACGTGCCTTCCCCGGCGAGACGAAGATCTCCGGGCGCACCGCGCGGGCCGGCGCGCGGGGATGCTAGACTCGACGGCCCCGCGCCATGAAGGATCTCCTCCACCCCCGCCATCGCGCCGCGCTCGACCGCTTCCTCGGCGAGGGGGCGCGCCGCCCGGTCCTGCTCGCCTTCGACTACGACGGCGTCCTCGCCCCCATCGTCAAGGATCCCGCCGGCGCCCGCATGCGCCCGGCCACCCGCGGGCTCCTGGCGCGGCTGGCCAGGCTGTACCCGGTGGCGGTGGTCTCGGGGCGCGCCTGGCGCGACACCCACCGGTTCGTGGGCGACGTCGTCCCGACGGTCGTGGGGAACCACGGCTTCGAGCTCGGGCACCCGGTCCCGGTCCCGGCCCGCGTGCTGCGGACCGTGCGCGGCTGGCGGCGGCAGCTCGAGGCGGCGCTGGACGGGGTCCCGGGGGTCCACTTCGAGGACAAGCGCTCCACGCTCGCGATCCACTACGGGCTGGGGCGGGCGTGGCGCCGCTCCGAGCAGGCCGTGTACGAGGCCGCCAACCAGCTCGCCGGCACCCGGCTCATCCCGGGCAAGAAGGTGCTGAACGTGCTCCCGCACGACTTCCCGTCCAAGGGCGACGCGGTCCGCGCGCTGCTCGCGCGCCTCGGCTGCGACGCGGCGCTCTACGCGGGCGACGACGTCACCGACGAGGACGCGTTCGCGGTGGGCGAGCCGCTCGTGTTCGGCGTGCACGTGGGGCGCGGGCGCACGCTCGCGCCCTGGTGCCTGCGCGCGCAGGAGGACGTGGACGCGCTGCTGGAGCGGCTGGTGGAGGCGCGCGCCGGGGCGCGGCCGCGGCGCCGGGCGGGGCTGGCGCGGTGAGCCGGCCGAAGCCACCCGGCGCCGGCGCCACCGGCGACCTGTTCGCGCGCGCCGCGGAGCGGGCCGCCGCCGAGCGGACCCAGGCGGAGCGCGCCGGCGCGGAGCGGTCCCCCACCGAGCGCGAGGAGGCCGAGCGCGCCGACGTCGAGCAGGCCCGCGCCGCGGTCGCCGCCGAGCGCGAGCGGGCCGCGGTGGAGCGCGCGCTGCCGCGCCCGTACACCGTCCGCGAGCTGACCCGCGCGCTGAAGAGCGCCGTCGAGCCGCGGTTCCGCGACGTGTGGGTGGCGGGCGAGGTGGCGAACCTGCGCCGGCAGGCGAGCGGGCACGTCTACTTCTCGCTGAAGGACGACGACGCGGTGATCGGCGCGGTGATGTGGGCCTCGCAGGCGCGCCGGCTGGCCTTCGCGCCGGCGGAGGGCCTGGAGGTACTGGCCCGCGGCTTCGTCGAGATCTACCCGCCGCACGGCAAGTACCAGCTCGTCGTGCAGGAGCTCGAGCCGCGCGGGGCCGGGGCGCAGGCGCTCCAGCTCCAGCAGCTCAAGGAGCGGCTCCAGGCCGACGGGCTGCTCGATCCGGCCCGCAAGCGCCCGCTGCCGTTCCTGCCCGCGCGCGTCGGCGTGGCCACCAGCCCCACCGGCGCGGCCCTCCGCGACTTCCTGCGCGTGCTCCACGCCCGCTTCCCCTCGGCGCCGGTGCTGATCGCGCCCTGCCGCGTGCAAGGCGAGGGCGCCGCGGCGACCGTGATCTCGGCGGTCCGCGCGCTGTGCCGCGCCGGGGTGGACGTCGTGGTGGTGACGCGCGGCGGCGGCTCGCAGGAGGACCTGGGGGCGTTCAACGACGAGCGGCTGGCGCGCGCCATCGCGGCCTGCCCGGTGCCGGTGGTCTCGGCGGTCGGACACGAGGTGGACGTCACCGTCGCCGACCTCGTCGCCGACGTGCGCGCCGCCACCCCCACCCACGCGGCGCAGCTGGTGGTGCCGGTGCGGGACGAGCTGCTCGAGCGGGTGGCCGCGCTCCGCGCGCGGCTGGCGCGGGCGGAGGCCGGCGCGGTGGAGGGGCGGCGCCGCACCCTGCGCGCGCTCCGGGCCGAGCTGGCCGACCCGAAGCACCTGCTGTCGCGCGAGCACCACCGGCTGGACGACCTCGCCCATCGGGCCGAGGCGGCGGTGCGCGGGCCGCGGCGCCGCGAGCGGGCGGCCCTGGACGCCCTGCGCGCCCGGCTGACCCGGCTCGAGCCGCGGGCACGGGTGCGCGCGCTCCGGGCACGCATGGAGTCGGCGACGCGCCGCCTGGGGGGCTGGCAGGCGGCCACCTTCCGGCGCGAGGCGATGCGGCTCGAGCGGCTGGGGGCGCGGCTCGAGCCGGCCAACGTCGCGAAGCTGCTGGCGCGCGGCTTCGCGCTGGCCCTGCGCGACGGGCACCTGCTCCTGCGCAGCACCGACGCGCAGGTGGGAGACGCGATCCGGGTGGCCCTCGCGGAGGGCTGGCTCGACGCTCGCATCACGGGCCAGGATGCCGGCGAGGACCCGCTGCCGGGCCGGGCGGCGCCCGCGGGGGAACCCGAACGGCCCGGCCACGGCGGGGAGGCCGTTGACCCCCCTTTGCGGCGTCGTTAAGTAAGGAAATCACGGAGGAAGCGTGAGCGAGGCGAGCGAGGGTCGAGCGGAGACCGAGGCGGCGGGAGCCGCGGAGCCTTACGATGCCCTCGTGGCGCGCCTGGAGCGCGTCGTCGGCGAGCTGGAGTCCGGGCAGCTCACGCTGGAGCAGTCCATCGAGCGGTTCGCGGAGGGTGTACGGCTGGCGAAGGAGGCGTCGCGGAAGCTGGACGACGCCGAGCGCCGGGTGGAGCTCCTCGTGCGCGGCGCGGACGGGGACGACGAGGCGGTTCCGTTCGAGCCAGAGGGCGGCCGGGGCCCGTGAGCCGATGACGGGCGAGCCACGCATGCGCAAGCCGAAGGTCATCATCGTCGACGACGACCGCGACACGCGCGAGATGCTGACGCTCGCGCTGGAGCTGGAGGGGTTCGACGTGGGCCAGGCGGCGAACGGCCTGCGGCTCATCTCCGCCATGCACGTGGACCGGCCGGACGTGATCCTGCTCGACGTCATGATGTCGTGGATCGACGGCTTCGAGCTGTGCCGCGCCATCAAGAAGAACCCGACCTTCGGGGACATCCCGGTGATCTTCATCTCGGCGCGCAAGAGCGCCGACGACGAGCGCGCCGGCATCGAGGCCGGGGCGGTGGACTACTTCCCGAAGCCCCTCGACATGGACCGGCTGGTGGCCCGGATCCGCGAGATCCTCGACCAGCGCGCCGGCGCGGTTCCGACCCCGGCCTAGGCCACCCCGCCGCGCCCCCGGCCAGCGTCGCCGGCGGGCGCTCCGGCCGCGCCGCTTGTGCTAAAAGGTCCGTCACCTTGACGACCCCGTTCCCGATCGAGGCGTACCTGCGCAGCGTGGCGGAGCGCGTCGAGCCGCGCCTCGCCGCGCTGGCCGACGCGCGCGCGCCGGGCGGCCCGTCGCGGCTGGTGGAGGCGACGCGCTACGCGCTGCTCGGCGGCGGCAAGCGCATGCGCCCGGCGCTGGTGCTCGCCGCCTGCGAGGCCCACGGCGGCGACGCGTCCGACGCCTCGCTGGCCATGCGCTTCGCGGTGGCGCTCGAGGCCATCCACACCTACTCGCTCGTGCACGACGACCTGCCGGCCATGGACGACGACGACCTGCGCCGCGGCCGGCCCACCGTGCACCGGGCGTTCGACGAGGCGACCGCGGTGCTGGTGGGGGACGGGCTGCAGTCGCTCGCGTTCGCGCACCTCCTCGCCTCGCCCGATCCCGCGGCCGCGCCGCTCGCCCGGCTGCTCGCCGAGAACGCGCAGCTCATGGTCGAGGGCCAGGCCCGCGACATGGCCGGCGAGCACGCGCGGCTGGGCGAGGCCGAGGTCATGGAGCTGATGCGCACCAAGACCGGCGCGCTGCTCGCGGCCGCGGTGGCCGGCGGCGCGCGCTGCGCCGGGGCGTCCGCCGAGGCGGTCTACCCGGTGGGGCTGAAGCTCGGGCTCGCGTTCCAGATCGCCGACGACCTGCTCGACCTCACCGCCGACGCGGCCACGCTGGGCAAGCGCGCCGGCAAGGACGCCGCCGCCGGGAAGTCCACGCTGCACGCGGTGGTCGGGGTGGACGAGGCTCGCCGCCGCGCCGAGGCGCTGCTCGCCGAGGCGCTCGCCGCCCTCGAGCCGCTCGGGCCGCGCGGCGAGGCGCTCCGCGCGCTGGCGCGGTTCGTCCTCGCCCGCAAGAAGTGACGGAAGGAAGGAGACCCCATGGGCCGCCTGCTGGACACGATCGACTCGCCCGCCGACCTCAAGAAGGTGCCGGTCGAGCAGCTCCCCGCGCTCTGCCAGGAGATCCGCGAGCTGATCATCCAGACCTGCGCCCGGAACGGCGGCCACCTCGGCTCGTCGCTCGGCGCGGTGGAGATCAACGTCGCGCTGCACCACGTCTTCGCCTCGCCGCAGGACAAGCTGGTCTGGGACGTGGGCCACCAGGCGTACGCGCACAAGCTGCTCACCGGCCGGCGCGACGCGTTCCGCACCATCCGGACCGAGGGCGGCCTGGCGGGCTTCCCCGAGCGGCACGAGTCCGCGCACGACGCGTTCGGCGTGGGCCACGCGTCCACCGCCATCAGCGCCGCGCTCGGCATGATCGAGGCGAAGCGCGTCACCGGCGAGCCGGGCAAGGTGGTGGCGGTGGTGGGCGACGGCGCCATGACCGGCGGCGTGGCGTTCGAGGGCCTGAACCAGGCCGGCTACCTCGGGCGCAACCTGCTGGTCGTGCTGAACGACAACGAGATGTCGATCTCGCCCAACGTGGGCGCGCTCTCGGAGTGGTTCTCGAAGAAGTTCGCCTCGCGCACGTACAACCGCTGGCGCCGCCAGGTGAAGGAGTTCCTGGAGAGCGTGCCCAAGGGCCCGGAGGCGATCGGGATCATCCGCCACGGCATCAACGCCACCAAGGCGCTCGTCACCCCCGGCATCCTGTTCGAGGGGCTCGGCTTCCACTACGTCGGCCCGGTGGACGGGCACGACGTGAAGGGCCTGGTGGAGACGTTCCAGAAGCTCGCCGTGTTCGACGGCCCGGTGCTGCTGCACGCCATCACCACCAAGGGCAAGGGCTACCACCCGGCCGAGTCGGACAAGGCCACCCGCGGCCACGGCCTGTCCTTCTTCGACGTCGCCACCGGGAAGCCGGTGAAGAAGTCGCCCGGGGCGAAGGCCTACACCGACCTGTTCGCCGAGGCGCTCTGCGAGGAGATGGAGCACGACCCGCGCGTCGTGGCCATCACCGCGGCGATGCTGGAGGGCACCGGGCTCATCAAGGCGAAGCAGCGCTTCCCGGATCGCACCTACGACGTGGGCATCGCCGAGCAGCACGCGGTCACCTTCGCGGCGGGGCTCGCCTGCGAGGGGATCCGGCCGGTGGTGGCCATCTACTCGACGTTCCTGCAGCGCGCCTACGACCAGATCATCCACGACGTGGCGCTCCAGAAGCTGCCTGTGACGTTCGCGCTCGACCGCGGCGGCCTGGTCGGCGCCGACGGCAAGACGCACCAGGGCGCGTTCGACCTCGCGTACCTGCGCTGCGTCCCGGGCCTGGTGCTCATGGCCCCCTCGGACGAGAACGAGCTGCGCCACATGCTGCACACCTCGCTGCAGCACGACGGCCCGGCGGCGCTCCGCTACCCGCGCGGCGCCGGCGAGGGCGTGCCGCTCGAGCCCGCGCGCGTCCTGGAGATCGGCAAGGGGCGGCTGGTGCGGAACGTGCCGGGCAAGCCCGACGTGTGCGTGGTCGCGGCCGGCACCACGCTGAAGGCCGCGCTCGCGGCCGCCGAGGCGCTCGCCGCCGAGGGCGTCGCGGTCACGGTGGTGGACCCGCGCTTCGTGAAGCCGCTCGACGAGGCGCTGATCTGCGCCGAGGCCGCCCGCGCGAAGCGGGTGGTCACGGTGGAGGAGGGCTGCCTCGCCGGCGGGTTCGGCACCGCCTGCCTGGAGGCGTTCGAGCGCCACGGGCTGCTCGAGGCCGGCCTGGGCGTGCGGCGCCTCGGCATCCCCGACGAGTTCATCACCCACGCCGAGCAGGCGAAGCAGCGCGCCTGGGTCGGCATCGACGCCGAGGCGATCGCCGCGGCCTGCCGCGCCCTGGTGGGCGATCGCAAGGCGCGCGGGGTGGCGTAGGCGGTGAGCGCGTTGCCAGCGCCGGTCGCAGTCCTCGACCGCGCGCCGTCAGGCGCGCCCGCGGGGACCTCGCGCGCACCCGCGGAAGCGGGCGCACGAGGTCACGGGCCCCGCGCAGCAGGGTGGGGCCCCGCGGAGCTCCGCTCCGTGGGGCGGGGCGCAGCCCCGTGAAAAGGGAACGGATCGACGTCCTGCTCGTCGCCCGCGGGCTGGCCGAGTCGCGCACGCGCGCGCAGGCGCTCGTGATGGCCGGCGCCGTCGTGGTCGGCGAGGCGCGGGTGGACAAGCCGGGGCAGCTGGTGGACCCGGAGGCGCCCATCCGGCTGAAGGACGGGGCCGCGCCGCAGCGCTACGTGTCGCGCGGCGCGCTCAAGCTGGAGAAGGCGCTCGACGCGTTCCCGGTGGACCCGCGCGGCCGGACCTGCGCCGACCTGGGCGCCTCCACCGGCGGCTTCACCGACCTGCTCCTCCAGCGCGGCGCCGCGAAGGTGTACGCCGTGGACGTGGGCTACGGGCAGCTCCACCCGCGGCTGCGCGCCGACGCGCGCGTGGTGGTGCGCGAGCGCGAGAACGCCCGGCAGCTCACGGCCGAGACGCTGGGCGAGCGCGTCGAGCTGGTGGTCGGGGACCTGTCCTTCATCTCGCTGCGCCTCATCCTCCCGGCCGTGAAGGCGATCCTCCGTCCGGGCGGCCAGGCGGTGCTGCTCGTGAAGCCGCAGTTCGAGGTGGGGAAGGGCGAGGTGGGGAAGGGCGGCGTGGTGCGCGACGACGGCAAGCGGCGCGCGGCGCTGGACGGGATCGCCGCGGCCGCGGTCGAGCTCGGGTTCGAGGTCATGGGCCACGCCGAGTCGCCCATCGAGGGGCCCGCGGGCAACCGCGAGTGGCTGCTGGCGCTGCGCCTCCCGTGATCGGCCCCGCCGCCTCGGCGGGGCTGCGCGCCGGCGCGCGACGCTCCGCCGGGGCCTTGCACGAGCGGCCTGCCGCGCAGGCGTTCCGGCGCCGCCCAGGCCCCGTCGCGCCTTGACGCTTCGCGTTCCTTCTGCTACCTACACGCCGACATTTTCGCGCCCGGGTTCCGCCGGGTTCCGAAAGTGGGCCGCGGTCGCCCACTTTTTCTTTTTTCAGGGGTCCATGACGGGCATCGGAGAACAGTCCATCGCGGAGCAGGTGCGGAGCCTGCTCGAGCCGGTGCTGGAGCGCGACGGCTACGAGCTCGTCGAGGTGGAGTGGGCGCGGCTCGCCGGCCGGTGGACGCTCCGGGTGTTCATCGACAAGGCCGGCGGCGTCGGCATCGACGACTGCCAGGCCGTCTCGAAGACGGTGGAGCCGATCCTCGACGTGGCGGACTTCATCGAGCCGGCCTACGACCTCGAGGTCTCCTCGCCCGGGCTCGACCGCCCCCTGCGCAAGCCCAGGGACTTCGACCGCTACGCGGGGCAGCGCGTGCACGTGAAGGCGTACGGGCCCGTCGCCGGGACCGCGCCCGGCTCGCCCGCCCGCAAGCACTGGACCGGCGTGCTGAAGGGCTTCCGCGACGGCGCCGTCGAGCTCGACGTGGACGGCGCGCTGCACCGCGTCCCGCACGACCAGATCGCGAAGGCCAACCTCGAGTACGACGTCGAGGGCGACCTCCGAAGGAAGGACTGATCCATGCAGCAGAACGTCAACCTGAACCTCATCCTCGACCAGGTCGCCAAGGACAAGGGGATCGATCGCGCCAAGCTGATCGAGATCCTCGAGGAGGCCATCGGCAGCGCGGCCAAGCGCCACTTCGGCCTCGAGCGCAACCTCAAGGCGCGCTACGACGAGGAGAAGGGGCAGGTGGATCTGTTCCAGGTCCTCACCATCGTGCCGGATCCCACCGAGGAGGCGCCGCTCGCCGATCCGGTGAACATGGTCCCGGTCGCGGTGGCGCACGAGAAGGGCATCGACGTGGAGCCGGGCGACGAGCTCGACTTCCCCATCTACTACCGCGCCGAGGACGAGGCCGAGGCCCGCGCGCAGGACGAGCAGTGGGGCGACCTGCTCAAGCTGAAGACCTACCGCCGGTCGTTCGGCCGCATCGCCGCGCAGACCGCGAAGCAGGTGATGATCCAGGGCACCCGCAACGCCGAGCGCGAGAACGTCTTCAACGAGTACAAGGACCGCAAGGGCGAGGTCATCACCGGCATCGTCCGCCGCTTCGAGCGCGGCAACGTCATCGTGGACCTGGGCCGCGCCGAGGCGGTGCTGCCGGTGCGCGAGCAGGTGCCGCGCGAGAGCTACCGCGCCGGCGACCGCATCCAGGCGTTCGTGATGGACGTGCTGCGCGAGTCGAAGGGGCCGCAGATCATCCTGTCCCGCGCCTCGGTCGAGCTGCTGAAGAAGCTGTTCGAGATGGAGGTCCCGGAGATCGCCGAGGGCGTGGTGGTGATCGAGGCCGCCGCCCGCGAGCCGGGCGGCCGCGCCAAGATCGCGGTCAGCTCGCGCGACTCCGACGTGGACCCGGTGGGCGCCTGCGTCGGCATGAAGGGCAGCCGCGTGCAGGCGGTGGTCCAGGAGCTTCGCGGCGAGAAGATCGACATCGTCCCCTGGGACGAGGATCCGGCCCGCTTCGTGTGCAACGCGCTGGCGCCGGCCGAGGTCTCCCGCGTGCTGCTCGACGAGCAGAACCGCGCCATGGAGATCATCGTCCCCGACGACCAGCTCTCGCTCGCGATCGGCCGCCGCGGCCAGAACGTGCGGCTCGCCTCCCAGGTGACCGGCTGGAAGCTCGACATCAACTCCGAGTCGCGCGTGAAGGAGATGCGCGAGTTCGCGACCGAGAGCTTCGGCGCCATCGGCATCCCCGAGCAGACGCAGGAGATGCTGTACGCGCACGGGTTCCGGAAGTCGCAGGACGTCGCGAACGCCGCGCCCGAGATGCTCACGCAGTTCCCCGGCTTCACCATGGACATGATCCCCGACCTGCAGAAGCGGGCCCGGGAGCAGTCCATCGAGGACGCCGAGAAGGAGATGCGGCTGGAGCAGGAGCGCGAGGCTGCCCGCATCGCCGAGGCGCGCCGCCACCCCGACACGCTCACGCAGGAGGAGCGCTTCGCGCGCGTCCGCGGGGTGGGCGAGAAGACCATCGAGCAGATGAAGCTGGCCGGCTACCCCACCGTCGAGACGGTGCACAACGAGGCGGACGTGAACCGCTTCGCGGACTCCACCGGCCTCGGCATCAAGAAGGCCCGCCAGATCAAGCACGCCGTGGGCGTGTACCTGGAGGAGGAGGCCAAGCTCCGCGCCGAGCTCGACGCGGAGAAGGCCCGGCAGTCCGGCGCGGAGGGCGCGGGCGCTTGACCGAGCCCGTCCGCACCTGCATCGGCTGCGGCGCGAAGGCGCCCCAGCGCGAGCTGGTACGGCTCAAGGTGATGGGAGATCGCGTGACGGTGGATCGCGAGAAGCGCGGCGGACGGGGAGCCTGGCTCCACGCCGCTCCTCCCTGCCTCGAGCGGGCGGCGAAGCGGCGCGCGTTCGCCCGGGCCCTCAGGGCCGAGTGCGTCCGCGCGGACGCCGAGACGCTCCGGGTCGAGTTGACGGGAAGTGCCCGTAAGGATTAGGAGTCTACGCAATGTCCAAGAAGCGGGTCCACGAGCTCGGGAAGCAGCTGAAGGAGCAGGGCATCGAGCTCTCCAACCAGGAGCTCGTCGAGAAGCTCCATGCGCTCGGTTACCTCGAAGTGAAGAGTCACTCCTCGTCCCTCGAGGACGATCAGGCCCACGCGGCCTACGAGAAGATCCTGGCCGAGCGGAAGCCGAAGCCCGCGCCGGCGCGTCCATCGGGCCCCGGCTTCGTGGTGCGCAAGCGCGCCCACGTCGAGCCGCCCACCGTCACCGCGCCCGCGGCGCCGCCGTCGCCCGAGCCGGAGTACGCGGAGCCGCAGTACGCGGAGCCGCAGGCGGAGCAGGCCTACGAGCCCGAGCCGCAGGCCGCGCAGCCCGAGGCCGGCGCCGAGCCGGCCGCCGCCCCGGAGCCGCCGGCGGAGGCCGCGCCGCTCGCCGCCCAGGCCGCGCCGTCGCCGGGCGCCGAGGCCGCGGCGCCCGCCGCGCCGCAGGCGCAGCCCGCCCAGCCGGCCGCGCCCGCCGCGCCGCCCGCGCCCACCGCGCAGCCGTCCGCGCCGCCGCCGGCCGCCGCGCAGCCCAGGCCGCCGCAGCCGTCCGCGCCGTCGCGCCCGCCGCCCCCCGGCTACCGGCCGGCACCGCCGCCCGGCGCGCGCCCGCCCGTCTCCGCCGCCCCGGGGGCGCCCGGTCAGCCCGGCGCCGCCGGCCAGCCGCCGCGTCCGCCGGTGGACCCGCGCACGCTCCGCCCCACCTCCACGCAGGCCGTCGTCATCTCGCGGCCGCTCGTGCCGGTGCGCCGCGTGACGCCGCCCACCTCCGCGCGCCAGCAGTTCCCGGTCGCCCCGGGCCCCCGCGCGCTCGGCGAGGTCCGCGAGCTCAAGGTGGTCCCCGGCTCGCTCGGCCGCGAGCGCGAGTTCATCGACGTCTCGCGCGACAAGCGCCGCGGCCGCCAGCCCGGCCGGCCCATCTCCGAGGAGCAGGCCAAGAGCCTGAGCGGCAAGGAGCTGCTCCAGGCCGCCATCAGCGATCGCGCCTACATCCCGATCCGCGGCAAGAAGAAGAAGCCGACCAAGAAGGGAGCCAAGACGCAGATCACCGAGAAGGCCGAGCACAAGAAGGTCATCCGCATCGAGGAGTCGATCTCGGTCTCCGAGCTCTCCCAGGTGATGGGCGTGAAGGCGTCCGACCTCATCCGCAAGCTGATGCAGATGGGGAAGATGGTCACCATCAACGCGCAGATCGACGCCGACACCGCCGCGACCCTGGCGCTCGAGCACGGCTACACCGTCGAGAAGAAGGGCTTCGAGGTCGAGGAGTTCATCCCCGAGGTCGAGGTGGACGAGTCGAAGCTCGTCATCCGGCCGCCGGTGGTGACGGTGATGGGCCACGTGGACCACGGCAAGACGTCGCTGCTCGACGCCATCCGCCAGGCCGACGTGGCCGCCGGCGAGGCCGGCGGGATCACCCAGCACATCGGCGCCTACTCGGTGAACACGCCGCAGGGCCCGATCACCTTCCTCGACACCCCCGGCCACGAGGCCTTCACCGCGATGCGCCAGCGCGGCGCGCAGGTGACCGACCTGGTGGTGCTGGTGGTGGCCGCGGACGACGGCGTGATGCCGCAGACGGTCGAGTCCATCAAGGCGGCCAAGGCGGCCGGGGTCACCATCCTGGTGGCCATCAACAAGGTGGACAAGCCGCAGGCCGCGCCCGAGCGCGTCATGCAGCAGCTCACCGAGTACGAGCTGGTCGCCGAGCAGTGGGGCGGCACGACCATCATGCTGCCGGTCTCGGCCCGCACGAAGCAGGGCATCCCCGAGCTGCTCGAGTACATCGCGCTGCAGTCCGAGGTGCTCGAGCTCAAGGCGAACCCGGACAAGCTCGCCGCCGGCCGCGTCATCGAGGCCAAGCTGGAGAAGGGCCGCGGCCCGGTCGCCACCGTGCTGGTCGAGGAGGGCACCCTCCGCGTCGGCGACGCGCTCGTCACCGGCGTCCACTTCGGCCGCGTCCGCGCCATGATGAACGAGCGCGGCGAGCAGGTGGACAACGTCGGCCCGGGCTATCCGGTCGAGGTGCTCGGCCTCTCCGGCGTGCCGGTCGCGGGCGACGAGTTCGACGTGGTCGAGGACGAGAAGGCGGCCAAGGAGGTCGCCCAGCACCGCGCCACCAAGCAGCGGCAGAAGGAGCTGGGCGGCGTCAAGAAGGCCACGCTCGAGGACCTGTTCGCGAAGGCCAAGACCTCCGCCCAGAAGGTGCTCAACCTGGTGGTCAAGGCGGACGTGCAGGGCTCCTCCGAGGCCGTCAGCCAGGCGCTGGAGAAGGCCGCCACCAAGAAGGTGGGCGTCAAGATCCTCGAGTCCGCGGTGGGCGCGATCACCAAGTCCGACGTGCTGACCGCGGCCGCCGGCAACGCGGTGATCGTGGGCTTCAACACCAAGCCCGAGACCGAGATCGAGAACATCGCCAGCCAGCAGGGCGTGAAGATCCTCATGTTCGGGATCATCTACGAGGCGGTGGACCGGATCCGCGAGGAGATGGCCGGCCTGCTCGAGCCGATCATCAAGGAGAAGCCGCTCGGCAAGGCCGAGGTCCGCCAGGTCTTCAACATCCCGCGCGTGGGCCAGATCGCCGGCTCGGCGGTCACCGAGGGCGTGGTGAAGCGCGCCGGCCACGTCCGCGTGGTCCGCGACCGCAAGGTGGTCTTCACCGGGAAGATCGGCTCGCTGAAGCGCGTGAAGGACGACGTCCGCGAGGTCGCGCAGGGCTTCGAGTGCGGCATCGGCGTGGACGGCTTCTCCGACGTGAAGCAGGGCGACGTCCTCGAGGTCTACGAGCTCGAGGAGATCCGCCAGTCGCTCGACTAGGCCGTCGCGGGGCGGAGCCTCCGGGCGCCGCCCCGCGCCACCTCGCCGGGACCACCGGCCCCAGCGGCCGCGCGCCCCGGCCCCCCGCGCCCGGGCCAGGGCACGCGCCGGAGGCGGCATGTTCGTCGGAGTCCTCAGGCTGACGCTGCACCTCCCGGAGCCCGGCTCGCTCAAGTCGAAGCGGCACCTGATCCGCTCCGCGCTGGACCGGGTGCGCGCGAAGTTCAACGTGTCGATCTCGGAGGTCGCCGAGAACGACCTGTGGCAGCGGAGCGTGGTGGGCGTGGCCGCGGTCGGGAACGAGCACGCCTTCGTGAACGAGGTGCTCGACAAGGTGGCCGACTTCGTCGGCTCGATGCACGGCGGGCAGATCCTGGTCACCGCGCGCGACATCGAGATCGTCCCGTACGGCGACGGCATCGGCGAGGGCACCACGCGCACGCTGGCGGAGGCCGAGGGCGCGCCGTCGTGGGGCGACGAGGGCGCCCGCGAGCAGGAGCCGCGCTTCCCGAGGCCGAGGCCGCGGCCGCGCGACGAGGACGAGCACCAGGACGAGGGAGACGACGAGCCGTGACCACCCACAACCGCCCCGCCCGCGTGGCCGAGGAGTTCCGGCACGAGCTCTCCGCGCTGCTGGCGCGCGGCCTGAAGGACCCGCGCATCACCGGGTTCGTGACCGTGACCGGGTCGAAGATGTCGCCCGACCTGAAGGAGGCCACGGTGTACGTGTCCATCCACGGCGACGAGCGCGTGCGCAAGGACACGTTCGCCGGCCTGCAGGCGGCCGCCGGCTTCCTGCAGCGCGAGGTGTCGCGGGCGCTGCGGCTGCGCAACACCCCGCACCTGCGCTTCGTCTACGATGAGTCGGTGGCGCGCGGCGACCGCATCGAGCGGCTGCTGCGCGAGGCGCGCACGCAGGGGCAGGAGCCGGCCGCGGACGTCGAGCCGGCCCCGGGGGCGGCGCCGGACGACGAGGCCGAGGAGTAGCCGCCGCGTGCGCCCGGGCGTGCTCGTGGTGGACAAGCCCGCCGGCCCCACCAGCTTCGAGGTGGTGCGCCGGATCCGGCGCGCGCTCGGCGCGGCGCGGGCCGGCCACGCCGGCACGCTCGATCCGGCCGCCACCGGCGTGCTGGCGATCTGCCTCGAGGACGGCGTGAAGCTGCAGCAGTTCCTCTCCGACGGCGACAAGGCCTACGACGCCACCGTGGCGTTCGGCGCGGCGACGAGCACCGAGGACGCGGAGGGCGAGGTGACCGCGCGCGGCGACGCCTCGGCGCTGACCGAGGACGCGGTGCGCGCGGCGCTCGCCGGGCTCACCGGCGAGATCGAGCAGGTCCCCCCGATGTACTCGGCGGTCCGGGTGGGCGGGCGGCGCCTGCACGAGGCGGCCCGCGCCGGGGAGACCGTGGACCGCACGCCGCGGCGGGTGCGCGTGCACGCGCTCGAGCTCGGCGCGCTGGAGCCCGCGCCCGGGCCGGACGGCCTGCGGCGCGCCCGGGTGGCGGTGCGCTGCGGGAAGGGCACCTACGTCCGCACGCTCGCGGCCGACCTGGGGCGGGCCGTCGGCGTGCCCGCGCACCTGGCGGCGCTGCGCCGCACCGCCGCGAGCGGCTTCGACCTGTCGCGCGCCATCGGCCTCGAGGACGCGGAAGCGCTCGCGCGCGAGCGCGGGCGCGAGGCGCTGGCCGACCGGATCGTCCCGATGGCCGAGGCGCTGGGCGCGCTCGCCGCCATCCGGCTGGGCGAGCGGGAGGCGTGGGACCTCGTGCACGGGCGCCCGGTGCCCCGGCCGCCCGGGACCCCCGGGATGGTGCGCGCGCTGGCGCCGGACGGGCGCCTGGTGGCGGTGTGCGCGCCGGGCGAGGGGCGCCTGCGGACGCTGCGCGTGTTCCTGGGCCCCTCCGACCTCCGGGCGGGCCCCGCCCAGAATCGTTGACTCCCCCGCCGCGATCGCTTAAGACCGCGCATTCACGACGCTCACTGCGGCCCGAGGCGCGCGCCTTCGCCCCCGCGGCGGTGAAGCGATTCAGACGAAAGGAACGGCTATGGCGCTCGTCCAGGAGAAGAAGCAGGAGCTCGTGCAGAAGTACAAGCGGCACGAGAAGGACACGGGCTCTCCCGAGGTGCAGGTCGCGCTGCTCAGCGAGCGGATCGCCTACCTCACCGAGCACTTCAAGACGCACAAGAAGGACCACCACAGCCGCCGCGGCCTGCTGAAGCTGGTCGGGCAGCGCCGGCGCCTGCTCGACTACCTCCGGACCATCGACCAGGGTCGATACAAGACGCTCATCGACCAGCTCGGCATCCGCAAGTAGCGGCGGCCGGGACGGCGCCCCGGTCGAACGGCCGGGGCGCTGGCGCTTCCGGGTACGGGGGCGCATTCGCAGTGTGAAGTGAACGCGCCCGCAGGACCGGGCCGCGCGAGGGACGCCGAGGGCGCTTCCGTTTCCGACTGGGCCGCCTCTCCTCGAGAGGCGGCGGAGTGAGGAACAGAGGCATCTTCGATGGCCCGAGGGCGAGCCGGCCCCGCGGGACCAGCGGGACGAACGCGGCCGCAGCGCGGCCGGCGCGTCCCGAGGAAGGTGCACATGACGCCCATCCAGAAGACCGCCACGGTCGGCGGCAAGGAAGTCCTCCTCGAGACCGGCAAGGTCGCGAAGCAGGCGCACGGCTCGGTCTGGGTCCGCCTCGGCGACTCGATCGTGCTCGTGACGGCGGTCTCCGCCGCCGAGAAGAAGGAAGGCATCGACTTCTTCCCGCTCACCGTGGACTACCAGGAGAAGCTGTTCGCCGCGGGCCGCGTCCCCGGCAGCTTCTTCCGCCGCGAGGGCCGCCCGACCGAGAAGGAGACGCTCACCTCGCGCCTGGTGGACCGGTCCTGCCGGCCGCTGTTCGCCGAGGGCTACTCCAACGAGACGCAGGTCATCGCGACCGTCATCTCCTTCGACCAGGAGAACGACACCGACGTGCTCGCGCTCACCGGCGCGTCGGCGGCGCTCCACATCTCCGACATCCCGTTCGGCGGCCCCATCGCCGGCGTGCGCGTCGCCCGCGTCGGCGGACAGCTCGTCGCGAACCCCACGCTCGCGCAGCGCGCCGACGCCGACCTCGACGTGGTGATGGCCGCCTCGCGCGACGCCATCGTCATGGTGGAGGGCGGCGCCCAGGAGGTGTCCGAGGCGGTGATGATCGAGGCGCTGCTGTTCGGGCAGGCCGCGGTCCAGCCGCTGCTCGACGCGCAGGACGCGCTCCGCGCGGCCACGGGCAACAAGCCGCGCCGCGCCTTCGACCCGCCCAAGAACGACGTCGAGCTGCGCGCCAAGGTGAAGGCGCTCACCTGGGAGAAGGTGAAGGAGGCCTACGGCCGCGACGAGAAGCACGACCGCTACGGCCGGCTCTCCGAGATCAAGAAGGAGCTCCTCCAGGCCCTGAAGGAGGAGGCGGCCGGCGACGCGGCGAAGCTCGCGACGATCGCCCTCCGCGAGAAGGAGATCAAGGGCTACTACGAGGACGTGAAGTACGACTACATGCGCAAGATGATCACGGATGAGCGCCGCCGCATCGGCGGCCGCGGCATGGCCGACATCCGCAAGATCACCTGCGAGGTGGGGCTGCTCCCGCGCGTGCACGGCTCGTCGCTGTTCACCCGCGGCGAGACCCAGGCGCTGGTGGCCACCACGCTGGGCACCGCCGAGGACGAGCAGCGCGTCGAGATGCTCACCGGCATGGTCTTCAAGAAGTTCATGCTGCACTACAACTTCCCGCCGTTCTCCGTCGGCGAGGTGAAGTTCCTGCGCAGCCCGGGCCGCCGCGAGATCGGCCACGGCGCGCTGGCCGAGCGCGCGCTCCGCGCGGTGATGCCGCCCGAGGACCAGTTCCCCTACACGGTCCGCGTGGTCTCCGACATCATGGAGTCGAACGGCTCGTCCTCGATGGCCTCGGTGTGCGGCGGCTGCCTGTCGCTGATGGACGCCGGCGTGCCCATCAAGGCGCCGGTGGCCGGCATCGCCATGGGCCTCATCAAGGAGGGCGAGAAGATCGCCATCCTCTCCGACATCCTCGGGGACGAGGACCACCTCGGCGACATGGACTTCAAGGTGTGCGGCACCGCCGCGGGCATCACCTCGATCCAGATGGACATCAAGATCGGCGGCGTGACCCGCGAGATCCTCGAGCAGGCGCTCTCGCAGGCCGCCGAGGGCCGCAAGCACATCCTCGGCGAGATGGCGAAGGCGCTCTCCGCGCCCCGCGGCAGCATCAGCGCCTACGCGCCGCGCATCACGACCATCAAGATCCGCCCGGAGCGCATCAAGGACATCATCGGCCCCGGCGGCAAGACCATCAAGGACATCACCGCCCGCACCGGCACCTCGATCAACATCGAGGACGACGGCTCGGTCTCCATCGCGTCCCCGAACCAGGACAAGGTGGAGGAGGCGATCAAGATGATCCGCGGCCTCACCCAGGAGGCCGAGGTCGGCCGGATCTACATGGGCACGGTGCGCAAGATCGCCGAGTTCGGGGCCTTCGTGGAGATCTTCCCGGGCACCGACGGCCTCATCCACATCTCCGAGCTCTCCGACAAGCGCGTGAAGAGCGTCTCCGACGTCCTCTCCGAGGGCGAGGAGGTGATGGTGAAGGTCATCTCGGTGGACCGCTCCGGGAAGATCCGCCTCTCGCGCAAGGAGGCGCTCGCCGACAGCGCCAAGAAGTCCGAGGGCACCGAGCCGCCGAAGGGCGAGCCGGCCAAGTAGGCCGCGAGGGGCCGCGAGGACGCCGATGCCCGTGACCGTCCGAGTCCGCCGCGTCGGCCATCGCGGCCCCCCGCTCGATCTCCCACGCTACGAGTCCGCCGGCGCGGCAGGCCTCGACCTGCGCGCCGACGAGCCGTTCACGCTCGCCCCCGGCGAGCGGCGGGTGGTCCCGACCGGCCTCGCCCTGGAGCTGCCGCCCGGCCACGAGGGCCAGGTGCGGCCTCGCTCCGGCCTGGCCGCGCGCCACGGCGTCGGCATGGTGAACGCGCCGGGCACCATCGACGCGGACTACCGGGGCGAGGTGGGGGTCATCCTGGTGAACCACGGGCAGGCGCCGGTGGCGTTCGCCCGCGGCGATCGCATCGCCCAGCTCGTGATCGCGCCGGTGGTCCGGGCCGAGCTCGAGCTGGTGGACGCGCTGACCGACAGCGACCGGGGCGCCGGCGGCTTCGGCTCGACCGGCCAGTAGCCTCAGGAGGACGCCATGATCCCGCGCTACACCCGGCCCGACATGGGCCGCATCTGGACTTCCGAGCACCGCTTCCGCATCTGGCTCGACGTGGAGCTGGCCGCGTGCGAGGCGATGGTGCGCCTGGGCGAGGTCCCGCCCGAGGACTTCGAGGCGCTCCGCAAGGCGTTCGACGGCTTCGAGTTCTCCGCCGCCGACGTGGCCCGCATCGACGAGATCGAGCGGACGGTGAAGCACGACGTGATCGCCTTCCTCACCTTCGTGGAGGAGAAGGGCGGCCCGGCCGCGCGCCACCTGCACAAGGGCATGACCTCCTCGGACGTGCTCGACACGACGCTGGCGGTGCAGCTCCGCGACGCGAGCCGGCTGCTGCTCGCCGGGGTGGACCGCGTGCTCGCCGCCGTGCGCAAGCGCGCCTTCGAGCACCGGCGCACGCCGATGGTGGGCCGGAGCCACGGCATCCACGCCGAGCCGATCACGTTCGGGCTGAAGCTCGCCGGCTGGTACGACGCCTGGACGCGGCGCCGCGCCGCGCTGGCCCGCGCCGCGGAGGTGGTGGCGGTCGGCAAGATCTCCGGCGCGGTGGGCACGTTCGCGAACGTGGACCCGCGGGTCGAGGCGTTCGTGATGGAGAAGGTGGGGCTCGCCGGCGGGGAGGGCGCGGCCACGCAGGTGGTGAACCGCGATCGCCACGCCGAGCTGTTCACCGCGCTGGCGCTCTGCGGCGCCACGCTGGAGCAGCAGGCGGTCGAGGTCCGGCACCTGCAGCGCACCGAGGTGCGCGAGGCGGAGGAGCCGTTCACGGCGGGCCAGAAGGGCTCCTCGGCCATGCCGCACAAGCGCAACCCCATCCTCTCCGAGAACCTCACCGGCCTGGCCCGGCTGCTGCGGGGCTACGCGCTCGCCGCCATGGAGGACGTGGCGCTCTGGCACGAGCGCGACATCAGCCACTCCTCGGTGGAGCGGGTGATCGGGCCGGACGCCACCATCGCGCTCGACTTCGCGCTGCACCGCTTCGCCGGCATGATCGAGAACCTGCGCGTCTACCCCGAGCGCATGCGCGAGAACCTGGACCTCACCGGCGGCCTGTACGAGGCCCAGCGCGTGCTGCTGGCGCTGGTCGGCAAGGGCGTGGCCCGCCAGCAGGGCTACGTGTTCGTGCAGCGGAACGCGATGAAGGTCTGGGAGGAGAAGGTGGACTTCCGGACCGCGCTGAAGCGCGACCCCGACGTGAGCCGGCTGCTCACGGCGGAGGAGATCGACGCCTGCTTCGCGCTCGACTACCACCTGAAGCACGTGGACACCATCTTCCGCCGGGTGTTCGGCGAGGCCTGAGCCGCGCCGCGCCGGAGGGCCCGCGCATGCTCCGCCTGGAGGAGTCGGTCGGCGCGCTCGACGTGACCTCGCGGCTGGCGCGGCCGCGCGCGCTGGCGGTGCTCGCCCTGGTGCTGCTCGGCGCCGCCTGGGCCGCCCGCGCCGCGTTCCCGGCGCTGGCCGGCGCGCTGGCGGTCGCCGCGGCGCTGCTGGCGATCCTGGGCGGGCGGGCGGTCCGGGCCCGCGTGGCCGGCGGCATCGTCTCGGTGCGCCCGGCGGCGCCGTTCGCGGCGGCCGTGACGCGCCCGCTCGCCGCGTACGTCACGGCGGAGGTGGAGACCGTGGCGGACGCGCGCCGCCGCCGCGCCGAGGCGCTGGCGCGCGGCTACGCGGCGCGCGCCGGCGCGGAGATCCCGAGCTGGCTCGCCCCGCGCTCCACCCCGGGCACGCACGACCACCTCCGGCGGCTCGTCCTGCTGCCGGTCGGCGCGGGCGAGCCGCTGGCGGTGACCGCCTGGCTGCCGCCGGAGGACGACCTCGAGCCGCTGCGCCGCGCCCTGGCCGCGCGGCTCGCCTGAGCCCTCTCGCCGAGGTCACCGCCGCGGCAGCGTGAAGCGGAACGTGCTCCCCGCGCCGAGCTGGCTCTCGACCTCGATGCGCCCGCCGTGCGCCTCCACGATGCCCTTCGCGATGGAGAGGCCGAGGCCGCTGCCGCGCCGGGAGCCGCTCTTCCAGTAGCGGTCGAACACGCGCCGGAGCTGCGCCGGGGCGATGCCGGGCCCGTCGTCGCGCACCTCCACCCGCGCCTCGGCGGGCGCGAGCGCGGCGCGCACGGTGACGTGCCCGCCGCGGGCGGCGAACTGGAGCGCGTTCCCCACCAGGTTCGAGAGCACCTGCAGGATCCGCTCGCGATCGCACGGCACCGGCTCGCGGGCGCCGGCGGTGTCGGCGGCGAGCGCGACCCCGCGCTCCTGGGCCAGCGGCGAGAGGCCGGCCAGCGCCTCCTCCACCACCGCGTCGAGCGGCTCGGGCCGGGGCTCCACCACCAGCCGGCCGGCCTCGATGCTGGACAGGTCGAGCAGCTCGCGGATGAGCCGGTCCATCCGGGCGGCGGAGCGCTGGATGGTCTCGGCGTGCCGCCGCAGGCGCGGCGCGGCGCCGGTGCGGAGCAGCAGCGCCGCGGAGAGGTAGATCGCCTCGAGCGGGTTCTTCAGGTCGTGCGAGACGATCGCGAGCACGTCGTCGCGCGCGCGGATGGCCCGCTGCGCCTCGTCGTAGAGCCGCGCGTTGTCCATGGCGACGCCGGCGCGCCGGCCCAGCTCCTCCGCCATGGCGAGGTCCTCCGGGCCGTAGCGCCGGTCGGAGCGGCTGGCCACGAGGGTGATGGTCCCGAGCGTGCGGCCGCGGGCCGAGAGCGGCACCACCATGGCCGAGCAGGTCTCGAGCGCCCGGTCGGCGGCGAGCGCCTCGGGGTCGCGCCCGCCCGCCTCGAGCAGGGAGGCGGGCAGCTCCGGGTACAGCTCGGAGCGGCCGGTCCGCATCACCGCGGGCGCGCCGGACGGCGCGTCGGGGCCGGGCGGGAAGCGCCGGCGCCAGGCGGCGGACAGCTCCGCGCGCGCCGGATCGACGTGGGCCACCACCACCGGCGCCGCGCCGCCCGCGAGCCCCTCCGGCAGCTCCACCCAGCACCAGTCGGCCACGCCCGCCACCGCCAGCCGCGCCACCGAGGCGAGCGTCTCCTCCCAGTCGAGCGACGACGCGAGCAGCGCGCTCGCCTCGCCCAGGAACGCCGCCCGGCGGTGCGCGCTCTCCGCCTCCGCGCGCGCGGCCCGCTCCGACTCGAACAGCCGCGCGCGCGCCAGCGCCTGCGCCGCCACCCGCGCCAGCACCGCGAGGAAGATCCGCTCCTCCTCGTCGAAGTGCCGCCGCGCGTGGAACACCAGCGCGAGCGCGCCGAGGCAGCGCCCCTCCGCCTCGAGCGGCACCGCCGCGAGCGCCAGCTCCGGGAGCCGCTCCAGCCGCGCGGGAAGCGCTCCGCCAGCTCGCGGCGGCTCGTCAGGAACTGCGCCTCGCCGGCCACCATGCTCGCCGGCACCGGCCCCGCGCCGCGCTCCAGCGGCAGGAGCTCCAGGCGGGCCCGCTCCTCCTCCGGCATGCCGGCCGCGTGGACGAGGCGCGCCACCCCGCCGGCGCGCTCCACCAGCCACAGCGCGCCCTCCTGCGCGGCCATGGCGTCGAGCGTCCGCTCGACCAGCGCGCGCGCCACGTCGCCCCGCGTGACGGCGCGGGAGAGCGCGGCGGTGATGGCCTGGAGCTGCGCCGTGCGGGACGGGTGGCCCGCGGTGGGGGCGTGGAGGAGGGGCGCCTGCGCCCGGCCCTGGAGCCCTGCGCGCATCGGAGCGCCTCATAGCCCGCCGCGCGGGCGGGTGCCGCGCGCGCGGGCCGGGCAATCGGGGTGCGGACGGGGCGCGGGCAGCCGGGGGATCGTCCGCCGGGCCCCGCCCGAGGCTCAGGCGAGGTGACCCGTGGCGCGGAGGTTCCGCTCGATGCGGGCGGCGACGGAGCCCACCTCGGACGCGAACGTCTCGCCGGTGAGCTTCTCGAAGACCTCGATGTACTTGCGCGCCAGCATCACCCGCACGTCGTCGGTGAGCGGGGGCGGGGTGCCGTGCCCGGAGAACCCGTGCTCCTTGATGAGCCACTGCCGGATGTTCTCCTTGTCCAGCATCTCCTGGTCCTCGCCCCGCGCGAAGCGCTCCTCGTACCCGTCGGCCACCCAGTAGCGCGAGCTGTCGGGCGTGTGGATCTCGTCGATGACCACCAGCTTGCCGTCGGCGATGCCCATCTCGTACTTCGTGTCCACGAGGATGAGGCCGCGGGTCCGCGCCCACTCCTGGCCGCGCTGGAACAGCCGCCGCGCCACGGCGGTGGCCTCCTTCCAGACGTCGGGCGCCACCAGCCCCTGCTTCAGGAGCTCGTCCTCGCCGATGGGCTCGTCGTGCTTGCCGTACTCGGCCTTGGTCGAGGGCGTGATGACGGCCTCGTCGAAGCGCTGGTCCTTGCGCAGCCCGGCCGGCCAGGCGATGCCGTAGTCGGCCTTGCCGGCCTGGTAGTCGCGCCAGAGCGAGCCGGTGATGTAGCCGCGGATGACGATCTCGATGGGCAGCGCCTTGGCGCGCTTCACCACCATCACGCTCGGATCCGGCACCTCGACGATGTGCGTCGGCGCGAGGTCCTTCACCTTGTCGAACCAGAACGCGGTGAGCCGCGACAGCACCTCGCCCTTGAACGGGATGGTGCCGAGCACGTGGTCGAAGGCCGAGATGCGGTCGGTCGTGACCATGACGATCCGGTCGCCGCGGCTGTAGTTGTCGCGGACCTTCCCCCGGTACAGCTCGCCGAGACCGGGGAGGTCGAGCTGCCGGAGCGTGTGCGGGAGCTGGGCCCGCAGCTTGTCGTCGGGGATCATGGGCGGGATGTTATACGTGGCGGGCACACATGCACCCGGGAAAAATCCGCCTCGTGCTCCACCGGCCGCAGAGCGCCGACAACGTCGGCGCCGCT
Organism: Anaeromyxobacter dehalogenans 2CP-C; assembly: GCF_000013385.1. Lineage (GTDB taxonomy): Bacteria > Myxococcota > Myxococcia > Myxococcales > Anaeromyxobacteraceae > Anaeromyxobacter > Anaeromyxobacter dehalogenans_B. Next base: position 1,283,874 of record NC_007760.1, read on the forward strand.
GCCCGGGTGATGAAGAACTTCGGCCTGTCCCGCCTCGTGGTGGTGGCCCCGGCTGCGTGGGGCGGGCCGCCGCGGACCCCCGGAACGGGCGCGGCCACCGCCCGCGACGACGTCCTCGCCCGGGCCCGGCGCATGGCCCGGAAGGCCTCGGACCTGCTGGACGGGGCCGAGATCCACGACGACCTCCGCGCGGCCATCGGGCCGGCGACCTGGGTGTGCGGGACGACCTCGCGCGCGGTGGAGGGGCGGCCCTGGCTCGAGCCGCGCGGGCTGGCGGCCGAGCTGGTCCGGCGCTCGGCGCAGGGCGAGGTGGCGGTGGTGTTCGGGGAGGAGCGCCGCGGGCTGTCCGACGCCGAGCTGGAGCTCTGCCAGGCGGTCTGCACCATCCCGACCGCCGCCGCCTACGACTCGATGAACCTCGCGCAGGCCGTGGCGGTGATCTCGTACGAGGTGGCGCGCGCGGCGCCGCCGCCCGGCGCGGCGCCCGCGGAGGCGCCGCCCGGCCGCGGCGGCGACGCGCCGGCCCGCATCGAGACCGTGGAGGCGCTCTGGGCTCGCGCGCAGGCGGTCCTCGGCGCCGCGGGGTACCTGAACCCGCAGAACCCGGAGCACATCCTGGCGGACTTCCGGCGGCTGCTCGCGCGCGCCGACCCCACCCAGCGCGAGGTCGAGCTGCTCCTCGGGGCGCTGCGATCGCTGGAGCGGACGCTGCGGCTTGCGCCGCGCGGCGACGGAACGGCCTAGGCCGCGGGAGCCGCCTCGGCGCCCTGGTTCTTCTTCCGCGACTTCTTCCACGCGGTGAAGTGCTCCTCGCACAGGCCGTGCTGGAACACCTTCTTCTTGCACTCCGGCTTGGAGCAGGCGAACCAGCGGGCCGGCTTCGCCTCGAGCTCGCCGCGGCGGAACTTCTTGTAGTGGAAGAAGCAGAGGCCCTTCGCACGGTACGCGCGCTTGCAGCCGGCGATGGTGCAGCTCTTCTTGCCGCCGCCCTTCGCGGCGGGGGCCTTCTTCTTGGTCTTGGTGGTCGTCTCGGCCATAGAGGGGCGGTGGTTACCAGACCCGCGGCCGGAGCGCAACAGCGCGGGGGCCGCGGCGGGCCCCCGATCACTCCCCCAGCACCTGCCGCGCCTCGGCCCGCGCCTGCTCGTGCACCGGCACCTCGGCGAGCAGCACCTTCTGCGTCCGCTCTCCGGCGCCGCCGCGCCGCAGCCGCAGCTCCACCTCGCGCCCCACGCCTGCGGTCGAGACGTACCAGCGCAGGCGCGAGGGGGTGTGCACCACGTGCCCCTGGATCGACGTGATCACGTCCCCGACGCGCAGCCCCGCCGTGGCGGCCGGGCCGCCGGCCGCCACCTCGGTGATCTCCACCCCGCCGGGCGGGACACCCTGCTGCGGGGTGAGCTCGCGCACCGACACGCCCAGCCAGCTCCGCACCACCCGCCCGCGATCGCGGAGCTGGCCGACGATCTCCTTCGCCATGTTGATGGGGATGGCGAAGCCGATGCCCTGCCCGGTGGCGTTCACGGCGGTGGCGATCCCGACCACCTCGCCGCGCAGGTTGAGCAGCGGGCCGCCGGAGTTCCCCGGGTTGATGGACGCGTCGGTCTGGATGAAGTCGTAGGTGCCGGGCCGGCCCACCGGCGAGATGTCGTTGCGGCCGGTGTGGCTGATGATGCCGAGCGTGACTGAGTGGTCGAGGCCGAACGGGCTGCCGATCACCATCACCCACTCCGCCACGGTGATCCGGTCGGAGTCGCCCAGCGGCACCACCGGCAGCGGCCGCGGCGTCTCCACCTTGAGCAGCGCCACGTCCGACTCCCCGTCGAGCCCCACCACGCGCGCGGGCAGCCGCGGGACGCCGCCGCCGAGATCCACCTCCACCCGGTCGGCGCCCTCCACCACGTGGGCGTTCGTGAGCACCCAGCCGTCGCGCTGGATCACGAAGCCCGACCCGATCCCCCGGCGCGGTCCGTCGTGCAGCTTGTCGAACAGCTCGCGCAGCCCGTCGTCGCCGCCCTGCTGCGGCGGCTCGGGCTGCTGCGTCACCACGCCCACCACCGCCGGGATGGCCGCCTCGGCCAGCCGGGAGAGGTCGGGGAGCCCCGCCATCGCCTGCGGGGGAGGGGCGGAGGAACGCGCCGCCTCGGTGTAGAGCGCGCCGCGCGCGGAGGCCCCGGGGGACGCGGTCGCGGCCGACGCGGCCGAAGCCACGGCGGCGGCCGGCGGCGCCGCCGACGCGGCCGCAGGGGCCACCCCTCGCGCGCCGGGCGAGGCCCCCGCGACCAGCTGCACCGCCGCCAGCAGCACCGTCCACCCGGACATGGCCACCTCCGCCCGCGGAGCGCGGGCTCCCGATCCAAGGTGGGGCGGCGGCGAGGAGGTGCGCAAGAAGGCGCACCCGCGTGTCAGGACGCGAACCCGGGCCAGCGGCGGGCGGTCGGGCGGCGGGTCGCCCGGCGCGACGCTCGCGCGGGCGGCGGGGAGGGGAGCTCAGCGACCGTCGAGGTGCTCGGCCACGATGCGGTCGAGCGCCCGGCGGTCCGCCTCGGTGTGGCCCTCGGTCGGCCGCGCCGGGGCGCCGCCGCGGCCGGGCTGCTGCCGGGCCTGCGCCGGCGGGCGCGCGGCGGGCGGCGCCTTCGCGGGCGGGGTGCCCTTCATCTCGGCCCAGGTCCGGTCCACGAACTCCGACGGGGTCCGGGCGGCCTTCCAGCGGTCGGCCAGCGTGCGCCCGCCGAACGGCACGAACGCCCACACCGCGGCCAGCGCGGCGCCGGCGACGGCGAGCTTCAGCACGAGCTTCAGCATGGGGTTCCGGGTAGCACGCCCGCGCGCGCGCGGCGAGTTTTCGGAGCCCCGCCGAGCGCTCCGGGCGGCGCCGCCGCGCGACCGCGCCGAGGCCTTCCCCGCCGCCCTCACGCGAGCCACGGGACCAGCTCCGCGGCGCTCTCCACCAGCACCGTCGCGCCCGCGTCGAGGAGCGCGGCGCGGCTGCGCAGCCCCCAGCCCACCGCGACCATCTGCACGCCGGCGGCCCGCGCGGTGGCGACGTCCACCGGGCTGTCCCCCACGAAGACGGTCTCCGCGTCGGTGGCCCCCACCCGCGCCTGGATGACGCGGACGCCCTCCGGGTCCGGCTTGCGCGGCGCCTCGTCGCCGCCCACCACCACGGCGAAGCGGCCCAGGAGCCCGAGCCCGTCGAGGATCCGGCGGGCCATGGCGCCGGGCTTGTTGGTGTGCACCGCCAGCGTGCGGCCGGCCCCGGCGAGCGCCGCGGCGAGGCCGGGGTACGGGCGGGTGGTGTCGAGGCAGTGGGCCTCGTAGTGCGCGCGCCAGGCGGCGAGCGCCGGCTCGAGGCGCTCGGCGTGCGGGCCGAGCGCGCGCTCGAGGAGCACCCGCGCGCCCTCGCCCACGAAGGCGCGGATCTCCTCCTGCGTGCGGGGCGGCAGGCCCACCGTGGCGAGCGCGTGGTTCACCGAGGCGGCGAGGTCGTCGAGCGAGTCGACCAGCGTGCCGTCGAGGTCGAGGATGGCGAGGCGCGGCATGGCGGCGGCGAGTCTACACCCGCCGCGCGATCACGCGGCGCTGTCGGCGCGCCCGGCGGGCGGGAGCGCGCCGCGGCGGCGGAGCACCGCGAGCAGCGCGTCGTGCACCGCGGGATCGAGCTGCGCCCCGCGCAGCTCCGCCAGCACGGCCGCCGCCGCGGCGGGCGCGAGCGCCGCCTGGTACGGCCGGTCGGAGGTGCAGGCGTCCCAGGTGTCGGCCGCGTTCACGATGCGCGCCGCGAGCGGGATGCCGGCGCCCGCCAGCCGGTCGGGGTAGCCGGCGCCGTCCCAGCGCTCGTGGTGGCAGCGGATGGCGGGGAGCGCCTCGCGCAGGAACTCGACGCCGCCCACGATCTCCGCCCCGACGCGCGGGTGCTCGCGCATGAGCGCCATCTCCTCGGGCGTGAGCGGCACCGGCTTCGCGAGCACGTGGTCGGGGATGCCGATCTTGCCCACGTCGTGCAGCACGCCGCCGTACTCGAGCGCGAGCAGCGCCTGCGGGCCGAGCTCCAGCTCGCGGCCGATCTCGACCGCCAGCTCGGCGACCCGCTGCGAGTGGCCGCGCGTGTACGGATCCTTCGCGTCGATGGCCGAGGCCAGGCTGCGGATCGTGTCGAGGTAGCCGCGCTCGAGCGCGGCCACCAGGCGCCGGTTCTCGGCGTCGTAGCCGGCCAGCTCGCGGGACATGTGGTTGAACGCGTGCGCGAGGTCGCCCAGCTCGTCGCGGCTCCGCACCGCGACCTGGCGGCCGAAGCGGCCGCGCGCGATCTCCAGCGCGCCCTGCACGCTGGCGCGGATCGGCTCGGTGAACCGGCGCGCCACCCAGGCCGAGAGCGCCGCCGAGAGCGCCGCCGACGCGAGCACCGCCGCGGCCGGCGCCGCGTCCAGCCCGCCGCGGTCGCGGATCAGCACGAGCGCGAGCACCGCGGTGGGCAGCGCGCTCGCCGCCAGCATCGAGAGGAACAGCGTCCGGAACACCCTCATCGCGCCCGCACCGCCTGCTCCAGCGCGCGCGCCAGGGCCCGGCGCGTCACCGGCTTCTCCAGCACCACCTCGGCGGCGTCGGCGCCCTCCACCCCGCGCACGCTCCGGCCGCTGATGGCGGTCAGGAGCACGGCGGGGGCGCGCGAGCCGGCCTCGCGGATGGCGCGGAGCGCGTCGAGCCCCGAGAGCCGCGGCATGAGGAAGTCGAGGACGAGCAGGTCGGGCGCCTCGCGGGCCGCCAGCTCCACCGCCTGCGGCCCGCTCTCGGCCGCGACCACCTCGTGGCCGAGCTCGGCCAGCAGGTCGGCGACCATGGTCCGGACCAGCCGGTCGTCGTCTGCGATCAGGACCTTCACGGCCCGAGGCCCACCCACTCCGACCCGTCCTCGTACACCTCGCGCTTCCAGATGGGGACGTCCTGCTTCAGCCGCTCGATGCAGGCCTCGCAGGCCCGGAACGCCGGGGTGCGGTGCGGGGCGGCGCAGGCGATCACCACCGCCGCCTCGCCGGGCGCGAGCACGCCCACCCGGTGGACGATGGCCACCCGGGCCTCGTGCTCGCGGCCCACCGCCTCGCCGATCTCGGCGAGCTTCCGCTCCGCCATGCCCGGGTAGGCCTCGTACTCGAGGCGCAGCACGCGCCGGCCGCGGGTCGCGTCGCGCACCGTGCCGGTGAACGTCACGATGCCGCCGAGCCCCGGGCCGGAGACCGCGTCCACCACCTCGGAGAGCGCCAGCGGGCGATCCACCACCTTGAAGACCGGCGCGCCGCCGGCCACGGGGGGGATGAGCGCCACCTCGGCGCCGTCGCGGATCGCGTCGGCGTCGTCGGCGAAGGCCTGGTCCACCGAGATGCGGCAGCGCGGCAGGATCCGGGCGAGCGCCGGGTGCGCCGCGGCGAGCGCGCGGCGCAGGTCGGCCACGGTGCCGGGGGTCTCGGCGAGCGTCTCGCGCGAGGTGCCGGCCGCGTCGCGGGCGCCGGCGAAGTAGAGGACGTGGACGGGCATGGCAGGAGCCTAGCGCGCCGGGCGGGCCGGTTCAGCGCCCCCGCAGGCGGGCCAGGTCGCCGAACACGGTGACCGCGAGGAGGAGCCCCACGAGCGCCACGAAGCCGATGAGGTGCAGCGCGTTCTCCACCCGCGCGTTCACCCGCCGCCGCGTGACGATCTCGTAGGCCAGGAACACCAGGCGCCCGCCGTCGAGCGCCGGGATGGGGAACAGGTTCAGCAGCGCCAGCGCCACCGAGATGGTCCAGACCAGCGTGAAGAAGCGCTCCACGCCCTCGTGCGCGCCGCGCACCAGCTCCTGCGCGATGCCCACCGGGCCGGACAGCTCCGCCTTCTGGCGGCCGGAGAACGCCTGGCCGAACGCGGCGAGCTGGCCGCCGAGCTGGGCGTTGGTGCGCGAGAGGCCGTCGGCGAGCGCGCCGACCGCGCCCCGCCGCACCAGCACGTCGTGCTGCCGGAAGCCGACCCGGCCCACCCCGTCGTCGTCCTCCGGGGTGATGGGCAGCGCCAGCCGCTGCGCCGCCGCGCCCTCGCCGCGCTCCACGTCGAGCACGATGCGCTGGCCGGGGTGGCGCTGGAGCTGGCCGACGAGGTCGGTCCAGGTCTCGACCGGCTGCCCGTCCACGGCCGCGATCCGGTCGCCCGGGCGCAGCCCGGCCACCTCGGCCGGCTTCCCCGGCACGAGCGCGCCCACCCGCGCCGAGGCGTCGGGGCTGCGCAGCCCCACGCTCGCGAGCAGCGCCGCCGCGATCAGCACCGCGGCGAGGTAGTTCATGGCCGGGCCGGCCAGGATCACCACGAAGCGCCGCCAGGCCGGCTGGTTCGCGTAGGCGCCCCGGTCGGCCGGATCCACGTCCTCGCCCGGCGCCATGCCGGCGATGCGCACGTAGCCGCCCAGCGGCAGCGCGGAGATCGCGAACTCGGTCTCGCCGCGGCGGAAGGAGAGCACCACCGGGCCGAACCCGACGCTGAAGCGCTCGACGCGCATGCCGGAGCGGCGGGCGGCGAGGTAGTGCCCGGCCTCGTGCACCACGATGAGCAGCGACACCGCCAGGATGGCGGCGATCACGGCGACGGCGGTGGTCAATGCGTGGGCTCCTCGCCGAACTCGTCGGCCTCGAACACCTCGACCTCGGCGTCCGGCTCCTGCCAGGCGCGCGCGGGGAGGCCGGCCTTCAGGCACACGTGCTTCAGGAAGGTGGCGGCGTCCCAGCCGTGCTCGACCGCCACCTTGGGGAGGAGCGCGCCGCGGTGCCAGCCCTGCTTCACCAGCAGGCCGTGCCGGCCGACCTCGAGCTCGGCCGCGTCGGCCATGCGCCGGGGCGTGCCCAGCGCCGACACGGACACGGTGAGCCGGGCGACCTCGCCGGCCGCGAGCGGCGCGAAGCGCGGGTCCTCGTGCGCGGCGGCGACCGCCATGGCGGCCACGGTGGCGGCGAGGCTGCCCGCGGGCTGGAACGTGCCGATGCAGCCGCGCAGCTCCCCGTCCACCTGGAGCGTGACGAACGCGCCGCGCGGCTCGCCCAGCGCGCCCTCCTCCGGCAGCGGGCGCGGCGACGCCAGGCCGAGGTGGGCGAGGATCGCGCCGCGCGCGATGCCGAGCAGGGCGGCCCGGTCGGTGGCGGAGAGCGGGGTCATGGGCGGCGGCGCGCGCCGGTGAGCAGCAGGCGCCGGGCGTCGGCGAGGATCTCGGCGTGGTCGAAGGCGACGGGCGAGGGCAGCGCGTCCCAGGCGAAGCCCCGCGCCTCCTCGGCGTCGTCGGCGCCGGCCGGCTCGCCCGCGGCGCGCCCGAGGAACACCGCCGAGAGCGTGTGGCGGCGGGGATCGCGGCGCGGGTCCGAGTACACGTAGACGAGGTCCTCGAGCGTCACCTCGAGGCCGGTCTCCTCGCGCGCCTCGCGGACCGCGGCGGCCTCGAGCGTCTCGCCGACCTCCACGAAGCCGCCCGGCAGCGCCCAGCCGGGCGGCGGGTACTTGCGGCGCACCAGCACCACGCGGTCCCCGGGCAGGAGGATCACCACGTCCACGGTGGGCGACGGACCGGCGGGGGGCGGCACGGAGCAGAGGTAGCGCAGGCCGCCCCGTCGGTCAATTCGCGAGGGGGGCCGGGCGGTTCGGCGCGACGGTTCACCGCGGCGCCACGATGAGCGGCGAACCCTCGCCCGGCGAGGGCGCGCCGGCGTCCGGCCCGGGGGCGGCCGGCGCCGCGGGCGGGAACGCCTTCTCGAGGAGCCGGCGGGCGAACGGGATCTCGCCCGCCGGCCTGCCCGCCACGAGCGCGCGCGCGGCCGCGGCGGCGGCGCGGGCGTTCGCGGCGTCGCCGGCGGCGTCGAGGTGCTCGGCCACCGAGTAGAGGCGGCCCGCCAGCAGCGCGCGCCGCGGCGGCTCGAGGGAGCGCGCGACGGCGTCCTCCAGGACGCGCGCCAGCTGCTCGCTGCGCTGCCGCTCGTCGAGGTAGAGCGGCGAGACCGACACCTCGTCGAGCCGCGCCGCGACCTCGCGCAGGTAGCCTTCCTCGGCGAACCAGCCGCGCAGGAGCGGCAGGTCGTGGAGCGCGCCGGAGGCCTCCAGCGCGGCGGCCTCCTCCGCGGCGGGGAGCGCCGGGAAGCGCGCCGCCGGATCCGGGAGCGGCGCGGCGGGCCCGAGCTGCGCCAGCCACAGGTCGGCGCCCTCCGGCACGCGCTGGCCGGTGACCTCGTTGCGGGCGCGGGCCTCGGCCACCAGCGCGTGCGCGCGATCGCGCTCGAGCTCGCCGACGCCCATGGCCGCGCCGCGGTCGAGGATGCCGCGGGCGAACGCGCGCCACTCCTTGCGCCCGAGCAGCGCCACCTGCAGCTCCACCAGGCCGCGCTCGTCGGAGATCACCGCCTGGCCCACCTCGATGCCCTTGCCCGGCACGGCGCGCGAGAGCCACACCGCGCGCTCGCCGCGGCCGTCCACCGCCGAGGCGTAGGCGGGCGGGGGCGGCTCGGCCGGCGCCGGCGCGGCGACGGGCGGCGCGGGCCGCGGCGGCTCCGGCACCTGCACCCCGCGGGCGCGCAGGAGGTGCAGCCCGCGCTTCGCCTCCTTGGCGACGTCGCGGGAGGCGTGGCCGGCGAGCGCGGCCAGCACGTCCGCGCGAGGCGCCGCGAGCGCGGCGCGCGAGAGCGCCAGCGCGAGCGGGGCCGGGAGCGTCGCGACCTCCTCCGGCTTCGCGCGGGCGAGCCCGAGCACCAGCCGGGCGGCGCGGCCGACCTCCTCGCGCGGCGCGCCCACGAGCGCCGCGATCTCCTGGCTCTCCACGTTCGGGTCGCGGAGCATGGCCAGCAGCCGTTCGGAGTCGATGGTCGTCACGCGGGGGAATCTAGCGGCCGTACTGGGGCGGGTCCACCCGGCGTCTCCCGGCCGTCCCGGGTGCCCCGGCTGCGACGCCCCTTCGCTTGACACGCCGCCGCACCGGTTCCTAGGCTTCGCGCTCCACCCGGCCGTCCGCGGCCGCTCACCACCGATGGAGACGACCATGATCCGGATGCTCCTCGCGGCCGCTGCCGCCTTCGCCGTCTTCGCCGCGCAGCCGGTGCTCGCGTGCGGGGACGACTGCAAGAACTGCCCGATGCACAAGACCGCGCAGGCGGACAAGGGCGACAAGAAGGACGCGAAGGTGGGCTGCCCGTGCGCGGGCGAGGGCAAGGAGTGCAAGTGCGGCGCGAACTGCCAGTGCCCGCACTGCGCCGCCAAGAAGGCCGCCGAGAAGAAGGACGAGACCAAGAAGAGCTAGGCCTTCGCCGCAGCGCAGCATCGACGGGCCGCCTCGGCGACGGGGCGGCCCTTCGCGTTCCAGTGGGTTGTCGCCGGCGGGCAGGCGCTCTAACCTGTCCGGCCCGCCCGGCCCCGGGCGAGGCCAGAGAGGAGCGCCGTGGCACTGCTCGACGAGATCCTGGAGGACAACCGGAAGGTGGCCGGGCCGGGCAAGGACCCCGGCAGCTACATCGCCCACCGGCACCTGTGCATCGTCACCTGCGTGGACCCGCGGCTGACGCACTTCTTCGGCAGCGCGCTCGGCGTCGAGCGCGGCCACGCGGTGGCGCTCCGCGTCCCCGGCGCGCGCATCGCGCCCGGCTCCGAGCTGATGCGGGCGCTGGCCGCGTCCGTGTACGTGAACGACTGCCAGGAGATCCTGGTCATCCCGCACACCGACTGCGGCGTCGCCAGCGTCGGCGCCGCCGAGCTGCGCCGCGTGATGCGCGCCCGCGGCGTGGCCGACGCGGACATCCCGCAGGATCCCGGCGCGTTCTTCGGCCTGGTGCCGGACGTGCGCGAGGGCGCCCGCGAGACGGTGCGCGCCATCCGCGCGTCGCCGTTCCTGCCGCGCCACATCCCCGTGCACGCCGCGCTGATGGACATCCGCACCGGCGCGCTCGAGGTGATCGAGCGCGGATACGAGCACGCGTTCGGGTAGGGGCGGGGCGCGGGGCTGGGGGTGTTGGGAAGGGGGCCTTTGAGGGTGCGGGGGTGGTCGGGGGCGGGGTTGGTTGGCCGGAGCCGGGGCCGCGGGGATCGGCTCACGAGAGGCCCGTGGGTGGGGCGCGGGGCGCCTGAGTCCGCTCGCAGTGAGCCTGTCGAACTGCGACTTCCTGCCCACGTTCGCCGCGAGGTCTGGGCGCGCGACGGCGGACGGTGCACCTTCGTCCTTCCGTCGGGCGAGACCTGCGGCTCGACCCACCGGCTCGAGCTCGACCACGTCGTGCCGCGGGCGCGCGGCGGGGCCTCCACCGCGGACAACCTCCGGATCCGTTGCCGGGGGCACAACCTCGAGGAGGCGCGGCGCATCCTCGGCGACGTGCTGATGGACGCGTATGCCCCGCGCGCTCGTGGCGGGTCGGCGTGAGGCCTCCCGCCTACACCGCGGCGGTGCGCTCGGCGGCGCGGGGCGGGGCGGCGCGGCGGCGGGCGGCGTGGGCGGCGAGCACCTTCGCCAGGTACTGGCCGGTGTGGCTGCCGCGCGCCCGCGCGACCTCCTCGGGCGTGCCCTCGGCGATGATCCGGCCGCCCTCGTCGCCGCCCTCGGGGCCGAGGTCCATCACCCAGTCCGCGTACTTGATGACGTCGAGGTTGTGCTCGATCACCACCACGCTGTTCCCGGCGTCCACCAGCCGGTCGAGGACGTGGAGCAGCCGCTTCACGTCCTCGAAGTGCAGGCCGGTGGTGGGCTCGTCGAGCACGTACAGCGTCCGCCCGGTGCCGACGCGCGCCAGCTCGCGGGACAGCTTGATGCGCTGCGCCTCGCCGCCGGAGAGGGTGGTGGAGGGCTGGCCGAGCTTCAGGTAGCCGAGGCCGACGTCCTCGAGCGTCCGCAGGATGCGGGCGATCTCCTTGTGGTTCTGGAACAGCGCGCCCGCCTCGGTGACCGACAGGTCGAGCACCTCGGCGACGTTCTTCCCCTTGAACGTGACCCGGAGCGTGGCGTCGTTGAAGCGCTTGCCGCCGCACACCTCGCAGGGCACCAGGACGTCTGCGAGGAAGTGCATCTCGACGAGCTTCATGCCGTCGCCCTGGCACGCCTCGCAGCGCCCGCCCTTCACGTTGAAGCTGAAGCGCCCGGGCTGGTAGCCGAACGCGCGCGCCTCGGGCGTCTGGGCGAACACCTCGCGGATGTGGTCGAAGAGCTTGGTGTAGGTGGCCGGGTTGGAGCGCGGGGTGCGGCCGATGGGCTGCTGGTTGATGTCGATGACCTTGTCCACCAGCGCCGCGCCCTCGATGCGCTCGTGGGCGCCGGGCGCCTCGCGCGTGCCGTAGTGGTGGCGCATGAGCGCGGGGCGCAGGATGCGGTTCACGAGCGTGGACTTGCCCGCGCCGGACACGCCGGTCACGGCCACGAAGCGGCCCAGCGGGAAGGTGGCGGTCACGTCCTTCAGGTTGTGCTCGCGCGCCCCGAAGATCGTGATGGCGCCGTGGTCGCCGGCGCGGCGCCGCTCGGGGAGGGGGATCTCCGCCCGGCCGGACAGGTACGCGCCGGTGAGCGAGCGCGGGTTGCGCTTCACCTCCTCGGGCGTGCCCTCGGCCACCACCTCGCCGCCGTGCGCGCCGGCGCCCGGGCCGAAGTCCACGATCCAGTCGGCCTCCTCCATCGTCTCCTCGTCGTGCTCCACCACGATGACGGAGTTGCCCACGTCGCGGAGCCGCTTGAGCGTGGCGAGGAGCTTGCCGTTGTCGCGCTGGTGCAGGCCGATGGACGGCTCGTCGAGGATGTAGATGACGCCGGTGAGCTCCGACCCCATCTGCGAGGCGAGCCGGATGCGCTGGCTCTCGCCGCCGGAGAGCGACGGGCCGGGGCGGTCGAGCGTGAGGTAGCCGAGCCCCACGTCGAGCAGGAACTTGAGCCGGTTGCGGATCTCCTTCAGCAGCTCGTCGGCGATGCGCGCCTCGTTGCCGGCGAGGTCGAGCGCGGAGAGCCACGCGTGCGCCTCGGCGATGGTGAGGTGCGACAGCTCCACGATGCCGCGGCCGCGGATCCGCACCGCGCGGCTCTCCGGCTTCAGCCGCTCGCCGCCGCAGGTCGGGCAGGGCTTGTCGGAGAAGAAGCGCATGTACCAGCGCCGCATCGCCTCCGAGCCGGTGGCCTTGAAGCGCCGGTAGAGCTGGTTGACCACGCCCTCCCACTCGAGCCGGTAGCGGCCGTTCCCGGCGGCCTCGGTCCCGAGCATGATCACGTCGCGGTCCTTCTTCGGCAGCTTGGACCAGGGCGTGTCGAGGTCGAGCTTCAGCGCGCGCGACAGGTGCTCGACGAACTCGAACGTCCAGCCCTCGCCGCGCTCCATCCCGCTCGCCCAGGGCTCGACCGCGCCCTCGCGGATGGTGAGCGACGGGTCCGGGACGATGAGGTCCGGGTCCATCTCCGGGCGCGTGCCCAGGCCCTGGCAGTCGGTGCAGAAGCCGATGGGGGAGTTGAAGGAGAAGCCGGGCGGCGTCAGCTCGCCGAAGCTGAGGCCGCAGGCGTGGCAGGCGTTCAGCTCGGAGAAGAAGCGGTCGTGCCGCTTGTACTCCTCCGGATCGCCGGGCCCGACCTTCTGCTCCTTGTCGGCGTCGGCCACCACCAGCGTCCCCTTGCCCTCGCGGAGCGCGGTCTCCACCGAGTCGGTGAGGCGCGGGCGGATGGTCTCCTTCACCACCAGGCGATCCACCACCAGCTCGATGTCGTGCTTCAGCTTCTTGTCGAGCGCGAGCCGGTCGGTGAGCTGGTGGATCATCCCGTCCACGCGCACGCGCGAGAACCCGCGCTTCGCGAGGTCGGCGAACAGGTCGCGGTACTCGCCCTTGCGGTTCTGGACCAGCGGCGCGAGGACCAGGATGCGCGCGCCCTCCGGCATCCCGAGCACGGTGTCCACGATCTGCTGCGCGGTCTGCTTGCCCACCGCGCGCCCGCAGCCCGGGCAGTGCTGCACGCCGATCGAGGCGTAGAGCACGCGCAGGTAGTCGTGGACCTCGGTGATGGTGCCGACGGTGGACCGCGGGTTGTTCGACGCCGCCTTCTGCTCGATCGAGATGGTCGGCGACAGCCCGCGGAGCGTGTCGTACTTCGGCTTCTCCATCTGCCCGAGGAACTGCCGGGCGTAGGAGGAGAGCGACTCGACGTAGCGGCGCTGGCCCTCGGCGTAGAGGGTGTCGAAGGCGAGCGAGGACTTGCCGGATCCGGAGACGCCCGTGAAGACCACCAGCTTCTTCTTGGGGATCTCGAACGTGACCGACTTCAGGTTGTGCTCGCGCGCCCCCTTGACGGTGATGAACTCGGGCTCGCTCATGAAGCGGTCTACTTAACGGAGGATTCCGACATTGGCCAGCGCCGCTGCCGGCCGGGCGGCGCGCCTTCCGCGTTTCCCGCGAAGGTGATAGCACCGACAGGCCCATGTCCCCTCGCGTGACCCCTGCCGGCGCGCTCGCGCCGGGCGGCGCGGCGACCGCCCGGACGCCCGCTCCCGCGGCCGGCGGCCCGGACGGCCTGGCCCGGCTCCGGCGCCGCGCCCGCGGGCTCCTGTTCGGCGCGGCGGTGCTGTTCGGCGCCTCGGCGGCGCTGGCGAAGCTCGCCGCGCGCGAGGGCATGTCCGGGGGGCAGGCCACGCTGGTCCGGTTCGCGATCGGGCTCGCCGCCGTGATGGCGCTGTTCCGGGCGCGGCCCGGCACCTTCCGGCCTCACCGCAAGGACCTGCTCTTCGCGCGGGGCCTCTTCGGCGGCATCGCGGCGCTGCTCTACTTCCTCGCCATCGAGCGCATCCCGGCCGGCGAGGCCACGCTGCTCAACAACACGTTTCCCATCTGGGCGGTGCTCCTCTCGCTGTTCGTGCTGAACGAGCGCCCGACGGTGCACCTCTGGATCGCCCTCTCGGTCGCGAGCGCGGGGGTGTGGCTGGTGCTGGGGGGCGGGAGCGTGCGCCTCGGGCTGGGCTGGGGCGAGGTGCTGGGGATCGTCTCCGGCGTGCTGGGCGGCGCGGCGGTGACCGCCATCCGCGCGCTCCGCACCACCGACAACGCCCCGACCATCTTCTTCTCCTTCTCGGTGGGCGGCCTGCTGGTGTCGCTGCCCTACGCGCTCCAGGCCTGGCCGTCGGCGCCGGGCGCGTACCTGGCGGCGCTCGGGGTCGGGGTGGTCGCGTTCCTCGCCCAGCTCTTCATGACCGAGGCCTACGGCGCGCTGTCGGTGCCCGAGGCGGCGCTGTGGCAGCAGCTCACCCCCATCGCCAGCTACCTGTGGGCGCTCTCGCTGGGCGAGCGGCTCTCGGCGGCGACCGTCGTCGGCGTGCTGCTCGGCCTGGGCGGCATCCTCTACGGCAGCCTGCTCGGCCACGCGCCGCGCGAGGCCCGGTCGCGCGAGGCGCGCCTGGCCGAGGGCCTGCCGGCGGAGGAGCCGTGACGCCCGAGCCCGCCGCGACGCCGGCCGCGCCCGCGCGGAGCGCCGGCGCTCCGCGGCCCCAGCCCCGCTGGCTCGCCCGCCTCGAGCTGCTCGGCGCGGCGCTCTCCTTCGGCCTCATGGCGGTGCTGGCGCGGCGGCTGTCCCGCGGCGACGCGGCGTTCTCGGCCGGCCAGCTCACCGTGATCCGGTTCGTGGTGGGCGCGGCGGTGTCGCTGGTCGCGTTCCGGGTCCGCCCCGGCCTGTACCGGCCGCACGACCTCCGCCTGCTGTGGACCCGCGGCTTCTCGGGCGGCATCGTGGTGGTGCTGTACTTCCTCGCGCTCGCGCGCATCCCGGCCGGCGAGGCCGGCATGCTCTACAACCTGTTCCCGGTCATCGCGACCGCCATGAGCATCCGCGCGTTCGGCGAGCGCCCCACCGTGCACCTGGTGCTGGCGCTGCTCGTCGCGACCGGCGGCGTGGTGCTGGTGCTGGGGAACGGGTCGCTCGCGCTCGGGATCGGGCTGGGCGAGGGGCTGGCGGTGGCGGCCGCGGTGTTCGCCGCGTTCTCCTCGGTCGTCATCCGCGCCATGCGGGCCACCGACAACGCGCCGACGATCTTCTTCTACTTCTGCCTGGGCGGCCTCCCGGTGGCGCTCCCGTTCGCGCTCGGCGCCTGGCCCACCGACCCCACCGCGTGGGCGCTGGCGGCGGGGATGGGCCTCGCCGCGTACGCCGCCCAGGTGCTCATGACCGAGGCCTACGGCGCGCTCTCGATCGGCGAGGCCGCCGTGTGGCTGCAGCTCACGCCGCTCGCGCAGTACGCGCTCGCGGCGCTCCTGCTCGGCGAGCCGGTGAGCGCCGCGGGCATGGCGGGGATGCTGGTGGGGGTGGCCGGCGTGGCCTACGGCACCGTGCTCGGGCACCGGCCGCGCGCGCCGCGCGCCTGATCAGGCGCCCGCCGCGTGCGCGGCCAGGTCCGGCGCGGGCGCGGAGGCGGGCAGGGTGAAGCTCACCGTGGTGCCGGCCCCGGGCGCGCTCTCCGCCCAGATCCGGCCGCCGTGCGCCTCCACCAGGCCGCGCGCGATGGCGAGCCCCAGGCCCGAGCCGCGCCAGCGGGCGGCGCTGCCGCGCTGGAAGCGGTCGAACACGTGCGGCAGGTCGGCGTCGGGGATGCCCGGGCCGGTGTCGCGGATCCGGAAGACCACCGCCCCGTCCCCCTGCGCCTCGGCGGCGAGGCACACCGCGCCCTCCTCGGTGGCCTTCACCGCGTTCGAGGCGACGTTGCCGAGCACCTGCAGCACGCGGTCGCGATCGCACGCGACCGCCGGCAGGCCGGGCGCGGCCGACAGGCACAGGTCGAGCCCCTTCGCGCGCGCGGCCTCGCGGAGCTGGTCGGCCGCCTCGCCCAGCAGGTCGGCCGGGTCGCACGGCTCCGGCCGCATCGAGAGCCGGCCCTCCTCCAGCGTCTCGAGGTCGAGCAGGTCGTCGATGAGCCGGTTCATGCGGCGGCCGGCGGCGGCGAGCCGGCCGGCGGCGCGGCGGGCCTGCGCGGCGGCGTCCGGGCCGTCGCGCAGCCGGGTCAGCGCGGCGGCGCCCAGCGTCACGGCGGAGAGCGGGGTGCGCAGGTCGTGCGAGACCACCTGCAGCACCTCGTCGCGGTTGCGCACCGCGCGCCGCAGCTCGGTCACGTCGAGCAGCGTGGTGACCGCGCCCACCACGCGCCCCTCGCCGTCGCGGATGGGCGCGGCGCCGTTCAGGACCACCGCCTGCGTCCCGTCGAAGCGGTCGATCTCGACCAGCTCGCCGCCGACCGCCTCGCCGGAGCGCAGCGCGCGCTGCAGCGCCCAGTCGCCGGGGGCGAGCGGCGTCCCCGAGTCGGCCCGCCGCGCGCGCTGCTCGCGGTAGAGCGCGCCCGGGCGGAACGGCGCGCGCGAGCCCCAGATGCGCCGGGCGGCGTCGTTCGCCTGCACCACCTGCCCGCCGGCGTCGGCCATGAGCACGCCCACCGGCAGCACCCGCAGCACCGTCTCGAGCCGGCGCCGGTCGGCCTCGACCTGCTCCCGGGCGCGGACCTGCTCGGTCACCTCGGTGATCATGAGCACGAGGTCCCGCCCGCCGCCGGCGGACTCGACGGCGCGCACCGACCACCGCCACCAGGTGGTGCCCCGGGCGAACCCGTCGTACCGGTACTCCTGCTCCTCGTGCGCGACGTCGCCGGCCGCCACCTCGCGCAGCAGCGCGATCAGGCCGGCCTCGTGCGCGCGCGGGAGGAACTCCTCCAGCCGCAGCCCCTGCACGCCCGCGCCGCGGAACGGCGCGTCCAGGAACGCCAGGTACGCCTGGTTGGCCCAGCGCACCCGCAGCTCGGCGGGGTCCAGGATCAGCACGCCGACCGGCGCCTCGGCGAAGGCCGCCTCGAAGCGGCGGCGGGCGGCGTCGAGGTGCCGCGCCATCTGCGCGTAGGCGGCGCCGAGCCGGACCACCTCGTCCGGCCCGGTGAGCGGCCCCTGCGCCTCGCCGCGCTCCAGGGCGGCGGCGTGGCGCTCCAGCCGGCGCAGCGCGCGCGAGGTGTGCGCGCCCACCACCCAGCTCGCGCCCAGCGCGACCAGCGCCACCAGGCCCGCGCCCGCGACGCCCAGCGCCAGCTCGCGCCGCATGGGCGCGAGCATGGCCGCGCGCGGCTGCGTGGCGCGCACCGCCCAGCCCAGCTCGGGCACCGGCACCGCCGCGGCGAGCCGCGCGGGGCCGCCCCCCTCGGCGCGCATCGGGCCGGCCGCCTCGGCGCCCGCCAGCGCCGCGCGCACGAGGTCCTGCGACCCGGCGATCAGCCGATCGTCCCAGGCCAGCGGCACCGCCGGCGCGCGCGCCACCAGGCGGCCGGCGCGATCGACGATCGCGACGACGCTGCCCTCGCCCTCGCGGTCGGGCAGCACGCGCGCCGCCAGCCGCTCGGGGTCCACCGCGGCCAGGAGCGCGCCCGAGAGCCGCCCCGTGCCGTCGCGCACCGCGGTCGCGACCGCCACGACCGGCGCGCCGTCGGCCGGGTTGCGCACGAGGTCGCCGACCGCCACCGCGTCGCCGGCGAGCAGGCGCCGCAGCTCGGCCCGGTCGGCGAACGACACCTCGTGGAGCCGCGCGTCGCTGGACGCCACCACCTGGCCGTCCGGCGCCACCCAGGACAGGTCGCGGACCACGCCGGAGTCCCGCACCGCGATCGCGAGCAGCCGCGCCGCGTCGTCGCCGAGGATGCGGCCGCCCTCTCAGCGCGTGCCCGAGCACGGCGCTGGCGCGGGCCACCCCGTCCACCTGGGCGCGCAGCGCGGCCGCGGCGGTCCGCGCCACCTCGAGGTTCGAGAGCTGCTCGCCCTCGGCCCGCGCGCGGAACGAGCGGACCGAGACGAGCGCGCCGAGCGCGACGAACGCGAGCGAGGCGAGCCCCACCAGCAGGAACAGGCGGGAGCGGATGGTGCGCAGCATGCGGGTGGCGATTCCTCCGGCGGTGCAAACGGGGGCCGTCCGCGGTGTATTCCGACGTCGCACGGCCGCGCACGGACGGGGACCGCGACCGCCCGCCCGGCCGGCCGCCGGCCGCTCCGCGCTCCGCGCCCACGCCCGCGGCTCCCTCCACGGGGAGGCGCCCGGCGGGACGGGCGGGGGCCGAGGGCCCACCCGGGGCCACCCGCGGCCGGCTGCCCCGGGGCGCGGCGCGCGGTAGATTGGCGGGACCTCTCGATCACCAGGAGTCAAGCATGCGCAAGGCCGCCGCGGTCGCCGCCCTCCTCCTCGCCCTCCCCACCGGCGCGCTGGCGCGCGAGGTGGCGGGCGTCCAGCTCCAGGACACCGTCGAGGTCGGCGGCAAGCCGCTCACCCTGAACGGCGCCGGCGTCCGGAAGAAGCTCTGGATCGAGGTCTACGTGGGCGCGCTCTACCTCGCGACGCCGTCCTCCGACGCGAACGCGATCATCGCCGCCGACGAGCCGAAGCGCGTGCGGATGGTCTTCCGGCGCGACGTGGACCAGAAGTCCATCATGGGCGCGTTCCGCGAGGGCTTCGAGGCGAACTCCGGCGCCGAGGCGGCCGCGCTCGTGCCCCAGCTCGACCGGATCGCGCCGGCCATCGGCGACGTGAAGAAGGGCGGCGAGATCACCGTGACGTACCTGCCCGGCACCGGGGCGGTGGTCACCGGGCCGAAGGGCACCGCCACGGTCGAGGGCAAGCCGTTCGCCGACGCGCTGTTCCGGAACTGGCTCGGCCGGAAGCCCGCCGACGACGACCTGAAGCGCCGCATGCTCGGGAAGAAGTAGCGGGGCGGCCATGGGCGCGCCCGCGGTCGCGTTCGAGCCGTTCACCGAGGACCACCAGGCGTTCCGCCGGACGGTCCGCGCGTTCGTGGAGCAGGAGCTCGCGCCGCACGGGCGCGAGTGGGACGAGGCGGGGAGCTTCCCGCGCGCGCTGTTCCGGCGCTTCGGCGAGCTGGGCCTGTTCGGCATCCGGCAGCCGCCGGAGGTGGGCGGCTCGGGCCTCGACTGGTGGTACGTGGTCGCCTACGCGGAGGAGCTGGCGCGCTGCCGCAACGCCGGGCTGGCCGTCTCCATGCTGGTGCACGGGGAGATGGCCATCCCGGTGATCGGCGAGCTGGGCACCGAGGCGCAGCGCCGCGAGTTCCTGGCGCCCGCGGTCCGCGGCGAGCGGGTGGCCGCGCTGGCCGTCTCCGAGCCGGACGCCGGCTCGGACGTGGCCGCCATCCGCACCACCGCGCGGCGCGACGGCGGCGACCTCGTGGTGAACGGCTCGAAGATGTGGATCACGAACGGCGCGCGCGCCGACTTCCTCACGATGGCCGTGCGCACGGGCGAGGCCGGGCACGGCGGGCTCTCGCTGCTCCTGTTCCCCACCGACGTGAAGGGCTTCCAGGTCTCGCGCACGCTGGAGAAGGTGGGGCTGCCCTCGTCGGACACCGCGGTGCTGTTCTTCGAGGACTGCCGGGTGCCGGCGGCGAACCTGCTCGGCGAGCAGGACCAGGGCTTCTACCACGTGATGGCGAACTTCCAGGGCGAGCGGCTGGTCGCGGCGGTCCAGGCCGTGGCCGGGATGCAGCTCATGCTGGAGGACGCGATCCGCTACGGCGGCGAGCGCAGCGCGTTCGGCCGGCCCGTCGGGAAGTTCCAGGCCTGGCGGCACCGGCTCGCCGACCACCTCACCTCGGTGGAGGCGGCGCGCTGGCTCACCTACCGGGCGGCCGACCTGCTGGCGCGGGGCGAGCCGGCGGTGCGCGAGATCTCGATGGCGAAGCTGTTCGCCTGCGAACTGGCGCAGCGGGTGGCCTACGACTGCATGCAGCTCCACGGCGGCATGGGCTACGTGCTGGAGAGCGACATCGCTCGGGCCTGGCGCGACGTGCGGGCCATGACCATCGCCGGCGGCACCTCCGAGATCATGCGGGAACTGGTGTCGCGCGCGGCGGGGCTGTGACGCGGCCGGCGCCGCGGGGGAGGGCGGGATGACGGACGCGCGGGTGGTGCTGGTGACCGCGCCCGACGCGGACGCGGCGGCGCGGCTGGCGCGGGCGCTGGTCGAGGAGCGGCTCGCGGCCTGCGGCAACGTGGTGCCGGCGATCCGGTCGATCTACCGGTGGGAGGGCAGCGTGCACGACGAGGGCGAGGCGCTCCTCGTGCTGAAGACCCGCGCCGCGCGCGTGGACGCGCTCCGGGCGCGCGTGCTCGAGCTGCACCCGTACCAGGTGCCGGAGGTGCTGGTCCTGCCGGTGGAGGCAGGGAGCGAGGCCTACCTCGCCTGGATCGCGGCCGAGACGGCCTAGGGATCACTTCTTGCGGAACAGCGCCTCGAGCGCGTCGCGGGGGTCCTGGGACGCCCTGGGCGCCTCGCCGAACAGCGCGCCGAGCGCGTTGCGCGCGGCCTCGGAGCGGCCGGTGCGCCGGCGCGAGGCGCCGTCGCCGAGCTGGAACAGGTCGCAGGCGTTCGAGGCGTCCTTCTCCACGACGTGATCGGCGTGGGGCTCCCGGCACTGGTGCGCCGCCGCCTCGTCGTAGTGGCGGCAGCACATGCAGGTGTGCAGATCCGCGTCGCACTCGGGGCAGGTGGACCGGCGTCCCACCGGTCCGTCGATGCGCAGCGTCGCCCCGCAGCCGTAGCAGGTGGTCGCCATCGGGGTATCATAGCCGGACCCCCGGGCCCCCTGCATGCGGAAGCCCATACCCTACGGCCGCTTCCTCCTCCTCGACCGCATCGCGGTCGGCGGCATGGCCGAGGTGTACGTCGCGATCCGCCGCGGCGAGGCGGCCGGGCGCCTGTACGCGCTGAAGCGGATCCTCCCCACGCTCGCCGAGGACGCCGAGTTCATCACGATGTTCCTCGACGAGGCGCGCCTGGTGGTCCAGCTCGACCACCCCGCCATCGTCCCCATCCACGAGCTGGGGATGCACGGCGAGGGCTACTACATCGCGATGGACTACCTGCCCGGCAAGGACCTGCGGGCGCTCCTCGACCGGCTGCGCGCGCGCGGCGAGCCGATGCCGGTGCCGCTCGCGGCGCACGTGGCGGCGCGGGTGGCCGACGCGCTCGACCACGCGCACCGCAAGCGGGACGCGCTCGGCACGCCGCTCCGCGTCGTCCACCGCGACGTCTCGCCCGCGAACGTGCTGCTCGGCTTCGACGGCTCGGTGCGCATCATCGACTTCGGGATCGCCCAGGCGGCGCTGCGCACGCGCCGCCAGGACACGGTGCTGCGCGGCAAGTTCGGCTACATGAGCCCGGAGATGGTGCGCGGCCAGCCGGTGGACCACCGCTCCGACGTGTTCTCGCTGGGCGTGGTGCTGCACGAGATGCTCACCGGCGCCCGGCTGTTCAGCGGGAAGTCCGAGCTCTCCGTGCTGGAGCGGGTGCGCCGCGCCGAGGTGCCGCCGCCGTCGCGCGCGCGCCCCGGGCTGCCGCCCGAGCTGGACGCCATCGTGCTGCGCGCGCTGGCGCGCGACCCGGCGCAGCGCTTCGAGTGGGCCAGCGACCTGCGCGACGCCCTGCTCCCGTTCACGCACGGCGTGCGGCCCGACGAGCCCCCCGGCGACCCGCCGGCGCTGGCGCGGATCATGGCCACGTCGTTCCCCGGCGAGCTGCGGGCGGAGCTGGATCGGCTGGAGAAGCTGCGCGCGGCGCCGCCCCCGGTGCGCGAGCCGTCGCCCGCCGAGCGCACCCAGGTCATCGCGGTCCGCCCCGAGGAGCCGCCGCCCGGCGGCGGCGCGGACGGCGCCGACGGCGGGCTCGCGGCGCCGCCGTTCTTCCGCCTGCCCGAGGCGCTCGCCGCGCCCGCCCCGTCCCGCCCGCCGCTCGTGACCGGGCGCACCGCGGCCGCGGCCGGGTTCGGCGCGCTGGTGGCGGTCGCGGCGGTGCTGGCGTTCACCGGCCCGCGCCGGCCGCAGCCCCCCGGCGCGCCCGCGGCGGCGGCGCCGGCCGTCCCCGCGGCGTCCCCCGTCGTCCCGGCGCCGCCGGGCCCCGCGGCCCTGGGGCGCACGGCGCCGGGCCGGCCCGTCACCGGCCGGCTCTCGGTGCAGGCGCGCGTGGCGGCCACGCTGGTGCTGGACGGGGAGGCGCAGCGCCCGCCGCTCGGCGCGGGCGAGGTGCGCACCGTGGAGGTGACGGTGGGGCGCCACCGCGTCGAGTTCCGCACCGAGGACGGGTTCCGCGCCGGCTTCACCGTCGAGGTGCGCGCGGGCGAGACCGCGGAGCTGCTCGGGGTGGCGCTGGAGTAGCCGATCAGGCGCGCGCGCCGGCGAGGTCCAGGTCGTCGAGGTGCGGCGGGGTCTCGGCCAGGTCGGCGGAGAGCACGGCCACCGTCTCGACGTCGAGCCGGATGCGCTCCCAGTCCTCGGGCGGCACCGACACGAACGCGTCCACGACGCGGGGGTCGAACTGCGTCCCGCGGCAGCGGAGGATCTCCTCGCGCGCCTCCGCGAACGGTCGCGAGCGGCGGTAGGGCCGATCGCTGGTGATGGCGTCGAGCGTGTCCACCACGTGGAAGATGCGCGCCCCGATGACGATCGCGTCGCCGCCGAGCCCGGAGGGATAGCCGCTGCCGTCCCACTTCTCCTGGTGCTGCAGCACGATGGCCGAGGCGGGCCGCAGGTAGTCCACCCGCTGCAGGAGCGCCCACCCGAGCTCGGGGTGGCGCTTCATCTCGGTCCACTCCTCGCCGGTGAGCGGCCCCGGCTTCAGCAGCACGCGGTCGCGCACGCCGATCTTGCCGATGTCGTGCAGCAGCGCGCCGTGCTCGATCACGGTGAGCTCCGGCTCGTCGATGCCGAGCTGCCGCGCCAGGCGGCGCGCGTAGAGCGAGACGCGCCGCGAGTGCCACTGGGTCTCGGCGTCGCGGTAGTCGAGCGCGGCGATGAGCCCCTCCAGCAGCGCCTGCGTGCGCTGCTGCACCATCTGCTCGAGCCGGGTGTTGATCTCCTTCAGCTGCCCGTTCTGCCGGTGCACCTCGGCGGTGAGCCGCTCGTTCTCGATGCGCAGGCGCGCGGCCTCGGCGGCCTGGCTCACCGTGGTGAGCAGCTCCTGCTGGTGCCACGGCTTCGAGATGATCCGGAAGACCTCGCCGGCGTTCACCGCCTGGAGCGCCACGCGGAAGTCCTCGGCGGCGGTGCACAGGATGCGGACCGCGGCGGGGAAGCGGGCGCGGGCGGCCTTGAGGAAGGCGACGCCGTCCATGCTCGGCATCATGTAGTCGGAGATCACGACCACCGGGGCCTCCGCCTCGATGGCCTCGAGCGCCTCGGCCGGCCGCAGGAAGCAGCGGGTCTCGTAGCCCGACAGCTCCAGCACGCGCGAGAGCGCCTTCAGGATCAGCTCGTCGTCATCGACGATGAAGATCCGGTCCGCGTTCATCGCGCGAGTAGAGCAGGGCGGGGCGGGCGGGGCAAGGCGCGGATCCATGGAGGCCGATTCTATCGACCCGGATCGGCGGCCGCACGGCCCGGCGTGTGCGTGCACCGGGGGTGAGGGAGCAGGCGGGCGTGTCCGCGCCGCCCCCGCGGAGCGTGCCCGCGCGGCACGCCACCGCGGGGAACATCCCTGGCGCCCGTCGCGCAACCGCGCGGCAAGGCCGCGCCCACGGGGACCTCGCGCGAGCCCGCGTAGGCGGGCGCGCGAGGTCACGGGACCCGCGCAGCAGGGTGGGGCGGGGCGCAGCCCCGTTCAGAAGCTCTGCAGGAACTCGTCGTTCGAGTCGAACTCGGAGAGCTTCTTCAGCAGCCGCTCCATGGCCTCGACCGGCTTCAGCGAGGCGAGCGCGCCGCGGAGGCGCCGCACCTTCTCGATGTCCTTCGACGAGAAGAGCTTCTCCTCCTTGCGGGTGCCGGACGCGCCGATGTCGATGGCCGGGAAGATGCGCCGCTCGGCGAGCTGCCGGGAGAGCACCACCTCCATGTTGCCGGTGCCCTTGAACTCCTCGAAGATCACCTCGTCCATGCGCGAGCCGGTGTCGATGAGCGCGGTCGCGATGATGGTGAGCGACCCGCCCTCCTCGGCCTTGCGCGCGGAGCCGAACAGCCGCTTCGGGCGCTCCAGCGCGCGCGAGTCCACGCCGCCGGTGAGCGTGCGGCCGGAGGACTCGACCTCCTTGTTGTAGGCGCGCGAGAGGCGGGTGATCGAGTCGAGCAGGATCACCACGTCCTTGCCGCCCTCGACCAGCCGCTTGGAGCGCTCCAGCACCATCTCGGCGACGTGGATGTGCTCCTCCGTCGGCCGGTCGTTGGACGAGCCGATCACCTCGCCCTTGATGTTCCGCTTCATGTCGGTGACCTCCTCGGGACGCTCGTCCACGAGGAGCACCGTGAGGTGCACGTCCGGGCGGTTCGCGGTGATGGCCTGCGCGATCCGCTGCAGCATGATGGTCTTGCCGGCCTTGGGCGGCGAGGTGATGAGGCCGCGGGCGCCCAGGCCGATGGGCGAGATGAGGTCGAGGACCCGCCCGATCAGCTCGTCGGAGCGGGTCTCCATCACCAGGCGCTCGGTGGGGTCGGTGGCGGTGAGGTTCTGGAAGTGCGTGCGCCGCACCACCGCCATCGGATCGGTGCCCTCCAGCGTGTCGATCCGCGAGAGCACCCGCTTCATGTTGCGGACGGTCGCGACGCCCTTGACCAGCATGCCCGGCTGCAGGTGGGTGCGGTCGATGAGCCAGCGCGGGACCTCGACGTCGAACGGCTGGGGCAGGTAGCTGCGCTTCGCCTCCCGGAGCCAGCCGTTGCCCTTGCCCTCGAACTGCAGCACGCCCTCGACCTCCTCGGTCGCCTCGGGCTGCGCGGCCGGGGCGGGCTGGCCCTGCGGCGCCGTCCCGTTCGCGGGGGCCGGCGCGCCGGGCTGTCCGCCGGCGCCCATCGGCGCGGGAGCGCCGCCCGGCGCCTGCGGCTGACCGCCGCGGCCCCGCCGTCCCCGCCGGCGGCGACGGCGCCGGCCGGCCTGACCGGGCGCGCCGCCCGGGACCGAGGGACCGCCGTCGGCGGCGTCCGCCGAGGCGGCGGGCTGGCTCTGGCTGCTGGTGGGCTGCGGGGCCCCGCCTTCACCCGGGGTCGGGGTCTGCTCATGCTCGTTCATGCTGTCGTCTGCTCCGACCGCGGGGCGTTGCTCGCCCCCCAGCGGTCTCACGTCGCGTCTGGAACGGCGTCGTTCGCGGGCTCGGAAGGAGTCCGGATGTCCGCGAACCGCCTGCCCTCGGTCCCGTCGCTGGCGCGCCTCGCGTTCATCGCGCGGCGGCTCTTCCTTCGTAGTGCCAGGAGCCGGTCGACCGGGGGTCGGTCACCCCGCCGCCACGAAACGTAGGTCGCTCGCAGAGGGGAGACAAGAGAATCCATAGCAAAAAAGATCCTGGAGCGAAAGCCCTCACGAAGCCCGGTAGGGTCCCGCGATCACGGGCCCGCCTCCGGGGTCACCCACTCCTCGGGGAGCGCGAGCACCGGCCCGATGTCCGCCAGCAGCGCCAGCGCGGACAGCTCCGGGAGCGCGCGCGCGAGCCCGGCGAGCGGCGGCTCGGGGGCCGCCGCGAGCGCCCGGCCGGCCACGCGCGCGAGGGCGCCGCCGCCGTCCGCCCGGCGCACCTCCACCACGTCGTCCGCCGCGATCCCGGCCCGCTCGCGGGCCAGCCGGATGGCGTCGGCGAGCGTGCCGATGCGATCGACGAGCCGCCGCTCCAGCGCCTGCTGGCCGGTCCACACGCGCCCGCCGGCGACCGCCTCCACCTCGGCGGCGGTGAGCCGCCGCCCCTCGGCCACGCGGGCCACGAACTGACGGTAGAACGCGGAGATCTGCTTCTCGAGGACCGCGCGCTCGGCGGCCGTCCAGGGCTTCAGCACCGAGGCCAGCCGGGCGTTCTCGCCGCGCTGGTAGGCCTCGGGGTGGATCGAGAGCTTCGCGAGCAGGCCGGAGAGATCCGGCTTCGCCGCGAACACGCCGATCGAGCCGGTGAGCGTGGAGCGCTCGGCCAGGATCGCGTCGGCGCCGACCGCCACCAGGTAGCCGCCGCTCGCCGCCAGGTCGCCCATCGAGGCGATCACCGGCTTGCCCTTGCGCCGCGCCCGCACCGCCTCGCGCCAGATGAGGTCGGAGGCGAGCCCGTCCCCGCCGCCGGACTCGATCCGGAGCACGATGGCGCGGACCGCGGCGTCGTCGGCGGCGCGGTGGATCTCGGCGGCGATGCTCTCGGCGCCGGCCACGCCGTCGCCGCCCAGCGGGTCGGGGCGGCTCCTGCCGCGCGCGATGATCCCCTCGACGCGCACCACCTGGATCACCGCCGGCCGGCCCCAGCGCTGCGCGAGCCGCTCCGGCTCGGGCCGGTACGCGCCGCGCTCGAACAGCCGGCGGCCGGCGACGGCGCGCCCCCACTGCTCGAGCTCGTCGGGCCAGGCCACCAGGTCCAGGAGCCCCGCCTCCTTCGCCTCCTCGGCGCCGAACAGCCCCTGGTCCACCAGCGCGCGCACGCGCTCCGGGGGCAGGCGCCGCGCCTCGGCGACCTGGGCCACGAAGCGCCCGAACACGTCGTCCAGGACCGCCTCGGTCGCCTCGCGCGCCTCGGGCGAGGGCGCGTCGCGCACCAGCGGCTCGGCGGCGCTCTTGTACGCGCCGGCCTTCACCACGTCGAACGCGATGCCCAGCCGCGCCAGCCCGCCGCGCAGGAAGAGCTGGGACGTGGAGATGCCGTTCACGATGAGCGGCGCCCCGGGCGGCGCCGCGATGGCGGTCGCGCCGGTGGCGAGCCAGTACTCGCGCGTCCCGCCGCCCTCCAGGTACGCGAGCACCGGCTTCCGCGCGCGCACCGCCGCCAGCAGCGCGCGCAGCTCCTCGACGCGGCCGCCGCCCAGCGGCAGCCCGCCGATGCGCACCAGCAGCGCCCCGACCTCCGGGTCGTCGCGCGCCGCCTCGAGCCGCGTCACCAGCGTGCCGTAGGGATCCCGGTCGCCCACGTCGAACACGAGCACGCGCCGCCGCTGGAGCTCGCGGTCCACGTCCACGGTCGGCATCACGACGCCCGGCCCGCCCGAGCGGTAGCGCTCCTGCGAGAGCCGCGCGCCGCCCAGCCACCCGCCGCGCCCGCCCACCCCGGCCCCCGCCAGCGTGACCCCGGAGTGCGGCCCGTTCCAGGTGACCGACACGAGCCCGAGCGGATCGCCGGCGTCGCCGGGGAGGTCGCGCAGCGGGAGCTGCACCTGGAGGCCGAGCGCCACGCCGCGCCACAGCTCGGCGGAGGCGGCGAGCGCGAGGTGGTCGGAGCGGAAGGCGTCGCGCGCCTCGTCGTCGGCCAGCAGGTCGGCGGAGAGCGTGAGGCGGTCGTGCCAGAGCCGCGTCGCGAGCCCGAGGTCGTAGCGGACCGGGACGTCCGCGCCGCCCAGCCGCGCGTCGCGGCCCAGCATGGCCGCGCCGACGGACAGCCAGCGGGCGGGGCGCAGCGTCAGCCCGAGATCCCAGCCCCCGGCCTGGTCGAGCGCGTCGTTCCGCGAGGAGATCCAGGTCCACGCGACGCCCAGCGAGAGCGCGCGGCCGTCGCCCAGCGTGAGCCCGAGCCGGCTGCGCCGCCAGCGCTCGGCGCCGGCGTCGAGGCCGGGCCGGAGCCACTCCACCGAGTACCCCAGGCCGAGCGGGCCGAGGCGGTCGCCCGCGTACAGGCCGTCGCCCCGCGCGCCGGGCCGCAGCCCCGACTCGTGGAAGTACTGGAGCCCGAGGCCGCCCAGGAAGCCGATCGCGGCCGGGTTCGCGGAGAGGCCGGCGGGCTCCTCCGCGGCGGCGGCGCCGAGCGAGGGCACCGCCAGGCCCGCGGGCAGGCCCTGCACGCGATCGGTGACGGCGGAGAGCTGGGCGCGGACGGCGGCGGGGGCGGCGAGCGCGAGCGCGAGCGCCGCGAGGTTCACGAAGCGTTTCATGGTGGCTCCGGCGCGGATTCTACCGGAGCCGCCCGGGGCGCGGGGGCGGCGCCGCCGTCGCCCGGGCGCCGGGCCCCAAGCGGACGCGGCGCGGTGTCACTCCTCGTTGCCGGCGTCCTCGACCGCGCGGAGGTGCTCCTCCGCCAGCGGGACCAGGTTGCCGGCGCGGTACTCGCGGAACACCTGCAGGAGCTGCTCCTTGTGCGGGCGCACCTTGCCGAGCGGGCACGCCTCCCACTCCTTCACCGGCTCGTCGCAGTACCCCATGCGCTTGTCGCCGCACTTCGGCTGCAGGTACCCGCCGATCTCCGGGACGGCCTTCATCACCTCGCGCCGCATGAGCGCCACCATGTGGCGGATCTCCCACTGCGCCCGCCAGCACAGCCGCAGGTCGGCGATGTGCAGCAGCTCGGTGAAGTTCACCATCACCTGGAAGTTGGTGGGCGTGGCGTTCGGGAGCACGAAGCGCGCGTCCTCGGCCGGGATGCCCTTCGCGAGCGCGTCCTCGTACACGCGGGTGATCTCGCGCATGAGCCGGTCGTACTCGTCCGCCATCCCGGCGACCTTCTGCCAGGTCTTCGGCATGACGTAGTCGAGCCGCTCCTCCTTGTACTTCACGTAGCGCTGCGACTGCTGCTCGAAGCTGATGCCGATGCGGTGGCGGACGAACTGGTGCGAGAGCGCGCGCGACACCCCGGAGATGCCGAACCAGAACACCACCTGCTCGAGCGGCGAGGCGTGGCCGGTCTTGAGCCGCTCGCCGATGAAGTCGCGGATCCGGTCCGCGGAGATGGAGCCGTCGCGGATCTCGCCCCAGACCTCGCCCGGCGTCTTCGGCGTGTAGCAGGTGCGGTACGCGCCGTAGAGCTTCTGCAGCGGGTCGCGGGCGTAATCGATGAGGGTGACCTCGAGCGGCATGGATCGGCTCCGGGGAAGGGCGCGCATCTTACGACGAACCCACGACAGCGCGGGAGGGGCGCCGCGCCCCGTGCTAAGGGTGGCGCATGCCCGCCCCCAAGCCCGCCGCCGACTCGCGCGTCGAGGTCACGCACCTGGTGATGCCGTTCGACGCGAACACGCTCGGCACCGCGTTCGGCGGCACCGTCATGCAGTGGACCGACCTCGCCGCGGCCATGGCCGCCATGCGCCACGCGCGCGTCCCGGTCGTGACGGCCTCCATCGACCAGCTCTCGTTCCTGGCGCCCATCCGCATCGGCCAGATGGCCATCCTGCACGCGCAGGTGAACGCCGTGTTCGGCACCTCGATGGAGGTGGGCGTCGAGGTGCAGACCGAGGATCCGCTCACCGGCGAGCGCAAGAAGTGCTGCGACGCGTTCCTCACCTTCGTGTCGCTCGGGCCCGACGGCCAGCCCACCCGGGCCCCGCCGCTGCGGACCGACAGCGACGACGAGCGCCGGCGCGAGCGCGAGGCGGGGGAGCGCCGCGCGGCGCGGCTGGCCTCGCGGACGCCGCGCGCGCCGTGACGGGCGGGCGGCGTTTCGCTTGAGGGGCAGGGATCCCGGGGCCATATTGCGGCGTCCGGGCGGCGTCCGCCGCCCCGCCCCCACAGGAGGCCGACGTGCGCCGCATCCTCTCCTTCGCCGCTTGCATCGCCCTCGCCGCCTGCCGCACCGCGCCGACGGCGCCCCCCGCCGCCCCGGGCGCGCCGCTGCCGCCGCTCGACGAGGCGGCGCTCGACCGCTCCGCCGACGCGTGCCAGGACTTCTACCAGTTCGCCTGCGGCGGCTGGATGGCGCGCACCGAGATCCCCGCGGATCGCTCGGTGTGGAGCCGCGGGTTCGCCGAGCTGGACGAGCGCAACACCGCCCAGCTCCGCCGCATCCTCGAGGCCGCCGCGGCCGGTCGCGCCGATCCGGCCGACGCGTTCTCGGGGAAGGTGGGCGACTACTTCGGCTCCTGCATGGACGAGGGGGGCATCGAGGCGCGCGGCCTCGCCGACCTGAAGGCGGGGTGGGCGCGGATCGACGCCATCGCGGATCGGCCGGCGCTCGCCGCCGAGCTGGCGCGCCTGCACGGCGCCGGGATGACCGCGCCGTTCGGGCTGCTCGCCGACCAGGACGCGAAGGACGCGACGCAGGTGATCCTGATCGTGAATCAGGGCGGGCTCTCGCTGCCGGACCGCGAGTACTACCTGTCCGACGCCGGCAAGAACCCGGAGATCCGCCGGGCCTGGGCCGCGCACCTGCGCAGGATGCTCGGCCTGGCCGGCCTGCCGCCCGCGCAGGCCGAGGCGGGCGCCGCCGCGGTGGAGAAGTTCGAGACCGGGCTGGCGCGCACGCACTGGACCCGCGCCGAGCTGCGCGACCCCGCGCGCATCTACAACCGCGTGGACCGCGCCGGGCTGGAGCGGCTCGCGCCGGACTTCCCCTGGGCGCGCTTCTTCGCCGATCTGGGCCAGCCCGGGCTCGACGCGGTGAGCGTGACCACGCCGGCGTTCGTGGCCGAGGTCGGCAAGCAGTTCGCGTCGGCCCCGCTCGACGCCTGGAAGGCCTACCTGCGCTGGCACCTGCTCGACGACATGGCCGCGTTCCGCGCGGTCCCGGCGGTGCTGGTCCAGGAGCGCTTCGCGTTCCAGAGCGCGAGCTTCTCCGGCGCGAAGGAGCTCGCACCCCGCTGGAAGCACTGCGTGGGCGTGACCGACGAGGCGATCGGGTTCGCGGTCGGGCAGGCCTACGTCCGCCGCCACTTCGGCGCGGAGGGGAAGGACCGGACCACGCGGCTGGTGGCCGAGATCGAGAAGGCGATGGAGGCCGACCTGGGCTCGCTCTCCTGGATGGACGCGCCCACCCGCGAGCGCGCCCGCGAGAAGCTCGCGCGCGTGGTGAACAAGGTCGGCT
Source organism: Anaeromyxobacter dehalogenans 2CP-C (assembly GCF_000013385.1). GTDB lineage: Bacteria > Myxococcota > Myxococcia > Myxococcales > Anaeromyxobacteraceae > Anaeromyxobacter > Anaeromyxobacter dehalogenans_B. The sequence continues at coordinate 1,314,548 of NC_007760.1, forward strand.
ACCCGGACGCCTGGCGCGACTACGGGACGCTGCGCGTGGACCGCGGCTCCTTCTTCGCGAACGTGCTCGCGGCGGGCCGGTTCGAGACGACCCGGCAGCTCGCGAAGATCGGCAAGCCGGTGGATCGCGGCGAGTGGTTCATGAGCCCGCCCACCGTGAACGCCTACTACAACGCGTCGATGAACGAGATGGTGTTCCCGGCCGGCATCCTGCAGCCGCCCTTCTTCAACCGCGAGGCGCCCGAGACCGTGAACTACGGCGCCATCGGGATGGTGGTGGGGCACGAGCTGACGCACGGGTTCGACGACGAGGGGCGCCAGTACGACGCGCTCGGCAACCTGCGCGACTGGTGGACGCCGGCGGTGGGGGCCGAGTTCGACCGGCGCGCCGCGTGCCTGGTGAAGCAGTACGGCGCCTACGAGGCCCTGCCCGGCGTGCACCTCGACGGCAAGCTCACGCTCGGCGAGAACATCGCCGACCTGGGCGGGCTGAAGCTCGCGTTCGCGGCCATGCAGGCGGCCCGGCGCGCGCGGCCGGGGGCCGATCGGCCCGTGCTCGGCTTCACCCCGGAGCAGCAGTTCTTCGTGGGCTACGCCCAGTCCTGGTGCTCGAAGTACCGCGAGCAGGAGGCGCGCCGGCGCGCGGTGGTGGACTCGCACTCGCCGCCGCGGTTCCGCGTGAACGGGCCGCTCTCCAACCTGCCGGACTTCGCGCGCGCCTTCGCCTGCGCCGAGGGGACGCCCATGGCCCGGCCCGCGGCGGAGCGCTGCGAGATCTGGTGATCAGCTCGCGCCGCGCAGCCGCAGGAACAGGGCCGCGGCGTCGTAGAGGCTGAGCCGCGCGGCGCCCGCCTCGAGCGCCACGCCCACCGGCAGCGGCACGGGCTCGCGCCCGATCCGCGCGCCGGCGAGGCGCGTGCCGTTCGACGAGCCCACGTCGGCGACGCGCCAGCGGGCGTCGCCGTCGCGCACCAGCTCGAGGTGCGCGCGCGACAGCGTCGGGTCGTCGATGACGATGTCGTTCCCGGCGGCGCGGCCCACCCGCAGCGGCGCGCCGTCGGGGCCCGGCTCCAGCACGATGGCGATGGGCTCCTTCGCCGTCGCGGCGAAGCGCACCTCCTCGGTGCGCAGCGTCTCGCGCCGCCGGGAGGGCGGCCGCCACGGGCCCGCCTCCCAGACCAGCCAGTCCTGCGGGTGCTCGCGCACGAACGCCCGCAGATCGGCGTCGCGATACTGGCGCGCGAGCCACGTGAGCAGGTAGCCCCTCAACGCTTCCCCCTGCCGGCCCGAGACGGAGGCCGTCACCCGGAGCAAACCAGAACTCGCACCGAGTGTCGATGCGGGTCTCGCGGTACCCCGTGCGGTGCTCAGCCGCGGATCCCCGCCAGCAGGACGGCGGGCAGATCGCGCCAGCGGCGGCGCGTCTCGAGGCGCACCAGGCTGCGGCCGAGCGCGTCGGTGGTCGCGTGGCTGGGGAAGAACGGCGGCTTCGCGAGCGTCCGCGCCGGATGCCAGACGACGACCTTCTCCACGCCCTCCAGCATGACCGTGTTGTGCACGAACCCGCGCCCGCTCTGCACGTCCTCGAGCGTCGAGCCCGGGAACGCGCCCCAGGGCGCGGTGCCGAGGCCGTAGCCGTACCCGGCCCAGGTGTTCACGGCGACCGTCCCGTAGCGCAGCCGGCGGACCGCGCGCTGGACCGCGGCGTTCAGGGCCGGGTCGGCCAGGGTGCGGGGGTGGACGACGATGTGCGCCGCCAGCGTCCCCCAGAGCCGGTCGTTCGAGAACGCCACGGCCTGCTCCAGGAAGTCCACCGGGTCCTCGGAGCCGATCGTGGTCTCGGACAGGATCGAGCAGAACGGCTCGGTGACGAAGGCCGGGTCGTCGGAGGCGGCGTCGAGCCCGGTCACGAGCGTCCACGGCAGCGCGCCCTCGCCCTGGCCCACCTTCCGCACCGAGGCGCGCCCCTCGGTGAGCGCGCGGTAGCGGTCGGCCGCCCCCGGGTACCAGGCCCGGCGCGCCGGCGACAGCGCCATGTAGTGCTCGACCGCCGCGAGGAACGCGTCGCGCCGGCGCCAGCCGCCGGGGAGCACCAGCAGCTTGGCCGCGTTGCAGTTGAAGGACGCGTTGTACGTCACCATGCCGGCGACGCTCTCCGCCTGGAACCGCAGCGTGGCGGCGTCCCAGGGGCCCGGCACCACCAGCACCGGCGAGACGTTGCCGAGCTCGCTCGTGATCTCCTTCGCGAGCAGCGGCGTCCCGCCGGCCCGCCGCGCGTCGCGCTCCGGCCCGGGCGGTCCCCACACGATGGTGTCGTGCGTCCGGTCCGAGCCGGTGATGTGCACCTCGTCCACGCCGCGGTGGTGCGCGAGGTAGCTGCCCTCCTCCGCGCCGCCGTACACGATGGCGAGCACGTTGCGGGCGATCGCCGCGGAGAACGCGTCCTCGAGGATCGGCCCGAGGTAGGCGTTCACCGGGTTCATCTTGAGGACGCAGACCTTCCCCTCGTTGAACAGCTTCCCGGCCACGTCCACCGGCGGGATCGAGTTGATGTTCCCGGCGCCCAGCACCAGGCAGACCTTGCCCTGGTGGTCGGGCGCCTTGTGGAACCGGGCGCGCGTCTCGTGCAGCCGCTCCGCGGTCATGCCCTCCACGAGGTGGGCCTCGGCGCGGACGCCGGCGAAGAGCAGCGCGTCCTGCCGGGTGAGCGGGAAGACCTGCACCGACAGGCGGCCGTCCACCGTGTCGGTGAGCTTGCCCACCGGCGTGTTGCCGTTGCGCGAGAGCAGCCTCAGCGACCGCTCGAGCTGCCGCAGGACCCGCGCCGTCACGTAGGGGCCGGAGAGCCACTCCTCGCCGGCCTGCGGCGCGTCGGAGGGCAGCCCCTTCGCCGCGCAGGCGGCCTCCACCGCGCGGGCGGCGGTGCGGCCGACGCCCTCCAGCATCGCGCGCGCGAGCGCGGCCCGGTCGGCGAGCGAGGCGGCGGCCCAGCCCGGCGCGGCCTCGCGCAGGCGGGCGACGGCCTCGTCGAGCGCTCGGGGTTCGGTCGGCCTTGGCGCGGCGGGCATCGAGGCTCCCATGCCGGCAAGCGTACGCGAGATCCGGCCTGGCGCGCCCGTTCTCCGTGGGGCCCCGCGGGCGGCTGGCAGCGCGCCGGGGGGCCGGCCTCAGGCCGGCTCGGCGCGGCGCAGGGTCGCGAGCGTGACCTCCGGGCTCGCGTTCACGCGCACCCGGATGCCGGACATGCCGATCCCGCGGTTCACGTACAGCTGAACCGCGCCGAGCTGGTAGCGGCCGCGCACGTACGGCTCGCGGGCCACGCTGGCGAGGAACAGCGGCGTGAGGATGGGGATGTTGATCTGGCCCCCGTGCGTGTGGCCGGAGAGGCAGACCATGGGCCGGTCCAGGTGGCGCAGCTTGTCCGCGGTGCGCGGGCCGTGCGCCAGCACCAGCGGCGCGACGCCCGCCGGCAGCCCCTTCACCGCGCGTTGCACGTCGTCGCGCCGGGTGAGGTGGTCGCCGACGCCGACCACGTGCAGCGGCGCGCCGCGCAGCCGGATCGAGGTCCACCCGTTCTCCAGCACCTCGTACCCGTGCCCCTTCAGCGCGCCGGCCGCGCCGTCGGGATCCACCCAGACGTCGTGGTTGCCGAGCACCGCGATGGTGGGGGCCACCAGGCCGCCGAGCAGGTCGTGCATGGCCGCGAGCTCGCGCCGGCTGTGCGAGAGGTAGTCGCCGGTCAGGACCACCAGGTCGGGCGCGAACGCGTTCGCGTCCTCGATGGCGGCGCGGACCGTGGCCGCCGGCGTGCGCGGGCCGACGTGCAGGTCCGAGAGCTGCGCCACGCGCAGGCCGTCGTGGGCGGGGTCGAGCCCGGGCACCTCGAACGTCACCGGGTCGGTGTCGGGGAGCCGGGGCTCGGCGGCGCTCGAGGCGGCGGGCACCAGGCCGGCCGCCCCGGCCGCGCCCAGCAACGCCGCACCCTTCAGGAACTGCCGCCGTCCGAACCGATCCATCGAGCCCGCTCCTCCCGCCTTCGGCGGCCCATGCCGCGCCGCGTGAAGGTTGGAACCTCCGGGCGCCGGAAGCGATTCCACGCCCGGGCACGCCGGCCACGTCGAGGGCCCCGCCTCGGAGCGACGCGCCGGCCGGGCCGGATGTTCAACGCCCCGGCCGCTCAGCGCTTTCGGGCCGCCACCTTGCGGAGGTGCGCGAGCACCACCTCGTCCACCGTGCCGTCCTTGCGGGTGCGGCCCTCCAGGTTCTCCCACCCCTGGAAGTCCTCCAGCGCCTGCTGGCTCGCCGCGTCCCAGGCGCCGCTCGGCGCGGCGGGCGGCTTCAGGAACCCGAGCCGCAGGAGCAGGCCCTGCACCTCGCGCGCGACCTTCGCGTCGAGCGGGACCGCCCGCAGCGTCTCGCCGAAGTAGAACTGGTGCACGTCGCGGTAGAGCCGGGTCAGCTCGGCGATGGGCCGAGGGTGGTCGTCCACGCGCAGGTCCACCCAGACGTCGCCGGAGCCGCCGTACCCGCCGCCCGGCTTCACCACGAGCAACGCCGCGCTCTCCATGCCGCGCCGGTCGCCGCCCGCCGCCTGCCCGGCGGCGAGCGCCGCGAGGAGCCGCTCGGCGAGCGGCTTGCCCGCGTCGCGCGCCGCCTGGTAGGCGCGGGCCATCGCCTCCGGCACCGCGCGCCCGGCCAGGATGTTCCCCTGCACCGAGAAGCCGGGGCCGGTGACGTGGCTGGCGTGGTCGAAGCACCGCGCGCCGGTGTACGCGGCGGCGTTGCCCTTCGCGTCCACCAGGCCGATCTGCCGGTCGGCGGCCTGCGGGTCGGCCGCCACCAGCCGCCGCACCACCTCCTCCGCCGGCACGCCCGCGGCGAGCAGCCGCAGCGCCTCCGCGCGCCAGGCCTCGTTCGCGAGCGCCTGCGTCGCGACGCCGCCGACGCCGGCGCGCGCGGCGGGCACGAGCGCGCCCACCGCCGGGAACTTGGACTGCACCGCCACGCCGATCTGGCCGGTGGCCGGATCGGCGGCGACGATGCTGAAGGTGCCGAGCGCGAGCGCGAGCAGGGGAGCGATCACCGTGACCTCCGGGGTTGACGCGCCGCCCGGCGGGGCCGAAGGTAGCGCTCCTCGGGACGCCGGGCGGGAGGGAACGTGGCGAGGATCCTCGACAGGGCGCCGGAGTTCAAGCTGCGGGCGGTGCGCGGGCGGGGCGAGCCGGTCGAGGTCTCGCTCTCGGGGCTGGCCGGCCGCTGGGGCGTGCTGCTGTTCTACCCGCGCGACTTCACGACCGTCTGCCCGACCGAGGTGCTGGAGCTCTCGAAGCGCATGCCGGAGCTGCGCGCGCTCGGCGCCGAGGCGATCGGCATCTCGGTGGACGACCTCGACACGCACCGTCGGTGGATCGAGGAGAAGCTCGGCGACGTCGCGTTCCCGCTCGCGGCCGATCCGGACCGGGCGGTGTCGCGCGCCTACGGCGCGCTGCTCGAGCGCGAGGGCGTGGCGGCGCGGGCCACCTTCGTCGTCGATCCGGAGGGCGTGGTGCAGTACGCCGCGTTCCACAACCTCAGGGTGGGCCGCTCGATCTCGGAGATCGTCCGCGTGCTCGAGGCGCTCGAGACGGGCGAGAAGGCGCCGGCCGAGTGGAGGCCGGGCGCGCCGACGCTGGGACGTTGAGCCGCGGCGCCCGCGACGAGGCGGGGAGGGACGGGCCGGGGATCGGGGTGTCGGGCGGGGCCGGGTCTAGCGGCCGCCGAGCAGCGCGGCCGGGGGGACGCCGAGGGCCTTCGCCATCTTCTCGATGGTCTCGAGCGGCGGCGAGCGTTGCCCGCGCTCCAGCATCGAGACGTACGACACGGAGATCCCGACCTTGTCGGCCAGCGCCTTCTGCGAGAGGTTCTTCTTCGAGCGGAGGCGCCGCACGTTGCCGGCAAAGCGCGTCAGGAGATCCATGGCGCGACAGTTAGCAAAGGGGTCCCACAGCAGCAGCGTCCTTTTCGGGTCTGCCCCCGGTCGTTCTCGACCCACAGTGATGGCCCCAGCGCCCGGCCGTGAACATGATCAGCCTCCGATCCCCCACGGGAAGGAGCAGCAGATGGCGAAGCCGATCTGGAAGGTCGAGGTGGGCGACGAGGCGCCCGACTTCGAGCTGATGGCGACGGGCGACACGGCGGGGAAGGGCGCCGCTCGACGGAAGGTGAAGCTCTCCGACTACCGAGGAAGGAAGAACGTGGTGCTGGCGTTCTACCCGGCCGCGTTCACCCCGGTCTGAACGGTGCAGATGCCGTCGTACGAGGAGGATCTCTCCGAGTTCGAGCGGCGCAATGCCCAGGTCCTGGGCATCTCCACCGACCAGGTGTTCACCAACGAGGCGTGGGCGAAGTCGATGGGCGGCCTGTCGTACCCGCTGCTCTCCGACCACTGGCCCCACGGGCAGGTGTGCTCGGCGTACGGCGTGCTGCGCGGCGACTCCGGCCAGGCCGAGCGCGCCATCTTCGTGATCGACGAGCAGGGCAAGGTCGCCTACGTGGACGTCCACGACATCGGCGAGCAGCCGCCCACCGACAAGATCATGCAGGCGCTCGACAAGCTGAAGTAGCCGAGGAGGCCCGCCATGGCGGACGACGCCGCCCCCAAGCCGCTCGAGCTGTCCCGCTACTGCGTGCCGTTCACGCCGTTCGCCGGCAAGCTGGAGGAGGCCACCCTCTGCCTCGTCTCCACCGCCGCGGTGCGGCTCGCCAGCGACCCGCCGTTCGACACCGGCGGCGACACCACCTGGCGGGCCATCCCCGGCGACGCGGAGGCGAAGGACCTCCGCTACGACGACGCGCACTACGACCACGCCTGCGTGGACGCGGACCTGAACTGCGTGTTCCCCATCGACCGCGTGCGCGAGCTGGCGCGGGACGGGCGGGTGGGCGGGCTCACCGCCCGCCACTTCTCGCTCGGCTACAGCCAGGCGCTGCGCGAGCTGCGCGAGCGGACCATCCCGGCGCTGGTCCGCGAGATCGACCGCGAGCGGCCGGGCGCGGTGCTGCTCACCGGCGGCTGACGGCTGTGCCACCGCACGGTGGTCACCGTGCAGCGCAGCATCGAGCTGATCGGCATCCCGACGGTGGTGATCACGGTCGAGCCGGAGGAGACGCTGCAGGCGAGGCCGCCGCGGGCGCTCTGCCCGCGCGGCTTCGTCGCCGGCCACTCGCTGGGCCGGGCCGGCGACGCCGCGCTGCAGAAGTGGATCCTGACCGACGCGCTCGCGCTGCTCACCGCCGAGCCGCGCCCGGGCCAGGTGGTCGTGCGCGACTACGCGTGAAGCGGATCCCGCCCCGCCCCGCGCGCCGGCGCAGGGCGGGACGGGCCTTGCCGTCACGGGCCCGCGTACACCGTCACGCCGCCGGGCCCGTACTTCAGGCTGGGCCCGTGCGCGATGTACACGATGCGCGGCGACGCCCACCGGTCGAGCTGGATGCTGCGCACCGGGTTCCAGGCCATCTTCGGCGCGCCCTGCGGGACCGTCCCGGAGGCCAGCCACGCGCCGTCCTTGTAGCGCCCGAAGCCGCCCCACCCGAAGCCGACCCAGATCGACCCGTCCGACGGGTCGCAGGCGATGGCGCTGGCCTGGTTGCCGGTGCCGGCGGGGAGGTCGATGCGCTGCACCGAGAACGCGTTCGCCGGGTCGCTCACCGTCTTCGCGCGGTCGATGGTCACCCGCGCGATGCCCTTGCCCGCCGAGGCGACCCACAGCGTCCCGTCGTCGCAGAACGTCAGCCCGGAGACGTTGTCCCAGTACGTGTCGTCCGCGGGATCGCCGCCGAAGAACGTCGCGTGCGGCGTCGGCGGCGCCATGCTGCCCCACCAGCCGTTCCAGCTCGGGCGGTTCATGGTCGCGTAGTCCGGCAGGCTCGCGGTCCGGACCTCGTTCGAGAACCAGGGCACGTTCGCCACCGGGTCGAGCGCGAGGCCGGTGGACTCGCCGGTGAGGAAGCGGCCGTCGCTGCCGGTGATGGCGGGGTGCTCGTGCTCGAACACCGCGAAGCTGTCGGCGAACGCCGCGTCGCCCTTGATGTAGTCGAGCCAGCCGCGCTGCTCCGGGTGGGCCGCCAGGATCGAGAGCACGGCGTGCGACGAGCCGAGGTAGACGTCGCCCTGCGAGAGCGCCCGGCCGGCGTCGTGGTTCACCACGATCCGGTGCACCACCCGGCCCTTGCCGCGCCGCCCGGACACCCAGGTCGAGTCGGACCAGGTCTCGCCGCAGACGGAGTTCCACGGGACCTGGGGGTAGTTGCTGTTGTCCCAGTGCTCGCAGATGACGCCCGGCGGCGAGGCGATGAACACGTGGCGCCGCAGCGTCACCTTGGTCCCGTCGAACGCCACCACGTCGGCGCCGCCCGAGCGCCGCGCCCACTCGGCGTCGTAGTCGTAGTCCGAGCCCACGCCGCGGTAGCCCACCACCGCCGCGCCCGCGGCCGCGCCCGCCACCGAGATGATGGGGCAGACGGCGGCCGGGCTCTGCGGCGCCTCGACCGCGATCTCCGCGGGGTCGTGGCAGTTCGCGGTGAGGCCGGCCGCGGCCGGGTCCACCCGGACGAAGTCGCGGTCGTCGCGGCGCTTCACGAACAGCGCCGACCCGCCCGCCACGTACACGTTCCCGCCCTCGTCCGCCGAGGCGTCGCTCACCTCCGCGGTGAGCCCCTGCGCCTCGCCGTAGAAGGTGAACCCGCCCACCTCGGCGGGCGGATCGACCGGCGGCGGCGGGGGCGGCGGGGGCGCGGGGCACGGCAGCGCCGGGCAGCCCGGCGCCACCGGGCAGGTGCCGTCGCAGACCGGGGTCGGATCCGACGTCTTCGGCTTCGAGGACCCGGACCCGCACGCCGTCAGCGCGGCCAGCGCCGCGCCCGCCACCAGCCCCACCGCCAGCCAGAACCCTCGCATGCCCCGCCCTCGCTCCCGCGGCCCGGCGGCCGCTCGTGTGCGCCGGGAAAGCTGGGGCCAGCAGCGAGACGGGCCAAGCCGTGCTCGAGGGGAGGCCCCCGCTGCCGCCCTGCCGCGCCGGGGCGCCGGCGGGCTCGCCCCGCCCCGCGGGCCGTGCCAGAATCCGCCGGTGCTCCAGGGCGATCTCGCCACCTTCCCGCTCCCCGACCTCTTCCAGTGGCTCGACCAGGGCCGCCGCGCCGGCGTGCTCGAGATCGACTCGGGCGACGGCGCGCGCTTCTGGCTGGAGGTGCAGGACCGGCGCGTCCGGGCGGCCGCCCGCCCGCCCGCCGAGCACGTGGGCCTCGGGACGCTCGCCGGCTGGCACCACGCCGAGCCGCCCGAGGCGCTCTGGCCGGAGGCCTGCGCCGACCGGATCGTGGACCTGTTCCTGGCGCCGCCCGGCGGCCGGTTCGCGCTGGTGGACGGCGCGGCCGGGTTCGAGGACGGCGTGCCGCTCGATCTCTCCCTCGGGCAGATGACGCTGGAGGGGCTGCGCCGGCTGGACGAGTGGCCCGACCTCGACCGGCGCTATCCGTCCGAGTCGGCGCTGCTGTGCGCCGACGGCGCCGGCGCCCCGCGCACGCCGGGGCAGCGCGCGCTGCTGGAGGCGGCGCGGCGCCGGGTGTCGATCGCGGAGGCGCGCCTCGCGCTCCACCTCTCGCGCCCCGCCGCGCTCCGGCGCATCGAGGCGCTCCGGGAGCTCGGGCTGGCGCACGTGGAGGGCGTGGCCGCGCACGCCGACCCGGTCTCCTCGCTCATCGACAAGGCGCAGCTGCTCGTGGGCGAGCGGCAGTTCGACGAGGCGTCCATCGTGTTCCGCAGCCTGCTCGCCGCGGATCCGTCGGATCGCCGCGTCCGCGCGCTGCTGCGCGAGGCCGAGCGCGAGCAGGTGGCGGCGCTGTACGAGGAGCTGTCGCCGATGGCGGTGCCGGTGCTGCTCGGCGGCCCCGCCTCGCTGGACTCGCCCGCGGGGCGGCGGCTCGGGGGCATCGACCGCGAGGTCGCGTCGCGCGTGAACGGCGCCTGGGACGTGGCCAGCGTCGCCCTGTCCTGCCCCCTGCGCGAGGTCGAGACGCTGAAGTCGCTGCGGAAGCTCGTCCGGCTGGGGCTGGTGGACCTGCGCGACGGCGCGCCCCCCGCCCGCCGACCGGGCCGCGGCGGCGGCCCCGGCTCACCGTAGGAACCCGCGTGGGCGACGCGCGCGCCGTGACACGCGCATGACGCGAGGGGCCTAATCCTGTTCCGGAGGGAGACGGCTCATGGAACAGGTGATCGACCCCGCGGTGCACCCCGGGAAGCCGCTGCTGCGCGGCGTCTCGCACGAGATCGCCGCCTCGCTGTCGCTCGCCGCCTGGGTGGCGATGGCGCTCACGGCCCCGCCGGGCCGGGCCAGCGTCGCCGCCCACGTGTACGGCGCCTCGCTGTTCACGCTGTTCGCGGTGAGCGCGCTCTACCACCGGCCCATGTGGTCGCCGCGGCCGCGGCTGCTGATGCGGCGCCTCGACCACTCCGCCATCTTCCTGCTCATCGCCGGCACGTACACGCCCATGTGCCTGCTGCTCGGCGAGAAGGGCACGCCGGTGCTGGCGCTGGTGTGGACCGGCGCGGTGCTCGGGATCTTCCGCGCCGTCCTCTGGCCGCGCGCGCCGCGCTGGCTCAGCGCCGCGCTGTACGTGCTGCTCGGCTGGCTGATCCTGCCGCTCCTGCCGGCGGTGGCGCGGGCGGCCGGCGCGGGCGGGCTGGTGCTGCTCGCGCTCGGCGGCCTGGTGTACAGCCTCGGCGCGGTGGTCTACGCCACCAAGCGGCCGAACCCGTTCCCGGGCGTGTTCGGGTACCACGAGGTCTTCCACGCGATGGTGATCGCGGCGGCCGCGCTCCACTTCGCGGTGGTGCTGAGCGCGCTGCGCCGGATCGGCTGACGCGCGCCGCTCAGATCCGCTCGAGCTTCACCATCGCGGCCACGAGCAGGTGCAGCGCGAACAGCGCCTCCGGCTCGGTGACCGCCGCGTCCGGCTTCGCCGCGATCCGGCCCAGGCGCAGGAACTCGCGCCCGTCCAGCCCGAGCAGCGTGGCGCGCGCCGCCGGCGCGACCTCGTCCACCCGCAGCCCGGCGAGGACCTCCGCGACCGCCTCCGCGGCGCGCCGCGCCGCCGGCCCGTAGGAGCGCTCGCGGATGTCGTGCTCCACGTCGGCGAGCGCGGCGCCGCGCCCCGGGAACATCCGCGCGAACGACAGGCCCAGGAGCTGGCCGCGGTCGCGGTACGCCTCGGGCGCGGAGGGATCGGCGCGGGGCGCGGGCGCGCGGCCGGCGGGCGCCGCGGCGGCCGGCGCCGGCGCCTCGGCCGCGGCGGAGATCCGGGAGGCCAGCTCGGAGCCGCCGCCGGACAGGATCTGCCGCGGGGCCGCGCGGTGCGGCTGGCGCGCGTCGAGGTCCTTCACCACCCGGCGCGTGATCTCCTTCAGCGCCGCGAGCAGCCCCTCGCCGCGGCTCGCCACCGTCTCGAAGTCCGGCGCGCCGAGCAGGTTGAGCTGCCGCCGCAGCTCGGCCACCGGCAGCACGCCGGGCAGGTCGCGCTTGTTGTACTGGAGGACGTGCGGGAACGCGGGCAGGTCGATGCCCATCTCCGCGAGGTTGGACTCGAGGTTCGCGAACGACTCCAGGTTCGAGTCGAGCACCGACGCCTGCGAGTCGGCCACGAACACCACGCCGTCGGCGCCGTTCAGCACCAGCTTGCGGGTGGCGTCGTAGAAGACCTGGCCCGGGACCGTGTAGAGCTGCAGGCGCAGGGTGAGCCCGCGCACCTGCTCGGACTTGAGCGGCAGGAAGTCGAAGAACAGCGTCCGGTCACCCTCGGTGGAGAGGCTCACCAGCTGGCCGCGGCTCTCCGGCCGCACGCTCGCGTGGATCTGCTGGAGGCTGGTCGTCTTCCCGGACAGGCCGGGGCCGTAATAGACGATCTTGGCCGAGATCTCGCGCGCGAGCGCGTTGACGGTGGACACGCCCGCGCATTGTAGCCGTCGCCGGGAGGTTGGCGAGGTGGGCGGCGCCGGGGGCGGCCCCGCGGTGAAGGTGGAGGTGCGCGCGGGTCGCCGGTCAGGCGACGCGCCGGCTCACATCCGGTAGCCGACCACGAAGCTCGCCACCGGCCCCGGGGCGGTGGTGGACCAGGCCACGTCGAGCCCGAGCGCGGGCAGGGCGACGTCGGCGACGTGCAGCCGCAGGCCCAGGCCCGGCGCGACGTACCGCGTCGTGTCGCCGCGCCAGCGGGCGACGCCGGCGTCGAGCAGCGCCACGCCGGTCGCGACCCCCCAGCGCGGCCGCCAGATCGGCACCGCGTACTCGAGCGCGGTGCTGGCGGCGCGCTCGGCCCAGAGCCCGCCCACCGGGAAGCCGCGCGCGCCGGGCCCGCCGCCCAGGCGCAGCGCGTCCACCGCGGCGTCCCCCTCGACGCCCTGGCCGGCGATCGCGATCGACCAGGCGTGGCCGAGCCCGTTGGCGCCGCCCCAGGTCGCGCGCGCCTCCGCCTGGCGCAGGTCGCGCCCGCCCCCGAGCGCCGCGGCGGCGTGGCGGTAGCGGACGCGCGCGGTGACGCCGCGCTCGTGGAACAGGTGGAAGTCGCTCCCGTCGTACGCCACCGCCGCGACCAGGCCGCGCGCCGGCCCGACGTCCGCGGGCGGCGCCCAGCCGTCCTCGGCGCCCGCGTCCGTCCACAGCCCGAACCAGCCCGCGCTCACCGCGAGCCGCTCGGTGAGCCGGCGCCCGAGGGCGGCCGACAGGTCGGTGCGCGCGTCGCGGTAGGCGTAGACCACGTCGCCGCCTTCGGTCCGCTCGCGCCGCGCGTCCTGGCGCAGGGCGAACGCGTCCACGGTCCAGCGCGTGCCGGCCACCGCGCGATCCCAGTAGCCGGCCATCCCCGTCGCGCCGCGCGTGGACAGCGTCCCGCCGGCCACCAGCTGCTTCCCCCATCCGAACAGGTTCGTCTCCACCAGCAGCAGGCCGCCCCCGGTCTCCCCGCCCGAGGAGGTGAACATGGGGATGGGCAGGAGCGTCCACCGCTCCTGCACGTCCACCTCGAGCGCCACGCCGCCGGCGCCGTCGGGGCGCGGGGTCACCCGGACGCCCTTGAACAGGCGCAGGTTGAGCAGCCGCTGCTCCAGCGCGGCCGCGTCGCCGTCGAACCGGTCGCCCACGTCGAGCTCGAGCGCCTGCCGCACGTAGGCGGCGGCGGTGCGCCGGTTGCCGGTGACGGAGATCTCGCGCACCACCGCCGGCTCGCCGCCCGCGGCGAGCTGCGCGGCGAGGAGGAGGCAGAGCCCCTGGAGCGCGAGCATCGCGGGGTCTGTAGTCGGACGGCGGCCCGGCGTCCACCGTGATAAACAGGCGCGCATGGCGTCCACCTCGCTCACGTTCGCGACCCGGGCCGAGCACCGGGCCTGGCTCGAGTCCCGGTCCGCGCTGCCGGAGGGCTTCCGCATCGGGACCTGCGCGTTCGAGTTCGTGCCGGTGGAGGTCCCGAAGCCCGGCCGCATGCGGCTCACGCTCGTCGCGCTCGACCGGCCCACGCCCGCGTTCGCGGCGAAGTTCACGCGCAACGCGTTCCCGGGCGCGCCGGTGCTGGTGGGGCGCCGCCGGCTGGACGGCGCGGCGCTCGGCGCGGTGGTGATCAACAACAAGGTGGCGAACGTGTGCGCGCCGGACGGCGTGGAGGCCGCCGAGCGCGTCTGCGCCGAGGCGGCGCGGCTGCTCGGGCTCGCGCCGGAGGAGGTCCTGCCGTCCTCGACCGGCGTCATCGGGTGGCGGCTGCCGGTGGAGCGGATGGTGGAGGCGCTGCCCGCCGCCGCGGCGGCGCTGCAGGGCGGCTCGGCGCTCGCCGGCGCCGAGGCGATCATGACCACCGACCTCTACCCGAAGCTGCGCCGGGCCGAGGTGGGCGGCGGGAGCATCGTGGGGTTCGCGAAGGGCGCCGGCATGGTCGAGCCGAACCTCGCGACCATGCTCGTGTACCTGCTCACCGATCTCGACGTGCCGCGCGACGCGCTCCGCGCCGCGCTGGACCGGGCGGTGGAGGGCAGCTTCAACCGCATCTCGGTGGACTCGGACACCAGCACCTCCGACACGGTGGTGCTGCTCTCCTCGCGCAAGCGCCCGGCGCCGCCGGCCGGCGACTTCGCCGCGGCGCTGGCGCGCGTGTGCGGCGACCTCGCCGAGGACGTGGTCCGGAACGGCGAGGGCGTGCACCACGTGGTGCGGGTGGCGGTCCGCGGCGCGCCGTCGGACGCGGCGGCGCACCTGGTGGGCAAGGCGGTGGTGAACTCGCCGCTGCTCAAGGCCGCCGTGAACGGGAACGACCCGAACGTCGGCCGGCTGCTGTGCGCGGTGGGCAAGGTGGCCGGCGCGGCAGGGATCGCGCTCGACCCGGCGCGGGCCGTGATGCGGGTGGGCGGCGAGGTGGTGCTGGAGGGCGGCGCCATGCGGCTCGACCCGGAGAAGGAGCGGCGGCTGGTGGCGCACATGAAGGCGGCGGAGCTGTACGCCAGCGCGCCGCCGCCGGACGGCGTCTCCTTCCGGCCCCCGATCGACCACCCGCCGCACGAGCGGCGGGTGGAGATCGACATCGACCTGGGGATGGGCGCCGGCGCCTGCGAGGTGCTCGGCGGCGACCTCTCCCACGAGTACGTCACCGAGAACGCCGACTACCGGAGCTGAGGCTCGGCGCGCGACCCGCTCGCGACGAGCATCCGCTCACCCCGAGCCTGTCGAGGGGCGAGCGGATGCTCTCGATCCGTTCCGCCGAGCCGTGCGGCTCAGCGGATGCCGATGGCCGGGCGCGGCGTCCCGTACCGGCGGCAGCGCTCGGCCAGGCCGGGGAAGTCCTGCTCCCAGCCGGCGCAGCGGGGCGGAGGGGGCGCGGGCGTCCACGCGGTGGGGCGGCGCGCGTCGCCGGGGCCGGGCACCACCAGCGATCCGACGTCGTCGCCCTTCTCGTAGACCCGCCGGATCTGCGCGGCGAGGCGCGCCACCTCGGCGTCGCCGATCCGGCCGCTCGCCGTCGCCTGGTAGAACTGCACCGTCACGCGCACCGGGAAGCGCGGGTCGCGCTCGACCGTGAGCCCGGCCAGCTCGGTGTACGGGCCGTCCAGCGCGCCGTGGCCCAGCACCGCCGCCTCGAGATCCTGCGCCGGCGCCCCCATCGACTTCGCCTGCGGCGCGGGCGCGGCCGCCATGGGCGCCTGCTCGTAGACCTGGGCGCGGCGCGGCGGCTCGCGGCGGCGGAGCGGCACCTGCACCAGCATGAGCACGTTCGCGTCGTCGCCCAGCTCGGAGGCGGCCTCGCCGTTCATGGTGGTGCCGCGCCCGCGCACGTCGGAGAGGCGCTCGGCGGTGAGCGGGGCGCGCTCGCCGCCCGCGTTGAAGAACAGCCGCTGACCCCAGCTCGCGCCGCCGGAGACCGTGTCGCGCGCGTTGTCCACCACCGTGAGCGAGGCGCCCTGGCGCGTCACCAGGATGGTGAGGACCGCCGGGTCGCCCGCGGTGGACTGGTAGTTGAAGATCACCGGGTGGAAGGTGGCGCGCCCCTGGCGCGGCACCGGCAGGAACGCCGCCTGGGCCGAGACGAGCGCGTGCGTGTCGCGCGGCGCGAGCAGCGAGCCGCCGCGGATGGCGCCGTCGCGCGGCGAGGACAGCCAGCGCGCCGGGTCGGCGAGCAGCTCGCGGAGCGTGATGACGCGCTCGCGCCGGCCCTCGCGCGCGTTGCCCACCCGCAGCCAGATCCGATCGAGCGGCACGTCGGCGGTGCGGTCGGCGAAGTTCGGGAAGCGGAGCACCGGCATGAGCGCGAGCTTGCGGGCGTCGCCGTCCTCGGAGACCACCTCCAGCGTCACGTCGCTGATGTTCGGGCCGAGCGACGAGCCCTGCCAGCGGCCGGTGTCCTCCCAGGTGACGTTCACGAGGTTCAGCCCGTGCGCCTGCGCGGCGCGGCGGGCCTCCGGATCCGAGACCATCCCCGCCACCCGCTGGACCACGGCGGGATACGGCTCCGGTCGCGGCTCGCCGCGCCGCGCCGAGGCGACGACGGGAGCCGCGAGGAGCGCGAGGGCGGTCCCCAGGGCGAGGAGGCGGAAGGGCAGGGCGCGGCGTCGGGTCATGGCGTTCCTCCGGGTGGTTCGCAGGGGTGAACGCGCCGCCTGCGAAACGGATCTGCGGGCGCCCGTCCGGGCCGCGGACCGCGGCGGCCGCCGTGCGGACCGGGCGGGCCGCGCCGCCGGCGCTTCGCCCCGAACCAGGGGCGGTTGCGCGTGCGCCCGCCGGCACCCGCGGTGCACGTGCGAGGCGCATGTCCACGGACGAGCGCGCCGCCGGCGCCGGGAGCTTCCGATGATCGCCGCCGCGGAGCGACACCGCGCCGAGGGGCGCGAGGCAGCGGGGCGGCGCGACGCGCGCGCCGCCGGTCAGCGGTTCGACGAGGCGCTGCAGCGCGCACGCCGGGCCGGCGAGGGCGCCCGGGCCGGCGCCGCCGACGCCGCGCGCGCGAGCCGGTGGCGCGGGGAGGCGGCGCGCGGGGAAGCGGAGGGCGCGGCCGGCGACGCGTTGCGCGCCGGCGGTCCGGGCCGCGGCACGGCGCGGCCGGCGAGCGCGCCGACCGGGTACGCGAGCCTCGGCGACGCCGGTCCCGCGGCCGCGGCCGCCCAGGCGCCGACCGCCGCGCCGACGCTGCCCGGCGCGGGCCCCGCACCTGCGCTCGCCGACGTCGCCGCGCTCCGCGCCGCCGTCCGCGCGCTGCCCGCCGCGATCGAGGCGGCGCAGCGGGCCGACGGCTCCGCGCTGACGCTCGCGTTCGGGTCCGCGCTGGGCGTGGACCTGCGCGCCGGCGCCACCGGGATCGAGCTCACCCTCCGCCCCGCCGCCGCGCTCGCGCACGCCGCCCGGGCCGAGCTCCCCGGCCTCGCCGCCGCGCTCCGCGCCCGCGGCCTGCGGGTCGCCCGCGCCGAGGTCCGCGCCCGCCCGGCCACCCGGGCGCCTGCCCCGGGCGACGCCGCCGGGACGCCGTCCGCCCGCCCGCGTTGACGGCGCAGCGGGCCTCCTATAAAAGGCTGACCCTACGGCACCGTCGCCAAGTGGTAAGGCCCGGGTCTGCAAAACCCGTATTCGGCGGTTCGAATCCGCCCGGTGCCTCTCGAACATCCCCGAGGAATCCAGAAGGGCGCCCGTGGGGCGCCCTTCGTCGTTGGGGCAGCGGCGGGGAGCATCCGCCCACGGATCCGGAGCAGGCCATGGCCGAGAACAGGTACGACGACGCCGTCGTGTTCGCGAACTACAGCCGGATGCCCCGGTCCGTCGCAGGCCTGGCCGAGGCCGGCGAGTGGCCGGCGTTCCGGGCGCTGCTGCCGGAGCTCCGGGACCAGCGGGTGCTCGACCTCGGCTGCGGCTTCGGGTGGCACTGCCGCCACGCCTGCGAGCAGGGCGCGCGCTCGGTGGTCGGCGTGGACGTCTCCGAGAGGATGCTCGAGCGCGCCCGGGCGCTGGGCTCCGACGCCCGGCTCACGTACGTGCGGTCGGCCATCGAGGACGTCGAGCTCGCGCCCGCGGCGTTCGACGTGGTCATCAGCTCGCTGGCGCTCCACTACGTCGCCGACGTGCGGAAGGTCCTCGCGAACGTCCGCGCGTGCCTCCGCCCGGGAGGCGCCCTGGTCTTCTCGGTGGAGCATCCGATCTTCACCGCCCGCGCCGAGCAGGAGTGGTGCCTGGGACCGGACGGCGAGCGGCGCCACTGGCCGGTGGACGGCTACCAGGACGAGGGGCCGCGCACGACGACGTGGATGGGCGCGGGCGTCGTGAAGCACCACCGGACCGTCGCCACCTGGGTGGACTCGGTGCTCGACGCCGGGTTCCGCCTCGAGCGGCTGGTCGAGC
This sequence comes from Anaeromyxobacter dehalogenans 2CP-C, assembly GCF_000013385.1. GTDB lineage: Bacteria > Myxococcota > Myxococcia > Myxococcales > Anaeromyxobacteraceae > Anaeromyxobacter > Anaeromyxobacter dehalogenans_B. The sequence continues at coordinate 1,332,435 of NC_007760.1, forward strand.
CCCAGCCGCCGCCGGAGCTCCTGGAGGCGCATCCTGACTGGCAGGACGAGCGCCGGCGCCCGATGATGCTGCTCGTGTCGAGCCGCGCCGCGGGCGGTGGCACCGGCCGGACGGTGGCCAGGACGGCGGGAGACGCACCGTGAGTGGATGCGCGCGGAGGTCGTGAAGCACCCGGGCCGTCGCCACCTGGGTGTGCCCGGTGATCGGCGCCGGGTTCCTCGCGCGGCTGCGCGAGCCTCGGCCGCCGCCGGAGCCCTCGCCGCGCATCACGAAGGACGGGCGCCGGCGCGCCCGGTGATGCGCCTCGGGTGACGGACGGCGCGACGGGTGGCACTTCGTCGCGCAGCGGGCGCTTCGTGGCGCGCCCCGAGGTCCTGCCTGCGGCAGCCGGCCGCGCTCGCGAGGAACGCAGACGTCGCCGGGTCGCCGCTGGCCGCTCACACCGTGCCCGGCGGCGCACATCGCCTGTCGCCCGCGGGCGCGCTCCGGTCGCCGAGCTGGAGCCTCGACACGCTTCCTGCATGGAGGCATGCGCGGGGGCCGGGTGGACCGGAGGACGAGGCGCCCCACGGGATACCGACATGCTCGCCAACCTCAAGATCCGCACCAAGCTTGCCCTCCTCGTCGTCGTGGGCTCCCTCGCCCTCCTCGCCGTGGTCTTCGCCGCGCTGATGCAGGGGCGCGCGAGCGACGCCACCATCGCCCGCATGGCCGGGAGCGACCTCGATCTCCTGGTCGGCCTCGAGTCCATGTACTCGGCGGGCCTGCAGACCGGGCAGGCGACCCGCAACGTCCTGCTCGACCCCCAGGACCGGACGGCGAAGAAGAACTACCGCGACGCGCACGAGGCGTTCTCGAAGACCCTCGAGCAAGCGCGGGAGCTCGCGCCTCCCGAGCTGAAGACGCGGCTGCAGGAGGTGGACCGCCTCTGGGACGCGGACCACCTGCTCAAGCAGGAGGTGATGAGCCTCTCCGAGACCGGCAACCGCGAGGAGGCGGTCGCGGTCCTGGTGAGCAAGGAGACCCCGGCGTGGCGCGCGGTGAAGCAGGTCATCCTCGAGCTCCGCGACGAGCAGCGGCGCGCCTTCTCGAGGAGCGAGGCGTCCGCCCTCCACGACACGGCCGTCGTCAGGCGGGTGGTGCTCGCCACGATCGTCGTCGCCGCCGCGGTCTTCGTGCTCCTCTCCGTGGTCCTCACGCGGAGCATCTCCGCGCCGCTCCGGGAGGCGATCCGGGTCGCGACGGCGATCACGCGCGGCGATCTGACCGTGACCGTCGCGGCCGATCGTCGCGACGAGATCGGCCAGCTCCAGGCGGAGCTGGGCGCCATGGCGCAGAAGCTGGCCCAGGTGATCGGCGAGGTCCGGAGTGGCGCCGAGGCGCTCGCCGGCGCCTCGCAGCAGGTCTCCGCGACGTCCCAGGCCCTGTCGCAGGGCACCGGCGAGCAGGCCAGCAGCGTGGAGGAGACGACCGCGTCGCTCGAGGAGATGAGCGCGTCGATCGGTCAGAACGCCGAGAGCTCCCGCGCGACGGAGGCGGCCTCGAAGGAGAGCGCCGCGAACGCGGAGGAGAGCGGGAAGTCGGTCCGGCAGACCGTCGCCGCGATGAAGGCGATCGTGGAGAAGATCTCGATCATCGAGGAGATCGCCTACCAGACGAACCTGCTCGCGCTGAACGCGGCCATCGAGGCCGCGCGGGCGGGAGAGCACGGCCGGGGGTTCGCGGTGGTGGCGGCCGAGGTCCGGAAGCTCGCGGAGCGCTCGCAGAAGGCCGCGCAGGACATCGGCGGCCTGGCCGGCTCGAGCGTCGCGGCCGCCGAGCGCTCGGGCGAGCTCATCGAGACGCTCGTGCCGGCGATCCGCAGGACGGCGGCGCTGGTCCACGAGGTGGCGGCGGCCTCCCAGGAGCAGTCCTCCGGCGTCGGCCAGGTCTCCAAGGCGATGGCGCTCGTCGATCAGGTGACCCAGCGGAACGCGTCCGCCGCCGAGGAGCTCAGCGCCACCGCCGAGGAGCTGGCGTCGCAGGCGGAGGGGCTGCAGCAGCTCATCTCCTTCTTCCACGTGAACGGCCAGGGCGCTCGCGTCGCGCTCACCGCGCCGCCGCCGTGCGCGGCGGGCACGTCCGCGCGCCGCCTGGCGACGGCGACGGCGGCCCTCGGCGCAGGGGCCCGGCGGCTCTAGAAAGGCCGATCCGGATCCACCGAAGCCGCCCGCCCGGGCGGCTTCCTCGTTTCCGGGGTGAGCCCGGCGGGCTTCACCGCTCCGGCGCGACCGCGGGTGCCATCGCGGCGTTCGCCTCCGGGCGCGCCGACAGCCGATCCTTCAGCCGGAGGAACCACGACTCGAAGTGCCGGTGGCTCAGCCCCGCCACGCAGATCACCAGCGCCAGCGCCGCCGCGAAGGTGACCACGTCCGGTGCGCCGCCGGGCAGGGCGCGCCGGGCCGCGTTCACGCACAGCATGTGGAAGAGGTACATGCCGTAGCTGATGGTGCCGACGTACCGGAGGAACCGGTTCTCGAGCAGCCACCGCAGGCCGTGATCCGGGCGGATGGCGCACGCGGTCACGAGCAGCGCCATCGCGACGGCGAGGAGCAGGTGCGGGGTCCCCGCCGGGATGAGCAGCGCGACGAACACGGCGCCGGCGAGCGGCGCGCTCCAGGGCTGCCCGACGAACCGCGCCACGACGTCGAACGAGCGCCGGTGGTGGAGCGCGTAGGCGGCGAGGCAGCCCAGGCAGATCGGGCTCGCCACGCTGGCCACGATGCGGAGCGGCAGCCCGCCCGGAACGCCGGCGTGAGCCGCTTGCCGCGCGAGCTCGCCCAGGACCAGCAGCGCGGCCATGACGGCGGGCGGCGCCCAGCGGCGCGGCGCGAAGCGGACCACCGACGGCCACATCAGGTAGAACTGCTCCTCGGTCGCGAGCGACCAGGCGAAGTAGAAGATGACGCGCTCGCCCTGGCCGAGGTCCACGAACCAGTTCGAGGTGTAGGTAAGGAACGCGGGGAGGTTCGCCATGAACTGCTGGCCCGCGGGCGTCGCGCCCGCGAGCGCCGCCACGAGCAGGACGTAGAGGGCGATGACCGCGTAGTAGAGCGGGAAGATGCGGAGCGTGCGCCGGAGGTAGAACCCGCGGAGCGAGATGGTCCCGGTGCGGTCGCGCTCCCGCAGCAGCAGCGTGGTGATGAGGAGGCCGCTGATCGCGAAGAACAGGTCCACGCCGAGGTTCCCGCGACCGAGCAGGCCGCCGCGGTGGCCGCCGACGTGGTGCCACACGACCGGGATGATGGAGACGCCGCGGAGGCCGTCGAGCGATCCGAAGTACCTGCTGCGCAGGAAGTCGCCGTGCGCCATCGCGCCACCCCGAGGCATTCGCTGGCCGGGCCCGCCGGGCGTGCCAGATCGCCGGCCCCCCGCCGGCGTGAGCTCCGCCCGATCCGAGCGGACACCGTAGCACGGACCACGCAGGGTCTGCAGGCCGTCCTCGCGTGTCCTCCGGGCGCGGGGCTCGCGCGCGCGACGCTCGCCCGGAGAGACCTCGTCTCGGGGCGCGGCGCCGCGTCGTGCGGGCGCCGTCGATCGATCCGTGAGAGGGGAAGCCCCGGGCGCAGGGGGAGCAAGAAGTGGCTGGGGGGTTGCCTGCAACTCGCAGAGCCCCTGCGCGCCGGGAGGTCGAGAACCTAGTTTACTGAGCGTCCTCGCGCAAGCATTCGCGCGCGCGGACGCGACGATTGCGGTGGAGCACACGCGCACACATCACGATGGGTGACACACACGCATCGTGATGACGCGCCGGCGCGGCTACAGCGAGGCGAGGTCGATGACGAAGCGGTACCGCACGTCGCCGCGGATCATCCGCTCGTAGGCCTCGTTGATCTTCTCGATCGGGATCACCTCCACGTCCGAGACGACCTGCTTCTCGGCGCAGAAGTCCAGCATCTCCTGGGTCTCGGCGATGCCGCCGATGAGCGAGCCGGCCAGCGTGCGGCGGCCGCCGATGAGCGAGTGCGCGTGCAGCGGGGTGCGCTCGGGCGGCACGCCCACCAGCACCATCGCCCCGTCCACCTTCACCATGCCCAGGTACTTGTCGTAGTCGTGCGGCGCCGAGATGGTGTCGAGGACGAAGTCGAAGTGGTTGCGCAGCCGGCGGAAGGTGGCGTCGTCGCTGGTGAGCGCGAAGCCGCTCGCGCCGAGGCGGCGCGCGTCGGCCTCCTTGCGCGGCGAGGTGCTGAGCATGGTGACCTCCGCGCCCATGGCGGCGGCGAGCTTCACCGCCATGTGGCCGAGCCCGCCCAGGCCGACCACGCCGACCTTCTGGCCCGGCCCGACCTTCCAGTGGTGCAGCGGCGAGTAGGTGGTGATGCCGGCGCAGAGCAGCGGCGCCGCCGCGGCGAGGTCGAGCGACGGCGAGACCTTCAGCGCGAAGTCCTCGGTCACCACCACCTGCTTCGAGTAGCCGCCGTGCGTGGGCGTCCGGCGGTCCATCTCGGTGCTGTTGTACGTCCAGGCCGGGCCGCGCTCGCAGAACTGCTCGAGGTCGCGCCGGCACGGCTCGCAGGTGCGGCACGAGTCCACCAGGCAGCCGACGCCGGCGTGATCGCCGGGCCGGAAGCGCGTGACCTTCGCGCCGACGCGGGCGACACGGCCGACGATCTCGTGGCCGGGGACCATCGGGAAGGTGGCGCCGCCCCACTCGTCGCGCGCCTGGTGGATGTCCGAGTGGCAGACGCCGCAGTAGGCGATGTCGATGAGGATGTCGCGCTCGCCCACCTCGCGGCGCTCGACGGCATGGGGGACGAGGGGCGCGCCGGCGGCCGGGGCGGCCCAGGCCTTGACCTGAGTCATGTGGTGTTGCCTCCTGTTGACGATCTCGAGGGGGACGGATCTAGCGCGGGGCGCCCGCGCCGCAGCGAAATTCGCGCGACGCCGCGGCGGGCCGGGCGGGCTCGCCCGTCGGCGTGCGGCCGCCGGCCGCGCCGCCGGGCCGGGGAGCCTGGCCGGCGCGGGGACGCGGCGTTAGACGATCCGGATGGCCACCGAGCTGTGCCAGTACTGCGGCGTCGATCTGGACGAGGTGCCGCCCGCGCAGGAGACCGGCTGGCTGTACGGCGTGGAGTGCAGCCGCTGCCCGGCCGATCGCCGCCGCTCGCTGGTGCTGCCCCGCCGCGAGCGCGCCACCGAGCTGACGTGCCCGGGCTGCGGCGCGCGGCTCGCGCCCGCCGAGCAGCACCCCGACGTCCTGGTGGTGAAGCAGGTGACCTACGAGATCTGCAGCGCGTGCGGGGAGACCTGCGGGGTGGCCGCGATCCGCAAGGTGCGCGACGTGAGCGGCGGCACCATGTAGCGCCGGGTCGCGCGGCGCGCTCAGCGCCCGCGGAGCAGCTCGGCCACCGTCTCCGGCGCCTTGCGGGGCCGGACGTGCTGCTCCAGCCACCGCACGGTCTCGAACAGCGTCTCCTGCGGATCGCGCGCCGAGAACCCGAGCGCCTCCTCCGCCTTGCGCGAGTCGCAGTACCAGAAGTGCTCGCCCATCTCGACCGAGGGCGCGTCGATGGGCGCCTCGGCGCCGCGCCACCCGGAGAGCTTCTCGAGGAGCCGCGCCCCGGCGACGTTCAGGCCGCCGGGCAGCGCCAGCCGCGGCGCGGGCACGCCCGAGAGCCGCTCCAGCCGGCCGAAGAAGTCGCGGAAGCTCAGGTTCGCGCCGCCGAGCAGGTAGCGCTCGCCGGGCCGCCCGCGCTCGAGCGCCGCCGCGAACGCGCGGGCCGCGTCGCGCACGTCCACGAAGGAGAGCCCGCCGCTGGGCATGGCCGGGATGCGCCGCTCCAGGAACTTGAAGACGACGTCGGTGGAGGAGAGGCGGGTGTCGCCCGGGCCGAGCAGGAGCGACGGGTTCAGCACCACCACCGGGAGCCCGGTGTCGCGGTGGATCCGGAGCGCCGCCTTCTCCTGGAAGATCTTGGAGAGGTAGTAGGGCCAGCCCGCCACCGCGGCGATGGGGTAGGGGTCGGCCTCGGTGGCGACCCGCTCCTCCTTCGAGACGGCGATGGTGCCGGAGGTGGAGGCGAGGATCACCCGCCGCACGCCCGCGGCGACGCACGCCTCCAGCAGCCGCCGCGTGCCCTGCACGTGCAGCTCGTACAGGCGCGCCGGCTCGGCCGGATCGAAGTCCACCTGCCCGGCCAGGTGGAACACCGCGTCCACGCCGTCGAGCGCCGCCCGGACCGCCTCGGCGTCCTCGAGCGCGGCGCGGCGCACGTCGGCGCCGAGCGCCTCGGCCTCCGGCGCGGCCGAGCGCTGCAGCAGCCGGAGGCGGTGGCCGGCCCGCGCGAGCAGCGGGACGAGCGCGGCGCCGAGGAACCCGGTGCCGCCGGTGACGAGCAGGTTCACGCGTCCTCCGGGCGGCCGGGGTGGTGCCGCGGCGCCGGGCCGGCGTCGGGGGCGGCGGGCTCGGCCGCGGCGGTCGGCGTGCGCGCGGCCGGCGCGGCGGAGGCGGCGCCGGTGCGCTCGCCGGCAGGGGCGGGCGGCGCGCCCCCGTGCTCCTCGAGCCAGGCCTGGCGAAGGCCCTTCACCGCGGCCTCCATCACCTGGGTGGCCGCCCGGTAGGCGTCGCCCCGCGACAGGCCGGCGGTGCGCGCGCGCAGGTCGTCCACGCGGATGGGCTCGCCGAAGCGGACCTCGAGGTCGGCGCGGCGCGGCACGGCCCGGCCCGGGGGCAGCGCCTCGTGCGTGCCCGCCAGGTAGACCGGGAGGACGTCCACGTCGCACTGCAGCGCGAGGTAGCCGGCGGTCGGGTAGAACGCCCGCATCGCGCCGTCGCGCGTGCGCGTGCCCTCCGGGAAGATGAGCAGGTGGTAGCCGCGCCGGAGCGCCTCGGCGGCCGCGCGCAGGCTGGCCTTCAGCGCGCCGTCGCGCTCCATGGGGATGAGGTTGGTGAAGTTCTCGAAGTAGGCGCGCTTCAGCGCCGTGTCGAAGAAGTAGTCCTTCGCCGCCAGCGCGGCGAGGCGCCGCCCCTCGTCGCCGAGCGCCACCTTCACCAGGCCCATGTCGAGGTGGCTGGCGTGGTTCGCCACCACCAGCACGTTGCGGTCGTGGGGCACGTGCGCCGCGCCGATCACCCGCGCCTGGTAGAGGTCGCGGTACAGCGCGCGCTGGCCGGCCGAGAGCACCCGCCGGCCCAGCCGCGCCACCGTCGCGGGCACCGGGAGCTCGCCGTCGTCCTTCCCCGCGCCGGGCGCCTTCGCGGCGGGCGCCTCGCGCGCCGGCGCCCGCTCCTGGCCGCGGCGGGCCGCGCCGCCCACCGCCCGGGCCAGCTCGCCCGCGGTCTGCACCGCGTGCAGGCCCTCCAGCGCGGCCGCCGGCACGCCGGCCTCCTCCAGCGCCGCGGACAGCTCGGTGAGCATGAGCGAGTCCACCCCGAGCTCCGCCTGCAGGCGCGAGCCCGGCCCGATCTCGGCGCGCGGACGCCGGCACACCTCGGCCAGCAGGTCGAGCACCCAGCCCTCGCCCTGCGCGTCGCGCGCCTCCTCGCGGGCGCGCCGGCCCCGGGCCGCGGCGGCCTCGAGCCGCATCAGCTCCTCGCGCACCAGCGGCCGCTTCACCTTGCGGGTGGAGGTCTTCGGGAGGTCGCCCTCGAAGACGTGCCACACCTTGACGCGCTGGGGGAACGGCAGCGACGCCGAGACCGCGCGCACGTGCGCCTCCAGCGCGGCGCGGACCTCGGCGCGGTCGCGCTCGCCGTACTCCGGCACCACGATCATCGCGACCTTCTCGGCCGCGCCGTCGGGCAGCCCGACCACGCACAGCTCCTTCACCAGCGCGTCGTCGCGGTAGCGCTCCTCGACCTCGTCCGGGTAGACGTTCTTCCCGTTCGCGTCGATGATGACGTCCTTCTTGCGCCCGACCAGCGTGAGGTTGCCGTCCGCGTCGAGCTTGCCGAGATCGCCGGTGCGGAGCCAGCCGTCCTCGAGCACCTGCCCGCTGAGCGCGGGGTCCACCCCGGCGGCCTGCCCGCCCGGCGCGCCGCCGCGCCAGTAGCCCAGCATCACGTTCGGCCCGCGGGCCAGCACCTCGCCCACGCCGCTCGCGTCGGGGTCGGCGATGCGCAGCTCGATCCCGGGGAGCGCCGGCCCCACGCTGCCGGCGGGCGCGTCGCCGCCGGGCTTCGAGACCGCCAGCACCGGCGCGGCCTCGGTGAGCCCGTAGCCCTCGTACATGTCGAAGCCGAGCGCGCGGAACGCGTCCTGGACCTGCGGGTCGAGCGCCGAGCCGCCGGACACGAGCAGCCGCAGCCGCCCGCCGAAGCGGCGGTGCACCGGCCAGAACAGCGCCTTGCCCAGGTTCCACGCGAGCGCCGAGTCGCGCAGCGCCGCGTTGCCCTTCATGAGCCCGCGGAACGCCTGCTCCACCACGCCCGGCTTCGCGGCCAGCTCCTGGGTGATGCGCCGGTGCAGGAGCGCCCACAGCGCCGGCACGCCGATCATGGCGGTGACGCGGCCGGAGCCGAGCGCGTCGCCGATCCGGTCGGCGGTGAGCTCGTCGAGGTACTCCACCTCGGCGCCGCGCGAGAGCGGCACGAGCAGGCCGCAGGTGAACTCGAAGGTGTGGTGCAGCGGGAGCACCGACAGCATCCCGTCGCCGGGGCCGAGGTCGAACACCGTGACCAGCTTCGCGACCAGCGAGGCGAAGTTGCGGTGCGAGAGCATCACGCCCTTGGGCGTGCCGGTGGTGCCGCTCGTGAAGATGAGCGAGGCGAGGTCGTCCGGCGAGAGGCGGATCGACGGCACCTCCGGGCCGCCGCGCAGCGCCTCGCCCAGGGCGACCACCCGCGCCTCGGGCACCGCCGCGGCGGCGAGCGCGCCGAGGCCGGGCAGCGCGTCGGCCGCGTCGTCGGAGAGGAGCGCGAGGCGGGCGCCGGCGCTCCTCCAGAGGTTGGCCAGCTCCGGCTCGGAGAGCTTCGGGTCCACCGGCACCACCGCGGCGCCGGCGCGCAGGATGCCGAAGTACGCCACCGCCCACTCCGGCCGGTTCTCGCTCGCGAGCAGGACGCGGTCGCCCTTCACCACCCCGGCGGCGGCCAGGAACGCGGCCACGCGGCCGGAGAGCGCGTGCAGCTCGCCGTAGGTGAGGCGGTCCTTCGCGGCGCCCTCCAGGCGCAGCGCGGTGCGGTCCCGCCAGCGCTCGCAGGCGGAGTCGAGCAGCTCGAGCAGGTCGCGGTGCGCCTTGGGCGCGTGGACCCGCTTCTCCGCCTCCTCCTCCAGGCCGGGGAACACCCACTCCTCCATGCCCTTCAGGTGGACGTCGAGCCAGTAGGCGCGCCAGTCGAGCGCCTCGGGGTCCCAGGGGATGCGGGCGCGGTCGGCGGGCGAGAGGCGCTCCCGCAGCTCGCGCATGCCCGCGCACCGGAACACGTAGCGGTTGTCCCAGGTGAAGGGCAGGTACATCGCCCAGATCGCCTCGGTCTTCTCGAGCTGGCTGGTCAGCTCGTCGAGCGCCTCGCCCGCCCGGTGCGCCAGCGCGGTGAGCCGCGGCGCGCCCCAGGCCGGCGCCCGCTCGCGGAGCAGCTTGCCGGCGCCGCGCGCCAGCGCCGCCAGCGCGGGCGCGGAGAACGCCTCGTACTGCGCGCGCGTCACCGGGTACGGCTCGATGCGCGAGAGCAGCCGGTTCCAGGTGCGGTTGCCCTCCTCGCGCTCGCGGTAGAAGCGCCGCCGGTAGAGCGCGGTCAGCTCCACCGCGCGCCGGGCCCAGAGCGGGTTCACGTCGCCGGAGGCGAGGTGGAACACGCGGCCCCGCGCGGCGGCCGGGGCGCCGCGGCGCTCCTGCAGCTCGGCCGCCGCCGCGACGATCCCGGCGCAGACCAGGTCCACCGGGACGACGTCCAGGATGGCCTTCTCGGCGGCCGGGAAGGAGCGGTGCCCCTTCAACCCCATGAACGCGAGCGGCGCGCTGGTGGTGAAGCCCTCGTTCCAGCCCGGGAACGGGTAGCGGAGCGCGCTCTCCACGATCGAGGGGCGCACGATCGCGTACGGCACGCCGGCGGCCGCGATGGCCTGCTCGCCGAGCGACTTCGTGTACGTGTACGTGTTGGGCCAGCCCCAGTGCAGCGCGCGCGTCCGGCCGACCTCGACGAGCTGCTGCGAGACCCAGAGCCGCTTCTCGCGCCCGATGGCGAGCCGCAGCGCCTTCTCGTCGGCCGCGGCGCGCCCCTCCTCGCGGAGCCGCTCCAGGGCGCGCGCGCGGAACTCCGACTGGCGCACCCGGTCGTCGGCGAGCGCCCGGACCTCGGCGATGCGCCGGGCCGCGTCGGCGAGCTCGGTGTCGAGCGAGAAGTCGGCGCCGTCCAGCGCGGCCGCGCGCGGGCGGCCCTCCACGCCCTCGCGCCGCGGGAAGTAGCCGGCGATCTCCTCGTCCTCGAACACCACCCCGTCGCGGTTGCCGGCCACGAAGCAGGTGGAGACGTGCACCATGCCGGCGCCGGTGCGGCGGCACAGCTCCGCCGCGTGGCGCGCGCCGTCCACGTTGACGCCGAGCGCCAGCTCCAGGGAGGCGTCGAAGTCCACCAGCCCGGCGGAGTTGACCACCAGGTCGAGCCCGTCGAGCCGGGCCAGGTCGGCCTCCGACAGCCCGAGCAGCGGATCCGAGACGTCGCCCGCGAGCGGGACGCACTTCTCGCGCAGGAACGCGTCGAAGCCGACGCCGTGGCGCGCGCGGATCGGGTCGAACGGCCGGCTCGGCGCCACCTTGCCGAAGAAGCGGCCCTCGGCCGTGCCGCCCGCGCCCGGGCGGACCAGCACGAACACGCGCCCGACCTCGGGGTAGCGGTCGAGCAGCATCGACAGCGCGACCTTCCCCACGAACCCGGTGGCGCCGGTGACGAGCACCCGCCGCCCGGCCAGCAGCGCGGCGACGTCGAGCGCGGGAGGGCCGGCCGGCGCGCCGCCGGGGCGGGCCGGGTGCGGGGGGCCGTGGGGGCCGCGCGTCCTCTTGCCGTGGCCGCTCATCGGCTCAGCCCAGGTTCTGCGTCATGACGATGGGCGGGTGGTGCATCATGGTCACCTGGGCGCTCCGGCCGTGCTCGGAGCGGGCCATGTCGATGGCCTCGGAGAGCGTCTCGGCGGTGTCCCAGCCCATCAGCCGCGGCACCTGCGCGTTGTCCGCGCCCACCGCGATGATGCGGCCCATGTGCTGGCGCCCGTTCTCGCCCCAGTACCACATGAAGAACGGGTGGGCCCCGTGGTACGCGTGGCCGGTCCGGTACAGGTGGACGTAGGTCGGGTTCTCGGCGAACTCGCGCTCGTACTTCGCCTCGAGCACCTTCGCGTCGCGGGTCTCGGGCAGCAGCCGGTGGAAGAACTCGATGTAGCTCGGGTGCGCCACCGGGTCGAACACGTCGGTGCAGGGGTGCGCGAGGATGAGCGTCCCGCCCGGCTTGAGCAGCGGCTTGCCGCGGTAGAAGTTGAAGAAGTACCCGCAGGCCATCACCTGGACCAGCAGCGGGTTCAGGATCGAGTTCACGTTGTACGGGGAGACGAACGGGATCCCGTACACCAGCACGTCGGCCTGGTAGTCCACGTCCACCGCGTACTGGGCCCAGCTCGCCTTCAGGATCTTCGCGTGCGTGGGCTCGGTGACGCCGGCGGCCACCGCGATGATGTCGTAGGCGGCGGGCACGGCCTGGAAGATCTTCCGCTTGGCCGCGGCGGGCAGCCCCTTCAGCGCGGCGCGCAGCGCGGCGAGCTTCAGCCGGTCGGTCTCGCCGAACGCCTCCTCGCGCTTCATGAGGAAGTCCATCGGGCCGTCGAACATGCGGTTGTTGACGGTGGTCTCGATGTGGAAGACCTTCAGCGATCGGTCGATGTAGCGCCCGATGCGGTCCACCGAGCGGTGCATCTCCGAGCGCTCGGGGTCCATGTACGAGTGGCTCTTGCGGATGTGGTGCGGCGTGTGGTGCGCCTTCACGCCCTCGTAGTTCGTGAGCCCGGTGCCGACCGACTTGTGCCCGCCGTCCATGGGCACGAAGTTCACGTTCACGTAGATGAGCAGGTCGGACTCGGCGGCGCGCCGGTTGATGATGACCTTCTCGCCGTGCTCGGTGGTGCCCAGCGTCACCAGGCCGTCGGGGTCCTCGGCGTCGTGGTTGTAGTAGCGGTCCGGGTAGAACGCGTCGAAGATCTCCGCGCCCACCATCCGCTTCATCTCCGCCTCGGTCATGTGGCGGTGCAGCGCCACCGCGACGACGAGGTGGACGTCGTCCACGCCGGACTCCGCCAGCAGCGGCAGGATCACCTCCAGCACCTGCTGGCGCACGTCGGGCGTGCGCATCGGCGGAAGCGGCAGCGAGATGTCGTCGAGCGCGATGGTGACCTTCATGCCCGGGCGCAGCATGGCGTGGAGCGGCTCGCACCCCTCCGGCCGGTTGATGGCGCTCCGGATGGCCGCCTTCACGTTGGGCAGCCCCTCCACCGGCGGCTTCGGGTAGATCACCCGCGTCCCGACCGGCAGGTCCTCCACCAGCAGGTCCTCGCCGGAGAAGAGCACGCGCGGCGGCGAGTCGCGGTCGATGGTGACGATCTGCTCGGTCGCCTCGTAGAAGCGGGAGAGGCTCCGCGGCTCGCGCATGGTGTCTCAACCCTCCGTGGTGCGCAGGACGGGCCACTCGTAGGCCCGGGCGACGCGGGCGAGCCGCGCGTCCGGGTTGACCGCCGCGGGGTGGCCCACCACCGCGAGCATGGGGTAGTCGGAGAAGGAGTCCGAGTACGCGAAGCTCTTCTCGAGCGCCACGCCGTTCCGCACGCACCAGTCGCGGATCACCAGCGCCTTGTGCGCACCCTCGATGATGGGCGGCACGACGCGCCCGGTGGCGACGCCCTGCACGAAGCGCATCCGGTTGGCGATGAGGTCGTCGGCGCCGAGGTGCTCGGACAGGCGCCGCACGGTGAAGTCGAGCGCGCCGGTGACGAACACCACCCGGCAGCCGGCGCGCCGCGCCTCGTCCACCAGCCGGCGCGAGCCGGGGTGCACCGCCGGCTTCAGCACGTCCTCGAACAGCTCGGTCGCGAGCGTCTCCAGCCGGTCCTCGCTCTGGCCGCGGTAGTACGCGTAGAACAGCTCGTTGAACGCCTTCCGGTTCACCCGGTCCGCGGCCATGAAGAGGGGCACGGACAGGAGCGTGCGGGCGGTCTGCCAGGCGGTGCCGAGGATCGTCCCCTGGTTCATCGCGTAGAACGCGAACGCGTGCACGATGTTCGTGCGCACGAGCGTCCCGTCGATGTCGAAGAACGCAGCCTTGCCCGGATCCGCCATGACCCGCGAGGCATACGCAATGGACGACCCGGTTGGCAAGGGCGTAGCGGGGGCTTCGAACGCCTACAGCCACCCGGCGGCGCGATACCAGGCGGCCGCCCGCGTCATCGACGCGGCGAGTGAAGTCGTCGCCTCGAAGCCGAGCCGCTCGCGCGCCTTCGACGCGTCGCACACCCAGCCCGGCGCGAGCACCTGCGCGACCAGCTTCGAGCCGACCGGCAGCCGGCGCCCGAGCGCGCGGCCCACCGCGTCACCGGCGCGCCCGACCCCGCGCAGCAGCGCCTCCGGCACCGGCAGGCGGCGCGCCCGCACGCCGAGCGCCCGCGCCGCCTCCTCCATCAGCCCTCGCGCCGTGACCGGCTCCGGCGCCGCCAGGAAGAACGCCTCCCCGCGGGCCGCGTCGCGATCGGCGAGCAGCAGCAGCCCGCGGGCGCAGTCGTCCACGTCGATCCAGGACAGCGGGCGGTCGCCCAGGTCGAGCGCGAGCCCGGCCCGGGCGATCCGGAAGAACAGCAGGTTCTCCCGGTCGCCGGGGCCCATGATGCGGGGCGGCCGCGCGATGGCGACCGGGAGCTGCCCCGCGAAAGAGAGCGCCTCGCGCTCCGCCTCGGCCTTGGACGCACCGTACGGCTCGACCGGCGCGAGCGGCGCGTCCTCGCGGACGGGCTCCCGCGACGGCGCGCAGGCGGCCCGCGAGCCGGCCAGCACGAAGCGCCGGAGCCCGGGCGCGCGCTCCACGCACGCCTCCAGCGCGAGCCGGGTCGAGCCGGCGTTCACCCGCAGGAACTCCGCCGGGTCGGCGGCGCGCCGCACGCCCGCGAGGTGGAACACGAGCTCCTGCCCCGCCACGGCGGCGCGGAGCGCGCGCGGGTCGGTGACGTCCCCGACCATCACCTCGGCGCCGGCCTCGGCGAGCGCCTCCGAAGGGCGGCGGACCAGCGCGCGCACGCGGTCGCCGCGGGCGGCCAGCGCGCGCACGAGCGCCATGCCGAGGAAGCCGCCGGCGCCGGTGACGAGGGCTCGCATGGACGCCCGGATGTGAACCACGCGACCCGGCGCCCGTCAACCCGGCCGAGGGGCGGCGCCACCCCCCTTGTCCCCCGGCGGTCGCGCGCCCCAGCTTTGATTCGGACCCGGACGGGAGGTCCGTCGGGGAAGGGGGAGGGGCGATGAGATACCTGAGGGCGCTGGTGGCGGTGGTGGCGCTGGCGGTGGTGGCCCAGGCCGCCCGGGCGGACGACGACGTCTACGTGCGACGCCACGCAAACCCGATGGGCACGGTGGCGCGCGACACCATCGCGGGCGGCGTGGCCGGCTCCGCGGTGGCGGGCGGGATCATCCTCTACAACATGGGGATCCAGGATCACTCGGACTACGACTGGGGCCGCACGCTGGCCTGGGGCGCGCTGATCGGCGCCGGCGTGGGCCTGCTGTGGGGCATCGTGGACGTGTCCACCGCCCCGGACTACGCGATGCGAACGGCGGCGGTGGGGGCGCCGGTGCGCGACGGGCAGTCGCTCACCATGGACGTCCGCCGGCGGGACCAGTCGCGGCAGGAGACGTTCTCGCTGGTGAGCGGACGGTTCTGAGGCGTCGCTGCCGGGCGCGGGGAGGAGGGCCCCCGCGCCCGGCGGCCGATCCGCCGCCCGGTCGCACGATGGGTCGCGCCGCCGGCGGCGCTCGATTATCCTCGCGCGCGCCATGCCCACGCTCGCGCGCTCCGTGTGCCCCTTCGACTGTCCCGATGCCTGTGGCCTGCTCGTCGAGGTCGAGGACGGGCGCGCGGTGAAGGTCCGGGGCGACCCGGAGCACCCGTACTCGCAGGGCACCCTGTGCCCGAAGATGAACGGCTACGACCGGACGGTGCACTCGCCGGACCGGCTCACCCATCCTCTGATCCGCACCGGCCCGAAGGGCGCCGGGGCGTTCCGGCGCGCGACCTGGGACGAGGCCGTCGCGCTCGTGGCCGCGCGCTGGAAGGAGATCCTCGCCGCAGAGGGCGGGGAGGCGATCCTGCCGTACTCGTACGCCGGATCGATGGGCCTGGTGCAGCGGAACGCCGGCTTCCCGTTCTTCCACCGCCTGGGCGCGTCGCGGCTGGCCCGCACCATCTGCACGCCGGCCCAGGACGCCGGCTGGACCGCGGTGATGGGCGCCACCTCGGGCCCGGATCCGGACACGGTGCTCGGCTCGGACCTGGTGGTGCTCTGGGGCATCAACGCGGTCGCGACGAGCATCCACTTCGCCCAGCGGGCGCGCGAGGCGCGGCGGCGCGGCGCGCGGGTGCTGCTGGTGGACACCTACCGGACCGACACCGCCGCCGTCGCGGACGAGGTGATCCTGGTCCGGCCCGGCTCCGACGGCATGCTCGCGCTCGGGCTCGTCCACGTGCTCGCGCGCGAGGGGCTGGCCGACGAGGCGTTCCTGGCGAGCGAGACCGTCGGGTGGCCGGAGCTGAAGGCGGTCGCGCTCGCGGAGTGCCCGCCGGACGCGGTCGCGGCGGCGACCGGGCTCGCGCCGGAGGCGATCGTGGCGCTGGCGCGGACGCTGGCGCGGGCGCGCGCGCCGTTCTTCCGGATCGGCGGCGGCCCCTCGCGCTACGGCAACGGCGCCATGACCGTCCGCAGCGTGGTCGCGCTCGCGGCGGTGCTGGGGGCGCTCGGCCGCGAGGGCGGCGGCTGCCTCACCTCCACCGCCTCGTCGCAGGCGTTCGACCTCTCCCCGGTGCGCCGCGAGGACCTGCTCCCGCGCCCGGTGCGCGAGGTGAACATGAACCGGCTGGGCTGGGCGCTGAACGAGCTGCGCGACCCGCCCATCCGCTCGATGTACGTGTGGTGCTCGAACCCGGCCGCGGTCGCGCCCGACCAGAACGCGGTGCTGCGCGGGCTCTCGCGCGAGGACCTGTTCCTGGTGGTGCACGAGCGCTTCCTCACCGACACCGCGCGCCACGCGGACGTGGTCCTGCCGGCGACCACCTCGCTCGAGCACCTCGACGTCTACCGCTCCTACGGGCACTACACGGTCCAGCGGGCCGAGCCGGCCATCCCGCCGCTCGGCGAGGCGAAGCCGAACTGGGAGGTCTTCCAGCTCCTCGCCGCGGCCATGGGCTTCGACGAGCCGGTGTTCCGGACCAGCGCCGCCGAGCTGGCCGACCAGCTGCTCGCGCAGCGGTCGGCGTGGTGGGACGGCGTGGATCGCTCCCGGCTCGCGGAGGGGAAGGCGGTCCGCCTCGCGCCGCCGCCCGGCCCGCGCTGGCGCACCGCCTCCGGCCGCATCGAGCTCGCGAACCCGGCGCTGCGCGAGCGGGTGCCGCGGCCGATCGCGCCGCACGCGGACGGCGACCCGCTGCCGCTGAAGCTCGTCACCGCGCCCGCGCTCTACACGCTCAACTCCACCTTCCAGGAGCGGCCCGAGCTGCGCGCCAAGGCCGGCGGCATGCAGCTCCGGCTCGCGCCCTCGGAGGCCGCCGCGCGCGGGCTCTCCGACGGCCAGCGGGTGGTGGCCTGGAACGGCCTCGGCGAGGCGGCGTTCGTGCTGCGGGTCGAGGAGGGCGTGCCGCCCGGCGTGGCGGTGGCCGCCGGCGTGTTCTGGCTCGCGCACGCCCCGGGCGCACGGAACGTGAACGCGCTCACCTCGCAGCGGCTCACCGACGAGGCGGGCGGCTCCACCTTCTACGACAACCGCGTGGACGTCCGGGCGGCCTAGGCCGACCCGGGGCCCCGACCCAATCCGAACCGCTCCGCCCTGCGCCGGCTCTCGCCCGGACGGGCGAGCCATGCGTCCACGGGTAGACGAGCCGGGGCGAGACCTTGGGCCGCGGATGTTCTCGCGGGCCTTTGTGGTTTCATGATCGGCACCAGGAAGGGTAGCTGCTCCCCATTTTTGCCGATCGGACGCCCTCTCCTGTATCTTGCGCGCGATCATTTCCCGTTTCTCGGGAAGGAATGGGCACATGAACGACTATCGGTACGACTACCGGACCGTCCAGGGGTTCATCCTCTCGGCGATGTTCTGGGGCGTCGTCGGGATCCTGCTCGGGCTCCTCATCAGCGTGCAGCTGTGGGCGCCCGCCGCGAACTTCGCGCCGTACCTGACCTACGGTCGGCTGCGCCCGGTGCACACCAACGGCCTGATCTTCGGCCTGGGCGTGGGCGCCATCTTCGGCCTCTTCTATTACATCACCATGCGGCTCTGTAAGCGGCCGCTGCTGTTCCCGCGCCTCGCGCGCGTGCAGCTCTGGCTGTTCAACGCCGGCATCGTGGCCGCCGCGGTGTCGCTGCTGCTCGGCCAGACGCAGTCGCTCGAGTACGCCGAGCTGGAGTGGCCGCTCGACCTCGCCATCGTGGTGCTGTGGGTGATGCTGGCGGTGAACGTCTTCGGCACGATCCTGAAGCGGCGCGAGGAGCAGATGTACGTGTCGCTCTGGTACATCGTCGCGACCGTCATCACCATCGCGATCCTCTACGTCGTCAACAACCTCGCGGTGCCGGTGAGCCTGGGCAAGAGCTACCCGCTGTTCGCCGGGGTGAACTCCGCCAACGTGCAGTGGTGGTACGGGCACAACGCGGTCGGCTTCCTGCTCACCACGCCGATCCTGGCGATGTTCTACTACTTCCTCCCGAAGTCCACCGGGCTGCCCATCTACAGCCACCGGCTCTCCATCGTCGCGTTCTGGTCGCTGATCTTCGCGTACCTGTGGACCGGCGCGCACCACCTCGTCTACACGCCGCTGCCGGACTGGATCCAGACGCTCGCCATCGTGTTCACGATGTTCCTCATCGCGCCGTCGTGGGGCTCGGTGGTGAACGGCTACTACACGGTGGGCCAGGACTGGACCAGGATGCGGTCCAACTACCTCACCAAGTTCTTCATCCTCGGCATCACCTTCTACGGCCTGCAGACGGTGCAGGGGCCGACGCAGGGCCTCCGCGTCGTGTCGCAGCTCATCCACTTCACCGACTGGGTCCCCGGCCACGTGCACATGGGCACGATGGGCTGGGTGACCATGATCATCTGCGCGTCCATCTACTACGTGGTGCCGCGCATCAACGGGACCGAGCTCTACTCGGAGAAGCTCGCCAACGTTCACTTCTGGCTGGTGCTGGTGGGCCAGCTCCTGTTCTCGATCACGATGTGGATCACCGGCATCCGGCAGGGCTGGATGTGGAAGGCCACCGACGAGGCCGGCAAGCTCGAGTACACGTTCATGGACGGGGTGATCGGGAACTATCCGTACTGGCACACGCGCACGCTGGCCGGGATCATCTTCGCCGCGGGCATGGTGGTGTTCGTCTACAACGTGCTCATGACCATCCGGAAGGGGAGGGCGGCGCAGGCGGCCGCCGGCTCGGCCCCGACCACGGTGGCGGCGTAGGAGGGGATGACCATGAGTGAATCCAGCATCTACCGCAAGCCGGTGGCGTTCGCGGCGCTCGCGACCGTGGTGGTCCTCGCCGGCACCATCGCCACCATGGCGTACCCGATGCTCCGCCCGGAGCTGCACCCGAAGGTCGAGGGGCTGAAGCCGCTCTCGCCGCTGGAGCTGGCGGGGCGCGACGTCTACCAGCGGGAGGGCTGCGTGAACTGCCACACGCAGACCGTCCGCCCGCTGAAGAGCGAGGTGGTCCGCTACAAGGGCAACCGCGCGCCGGAGCCGTCCGGCCAGTACTCGCTGGCCGGCGAGTTCGCCTACGACCACCCGTTCCTGTGGGGCTCGAAGCGCACCGGCCCGGACCTCGCGTTCGAGGGCTGGATCAAGCCGTCGAAGGACTGGCACTACGCGCACTTCGAGGACCCGCAGAAGGTGGTGCCGCGCTCCAACATGCCGAAGTACGCGTTCCTGCGTCGCAACGCGCTCGAGGCCGCGAAGGTCCAGGCCAGCATGCGCGGGCTGCGCACGCTGGGCGTGCCGTACACCGACGCGGACCTCGCGGCGGTGCCCGCCGTGGTCGAGGGGAAGACCGAGCTGGACGCGCTGGTCGCGTACACCGTCTCGCTCGGCAAGGCGGTGAACCGCGCCGCGGCCGGCGGCGGCGAGGTGGACCTGGAGGCGCCGAACCCGTTCGCGACGGACGTGGCCGCGATCGCCAAGGGCAAGGCGCTGTTCGACGCGAACGCCTGCTCGGCGTGCCACGGCGACGAGGCGCAGGGGCAGGAGGGCGTGGCCCCGAACCTCATCGACGATCGGTTCCTGGGCGCCTCGCCCGACCTGCCCGACGCGGCGTACTTCGCCATGATCAAGGGCGGCAGCGACGCGAAGAAGGCGCTGGGCCGGCCCGGCGTGCCGGACGGCGGCATGGCGGCGTTCGGCGGGGACCTGTCCGACGACGACATCTGGGCGATCGTCGCGTGGCTCCGGAACCAGAAGGCGCACGAGGCGGCCGAGGGCCACCCCGGCGGCCACTAGGAGGCGCACCATGGCCGAAGAGCTGGACGACCTGACGAAGTTCGAGGCGAAGGGCACGTCCCACCACCTGCCGGTGGGCTGGCTGGCGCTGTTCTGGGGGCTGATCGTCTTCGGCGCCTACTACTACTGGGCGTACAGCCCTGCGCTGGGCGGCTGGTCGCAGGCGAAGGACCTCGAGACGGGGGGCGCCAGCTCCGGCGCGAACCTGCTCTGGACCATCGCGTTCACCGCCGTCCCGGCGCTGGTGGCGATCTGGATGGGCCTCACGCAGAAGAAGAAGGCGCGCTAGCGGAGGGCCCGATGGGAAGCCAGGAGCTCGCCTACACGGTCTTCGGCGGCACGATGTGCGTGGCGCTGCTGGGGATCATCGTCTTCTACTACTCGCGGAGGCGGAAGGACCGGGTGGAGGAGGCGAAGTACAAGATGCTCGAGGATGACGACGACTAGGCGGTTCCAGAGGTGGCGGCGCATCGCGGGGGCAGCCCAGGCACTCATCGTGCTGGGGCTGCCCTTCGTGTCCGTCGGCGGCGAGAGCGCCCTGCGGCTCGACGTGCCCGCGGGCCGCCTGCACGCGTTCGGCGCCTCGTACGGCGTGGACGAGATGTTCGTGGTGCTCGCCGCCACGCTCGCGCTCACCGCCGCGCTCCTGCTCGTGACGCTGCTGTTCGGCCGCGTCTGGTGCGGGTGGTCGTGCCCGCAGACGCTGCTCGGCGACCTCACCGCCTGGGTGGAGCCGGAGCGCCGCAAGCGCCCGCGCCGCTGGCGGCGGCCGCTCGGCTTCGCGGCGGTGGCGATCGTGTCCGCGGTCGCCTCGGCCAACCTGGTCTGGTACTTCGTGCCGCCGGGGGAGTTCTTCCGGCGGCTGGCCGCGGGGGCCCTCGGCCCGGTGGTGGCCGGCTCCTGGGCGGCCGGGTTCGCGGTGCTGTTCCTCGACCTCGCCTTCCTGCGGCAGCGCTTCTGCGCCACCGCCTGTCCGTACGCGAAGCTGCAGGGCGTCCTGTTCGACCGCAGCACGCTGGTGGTGGCCTACGACGCCGGGCGCGCCGCCGACTGCGTGGACTGCGGCGCCTGCGTGCGGGTGTGCCCCACCGGCATCGACATCCGGCACGGGCTGCAGATGGAGTGCATCGCCTGCGCGGCGTGCATCGACGCGTGCGAGCCGGTGATGCGCAGGCTGCGGCGCGCGCCGGACCTCGTCGGCTACTTCTACGGCGAGCCCGGCGGGCGGCCGCGCCTGGCCCGCCCCGCGGCCCTGCTGCTCGCCGGCGTCACCGCGGCCACGCTGGCGGTGCTGGTCGCGACCGTGGCCGGGCGCGCGCCGCTCGGGCTCACGGTGCTCGGCGACGAGGCCTACGCTCCGCGCCGCACGCCCGACGGCAGGGTGCTGAACGCGCTCTCGGTCGGGCTCGAGAACCGCGGCCGGCGGCCGGTGGAGGTGGAGCTGGCGCTGGAGCCGGGCGCCGGCGCCGAGGCCGAGCTGCGCCCGGCGCGCGTCGCGCTCGCCGCCGGCGAGCGCCGCCGGGTGCGCGTGCTCGCCGCCGTGCGCGGGCTGCCGGACGGGCGCAGCGCGGCCCGCGTCGTCGCCCGCCCGCTGCCGGAGGGCGCCGCCCCCGGCGAGCTCGCCTCGGCGGCCGTCTCCCTCGTCGCACCGGAGGTGAAGTGAAGCCCGTCATCGCCCTCGCCGTCCTGGCCGCGCTCGGCGCGGTGGGCGGCACCATCTGGATCGGCAGCCTGGTCCGCGAGGACACCGTGGTGGCCCAGCCCTACGAGGAGGGGCTGGAGTACGACCGCGAGCGGCGCGGGCGCGAGGCGCTCGGCTGGAGCGTGGAGGTCGCGCCGGCGGCCGGTCCCGGCGCGCTCGCGTTCGCGCTCCGCGACCGCGCCGGCCGCCCGCTGGACGGCGCCGAGGTGGCGCTCACCGTGGGCCGGCCGGACAGCGGGCGCGGGCAGTGGACCGCCGCCGCGCGGCCGCGCGAGGGCGGCGGCTACGCGGCCGACCTGGCCTTCCCGGCGCCGGGGCCGTGGGAGATCCGCTTCGACGTGCGCCGCGGGACCGATCGCGTGCGCCTGACGCGCACGGTGGAGGCGCCCGCCGCCGCGCCCGCCTGCGACCTCGCCGCGGGGCCGTGCACCGTCGAGCTCGGCGGCGCCGCGGTGACGGTGGAGCTCGCGCCGCGCCCGCCGCGCGCGCTCGCCGACCTCCGGGTGCTCGCCGACGTCCGCGCCGGCGGCGCGCCGGTGGACGGCGCAGCGCTCTCGGTGCGCTTCGGCATGAAGGGCATGGAGATGTTCCCGGCCGAGGCGCGGCTCGCGCCGGCCGGCCCGGGGCGCTACCAGGGCCAGACCGTGCTGGTCCGCTGCCCGAGCGGCCGCACCGACTGGACCGCCACCGTGTCCCTCGCGCGCCCCGGCGCGCCGGGCGCCACCGCCGAGCTGGGGTTCAAGGCCGCCGAGTGACCGCCGCGCTCGCCACCGCGCTCGCCACCGGGCTCCTCGGCGGCTTCGGCCACTGCCTCGGCATGTGCGGGCCGCTGGTGGGCGCGTTCGCGCTCGCGGCCGGGCCGCGCGGCACCGGGCGCGCGCTGCAGGGGCAGCTCGCGTACCACGCCGGGCGCATCACCACGTACGCGCTGGTCGGCGCGGCGATGGGGCTCACCGGCTCGTTCTTGAACCTGGCCGGACGGCTCGCCGGCGTGGCCGCGGTGGCCTCGGTGCTCGCCGGCGCGCTCATGATCGCGATGGGGCTGGGCGCGGCGGGGCTGAGCCTGACGGTGAAGCGGCTCGAGGCGCGCGCGGCCGGGCGCGTCTCGGCGCTGGCGCGCGGCCTGCTCGAGGGCGGCGGCGCGGGGCGGCTCTACCCGGTGGGCCTGGTGCTGGGGCTCCTGCCCTGCGGCCTCTCCTGGTCGCTGTTCGTGGGCGCGGCCGGCACCGGCAGCGCGGGGCAGGGCTTCCTGCTGGCGCTCGCGTTCGGGGTGGCGACGCTCCCGGCGCTGCTGCTGGCCGGGGCGGCGGCGACGCTGGTCGGCGCGCGCGCCCGCGGCGTCCTGTACCGGGCCGGCGGCGTGCTGGTGATCGCGCTCGGCGTCCTGTTCCTGCTGCGCGGGCTCGGCGTCGATGCGCTGTGATCACTGCCTGCTCGAGTTCCCCGAGCGCGAGGCGGTCCGGGCCGAGGTGGCCGGGGCGCCGCGGGTGTTCTGCTGCGCGGGGTGCCGCGGCGTCTTCGAGCTGATCCAGGGGGAGGGGCTCGGCGCCTACTACGACAGCCGCCGCTGGACCGAGGTGGGCCCGCAGGCGGCGGGCGCGCTCGACCTGGCCGCGTTCCGCGAGGCGGTGCGCGAGGCGCACGGCGCGGCCGAGCTGGACGTGGCCATCGACGGCATCCGCTGCGCGTCCTGCGTCTGGCTGAACGAGAAGCTGCTGCAGCGGACGCCGGGCGTGCTCACGGCGCGGGTGAACTACGCCACGCACCGGGCCCGCATCCGCTTCGACCCGGCGGCGGTCGGCCTGGAGCGCGTGCTCGGGCGCATCCAGGCCGCCGGCTACCAGCCCAAGCCGTGGTCCGACGCGGAGCAGCTCCAGGCGCGGCGGGCCGAGGCGAAGGACCTGCTCGTCCGGCTCGGGACCGCGCTGTTCCTCGCCTCGCAGCTCATGATCTACCAGGCGGCCCTCTACGCCGGGTACTTCCAGGGCATCGACGCGCCGACGCGCCGGCTGATGGAGTGGATCTCGCTCGGCCTCACGCTGCCGGTGGTCTTCTACTCCGGCGCGCCGTTCCTGCGCGCCACCGGGCGCGGGCTGCGCCACCTGCGCTTCAACATGGACTCGCTGGTGGTGATCGGCTCGCTCTCCGCGCTCGCCTACAGCGTGTACGGCATGCTGCGCGGCGGCGAGGTCTACTTCGACACCGCCGCCATGATCCCGACGCTGGTGCTGGTCGGGCGCTACGTGGAGGCGGCGGCGAAGGGGCGCGCCTCCGAGGCGGTGGCGCGGCTCGCCAGCCTCGCGCCGCGCGAGGCCCGCCGGCTGGAGCCGGGCCCCGGCGGCCGCGCGGAGCGGCGGGCGGTCGCGGTCGCGGAGATCCGGCCGGGCGACCGGATCGAGGTCGTCCCGGGCGAGCGGATCCCGCTCGACGGCGTGGTGCGCGAGGGCGCCTCCGAGGTGGACGAGTCGCTCGTGACCGGCGAGTCGCGCCCGGTGGCGAAGTCCGCGGGCGCCGCGGTGATCGGCGGCACCGTCAACCAGCACGGCGCGCTGGTCGTGGAGGTGACGCGGGTGGGCAAGGACACGGTGCTCGCCGGGATCGTCCGCGCGGTGGAGGAGGCGCAGGCGCAGAAGCCGCGCATCCAGGCGGTGGCGGACCGGGTGGTGGGCGGGTTCGTGCCGGCCATGCTGGTGCTGGCGGCGCTCACGGTCGTGGCCTGGCTCGCGCGCGGCGCGCCGGTCGAGCGGGCGCTCATGACCGGCATCTCGGTGGTGGTGATCGCCTGCCCGTGCGCGCTGGGCCTCGCAACGCCCATCGCGGTGCTGATCTCGACCGGCCTCGCCAGCGCGCGCGGGCTGCTCGTGAAGGGCGGCGACGTGGTGGAGCGGGCGGGCCGCGCCACCGACGTCCTGCTCGACAAGACCGGGACGGTGACGCGCGGGCGCCCGGCGCTCCGCGCGCTCGTCCCGCTCGAGCCCGGGGTCGGCGCGGACGAGGCGCTGGCGCTGGCCGCGGCGGTGGAGCGGCGCAGCGAGCACCACGTCGGGCGGGCCGTGGCCGAGGCCGCGCGGGCGCTCCCGGCGGGCGCCGAGCCGGAGGCGGCCGGGTTCCGCGCGGTGCCCGGGCGCGGGGTCGTCGCCGAGGTGGGCGGCGCCGAGGTGCTGGTGGGCAACCGCACGCTGCTGGCGGAGCGCGGGGTGTCGCTCGCGCCGGAGGCGGACGCGCGGGCGCGCGAGCTGGAGGCGAGCGGCGACACGGTGGCGTTCCTGGCCCGCGGCGGCCGCCCGCTCGCGCTCGTGGCGGTGGCGGACCCGATCCGCGAGGAGGCCCCGGCGGCCATCGCGGCGCTGCGCGGGCTCGGGCTGCGCGTCGCGATCGTGAGCGGCGACGGCCGGATCACCACCGGCGCGGTGGCGGCGGCGCTCGGGGTCGAGGCGGTCGCCGAGGCCTCGCCGGTGCAGAAGCGCGAGGCGGTGGCGGCGCGGCAGCGGGAGGGACGGCGGGTGCTGTTCGCCGGCGACGGCATCAACGACGCGCCCGCGCTGACCCAGGCCGAGGTGGGCGCGGCCATGGGGCGCGGCACCGACGTCACCATGGAGAGCGCCGACGCGGTGCTGGTGCGGGACGACCTCCGGCTGCTGCCGGACCTGGTGCGGCTGTCGCGCCGGACCTACGCCGTCATCCGCCAGAACGTGTTCTGGGCGTTCTTCTACAACGCGGTCGCGATCCCGCTCGCCATGGCCGGCCTGCTCCACCCCATCGTCGCGGCCGGCGCCATGGCCGCCAGCTCGCTGTTCGTGGTCGCGAACTCGGCGCGGCTCCGGCGGGCCCTGTAAGAGGAGGAGCGCCCATGGGCACCCTCGGCTTCCTCATCGTCCTGTCGCTGTCGCTCGGGGTCGCCGCCTGGCTGTTCTTCCTCTGGTCGGTGAAGAGCGGCCAGTACGACGATCCGGAGGGTCCGAAGTACCGGATGCTGGACGACGACGACGAGCCGCGCGGCCGGCCGCAGCCCCCGCCGGCGCCGGAGGCGGGCGATCCGGACCGCGAGCGCTAGCGGGCGCCCGCTCGCTCCGGACCAATGTGGACCGGTCAGGTCCCGAAAAGCGGCGTGCTTCCGCGATGTTCGGCGGGTGGGCGCGGCTGACACCTGCATGCGGTCGTGCTATACGGCATCGCTTTTTCCGATCTTTCCACCCGCACCCAGATCCGAAGGAGGAGCCCTGTGATCGAGGCGTACCTGAAGCACGAGGCCGAGCGGAAGGCCCAGGGGATCCCGCCGAAGCCCCTCGACCCCGAGCAGACGAAGGGGCTGGTCCAGCTCCTCGAGGCGCCGCCGAAGGGCCAGGAGGCGTTCCTCCTCGGGCTGCTGCGCGACCGCGTGTCGCCCGGCGTGGACCCGGCCGCCGAGGTGAAGGCGAAGTTCCTCGCCGACGTGGTCTCCGGCGCGAAGAGGTGCCCGCTCGTCTCGCGCAAGGAGGCGGTGGAGCTGCTCGGCACGATGATGGGCGGCTACAACGTGCCGCCGCTCGTCGCCGCGCTGAAGGACGCGGAGCTGGCCGGCGCGGCCGCGAAGGCGCTCTCGCACACCACCTACGTCTACGCCGCGTTCGACGACGTGCTGGCGCTCTCCAAGACGAACGCCGCCGCGAAGTCGGTGGTGGACGCCTGGGCCAAGGCCGAGTGGTTCTCGTCGCGCCCCGGCGTGCCCGAGACGGTCAAGGTCAAGATCTTCAAGGTGGACGGCGAGATCAACACCGACGACTTCTCGCCCGCCGGCGACGCCTCCACCCGCCCGGACATCCCGCTCCACGCGCTGGCCATGGGCAAGACCCGCTTCCCGGGCGGCCTGAAGACCATCGCCGAGTTCCGCGCCCAGGGCTTCCAGGTCGCGTTCGTGGGCGACGTGGTCGGCACCGGCTCCTCCCGCAAGTCGGCCTGCAACTCGGTCCTGTGGGCCATCGGCGAGGACATCCCGTTCGTGCCGAACAAGCGGCGCGGCGGCGTGATCATCGGCGGCGTCATCGCCCCCATCTTCTTCAACACCGCGCAGGACTCGGGCGCGCTGCCCATCCGCACCGACGTCACGAAGCTGAAGACCGGCGACGTGGTGGTGATCGACACGAAGAAGGGCGAGGTCCGCACCGAGCAGGGCGAGGTGCTCTCCACCTTCAAGCTCGAGCCGGTCACCGTGCCGGACGAGTTCCGCGCCGGCGGCCGCATCCCGCTCATCATCGGGCGCGCGCTCACCGACAAGGCCCGCAAGGCGCTCGGGCTGAAGGAGATCGACCTGTTCGCGGTGGCGAAGAACCCGCAGCCGAAGGCCGGCCAGGGCTACTCGCTCGCGCAGAAGATGGTCGGCAAGGCGTGCGGCATCGCCGGCGCGCTGCCCGGCGGCTACTACGAGCCGAAGATGACCACGGTCGGCTCGCAGGACACCACCGGCCCGATGACCGCCGACGAGCTGAAGGAGCTCGCCTGCCTGAAGTTCCAGGCGCCCATGGTGATGCAGTCGTTCTGCCACACCGCGGCCTACCCGAAGCCGGCCGACGTGAAGATGCACGGCGCGCTGCCGTCCTTCATCCAGCAGCGCGGCGGCGTGGCGCTCCGCCCCGGCGACGGCGTGATCCACTCCTGGCTGAACCGCCTCCTGCTCCCCGACACGGTGGGCACCGGCGGCGACTCGCACACCCGCTTCCCCATCGGCATCTCCTTCCCGGCCGGCTCCGGCCTGGTGGCGTTCGGCGCGGCGCTCGGCTTCATGCCGCTCGACATGCCGGAGAGCGTGCTGGTGCGGTTCAAGGGCAAGCTCAACCCGGGCATCACGCTCCGTGACGTGGTGAACGCGATCCCGTACTGGGCCATCAAGCAGGGCCTGCTGACCGTCCCGAAGAAGAACAAGAAGAACGTCTTCAACGGCCGGATCCTGGAGATGGAGGGCCTGCCCGACCTGACCGTGGAGCAGGCGTTCGAGCTGACCGACGCGGCGGCGGAGCGCAGCGCCGCGGCGGCCGCGGTGGACCTCTCGGAGAAGAGCGTCGCGACGTACCTCCGCTCCAACGTGGCGCTGATGCGGAAGATGATCGCCGACGGGTACGGCGACAAGGCGGCGCTGGAGGCGCGCATCTCGGCGGTGGAGGCCTGGCTCGCGAAGCCGGAGCTGCT